>CAWBYB010000007.1:0-430557 GCA_963792865.1 uncultured beta proteobacterium
TCCCTCCGCACCTCCTCAGACCACCCCAGGGATTGAGGGCCGACCTGACGGAGTGTTGCGCCGCCTTGCCGGCGGCCGTCAACCCCTTCGGGGTACGGCGCTTCGCGCCTTGACCGCCGCCGCGGCGACGCTATTCGGCTTGCAGGTCGGGCGTGTGGTTGTGCGTTTGGGGGCTGGACCTGTCGGGCCTACGGCCAGCCTCTGTTTCACGCGAAAGCGAAAGGCCGGACAAGCGGATCAGGCGTCTGGGACGAGAGCTGCGCGGATCGCAGCGACGAAGTGCCGATCTCGGAGCACGGCCGATACTGCGAGAAGGTCCCACCATCGCCCCTCTGCGGCGAGGGCTCGACCAGTGGTCTCCTCGGCCAAGTGAGGAGCCGCCGCGGCACCCTCCTGCAATTCGTCTGCGTAGTCCGGGTTGTAGTCCCATCGATTCCCCTCGCCCTCGAGGAGAAATTGATCGCGGGAGTCCTCGGTCAGCAGCACCGACGGGTACAAGCGAACGGCCTGAATGTCGTTTCGGACGTCCGAGTACATGGGCCCGAAATCGAGCAGCGCGGCGAGATCCAGCAGGACCGAGCCGACAAGCGAGCTGCGTCGCTCCTGTTCGGAGATGGCCTCGAAGGGTGCACCCAACAGCCGAGCTACCTCTTGGTCCGCGGGTGCGTCGACGGGGGCCAAGCCAAGCTCGCCCCGTTCGTAGCGATCACAAAGCCAAACCGCGGTTCGTTCGATTGCGCACCTGGCCGTTTCGCGATGCTCGCTCGCAAGCGTCAGAGCGATTGGAATCAAGCTCACCCCGTACCGATCACCGATCGGATGCATGGTTCCCGGCTCGCGGCGAATCAGTTCACCGAGGAAAGCTGCGATTCGCCGGGCAGTGTCGGGGTCTTCGGCCCTCACTCGAAGGGCGAGCAGCCCGAGAAGCTCCGCGACGCGCATCGCGCGGACCGGGTAGGAAGCCATACCGGCGCCGTAAGCGAGCAGGCCATCGTCGTCCAATGCGCCGTCCTCGCAACGGTTCCATAGCCCGAGCGCGTATTCCTCGAATAGTGCGGCGCCCGCGTCGGCGGCGAGTTGGCGTTCGTCGGCATCGGATTGCGACGCCCATGCTCCTCTGACTGCGCAGAGGGCCAATTGACATGCAAGGTCAACTCGGTCCGTGGCTCGCAGTCGTTCACATGCGATCGCGGCTTCGACAATCCCGAGGCTGGCGACGCGTGACGCCTCCATGTTCGTCCAGCGCACTGAGAAACGCTCTATAGCGTCGATGTTCACCTCGCGCTGGTCGATCGCTCCAAGAAGGCCGAGCAGCTGTCCGTCGACGGAGCCGCGGAGCGCGGCATTCGGATCACTGGCGACCAGCCCGATCAGGCGGTCGCGCCCCCAGACTTCTAGTCCGGGCTCGCCCTTCTCTCGCGCCCGCCGCGAGTAATCCTGAGCGCTTAGCCCAGCGTTGCCTACAAGACGCCCAGTCGTCACCAGCACCGCCCGGCGAGGCAGGTCGATCCTGAACTCCGGATGCGACAAGTCGTTGGTCCGTAGCTCGTCTAGTTGACCGGTGAGCTCGCGGAACTCGGACTGACTGATGTTGCCCTGCTTGGATTGAAACGCCCATTGCTCGCCGTCGTGCTGACCGATCAGGTCCTTGCCGAACTCCGCGGACCCATGGGTGAGGTGGAGATTGGTGAACCCGAGCGACCTCAGCGCCGCGAGCAGGGGCTCATCGAGCCCGCGCTCAGAGACGGAATCAAGAAAGCCGGCGACTGCGTCGTCGAGCAAGTGACTCCTCGTGCTTGCGTTTCTTAAGCGCGTCCATCCGAGCCTGCTGCTCGGGGGTCAGGTCGGGAAGGGAGGTCAGGCGTTCAACGGTGTTGGGATGGGCGACGATGCTCGGAAGTACCTGATTTCCCTCGTCGTCGACGTCCGGCCACTCCATCTTCTCGAGCATCTCGTAGAAGGTCTCGAAGGTGAGCTCCCCGCCGGCGTCGACGACGTTGCCAGTGGCCTCAGTGACCTTGCCCATGGTCTCGACCCACATCTTCATCAGCCCCTTTGCGTATTCATCGGCGGCCTGGTCGAGCTGAAAAACGAGCGCGGAAATATCGAAGTCTCGGATCTCCTCGTCGGTGAGGGTGATCTCAAAGCCGACGCTGCTGGGCTCCAACTCCACGTTCAGTCCGTCACGGCTCTGCACCCGGGATCCGACGGTACTCGGCACCGCTTCGAACGTCATCTCGCGAAGGACAGGGTCTCGCGATCGCGCAAGTTCGCGGACCACGTCGCCGACGAAGATCCCGAAGGCTTCGCCGTACTCATTCAGGGCGAACGGCATGCGCCAAGAGGGTAGAGACGCCAGGTTGCGGATTGCGCGAGAAGTGGTCGTTCCGAAACATCCTCAGCGACGACGGAGGTCAACGATCCCATTGCATTCGTGGCGGCCCCTGACCCGACGTTGGTGAGACGATGCCGTTCTCGTGGATGGCTAACCAGCCCGAGGTAAGGGTCAGCATCACAGTCGCCCAGCGAATCTCCCATGGCTCGCCCTGGATGTTCAGCGCAAACCGGGAGTCCTCGGCAACGTCGATGCTGAAGTGGTTCGGCACGATGCCCGGCCGCGTTTTCACCTCCTTGCGCCAGTGCGCGAATCCGTCCCTGTGCCTTCGGAGGAAGAGTTCGGTCCCGTAGTCGTCGGTCTCCTCGAAGAGCTCGGCGCCGGCCTCGAGGGGCTCCCAGTCCTTCCTAGGTGCACCGGCGATCAGATCTGCTCCTGTAGCCGTGGACCCCTCCGCCAGCGCCGTCGCGAGCTTGAGGGCATCCCAGGCACAGTTGAAGAGCGTCCCCTTCCCCCACTTCAGCTCGTAGAGAACCGGCGCGCCGTTCGGAGGGACCAAGGCAAGATCGACGGCGCCAACACCCGGCCAACCCTCCAATGCAACTGGGTACTGGGTCTTCACCTCGATCTCGTCTGGAAGATGTGTCCGAACGCACCTCACGAGTTCACGCTCGAAATCGGCTTCCACTGGAGGTACTGGCAGCTCTTCGAGGGTCCGAGCAGATTCTGGAACGGCCGCAAGCATTGCTCTAGTCGCGGCGAGGCGGGGCGATCTATCGCTGGCGGCTTGATGCGTCTTAACGCGTCCGATGCGCGCAATGCTGCCGAGGTAGCCGCGGGCCTCTTCATTGCCATCATCCGCGAGCACTGTTAACCGCTCCTTCTTCTCGGCGAGGCGAAGTGACTCGTCATAGAAGATCGCGGCTGATTCGGTCAGGGCTCCCACAGCTTCGAGCCTATGCGATGACCGAGCTCACTTCTGGTCTTCTGGCGCGGCTTCGCCTGACTCGAGCCTCGCTTTCAGCGCAGCACGACCCTCGCTCGCGCACCGGTTGACCTTGGTGTGGGTCCAGCCGGTTGCCTCGCAGATTTCGGCGTAGCTGAGACCCAGCGCAATCAGCCAGAGCGCGCGTCGCTCGTCCTTTTTCAGTTCGGCGAGGGCTTGCCTCTGTTCGACGAGTCGATCACGCCTCTCCAGACGGGCGACCGGGCCAGGTGAATCAGTCTGTGTGGCGTCGCAGAGATCAAGTTCCCCGCCATTCACCTGGACGTTCGCGCTTGTTTCGCGCTGTCGCCAGCTGCGTCTGCGGAGCGCCCATGCTTCCCGCTTGACGGTTGTGTAGAGCCACGCCAGTGGCTCGCAGTCGCCTCGGAAACGCTCAAGGAATAGCGCATACGCCGACTGCAGTGCGTCGTCGACGTCATCGGACCCGTCGGCGTGCCGTGTCGCCTGGCGACGTAGCAGGTGCTCCTTTCGCTGAAGCAGATCGGAGAGGAGTTGTGCGTTTCGTTGTCGCTGCTTGGCGCTTGGTCTGGGTTTCGGCTGGACGGCCATGAGGGCGGCCGACCGCACGGCTGTGCCGTGCCACCATCAGGCCGTCCGCCGTCCAGCCGGAATCCGGGCCAGACCGCTGGCAGTGCTACCTGTGCGTCGTCACCCGATTTGCGCGAACAGCCTGTCTCCGACCTCGGGCCAATAGCGGTACATCTCCCGGGCCTGGTCGAGGATCAGGTCTGTGTAGAAGTTGAGATCGTCAGGCGGCTTTCCGCCGCCGCCCGCGGCGGCCTTCTTCAGCTCCTTACGCCGCCTCCGGAGCAGGCGCTTGATCTTCGTCCTGATCTTGGCCTCGGTCGCCTCGCGATCGGTCCAATCCACCGTCAGGTCCTTGCGGATGCTCTCGACCAGCTCGTGAGCGATTGCCGCGAGATCAGGATCGGCCTGAACATGCTCGACCCCGCCGGCAAGGGCGTCGTAGAAGGCAGCCTCCTCCTCGCTAAGGCCGAGCTGCTCATGACGATGTCGTGCGTCACGGAGCTCCTTAGCGATCTCAACCAAGCGCTCGACCACCTCGGCGCTGTTGAGCTGCTTGAGCTCGTAGCGGTGGAGCACATCCTGGACCCGCTCGCCGAAGCGCGCCGCCTGAGTGCGGTTGGCGCGCATCCTTCCCTTGATCTCGTCGTTGAGCAGCTTCTCCAGCAGGCGCACCTGGATGTTGCGATGCTCGGTCTTGCCGGGCAGCGAGTCGAGGAACTCGTCGGAGAGCACGGAAAGCTCGGGACGATCGTTGTCGGCGAGTCCGAGAACATCCATGACCTCGCCGGCGGCGAGCCCCTCCGACATGAACTGGCGAACCGCCTGCTCTGCCTCCTGGCTCGCTTGAGCTTCGGGAAGCGCGACCTTCCGCACCTCGACGGCGAGTCTGTTGAAGAAACCGATTTCCTCGCGCAGCTCGATTACCGGTCCCTGGGTCCGAGCGAGGGCGAACCAGCTGGCGAGCGCCGCCTGCGCGTCGAGGAACTCGCGCGTTCGCTCTTCGGTCTCCACGATGAAGTCGCAGCAGGCAAGGAAGAGCTCACTTTGGTCGGCTTGGAGGTGCAGTTCGCCTTGGCGGTATCCGGCGGGGTGCAGCAGGGCACAGATCACCTCGTACTTCTCGTAGAGCCTTGCCACCGCCTTCGCTGCGGGAATCACCGGGTCGTCGATCTCCGTCTCGTCGTAGGCCTGAAGCGAGGCGCGCAGGTCCTCGCCGATGCCGATGTAGTCGACGACGAGTCCGCCGGGTTTGTCCCGGAAGACTCGGTTGACCCGGGCGATCGCCTGGAGCAAGCCGTGATCGCGCATTGGCTTGTCGATGTAGAGGGTGTGGAGAGCGGGAGCATCAAAGCCCGTCAGCCACATGTCCTTGACGACGACGATCCGCAGCTGGTCGTCCGGATCCCGGAAGCGCTTGGCGAGTTCCCTGAGCTCCGGCTTTGAGCGACGGCGCCTTGAGGCGGGCCACGCGGTGACCTTTGAGCGCCTCGCGCACGAGGATGCGGTTGATCTCATCCTGCTCCGCGGATGGCCCGCCGGGCTCCTTGCCGGCGTCGATGCGAAGCGCCTCGCGCCGCGCGTAATCCAGGATCGCAGGATTGACGAGACGATCGACGACCAGCACGTCGGCCTCCTGCAGCCGCTGCTGCGCTTTCAGCGTCAACAGATCGGGATCGCCCGGCCCGCAGCCGATCAGCGCGACGCTGCCCGCAGTCCCCGTTCCGGAGCGTGCGGCGGCGAGCTGGCGGTCGAGCTCGCGGTCGGCGCCCGCATCGTCTCCCGCCAGCACCGCAGCGCGCCAGGCTCCCTGCAGCAGCCTCTCCCACAGCCGGCGCCGCGCCACGGGATCGGCAATCGTCTCCTTGATCCGGTCGCGCAGCGTCCTGGCGCGCTGTGCCACCCGGCCGAAGCGCGCCGGCAGCCACGCCTCGATCCTGGCCTTGATCTCGCGGGCGAGAATTGGGGCGGCCCCTTCGGTGCCGATGGCGACGACGACGGGATCGCGATCGACGATCGCCGGCATGATGAACGTGCTCTCGCGCGGCCCATCAACCACGTTCAGCGGAATTCCCTGCGCGCTGGCAGCCGCGGCCACCTCGAGCATCGAGCGCGGGATCGTCGTTGGCGGCGAACACGAGCGCCGCGCCGGCGACGTCCGAGGGAGCAAAACGCCGCTGCTTAACCACGACGCTCGAGGTGCGCGCAACAGCGGCGAGCCCCGCGCTGATCTCCTCGGCGACGATGCGGACGCGCGCGGTGGTCTTGATGAGGAGGCGGAGCTTCTGCAATGCCTTCTCGCCGCCGCCGGCGATCAAGACATCGCGGCCGGCAAGATCGACAAAGATGGGAAAATATCGCACGGCCTGGCCCTTTCCCTGCCGCCTGAGCCCGACCGTTCTTATAGGGCACAGAAGTAGATTTTTCTATTCCAAGGCGCTCTATGCGCAGAAATAAGAACCGATTTTCTCAATTTCGTTGACAGAAGGTTGTATTTTCTACCGTCGCGCGCAGATGCGCAGCCTGCACGGCGCCCACCGCTGCACCCCTGAGACGAGCAACTTTCGCGCGGCGAGATGCGCTCAACCTCGCACTGCACGTGCGAGGATGACATTGCAGCGCACAGTCGTCTCGACACGGATGATGCGAACCTCTCATGGCTCGCACTGAGTGACCGCGGAATTTTCGCTGCTGCATTTTCTTGCACGCAAGGTGTCCGCGAAGACGCGCGGGTGCAGTCGTGGCAATAACGCGGGGCACACGCGTTTGTGAGCCAGTTTTACTTGCTGGTTGAAGCTGGGCTGTGGTCTATAGCTCCCACGGCGGTCCGGACTTGACTAACGCGTCCTGATCCGCAGACTGGTTTGGCACTTGCACAAAAAAGTGTCCGATCCAGTGGGTGGACCCTCGGCGGGGCCATCTTAAATGGAAGGCAGCTTGCCGAAACAGGAGGAATGCTATGAAGGTTTGGACAAAGCCCGCAGTTCGTGAGCAGGAAGTTGGCCTCGAGGTTACCTCGTATCTGCCGGCCGAGATCGACATCATCTAACGACTGTCGATCAGCTCACTTAACTCCGTGAGTTTCCGACAACGGCGGTCGACCTTTCGACCGCCGTTGTCATTTCTGGCGTTCGGCGCGCCCCTAGACTAGACCATTTCCATGATCATCAAGGTTCTGGGGTCTGCCGCAGGCGGCGGCTTTCCGCAGTGGAATTGCAACTGCCACAACTGCGTGTCTGTCCGCGCCGGCAAACCCGGATTCAAAGCGCGCACACAATCCTCGCTTGCCGTCAGTCGTGACGGCGAGAATTGGGTGTTGCTCAACGCCTCGCCTGACCTGCGCCAGCAGATCGCGCAGACGCCCGAGCTCTGGGCCAACCCGAAATTCGGACATCGCCACAGCCCCATCAAATCGGTGGTCGTAACGAACGGCGACGTCGACCATATCGCCGGGCTCATCAATCTGCGCGAGGCCGAGCCGTTCTCCATTTACGGGACGGATCGGGTTCTCGCGACGATCGCCGCCAACTCCATCTTCCAGATCCTGGCCGAGCCGCTGGTCCCGCGCATTCCCCTCGCGCTCGATCGGCCGGTGGCGCTCAGCGGGGCCAACGTCGAGCTCGGCCTCACGGTCGAGGCGTTCGCCGTTCCCGGCAAGGTCGCGCTCTACCTGGAGGACGCCTCCGCCGGCCCCGACTTCGGAACGAAGGAAGGCGACACCATCGGCCTCAAGGTTACCGATCCGCAAACGAGGAAGTCGTTCTTCTATATCCCCGGCTGTGCCGCGATCGATGAGCGGCTGGCGGCCCGCCTCAAGGGGGCCCCGCTCGTCTTCTTCGACGGCACGCTATTCACCGACGACGAGATGATCGCAGCAGGGTCTGATGCCCAAGACCGGCGGCCGCATGGGCCACATCAACATGTCGGGGGCGGAAGGATCGATCGCCGCCTTCTCCAAACTCGGCGTGGGAAGGCTCATATATGTCCATATCAACAATTCGAACCCGGCGCTGGACGAGAATTCTGCAGCGCGCAAGACGATCGAAGGCGCCGGATGGGAGGTCGGATACGACGGAATGGAGGTACGCCTATGAGCGAGCCCGTTAGCCTGGAGCGTATCAGCACCGAGCGCAAGACGGCCGAGCCCATGAGCCTTGCCGAGTACGAGGCGGCCATTCGCGCGGTCGGCGCCGAGCGCTATCACGACAAGCACCCGTTCCATCACATGCTGCACGGCGGCAAGCTTGACAAAGCCGCAGGTGCAGGCCTGGGCGCTCAACCGCTACTGCTACCAGTCGGCCGTCCCGCGGAAAGACGCCGCCCTTATCAGCCGCCTGAACGACCGCGAGCTGCGCCGCGAATGGATGCATCGCGTGCTCGACCACGACGGCTACTGGCGAGGAGGAGGGCGGCATCGAGCGCTGGCTCGTCCTGACCGACGGCCTCGGCCTCGACCGCGACTACGTCGTCTCGCATGAAGGGCGCGCTGCCGGCGACGCGCTTTCGCCGTCGAGGCCTACGTCAACTTCGTGCGCGAGCAGCCGATCACCATCGCGATCGCCTCCTCGCTCACCGAGCTCTTCGCGCCCAAGATCCACAAGGAGCGGATCGCCGGCATGCTCGAGAACTACGATTTCATCGACGACAAGGTCATGGCCTACTTCAAGCGCCGCCTGACGCAGGCGCCGCGCGACGCCGACTTCGCGCTGCAATACGTCTTGAAGAACGCCAAGACGCGCGAGGAGCAGGAGGCCTGCGTCGACGCCGTGCGCTTCAAGTGCAACGTCCTGTGGGTGCAGCTCGACGCCCTGCAGCACGCCTACGTGGAGGGCAACATTCCGCCCGGCGCCTTCCGGCCGGAGGCCTGAGATGGCGTGAAGCATGCCCCGCGCACGCGCGCCATCATCGACGGGCGCAACGCGCCCGGCAATGCCGGCCCATATCAAGCTGCGCCACGACGCGGGCCGCGGCCGCTGGATCATCCTTGCGCCCGAGCGCGTCTTCGACCCCGACGAGATCGCTGTCGAGGTTTTGAAGCTTTGTGATGGCGAGCGCACCGTCGCCGATATCGCGGGCGTGCTCGCAAAAGAGTACAATGCGCCGATAGACGAGATCTCCGCCGACATCATCGCGATGCTGCAGGATCTCGCGGACAAAGGAGTGGTGAAGGCATGAACGAGAACCGCACCACCCATGTGAAGGAAGGGACGGTGACGATGGATGCCGGCGAGATGCGCTGCGACTCCGCGGCCGCTCCCGAGCCGGCGGATATTGCGTGCGCGCGCGCGCCGATCGGCCTCCTGGCGGAGCTGACGCATCGCTGCCCGCTGCAGTGCCCGTATTGCTCCAACCCGCTCGAGCTCGAGCGCGTCAACACCGAGCTTTCGACCGAGGAGTGGCAGAAGGTCATGCGCCAGGCGGCGCAGAGCTCGGCATCCTGCAGATCCATCTCTCGGGCGGCGAGCCGACCGTGCGCCGCGACCTTGAGGACATCGTCAAGACGGCCTCGGAGGCGGGTCTCTATACCAACCTCATCACCGCCGCCGTCCTTCTGACGAGGGAGCGGCTGCAGAAGCTCAAGGAGGCCGGCCTCGATCACGTGCAGATCTCGATCCAGGACGTCGACGTCGCCGCCGAGAACGCCGACCGCATCGCCGGCTACAAAGGCGGCAGCGCCAAGAAGAAAGAGGTCGCCGGCTGGGTGCGCGAGCTCGGTCTGCCGCTGACGATCAACGCGCCGATCCACCGCCACAACATCAAGAACGTCGAGGCGATCATCGACTATGCCGTCGCGCTCGGCGCCGGCCGCGTGGAGATCGCCCACGTCCAGTACTATGCCTGGGCGCTCAAGAACCGCGCCGCGCTGATGCCGACGCGCGAGGACTTCATGACTGCTGCCAAGGTCACGGAGAAGGCGCGCGAGCGCCTGAAGGGCGTCATCGTCATCGACATGGTCGTGCCCGACTACTACGCCAAGTTCCCCAAGCCCTGCATGGGCGGCTGGGGCCGCGGCATCATCAACGTCACCCCGTCGGGGCGCGTGCTGCCGTGCCATGCCGCTGAATCGATCAAGGGCCTCGAGTTCGACAACGTGCGCGACAGGCCGCTCGGCGACATCTGGCTCAACGGCTCGGCGTTCCAGAAGTACCGCGGCACGGATTGGATGAAGGAGCCGTGCCGCTCCTGCCCGCGCCGCGAGATCGATTACGGCGGCTGCCGCTGCCAGGCGTTCGCCTTGACGGGCGATGCCGCCAACACCGACCCCGCCTGCTCGCTTTCGCCGTTGCACGAGGAGTGGGCGAAGGTGGCCGAGATCGAGTCCCACAAGGCGTCCCCGGAGTTCATCTACCGTCGCCCGGGTGGCGCCTCGCCCAAGCCGGCAAAGGAGAAAACTCCGGCACCGACCGACGCTTAAACGCGGTTCGGTGCATTTGAAGCGGTTTATGACGCACCGCCCTGCAAAGGGGGGTGCGTCATTTGTGTTCAGTCCAAGTTCAGAAAAGCTCTTGGCACATTCCCAGCTGGCATTAGAAGATTGCGCGGTCGCTTCACAGCCTGTGATCGCAGCAACAAAAGGGAAGGAAACCAGGATGCTCAGGTGGGTTCTCGCAGCTGGTCTGATGGTCGCGTTGCCGGCGGTTGCGTCGGCGCAGGACGCGGAAGCCGGCAAGAAGGTGTTCACCAAGTGCGCGCCGTGTCATTCGGTCGGGCCGGGTGCCAAGAACAAGGTCGGCCCCAACCTCAATGGTCTGTTCGGTCGCAAGGCCGGCACCGAGGAAGGCTTCAACTACTCGGAGGCCATGAAGAATGCCGGCTGGGTGTGGGACGAGGCCAAGTTCAAGGAATACATCGCCGACCCCAAGAAGGTGGTGCCCGGCAACAAGATGCTGTTCCCCGGCCTCAAGGATGAGCTCGATCGCGACGACATCGCCGCCTACATCGGCTCGTTCAACGCCGACGGCAGCCCGAAGAAATAAGCTCCGCCCCTATCGGGCGTACTGGCGCCGCGGACGTGCACGTCCGCGGCGTTTTGCTATTCGCCCCCAATCGAGCGGGCGCACGCCCTCAAGATCGATGGCAGCGTAGAGCTCGCGGACGCTGCGTCCGCCGATCTTCAGGTCGGGCGCGATGTCCATCAGCGGCGCGAGCACGAACGCGCGCTCGCCGATGTGGGGATGCGGCAGCACGAGATCCGGCTCGCGGATGACGGCGTCCCCGAAGATCAGCAGATCGAGGTCGATGATGCGCGGGCCCCACTTCTCGGTGGGCACGCGGCCCATCCGGCGCTCGATCCCTTGGCAGCGCAGAAGCAGATCGCGCGGCGATAGACGCGTCGCCACGGCGATGCAGGCATTGACGAACCAGTCCTGATCGGTCTTGCCCCACGGCTCGGTCGCGAAGTTGCGCGAGCGGCGCTACGAGCCGCACGTCGCCAGCCTCGGTCAAGAGGTCGATGGCCCGCGTCGATGTTGGCCGCCTTGTCGCCGAGATTGGACCCGAGAGCGATGATGCAGTCGAAGTCCGTGGCCGTTGCGCTCATGGTGGTCCGCTCGCTCGCCTTAGCCGCGCGCTCCCACCGGGGCTGAGGCGATGGCCCTCATTCGTACTTGATGTAGGCGAAGCGCATGTCGGTCGCCGGCGTCCCTTCGAGCCCGCGGCCCTCCTTGCCCGGCTGCCACTGCACGACCTCCTCGATCTTCTTGGCGAGCTCGAGGTCCTTGGCCGTGATGCCTTTGGCGGTGTGCGTCATAAGGCGCACCTCGACCCAGGCGTAGGAGGCCGTGATATCAGGATGGTGCCAGGCGGCCTCGGCGAGATGGCCGACCGTATTGATCACCATCAGCGTCCCCTTCCAGCTGTTCGTCTTGTATGTTCTCCTGATCCAGCCGTCCTCCAGACGCCATTTGGGAAGGTTTTGTTGGAGCCATGCGGCAACCTCGGCATCCGGCATGGGCTTTTCGCGCTCTGCCGTCATATTGTCGCCTCCTCGTCGTTTGTGGACACTGATGCTCCTGGGTTCAAAGTAATGCCTCTGGCCGACGCAACGCAAACCGAGCTTCCCTCCGAGGGATCGCCTGCCCCCAAGCGCGGCCGGCCCGCCGGTGCCGTGCGCGTCGTTGCGCCGGCGCGCCTGCACTTGGGCTTCCTCGATCTCAACGGCGAGCCTGGGACGCCGCTTCGGCAGCATCGGGCTTGCCATCGACCGGCCGGCGACCGAGCTCGTGCTCGCCCGTGCCCGCACCGTCAAGGCGGAGGGCCCCGACCGCAACCGCGCGCTGGCGACGCTGCAGCCGACTTGCCGAGATTCTACCCGGCGACGGCCGCCTACCAGCTCGACATCGCGAGCGCCATTCCCCCGCACGCGGGCCTCGGCTCGGGCACCCAGCTCGCGCTTGCGGTCGCGGCAGCGTTTCATGGCGCTGGAGGGCATCGAGCGTGGCGTCGACGAGGTCGGTTGCGTGCTTGAGCGCGGTGCACGCTCGGCCATCGGCATGGCTGCCTTCGAGCGCGGCGGCTTCATCGTCGACGGGGGCCGCGGCGCCGAGGACCGCCCGCCTCCCATCCTGATGCGCGCCGACTTCCCCGAGGCTTGGCGCGTCCTGCTCATCATCGACGCGCACACGGCCGGCGTTCATGGCGAGGCGGAGGCCCAAGCGTTCGCCGCGCTGCCGCCGCTGCCGGAAGCTGCCGCCGCCCACGTCTGCCGCCTCGTTCTGATGCAGCTCGTGCCCGGCCTGATGGAGGCCGACATTCGATTGTTCGGTGCGGCGCTGACTGAGATTCAATCAATCATCGGGGGGCATTTCGCCGCCGCTCAAGGCGGCGGGCCGTGGACCAGCCCGGCGGTCGGACGCATTGCGCGAAAAGCTCAAGGCGGGAGGCGCGTTCGGGATCGGACAAAGCTCCTGGGGCCCGACCGGCTTTGCCTTCACAGCCTCGCAAGGAAAATGCCGAACGCCTCTATGATTCCTTGAATCGAAGCCGCTAGAGCCGAGGGTCTCGAGATCTTGATCGCCAAAGGCCGCAACAGGGGCGCCTCTGTCGAACGCATCGCGAGCCCGTAGGGAACAAAGCGCTGAAGAGACGAGGAAACTAACAATGAGCGACGCCACTCCGATTCTGCACATGCTCTCGCCGCAGAAGCACATGAGCCCCTTCGACGTGAACATGGCCGCGGACGCCGGGTTCAAGGTGATCGTGCCCTACATCAACGTGACGCTCGAGGAGGTGACGGGCCTCACCCAGGACGCCATCTTCTCGCGGCCCCCCAACGACGGCGTGCGCACCGGCATCTTCATCGGCGGCAAGGACGCGCTCCTCGCGCTCGACATGATGGACGCCGCGAAGAAGGCGCTCGTGCCGCCCTTCGAGCTGTCGACGTTCGCCGATCCCGCCGGCTCGTTCACGACGGCGGCCGCCATGGTCGCCTGCGTCGAGCGCGTGCTGCGCACCAAGTTCAACCGCGGATGGAAGGATATCCGCGTCGCCGTGTTCGGCGCCACCGGCGTCGTCGGCTTTGCATCCTCCATCATCGCCGCGCTGGAGGGCGCCAAGGTGAAGCTCGTCGCGCACCGTGGCGTCGATCGCGTCTTCAAGTCGGCCGCCATCTCCAAGGAGCGCTTCGGCGTCGATCTGGAGCCCGCGCCGGGCGAAACACCTGAGCAGAAGACGGCGATCATCGCCGATGCGGAGGTGATCTTCGCCGCCGCCGCCGCCGGCGTGCGCGTCATCAGCGCCGCCGACAAGGCGATCGCCAAGAACCTGCTCGTCGTCGCCGACGTCAACGCCGTGCCGCCGCCGGGCGTGGAAGGCATGGAGCTGTTCATGGACGGCGCGCCGCTGCCCGGGTGCAATGCGCTCGGCGTCGGTCCGCTCGCCATCGGCGACGTGAAGTACAAGACGGAGTCGGGGCTGTTCAAGCGCATGATCGCCTCCGACAAGGCGCTCCACCTCGACTTCCGCGACGCCTTCCAGTTCGCGCGGACGTTCACCACTTGAGCCAAGAGACGATCCTCATCGCCGCGCTGTCGGGACGGGCGCTCGCCGCCGCGGCCCGACGCGCGGGCTTCGCGCCCTTGGTGGTCGATGCCTTCGGCGACGCGGACATGCGCGAGGGCGCCGGCGCCTACCATTGCCTGAGCGAGGCGACGCGGCTGGGCTTTCGGGCCCGCCCGCTGCTCGCCGCTCTCGATCGTCTCGCCGTCGAGGCCGCGCGCCCACCCGTCGGTCTCGTGCTCGGCTCGGGCTTCGAGGACACCCCGAAGCTCGTTGCGACGCTCGCCAAGCACCATAGCGCTCATCGGCAACGATGGCGCGGCCATCGCGCGGGCCAAGGACCCGGGCGTCGTTCTTTCCTCTGCTCGATCGTCTCGCCATCGCGCACCCCGAGACGCGCCTTGCGCCGCCGGACGATCCCGAGGGCTGGCTCTCCAAGCGCATCGGCGGCAGCGGCGGCGCCCACGTCATGGCCTGCCACGCGCGCGCCGTCGGCCGCGCGGGCCGCTACGTCCAGCGCAGCCTGGACGGCGTGCCGGTCTCGCTGCTCGCGGTCGCGCGACGAGCGGGCGTCCGCAGCGTGGGCTTCAGCCGGCAATGGACCGTCGGCGCCGGCCGGCGCCTTACCGCTACGGCGGGGCCGCCGGGCCGGCCGACCTCGGCGCCGGCGGTCGAAGCGCGCATGACCGCGGCAGCCAAGGCCGTTTGCGACGCACTCGGCCTCGTCGGGCTCGTCTCCTTCGACTTCCTGCTGAGGGAGGCCACGCCGTTCCTCCTGGAGGTCAATCCGCGCCCCGGCGCCACCCTCGACGTCTTCGATGACGACGCCGGCACCCTCTTTGCAGCCCACATCGCGGCCTGCCTCGGGGGCGAGACGCGCGCTGCCCAAGCCGCGCGCCTGGAGGCCCGCGCCGCGGGCGTCCTCTACGCCGATATCGCGGCGTTCACGGCCGGCCCGCTCCCCTGGCCGTCCTGGACGGCCGACCGCGCCTGTCCGGGCACCCGCATTCCTCTTCACCGGCCCATCGCAACGGTGTTCGCTGCGGCGAAACCGCCACAACCGCCGAAGTACAATTGCCGACTGCGCTTGGACGAATTGGCTCGCATGCTATATGGACGGGCGGCAGACACGGAGCACAACAATGCAGAAATACGTCGGCCCCGCCCCGAGCGTGTCGGCGCGAGCGGCCAAGCTCGTTGACGCCATCGTCGCCGACGCCGCCGCACTGCGCTGCATCGTCTCGACCGGCGAGGCCGGCGAGCGCCTGCATCGACCTCGGGCGCCGCGACGCCCGGCGGCCTGGAGGCCGGACGCCGGCTCGCCGAGATCTGCATGGGCGGCCTCGGCATCGTCACGCTCAACACGGCCTCGGGCATCGCGCGCTGGCCGCTCGGCGTCACCGTCCACTCCTCCAATCCGGTCATCGCCTGCCTCGGCAGCCAGTACGGCGGCTGGACCATGAGCGACGAGGAGACGGGCTTCTTCGCGCTCGGCTCGGGCCCGGCACGCGCGCTCTCGCGCAAGGAGGAGCTGTTCAAGGAGCTCGGCTACGTCGATCACCACAACAAGGCCGCGCTCGTCATCGAGGGCGACAAGCCGCCGCCGCCCGCGCTCGTCAAGCAGGTCGCCGCCGACTGCGGCGTCGGCGCCCGCCGATCTGACGGTGCTCTACGCGCCGACGGGGAGCCTCGCCGGCTCCGTGCAGGTCGTCGCGCGCGTGCTCGAGGTGGCGCTGCACAAGGCGCACGCGCTGCAATTCCCGCTCGAGCACATCGTCGACGGCATCGGCACCGCGCCGATCGCGCCGCCGGTCCCCGATTTCGTCAACGCGATGGGCCGCACCAACGACGCCATCATCTACGGCGGCCGCGTGCAGCTCTACGTGCGCGGCCGCGACGAGGCGGCCAAGAGGCTCGCCGACGAGCTGCCGAGCCGCGGCTGCCCCGCCTACGGCGAGCCGTTCGCCGAGATCTTCGCCGCTTCAACGGCGACTTCTACAAGATCGATCCCATGCTGTTCAGCCCGGCCGCGGTCATCGTCTCCAACCTCGACACCGGCGCGTCCTTCCACGCTGGCGAAGCTTGCTCCGGAGATCGTCGATGCAAGCTTCCGCTGAGAGCTCGGCGGGCGCTGGCCGCACCGCGCATTGCTCTGTTTCTCAGGAGGAGAGCGGCGACTGGCACGTCCGCCGGCTCGCCGCGGCCATGCGCCGGCGCGGCAGCCTCCGTGCGTCGTGACGTCGCTGCCGCGCTGCGCCTTCGACACGCGACTGCGCGAGCGGCATCGACATTCCGGGCTTCGACGGCGCGCTGCCCGACGCCGTGTTCGTGCGCACGATCTCGGCCGGCACGCTCGAGCAGATCACGTTCCGGCTCGGCATCCTGCACGCCTTGCGCACAGCGGCGTGCGCGTGTGGAACGATGCGCGCGCGATCGAGCGCTGCGTCGACAAGTCGATGACGAGGTTTCTGCTGCGCAAGGCCGGCCTCGCCGACGCCGCGCGACGCGCACGGTGGAAGGCGAGGAGCCGCGCCGCGCCTAGTGACGCGAGCGCCGGCCGCGCCGCTGGTCTTCAAGCCGCTGTTCGGCTCGCAGGGCAAGGGCTCTTGCGCGATCGACGCCCTCGAAGACTTGCCCGCGCCCGAGGCCGCCGCAGCGTCTACTATCTGCAGGACTACGTATCGCCGTCAGGCGGCAGCGCGACGCGACTTTCGAGGATTGGCGCGTCGTCGCCACGCGCGCCCGCGTCGTCGCCGCCATGGGGCGCAGCGGCGGCAACCTGGATCACCAACGTGCACCAGGGCGGCAGCCCCGGTCGCCCTGCGCAGCCGACGCCGGAGATGGCGGCGCCTGGCGGTCGCCGCGCGTCGCCGCCGTCGATGCCGACTACGCCGGCGTCGACTCTGATCCGCGCCCCGACGGCGCGCCTCCTGGTGCTCGAGGTCAACTCCAACCCGGCGTGGCGCGGCCTGCAGAGCGTCACCGACGTCGACATCGCCGACGCCGATCGTCGAGGACTTTCTCGGCCGCCGTGCGCGCGCATCAGCGGCCTGCGCGCCAATGCGCGGCTTGAGCGAGAGCGAGATCGCGCGAGGCCTTCCTCGCCGCCTGCCTCGCCGAGCTCGACGCCCTGAAACCCGGCAACGTGCACGTCCACGCCGGCGGCCACGGCATGGAGGTCGCCCATTTCGAGCAGCGCCGAGGCTGCAGCGCCGTCGGATCGCGGCAGACGACGCTCAAGGTCGGCGAGCGCATCCTGCGCGCGGTCGAGGCGACGCTCGCCGCCGCGGGCTGCAACACGAATCTCGGCATCGTCCTGCTGTCGGCGCCGCTCGCGGCGGCTGCGCAAGTCGAGCGACGCGGCAGCTTGCGCGACGCGCGTGCACGCGCGTGCTCGAGCGTCTCGACGCCGCGGATGCCGCCAACGTCTTCGCCGCGATCCGCTCGCCAACCCCGGCGGCCTCGGCACCGCTCCCGAGCACGACGTGCCGCGCCGCCCGGCGGTCGGGACTGCTCGCGAAGCCATGGCGCTCGCGGCCGACCGCGACCGCATCGCGCGCGCCTACGTCACCGATCTTCGCGGACATCTTCGAGTTCGGCCTGCCGGCGCTGGCGAGGCTCGCCAGCGGCAAGCGGCACGAGCCTGCGCTCGACGCGTCACCACTCTGCATATGGCCTATCTCGCCGAGTACCCCGATACCCACATCGCCCGCAAGTTCGGCGCCGAGGCGTCGCCGAGGCCGTGCGCAACGAGGCGGCCGGCGCCAGCGCGCGCTTTGGGACCCCGTCGCCGACCGGAGCGCTTCGCGGCGCTTGCTCGCCTTCGACGCGGCACTTGAAGCAGCGCGGCCTCAACCCCGGAACAACGGCGGACTTCGCCGTGGCGACCCTGTTTGCCGCAGTCGATTTGCGAGCCGATTGGGGCTGCGGGCCCGCCTAACCCCTTGCGAGTAAGGGTGCTCGCGTTAATAGGGGCGGCGCTAAGGCGCGCCGCTATCCGGCCAACCGGTTCGGGACGAGTTGTCGCCGATCGCTGATAACAAGGATAGCTAGAGATTGGCAGAACCGGCATGCACCCGGCTATGGCGGGGTGGCGTTGGTGCTCGTGGTTTTTTAGCTATGGGAGGAACCCCGTAATGGCCAAGATCAACAAAGTTATGGTCGGCGAGTCGCTCGTCGGCGACGGCAACGAGGTCGCCCATATCGACCTCATCATGGGTCCGCGCGGCTGCGCCGCCGAGACGGCTTTCTGCAACGCGCTGACGAACAACAAGGACGGCTTCACGACGCTGCTCGCGGTCATCGCCCCGAACCTGCCGTGCAAGCCGAACACGATCCTGTACAACAAGGTCACCATCAAGGACGCCAAGCAGGCCGTGCAGATGTTCGGACCGGCGCAGTACGCCGTCGCCAAGGCGGTGCAGGACTGCGTCGCCGACGGCATGATCCCGGCGGCGAAGCCGACGACATCTTCATCTGCGTCGGCGTGTTCATCCATTGGGAAGCGGCCGACGACGCCAAGATCCAGGACTTCAACTATCGCGCCGTGAAGGAGTCGATCGCGCGCGCCGTCGCCGGCAAGCCGACCGCCGCCGAAGCGACCGCCCAGCGCAACACCGCCCAGCATCCGTTCAGTGCGAAGACTTGAAGCGGAAACCGTCCGCAGCAGGATGACTGCCCCGCCGATGAAGGCGGGTCTGCTGTCGCGATTGGGTAGACTGCTTACAGGCCGATGGAAGGGATAGAGCCCGGCACGCCGTTCTGCTCAACCTCCTCGCGCAACGACATCAGCGGCCGGCGATCGTCTCCAGATCGCCGGCCGTAATTGCACCTGAGTGCAGCGCACTGGCGATGAGCACGCCCGTTGCCCCCTGCCGCGCCAGCGCTGCAACGTCGCCCGCGTGCCGGACGCCGCCGGCGGCATAGACGGCCCGCGCCGCCCGCAGTAGTGACCACGTCGGCGAGCCGAGCGAGGTCCGGGCCCTCCCCGCTCCCCACGCGCGCAAGCGTCATCACGATGACGCGCCGCGGCCAGTGCTCGGGCTCGGCCAGAACGGCCGGCGGGCCCTCGAAGCGGTCGTCCCTGAAGTCGAGCGAGAGCACGTAGCCGTCCTGCGGCACCGCCCTGAGCGCCGCCACGTCGGCGGGTCCTGTGAGGCCCTCCGAGCCGACGACTGGGGTCGCAACCGATCCACGCCCCGACCGAGCGAGAACCTCCCGCGCGGGCGTTCCCTCGTCGAGCCAGAATCCGACGCCGGGCAGCGCCTCGCAGAGCCTGTCGGCAAGCTCGCGCGTTGGGGCCGCGTCCCTCGATGCCGTCGAGGTCGGCGACATAGAGCCGGGGGAAGGCAAAGACCGATCGCAGCCCCCGCGCGACATCGATTGGGTCGCTGCCGGCGGCCAGCGGCGTCTTGAGGGGAAGGTAGCCTTCGCGCTGCCCCCTTATGGCGCGCACCGCCACCCCGTGCCGCACGTCGATTACCGGAATTATGTCCATTATCTTGCCTCCGCGCCCGCCTCGTGTATCACGGCTGGAGGGCCACCAGGGATTGCGGGGGGCGCGTTCGAGGGCGAGGGGTCATCATGGCCATAACCGCCGGCTACGACGTGGGCGGGGCGCACCTCAAGGTTGCGCTGACCGAAGGCGGCCGCGTCGTCGCCGCCGTGCAGATTCCCTGCCCGCTGTGGCTCGGCCTCGACCGCCTCGACGCCGCGTTCCGCCAGGCCGGCCCCCTGACCGCGCGCGCGCGACGGCACGCCGTCACCATGACCGGCGAGCTGTGCGAGATCTTTCCCGACCGCCCCACGGGCGTGCGCACCCTCGTCGATCGGCTGGTGAAGCTGCTCGGCCCGGAGACCCGCATCTGGATGGGCCCCTGCGGCTTCGGCAGCGCCCAGGAGGCGCGCCTGGACCCCGCCACCGTCGCCTCCACCAACTTTCTCGCCTCCGCCGAGCTCGTCGCCCAGCTGTTGGGCGACGGCCTCCTGGTCGACATGGGCTCGACCACGACCGACATCATCCCCGTCGTCTCCGCGGCGCCGTGCCCGCGCGGGCTCACCGACGGCGAGCGCCTGGCGACGTCGGAGCTCGTCTATACCGGCCTCACGCGCTCCGACGTCGCCACGGTCGCGCACGAGGTCTTCTTCAAGCAGCGCCGCCAGCGGCTCGCCGCCGGCAACTTCGCCACCATGGCGGACGTGCGCCGCGTTCTGGGCGAGCTGCCGGAAGGCACCGACCAGCACGGCACCGCCGACCGCCGCGGCACGTCGCTCGGCGAGAGCGTGGCCCGCCTTGCGCGCGCGTTCGGCCGCGACGCGCCGGATGCGACGCTCGACGACTGGCGGGCGGCGGCGCGCGCCATCGCCGACCGGCAGATGGCGCGAGCTGCGCGCCGCCTGCGCGGAGGTGCTCACCGCTACGCCGGTGCCGGCCGAAGCGCCGATCGTCGCCGCCGGCATCGGAGCGCCGCTGCTGGCGGCGCTGGCGGCCGACTCGAGCCGACCGTGCCAGCCTTTCGCCGACCTCGTCGATGCCGTGCCGGATGCCCGCGTGTGGGTCACGCGCTGCGCGCCCGCCGTCGCCGTCGCGCTGCTCGCGGACGCGAGCCGAGGCGCGGGTCCCGGCTCTGAGGCTGCGCTCGCGCGTCTGCCTCAGTCCTTCGCCTCGTCCTTGTCGCGGTTAAGCTTGTAGAGGTTCTGCAGCAGCGCCTCAAAGCCCCCGGCGCCGGCGCCGGCATGCAGATCGATGCGGCCGACCTTCTCCACGAGCTTCTCCAGGGCCTCGAGCTCCTTCAAGCGCAAAAGCAGAGGGTTGTCCTCCATGAGCTTGGAGGTGTTGAGGAGCGAGCGCGTCGCCGCCGTCTCCTCCTGGCGGCGGATGAGGTTCGCCTTGGCCACTCGCTCGGCCTCCACGACCTTGTTCAGGAGCTCGCGCACGTCGCCGGGCAGGATCACGTCCTTGACGCCGATCTCGCCCACCTCCGCGCCCAGCGCATGCGCACGCTCGGTGACGAAGGCGCGCACCTCCTGGTCGATCGTGTCGCGCGCCGCGAGGATCTCGTCGAGCGTGCGCGTGGCCACCGCCTCGCGGATCGCGAACTGAACGAGCCGGTAGAGCGTGCCGGCGACGTCGGCCGTCGCCAGCGCCGCCTTCTCCGGGTCGGTGACCTTGGTGAAGGCGGTGAGCGTCACGCGGATGCCGACGCGGTCCTTGGTCAGGATCTCCTGCGCGGTGATCTCGAGCGGCTGCGGGCGCAGGTCGATCTTCGCGATCCGTGACCGTGCGGCCGACCTGCCAGAAGGCATGCCGCCCGGGCGGCAAGCGCTCCTTCAGCTCCCCGTCGACGATCAACAGGCCGGCCTCGTGCGCCTCCACGACCGCCGACACGACGACCGGGCCGGCGCGCGGCAGATCGAGCTTGTCGAGGTAGCGCTTGGCAATGCGTAGCTCGGAGGCGGTATCGATCCGCTCCACGTCGACGTGCGTCAGCGACTTCCAGAAGGCGCGCGTCGTGTTGGGCAGCACCAGGGCCTTGGGCTCCCCGTCGAAGGAGACGATGGCCACCTCGTTGGGTCCGGCGTGCACGATCTCGAAGTTCTGCTCGGCGACCGGAAGGTGGGTCCGCTGCAGGAGCAGCGCCCGCTCCGGCGCGATCTCCGCGCGGACGGCCTTGACGACCTCGACGCTCGAGATGGCGCCCGGGGTCGAACGCGGTGAACCGGCCGGGCTGCAAAAGGCGTACGAAGCGGCCGTCACGAGCGAGGAAAGCCCGCTCGTCGTCCTTGACGACAACCTCGAACCAGAAACCGTACTTGCGCATTTATTGGTCTCCGACGTACGCGCGGGCAGAGAAGGTCGCCGGCCGCACCCCACGCCTTGGACGCGGGCCAGAGCTTGAGACCGGCCGCGCCACCATACACCTCGGGTTGCGTCCACGTCGCCTCCGAGGAGGGGGCGTGCCGGTGCCCGGGCTCAGGCTTTGCGGCCGGCCGGTATCCGCTCTGGCACAGAGCGCCGCGGCGCTTGCCGTCTCGCTCCTGCCTTCGGCCGAGGCCTCCGGCGGTGTGCGATCGGGCCGGAGAGCTGGCCGGCTTCCCCTGTTTTGATCTCGCTTTTCAGACGAGTGTCCTGGCAAGGACGGTCGACGTGGGAGTTGAACCCACGACCCCAAGATTAAAAGTCTTGTGCTCTACCCATTGAGCTAGTCGCATGGTGAAGCTGAAGGGAATTGAACCCCCGGCCTCCCGGTATCCCGGGCGCTCTGCCACTGAGCTACAACCTCGGCTAAGAAACGCGGAACACGCGTCCGCAGAGCGGAGCGCGCCAGCCGGGTCTCACCGAGCCCGGGCACATGGCGTTCGGCGGCGGATTAGCAGGGAAATTCCGGCGGAATTGGCGCAGCCGCGATAACATTCGCGTTAGCCGGATCGATGCGCGTGCGCGGGCTAGCGGCCGCAGCTGCACGTCGCCCTGGCGCCGCAATTTCATGTATCGGTTCAGGTAGGAACTGCCAGCATCCGTGTCGCGTTGTCCGAGTTCAGGGAACGTGCTTGTTGATGCGTTCCGATCGCTTCTCAACTGACGGCCGGGTGATCATAGATGCCCATGAGCACCACCAGCTCGGGTATGCCGCGCGACCTGCGAATTGACTTCTTTCGCGGGCTGGCGCTCGTGTTCATCTTCATCGACCACGTGCCGGGCAACGATCTGGCACGGCTGACGTTGCGCAACTTCGGCTTCGCCGACGCCGCCGAGGTCTTCGTGCTTCTCGCCGGGTTCTCCGCAGTCCTCGCCTACGGGCGCACCTTCGAGACGGAAGGGTTTCGGGCGGGCGCCGCGCGCATATTGGACCGCGTCCGTGACATTTATTTGTGGCATCTGGGGCTCGTCGCCGTCTGCGCCTTGGGGCTGACGCTGGCGGCGGGCGTGTTCGCCAATCCCATGTACGTAGAGAACATCGGCGTGCATGTCTTCGCCCAGACGCCGGCTCGCTCCACCGTGCTCGCGGCGGCGCTGGTCAACCAGCCCAACATGCTCAACATCCTGCCGCTCTACATCGTGCTCCTGCTCGTGTGGTTGCCGTTCCTCATGTGGCTCATGCCGCGCCGGCCCTGGCAGGCGCTGCTTCTCTCCGTTGGCTTGTGGGCGATCGCAAATTTCTTCGCGCTGAACCTGCCGAGCCAGCAGAACCCTCAAGGCTGGGTGTTCAATCCCTTCGCCTGGCAGCTTCTGGTCACCATCGGAGCCATGACCGCGCATTTCAGCCGGCAGGGTCCGATCCCCGTCTCGCGCACGCTTCTGTGGCTCGCGATCGGCTACGTCGCCTTTGCGTTCCTCGTGGCCGCGCCGTGGACGCAGATCCCGGGCCTCGAGACGGCGCGCCTCTTCCCGCGTGACATGCTCGGCGCCATGAACAAGAGCTACCTGTCTCCCTGGCGCCTCGCCCACGTCGTGGCCTTGGGCTATCTCGTCATGACCTTACTGTCGCCTCAAAGCCACTGGCTCTCTCGGGCCTGGGCCAGGGGCATTGCGCGCTGCGGCCGGCATTCCTTGGAGATCTTCTGTCTCGGTACGGTACTTTCGTTTACCGGATGGGTGGTTCTCGCCGAAGCCGGAGCAGGGTATATCCTGCAGGCCTTGGTCAACATGATCGGCATCGGGCTTCTGTGGGGCACGGCATGGGCTCTCGCGCAGCGCAATCGCGGTACGGACGGCGTCGGCCTGGCGCAGGCCCTGCGCAAGCACTTTGCCGAATGGCGCTCGCAGTTGCAGCGGGTGTGACGCTGATAGCGCCGGCGGCCGCCGCCGGCTCCCGCTGCCAAGTCCCGGTCTCGCTCGTGCGCTTCAATGCGCCGCTGCCCGTTCTCGCGGCCCGGCTCGTGGCCAAGAAGCCGGTCACCATCGTGGCGCTCGGGTCCTCGAGCACCCAGGGCGTGGGCGCCAGCAGCCCCAAGGCCTCCTATCCCGTCCAGTTGCAGTCCGAGCTGCGCCGGCTATTCCCCGGCAGCGAGATCACGGTCGTCAACCGGGGCGTCGGCGGCCAGCTCGCCTCCGACATGCTGGCGCGCATCAAAAAGGATGTGCTGCCGCTCAAGCCCGCGTTGGTGGTCTGGCAGACGGGCGTGAACGATGCCATGCGCCACGTCGACGTCGCCCAATTCCGCAAGACCGTTCAGCGCGGCATCGACACGCTGCAAAAGAGCCACGTCGATGTCGTTCTGCTCGACATGCAGTACTTCCCGCGCGCGGAGAAGGTCCCCGACTTCCCCCGCTACCTGGTCGCCATGCGCCAGATCGCGGAGGCGCGCAAGATCCCGATCCTGCAGCGCTTCGCCATCATGAAGTACCTTGTCACGAGCGCGCAGTTCACGGCACGCCAGCTCCTGGCGCCCGATCTCTTCCACCCCAACGATCTCACCTATGGCTGCCTCGGGCATATGCTCGCCCAAGCGCTGCAGAGCGAGGTGGCGCCGACCGAGCGTGCCAAGCCCGTGCTCGAGCCGGCGCGCCAGGCCGGCGCGGCGGCTCCGGCCAAGCCGACAACCGTCTCGCAATAAAGGGGTTCGAAACGCACCGGGCCGTCAGGCTGCGCGTGCAGGAACTGGTGCACGAAGGGATCGCGCGAGTCGACCATCTCGCTCGTGGGCCCATGGGAGGCGATCACGCCGTCGTTGAGCAGGTAGAGATAGTCGGCGAGCCGCACCACCTCGTGCACGTCGTAGGTCACCACCACGGAGGTGGCGCCGAGCGCGTCGTTCAAGGTGCGGATCAGCTTGCACACGACGTTGAGCGTGATGGGGTCCAGGCCGGCGAAGGGCTCGTCGTAGATGATGAGCACGGGATCCAGGGCGATGGCGCGCGCCAGGGCGATGCGGCGCGCCATGCCCCCGGAGAGCTCGCCCGGCATCAAGCCGTACGCCCCGCGCAGCCCCACGGTATCGAGCTTCATGATCACCAGGTCGTGGATCAGCGCCTCCGGCAGCCGCGTGTGCTCGCGCATCGGGAAGGCGACGTTCTCGAACACGCTCAGGTCGCTGAAGAGCCCCCCCTTCTGGAACATCATGCCCATGCGCCGGCGCAGCGCGTAGAGCTCGTCGTGCGAAAGGGCGTGCACGTCGCTGCCGCACACCGTCACGCGCCCGGCCACGGGCCGCAGCGACCCCGCCATCAGCTGCAGCAGCGTGGTCTTGCCCGAGCCGCTCGTGCCCAGGATGGCGACGACGCTGCCGCGCGGAATGGCGAGGTCCACCCCCCGCAGCACCTGGCGCCTGCCGTAGGCGTAGCGCAGCCCCTGGATATCGATCAAGTTGTCGGTCGCGTTCATTCGGGTCATTATCGCATCCGCCCCAACCCCAGACCCGGAGGTTTTCCATGCGTTCGCTTGCCCGCTGGCTCGGACTCGCCCTGGCGCTCGTCGCCGCCACCGCCTTCGCCCAGGACGCAAAGAAGGTGGAAATGCTCTGGCTCGGCCAGGCGTGCTGGAAGATCACCACCCCCGGCGGCAAGGTGATCGTCGTCGACCCCTGGTTCACGAGCAACCCGAAGACCCCGGCCAAGTACAAGACCGTGGAGGCCATCGGGCACGTGGACCTGATCCTCGTCACCCACGCGCATTTCGACCACTTCGCCGATGCCCCGGCGCTCGCGAAGCACAACGACGCGCCGGTATGGGGTCCCGCGGGCCTGGACTCGACCATCGTCGCCCTGGGCATCCTGCCGGCGAAGCTCGCGCCGCGCATGGGCAAGGGCGGCACCATCACGCCGTGGGGCCCCTCGGGCGTGAAGATCACGGCCGTGCACGCGGAACACTCCTCGGAACTGGTGTGGAAGAACCCGGCCACCGGCAAGGACGAGGTGCACGTCGGCGGCGAGCCTGTCGGCTACATCATCGAGCTGGAGAACGGCTTCAAGATCTACCACATGGGCGACACGGCCCTCTTCGGCGACATGAAGCTCATCGGGGAGCACTACAAGCCGGACGTCGTGCTCATCCCGATCGGCGGGCATTTCGTGATGAACCCCCAGGACGCCGCCTACGCCACCCGCGAATGGATCAAGCCCAGGTACGCCGTGCCGATGCACTACGGCACGATCCCCGTGCTCAAGGGCACCCCGGAGGAATACATCAAGGCCCTGGGCGATGCCCCGGTGAAGGTTTTCCCCATCGCGCCGGGCGAGACGCTCACGTTCTGATCAGCGTGGCGTCATCCGCGTGCAGTACACTCGCGCTTCGGTTCGAAAAGGGAGTCCACCATGAGCCTCGTTGATCGCGTCAAGAACATCCTCCTCACCCCGAAGACCGAGTGGGACGTGGTCGCCGGCGAGACCGCCGCCGGCCCGGCACTGGTCACGGGCTACGTGCTGCCGCTCGCCGCGGTCTCCGCGATCGCCGGATTCATCGGTGTCGTCCTGATCGGCGTGAGCGTGCCCTTCGCGGGAACGGTGCGCATGGGCATGACGTTCGGCCTCGTCAGCGCGATCATCCAGATCGTGATGGCGGTGGTGATGGTCTACGTGGTCGGCTTCGTCGTCGACTTCCTGGCGCCCACGTTCGGCGGACAGAAGAACTTCCCCCAGGCGCTGAAGGTCGCCGTCTACGCCTACACGCCCGTGTGGGTCGCGGGCGTCCTCAGGATCATCCCGATGCTGGGCATCCTGGTGCTGCTCGCCGCGCTCTACGCGATCTACCTGCTCTATCTGGGGTTGCCGAAGCTGATGAAGTCCCCGCCGGAGAAGGCGGCCGGCTACACCGCCGTGGTCGTGATCGCGTGCATCGTGCTGGCGATCATCATCGCCGTCGTGAGCGGCGTGGTGATGCGGTTCGGAATGCCCGGGGCCGGGATGGGCGCGCTGAGCGGCCTCGGCGGCCTCGCCGGTCGCCATGGCGGGGACGTCACCTACGACGCCAACAGCCCGCTGGGCAAGCTCGACGCGTTCTCCAAGAAGATGGAAGAGGCCAATCGCAACATGGAGGAGGCGAAGAAGAGCGGCGACGCGGGCAAGCAGACGGAAGCGGCGATGGCGGCCCTCGGCACGGTGCTCTCCGGGGGCAAGGGCGTCGAGCCGGTGCAGCTCGACCAGCTGAAGCCGCTCCTGCCGGAGACGCTCGCGGGGCTGCCGCGCACCGACATGCGCACCGACCGCAGCGGGGTGAAGGGGCTCATGATCGCGAAGGCCGAGGCGGTCTACGGCGGCGCCAACGGCGCCCCGCGCATCGACCTGGAGGTGACCGACACCGGCGGGGCCGCGGGACTCATGGGGCTCGCCGCGTGGATGGGCCTGCAGGGCGAGCACGAGGATTCGAACCGGCGCGAGGTGACCCGCCACGAGGGCAACCGGCTGGTGCACGAGGAAGTGAACAAGCATGGCGGGACCAACAAGTTCACGGTCGTGGTCGCCGAGCGCTTCATCGTCGAGGCCTCGGGGCGCAACGTTCCGATCGACACGCTCAAGTCGAGCGTGGCGGCGGTGGACCTTTCGAAGCTCGAAGGCCTGAAGTAACGCGCCGCCCCGGCCCCGGCCGCGCCGGGATGCTCAGTCGAGGGGATCGAAGTCCGACAGCAGGCCGCCCTCGGGCGGCCTGGCGCGCGCCTGGTCCACCTTGAGCCGGGTGATCTCCGCGCGCTCGAAGAACTGCTCCGAGCTCACGAGGGGCGCCAGCCGGAAGGCGGGCGGCCGCAGGTCGCCCAGGTTCGCGCTCTGGCCCAGCAGGTTGCGCGTCTCGTTGTGGGCCGCGTATTGCAGCAGCATGCCCGCGCCCATCACCGCCACCACGATGCCCATGGCCGCCCGTATGTGGCGCGGCCCGATGACGTGCAGGTGCGCATAGCAGGTCGCCGCGAGCACCACCCACGCCCCCAGGCCGGCGTACTCGGCGAACTCGCGCCAGGCGAACGCAAAGGAAAGCGCCTCGCTCAGCTGGCCCCACAGCAGCAGCGCGATCGATGCGCTGAGCGCGATCCTCAGCTGCAGGGCGAAGCGGGCCTGGCCGAAGAACACGCGCGAAAGCACCGCCCAGGCCCCGCTCCATACGGCCAGCACGGTGGCGAACCCCATCAGGGGCAGCAGGACCGCGCTGGCGCTGGGCTCGCTCGTGAGATTGAGCCACTGCAGGAGCAGCAGCAGCGCGAGGACCGCGCCGGCGAGCCCGAAGTTCCACCGGGCGTGGGCCCGTGGGGGCGTGAGCGGGCGCTCGGGAGCGACGGCGTGGGCCGCGTCGTGCACCCGCAGCGTCGTGCGGCCGATGCGGATCCCGGGCTCGGCGGCGAGCGGCAGGCGCTCGAGGCGCCTGGCGCCATGCTCGGAGTACAGGCCGTTGCGGGAACCCAGGTCCTCGGCGACGAGCTCGCCGTCCTCGCCGCGGAAGATGCGCAGGTGGTGCGGCGCCACGTACGGATCGTTCAGCACGACGTCGTTGTCGAATGCCCGGCCGATGCGTGCCTCGGACGCCTCGATGCGCTCGCGCGCCGCCACTTCGCCGTGGCGCGACAGCACCTCGATCCACATCACCGCGCCCATCGGATCGCCTCGAGGAAGCGCCGGCCCAGCGCGACGGCGTTGGCGTGGGAGACGCCCTGCATGGTGAGACGGGCGAGCAGCGCCTCGCGGCTGCGGTCCTGGGTGAGCGCGAGCAGCGTCACGTTGTACAGGCCCTCGAACTCGCGATAGGCGCGCATGCACCAGGTGGCGCGCACGGCCGGCGCGTCGGCCCCGCCGGCCGACACGAAATCGTCGCGGCACTCCTGCTCGGTGAGGCGCTTGCGGTCTCCCGCGCCGAAGGCGGGCCCGCCCGAGCGCCCGGAGATCTCGCGCGCGAACTGGAACGCGTTCAGGTCGATGGCCTTGAAGTACGAGTAGGTGAGGTCGATGCGGCCGGTGACGATGCGATCGGACACGAACAGGCCGGTCGAGCTCGAGCAGCGCGTCGTGTTGATCGCCACGCGCCGGCGCGGCAGCTGGTCCGCGTTGGTCGCGGCCCAGCAGGTCATCCACGGCGCGGCGCTTTCGAGTCCCCGATACGGGCCGTACTGGGCGCTGCGAAAGCCCTCGTGCTTGAGCGCCTCGTAGAAGGCGGCCTGCCAGCCGTCGAGCTGGCGGCCCACTTCCTCGCGCGCCTTGTCCACGACGAGCGCCGGGCCCTTGCGCGCGCGCTCGAGCAGCGCCGCGGCGAAGCGCGCCGGCACGAGGAAGCCGACCTGCTCGCCGTCCAGGCGCTTGGAGACGTTCACGCCCACGATGCGCCCCGCGGAGTCGGTGACGGGGCCGCCGCTCATGCCGGGGTTGATCGCGCCGGAGAAATGGATGTGCTCGTCGTAGCTCTTGGCGACCAGGCCGTTGTTGGTGCCCTCGATGATGGTGAAGCCCAGGTCGAGCGGGTTGCCCATCGCGTAGATGCGCTCGCCCTTGGGCAGCTTGCCCGCGAGCGCCCGCGGGTCGAACTCGAACCAGCTCAAGCCGGTGGCGTGGTCGAGCTTCACCACCGCCAGGTCGTGGCTCACGTCGATCGCGAGCAGGCTGAGCGCGCCGTGCTCCCCGTCCGGTGCGAGGTACTCGAGGCGGTAGGTCGCGGGGTCGAGAGCGAACTGCGAGACGACGTGGTAGTTCGTGATCGCGAACCCGTCGGCGCTCACCACGAAACCCGAGCCGAGCGTCGTCTGGCGCCCGGCCGCCTGCAGGAGCGTGCGCACCTGCAGGATGCGCGGCTTGGCGATCTCGTAGACGCGCTCGGCGGTGGACGAGAGCGCGGCCGGGGCGGCCGACGGTGCTGCCGGCGTCGCCACGGCGGGCGTCGCGGGCCCGCCAATGGCGGCGGACGCCGTGAGCAGCCCGGCGGTGAGCAGCGAGAATCGGGATGACATGCGCGGGAGCGGCGGGGCGGGAGCGCTGATCTTACCAGCGTCCCGCCCGCAGGTTGAACGTCAGGCTCCATTGCAGCCCTTAATGGATCGACGGAAAGGCGCGATAATTGCCGGATATCCATCGAAGCGATCGAATCATCCATGACGCGAGCACGCGGCGCCGGCGCGAGGTGAGCGGCGTCGGGCTGCATGCCGGCACGCTCAAGCCGCCGCTCGCCTCCGGCGCGCGCACGTTCGACGTGGCCGTGATCGGCGCGGGCGCCGCGGGCATGATGTGCGCGGCCACCGCGGGCGCGCGCTCGCGGCGCGTGCTGCTGCTCGATCACTACGCCAAGGTGGGCGAGAAGATCCGCATCTCCGGGGGCGGGCGGTGCAACTTCACCAACCTGCACGCCACGCACCGCGAATTCCTGTCGCGCAACCCCGATTTCTGCCGCTCGGCGCTCGCGCGCTACGGGCCGCGGGACTTCATCGCACTGGTGGAGCGCTACGGCATCGCCTACCACGAGAAGACCCTGGGGCAGCTCTTCTGCGACGAGAGCTCGCGGCGCATCATCGACATGATGGCGGCGCAGTGTCGCGCCGCGGGGGTGACCTGGTGGCAGCCCTGCGCGGTGCACGGCGTGCGGCGCGAAGCCGATGCCTTCGTGGTCGAGACCGGGCGGGGCAGCGTGCGCGCGGCCTCGCTCGTGATCGCCACCGGCGGGCTCACGGTGCCGAAGATCGGCGCCACGCCGTTCGGCTATCGCGTGGCCGAGCAGTTCGGGCTTGCCGTGGTGGCACCCCGGCCCGCGCTGGTCCCGCTCACCTTCGACCCGGAGCTGCTCGCGCGCTACGGCGAGCTCGCGGGCGTCTCGCTCGACGCCGAGGTTTCGTGCGCGGGCGGACGATTCCGCGAGAGCCTGCTCCTTACCCACCGCGGCCTTTCCGGTCCCGCGATCCTGCAGGTCTCGTCGTATTGGCAGGCGGCGGGCGCGGCGGAGCCGATCCACGTGAACCTGCTCCCCGGCGTGGACGCGCGCGCGTGGCTCGCGGGCGAGCGCGCTTCGCGCCTGCTGCCCGCGACCCTGCTCGCGCAGCGCCTGCCGCGCCGCTTCGCGCAGGCGTGGTGCGAGGCGCACGGGTTGGTGAAGCCGCTCGCGGAGACGCCCGGCCGCGTCCTGGACGAGGCGGCGCGCGCGCTCGGCGACTGGCAGGTGCGTCCGAGCGGCACGCTCGGCTATCAGAAGGCCGAGGTCACCCTGGGCGGCGTGGATACGCGCGGCCTGTCGTCGAAGACGCTGGAGGCGCTCGCGGTGCCCGGCCTGTACTTCATCGGCGAGGTGGTCGACGTGACCGGCCACCTCGGGGGCTACAACTTCCAGTGGGCGTGGGCCTCGGGCCACGCCGCCGGGGAGGCGGCGTGAATGCGTAGGCTCAACGCAAGTCGAGGCCGTACACCTGGTCGCAGCGGCTCACGTGGCAGTCGCGGGCGATCGGCGTGAAGCCGGCGCGCCGGTAGAGCGCGATCGCATCCTTCAGCACCGAGGCGGTCTCCAGCTCGATGCGGCGCAGGCCGCGGCCGCGGGCGAACGCGAGCGCCCGGGCGAGCAGGCGCGAGCCCAGGCCGTGGCCCCGCGCGGACGGGGCGAGGTACATCTTGCGCAGCTCACCCGCCTGCGCGTCGATCGGGCACACGCCGCAGCAACCGGCGAGGCGCCCCTCGCTCGCGATCACCACGTCGAAGGCGCCGCCGCGCGAGAAGTAGCCCGCCTCGAGGTCCGCCAGGTCGGCGTCGATGCCGGCCGGATCCGGCGCGAGGCCGTATTCGCGCAGCACCGCCTCGACCAGCGCGCGGATGGCGGGCTCATCGGCGCGGGTCGCGGGGCGGATCGCGTAGCCCCCGAAGCCCGCGTCCCGTCTCGCGGCGAGCGAGCCTTCGCCCGTGAGCCGCGCCACGAATTGCTCCGCCTGCGCGCGCTGCGCGGCGCGCGTGTTCACCGCCGCGGTGTACACGGTCCGCAGGTCGAAGCCCCGCGGCAGCGCCGCCGCGAGCCTCACGCCGGGCGTAGCGAGGATCTCGGTGGACTGGGTGCAGCCGATGCAATGACCGCTCGAGGCGGCCAGCTCGCGCATGGCGCTCGCGCCGCTGGGAAACACGCGGGAGCGTGCGCGCACGGCCTCTCCCATGCCCAGCTTCGCGAGCACCTGCGCGAAATGGATTCCCGCCGTGGACTTCACCGGGTCGGGGAAATAGAGCGCGTCGGCACCGAGCAGGGCGGCGCGCAGGCGCGCCTCGTCGGACACATCCGGCGCGGGTTCGCCCGCGCGCACCGCGATCGAGGTGGCCACCTCGCCCAGGTCGGCGCTCGAGCCGGCAACGGCCTCGGCCCCGGCCACGAGCTGCGCGATCTGGGCATGGGAGAGGATCACCACGTCGCAGGCTTCGCGGGCGTGGAATTTCTCCAGCATCGCGCCCACGGGCCCGAAGCTGCCGTCGACCTCCACGCCAGCGCCGGGCGCCGTCGCCCGCACCAGCGCTTGCGCCGCGCCGGCACTCAGGAAGCGCAGGACGCCCACGGCGCGCTCAGCGGTCCTGGCGCGCGCCCGAGATCTTCACGATGCGCGCCCACTTCTCGATGTCCCCGTGCAGGAAGCGCTCGAACTCCGCGGGCGTCATCGTCATGCCGACCGCTCCCTGCTTCGCCCAGGCGGCCTGGAGGTCGGGGGACTTCACCGCGCGCGTGATCTCGGCGTTGAGGCGCTCGACGATCGGTGCCGGCGTTCCGGCGGGCGCCATGATGCCCAGCCAGATCACCGCCTCGTAACCCGGCACTCCCGCCTCCGAGATCGTCGGGACGTCGGGCAGCACCGAGGAACGCGCCTTGCCCGAGGTGCCGAGCGCGCGCACCTTCCCGGCCTTCACGTTCGGCGCCATCGTGGTGATCGCGTCGAACATCATCTGCACCTGGCCGCCGAGGATGCCGGTGCGCGCGCCCGAGCTGCCCTTGTACGGGACATGCACGATGTCCACTCCGGCCATCGCCTTGAACAGCTCTCCGGCCATGTGGTACGGCGTCCCGGGGCCCGACGAGGCGTAGTTGAGGACGCCCGGCTTCGACTTGGCGAGCGCGATGAACTCGGCGAGCGTCTTCGCCGGCACCGAGGGATGCACCACGAGCACGAGGTCCGAGTAGTTGACCGGCGCCACCGGCACGAAATCGCGCATGAGCCGGAACGGCTTGTCGCGGATGAGCGACTCGTTCACCGTGTGGGTGTTCGACATCATCAGCAGCGTGTAGCCGTCGTGCGCGCTCGTGGCTACCGCCTCGGTGCCGACGATCGAGCCGCCGCCGGGCTTGTCCTCGACCACGAACGGCTGTCCCATCGCCGCCTGCAGCTTCTCGGCGAGCACGCGCGCGTACACGTCGGCGGGGCCGCCGGCGGCGAACGGGACGACGATGTGCACCGGCCGCGCCGGATACGATTGGCCGAACGCCGCCGACGCGGCGAGGGCGAGCGATGCGAGCAGGGCACAGGCGGCGCGGGTCATCGGGATTCTCCTCGGGGGGCGTTCGGGCTCCGCGAGTCTATCAAAGGCGCGGCGGCGCTAGCGCAGGCCGGCGCGGGAGCGCTGCTCGCGCAGCCATGCGAAGGCGAGCCCGACCGGCACCACGAGCACGGCCGCGCCCAACAGCATCGCCCCGGTGCCGGCACGCTCCCCCACCACGCCCGCGCAGGCCACCCCCACCGACTGGCCGATGAAGAAGAGCGAGGCGAAGAGCGCCATCGCCGCGCCGCGCCGCTCGGGCAGCATCTGCGTCGCGTTGATCTGCAGGGTGTTGTGCAGCATGTAGAAGCCGAGGCCCGCGGCGAGGCAGCCCGCGGCGGCGATCCACAGCGCGGGCGACCATGCGATCACCGCGAGCCCCGCGCACAGCAGCAGGGTGCCCCCGACCACGAGGCCGGTCTCGCCCATACGGCGCACGGCCCAGCGCGCGGACAGGGCGAACAGCACGCCGCCCAGCGCGAAGGCCACGAGCGCGAGCCCCGCGCGCGACAGGGGCACGCCGCGCGCGAGGTGCAGGTGCGTTGGCACGAAGGCGAGCGCGCCGTAGACGACGGTGCCCTCGGCGAACACGCTCGCGATGACGACGCGCGCCCATGGCGCCGCGAAGACCTGCGCGAGGTCGCGGTAGAAACGGGTCCCCTCGGCCGCCGGGCGGGCGGGATCGCTGCGCGCCGCGAGCGCGATCAGCAGGCACATCGCCGCGAGCCAGGCGCCGATCAGCGCGAAGGGCCAGCGCCACGACGACATGTCGGCCGCGTACCCGCCGACCGCGGAGCCGGCCGCGACGCCGAATATCTGTCCCAGCAGGAAGCGCGCGAGGACCGGCTGGCGGTCCTCGTAGTCGACCACGTCGCCGATCCACGCCATCGACAGGGGAATGATGCACGCGCAGAAGCCGCCGGCGAATGCGCGCGCGACCAGCAGCTCGTCGAACGTGGGAACGAGGGAGCAGGCCACGCTCGCGAGCGCCGCCCCGCCGGCGGCCGCGGAGATCACCCGGAGCTTGCCGAACCGGTCGCCAAGCGGGCCGAAGAGCAGCTGCATCGATCCGTACGCGATCGAGAAGCTCGTGATCGCGGAGGCCGCCGCCGCGATCCCGACCTGGAAATCCGCGGCCAGGCGGGGCAGCAGCGCGTCCGTGACGCGCAGCGAGGCGGCGCTCGCGAACGCGGCGAGCGAGAGCAGGAAGATGGAGCGATTCAAGGGTGCGCGGCGGGCCCCGGGCCGCGAGCCGGAAGAGTGGATCGCGGCCAAGGGTAGCACCGCGCGCGGCGGCGCAGGGCGCGCGCCGCGCGGACCCGGTCGGCGGGGTGCCCTCTCAGCCGCTCTTGTGGAACGCCGTCTCCGCGCACTGCGGGCACGGCGGCAGCACGGTGCTGCGGATGGTGCGCACGCACCACCCGCAGCCCGCGCAGGTGAGCGTGCCCGCCGTGGTGATGTCACCGGTGCGAAACGACATCGTCGGATGGTCGCGATGCAGCAGGTCGCGGCGCACGTACTGGCGCAGCCGCGCGGCGGCCTCCGCCGTGAGCTCGCCCGCCGATACCATCGCCGCGCAGGCGGCGTCGAGGGCGCCCTCGAAGGCGGCCGCGGTCATCTCGCCCGCCGGGTCGTAGTGGCGCTGGAACACGCCGAGCAGGCGGTCGAAGAGCTCCTCCTGGCGATGGCGCGCCGACTCGGCGAGCTGCTGCACGCCTTCCAGCGTGGACGCCTTGAGCGTGCGCGGGCCCGCGCCGGTGCGCTTGCGCCCGAGATGGGTTCGAATCGTGCCCCGCGTATGCATCGAGTTCCCGTTGTTTCCCGGGGGCATGGATGGGTGCCTCATGGCGACGGACTCCTTTCGTGTGGCGGATGCGGCCGGCGCTGCTTCCGCGCCCGCATCGCACGCACGTTCGGCGTGTCGGTGGAGCGGCGCAGCAACGGCATGAGGAGTGCGACCGCGCGAATGCGCCGGGAGTTCCGCGTCGCCGTCGGACGACGCCGCCATTTCTTTCACGAGTACGTCGCGTCGCGCCGGATCGCAAAAAAATGTGGATTCTCACTGGAAGAGGGGTTGACGCTCGCCATGCTGCATGGCAGCATTCGACCATCACGTAACGACGAGCGTTTTTCCGAGAAACATGAAGAGCACCCACATCCATCTGCCCGCCTGGCGCTTCGCGCTCGGGTCCTGCATGCCGCAGGGCATCGAGGGCCGAGTCGCCATGGATCGGCCGCTCTCCGGGAGAACGACGGAATAGACCTCATCATCGTCAGCGAGGAATTCCCCGCAAAGCCCGGAGCGCCGAACAGACCTCCGGGCTTTTTGTTTGCGGGTGCTCGACCACAACGACAACAGGTGACGACGATGAACGCGATGACATTCAAGCCGCACTGGCGCCCCTGGACGCCGGCGCGGCGGATGAGACTCAAGCGGCGCCAATACGGATTCACTGCGCCGTACGAGGCGCAGCGCCGCCCGGGATTGCCCGTGCGGGTCGCCAACGCCCAGGCGCGCTTCGAGGAAGCGGCGCGCCAGGCGATGCGCGATTGGTTGATGCTGTAACCGGCGACTTCGCGGGCTGTGCGCGGCCCGCCTAACGAGGATTTCGGGTCGCCGCCCGGCCCGCGCGAGGAGGGACGCCTCCGCGCGGTGGACGGGTTCGATGACGTAGCCGCCGGCCCCAGGGCCGGCGGCGGTCAGAATTACGCGGAGCGGAACTTGGCCGCGAGTCTTTCCGTTTCGCGGGCGAGCACCATGGCATCCAGGCCCACCGCGGTGAAGGTGGTGCCCCATTCCATATAGCGCCGGGCACTCGCCTCGTCGGTGGCGAGGATGCCCGCGGCGCGGCCGCAGGCGCGGATGCGCTTGACCGCATCCTGGATCGCGGCCTGCACCTCGGGGTGGGGAATGTCGCCCAGGTGCCCGAGTCCCGCCGAGAGGTCCGCGGGCCCGATGAACACCCCGTCGATGCCGTCGACTTTCGCGATGGCGTCGAGGCGGTCGAGCCCGCGGCGGGTCTCGACCTGCACCAGCAGGCAGAGCTCGCGCTCGGCCTCGCGGGTGTAGTCCTTGACGCGCCCGTAGCGCGAGGCACGCGTCGTGCCCGCCACTCCGCGCACGCCGCGCGGGGGATAGCGGATCGCGGCCACCGCCGCGGCCGCCTCGTCCTCGTCCTCGACATAGGGGATGAGCAGCGACTGCGCGCCGATGTCGAGGTGGCGCTTGATGAGGACCTTGTCGTTCCACGCCGGGCGCACGACCGCGGAAACCGCAGAGGCGGCCACGGCCTGCAACTGCAGCAGCGTGTTGTCGACCTCGTTGGGCGAATGCTCCGTGTCGATCAGCAGCCAGTCGAAGCCCGAGCCGGCGACGATCTCGGCGCTGTAGGCGCTGGCGAGCGACACCCACAGGCCGATCTGCTGGCGGCCCGCGAGCAGGGCGTGGCGGAAGGCGTTGCGTGGCAGTTCCATGACGGCGAAGTGTACAAGGGAACTGCGGGGCGCATTTGGCATCAACATGTGATTGCACACTCGCGGGGATCGACCCTAGGCTGTCCGGACGCGCCCGGCAGTCGGGATCCGCCGCGGTGACGCAGGGCGGCGAGCGCGTTCGCCGAGCAAGGAGCATCCGATGACTTACGAGTACGACTTCGAGATGGTGAAGAGAGCGTATGCGGAGATGGCGCGGCGCGCCCGGGAGAAGGACGAAGCCGCGAGGCTGCCTCCCGAGGGAGCGGCGCCGCAGCCGGACTCCGGGGAACCCGAGATGCGCGCAGGCCCGCCCACGTCGGCCTGAAGCGACACGATCCACCGCGCACCGGACCCCGCCGCGGCGGGGTCTTTCATTTCGGGGCGCCGGCGCCGCGCCCTAGCCGCGCCCGACGAAGGGCATCTTGGTCGCCATGATCGTCATGAACTGCACGTTGGCCTCGAGCGGCAGGCCCGCCATGTAGACGATCGCGCTCGCGACGTGGGCGACGTCCATGCGCGGCTCGACGGCGATCTCGCCATTGGCCTGCATCACCCCCTTGGTCATGCGCTCGGTCATCTCCGTGGCCGCGTTGCCGATGTCGATCTGCGAGCACGCGATGTCGTGCTTGCGCCCGTCGAGCGAGATGCATTTGGTGAGCCCGGTGACGGCGTGCTTGGTCGCCGTGTAGGCCACGGTGTTCGGACGCGGCGAGTGGGCGGAGATGGAGCCGTTGTTGATGATGCGCCCGCCGCGCGGATCCTGCGCCTTCATGATCCGGATCGCCTCCTGGCTGCACAGGAACGCGCCCGTGAGGTTGGCGTCCACGACGTTCTGCCATTGCTCGAAGGTGAGGTCCTCCATCGGGATCGCGGGCGCGCCGGTGCCGGCGTTGTTGAAGAGCACGTCCAGGCGCCCGAACGCGGCCTTCGCCCTGGCGAAGAGCGCGCGCACCGAATCCGGGTTGCCCACGTCCGCGGTGACCGCGAGCGCGCGCGATCCGGCGCCCGAATCGGCCACGGCCTGTTCGAGCGGCTGCGCGCGCCGCCCGGTGAGCACGACGCGGTAGCCTTCCTTCAGCAGCGCGAGCGCCGCCGCCTTGCCGATGCCGGTTCCCGCGCCGGTGACGAGGGCCACCTTGTCCGAGGGGTTCATGGCTGCGTTTCCTCCGTCAGGTCCGAGAATCAATCGAGCGTGGCCAGCACCTCGCGCAGCGTCGCGGCCATCTGGTCGATCTGGGCTTCCTCGACGATGAAGGCGGGGGCGAGCGCGATGATGTCGGCGGTCTGGCGCACGAGCACACCGCGCTCGAAGCAGCCGAGGTAGGCGCCGAAGCCGCGCGCGCCGGGCGCGCCGGGGCGCGGGGCGAGCTCGACCGCGCCCACCAGGCCCTGGTTGCGGATGTCGATCACGTGGCGCGTGCCCTTGAGGGTGTGCAGGGCGGCTTCGAGCTTCGGCGCCATGCGCGCGGCGCGCGCGAAGAGGCCCTCGTCTTTGTAGAGCTGCAGCGCGGCGATCCCCGCGGCGCAGGCGAGCGGATGCGCCGAATACGTGTAGCCGTGGAAGAGCTCGATCGCGCCGGGCGGCCCGGCCATGAACGAGCGATAGATGTCGGAGGAGACGATCACCCCGCCCATCGGCACGGTGCCCGAGGTGACGCCCTTGGCGAAGGTGATCATGTCGGGTTCCACGCCGTAGAGGTCCGCGGCGAAGTTGGTGCCCATGCGGCCGAAGGCCGTGATGACCTCGTCGAAGATGAGCAGGATCCCGTGCTTGCGCGTGATCTCGCGCAGCCGCTCGAGGTAGCCGCGCGGAGGGATCAGCACGCCGGTGGAGCCCGCCATGGGCTCGACGATCACCGCGGCGATGGTGGAGGCGTCGTGCAGCGCGACCAGGCGCTCGAGCTCGTCGGCCAGGTGCGCGCCCCACGCGGGCTGGCCGCGCGCGTAGGCGTTGTGCTCGAGGTCGTGGGTGTGCGGCAGGTGGTCCACGCCCGCGAGCTGCGTGCCGAACATCTTGCGGTTGGCGGCGATGCCGCCCACCGAGATCCCGCCGAATCCCACGCCGTGGTAGCCGCGCTCGCGGCCGATGAGGCGCGTGCGCGCGCCCTCGCCGCGCACGCGTTGCCAGGCGAGCGCGATCTTCAATGCACTGTCCACCGCTTCCGAGCCCGAGTTGCAGAAGAACACGTGGTCGAGCTTGCCGGGGGCGAGCTCGACGATGCGGTTCGCCAGCTCGAAGGCGAGCGGATGCCCCATCTGGAACGCGGGCGCGTAGTCCATCGTCGCGGCCTGCTCCCGGATGGCCGCGACGATCGGCTCGCGGCAATGCCCCGCGTTGCAGCACCACAGCCCCGCGAAGCCGTCGAGGATGCGCCGAGCGTCATCGGTGGTGTAGTACATGCCCTGCGCCTTCACCAGCATGCGCGGGGCCGCCTTGAACTGGCGATTGGCGGTGAACGGCATCCAATACGCTTCGAGATCCGCGCCGGCGAGCCGCGGAGCGTCCGAAAGTAGCGTCATGCGATTTCTCCTCGAAGAGCCCTTAAATGTACCGCACTCCGCGGCCCGGCGCGTCGGACGGCGCCGACGGGCGAATCCGGACGGTGCCGACAGTCCGCGCGCCGCCCCGGTCGCTACGCTGGAAGGACCTTCCCTCACCTGGAGGAACGCGAAATGTCGAAACACCATTGGATCTCCGGCGCCCTCGTGGCGTCGATGCTGGGCATCATTCCCGCGAGCGCCGCGGCCGCCTTCGGGGTTTCCGTCGAGGTCGCCCCGCCGCCGCCGCGCCACGAGGCCGTGCCCGCCCCCCGGATCGGCTTCGTGTGGTCCCCGGGCTACTGGGACTGGGGCCACGGCCGCTACTCGTGGACGAGGGGCCACTGGGAGCACGAGCACCACGGCATGCACTGGCACCCCAATCGCTGGGAGCAGCGCGAAGGGCGCTGGGTCCTCGAGCGCGGCGGCTGGCACCGCCAGCGCTGGGAGGGCGAGCACGTCGCCTCCGGCGATCGCGATCGCGACCGCGACCATCGCGAGGGGCGCTAGCCCCGGCGGACGCCGCGGCTCCCTGCCGCGCGCGGATCGGGCCGGCGTCGCCGACGCCGGCCCGATCCTTTGTATTTCCTTTTTTCCCTGCGGAGCGCCATGATGTCGGTCTGATGAGACTGATCACCTACGCGTCGGGGCCCGCCGCAACGGCGCGCATCGGCGTGCGCGTGGGCCATCGCGTCCTCGACATCGAGGCGGCTTCGCGCGTCGACGGCGAACCCCTCCCGGCCACCATGAAGGCGTTGCTGCGCGAAGGGCGCGGGGCGCTCTCGCGCGTCCAGGCGCTCGCGAAGAAGGCGCAATCGAACGCGGGCCGCTTCGCCGGCGCGCTCGTCGAGGAGCGCGCGATCCGTTTCCTGCCGCCCGTGCCCGATCCCGGCCAGTTCCTCTGCGTGGAATCGGCTTCGCGCGCCATCAGCGGTTTCGCGAAGCCCGCATCCTGTCTGGTCGGACACAACGCGCGGGTGGCGCGCCCCGAGCAGGTGGCGCACCTGGCCTGCGGGCCCGAGCTCGTGTTCGTGATCGGGCGGCGCGTGCAGGGATTCAAGGACGACGATCCTTGGGACTACGTGCTGGGGGTGACGATCCTCAACGACCTCGCCGACGGCGACCTGCTGGAGCGCGAGCACGCCTCCGGCGCCCGGGTGCACGCGTCGGGCGAGGCGCCGGGCTTCGGGCCCGTGGGTCCCGAGATCGTCACCCTGGACGAAATCCCCGATCCCGGCGACCTGTGGCTCACATGCTCGGTGAACGGCGCGGAGTGCGTGCGTGTGGGCATGGGCGAGCAGATCGCGCGGCTGCCCGCGGTCCTCGAGCATTTCTCGCGCAGCGCGGCGATCGAGCCCGGCGACCTGTTCGCCGCCGGCGCGCCGCGCGCGGACGCGGCGGCGAACGACTGCCGCTTGCAGCCCGGCGACGTGGTCGAGTGCTCGATCGAGGGCATCATGACGCTGCGCACCTCGATCGTCGGTCCGGGGGCCGGCACTTCCTGAGGGTGACGGGCGCGGGCGGGCGGCCTTTTCGGGTATCCTTCGGGCCTGCCTTTCGAATCACCTCGCAGATTTTCCATGGCCCAGTACGTCTACACGATGATCCGCGTGGGCAAGATCGTTCCGCCCAAGCGCCAGATCCTCAAGAACATCTCGCTCTCCTTCTTCCCCGGCGCCAAGATCGGCCTGCTCGGGCTGAACGGCGCGGGCAAGTCCACGGTCCTGAAGATCATGGCGGGCCTGGACAAGGATTACGAGGGCGAAGCCACGGCGATGCCGGGGATTCGCATCGGCTACCTGCCGCAGGAGCCGCAGCTCGAGCCCGGCCACACCGTGCGCGAGGCGGTGGAGGAAGGCCTGGGCGAAGTCTTCGCCGCGAAGAAACGCCTGGACGAGGTCTACGCGGCGTATGCCGAGCCCGGCGCCGATTTCGACCAGCTCGCCACCGAGCAGGAGCGGCTGGAGAAGGTCCTCGCCTCGGCCGATTCCTCCACGCTCGACACGCAGCTCGAGGTCGCCGCCGACGCGCTGCGCCTGCCGCCGTGGGATGCGAAGGTGGACAAGCTCTCCGGCGGCGAGAAGCGCCGCGTGGCGCTGTGCCGGCTGCTGCTCTCGAGGCCGGACATGCTCCTGCTCGATGAGCCCACGAACCACCTGGACGCGGAAAGCGTCGAGTGGCTCGAGCAGTACCTCACGCGCTTCCCCGGCACCGTGGTCGCGGTCACCCACGACCGCTACTTCCTCGACAACGCCGCCGAGTGGATCCTCGAGCTCGACCGCGGCACCGGCATCCCGTACAAGGGCAACTACAGCGAGTGGCTCGAGCAGAAGCGCGACCGCCTGCAGAAGGAGGAGTCCTCCGAGAGCGCGCGGCAGAAGGCGATCAAGAAGGAGCTCGAGTGGGTGCGCAAGAACGCCAAGGGGCAGCAGACCAAGAACACGGCGCGCCTGAAGCGTTTCGAGGAGCTCAACTCCTACGAGTACCAGAAGCGCAACGAGACCGCCGAGATCTTCATCCCGGTGGCCGAGCGCCTCGGCAACGAGGTGATCGAGTTCGAGGACGTCTCGAAGGGCTACGGCGAGCGCCTGCTCATCGACAAGCTCTCGTTCAAGGTGCCGCCGGGTGCGATCGTGGGCATCATCGGCCCCAACGGCGCGGGCAAGTCGACGATCTTCCGCATGATCACCGGCAAGGAAAAGCCCGACTCGGGCAAGATCACGCTCGGCCACACCGTGCAGATGTCGGTGGTCGACCAGACGCGCAAGTTCCCGGAAAAGAAGAACGTGTGGGAGGCGATCTCGGGCGGCCAGGACATCCTCACCATCGGCAAGTTCGAGATCCAGTCGCGCGCCTACCTCGGCCGCTTCAACTTCAAGGGCGGCGACCAGCAGAAGATCGTAGGCAACCTCTCGGGCGGGGAGCGCGGGCGCCTGCACCTGGCCAAGACGCTGCTCGACGGGGGCAACGTGCTGCTGCTCGACGAGCCGTCCAACGACCTCGACGTCGAGACGCTGCGCGCCCTCGAGGACGCGCTGCAGGAATTCGCGGGCTCCGTGCTGGTGATCTCCCACGACCGCTGGTTCCTCGATCGCATCGCCACCCACATCCTCGCCGCGGAAGGCGACTCGCAGTGGGTCTTCTACCAGGGCAACTACCGCGACTACGAGGAGGACAAGCTCGAGCGCCTCGGCGAGGAAGCGGCCCAGCCCCACCGGCTGCGCTTCAAGGCGCTCAAGTAGCGGCAGCACCGGGCCCGCGGGCTGGAGCCGGCATTTCGCGGGTCGTTACAATGGCGCAAAGCAGGGGCTTCCCATGCCAGAATCGGCCGCCAATCCCGTCTACGCCAACGTCGCGTTCCTTCGCATCCCGCGCTTCGACGCGCTCCCGGTCGCGGAGCAGGCGTCCCTGAAGGAGAAGCTCGAGGCGCGCGCCCGCGCGGCGCTCGCGGGCGTGGCGCCGGCCGAGCGCGTCGTGCTCGACAGCGACGACGGCCTCGCGGTGATCCTGTTCGGCGACCCGGCGCGCGCGCTCGACGCGGCGCAGGCCCTGCACGCCCGGGGCGAGCCGGCGCTGCAGGTGGGCCTCAACTACGGGCCGCTCGCGCTCAGCTCGCGCGGCGCCGAGGCGCGCGTGTACGGCGACGGCCTCACCGCGGCGGCGGCCGCGGCGAGGTTCGCCGGGCCGGACCGCCTGCTCGTGACCCAGGATTTCGCCAAGGCGCTCGCGGGAGTCGACCCGGCGCGGGCCGAGGGCCTCTCGGCGGCCGGCGACTTCACCGATACGCGCGTGCGCCTGCATTCGCTCTACGCGCCCGATCCCCGCGCCGGGCCGGTGCGCGCCCGCCGCGCGGTGGTGCAGACCCTCGCGGGCGTGGCCGTGATCCTCGCGCTCGGGGCGGCGGGGCGCTACGCGAACCAGGTCTATTTCGCACCGGAGCCCGCGCTGGTCTCCTTCGCCATCAAGCCGCGCGGCGAGGTCTACGTGGACGGCGTGGCGCGCGGACGCACGCCACCGCTCATGCGCCTCGAGCTGCCCGCGGGGCGGCACGTGGTGAGCGTGCGCCATCCGGGCTTCGCCCCGCTCGAGCTCACCGTCAACCTCAAGGCGGGCGAGCAGATGACCGTGCGCCACACCTTCGCCGCGCCGCGCCAGGAGCCCAAGGGCGGATTCTGGCGCGAGCTGCGCCGGAAGATCTGGGGATCGTGATGACCGACGCCTTCCCCGCGCGGCTCGGGCGGTTCCAGGTGCTCGCGGAGCTGGGGCGCGGCGCCATGGGCGTGGTCTACCGCGCGGAGGACACCACGCTCGGGCGCACGGTGGCGGTCAAGACCATCGCGCTCACGGGCGCGAAGGAAGAGCGCGACGTCCACGAGGCGCGCTTCCTGCAGGAGGCGCGCGCGGCCGGGCGCCTGAGCCACCCGGCGATCGTCACGATCTACGAGATGGGCCGCGAGGGCGACATCGCGTTCATGGCGATGGAGCTGCTCGAGGGCACGGACCTGCGCGAGCTGATCCACGGCGGGCAGCTCACGCCCTCGCAATCGGTGACCATCGCCGCGGCGGTGGCCGAAGGCCTCGCGTACGCCCACGAGCACGGCATCGTGCACCGCGACGTGAAGCCCGGCAACATCATGGTGCTGCCCGACGGGCGCGTGAAGATCATGGACTTCGGCATCGCGCGCCTGCGCGAGCCCACCGTGAAGACGCAGACCGGCGTGCTGCTCGGCTCGCCGCAGTACATGGCCCCGGAGCAGATCGTCGGGCAGCCCGTGGACCACCGCGCCGACCTCTTTTCCCTCGGGCTCGTGCTCTACGAGATGCTCACGGGCGTGAAGCCCTTCGCCGGCGAGGACATCCCGGAGCTCACGTTCAAGGTGGCCAACCTCGCGGCCCGGCCGCCCAGCCACCTCGTGCCGCACCTGGCCCCGGTGATCGACTTCATCATCGCGCGCGCGCTCAAGAAGAAGCCCGAGGAGCGCTACGCCAACGCCACCGAGCTCGCGAATGACCTGTGGAACGCGGTGCCGGAAGTGAAGGCCGCGGAGGCCGCGGGCCGCGAGCGCGCGGCCGCCGGCACGGTGCCCGACGGCGCGCACCCGCCGGGCTCGGAAGCGGCGCCCGCGGAATCCGGCGCCTCGATGCTGCGCGAGGAATCGGTCGAGCTGCGCGCCTCGCCGCGCTTCGATTCGGCCGCGGGGCTCGCGCGCCTGGCGGTGCTGCCCGCGGACGCGGACCTCGAGAAATCGCGCGCCGGCTGGACGGTGCCGGTGCGCCGGCCCGCGCAGCGCGTGGATCGCACGCGACTGGCGATGGCGCTCGCCTACGTCGTCGCGCTCGTCGTGGCGGTGGTGATCGTCCTGGTCTGACCGGCGGGGTTTGACTTCCGCCGGCGCGGGTAAAAGAATCGGTCGCATCGCGTTCGTTCTTTCCCGAGGAGGTTCCACCATGCGAAATTTCCGCGTCGCGTGCCTCACCGCGGCCGCGTTCTCGCTCTTCGCCGGGACGAGCCTCGCCGATTGGCACAACGCTCCCGCCTGGATCGAAGCCGAATCCTTCGCCACGCTGCCCCAGGGCGTGCGCTATCCCGAGGGCATCGCCGCCGACCCCGCCACGGGCGACCTTTATGTGGGCACCTTCGACAGCGACATCGCGCATGCCAACAAGCTCGTGCGCTTCGCGCGCAACGGCCGCGTGCTCGCGCAGAAGGACTTCGGCAGCACGCCGCTGCTCGGCCTCGCGTACGCCGAGGGCAAGGTCTACATCCTCAATTTCGGCGCCTCGAAGCTGCAGCGCATCCCCGCCGCGTTCGACGCGTCCACTCCGGTGGAGGATGTCGCGGCGCTGCCGAGCATCGGCGCGCCGGCCGCGCGCATCGTGGCCAATCCCGACGGCAGCTCCGACACCCTCACCTTCGGCTCGAGCGGATTCGCGGGGCCCAACGCGATGACCTTCGACCACGCGGGCAATCTCTACATCTCGGACTCGTTCCAGGGCGCGATCTACAAGGTCGCCGGCGCGACGCACTGCGCGCCGTGCACGGTGAGCGTGCTCGCCCACGATCCGCTGCTCGCCACCACGGGCTTCCCGCCCTTCGGCGCCAACGGGCTGGCGCTGAGCGCCGACGAGCGCACGCTCTACGTCGCCAACACGGGCGACAACCGCGTGCTGAAGATGGACCTCGCCACGGGCACGCTCGACGTGTTCGCCGAGAGCGTGCACGGGGCCGACGGGCTGCTCTACGAAAACGGCCGGCTCTGGGTGGCGGCCAACCAGGCCGACGAGGTGGTGGCGCTGAACGCCTCGGGGCGCGTGGTGGCGCGCGCGGGCGAGTTCGACGGCATCGGGCGCGACGGCGCGCCGCGCGGGCTGCTCTTTCCCGCGAGCATGGTGATCCTGGACGGATGGATGTACGTCACCAACCTCGCGCTGCCCCTCACGCCCACCCCGGACGACGAGCCCGAGGAGGACGTGTCGCGCTGGAACATCGCGCGCTTCCGGGTCCCGCGCTAGGCGGGACCCGTCCGTTCAGCGGTCGCGGGCGAGGACCACCTTCGGCGCGGCCATGGTGCCCATGAGGTAGGCGGTGTAGATGCCTCCCGCGTCGATCTCGACCGGTGTCAGCGTCGCGAGCACCTGCACGCCCCCGGGCGTGGCGAAGGTGATCGTGTAGTTGAGGGCCGGCGCGAAGGTGTAATAGCCCGAAGCGCTCTGGTAGGGCAGGTTGCTCACCTGGCTCGCGAAGTTCACCAGCACGTCGGTGCCGGTCGAGCCCACCAGGGCGTTGGCGAAGCGCATCTTCGCAAAGCCGCTCGCGGGCAGCGTGTTGTCGTCGGCGAAGGCGACGATCTGCACCTGGGCGAGGGAGTTCGTGGCGAGCACGGAGTAGTCGCGCGCGGCGTCGATCTGCTGCGCGAGCGAAGCGATCACGGTGCCCGGCACGTTGGACGCCTCGAGCTGCAGTGTCCGCGACCCGGCGGCGAGCGTCACGTAGCTCGAGCTGCCCGAATACGGGACGTTCGAGAGCAGCGCGGTGCCGTCGGCCTTGAAGTTGATCGCGGTCGAATCCGGCACGGCGTTCACCGCCTTCACGCGGCCGTTCGGATTGAGCATCAGCGATCCGGACCCGCCCGGGCCCTGCGTGAGCAGCAGCGCGTTGGCGAGCTTGCCGCCGCCGGAGGGGAAGATCGCCACGGTGTAGATCGAGCCCGCGGCGAGGCTGATCGGGGAGGACTGGAACAGGATGTCCTTGGTGCCGGTGACCGTGATGATGATCTGGAAGGTGCCCGCGGCGGTCTCGGCGTAGCTGGACAGGGCCGTGTAGGAGACGGGACCGACCGTGGACGGGGAGTTGGTGATGTCGGCCGACTGCGTGATATAGACGTCCACCGGGCCCGAGTCGGGGGACAGGCCCACCGCGCGGATCTTGAAGTTGCCGGAGGCGGGCGTCGTGTCGGGGCTCGAGATGTCGTCGGGCAGCAGGATCGTCGACATGTTGCTGCGCGTGCCGTAGATCAGCAGCGTGCTGTTCGCGCCGCTGCCCAAAGTCAGGCTCCGGTCGTAGTAGACCGCCTGGTTGCTCGACGAGCGCACCGCCACCTCGCGCCCGCCCGAGCCGAAGTCGGAGAAGGGCGAGGTCGCGCCGAAGGCGAGGCCGGCGAACTTGACGTCGCCGTCGACCAGCACGTCGAGCGGCTCGACGTTGATCACCGCGTTCACCGCCCGCATGCTCGTGGAATTCTGCGAATGGCTGCCCTTGCAGCCCGACACCAGCACCATCACGGCGGCGAACGCCGCCAACCACACATTCTTGCCCACAAGGCGCTCCTTCGAGTTTGGATTTCCGCGCATGCCAGGCGACTAGCGCATGGCGCAGCAGTATATCTTGCCGCCGAATTCCCCGCGGGAGCATGCCAGCAAGATTTGCTTACAATTGCCGCCCCGCCGCGGGGCCCGGTTCCGGAATGCGCGGCAGGCCCAGGGCAAAGCATATCCTGATCGACGGCGGCGACCAAGGCGGCCCGCGCGTTGTATTCTTCGGGCATGAACGACCGGCCTGGCGGGGACGCGCGCCTCGGGGAAGACATCCGCCTGCTCGGACGCATCCTCGGCGACACCATCCGCGCCTACGAGGGTGACGCGGCCTTCGGCCTGATCGAGGACATCCGCCGCCTCTCCGTGGCGGGGCGGCGCCTCGAGGACACCGCCTCGCGCGAGCGCCTGTCCGCGACGCTCGACGGCCTCACCACCGCCCAGGCGGTCGCGGTGGTGCGCGCGTTCAGCTATTTCTCGCTGCTCGCCAACATCGCCGAGGACCAGCACCACATCCGCCGCCACCGCGAGTACCGCCGCGAGGGCAAGGAGCCGCTGCCCTCGACGCTGCGCGGCCTCTTCGTCGACGCGCACCAGCGCGGCACGCAGCGCGAGGAGGCGGCGCAAAGGCTCGCGGCGGTGCGCGTGCACCCGGTGCTCACCGCGCACCCGACCGAGGTGCGGCGCAAGAGCAACCTCGACTGCCAGCTCGCCATCGCCGCCGGGCTGGGACGGCTCGATTCGCGCGACGCCCTGCCCGAGGAGCGCGAGGCCATCGTGGTCGAGCTGCGCCGGCTCATCGCCACGCTCTGGCAGACGCGCATGCTGCGCACGGTGAAGCTGGGCGTGCGCGACGAGATCGAGAACGCGCTCGCCTACTTCGACTACACGTTCATCGACGCGGTGCCGGCGCTGGTCGCCGACGTCGAGGATGCGGTGGCCACGCTCCCCGGCACGGGCGAGCGGCCCGAGCTGCCCGCGCTGCTCGCGATCGGCAGCTGGGTGGGCGGCGATCGCGACGGCAATCCCTTCGTCACCGCGCAGATGCTCGAGGCCGCGTTCCAGCGCCAGGGCGAGCGCGCCTTCGACCACTATTTCGCCGAGGTGCACGCGCTGGGCGGGGAGCTCCCGCTCTCGGGCCTGCTCACGCACGTGAGCGCGGAGCTGCTGCGCCTGGCCGAGCTCTCGCCGGATCGCTCGGCGCACCGCCAGGACGAGCCCTACCGCCGGGCGCTGACCGGCATCTTCGCGCGCCTCGCGGCCACGGCACAGGGACTGGGCCTCAAGCACCAGCACCGCGCGGCGGTGGGCGATTCCGCGCCCTATGCCGGTGCGCAGGAGTTCCTCGCCGACCTGGACGTGATCGACGCGAGCCTGCGCGGCGACGGCAGCACGATGCTCGCCGACGGGCGGCTGCGCCGGCTGCGCAAGGCCGTGCGCGCGTTCGGATTCCACCTCGCCACCGTCGACCTGCGGCAGAACTCCGAGGTGCACGAGGCCGTCGTGGACGAGCTGCTGCGCGAGGCGGGCGTGGCCGCCGACTATCGCGCGCTGGGTGAAGACGAACGCCAGCGCGTGCTGCTCGCCGAGCTCGCCTCCCCGCGCATGCTGCGCTCGGCCTTCGCCACGTATTCCGAGCTCGCGCTGGGCGAGCTCGAGATCTTCGAGGCGGCCGCGCAGACCCACCGCCGGCTCGGCCCCGCGTCCATCCGCCAGTACGTGATCTCGAAGGCCGAGAGCGTGTCGGACCTGCTCGAGGTGGCGGTGCTGCTCAAGGAGGCGGGGCTCGTCACGCCGGGCAGCTCGCCGTCCTCGCGCCTGCAGATCGTGCCGCTCTTCGAGACCATCGTCGACCTGCGCCGCGCGCCGGGGACGATGGACGCGTGGTTCGCGCTGCCCGCCGCGCGCGCCCTCGTCGCCTCGCTGGGGGAAGTGCAGGAGGTGATGCTCGGCTACTCGGACAGCAACAAGGACGGCGGCTACGTGACGTCGAACTGGGAGCTCTACAAGGCGGAGACCGCGCTGGTGGCGGTGTTCCGCGCCGCGGGCGTGCGGCTGCGCTTCTTCCACGGCCGCGGCGGCACCGTCGGGCGCGGCGGCGGGCCCAGCTACGACGCGATCCTCGCGCAGCCGCCCGGCAGCGTGCAGGGGGAGCTGCGCCTCACGGAGCAGGGCGAGGTGATCGCGAGCAAGTACGCGAACCGCGAGATCGGGCGGCGCAACCTCGAGGCGCTCTTCGCCGCGACGGTGCGCGCGAGCCTGGACGTGGTGCCCCACGAGGGCCACGAGGATTTCCACGCCGCGATGGAGGATCTCTCGGCCGACGCAATGGCCGCGTACCGCGACTTGGTCTACGGCACCGAGGGATTCGTCGAGTACTTCCGCGCGACCACGCCCATCGTGGAGATCAGCGAGCTCAACATCGGCTCGCGGCCCGCGTCGCGCAAGACATCGACGCGCATCGAGGACCTGCGCGCGATCCCGTGGGTGTTCTCGTGGGCGCAATGCCGCGTGATGCTGCCGGGCTGGTACGGCTTCGGCTCGGCGGTGGCGGCGTTCGACGCGCGCCGCGGCTCCGAGGGACGGGCGCTGCTCGCGCGCATGTGGGCCGAATGGCCGTTCTTCCAGGCGATGCTGTCCAACCTCGACATGCTGCTCGCCAAGGCGGACCTGTCGGTGGCCGCGCGCTACCGGGAATTGCTCGCCGACGCGCGCCTGGCCGAGGCGATCTTCGCGCGCATCCGCGGCGAGTTCGACGCGACCGTGAAGGCGCTCTTCGAGATCACGGGCGGAAGCGAGTTTCTCGCCGCCAACCCGGCGCTCGCCCGCTCGATCCGCAACCGCTTCCCGTACCTCGATCCGCTGAACTACCTGCAGCTGGAGCTCTTGCGCCGCCACCGCGCGGGCGATGCCGACGAGCGCGTGAAGCGCGGCATCCACATCGCCATCAACGGGCTCGCGGCGGGATTGCGCAACTCGGGGTGAGCGCGCGCAAGCCCGGTCCGCCGCTCGCGGACATCACCGGCGGGACCCTCGAGCACTACAACCAGCGCGCCGAGGATTTCTGGGAAGGCACGCGCGGGCACGACGTGCGCCAGAACATCGACGCGCTGCTGCGCCACCTCGAAGGCGCGGCCCCGTATCGCATCCTCGACCTGGGCTGCGGGCCGGGGCGCGATCTCAAGGCGTTCACCGAGCTGGGCCACGAAGCGATCGGGCTCGAGGGCGCGACGAAGCTCGCGGCGATGGCGCGCGAGCTGAGCGGCTGCACGGTGTGGGAGCAGGACTTCCTCGCGCTGGATCTTCCGCAGGCGCACTTCGACGGCATCTTCGCCAACGCCTCGCTCTTCCACGTGCCGCGCGCGGAATTGCCGCGCGTGCTGCGCGAGCTGCATGCGGCGTTGAAGCCGCGCGGCGTGCTCTTCAGCTCCAATCCGCGCGGACAGAACGAGGAAGGCTGGAACCGCGGCCGCTACGGGGCGTACCACGATCTCGAAGCATGGCGGCGCTACCTGGCGGATGCGGGCTTCGTCGAGCTCGAGCACTACTATCGGCCGCCGGGCGTGCCGCGCGAGCAGCAGCCGTGGCTCGCGAGCGTCTGGCGGCGGGGCTAGCGCCGCGCGGGGCTAGTGCGACAACAGCGTCGCGAGCAGCCCCGTGATCCCGATGCCCAGCGCCGCGAGCGCATCGCCCGCGATCAACCCGCCGCCGAAGAGCGAAGTGCTGCTCATGTCCTCCGGCACCGCGGAGCCGGGGCGGGGCTTCGGCTTCACGAGCGTGTTGAACAGGCTCGAGACGATGCCGCCGGTGCCGAACCACATCGACGTGTTGAGGTTCACGAAGCCGCCGAAGGAAGCCGCGTAGGGCGAAGGCAGCAGGAGCGCGTCGATCACGAAATCGACGGCGAACCCGGTGCGCCCGCGCGCGGCGAAGGCCCGGTAGCCGGAGCTCGCCTTGATGAGCTTCCTCGCGAGCTGGATCGCGAAGCCGATCGCGATGCCGACCCAGATCGCGGTGATCTGGTAGGGCTTGGGATCGGTGAGGCTCCGCAGGATCCCCACGAACTTGTACGTCATCGCGGAGCTCCAGTTGGCGGGCTGGTCGGCCGCCTTCATCATTGTCTGGTCGGCGAGCAGGATCGGGTAGGCCGCCATGAAGAGCTTGGCGAACGCGACTCCCATGATCGCGCCCATGAGGATCCCCGCCACCTGGTAGCGGAACTGGATCACGCGGTTGGTGCCCAGGCGCCAGCCCGTCGAGCGGTCCTGCTGCATGTCGGCCGCGGTGTTGGTCGAGATGAGCAGGATGCTTCCGGCCATGAGGCCCACGATGGGGTCCTTGAGGCCGAGCGCCGCCATCAGGACCACCGAGACCACGAACGCGGAGGAGATGGGGTTGCTGTCGCTGATGCCCACCGAGATGCCGTTCACCATCGCGAAGACGAACACCAGCGCCACCGCGAACACGAGGAAGCCCACGGGCTGCCCCAGCACGAAATGCCCCGAGAGCACCACGGCCATGGCCCACGCGGCCACCCACAGCACGAGGCGGCGCGTGTTGACGCGCTTCCAGTCGGGCGCGTCGGCCGGCGCCTCGGCCGTCGAGCGCAGCCGCCCCGCGGCTTCCCAGAGCACGAGCCCGACGTCGATCAGCGCCGCGCCCATGATGGTGCCCAGCGCGATGAGGAACGTGATCTTGCGGAACGGATCACCGGGGTTCAGCCAGCCGATGGAGACGAACCAGGGCACGAGCGCGAGGCTCAGGAGGCCCGAGGTGATCGCCGGGATTCCGATGCGCGCGCCCACCACCATGCCCGCGCCGAAGGTCGAGGCGGAGAACTCGATCGCGTTCAGCAGCGCGATCTTCGGTCCCGCGACACCGGTGAGGATGCCGATGCCGATGCCGCTGCCCAGCTTGTTCACCGATTGGCGCAGCAGCACCGGGTCGGTGAGCGCGCGCAGGATGTTGGCCACCGCGAGGCCCGACGGGAACGTGAGCTGCATGCGGTCCACGAGGATCGGCGTGTAGAGCATGCCCAGGCCCGCGGCGAACATGCCGATGCACAGGAAATAGACGACCAGCTGCCACACCGGCGGCTGCGGCAGCCCCATCCACACCATCGCCTGCACCAGCACGCCCATGGCGCTCAGGCTCGCGACCGACGCGGCGGCGGTCTGGATGTAGTTCGCGCCGTGCTTGCCTTCGGCGCCGTAGCCGTAGGTCACCGTCGAGCCGAGGATGCCCGCGAGCACCTGCCCGCCGATGTAGAAGCCGAGCGAGAAGTTCATGTACGAGGCGGTGACGCCGCCCAGCGGGCCCAGCACGAAGATGCCGAGGGAAAGCAGCAGCGCGTGGTATTTCCAGCTGCCGGCGGCGGGAAGCCACGACCATCGTGGGGCGGCGGCTTGCGCGGCGAGCACATCGGAGCGGGCGTTCATACGGACCTCGTGGGTGGTTGAACGATTCGGGAAATCTCCGCCGTGGGCTCAGGCGTTGGCGCGCAGCCAGTCGAGCGCGAGCGCGCAGAGCGCCTTCACGCCCAGCGGCAGGCAATCCTCGTCGAGGTAGAGGCGCGGGCTGTGGTTCGGCGCGGCGCGGCGCAGCTCGCGATCGGGCGGCGTGCAGCCCACGCGGAAGAAGAAGCCCGGGACCACCTTCTGGTAGAAGGAGAAGTCCTCGGCGCCGCAGACCTTGTCGACGATCGCGACCTGCTCGGCTCCCGCGACGCGCTGCAGGGTCGGCACGGCGAACGCGGTGAGCGCGGGATCGTTCACCACCACGTCGTAGCCGCGCTTGATCTGCACCGAGGCCTGCGCGCCGCCCGCGGCCGCGATCATCTCGGTGATGCGGCGCACGTGGTCGTGGATCTCGCCGCGCTGCGCCTCGTCGAAGGTGCGGATGGTGCCTTCCATGCGCACCTCGTCCGGAATGATGTTCACCCGGTTGCCGCCCTGGAACACGCCCACCGTCACCACCGAGGGCTCGCGCGTCACGTCCACGCGGCGCGAGACGATGGTCTGCAGGCCCATCACGACCTGCGCGCCCGTGACGATCGGATCCACGCCGCGCCAGGGCATCGCGCCGTGGGTCTGCACGCCGCGCAGGAACACCTTCAACTGGTCGGAGGAGGCCATGAGCGGGCCGGAACGATAGCCCAGCAGCCCCGTGTGGTGCTGCGAGGTCACGTGCAGGCCGAAGATCGCGCCCACCTTCGGCTCCTCCATGCAGCCATCCTCGATCATCTGCTGCGCGCCGCCGTCCTCCTCGCCCGGAGCGCCTTCCTCCGCCGGCTGGAAGACGAACTTCACGCTGCCCGCGATCTGCGAGCGCATTGTTGCGAGCACTTCCGCCACGCCCATCAAGATCGCGGTGTGCGCGTCGTGGCCGCAGGCGTGCATGACGCCGCATTCGACCCCGTTCCACTGCGTGCGCACGGTGCTACGGAACGGGACGTCGGTTTCCTCGGTGACGGGCAGCGCGTCCATGTCGGCGCGCAGCGCGACCACCGGGCCGGGGCGCGCGCCCTTGAGCAAGCCGATGACGCCGGTGTGCGCGACCTTCTCGCGCACTTCGAGCCCGAGCGCGCGCAGGTGGTCGGCCACGAGCTTGGCGGTGCGGAACTCGCGGTTGCCGAGCTCGGGGTGCTGGTGGATGTCGCGGCGCCAGGCGACGACCCTGGGCGCCACGCGTGCGGCCTGCGCCTCGAGATCGGGGGCGCCGGCGAGGGTGTCGGGGGCATTCATCGCGTGCAGTCTACCCGCACCGCGAATGTTGTAGATTATTCCTGTTCCGGCATTCCTTTCCGAGGACTTCATGGCTTCCAAGGCTTCTGCGTCCACCCGCGCGCCCTCCCGGGCACAGCTCGAGCGGCGCCTGGAGGAGATCAACGCCGAGCTGCGCGACTATCCGCAGCCCATCGCGCGCTGCGACGCGCAGCTGGGCGGGCTGCTCGAGGAGCGCTCGCGCATCCGCGCCCAGCTCGACGAGCTGCAGCCGCCCGAGGGCTGAGCGCGCCTTGCGCTACGAATTGCATTACTGGCCGGGCCTGCAGGGCCGCGGGGAATTCGTGCGGCTCGCGCTCGAGGAAGGCGGGGCGGACTACGTGGACATCGCCCTGGTCCCGGAAGAAGACGGCGGCGGGGTGCCGGCGATCCTCAAATATCTCGAGGGCGGCGACGTCGCGCGGCCGCCCTTCGCGCCGCCGTTCCTCAAGGCCGGCAAGCAGCTCATCGGGCAGACCGCCAACATCCTGCTCTTCCTCGGGCCGCGGCTGGGACTGGTTCCGCGCGACGCGGCAGGCCGGCTCTGGGTGCACCAGCTCCAGCTCACCATCGCAGACCTGGTCGACGAGGCGCACGACACGCACCATCCCCTGGGCGCCAACCTCTACTACGAGGAACAGAAGCCCGCGGCGAAGCGGCGCACGCAGCAGTTCCTCGCCGCGCGCATGCCGAAGTACCTGGGCTACTTCGAGCGCGTGATCGAGCGCCGCGGCGGGCGCGGCCCGTGGATGGCGGGCTCGCGCATCACCTATGCGGACCTGTCGATGGCCCAGGTGATCGCGGGGCTGCTCTACGCCTTCCCGGGCTCGACGCTCGCGGCGCTCGCGCAGCATCCGCGGCTCGCGGCGCTGCACGAGGCGGTGTTCGCGCGGCCGAGGATCCGCCGCTACGTGGCCTCCGGGCGGCGCGTGCCGTTCAACGAGGACGGCATCTTCCGCCGCTACCCGGAGCTCGGGGACTAGCCGCCGAGCTTCTTCACGAGGAAGGCGCGCACGTCGCGCGCGAGCTTGTCGTCGATGGGCCCCAGCACGCCACGCCTGGCCGCGGGAATGTGCGCGGCGGTGTCCTCGCCGGCGCCGAACACGTAGTGCTCGAAGAACGCGCTCCACGCCGCGCGCTGCGCGGGCGGCAGGTGGCGCAGGTTCAGCATGCTGTGCAGCAGGCAGTCGAGCGCGGAGTCGCCGCGCGCTGGCGCCCCCGGAGCACCTTTCCACCAGTAGTTCACCAGCACGTTGTACTTCTCGAGCGATTCCACGTGGTGCCACCAGAGCGCCGGGATGTAGAGCGCGTCGCCGGGCTCGAGCTCGGCCACCAGCGCCGCGGCGAGTGCTTCGCGAAAGCGCGGGAAGCGCTCGAAATCGGGCTCGCGGAACGACACCAGGCTGATGGGTGTGCCCGTGGGCGCATGCCCGATGGGACCCACGTAGAGGTTGGACACTTGCTCGGGCGGGAGCAGCGTGAAGCGCCGCCGGCCGGCCATCACGCACGCGATGTTGCTCGACTCGTCGAAGTGCGCCGGCGTGACCACGGCGTTCCCGATCCAGATGCGCGGGCGGATCGAGGCGTCGAGGAGCGGCATCGGGATTTCGCCCGCGAGGCCGGGAAGGCAATCGTCGATCAACGCGCTCTGCGCGGCGATCGCGGGCCGCTGCTCGAACTTGGCGTAGCGCAGCAGCTTCTCGTTCACCGCGGAGACCGTGAGCTTGTCGTGGGTGAAGTTGAAGCCGCTCATGTCGTCGTTGTAGAAGATGCGCCCGCGTGCGTGGGCCGGCGTCATCAGCGCATCGACCGGCCGCCCGCTGTCGAATCCGCCGAGGTAACCGACAAGCGCCGCGGCCGACTCGCGCCCCTTCGCGACCGCGGGCCAGTCGCGCACGACGCCCTTGAGCACCGCGGGCAGGTAGCGCGTGGCGATCTCTTCGCGGAACGTGCGCGCATCCACGTCGCGCCATTCGGGGATCGACTGCGGCGCGCCATCGGCGCGAGTTGTCGGGCATCGGGCATCCTTCGCGCTTCGGGTACGGCGCTAGGATGCCATGGCCGGTTTCGACGGGACCTACTGGCGCGCGATCGGGCTCCTCGCCTTCTACGGGCTCTTCACCGTGCTCACGCTGGGGCTGGGATATTTCGTCGCGAAGGCGCGCTACACCGAGTTCGTCGTGCGCCACCACGCATACGGCGCGACGCGATTCGAGGTGTCCGGCCTGCCCGGGACCTTCTTCGGCATCTATGGATTGGCGATATCGCTCGGCTTCGCCGCGGGGGTCGTCCTGGGCTTCGCGGCCAACCAGATTGTCGCCTGGACCCATGTGATGCTGGGCCGCTCGCCGCTCACGTACGTCTTCAATCTGCTGGTGTACACGATGTACCTCTTCTTCTTCGCCTACCTGCGCGCGCGGACCACCAACGCGATGTGGAACGCGGCGCAGCTGGGCGCGGTTCGGTTCCGCTCCACGCTCGGCGTGCGCAAGCTCTTCGCGATCTACGCCGTGAACATCCTCGCGATCCTCGCCAGCGCCGGCTTCGCCACGCCGTGGGCGGTGGTGCGGCCGGGCGCGGTGCCGCGGCGCAGTAGAATCGGCGCGAGTGGGCATCTCCCCCGCGCGGCTCGCCGAAGCACTCGAGCTGATCGAGAAATCCGACGCGGAGCGCGTCAAGAAGGCCAGCGGATTGGACTTCGGCCGCGACGACCTCTCGACCATCCCGACACCGCACAGCGATCGAGCGGGCACAGCGCGCGGCCAGCGCATCCAAGGCGAACCGATGACCCCGAGAAGAAACCGCTGCATCCCGAGACGCTCGCCGCGCAGGGCCTGGGCCGCGTGTCCGAGCCGTATCGCGAGGTCGTGCCGCCGATCCACGTCTCGACCACCTACGAGCGTGCCGCCGATGGATCGTTTCCCGGCACCCGCACCTACTCGCGCGACGACAATCCCACCTACGACCAGCCCGAGGCGCTCGTCGCCGCGCTGGAGGGCGCGCAGGCCGCGATGCTGTTCTCGTCGGGGCTGGCGGCGAGCGCGGCGTTCTTCCTCGCCCTCGCGCCGGGAGACCGCGTGCTCGCCCCGCGCAACATGTACTGGGGCCTGCGCAAGTGGCTGCTGGAATTCGCGGTGCCGTGGGGGCTCGCGGTCGAGCTCTACGACAACACCTCGATCGACGATCTCGCCCGCAAGGCGCGCGCACGGCCCACGCGCGCGATCTGGATCGAGACGCCCGCGAACCCGACCTGGGAGGTGACCGACATCGCCGCGGCGTGCGCCATCGCGCGCGAGGTGGGTGCGATCGCCGCGGTCGACTCGACCGTCGCCACGCCGATGCTCACGCGCCCGCTCGCCCTCGGCGCGCACCTGGTGATGCATTCGGCCACGAAATACCTGAACGGGCACGCGGACGTGATCGCGGGCGTGCTCTGCGCCGCCGCGGACGACGCGCTCTGGCAGCGCATCGGCTACGTGCGCGCGGGCGGCGGCTCGGTGCTGGGGCCGTTCGAGGCGTGGCTGCTGCTGCGCGGCATGCGCACGCTGCACCTGCGCGTGGCCGCCGCGTGTGCCAATGCGCTTGCCATCGCGCGCCATTTCGAGCGCCACGCGAAGCTCTCGCACGTGCTGTATCCGGGGCTCGCCTCGCATCCGGGCCACGCCATCGCGGCGAAGCAGATGAGCGGCGGCTTCGGCGCGATGATGTCGCTGCGCCTGAAGGCGGGCGAGGAGGCGGCGAGGGCATTCACCGCGCGCCTTCGCGTCTTCAAGCGCGCGACCTCGCTCGGATCCGTCGAAAGCCTCGCCGAGCATCGCGCGAGCATGGAAGGTCCGGCGACGCAGTGCCCCACGGACCTCGTGCGCATGTCCATCGGGATCGAGCACGTGGATGACCTCATCGCCGATATCGAGCAGGCGCTCGCGGGTTAGCCCTGGACATGAAGCGGCACCTGGGCATCGCCACAAATGGAGGCAGTGCAGCGGCTCCTTCTCTCGAAGTCTTCGTTCCCGACGCGCTATGGCTTAGGGGCTACATCGTCTCCTTGGTCGGGGCGCGGATCAACGCGCGGATGACGGTGATCAAGCTCCGGAGCGGAGAGATCCTGATCCATTCCCCGTGTGCGTTCGACGAGGCGTTGACCGCGGAGGTCGCGGCGCTGGGGCCGGTCGCGGCGATCATCGCGCCAGGAAATTTCCACTGGCTCCACGTGCGCTCGTGTCAGCAGGCGTTTCCCCGGGCGGTGACCTACATCTGCCCTGGCGTCGAGAAGCGGGCGAAGGGGCTCACCTTCGACGAGGTGCTCGGCGACGAGGCGCCGGCGATGTGGGCGGGCGAGCTGTCACAGGTCTCCCTGCAGGGAACGCGCGTGATGCGTGAGGTCGCATTCTTCCACCACGCCGGCAAGACCCTCATCCTCGTCGACCTGGTCGAGAACGTCACGGCGGCCACGCCCGGTACCAACTGGTTTCTGAGGTTCTTGTTTCGCATGATCGGGATGTGGAACACGCCCAGCCCGGCGCCCGAGTACCGGCTTGGCTGGGGTGACAAGGCGCTCGTGCGCCAGTGCATGATGCGCATCCTCGAGTGGGACTTCGAGCGCGTGATCCTCTCCCACGGCGACCTCATCACCCGCGACGCGAAGCGGCTCATCGCCCATGCTTGGCGCAAGATCCTGGGCGGCGCCTTACCCGGTACCTGAGTACTGCCAAGTGCGCAGGACGAGCATGAACTTTGCGTTGACCCTCGTTGCCGGCATGACGCTGGCGTAACGGACCTCAACAACGATGCCAGGCCTGGAGATGAAGATGGAGCGCAATGATGTCGAGTTGGCAAAGTGACCGCCGTCGGCTAATCTTTCCGCGCCGGGAAACAGCCTAAGGAGATCTCGAATGGCCTTGCGTCCTCTTCTGTATTTGGGCTCGGTTGGCTTGTGCGTTGTCTGTGCATGGTTTGGGCCGGAGGCATCGGCCGCGCCGAACGGCATGCAGCCCGGCATGTACCACACCACGATCACGTATTCGAACGTGCGAGGCCTGCCGCCGGCGATGGCGCAGGACATGATGTCGCGTCCACACCCCACGGATGGATGCCTGGAGACAGGCGACGTCAACTCCGTGGTGCAGGATGCGATGTCTGCGGGCTCCGGCATGACCTGTTCACAGGATCATGGCTCGGCTTCGCGCGGCGTCATCAGGGGCGTGGCGACCTGCCGGGACGATAGAGGAACTGCCGGCACCCTCACCGTCAAGGGAACGTACACGGCCACGCACGCGGATGTCAGTGCGGATTTGAAGGTGTCGTCCTCGCCGATGGGTCCGGTTGCCGAGCACATCCATTGGGTCAGCGATCGCACCGGTTCCTGCTCCTAGGGACCCTGCTCGCGCTCGCGTGGGTCGGCGATAGGCGTCGCGCACGCGGGCACCACGGTCCGCGTGGTCGAAACGTGGCCAGCCGGAGGCGACGTCGTCCTGGGACGAAACCAGAACTTCTACCTGCGCCTGGCCTACGACACGGACAAGCCCGTCGGCATCTGGGTGATGCCGTACTTCCACGGCAAGCCGGCGAAGGTGGGCAGCAGCCCGTCGCAGACCTATACCGGCAGCGGCGAGACCTTTGGCTGGTTCTTCTTCATGCAGCCGGGCGACGCGGTGGACGAAATCCGCGTGACCGCAGGCGACGGCGGCACGAGCAGCACGCCGGTCGTCGCTACCTGGCGCGGGCACGTGTCGGCCGGCAGCGAAGCCGCCGGGGAGCAGGAGCGGCCCGCGTGGGTTGCGGAAATGAGCGCGCGCGCCAAGTCCGCGCAGGACCAGGCGTACCGCGAGCGCATGAGCAAGCCGGTCAGCGCGGGCGAGGTGGCGCTGTTCAGCGGCTTCATGCTGGCGATGCTGGCGCTGGGCCTGCTGGGATTTGCCGCGCCGGCCTGGGGAATGTGGCGCTGGCGCGGCGGCTGGCGCCTTGCCGCGGCGGTGCCCACCGCGATGATGGCGTTCGTGGTGCTGCGCATCATGCTCGGCGTCGCGCGCGACCCCACGTCGCACAACCTGTGGCCGTTCGAGATCCTGCAGGCGGGTGCGCTCAGCGTGGTGGTCGTGGTGGCGCTGTCGGTGGCGCGGAAGCTGTTGGGCGCGGGGCGCTGAACATGCCTGCCTGGCTGGGCGCCCTCATTCTCATCGCCTTCGGTTCCGGCGTGCTCGCGGTGGCGTATCGCGGCTGGCGAGACGGCGAGCTGCCGGCCGGATCGAAGGGTTGGCGAGCGTACCGGCCCAATCGCGAAGAAAATCCGGTGGCCTTCAACGCCTTCCTCGCGCTGTATGTTTGCGGCGGCATCGCGCTCGCGGTCTGGGGGCTGCTGATGCTGGCCGGGATGGCGCCGCCGCTGAAGCTGCGGTGAGCGCGGGACATGGCAGTCGAGGCGGGCCGCGGAAAAGCATGAATCCTCCGCATCGGCCTTGCCGCATATGCTCAATCCAGTCTGTGGCGCCATGCCCATGATGACCTGCACGGATCGGTCCGGTCCGGCTCGCATCGATCGGAGGGGCGCCCATGAACACTCCGCACTTCACTCTTCGCGGGCTTCGCCCGGTGGCCGGCTGTGTTGGCGCAGCACTTGCCGTTCTCTTTCTCGCCGCGGGCGAGGTCGCGGCGCAGGCTCCTTCCGCGCCTGCACCCGATTCGCCGACGGTCGCTGACGGCGTCGGCGCCGGCAAGCGCAAGCTCGAAGGCTACCGGCGGCCGGATTTCGCCAAGGCGCCGCTGGTCGGGCCGCTCGACCAGAGCGGCGTGATGCATCTCGCGATCGGCTTGCCGGTGCGCGAGCGCAAAGCATTCGATGCGCTGGTGGACAGCGTGTCCGACCCCAGGAGCCCGAACTACCGCAAGTTCCTCGAGCCCGAGGACGTCATCGCCCGCTTCAGCCCGACCGCGGCGGATTACGGTGCGCTGGCGGAGTTCGTGGGCCAGCACGGGTTCAAGGTGGTGCGAACGTTCGACAACCGGTACGTGCTGGACGTGAGCGCGCCGGTCGCGACGGTGGAACGGGTGCTGCACGTGAAGATGAACCGATACCGGAGGCCGGACGGCACGCTCTTCTTCGCGCCCGACCGCGATCCCTCGATCGATTACGAGGGGCCGATCCTGTTCATCTCGGGGCTCGAGAACTACGTGCTGCCGAAGCGCGCCTTCACGCCCTACCTGGGCTCGGGATTTTCCAATCTTCTCAACAGCGCGGATCTCAGGAGGATCTACGCCGACAGCAGCGCCGCGCTCCTCGGCCAGGGCGAAAGCGTCGGCCTGCTCGAGCTCATCACGCCCATCGTCGCCGACATCTACGGTGACGGCACGCCGGGCACCGGCTACGTGAACCGGGGAGGGCTGCCCTCGCCGCTCGCGAACGCGAGCTGGCCCGCGGGCACCAGCGCCGCGCCGCTCGCGATGTGGCCGCCCGGCTCGACGGGCTCGACGCTCACCGGCACCACGTCGCCTTACGACGCGACGAGCATGGAAGAGGCGGCGCTCGACGTGGAAATGGCGATGGCGATGGCGCCGGCGCTGGACCAGATCGTGACCTACACCGCGTCGCAGATCATGGCCACGGATTTCTCCGGGCAGGTGGAAAACGCGGCGCTGATCGACGACGCCTTGAATGCCATGGTCTCGCCGCCCGCGGGTTACCCGCGCCCGAGGCAGATCAGCGCCTCGCTCAACTGGCTCGCCGACCCCATGACGCAGCAGATCCTGAGAACCATGGCGATGCAACACCAGAGTTTCTTCACCTCCTCGGGAGATTACGGCGCCTATCAGGACCAGAGCCCGGGCGCGAGTTGCGCCGCCCGCACCTTTTGCTACACCGTCGGCCCCAACACCTATTGCAACAACATTGGCCTTGCCACGGCGACGCTGGTAGGCGGCACGCTGTTTTCGGCATCCCCCGGCGCGCCCTATGACGAGGCCGAAATCGCGTGGAGCCCGTCCGGCAGCTTGCCGGGCTGGCCCTACCTCGCGGCGAATCAGTCCAGCGGCGGTGGCATCATTGCGGACGTGGCGGCCCCGCCGTACCAGGCCGGGTTCGCCACCAACGGCGCGTCCGCCGCGCACCGCAACAGCCCCGACGTGGCGGCCGCGGCCAATGGGCTGTTGTTCGTGTTCAACGGCAGCAGTTTCGTCGGCGCCGGCACCAGCGCATCGGCGCCACTGTGGGCGGGCTACACGGCGCTGGTCAATCAGCAGCGTGCCGCGCTGGGCCTGGCGCCGGGGATCGGCTTTCTCAATCCCACGCTGTACGCGCTCGCGAGCACCGCCTACGGCGCGAACTTCCACGACGTGATCGCGGGCGACAACAGCCGTCCCGCCAATGCCGCGCTGGGCCTGCTGGCATGCGCCGGCTTCACCGCCGGGGTCGGCTACGACCCGGTGACTGGTCTTGGCAGTCCCACCGGCACCCTCATCGGCAACCTGGCCGGCACCACCCTCACGGCGGCCAACGAGGGCGAGCCGCACTTGAGCACCGTTGATGGATTGCACTACGATTTCCAGAGCGCCGGCGAGTTCGTTTCGCTGCGCGACGCGGGAGGCAGCGGACAGGGGGTGGAAATCCAGACGCGACAGACGCCCGTTACCACGGTCACGCCGTATACCAATCCGTATACCGGGCTCGCGACCTGCGTGAGCATGAATACCGCGGTCGCCGCGCGTGTGGGCAGCCACCGCATCAGTTACCAGCCGAACCTCTCCGGCATCGCCGACCCCAGCGGCCTGCAATTGCGCGTGGACGGCGCGCTTATCACGCTGCCCGCCAATGGCATCGATCTCGGCGGCGGCGGGCGGGTGATCGGCTCGGCCGCGGCGGCGGGCGCCATCGAGGTCGATTTTGCCGGCGGCACGCAGATGGTGGTGACGCCAAGCTGGTGGAGCTCTTACAACCTGTGGTATCTCAACGTGGATGTGTTCCGTACCCAGGCGAGCGAGGGCATCATGGGCGCACGCGCAGCGGGAAGCTGGTTGCCGGCGCTGCCCGGCGGCGCTGCGTTGGGCGCGATGCCCGCCGCTCTCCCCCAGCGTTACACCGATCTCTACCAGACCTTCGCCGACGCCTGGCGCGTGAGCAACGCGACCAGCCTGTTCGATTACGCGCCCGGCACGTCCACCGCGAGCTTCACGCTTCCGGCATGGCCGCCGCAGAACGCCGACTGCACGCTGCCGCATCGCAAACCGGTCAGGCCGTTGCGGCAACTCACGGCGGAACGCTTGTGCCGCGGCATCACGGGCAAGAACCGCACGCCGACTGCGTGTTCGACACCATCGCAATGGGCGACGCGGTGTTCGCCAGGACTTACCGTACGAGCCAGCGTATCGAAGCGGGACTCACGCACACGACGGTGCGCGCCAGTTCGGAGCACTCGAGCTTCGGCCAGGAAGTGCGCTTTGTCGCAACGGTGACGCCGTCATCGACGTCATCGGAAGAAGGCAGGCCGGTGCCCACGGGGACCGTGCAGTTCACCGTCGACGGGCGCAAGGTGGGTGCCCAGGTCGAACTTCGCGCAAGCGGCGAGGCGCTACTCCGGATTTCGAAGCTGGCGGCCGGCAAGCACCAGGTGGCCGCGCTTTACACGCCTGCCAAGGGAAGCGTGTTCCTCGCCGGCAGCAGCGTGGGGCTCGTGCATACTGTGGTGAGGTGAGGAACCGCCGAAACCCGGGGAGACCTTTGGCTGGTTCTTCTTCATGCGGCCGCGCCAGGCCGCGGCACGGGCAGCGTGGCCGGCCGCTCAGCTCGGCCGTTGGGCCGCTCGAGGCAGCGATATAGAGGAGACAAAGTGAACCACGCCGGCCGACGTATCAGCTATGTTTTCCTCTGTGCGCTTCCGCTTTTCGATGTGCCCGTGATCGGCATGCGCGCGCTTCGAATCCCAGGGGTCTATCAGCCCGTCGGAGTCATCCTGTTTTTCGCAATCGTGATCGCCGCGTGGACACTTGGCGCGCGGGCGATCGCCTCACGTGTGGGAGGCAGGAGAAGGCTCGCCGCAGCGGGGATCCTCCTGATCTTGCCGTGGGCGATCAATTCGCTTCTGTGGGTTGGACTGGGGGCGCCGTTTCAGGCAACCCGGGCGGAGAACTACATGCGATTTCTGGTTCTCCTTGCCGATTCGATGATCATAGCGGGCGCTTTTGTCGCGCTGAAGGAAGAACTCTACGATGCGGGCGAGCGTTTCTATTCGACGCTGGGCTTCGCTGCAAGCGTGCCCGCGGGCACCGCGTATTTGGTCTGCATGAGCATCATTGTCGCGAGCTACGTGGAGGTGTTGGGTGGCAAGGGGGGGTCTGCACCGCAGCTGTTCAACAGTCTTTTCAGCGTGCTGGAATTCGTTGCATGCGTGATGACCTACATCGCGACAGCGTCGTTCGCGGCTTCGTTTGGAGAGGCACGTTGGCTTGGACTCGGTCCGGCTCGCACCTACGTAGTTGCGAACCTGGTTCTCCTGTCGCTCATAGTGGCACGAGGTTTGTCGTACCCGGATTTGTCCAGCGGTACGGCACCGTGGTACGTGCAACCCGGCTTCATCGCCGGCATCCCTGCCGTTCCATGGATCATGCCCGGTTGGTTGGGTGTCCTCTTGCTCCGGCGCGCAGGGAATGCCTGAAGCGGCTGCTCAGCTTACGGAAGAAGATCACCAGGTCGGCTGCGATGGCCAGTCCGGCATCCGGAGATGGTACGCTAGCTCCGATCCTGGCATGAGCGCCGCTTCGCGCGACGTGAACATCGAGTCTCAAGCCTGTCGGTCGATCGCCGCGTTGCGTAAGAGGTCATTGAAATGAACAGCCATTTCTGGTCCCTGCCGACAATGCTCGTGCTTTTGCTGGGTACGGCGCACGCCGTGTGCGCCCAGCAGTTCACCATCACGACGAGCCCGAACCCACCGCATGCCAATCAGCCATTCCAGATGTCGCTCACGGCCCCACTGCGGTTCGACAACGGGCCGGAGCCTGCCCCGACATTCGTCATCGACCGGGGGACCGTGCAGATCTTTCTCAATCGGGACTGCGGATTTTTCGAGTGCCCGGGCGTGCCGTCGGTCCAGACGGTGACTTTCACCGCGCTCGGCTTGCCCGCCGGAAGCTATGCGGTCTCGATCTACCAAAACGGCCCTCCCGCCGTAGACGTACCGGTCGATGGGCAGCTCGCCCTGACGGTGACTCCCGACTATACGGGCCACTGGTGGAAGTCCCCGGCCGGATCCGAGTCGGGTTGGGGAATGAGCATCGATCACCAGGGCGACATCCTGTTCTGCGTCTGGTTCACGTATGGCGCGGACGGCAACGGCGAGTGGCTGTTCATGTCGGATGCCGAGAAGGCCGGTGACCGAACCTACTCCGGAGCGATCTATCGAGCCACCGGACCCTCATTCGATTCCGTTCCATGGAGTCCGTCGGCGGTTGCCATCACGGCTGTGGGGCAGGGCACGGTGACGTTCAGCGATGCGGACAATGGGGTGTTCTCGTATACGGTCAACGGCGTCACGCAGTCCAAGGAAATCACGCGCATGGTCTTCTGGGCGCCCGGGAGCTAGGGGCGGCTAGTCGATGAGCTTCCCGCCCTCGTAGAACGGATACGGACCCGCGAAATCACCGATCGCCGCGCCGTGGGTGATGAGCCCGTGCTCCTCGGTCCAGAGGTGCAGCTGGAATCCGGGCGGCTCCATCACGAAGCGCGAAGGCGCGTCGTCGGCGAGATCGAGCGCCACCTGGTGCGAAGGGCTGGGACACGTCGAGGCGATCGTTCCGCCGAAGCGCACCGTGATCGCGCGGTGCAGGTGCCCCGAGATCACGCGCTCGACCTGCGGATGGCGCGCGATCACTTCCTCCAGCGCGCCCGGGTTCGCGAGCGCCATCGCGTCCATGTGTCCGATGCCGGTCCAGAACGGCGGATGATGCACCGCGACGATGGTGGGCTTGCCCGGCGCCGCGGCGAGCGTCGCATCGAGCCAGGCGAGTTGGGAATCGCGCATCAGGCCGCCGCTCTTGCGCGGCACGGTCGAGTCGAGCGCCACGATCCGCAGCGGGAAATCTTCGATCACGTAGTCGAGGTGGCCCGTGCGCTGGCGCAGGTACGCGTGCTCGGGGAACGCACGCCGCAATCCCTCGGGCTCGTCGTGGTTGCCCGCCATGAGATAGACCGGCATCGGTAGCGGCGCGATCAGCGCGCGCAGGTTCGCGTACTCCTCCTCGCGGCCGAAGTCGGTGAGATCGCCCGTGAGGATCACCGCGTCGGGACGCTGGGGGATCTTCAAGAGCTGGGCCACGCAGCGCGCGAGGCTCGCCTCCGTGTCCACCACGCGATAGGAGAGCTTGCCGCCCGCCTTGATGTGCATGTCGGTCACTTGCGCGAGCAGGAAGCGCTTCATGGCGCCTGCCCCGGGACCGGCAGGATCGCGCCGGGTGCCAGCGCGAGGTGCACCGTCTCGCCGCGCGGCCAGGTGCGCCGCTCCGTGGTCTCGACGACGATCGGCGTGGAACCTCCCGCGTCCACCACCAGGCGCGTGTGATCGCCCAGGAAGAACGAGGAGATCACGGTCGCGGCGAAGTGATGCTCGCCGGCTGCCACGATGCGCACGTCCTCGGGGCGGAACATGACCTCGCGCGCGGCGATCGGCACCCAGCGGCAGGCGGCCGCTCTTCAGCACCAGGTGGCCGTCGACGGTCTCGCCCGAGATGCGGTTCATGGTGCCGATGAAATCCGCGACGAAGGCGGTGGCGGGATTGAAATACACCTCCTGCGGCGTGCCCGGCCTGCGCGATGCGTCCCTTCTCCATCACGAAGATGCGGTCTCCCAGCGCCATCGCCTCGGCCTGGTCGTGCGTCACGTACACCGCGGTGATGGCGAGGCGGCGCAGCAGCCGGTCGATCTCGACTCGCAGCTGCTCGCGCAGCTTCGCGTCGAGCGCGGTGAGCGGCTCGTCCAGCAGCAGCGCGCGCGGGCGGATGGCGAGCGCGCGGGCCAACGCCACGCGCTGGCGCTGCCCGCCCGAGAGCTGGTCGATCCCGCGCGCGCCGTATCCGACCAGGTCCACGAGCTCGAGCATTTCGGCCACGCGTTGTTCGCGCTCGCTCGCCGCGTCCCCGCGCACCCGCAGCCCGTAGCCCACGTTCTGCGCGACGCTCATGTTGGGGAAGAGCGCGTAGCTCTGGAACACCATGCCCACGCCGCGCCGCTCGATCGGGCAGCGCCGTCACGTCCTCCGCGTCGAAGCGCACGCGCCCGCCCGCGTCGGGCGATTCGAGCCCCGCGATGATGCGCAGCATCGTGGTCTTGCCGCAGCCCGAGGGGCCGAGCAGCACGACGGTCTCGCCCGGGGCGACGTCGAGCGAGATCGGCTCCAACGCGCGCGTCCCGTCGGGAAAGGTCTTGGCGCAGTTCTCGAGGTGGATCGCGACCGCCACGTCAGGCGCTCCGGCGCTGCGCGCGCCCCGCCGCCCACTGCAGCGCGACGAGGAGCGGCACGATCATCACGAGGAAGATCAGCGTGTACGCCGAGCCGATCTCCAGGCGCATCGAGGCGTAGCTGTCGGCGAGTCCCACGGGCAGCGTCTTCGTGAGCGGCGTGTGCAGCATCCAGGTCAGGTTGAATTCGCCCATCGAAAGCGTGAGCACCATGAGCGAACCGGCAAGGATGCCCGGGCGCGCGTTGGGCAGCACGATCGAGAAGAAGCGTTCGCGAAAGCTCGCACCCAGGCTCGCCGCCGCCTCCTCGAGCGTCTTCAGGTCCACGGCCATCATCACCGCGAGCACCGAGCTCACCATGAAGGGCAGCGTGAAGAGCACGTGGCCCACGAGGATGAAGAGCCAGCTCGCGCGGAAGTCGCGCCACGTGCCGTAGAGGAGTATCAACCCGAGCGCCGTAGCGAGGCCCGGCACCGCGATCGGCAGCGTGAGCAGCTCCTCGATCCAGCGCGTCCAGCGGCTTTGCGCGCGGGCGAGCGCATAGGCGGCCGGAATGCCCAGCGCCAGCGTCGAGGCGAGGCATGCGAGCGCGATCCAGATCGACCGAAAGATGGTGTCGCGGTAAAGCTCCCACACCTGGCCCACCCAGCGCAGCGTGAGGCCGCTCTTCACGCCCACGAAGTAGTTCTCGGTGATGCCGGCGAGGATCGACATCACGACGGGCACCACCATGAACGCGCAGACGATGAGCGCGACGCCGAGCTGCAGCCAGTAGCGGGGCGGGCGCTTCGCCATCATCCCGCCGCCGCCACGCCCACGCCGGCGAGCGAGCGCGCCGCGGCGAGCGCCGCCCAGGTGATGATCCCCAGCACGATGGAAAGCGAGGCCGCCATCGCGAAGTTGGCGTAGTTGGTGAACTCGTTGTAGATCGTGATCGGCAGCACGTTGATCTGGGTGGCGAGCGTGAACGCGGTGCCGAAGGCGCCCATCGAGGTGGCGAAGCAGATCGCGCCGGAGGAGATGATCGCGGGCATGAGCGCCGGCAGCAGCACGTCGCGCGTCACCTGCCAGGTGGAAGCGCCCAGCGAGCGCGCCGCCTCCTCGAGCGCGGGGTCGAGCTTCTCCACCGAGGCCATGATGGTGAGGATCACGCGCGGGATCGAGAAGTAGAGATAGCCCATGAAGAGCCCCGCCATCCCGTACGCGAACACGAGGTTCTCGTCGAAGAGCCACGCGGTGACCTGCCCGATGAGTCCCTGGCGCCCGGCGAGCAGGATCACCATGAAGCCCACCACCACGCCGGGAAAGGCGAGCGGCAGCGTCATGAGCGAGATCAGCAGGCCGCGCCCGGGGAAGCGGTTGCGCTGCAGGAAGATCCCGGCCACGAGCGAGATCGCGAGCGTGGCCACGCTCACGCCCGCGGACAGGGCCACGGTGGAGACGAGGCTGCGGAAATAGCGCGGGTTCGGTCACCACCGCGAGGTACGCGGCGAGCCCGTCGGGCCCGCTCGCGCCCACGTGCACCAGGCGCGCCATGGGCAGCAGCCAGAAGGCCGCGAACACCACGAGCGCCGGGACGGCGAGCGCGAGCGCCCGCCGCCGGTCCCGCGCTACCGGATCCAAGCTACTGGACTTCCTTCAGGTAGCGGTCGGAGAAGCCCTTCTGCACCGCGGCCATCTTCGCGTAGTCGACCGGCTTGGCGCGCGCGTACTCGGAGGCCGGCAGGAACTTCGCCTGCGCTTCCTTCGAGATCGCGGAGGCGCGGATCGGGCGCAGGTACGCGTTGGCCCACAGCGCCTGGCCTTCGTCGGACATCACGAAGTCGAGCACCTTCTTGCCGTTGGCCGGGTTCGGCCCGTTCTTCACCAGCGACATCACGTACGGCACGATCACGGTGCCTTCCTTGGGAATCACGAACTCGACGTTCGCCTTGTCCTTGTACTTGGCGCGATAGGCGTTGAAGTCGTAGTCGAGCAGGATCGGGATCTCGCCCGAGAGCACGCGCGCGTACGAGGTCTGCTTGGGCACGATCGGGTCGTTCTTCTTGATCGCCTTGAACCACGCGATCGCCTTGTCGAAGTTGCCGAGCTTGCCGCCCATGGCCTGGTTCACCGCGACGGCGCCGACGTAGCCCACGAACGCGCTCGCCGGGTCGAGGTAGCCGATCATGCCCTTGTAGATCGGGCTTGGTGAGGTCCTTCCACGATTTCGGCACCGGCTTGCCCTTGAGCGCGTCGACGTTCACGAAGAAGCCCAGCGTGCCGGAGTGGATCGTGAACCAGTAGCCGTGCGGGTCCTTGAGGCCGGCGGGGATCTCGTCGAAGTGCGCGGGCTTGTACGGCCGCCACGACGCCGTCTTCCTTCGCCTTGATGCCGAAGGTGACGCCGTAGTAGGCGACGTCGGCCACCGGGCTCGCCTTCTCGGCCACGAGCTGTGCCAGCGTCTGGCCGCTGTTCTTGTTGTCCTGCGGCACCGTGATGCCGGTCTTTTCCTTGATCAGCTTCAGCTGCCCGCCCCAATCGGCCCATTCGGGCGGGCAGTTGTAGCAGATGGCGGTCTGGGCGAGGGCGGAGCCGGCCGCGAGGATCGCGGCGGCGCCGAGCAGTCGGCGGCAAGCTTCATGGTCGCTCTCTCCTGGGGATGGGGAAGGGGTTTTTCTTCTGGCGAGAGGGGGATGCTAGCACTCCGGAGATTTCATCGTCGTGACCGCCTTTGGCACGGTAGTATCCCGGCTTGAATTTCGGCTTTCGGCCAACAAGAGACCGTCACCCGTCGTACATAGCTGCCGCGAAGCAGCCTTTCGCTATGGTCAAAAACAGTCGCATGCCGATCGTCGGGCAAGTGCCGTCAATAATGTTCACCGACCGACCAGAAGGCGCTCACTAGTCACTGAGCGTCGGATACAACTCTAAGTCGCCTTGACGGCACTGGCCTGCTCCCACAATTGCTTCAAGTGGTCAACAAACCATCTGCCTGCAGGTCCCGGCGGATTCGAGGACTGGTGATACGCAGACATCGTCAGCATGAATCCTCCACGCGGCATGTCGTCGACATCCAGAACCACCAAGGTGCCTGAAGCAATGTCGTTCTCCACCATGTGCAACGGCATGCCTCCCCAGCCCACTTCGTCCTTCAGGAACGCATACTTGGTGGACAGGTCTGCAAGCCGCCAGGTTGACGGCGATACGACGCCGTAATCACGACCGGCCATGAGGTCGGATCTGTCGGTTAGCACTAGTTGAACGTGCTTTCGCAACTCGCGTTTTGGTATCCGACGACCGAATTTTGCGAGCGCGTGGCCTGGAGCAGCAACCGAGATCAACGACACCTCTCCCAGTGGCTCGCTGACCAAAGCAGGGAATGTCAGCGGCAGTGTCGCCAGGATGCCCAAGCTGCATCGGCCATCCAGCACGGGCTGGTAGGCGGCGCTTAGGCCTTCAACGAAGAGGCGCAGCGGCGTCAACGGAAACCGGCTTGCAAACGCCTTCGCTGTCGCCGCAACGATGGCTGTCGGAAAAAACACATCGACTACCACCGCGAGTTCAGTCTCGAGGCCCGACGACATCAACTTCGCGCGCGCCTTCAGCGTGTCCACTCCTGACACGATATGGCGGGCATCCGCGAGTAACAGCACGCCCTCAGGCGTGAGCTTTGGGAATCGACCCGTGCGATCAAACAGTGTGACGCCAACTTGCGCCTCGAGCCCGCCAATCCAGCCACTCACAGCGGATTGAACGCGGTTGAGCTTGCGAGCCGCGGCAGAAAAGCTGCCTTCGTCTACCGCGGCAATGAAGGTTCTGAGCTGGTCCAAGGAGACGCCGTCAAGCATTTGAGAGTCCTTGTATCTCAAAAACAGATGGTTTGCATCTCAATATACCGTCTTCTCAGAAGGATTGCTGGTGATCATCATTCCCGCACACCCCGCCACCTGAATCCGCAGATGGCATAGGTGGCTCACCTCCCTGACTACGAATGAGGTTCACCATGCAAATTCTTCATCTCGACTCCAGCGTCCTCGGCACGGCTTCTGTCAGCCGCCAGCTCTCCGCCGAAATCGTCGCAAGGCAGCAAGCCCTGCACTCGGGTATCAGCGTTGTCTACCGTGACTTGGCCAGCGACCCGGCCTTTCATCTGTCCGGCACCCATTTGGCTGCTTTCCAAGGGTCAGCCAGCGAGGACGCGATCATTAACGCCGACCTGCTAAAGGGCAACGCCTACATGGACGAGATCTTCGCGTCGGACATCATTGTCATCGGAGCACCGATGTACAACCTCTCGATTCCGACTCCGCTCAAGGCGTGGATCGATCGCATCGCTGTGGCCGGCAAGACATTCCAATACACCGCGACTGGGCCTGAAGGTCTGTTGAAAAACAAGAAGGCTTTCATTGCTTCGGCACGAGGCGGCGTGTATTCGGTGGGCAGCCCCGGTGCGGCATTCGAGCATCAGGAGAGCTACCTGATCAGCTTGCTAGCGTTCCTTGGCGTAACGGACGTCAAGGTGGTGCGCGCCGAAGGCATTGCTTTTGGGCCCGAAGCCAGGGAGGCCGCCATCGCCCATGCACTGGAAGACATCGCGGCCATCGCGGCTTAACTGACCGGCGCGAGCATCTCGGCAAGCCTGGCACCCATCACTGAGGGGGAAGCGCAATGAAGTCGAACCGGATTGAGGACGCCCTGGCCACCCTTGTGCAGGGCCGAATGGTCGTCGTCGTCGATGACGACGACCGCGAGAACGAGGGCGACTTGATTCTGGCCGCCGAGCATGCGACGCCTGAGCGACTTGCGTTCATGGTTCGATACAGCAGTGGCGTGATTTGCGTGGGCTTGCCCGGCGAGCGGCTTGACACGCTGGACCTCCCGCTCATGGTCGCGCGCAACACCGAGTCCCAGTCCACGGCATACACCGTGACGGTCGACTACCGCCACGGCACCACGACAGGCATCTCGGCTGCCGACCGCGCTGCGACTATTCGTGCGCTTGTCGACCCCGTTGCCCGCGCGAGCGACTTCAATCGACCGGGCCATGTGTTCCCGTTGCGGGCTGCCCCTGGCGGCGTCCTGACCCGGGCGGGTCATACGGAGGCTGCTGTCGACCTGACTCGTCTGGCAGGGCTGCGCTCTGGCGGTGCCCTGGTAGAAATCGTCAACGACGACGGCACGATGGCAAGGCGGCCTCAGTTGCAGGACTTCGCTCGCACTCACGGACTTCCCGTCATCACCATCAAGGACCTCGTTGCCTATCGACGCCGCACCGAACGACTGGTCGAGCGAGTGTCCAGCGCCCGCATGCCGACTCCGTTCGGGGTGTTCACGCTGATCGGGTATCGCGAACTGCAAACCGGCAAGGAACAGCTGGCTCTTGTGATGGGGGACGTCAGTGGCGACCAGGCTCCGCTCGTGCGTGTTCACTCGGAGTGCCTGACAAGTGAGGTCTTCGGTTCCCTTCGCTGCGATTGCAAGACTCAGTTGGATACGGCCATGCAGCGAGTCGCAAAGGAAGGCCGCGGCGTCATCGTCTACCTGCGTGGCCACGAGGGTCGTGGCATTGGATTGCTGCTAAAGCTGCGTGCCTACGAGCTTCAAGACCAAGGCGCCGACACCATCGAGGCCAACGTGCGCCTGGGCCTTCCGGTGGATGGCCGCGACTATGCGGTCGGCGCACAAATCCTTCGCGACCTCGGTATCTCCAGGATGCGTCTAATGACGAACAACCAGCGCAAATACGACGGCATCGCCGACTTCGGTCTGCAAATCCTGGAGCGGGTGCCGCTCACGTCTGCGTCCCACGCAGAGAACGAGGCGTACCTGCGAACAAAGCAGCTGCTCATGGGCCATACGCTCGGACTTGCCATGCAGCAGTAGGAATGCGCCAGTTCGACGTATGACCAGGCAAGTCGTGTCTGACACATCCGAAGCTGTCCTCTGCAGCTTTCTTCGTGACTGATTGATCGGCGACCCGCACATCTCAATTCATCCCTACCACTAAGGAATTCACCATGACTTACTCCATCATCGGCTCCGGCAACGTCGGCACAGCCTTGGCTCGTCAATTCGCCCGCAGCGGCATCAACGTCGGCATCGCCAACACTCGCGGGCCCGACTCCATCGCGCCGCTTGCCAAGGATCTCGGCGACAAGGTCGTTCCACTGACGCTGCAGGAAGCGCTCGAGGCCGAGGTTGTCATCCTCGCGGTTCCGTTCCGGGCCCACACCACCATCGCCCGCGCGCGCTCGAGCTGGGCGGGCAAGGTCATCGTCGACGCGATGAACACTTACGGCGTCTCGGCGGAGGAACTCGCGGGACGCGCCTCGACGGACGTGGTGGCATCTGCATTTCCCGATGCGAAGGTTGTCAAGACGCTGAACCAACTGCCGGCGAAGCTGCTGGCGCAAGACCCTGCTGCCAACGGCGGGCGTCGCGTCATGTTCGTGTCCAGCAACGACAAGGGCGCCCAAGCCTCGATGGCCAAGCTCGTGGGCGACCTAGGCTTCGCCCCGGTCATGCTCGGCAAGGTCAGTGAAGGTGGAATGCTGATTGGCATGGGCGGCCCGCTGATTCTTCAGGACCTCATCAAGCGAGGCTGAAGCCGCAGCCAGTGCGGAAAGCATGTCTCTTAACTGGATATACCGAAATGAACTACTCCATCATCGGCACAGGCCATGTCGGAAAGGCTCTCGCTCAGGCGTTCGCGCGCAGTGGCGTCGCCGTGACCATTGCAAACACGCGTGGATCTGAGTCCCTCGCTGCGCTTGCGCTGGAGTTGGGCCCGGCTGTCCTCGCGGGCTCGCTGCAAGCTGCCCTGGCTGCAGACATCATCATCCTGGCCGTGCCTTTCGCGGCACATCAGGCAGTGGCTCGATACAGCTCGGACTGGCGCGGAAAGATTGTCATCGACGCCATGAACTTTCGCGAGCCCAGCCTGGCGCCGCTTGGTGGACTCCAGTCCAGCGACTTTGTGGCGCGCTCGTTGCCCGGCGCGAAGGTCGTCAAGACGTTCAACCAGCTGCCGGCGGCACTGTTGGCAAGCGAGCCTGCCGACGATGGCGGCAAACGCGTGATGTTCGTCGCCGGCAACGACGACGAGGCAAACAACGAGGTGGCGTCTCTCATTGCGACGCTGGGATTCGCACCCATCGTGCTCGGCAAGGTTGCCGAGGGTGGAAGTCTGTTGCGATATCGCGGCCCGCTGGTTCTGCAGAATCTCGTCAAGCTCGGTGCCTGAGCTGGCTATACCATCATCCACTCAAAGAACCTTTCCATGTCCAGCTCAATCATTAAAGTCACCCGTCTCGGTACGCCCTGGGAGACGATCGATCCTTTCCTCGTCTGCGCGCACCACGTCGACCACTATCCGCCGGGAAACGCCAACTTGGGACCCAGTGTTCCTCGGACCGACCCTGCGGTTAGCGGACAGGACTGGTCCATGTACTTTGGTGAGACGGTGCCGGGCTTTCCCGCCCATCCGCATCGGGGCTTCGAGACCATCACCATCGTTCGCCAGGGGATCGTGGACCACTCTGACTCCCTGGGCGCAAGCGCTCGATTCGGTGCAGGCGACGTTCAGTGGCTGACTGCTGGTCAAGGCATCGTCCACGCTGAGATGTTTCCGTTATTGAACCTCGACCAGCCGAACACCATGGAACTGTTTCAGGTCTGGCTCAACTTGCCCGCCCGCAACAAGATGGTCGACCCGAACTTCACCATGTTTTGGGCAGCGGACATTCCGAGGCACGTCCTGCGCGACGCGAACGGCAGTACGGAGATCACCTGCATTGCCGGAGCATTGAATGGTGTCGGACCAGTGACGCCTCCCGCTCCGCCCCCCAAGTCTTGGGCAACTGACCCGAATGCAGACCTGGCCATATGGACGATGAAGATGACGCCTGGCGCCACTTGGCAGCTACCGCCCGCGTCAGGCGGCAACACGCGAAGACAGCTTTTCTTCTTTAGCGGTTCCACGCTAACCATCGACGGGGAGGTAGTCGACGTTGGATCGGCGATTGAGGTCAACTCCTCTGTCCCCGTTGAGCTTGCCAATGGTTCGGAAGAAGCCGAGATTTTGATGCTTCAAGCACGCCCCATTGGCGAACCCATCGTGCAGCACGGGCCATTCGTCATGAATACGCTTGACGAGATTCGACGCGCCTATGCTGACTACCAAGATACGCAGTTCGGAGGCTGGAATTGGCCAACCAACGGCCCCAATCACGGTCCGGAGAAAGGCAGATTCGCGTCGCCTTAGCCAGCCCGTCCCGCGATTTCGCGCAGTCACCTTTTCGTTTGGCAACTGATCGGAACGGGCAACGGTCTCGGCCGGCAGCTTCTTGCCCGGCCTTGTTGCGTCCTTAAGCACCGTCACCGGCCAACAAAAGCTGCAAATACACGCCGTAAAGCAGACGTTCGCGAGCGGCTTCAATGGGTCGGAAGGCGACCTTCAAACTGAGGCACTACCAAGTGATTCAATAATTACGCCCGCTTCTTCCGGGGGCTCTTCACGCGGATCGCGTCGATGAACGCGGCGAGCGCAGGCGATACCTGCCGCCTGCCCGGGTAGTAGAGGTAGAAGCCGGGAAAGGGCGGGCACCAGTCCGCGAGCACGCGCACGAGCGCCCCCGACTTGAAGTGCTCGTGGGCGCGATCTTCCAGGACGTAGCCCAGCCCGACCCCGGCGAGCGCCGCGTCCACGACCATGCCGCCGGCATCGAAGATGAGCGGCCCGTCGACGGCGACCTCCATCTTCTCGGTTCCGCGCTCGAACTCCCACTTGTAGAGGGTGCCGGCGGACGGCAGCCGCAGGGCGAGCGCTATTCGGCCGATCGACAGAAGCTCGTGAGCCGTTGAACCCGCGAGGGGGCTTGACAGGCAATACGATACTTGCCTATCCTATACGCAAGTAATAACTTGCATATAGGACATGACCGAGCGCCGCGACACCGACCTGCTGTTCAGGGCCCTGGCCGATCCCAGCCGGCGGAAGCTCCTCGACCTGCTGCACGCGAGCGACGGCCGCACGCTCAACGACCTGTGCGAGCACCTGGACATGACGCGCCAGGGCGTGACGCAGCACCTGGACGTGCTCGAGGCGGCGAACCTGGTCGCTACCGTGCGCAGCGGGCGCGAAAAGCTGCACTTCCTCAATCCGGTGCCGCTGCAGGAGATCTACGAGCGCTGGATCGCCAAGTTCGAAAAGCCGCGCCTGAAGGCGCTTGCCCACCTCAAACGACAACTGGAGAAAGCCAATGGCTAGATCGACCTTCGTCTACGTGAGCTACATTCGCACCACGCCGGAGAAGCTGTGGTCGGCGCTGACCGAACCGGAATTCCAGCGGCAGTATTGGTTCGGCATGCACTGCGAAAGCCAGTGGACGGCGGGATCCTCGTGGAGGCTGGTGTCCGGCGACGGCGAGATCTTCGACGCCGGCGAGATCGTCGAGGCCGACCCGCCGCGGCGCCTGGTGATCCGCTGGGAGAACCAGAAGCCCGAGCTCAAGGCCGAGGGCGCATCGATCTGCACGATGGAGTTGGAGCGCATCGGAGCGACGGTCAAGCTCGCCATCACGCACACCATCGATCGCGAGCCCTCGAAGTTGATCGGGGCGGTGTCCGGCGGCTGGCCGAAGGTGATCTCCAACCTCAAGTCCCTGCTCGAGAACGGCTCCGTCGCGCTGCAGGAGCCGTACCCGGCTCAGAAGTCCCACTCCGCGAAGGTGTGACCATGGCAAAGGTCATCTTCGGCAACCATTCGTCGGTGCTGGTTCCGCGGCAGGATCGGGACCGCATCGGCAAGTTCTATTGCGACGTCCTCGGCGGCAAGATCACGAAAGCGGATCCCGACCGGGATTTCATTCGCCTGGGAGAAGATTTCTTTGTCGCGTTCCTCTACGGGGATGTCCCCGATGAGAGCGAGTTCCTGCGCAGCGCCAGATCCGTCTGGCTGGAAATCAAGTCCGACGACGTGGAAGAGATGCGACGAAGGATCGTCGACTCCGGCCTCGTGAGGAAGCTCGAGGTGCCGGACCCCCACCTCTACTTCCAGGCTCCGGGAGGCCAATGCCTCCGGCTGGTGGGAATCGACGAGGACCTCTCCTTCTATGAGGGGGCCGGTGAAGGACCGAACATGGCGAAGATAAAGGAAGCGCTCGGAAGGATGAAGCAGGGCGGCTGAGGGCGGCTCCTAGCGCTGCAGCTCCGCGCAGGCGCTCGCCGCCGCCTGCGAGGGCGGCATGGGAATCTGCACCACGTCGATGCCCTCGGGATTGCTCGTCTCCACGCGCAGGCTCCACGCCGGGCCGAAGGCCTGCGGCGGAGCGTAGAGCGCGGACAGGTCGTTGGAGGCCACGGGACGCACCGTCTCGTCGCCGAGCTGCGCCGAGACCACGCGGAAATATTCGTAGCCGCCGAGCACGTTCGTCACCAGGAGCGCGGAATCGGGCGCGGCGGGAAATGCGTAGGTGAGCGTGTGCACCGCTGCCCCCGACGGACGCCGCGGCAGGTAGGTCGCTCCGCTCGCGATCGGAATGGCCGGCTGCGTGGCGGGCACGAACGCGCGCAACGAGATCCCGAGCGAACCGATCCAGCAATCGGGCTTTGCGCCGAGCGCGCGCCAATAGGGCCGCGTCATGCCCGCGAACTGGCTGCCGCCCTGCGAGCCCGCGAGCGAAATTCCGTCCCGGCTGCGGCACGCGAAGAGCATGTCGAGGCCGAGATCCTTGTCCAGCACGTAGCCGAGATGCCCGTGCAGGTTCACCGGCTTGGGCGCGTGGCAAAGCAATGCGCCCAGGGAAGCGTGCGCGTTCGCCGGGAACCAGACGTCGCGGTACTCGGCGGCGGCGAGGCCGCCCTTGATGTCCATGATGCGCGAAGGCAGCCGGCCTTCGCCGTCGCGCACCTGCAGCGCGATCGCACGCATCGTGGCGACATCGGCGAGCACGAATGCCGCCACCGCGAGCGCCACGGGCGCCCGCAGCGTACGCCGTTGCCATAATGACCACAGGCCGAGCGCCAGCAGCGCGGCGAAGTCCGGCTCCAGGACCCAGGTGAACTGGAACGGCGTCGTGGGACGCAGGATGCCGGCCCACGCCGCGAAGATGGCCGATGCGGCCAGCGCACCGAGCGCGAGGCGGCGCACGCGCGGCCCTCCGGAGATCAGCGCCAACGCGATCGCCGCGCCATAGGCGAGCACCGTCCCGAGGCCCAACGCGTTGGCCGAAGCGCGCGGCCAACCCACCAGGTATTCCGCGATGACGGCCGGCCCCGCCACGACGTAGTTCCAGAGGATCGAGGGCGCATTCAGCCCGTTCCCCAGCACGACCTGGTGCTCGACGTAACCCGCCGCCGATTGCATGTCGGGAAATCCGTGCATGGCCTGGCTCACCACGTAGGGCACGAAGAGCAGGGCGAACGCGGAGGCGAACACCACGGCGGCGAGCGCGAGCGATCCCCCGTTGCGGCGATAGCGCGTGAAGACCGGCACCGCCAGCAGCGCCACGGGTGCGGCCGTGGGATGCACGTGCGCGCCCAGCGCCAGCGCGAGGCCGAGCGCGAAGAACGAGGCCGAGCGTCGGGCGGTCCCAAGCGCGGATCGCAAGCGCCAGCACGAGCAGCACCACGGTCGCGACCGCGTTGGGGTTGAGGAACACGAGCTGCTCGAGGCTGGCCCAACCCGGGACGAAGAGCGCCGCGGCCCAGAGCAGGCCGAAGTTGCGGTCGAGCAGCCGCGTGCCGCACCAGTAGGCCAGCGGAAACTTGAGGCCGCACACCGCGCCCACGAAGAGCGCGCCCGCGAGCCACGAGTCGCGCACCCAGAGCGGAATCGACACGAGGTAGAACCACACCGGCCCGAGATGCAGCACCTGGCCCAGCGGCGGTCCTTCGAGCGGGAAGCGCAGCCAGTGCCGGATCTCGTAGGCGCGCATCAGCTCGTCGGCCGTGTCGGTGTGCGGTGCGCTCCAGGCGTAGCCCGCGACGTACGCGGCGAAAAGGAGCAGCACGAGCGCGAGGTGCAACGGCGCCGCGGTCGAAGGCGATTCTATGGGGGATTTCATGGCAGAACCAGGCAGGGCACGCTGCTTGGTGCCGGGCGCGCTCATGCGTGCGCGGCGCGATCCAGCGGCCCGCGGCGAGCGCAAGCGCGCAGCCCACGAGCGTGGCGACGAGCCGATCGGCCATCACCATCGGCGTGGCCGGCTGGCCGAATTCCATCATCATGACGATGAGCGGCGTCATCACGGCCGAGTAGGCGAGGTAGTTGCGCTCCTTGAGGATCGGGCGCAGCGCCGCGATGACCGCGATCGCCGCGACGAGCACCCACGCGGGCACGGGCCATGTCAGCAGCAGGCCCCCGACCACCACGCCCACCGCCGTCCCGGCTGCGCGCTGGAAGGCGCGCGCGCGCAGCTCGGAGGCCTGGCGGCGCACCACGATCACGACCGTGAGCGCGACCCAGTACGTGTGGTGCTCGGGCAGTGCCACGCGGATCGCCTCGGCGATCGCGAGGCACGCGGCGAGCTGCGCCGCGTACGACCAACCGGCGAAGCTCGCGAGCGTCCCCACCCAGCGCTTCCAGAGCTGGCGCCGCGTGGGCTGTTTCTTCGCCGCGCCTTCGGGCGCCGCCGCGGCCGGGCCGCGGGCGCCGCGCATCGACTTGACGGCGAGCGCGAGGAGCGCCGCCCACAGCGCGCCGGCGAGAAAGAGCTCGATCGGCGCCGCGGAGCCGCCGCGCGCGGAGAGATAGCTCGTCATCACCATGAAAAGCACGAAGCGCCCCGTCGCGCGCGCGAGCGGGCGGCTCATGCCCCCCGCGAGCGAGACCGCCGCGGCGATGGCGACGAGTGCCGCCGCCCCCGCGATCCCGGCGCGCGCCACCCACGAGCCCACGAGCATCGCCGCCGCCGAGGCGACGAAGGCGTAGGCGATGTCGCGCAGCTGGCTGCCGACGGAATCGCCCTCGCCGGCTTCGCTCATCGCGAGCCCGCCGATGGCGGCGACCATGCCCGCGCCGAGATGACCGGTCCAGGCACCCACCGCCACGGGCACCGCGATGCCCGCCATGGCGACGGCGATCTCGGCAAATCCCTTCGGCTTCGCGGCCGCCATCCGCCTCAGCTCTTCAACCGGTACCCGGTGCGGAAGATCCACGCGGCGAGCGCGAGGCAGGCGACGAAGAACGCCGCCGTCATGCCGAAGCTCACGACCACGCTCACGTCGGCGGTCCCGTAGAAGGTCCAGCGAAATCCGCTGATCAAGTACACGACCGGATTGAAGAGGCTGAAGGTGCGCCACGCGGGCGGCAGCATGTCGATCGAGTAGAACGCGCCGCCGAGGAAAGTGAGCGGCGTCACCACCAGCATCGGGATGAAGTTCAGCTGCTCGAAGCCCTTGGCCCAGATTCCGATCACGAAGCCGAAGAGGCAGAAGGTCGTCGCGGTGAGCAGCAGGAAGGCGATCATCCAGCCCGAGGTGCGCGATGTGGATGGGGACGAAGAAGTTCGCCGTGGCGAGGATCACGGCGCCCACCAGCACCGACTTGCTCGCCGCCGCGCCCACGTAGGCGAGCACGATCTCGAGCGCGGACACCGGGCGCGGAGAGCACCTCGTAGATCGTGCCGGTGAACTTCGGCAGGTAGATCCCGAAGGAGGCGTTGTTCAGGCTCTCGGTGAAGATCGCCAGCATGATGAGCCCCGGCACGATGAAGGCGCCGTAGGGCACCCCGCCCACCTCGCTCATGCGCTTGCCGATCGCCGCGCCGAACACCACGAAGTAGAGCGAGGTGGTGATGACGGGCGTGACGAGGCTCTGCCAGAGCGTGCGCCGGAAGCGCGCCATCTCGAAGCGGTAGATCGCGAGCATGCCGTAGCGGTTCATGATCGCTCGCTCACCAGGTTCACGAAGATGTCCTCCAGCGAGCTTTCCCGCGTCTGCAGGTCCTTGAAGACGATGCCCGCCTCGCCCAGGCGGCGCAGCAGCTCGGCGATCCCGGTGCGCTCCTCGTGGGCGTCGAAGGTGTACACGAGCTCGGCGCCGCCGGCCGCGACGACGAGCCGCCCGTCGGAAAGCCCCGCGGGGAGCGCGGCCAGCGGCTCGGCGAGGCTCAGGATGAGCTGCTTCTTGCCGAGCTTGGTCATGAGCGCGGCCTTCTCCTCGACCACGATGAGCTCGCCCTTGCTCACCACGCCGATGCGGTCGGCCATCTCCTCGGCCTCCTCGATGTAGTGGGTGGTGAGGATGATGGTGACGCCGCCGTCGCGCAGCCGCCGCACCAGCGCCCACATGTCGCGCCGCAGCTCCACGTCCACGCCCGCGGTGGGCTCGTCGAGGAAGAGGATCTGCCGGCTCGTGCGCGAGCGCCTTGGCGATCAGCACCCGGCGCTTCATGCCGCCCGAGAGCGTCATGATCTTGTCCCCGCGCTTGTCCCAGAGGGAAAGCTCGCGCAGCACCTTCTCGAGGTGGGCGGGATCGGGCGCGCGCCCGAAGAGGCCCCGGCTGAAGGAGACCGTGTTCCAGACGGTCTCGAACATGTCGGTGTGCAGCTCCTGCGGCACGAGCCCGATCATCGCGCGCGTGACGCGGTATTCGCGCAGGATGTCGTGCCCGTCCACCAGCACCTGGCCGGAAGTGGGCGTGACGATCCCGCACACGATGCTGATGAGCGTGGTCTTGCCGGCGCCGTTGGGGCCCAGCAGGGCGAAGATCTCGCCCTTGCGGATCTCGAGGTCGACGCTTTTCAGGGCCTTCAGCCCCGAGGCGTAGGTCTTCTCGAGCCTGGAGATGGAGATGACGGGAGGCATCGGCGCGAGTTTAGCGTCATCCGGCATACTGCGCGTCATGAAGCTGGTCAAGATCGCCACCTACAACGTGAACGGGGTGCGCTCGCGCCTGGCGCACCTGCTCGAGTGGCTCGCGAAGGAGGCGCCCGACATCGCCTGCCTGCAGGAGCTCAAGGCGAGCAACGCGGACGTTCCCGCCGCCGAGATCCGCGCCGCGGGCTACGGCGCGCTCTGGCACGGCCAGCGCGCGTGGAACGGGGTGGCGATCCTCGCCCGGGGTGTGGATCCGGTCGAGCGATTGCGCGGCCTGCCGGGCGACGCCTCCGACGAGCAGAGCCGCTACCTCGAGGCGGAGGCGCACGGGATCGTCGTGGGCTGCCTGTACCTTCCCAACGGCAATCCGCAGCCTGGCCCCAAGTTCGACTACAAGCTCGCGTGGTTCGAGCGGTTGATCGAGCACGCGCGCAAGCTGCACGCCGGCGGAAAGCCGGTGGTGCTGACCGGCGATTACAACGTCGTGCCCACCGACTTCGACATCTACGACCCGAAGTCCTGGCGCAAGGACGCGCTGCTGCAGCCGCAGAGCCGCGAGTGCTACCGGCGCCTGCTCGAGCAGGGATGGACCGACGCGCTGCGCGCGCGCCACCCCGAGGCGCGCATCTACACGTTCTGGGACTACTTCCGCCAGCACTGGGAGCACGACGCGGGCCTGCGCATCGACCACCTGCTGCTCGACGCGACGCTCGCCAAGCGCCTGGTCGACGCCGGAGTCGACAAGTGGGTGCGCGGGCTCGCGAAGGCGAGCGACCACGCGCCGACGTGGGTCACGCTCTCCGCGTGAATTTCCCTGCCGATCACTCCAGGGCCTGCGCGAGGACCTCGTCGAGGCGATGGAGGCTCTGCGACCAGCCCTGGACGGTGCCCAGCTTGAAGCTCGCCGCGCGGTCCGCCGCCGTAACGAAGCGCGATACGATGGTGAGCAGTGTCTGCCTGTCGCGCTCTTCGAACGTGACGGTGAGGTGCACGTCGAGGCCGCGCCCGCTGCCCGGAGTGCCGCGTGCCTGGTCGAGCATCGCGTGCCACTCGGCCGGATGCTCGCTCGTATCCATCGTCATCACCAGGCGCTCGGGCGGCTTCACGTCGACGATGGCGCCCTTGATCGGATAGTCGACGCCGTCGGGCGAGCGCATCACGATGCGCAGTGCGCCGCCCGGCCGCAAGTCCATCTCGCAGACGGGAACGCTGAAGCCAGCGGGGCCGAACCAGCGCGCGAGCCGCGCGGGCTCGGTCCACGCGGCGAACACGAGACTGCGCGGCGCGTCGCAGGTGCGCGTGATGACCATGCGCCAATCGTCGCGCGCCGTCGCGATGTCTTCCGCGAGCCGGTCGAGGGACTCGCCCCAGCCCAGCCGGTAGTTCAACTGGTTCTCGACCGAGGCGCGCTCGACGCCGGCATGCTCGATGCGGACCGTCGTCCGGCCGTCGCGCTCGGTGAAGGTCGCCGTGACGAACGACTCCGCGGGCAGGCCTTCGGGCGCGATGGCGTTGCCCTTCTCGTCGGTGAAGGCGACGGTGAAGGCCAGTCGCGCGGGCGCGACTATCTCGCGGTAAACGCTCTTGCCCCAGATCGCTTCGCCATCGGCCCGCTGCACACAGTATCGGAAGACGCCGCCCACGCGCAGGTCGACTTCGCACACCGGCATCGTGGCGCCGCGGGGCTGTCCCCACCATTGCGCGAGATGGCCGGGTTCGGTCCACGCCCGGAAGACGAGCTCGCGCGGTGCGTCGAACACGCGCGTGATGACCAAGCCTCGGGAAGCGTCGGTCGTTGGAGGACTATTTCTTGTTGCGGTTGCCATGTTTGCGATCCTTTCTCTGCAGTTCGCGCAGGTAGAGCTCGAGCCGGTCGAGGCGCTGCTCCCAGAACTTGCGGTAGCCCTCGACCCAGTTGGAAACCTCCTTGAGGGGTCCCGCCTCGAGCCGGCAGGGACGCCACTGCGCTTCCCGCCCGCGCGCGATGAGCCCCGCGTTCTCGAGCACCTTGAGATGCTTGGTCACCGCCGGGAGGGTCATGTCGAACGGCTCGGCGAGCTCGGTGACCGAGGTCTCCCCGGACATGAGGCGCGCGAGGATGGCGCGGCGCGTGGGATCGGCGAGGGCGGCGAAGGTGGTGCTCAGGCGGTCTGTGGGCATGGAAGAATTAACCAGGAGGTTAATTAACCATATGGTAAACCCATGCCGCGCCCCCTTGTCAAGGGCCGGCCGTAGTAACCTGCTCGCACCCCATCGGCATCCTCTTCACGATCCGGAACATGGAACGCGAATCGCCCACGTTCTTCGACTCGGCGGCGAGCCTGCGCGCCTGGCTGGAGGCGAACCACGCATCGATCGCAGTCCTGTGGATCGGATTCTGGAAGGCCCACACCGGACGCGAGGGCTCACCTACCGCAGGCGGTCGACGAGGCGCTCTGCTTCGGCTGGATCGACGGGCTGAAGAAGCGCTGGGACGAGCACGCGTTCGTGCAGCGCTTCACGCCGCGCAAGTCGCAAGAGCATCTGGAGCGCGGTGAACATCCGCAAGGCGCAGGCGCTGAAGAGCGCGGGCCGCATGGCGAAGGCCGGGACTCGCCGCGTTCGAGGGCCGCGATCCCACGCGCGCGGGCCTCTATTCGTTCGAGAACCGCCCGGTCGCGTTCTCCGCCGCATTCGAGAAGCGCTTCCGCGCGCGCAAGGCGGCGTGGAAGTTCTTCGAGGCGCAGCCGCCCGGCTACCGGCGCATCGCGGCGTTCTGGGTGATGAGCGCCAAGCGCGAGGAGACGCGCGAGCGGCGCCTCGCGCAGCTCATCGCGGATTCCGCGCGGGGCCTGCGCATCGCGAGCCTCTCGGGCAGCGGGGTGAAGCGGCGGGAGACCTGAACTCGGCGGCGCTATACTCGCCCCGACAGTCCGCCGACCGAATCACCCGCGAGGATGGATGCCATGCTTTCCTTTTCCGTGAGCGAAGACCAGGTGCGCCTCCAGGAGCGCGCGCGGGCCTTCGCGCAGAAGTGGGTCGCCCCGCGCCTGGAGGAGATGGACCGCACCAACGAGTACCCATGGGACGTGGTGCGCGAGCTGGCCGCCGAAGGCTTCATGTCGCTCACGATCCCGAAGGAATACGGCGGCGCGGGCCGCCCGTTGATCGACGCGATCGTCGTCTCGGAGGAGATCGCGAAGGTGGGCGGCGTCATCGCGCGCATCGTGGTGGACGCCAACACGGCGGTGCAGAAGGCGATCGTCGAATTCGGCACCGAGGAGCAGAAGCGCCGCTTCCTGCCGCCGATCGGGCAGGGCGACAAGCCGGTGATCGCGATCACCGAGCCGGAAGCGGGATCGGCGGCCACGTGGATGACGACGAGCGCCACGCGCGCCGGCGACGACTACGTCCTCAACGGGAAGAAATGCTGGATCACGGGGGCGGGCGTGTCGAAGCGCTACCTCGTGTTCGCGCGCTTCGACGGCAAGCCCGGCGCCGCGGGGATCGGCGCCCTGCTGGTGGAAGCGGACAGCCCGGGGCTCACGGTGCCGCGCATCCCGATGATGATGGGCCTGCGCGGCATGCCCGAGGGCGACGTGTCCTTCGTCGACTGCCGCGTTCCCGCGTCGAACCTGCTCGCGGCTCCCGGGGACGGATTCAAGCAGCTCATGCGCTGCTACAACTTGCAGCGCATCGGTGCGGCCTCGGTGGCGCTGGGCATCGCGCAGGGCGCCTTCGACTTCGCCGCCGCGCGCGCGCTCGAGCGCAAGCAGTTCGGCAAGCCGATCGCCGAATTCCAGGGCCTGCAGTGGATGCTCGCCGACATGCACATCCAGCTCGAATGCGCGCGCATGCTCGTGTACCGCGCGGCCGTGGGCGGGGTGAACGGATTTCCCGACAAGCTCGAGGCGGCCGCGGCCAAGGTGCACGCGGCGGAGATGGCGATCCAGGTCACCAACCAGGCGCTGCAGATCTTCGGCGCCGCGGGCTACTCGTGCGACCTGCCGATCGAGCGCATGGTGCGCGACGCGCGCATGTTCACCATCGGCGGGGGCACGGCGCAGGTGCAGCGCAACCTGATCGCGAAGGAAGTGCTGGCCCGCGCGGCGAAAGGGAGGCAAGCATGAGCGTCATCACCTGCGTCGAGGACCTGCGCCGCGTGGCGACGCGCCGCATACCGAAGATGTTCCTCGACTATCTCGAATCGGGCTCGTGGACCGAAGGCACGCTGCGCGCCAACATGGACGACTTCCGGGGCATCAAGCTGCGCCAGCGCGTGGCGGTGAACCTGGAGAACCGCTCGATCCGCTCGCGCATGGTGGGGCAGGACGTGGCGATGCCGGTGGCACTCGCCCCCGTGGGCCTGTGCGGGATGATGCACGCCGACGGCGAGATCCTCGCCGCGCGCGCGGCCGCGGCCTTCGGCGTGCCGTTCACGCTCTCCACCATGAGCATCTGCTCGATCGAGGACGTGGCCGCGAACTCGCCGGCTCCGTTCTGGTTCCAGCTCTACGTGATGCGCGACCGCGACTTCATCGAGCGCCTGATCGACCGCGCGAAGGCCGCGAAGTGCTCCGCGCTCATGCTCACGCTCGACCTGCAGATCCTGGGGCAGCGCCATCGCGACATCAAGAACGGCCTTTCCGCGCCGCCCCGGATGACGCTCGCGAACCTGCTCAACCTCGCGACCAAGCCGCACTGGGGCCTGGGCATGCTCGGGACCTCGCGGCGCACGTTCGGCAACATCGTCGGGCACGCGAAGGGCGTGGGCGACATGTCGTCGCTCTCCGCGTGGACGCAGGAGCAGTTCGACCCGCGCCTGAACTGGGGCGACGTGGAATGGATCAAGCAGCGCTGGGGCGGCAAGCTCATCCTCAAGGGAATCATGGAGGCCGATGACGCGAAGCGCGCGCGCGACAGCGGCGCCGACGCGCTCATCGTCTCCAACCACGGCGGGCGCCAGTTGGACGGCGCGCCTTCCGCGATCGCCGCGCTGCCGCAGGTCGTGGACGCGGTGGGCTCCGGCATCGAGGTCTGGCTGGACAGCGGCATCCGCTCCGGCCAGGACGTGCTCAAGGCCGTTGCGCTGGGCGCAAGCGCGACGATGATCGGGCGCGCATTCGTCTACGGCCTGGGCGCCCAGGGCGAGGCGGGCGTGGCCAAGTGCCTCGAGCTCATCGCGCGCGAGCTCGACCTCACGATGGCCTTCTGCGGCCGCACCGACATCCACCAGGTCGATCGGGGCATCCTGCTGCCGGACACGATCCCGCGATGAGCGGGCAGCCGCCCGAAGGCGCCGCGCAGGAACGCAGGAAGAGCAGCCTCGCGACCCTCCGGGGGCTGGTCCCGTTCCTGGCGCCTTACGTGCGCCAGTTCGCGCTCGCGGGCGTGGCGCTCGTGGTCGCCGCGGGCGCCACGCTCGCCATCCCCTACGCCTTCCGGCAGATGATCGACCTCGGGTTCGGCGCGGCCGGCTCGAAGAGCATCGAGCACGTCGACCTCTACTTCCTCGCGCTCTTCGGCGTGTCCTGCGTGCTCGGGGTGGCCACCGCCGCGCGCTTCTACACGGTGTCGTGGCTGGGCGAGCGCGTGACCGCCGACATCCGCAACGCCGTCTACCGCCACGTCGTCACCCAGAGCCCGCAGTTCTTCGAGATCACGCGCAGCGGCGAGGTGCTCTCGCGCCTGACCGCCGACACGACGCTGATCCAGTCCGTGGTCGGCACCAGCATCTCGATGGCGCTCAGGAACGTGCTGCTCTTCGCGGGCGGCCTCGGCATGATGTTCGTGACCAGCCCGAAGCTCTCGGCGATCATCATCGTGCTGCTGGCCGCGGTGGTGCTGCCGATCATGATGTTCGGGCGGCGCGTGCGCCGGCTCTCGCGCGATTCGCAGGACCGCGTGGCCGACGCCTCGGCGATGGCGGGCGAGATCCTCAACGCCATGCCCACGGTGCAGGCCTTCACGCACGAAGGCATCGAGGCCAAGCGCTTCGCCGTCTCGGTGGAAAGCGCCTTCCGCACCGCGATCCGGCGCATTCGCGCCCGGGCGCTGCTCACCCTGGTCGCGATCCTGCTGGTGTTCGGCTCGATCGTGTTCGTGCTGTGGCTCGGGGCGCACGCGGTGATGCAGGGCACCATGACCGGCGGGGAGCTGGGGCAGTTCATCCTGTACTCGGTGATCGTGTCGGGCGCCATCGCCGCGCTCTCCGAGGTGCTGGGCGAGGCGCAGCGCGCGGCGGGTGCCACCGAGCGCCTGCTCGAGCTGATGTCGGTGCGCTCGCCGATCCAGTCGCCGGAGCATCCGCTCGCGCTCCCGCCGCGCACCGGCGCCGGCGCGGCGCTGGCGCTCGAGGAAGTCACCTTCCACTATCCCTCGCGCCCGCAGGCGGCCTCGCTCACGCGCCTTTCGCTCGCGGTGGCGCCGGGCGAGACGGTCGCGGTGGTGGGCCCGTCGGGCGCGGGCAAGACCACGCTCTTCCAGCTGCTGCTGCGCTTCTACGATCCGCAGCACGGCACGATCACGCTCGACGGCGTCGAGATCCGGGCGCTCGACCTGCATGCGCTGCGCGAGGCGATCGGGATCGTGCCGCAGGACACCGTGATCTTCGCCGAGAGCGCGCTGGAGAACATCCGCTACGGGCGCGCCGGCGCCACGGACGAGGAGATCGTCGCCGCGGCGAAGATGGCCGCGGCCCATGAGTTCATCGAGAAGCTGCCCGAGGGCTACCGCTCGTTCCTGGGCGAGCGCGGCGTGCGGCTTTCGGGCGGGCAGCGCCAGCGCATCGCGATCGCGCGGGCGCTATTGAAGAACCCGCCGCTGCTGCTGCTCGACGAGGCGACGAGCGCGCTCGATGCCGAGTCGGAGCGCCTGGTGCAGGGCGCGCTCGAGGCCGCGATGGCGGGGCGCACCACGCTCGTCATCGCCCACCGGCTCGCCACCGTGCAGCGCGCCGATCGCATCATCGTGCTGGACGAGGGCCGCATCGTGGAGACCGGCACCCACGCCTCGCTCGTGGCGCTGGGGGGCCTGTACGCCAACCTCGCCGCGCTGCAATTCCACGCGACCTGAGGGCTAGCGCGCCTTGCCGTAGCGCTGGTCGACGCGGTCCAGGCAGCGCTTGCGCTCCTTGTCGTCGAGGATCTGGAGGCACTGGGCGTGCTCCCACTCGCGCGCGGAGGCGTCCTGGTCCGAAACCGTGGCGCAGCCGGGCAGCACCCACGCGCCCGCCACGGCGAGCAGGGCCCAGAACAGCAGCGAAAGCCTCACGGCGCCCTTCCCGTTGTTGCGACGGAAGCGATTATGTCACGCGCCGTTCGGGGAGTAGGCTTGCGCACAGCGAAAGGAGACACGCAGATGCGGGCAAGGTTCCTGGGGGCATTCCTCGCGCTGGCGGCGCTGGCCGCCGGCTTTCCGGCGCTCGCGGACGAGACCCACGTCGAGCTGCAGACGCGGCCCGGGGTGACGCAGCGCTTCCTCGTGACGCGGCCGGACAGCGCGCCGGTGGCGAGCGTGATCCTCTTCACCGGCGGCAACGGCGTGCTCCCCCACACGAAGCAGAATTTCCTCATCCGCTCGCGCCGGAAATTCGCCGCGGCGGGATTCCTCGTGGCCTCGGTCGACGTGCCTTCCGATCGCGCATCGGGATTCAACGCGATGAGCCGCAGCTCCGAAGGGCACGCGCGCGACATCGCCGCCGTGATCGAATGGCTGCGGGGGCAGGCGCGGGTCCCGGTCTGGCTCATCGGCACCAGCACCGGGACGATATCGGCCGCGAACGTCGCGGCGCGGCTGGGCAAGGACGGCGCCGACGGGCTGGTGATGACCTCCACCTTCGTGCCGCCCTCCTCGCCGCCGCCGGCGATCCACACCACGGTCGACGTGGCCTCGATCGAGATCCCCACGCTCTTCGTGCACAACGCGGAGGACGCCTGCCCGACCTCGCAGTTCGCGAACCTCGCGCCGCTGATGGAGCGCTTCACGCATGTGCGCAAGAAGGAGCTCATGGTCTTCCGCGGCGGCAGCCCCCCGCAAAGCGGCCCGTGCGACGCGCTGGCGCGCCACGGCTACTTCGGCATCGAGGACGAGGTGATCGCGGGCATCGTGCGCTGGATCAAGGCCAACGTCCCGCCCTGAGCAGACCTGCCGGCGCCAAGCCTTCAATCCGGGGCTTCATCGGCCGTCCCGGGCCGGTATTCGAGGATGTCGCCCGGCTGGCAATGCAGCCGCTCGCAGATCGTCGCGAGCGTCGAGAAGCGGATGCCCTTGACCTTGCCGGACTTGAGCAGCGACAGGTTCTGTTCGGTGATGCCGACGTAGGCCGCGAGGTCCTTCGACTTCATCTTGTTGCGCGCGAGCATCACGTCGAGGTTGATGACGATGGGCATTGCCGTGCTCAGAGGAAGCTGCGGTTTTCTTCGTCGAGGCGCCGGCCTTCCTCCATCATGCGGGCGATGAGGAAGAACAGCGCGCACATGAGCAGCAGGGCGAGCTCGTCGCTCGACACTTCGAAGACCGTGCGGATGTTCCCGGCGCCGGACCACTGGACCATCAGGTACACGCGCGCGTGCACCGCGAGGAGCGCGAGGGCGCGCGCGAGCAGCAGGTAGCCCGCGAAGGCGCGCAGGTGCCCGACCGTGGCGCGCTCGAAGAACGCGCCCTGCGCGAATCCGCGCAGCATCCGGTCGAGGTGGTGGAACGCCCACACGAGGCTCGCGAGGTAGGGCAGCATCACCGCCCCGAGCAGGAAGCGCTCGCCCGGCGCGAGGGCACTGGCCGCGTTGGGTGCGAGCCCGCCCACGCGCGCCATGCGCGCCCAGTGCTCGTTCCACAGCGCCAGGTCGGGCCAGAGCCACGTCGCGAGATACGACGCGAGCACGAACAACAGGAACACGGCGCCCACGGCGCGAATCAGCCAGCACAGCCGCCGGATCCCGGGGAGGTCGGATGTTATCATCGTTTTACAGTAAGAAATAGTTGTAATAGGCGAATTTGTTGCTACTATACAGCCACCCCCATCCTATACCACGACCGTGCGCCCAAGAACATTTCGAGTCGTCCTGATGGCCGCATGCCTGCTCGCCGGCCCCGGATTGCCGCTCGCCGCGGGCGCGCCGCCGATGCACCTCGCCGACTGGAAGAGCTTCTTCCACGGCGACCCTCCGCCGCGCGTGAAGGCGCCGCCGCCCGTCGCGCGCGCGATCGTGTCGAGCCTGCCGGGCACGCCGCCCGATCCGCAGGTCGAGAGCTTCCTGCGCGCGTTCGCCGACGCGTTGATGGCGCGCGACGGCACGATGCTCCTGCCGCGCGTGTCCGCGAAGTACGCGGTCGATGACATGCCCGACGACGCCCGGGCTTCGGATTTCCTGCTCCAGGCGATCGAGAAGTTGCCCGGCCCCGCGCAGATGGTGATCCAGTCGGTGCAGGCGCAGGCCGGCGTGCGCACCGCCCGGGTCGAATTCCATTACGACTCCGGCAAGTCGCGGCTCAAGACCTTCCGCTTCGATGCCGAGGGCAGGCTGCTGGGCTCGGATCTCTTCACGCTCAAGCGGATGTAGCGCGCATGACGGTGCGCGGCGGGACGATCGAGCTCGACGCGGTCGAAAGGATTTTCGCGCCGCGCGGCGGCCAGCGCCATCCGGCGCTGCGCGGCGTCTCGCTCACGGTGGCGGCGGGCGAGCACCTCGCCGTGCTCGGCAAGTCGGGCAGCGGCAAGTCGACCCTCGTCAACCTCGTCGCCGCGCTCGACCGCCCGAGCGCGGGCCGCGTGCGCGTGGCCGGCGCCGACCTGGGGCGGATGGGCGAGGGTGCGCTCGCGCGATGGCGCGGCAGGAACGTGGGCGTCGTGTTCCAGTTCTTCCAGCTGCTGCCCACGCTCACGGTCGAGGAGAACGTCGTGCTCGCGATGGAGCTGGTGGGCGCGATTCCGCGCGCCGCGCGCCACGCACGCGCCATGGAGCTGCTCGAAGGCGTCGGCATCGCCGACCAGGCGGGCAAGCTCCCCTCGATGCTCTCGGGCGGCCAGCAGCAGCGCGCCGCGATCGCGCGCGCCCTGGCGAACGATCCCCCCATCCTGCTGGCCGACGAGCCCACCGGGAACCTCGACAGCGAGACCGCGGCGGGGATCGGCGCGCTGTTCGAGCGGCTGGCCGAGCGCGGCAAGACGCTCCTGATCGTCACGCACGACGCGCAGCTCGCGCGCGCCGCGGGCAGGGTGGTCGAGCTGCGCGACGGAGCCGTCGCCTCCGACAGCGCGCGGCACGCGAGCGCCGCGTGAGCATGCGCTGGCGCAAGGTGCTCGGAGACGCGCGTCGCTACCGCGCGCAGGTCGGCCTCATCGCGCTGGTGCTGGTGCTGGGCGCCGCGGGCGTGGTCGCCGCGCTCGATGCCCGGGCGATCCTTGCGCGCGCGATCGCCGCGAGCTACGACGCCGCGCTCGCGCCCGACGTCGCGCTCTGGTTCGACCGCGTCGATGCGCCGCTGCTGGCCGAAGTGGGCGCGCAGGAGGGCGTCGCGGCGGTCGATGCGCGCCGCGTCGCGTATGCGCGCATCGCCGTGAAGGAGGGAGGCTGGCTGCCGATGCGCCTTACGATCCTGCGCGACCCGCAGGCGCGGCAGGTGGGCGTGCTCCATCGCCATGGGCCCGCGCTGTCGTCGAGCCCCGAGGGCGTCTGGATCGAGCAGTCGGGACGCTCGCTGCTTCCGGCCGGCGGGCGGCTTCGCATCCGCACGCCGAGCGGCGACATCGCCACGCCGCCGCTCGCCGGCTTCGTGCACGACCCGACGGTCGCGCCCAGCACCCAGGACCGGGTGATCTACGCGTTCGCAATGCCCGCGGGCGCGGCGCTGCTCGGGCAGGATCCGACGCTCGACCAGGTGCTCGTGCGGATGCGCACTCGCGGGGATACCGGCGATGCGCTGGCCTTCGCCGACGAGCTGGGCGCGCGGCTCGAGGCGAAGGGGCACGCTCCACTGCGCGTCGACACGCTCGCCAACCGCCATCCCCACGCTGCGTTGATGGATGCGATGCTGCGCGTGCTGGGCGTGCTGTGCGCCATCGCCTTCACGTGCAGCGCCGCGCTGGCCGGCTACCTGGTCGCCGCGTGGATGCGCCGCGAAGTGCGCATCGTGGGCGTGATGAAGGCGATGGGCGCCCGCGCGCACCAGGTCGCCGCGCAATACCTCGCGCTCGCCGCCCCGCTCGCGCTCGTCGTGGCCGCGGTCGCGCTGCCGCTGGGCGCCGCGCTGGGCCGCGCCGTCGTGCGCCACTACGCGAGCGTGATGAACATCGACGTCGCGCGCTGGGACGTGCCCATGCGGCTCGCGCTCGAGGAGGCGGGCGTGGCGGCCGGGATCGCGCTCGCCTCGATGGCCTGGCCCATCGTGCGCGCGTGCCGCATGAGCGCGCGCGAAGCGATGCACGATGCCGGCATCGCCGCGCCGCCGGGCGCGGGCTCGCGGCTGGCGCGCGCGCTGGCGCTGCCCGGCGGCCTGCGCTGGACGTTCGCGCTGCGCAACACGCTGCGCCGTCCCTGGAGGCTCGCGTTCATGCTGCTCGCGCTCGCGAGCGGCGGGGCGCTGCTGCTCACCACGCACAGCAACTACGAAAGCATGATGCGCGTGATCGACGCGAGCCTCGCCCGGCAGGGCCACGACATCGAGGTGCTGATGGCGCGCGGCGCGCCGGGCGCCCGGCTGGAGGCCGTCGCGCTCGGGGTGCCCGGCGTGCAGGTGGCCGAAGCCTGGCGGCGCGCGACGACGAGCCCGCTGCCGGCCGCATCCGACCCCGCGACCGCGAGCGAAACCCGGCGCGTGGCGCTCGTCGGTTATCCGCCGCGCTCGCGCCTCTTCCGCCTGCCCGTCGTCGAGGGGCGCATGCCGCGCGCGGACGCGGGCGACGAGGTCCTCATGACACGCACGGTGCGCGAGGCCTTTCCTGGCCTGGGCGTGGGGAGCGAGGTGCGGCTGCCGTTCCGCGGGCGCCTCGCCACGATGCGCGTGACCGGGATCGTCGAGGAGATCGGCAATCCCACGCTCTACGCGGGCTTTCCCGCCTTCGAGGCGATCACGGGGCTGGGCGACGCCTCCGCCGACCTGCGCGTGAAGGCGGGCGGCGATCACCCCGAGGCGGTGGCCGGCGCGCTCGACCGCGCGCTGCTCGAGGCACGCCTCGCGCCGGCGCAGCTGCTGTCGCGCGCGATGTTCCGCGACGCGCTGGACGAGCACTTCAAGGTGGTGGGCGACGTGCTGCGCATGGTGGCGCTCGCGGCGGCGCTGGTGGGCGCGATCGTGCTCGCGGCGGGCACCGGCTACAACGTGCTCGAGCGCACGCGCGAGATCGGCATCGTTCGCACCCTGGGCGCGACGCCGCGCGCCATCGCCGCGATGCTGACGGCCGAGGGCGCGGCCGTGGCGATCGCCGGCGCGCTGCTCGCGGTGCCGCTCTCGATCGCGCTCACCCTCGCGTTGAACGAGGCGGCGGCGCGCACCTTGCTGCGCGTGGCCGTGCCGCTGCGCTTCTCGCTCACCGGCCTCGCGCTGCTCGGCGGCGGCGTCGCGGTGGTGCTCGCCGCCGTGCGCCTGTCGGTGTGGCATGCGCTGCGCCGCAGCGCGCTCGAGGCCCTCGGCTACGAATGACGCGCCAGCGGGAGCGCGACGCGCTCCTGCTTGCGAATGAACGGCTGCTCGACGTAGCGCCAGGAAACCCACGAGACGGCGAGGACGCAGGCGAGGTAGAGCGGCAGCGACCAGCGGCTCCCGGCGAGCGTCCAGTACTTGTTCCACAGCATCAGCAGCGGCATGTGGTACAGGTACGCCGAATAGCTCACCTTGCCGACGAAGGCGAGCGGCCGGTTGGCGAGCAGCACGCGGGCCACGCCCGCATTGCGCGAGACGAGGCCGAACATCACCAGCGCGAACGCGACGACGGTGACGAACCACGAGGCCTCGCCGAAGTACGCGCCGCCGCCCAGCACGTAGAGCCAGTAGAGCAGCGCGAGGCAGCCGAGCGAGACCGCGAGCCACGCGCCGGATTCGAGCGCACGCGCCGGGCGCGTCGAAAGGCGGAACCAGCCCAGGCCCACGAGGATGCCCGCGGCGAAGTGCGCGAGGTAGCCCGGAAGCTGCGTGAGGACCAGGTGGCGGATCGTGCCCTCGTCCAGGTGCCAGCGCGCGCCCAGGTGCATCTCGGCCTGCACGAGCGGGGCGAGGTCGTTGCGCGCGAGCCAGTGCCAGGCGATCGCGATGGCCGCGAGCACCGCGGCCCCGCGTAGCGGTGCGCGCACCATGACCGGCGCGAGGAAGGGCAGGAGCAGGTAGTACTGGAACTCGAGCGAAAGGCTCCACAGCGGCCCGTTCACCCCGAGCGAGGCGCTCGACAGCGGCGTCGTGTAGTGCAGGAACAGGCCGTGGGCGAGGACGTTGTACGACAGGAACCCGATGTCGTAGCGCCAGTAATCGAAGGTGCGCAGCAGCGGGATGAACAGCACGAAGAGCAGGTAGAGCTGGACGTAGTAGGCGGGAACGATGCGGCGGATGCGCCGCACGTAGAAGTCGCGCGCGCTGGGAGGCGGGAGTCCCGTGGCGGCGTGGCGCGCCCACGTCAGCACGAGCAGGAACCCGGTGATGAGGAAGAACAGGTCGACCCCGAGATAGCCGTTGCCGACGATCACCCGCAGCGCGTGGCGCGCGTTGATCGCGGCATTCCAGGGATCGGCGAGCGCGGGGTCGCGCACCAGCAGGTAGTGGAACAGGATCACCCACAGCACGGCCACGCCGCGCAGGCCCTCGATCGGGCCGATGAATCCCACCTCGGACTTGACGCTCTGTTCCGGATGGTGGTCGCCGAGGATCATCGGGAGGGAGGAAGTTCGTGCATCGGGGAAGGCTCGGGCGGCGGGAACGGCGCGCCCCGAGCGGACGGTATCATGCGAATCCCTTCCTGGTAAGGCCGCTTGCGCCGAGTGTGGGCATCGCATGAAAACGCACAGCGCCGGGGCCTTCGCTTGCTCGGGGATCGCATCGCTCCTGGCCCTCGCCCTGGCGGGCGCGCCGGCGGCCGCCGCGCCCGCGGGCGGCGAAGCGAAGTGCAATCCGGTCACTCCCGCGTGCGCAATGCGTCTGGGGCGCGCGAGTCCTGTCAAGACCCTCGCGTTCTGGGGCGACGCCCTCGACCGTCCGCTCGAGGCGCGCATCGCGATCGGCTCGCCCGAGCTGGTCGAGTTCCTGACCCTGGATACGATCGCGCAATCGATCCCGACGCGCCCGAAGGCCGCGTCGCCCCCGCCGGGGCTGGTCGAGGACATCCGCGCGGCGATCGTCGAGCTGCCGCCGGAGGTGAAGCGGCTCGTGGACGTCCCCCACCAACTTCCCGACGCTCTACGCGGCCACCCATCCCGCGGACGACTTCGCCGAGAGCTTCGCGAACTACGTGCACACGGTGCGCATGGGGCAGCCGTTCGAGATCCACCTGCTGCACGACGGCCGCACGGTGAAGACCTACCGGGCCTGCTGGAGCGAGGAGCGCTGCGCGGCCAAGCGCGCGCTGCTCGAGAAGGTGCTCGCTAGCCCGTAGTCGCCTTGCCGTCCGAGCTCGCGACCAGCAGCCAGGCGACCCCGAAGAGCGCGGCGGCGGTCGACCCCAGCAGGATCCCGAGCTTCGCCTGCTCGACCATGACGGCGTCGGTGAACGCGAGCTGCGCGATGAAGAGCGACATCGTGAACCCGATGCCCCCGAGCCACGCGGCGCCCAGCAGGTGCTTCCAGCCCACGCCCGACGGCAGGCGCGCGAGCCCGAGGCGCACCGCGAGCCAGCTGAAGAAGCTGATCCCCGCGAACTTGCCGAGCACCAGGCCCGCGACGATTCCGATGGTCACGTCGTTCGAGAGCGCCTCGCCCCAGCGGACGTGGAAGAGGTCGATCGCGGCGTTGGCCAGCGCGAAGATCGGGATGACCACGAACGTGACCCATGGGTGCAGCCCGTGCTCCATGCGCTGCAGCGGGCTTTGCACCTGCGCCGCCGAGTGCTCCATCGCCTCGGCGATCGAGGCCATGTGCTGGTTGCCCAGGGGATCGTCGGACGTCTCCTGGTCCCGGCGGTCGGCGCGAAACGCCGCGTGCAGCTCCTCGATGCGCTCTTCGAACTGCGCGGGGCTGTGCGCGGGCCGGGCGGGAATGACCAGGGCGAGGAGGATGCCCGCGAGCGTGGCGTGGATCCCCGAAGCGAGCACCGCATACCAGAGCAGCACTCCGCCGATCACGTACGGCAGCGGGTTGCGGATCCCGCCGCGGTTGAGCAGCAGCAGCAGGACGAAGAGGGCGATCGCCGCGCCGAAGAACTGGCCGTCGATCCGGCTCGTGTAGAAGAGGGCGATCACCAGCACCGCGCCCAGGTCGTCGGCGATGGAAAGCGCCGTGAGGAAGATGATGAGGTTGCGCGGCACGCGCCAGGCGAGCAGGACGAGGATCCCGACGGCGAAGGCGATGTCCGTGGCCATGGGCACGCCCCAGCCGCGGGCGCCGGCGGATTGCGCGTTGAACGCGACGTAGATCAGCGCCGGCACGAGCATGCCGCCCAGGGCGGCGAACACGGGCAGCGCCGCGTTGCGCAGCGACGAGAGCTCTCCCACGAGGATCTCGCGCTTGAGCTCCAGGCCCACGAGCAGGAAGAAGAGCGCCATCAGCGCGTCGTTCACCCATTCGTGCCACGTGAGCCCCAGCTCGAACAGGCTGCCCGCCGAGAGCGTGAGCCGCTGCTCCCAGAAGCCGTGGATCGCGTCGTGGCCAACGACCGCGGCGAGCCCCAGCGCCACCACCGTCGTGGCGATGAGCACGATCCCTCCCGCGGTCATGCGCTGGAGGAATTCCTCGAACGGCGAGAGGATGCGCCCGAAGATGGGCTCGAGGGGATAGGGGCGATTCTTCATCGGCGGGTTCCGTCCCGATTGTATCCAGTTCACGCCGTGGAATACTGGCGCCTGGATCGCACCGCGAAGGGGCCGGGCACCGCCATGAAGACCATCGGGCTGCTGGGCGGCATGAGCTGGGAATCCACGGTTCCCTACTACCGCATCATCAACCGCACCGTCGCCGAGCGGCTCGGCGGGCTGCATTCCGCGAAGATCGTGCTCGCGAGCGTCGACTTCGACGAGATCGAGCAGCTCCAGCACGCGGGCCGCTGGGACGAGGCGGGCGCCGTGCTGGCGGAGGAAGCCGCGAAGCTCGAGCGCGCGGGCGCGGATTTCCTCGTGCTCTGCACCAACACCATGCACAAGGTCGCGCCGGCGATCGAGGCGAACGTGAAGATCCCGCTGCTGCACATCGCCGATCCGACGGCGCGCGCCATCGCGGGCAGGAAGATGCGCGTGGTCGGCCTGCTCGGCACGCGCTTCACCATGCAAGAGCCGTTCTACCGCTCACGACTCGAGCAGATGCACGGGCTGAAGGTGCTCGTGCCCCCGGCTCCGGACCAGGCGCGGGTCCACGACGTGATCTACGAGGAGCTGTGCCGCGGCACGATCGTCGATGCCTCGCAGCTCGAATACCTGAGGATCATCGCGGACCTGGCCGCGCGGGGCGCCGAGGCGGTGATCCTGGGCTGCACCGAGATTTCCCTGCTCGTGGGCGAGGACGATACGCCGGTGCCGCTGTTCGACACCACGCAGATCCACGCGCGCGCGGCCGCGCTGGCGGCGCTGGGCGAAGCGCAGGGCGCCTGAGCCTGCCGCCCGACGCCGTGCGATCATGGCGCGCATCGCGGACAATATCGCCGGCACCCTCCCGGGATAACCCATGACTTCCAGCACTGCGGGGCGCGACGCCCAGCGCGAGGCCCAGAAGCGCGCGAGCCCGGCGGACCCCCACAGCGATTCGTTCGCCGTGCTCGCCATAGCCGTGCTCGGCGTCGTGTACGGCGACATCGGCACGAGCCCCATCTACGCGCTGCGCGAGTGCTTCACCGGGAAGGACCCCATCCCGGCCACCGAAGGCAACGTCCTCGGCATCCTCTCGCTCGTCTTCTGGACGCTGGTGCTCGTGATCTCGCTCAAGTACATGATCTTCGTGCTGCGCGCCGACAACCGCGGCGAGGGCGGGATCTTCGCGCTGCTCGCGCTGCTGCGCCCCGACCGCGACACGCAGCGCCGCTCGCGCCGCGTGCTGATCCTGCTCGGCGTGCTGGGGGCCTCGATGCTCTACGGCGGCACGATGATCACGCCCGCGATCTCGGTGCTGAGCGCGGTGGAGGGCCTGAAGGTGGCGGCGCCGCACCTCGACGCCTACGTCATGCCGGTCACCGTGGTGATCCTCGTGCTGCTGTTCGCCGTCCAGCGCCACGGCACCGCGAAGGTGGGCGCCATCTTCGGGCCGCTGACCCTCGTCTGGTTCGCCGTGATCGCGGCCCTGGGCGTGGGCGGCATCGTGCGCGCGCCCGTGGTGCTGCTCGCCGTGAATCCGTACTACGCGGTGCAGTTCTTCCTCGCCAACGGATGGACCGGCTACTTCATCCTCTACGCGGTGTTCCTGGTGACGACCGGCGGCGAGGCGCTGTACGCGGACCTCGGCCATTTCGGCCGCGCGCCGATCCGCAAGGTGTGGTTCGCGCTTCGTGCTGCCGGCGCTGCTCCTCAACTACTTCGGCCAGGGCGCGCTGCTCATCGTCGATCCCACGGCGAGCGGCCAGCCGTTCTTCAACCTCGCGCCGTCCTGGGCGCTCTACCCGCTGATCGCCCTCACCACGGCGGCGACCTGCATCGCCTCCCAGGCCGTGATCACGGGCGCCTATTCGCTCACGCGCCAGGCGGGATTGCTCGACCTGATGCCGCGCCTGGAGGTGAAGCAGACCTCGGCCGATGCCCGCGGGCAGATCTACATGCCGTCGGTGAACTGGGCGCTCATGGCCGCGGCGGTCGGGCTGGTGCTCGCGTTCCGCACCTCTGGCAACCTCGCCGCGGCGTACGGCGTGGCCGTGAACTCCACGATGGCGATCACGACCGTGCTCGCGTTCAACGTCGCGCGCGAGCGCGGCGGCTGGAGCCTGCCCGCGGCGCTCGCCTTCCTCGCGGGATTCCTCGCGATCGACCTTTCCTTCCTCGGCTCCAACATGCTCAAGATCCCCGAGGGCGGCTGGCTGCCGCTCGCGATCGGCGCGGGCCTGTTCACGGTCATGACCACGTGGCGGCGGGGAACGCAGCTCCTCGGCCAGCGGATCGCGGCCACCGCGCCGCCCTTCGACGAGTTCCTGGCGCAAGTGAAGGACGGCAACACGCCGCGCGTCCCCGGCACCGGCGTGTTCTTTACCGGGCGCCTCGAGCAGACGCCGCCCGCGCTGCTGCAGCTGGTGCGCCACACCGGCGTGCTCTACGAGCGCGTGATCCTGCTCACCGTGGTGATCGAGCCCGAGGCCAAGACCAGCCGCGACGAGCGCATCGAGCTCACGGACCTGCAGGAGGGTTTCTTCCGCGTCGTGCTGCGCTACGGGTTCATGCAGCGGCCCAACGTCCCGTCGGAGCTGGCGGAGTGCGCCGAGCTGGGCCTGCCGCTCAAGCTCGATGAGATCCACTACATCATCGGCCACGTCGACCTGCTCGCCGGGCGCAGGCGCGAGGGCATGGCGGCGTGGCGCGACAAGCTCTTCGTGCTCATGGCGAGCAACACGCGCGACACCACGGCGCTCTACCACATCCCCGCCGCCCAGGCGATGAAGGTGGGATTGCAGGTGGGGATCTAGGGCGCGGCGCGCGTGCCCGCCTTCGGCGAGTAGCGCGGGTTGAGCCACACGATCAATGCCGCGTTGCCGCACGACTCCGAGTCCTCGGGCAGATACCCGGGGATCACGCCGCAGTACTGGAAGCCCTGCGCGATCTGGAAGCCGAGCACCGGATCGACCATGTCGCCCCAGACCACGTGCATCGCGTAGAGCTCCGGGGACATCCGCGCGGCCACCTTGTGGTAGCCCGGCAGGCGGCCCGCGGCGATGATGCGCTTGAGATTGAGGCGCCGGCACAGCATGCGCCGCGCGGCGTAGAGCGCGCGGCCCACACCCTTGGCGCGCGCCCGCGGGTCCACGACGACTTCCGCGCCGTACAGGGTCCGGCCCCCGGAATCGTGGGTCGAGAAGGTGCCGCCGCCGGTGACTTCCTGCCAGGTATGGTCCAGGCCGTAGTCGTCCCAACGCACGATGAGCGAGGCGGCCGCCCCCACGACGCGCCCGTCGAGCTCGGCCACGAGCTGTCCCTGGGGAAACGCGGCGAGCTGCCGCGCCATCTGATCGCGCGTCCACTCCGGAATCGTGGCGTAGGTGAGCCGCTGCAGCTCGCGCACCGCGGGAAAATCCTCCGGGCGCGTGTTGCGCACCAGTCCGCGCGCCGAGGGCCGTGCGCGTGCAGGCTTGCCGGCGGGCGGAACCTTCTTCGAAGCGTGGCTTGGTACGGTCCATGGGCGCGCGGCCATTATCCCGTATGCGCGGAGCAACCAAGTCAAGGCATTTAACTATTTATATCACTGGGCTTTCCCGGGTCCGCGGGCCATGCTGGACCACCGGTTGGAATCGACCGGTGCGGCTGGTGCATTCCCCTTGCCGCACCCAGCAGGAAAGGACTCGAAAATGGAAACGCAAAACCTGGACACCGAAAGCAAGGACATCGTCGTCAACGTCGCCAACGCCGGCAACTTCACCACCTTCTACAACGCGCTGAAGGCTTCCGATCTCATGAGCACGTACAAGGGCATGGGCCCGTTCACCCTCTTCGCGCCCACCGACGAGGCGTTCGCCAAGCTGCCCAAGGGGCGGCTCGAGGCGCTGCTCAAGGACAAGGCCCAGCTCGCCTCGGTCATCAACCTGCACATGATGAAGGGCGCGCTGCACGCCAAGGACATCAAGGCGCGCGATTCGAAGAGCCTGGAGGGCGCCACGCTCACCTTCGCCGCCAGGGATGGCGGGTTCACCGTGAACGGCGCGAAAGTCTCGAAGCAGGAAATCGAGGCGAGCAACGGCGTGATCCACGGCATCGACACGGTGATGTCGCTCAAGCATTGAGCCGCATGTAACGATTCTGCAGAGGTGCAATACTCGGGGAGGCTTCGGCCTCCCCCTTTTCTTGTGGGGGCCGGTTTCCGGGCCATGGGTCCATGCGGAGCGAGATCTCATGAATCGACAGGCGGCAATCCTGCTCGTTGCGCTGGCCGCGGCCCCGCAACCCTGCCTCGCGGTCACGAAGGCGGCCTGCGTCGCCACGGCCGCGAAGCTGCTCGATGCGATCAGGCGCGATGATCTTCCCGGCGCATACAGCCGTTTCAGCGGCGAATTGAAGTCGCACAAGCCCGACAGGATGTTCCGCGAGGTCATGCGCGAGCTGGACGAGGAATTCGGCCGGATCGATCATTTCGGAAAGCCCACGTCTTCCACGCGGCGCGGGGCGACCACGGTGATCACGCCGGTGCATTTCGAGAAGGGCGTCTTGAACGCATGGGTCACCTGCGACCGGAACGCAAAGGTCGACGACTTCCACTTCGTCCCGTCCCGGTAGCCGCGCGCATGCAACGCCCATCGGCAGCCGGCGCCTCCGATATCCACCGCATCGTCGACGCGGTCTATCGCGCCGAGTCGCGCCGGGTCCTCGCCACGCTGATCCGCCAGCTCGGCGATTTCGACATCGCCGAGGAAGCCGTGCACGAGGCGTTCGTGGCGGCGCTGGAGCAGTGGCCGCCGAGGGCGTGCCGGACAATCCGCGCGCCTGGCTCGTCTCCACCGGCCGCTTCAAGGCGATCGACCGCCTGCGCCGGCGCTCCAAATACGACGTCTCCCTGGAGGAGGTCGCCGACCACGTCGCGGCGCTCACCGACGGCTCCACGCCGGATGAGCGCGAAGGCGTCGAGGACGACCGCCTGCGGCTCATCTTCACCTGCTGCCACCCGGCGCTCGCGCCCGAGGCGCAGGTGGCGCTCACGCTGCGCGAGGTCTGCGGGCTCACGACCGAGGAGATCGCGCGCGCCCACCTCGTCCCGGCGCCCACGGTCGCGCAGCGCATCGTGCGCGCGAAGGCGAAGATCCGCGACGCGCGCATTCCGTACGAAGTGCCGGGACGCGGCGAGCTGCCGGGCGCCTGGAGAGCGTGCTGCGCGTGATCTACCTGGTGTTCAACGAGGGCTACCTCGCCTCTTCCGGCGCGTCGCTCACGCGCGCGGACCTCTCCGGCGAGGCGATCCGCCTGGGCCGCATGCTGGTGGAGCTGCTGCCCGAGCCCGAGGCGGTGGGCCTGCTCGCGCTCATGCTGCTGCACGAATCGCGCAGGGCCGCGCGCACCTCGGCGGATGGCGAGCTGATCCTGCTCGACGACCAGGACCGCTCGCTGTGGGACGGCGGGCGGATCGCCGATGCCGTGCGTCTCGTGCAGGCCGCGCTCGCCTCGCGTGCCTTCGGCCCGTACACCCTGCAGGCGGCGATCGCCGCGGTGCACGCCGAGGCCCCGGACGCGCAGGCGACGGACTGGGACGAGATCGTGGGCCTGTACGACGCGCTGCTGCGCCTGGACGCCTCGCCCGTCATCGAGCTCAATCGCGCCGTCGCCGTGGCCATGCGCGACGGCCCCGCCGCGGGCCTCGCGCTGGTCGACGCCCTGCTCGCGCGGGGGCAGCTGCGCGACTATCACCTGGCGCACGCCGCGCGCGCGGACCTCTGCCGCCGGCTGGGCCGCACGGAAGATGCCTGTCGCTCCTATGAGACGGCCCTGGAGCTCACGCGGCAGGCCTCGGAGCGGCGCTTCCTGGAGCGCCGCCTCGCGGAGCTCGGGAAATAAATTCGATCGGGGTTGTCGAAACGGCTGCCCGCCATTCGACTACCTGGCAGGACGACGGATTTTCCAACGCGGAGAGGTGGCCGATGGCGATGCACCGGAGCGCAACGGAGGGCGGGCGATGAGGTACCTCTGCCTGATCTATCTCGACGAGAAGGAGCTCGCGGCGATGCCCGAGGCCGAGATGAGCGCGCTCAACGCGCGCCACCTCGAGTTCAACGACGGCCTGCTCGACAGCAATCATTTCATCGAGGCCGAGGCGCTCCAGCCCGCGGCGGACACCACCTGCGTGCGCGTGCGCAACGGCAAGACGGCGCTCACCGACGGTCCCTACGCCGAGACCAAGGAAATGGTGGCCGGGTTCTACTTCATCGAGGCGCGCGACCTGAACGAGGCGATCCAGGTCGCCGCACGCATCCCGAGCGCGCCGCTGGGCACGATCGAGGTGCGCCCCTGCCGCGACCTCGAGGTCGGCGGCGTGCCGCACAAGGCCTCGCGCAAGCCGCGCTAGGCGCCCCACAGGAGACATCCATGCTCGACCAGCCGCAGGTCACGCAGTCCGACGACCAATTGGTCGCCTCCATCCGCATCACGGTGCCGCGCCCGAAGATCCGCGAGGTCATGGGCCCGGGCCGCCAGGAGCTGATGGCCGCCATCGCCGCCCAGGGCATCGGGACCACCGGGCCGTGGTTCACGCATCACCTGAAGATGGATCCCGCGGTCTTCGACTTCGAGATCTGCGTGCCCGTCGCGTCCCCTGTGTTTCCCGTGGGGCGCGTGAATTCCGGCAAGCTGCGCGCCGCGAAGGTGGCGCGGACGGTCTACCACGGCCCCTACGAGGGGCTCGGGGAGGCGTGGGGCGAGTTCAAGGCGTGGATCGCGGCCAACGGCTACGCCACGCGGCCGGACCTCTGGGAGCGCTACGTCGCGGGCCCGGAGTCGAGCCCCGATCCGGCCGCCTGGAGCACGGAGCTCAACCAGCCGCTGAATGGCGTTTGAAGATTCCAACCACACCCGAGGAGACGACGATGCGATTCATGGTGATGGTCCGGGCGACGAAGAGCTCGGAAGCGGGCGAGATGCCGGATGCGAAGCTGCTCGCCGACATGGGCAGGTTCAACGAGGAGCTGGTGAAGGCCGGCATCATGCAGGCGGGCGAGGGGCTGCAGCCCAGCTCGAAGGGCGCGCGGATCCGCTTTGCCCGCGACGGCAGCAAGACCGTGGTCGACGGGCCCTTCGCCGAGACCAAGGAGCTGGTCGCCGGCTACTGGATCTGGAAGGTGAAGTCGAAGCAGGAGGCGATCGACTGGGCCCGGCGCAGCCCGAGCCCCTTCCCCGGGCAGGACTGCGAGATCGAGATCCGGCAGGTCTTCGAGGCCGAGGATTTCGGCGCCGAATTCACCCCGGAGCTGCGTGCGCAGGAAGAGCGCCTGCGCAAGCAGGTGGCCGGGAACCAGTAAGGCGTGGAGCAGGCAAGGATGGCGGCGCGGGCTATTCCATGCGGCGGGCGCGTAATCGGAAGGTGATGCTCACGCGATCCTGCACCGCGATCGCCCCGCCCAGGATCGAGAACGGCTCGATGCCGAATCGGGACTGGTCGATCGCGAAGGCTCCCGTCACGCTGATTTCGCCGGCGGCCTGCTCGAGGTGCGATGCAGCCTCCACGAGATGGGTGACGCCGTGCAGCGTGAGGGCGACCGTGGGCCGGTGCGTGGCGGCGCCAGCCCCGTAGTCGCTCACGGCGATCAGCGCGTAGGGATGGCGGCCGGTCTCGAGCACCTTGTCCAGCATGTTGCGGCGCGTGCCCGCGATGTCGGCGGCGGACGGCTGCGTGTCGAAGCCCGCCCCGGCGCGCAGCGCGGGCTCATCGACGAGCATCGCGTCCAGCGGCACGTAAAGATCGGCGCGGCCGTCTTCCGGCGCGATGTACCCCGCCACATCGTGGCTCGCGACCACGTGGTCGTGCCCGAATTGCGCGAGCGCTCCTGCGCGCCGGACCACGGCGAGCACTAGCGAGCGGGCAGGGTCGACGCGGAACACGGGCTTGCCCTGCGCGAGCAACTGCCGGTAATGCGCGGCCGGAAACCCGGCCGGCTCCGCCTTGCCGACCTGCGGCGGCGGCGCAACCTGCGAAGCGCATGCCGCGAGCAGCGCGACGAGGATCGCGGCGAGGGCTCGCGTGATGCGCCGGTCAGCCATCCTTGCGCAGCCGCACGCTGAACTTGACCTTCACGTCGGCGCCGACCACATTCGTGGCCGCCCACTCGCCGCTGCCGATGCCGAAGGCGGCGCGCTTGACGATGAACTCTCCTTGCATTTGCGCCGTGTCGCCCGCCGCGGTCCACGTGAACGGAACGTCGAGCGGCCGCTGCACGCCCTTGAGGCTCAGCATGCCGCGCGCCAGGTAGCGGCCGGCCGGCGCGGGACGGATGTCGGTCGCGTGAAATTGCGCCTGCGGAAAGCGGGCGAAGTCGAACCACTCGGCGCCGCCGATGGCCTTGTTCACGTCGGCGCTGTCCATGTCGGCGCTCCCGACGGCGATCGTGACGTCGAGCCGGCCCTGCGTGGGCTGGCCGGCATCGAAGTGCATCCGGGTATCGAATTGCCTGAACACGCCGGGCGCGGCGGTATTCTCGAACGTGGCCGCGAATTCGAGCCGGCTCGCCGCGGCGTCCATCTTCCAGTCGGCGGCATGCGCGGCATGGACGGGCGCGGCCAGCACTGCGGCGGCGAGCAGGGCGCGCCGGATCACCCGACCCCTGCCTTGCCGGGCAGCATGCGCACCAGCACATCGTTGCGTTTGAGAAAGTGATGGCGCAGCGCGGCTGCGACGTGGACGGTCAGCAGCAGCGACAACGCGACAAAGAGCACGAAGTGCGCGCGCGCCGCCGCATCCGCCATCGCCTTGTCCGGCTCCACGATCGCGGGCACCGGGATCAGCCAGAACATGCGGAACGGGATATTGGCGGCGGAATTCACGATCCACCCGGTCACGGGCATGAGAAACAACAGCACGTAGAGGAGGAAATGGCTTGCCTGCGCGCCACGTCGCTCCCAGGGCGTCGTGTCGGCAGGCAGGGCAGGCACGGGGTTGGCCCACCGCCACGCGACGCGCACCATCATCAGCGCGAGGATCACCAACCCCGTCGACTTGTGCCAGACGAAGAGGTCGAGCTTTACCGGCGAAAGCCGCCAGCTCGCCGCGGACCAACCCAGGGCGATCTGCACGAACACGAGCGCGGCGACCGTCCAGTGCAGCAGCTTGGCCGGCGCGCCCCAGGAGCGTTCGGTGTTGCGCATCCGGCCGCTCCGGCGACCACTCACTCGGCGAGGACCCGATGGATCGATTGCACGCATGCCGAGCCCTCGCCGACGGCGGAGGCCACGCGCTTGACGCTTCCCGAGCGCACGTCGCCCACCGCGAAGACGCCGGGGAGGTTGGTCTCGAACGCGTAGGGCCGGCGGGCGAGCGGCCACTGCGGCGGGCTCAGGTCCTCCACGCCCAGGTCCGTCCCGGTGCACACGAACCCCTTGTCGTCCAGGCGCAGGCAGCCTTCGAGCCAGCGGGTGTTGGGCACCGCCCCGGTCATGAGGAACACGTGGCCGATGGGCAGGACTTCCTCGGCGCCGTCGCGGTTGTCGCGCCAGGTCACGCGCTCGAGGTCTTGCTCGCCTGCGAGCGCGACGATCTCGGTCTGCGTGTGCAACGTGATGTGCGGGTTTTCCTCGATGCGGCGCACGAGGTAGCGCGACATGCTCTCGGCGAGCCCCTTCGAGCGCACCAGCACATGCACGTGGCGGCAGGAGCCGGCCAGGAACACCGCGGCCTGTCCCGCGGAGTTTCCCCCTCCCACCACGATCACCTCCTCGCCCCTGCACACGCGCGCCTCGACCGCGGTGGCGGCGTAGTAGACGCCCACGCCCACGAAACGAGCCAGGTCCGCGATCGCAAGCTGGCGGTACTCGGCGCCGCTCGCGATCACGATCGCGCGCGCGTGGATCGCGTGGCCCTCGGAAGTCTCGACGGTGTAGGGGCGCTTGTCGCATTGCAGCCGCAGGGCGCTGCTGGCGATCGACATCTCGGCGCCGAATTTCTGCGCCTGCGTGAACGCGCGGCCGGCGAGCGCCTGGCCCGAGATGCCGGTGGGAAAGCCGAGGTAGTTCTCGATCTTCGAGCTGGAGCCCGCCTGGCCTCCCGGCGCGTTCGTCTCCATCACCAGCACGTCGAGGCCCTCGGAGGCGCCGTACACCGCGGAGGCGAGCCCCGCGGGCCCCGCGCCGATCACGACCAGGTCGCGCACGCGCACCGGGTCGAGCTCGGCATTCATGCCGAGGCACTCGGCGAGCTCGTGGTTGGAAGGGTTCTTGAGCACCTTCTCGCCGCGGCACACGACCACGGGCACGTCCTCGACGCCCACGTGGAAGCGGTCGAACAGCTCCTGCACCGAGGCATCGAGCTCGACGTCCAGGTTCAGGTAGGGAAAGCTGTTGCGGGTGAGGAACTGCTGCACGCGCAGCGTCCCGGCGGAATGGCGCGAGCCCAGCAGGATCACGTCGCCGCCCTGCGCGCCGATGAGCGCCACGCGGCGCAGGATGAACGCGCGCATCAGGAGCTCGCTCAGCTCGTAGTCGGTCTGCACGACCGCGCGCAGCTCCTGCGGCGCGAGGGCGAGCACCTCGCCTTCCTCGCGTACGCGGGTGAGGACGAGGCTCCCCGCCCCGCGCAGGATGCTCATCTCCCCGGAGAAGTGTCCCGGCGTATGCACCACGATCAACTCCTCGCCCGCGAGGCCGGGGCGCACGATCTCCACGCTTCCGGAGAGGACCACGAGGAGCTCGCGCTGGCGGTCGCCCGGTTGCGACAGGACCTCGCCGCGGCGCGTCGCGATCCTGCGCCCGTGCGGCTCGAGGCGCGCGATCTGCGCGGGCGTGAGCTCCGGGAAGATCTGCTCCTTGCGGGTCTCCCGGATGTCGGTCGGCGTGCTCATTTCGGAGGGACTCTACACCTACCCGCGCGGGTGGGATCGGAGCTTCGGGTCTGGACATGATCCGGGGCCGCGCTCACGATCGATCGCGGGAAAACAGCGAGCGGAGGAATCATGGCGCTTACCCGGCACAAGATCCAGGGATACGGATGGATCCCCGACATTCCCGACCATCGCGACCATCTCTACGCCGCGCCGGTGGTGAGCCTCGCCAAGCTGCCGAAGCAGGTCGACCTGCGCCCGCAATGCCCGAAGGTCGTCTACGACCAAGGCCCGCTCGGGAGCTGTACAAGCAATGCGATCGCGGCCGCCGTCCAGTTCGAGCGGCACAAGCAGAAGCTCAAGCCCGACTTCATCCCGTCGCGCCTCTTCATCTACTACAACGAGCGCGTCATCGAGGGCACGGTGGCCTCGGACGACGGTGCGTCGATCCGCGACGGCATCAAGAGCGTGGCAACACTCGGGGACTGCCCCGAAAAGGTGTGGCCCTACGACATCAAGAAGTTCGCGAGCAAGCCTTCGAAAGCGGCCTTCACGCAGGCGCTGCGCTACAAGGCCGTCCAGTACCAGCGGGTCTCGCGCGTCCTGAACCAGATGAAGGGCTGCATGGCCTCGGGATATCCCTTCGTGTTCGGCTTTTCCGTCTACGAGAGCTTCGAGAGCCAGAAGGTGGCGAAGACCGGCGTGGTGCCGATGCCCGCGCCGAGCGAGACCCTGCTGGGCGGGCACGCCGTGCTCGCGGTGGGCTACGACGACGCGACGCAGCGCTTCTTCGTGCGCAATTCCTGGGGCCCGAAATGGGGCATGCGCGGCTACTTCACGATGCCCTACGGCTACCTGCTCGACGCGGGATTGTCGGACGACTTCTGGACCGTCCGCGTCATCGCCCACTGAGGCTCGCGTCGGGCAGAATTGGAAGATGCGAACCTTCGAGGCGGCACCGTGGTCGAATTCCCTGAGACTTGTTTCGGGGTTCTCGACCGTCATCCTCGTGGCTTTCGTCATCGCGATGCCCCGCTGGCTGGCCCATGCGGCGGGCCCGCCGTTCACCGCCGAGCTGCGCGCCCTGCTGCCGTTCCTGCCGCTGGCGATCCTCGCCGGCGCCGTGCTGTTCATGGTGAGGGGATACGAGCTGGACGGCAGGTTCCTCCTCGTGCGCCGGCTGCTCTGGAATACGCGCGTTCCACTCGACGGGCTGCAACGTGCCTGGCACGACCCCGCCTGCATGCGCAAGTCGATGCGCATCTTCGGCAACGGGGGGCTGTACTCGATCACCGGCTACTACCGCAACGCGGCGCTCGGCGCCTATCGCGCGTTCGTCACGGACCGCGGCCGCGCGGTGGTGCTGAAGACGCCCGCGCGGGTCGTCGTCGTGTCGCCCGAGCGCCCCGAGCAGTTCCTGCGCGCGCTCGGGGAGCGCTTCGGCGGCGCGTCCATCGCCCCGCCTGCGGTGTAAGATTTCGCTGATCACGCATCAGCCGCCGAAGGAGAATCCGCATGGAAAGCCGAGAGAAGCCGGAGCCGGGCCTCGCCCATATCCAGCGCCTGGTCGCCGAGGAGCACCGCTTGTTCGAGCACGGGTCGCGCGACGACGCGCAGAACAAGCGCCTGGCGCAGATCCAGGTCGAGTTGGACCAGTGCTGGGACCTGCTGCGCCAGAGGCGGGCGAAGCGCGAGACCGGGCAGGATCCGGCCGAGGCGCAGGTCCGCCCGCCCGAGATCGTCGAGAAATACATCGGGTGACATGAAGAAGAAGACGCCGCCCCCGGCCCCGAAGGTGAGCGGCTCGCAGGTGCCCCCGCACCCCGAGCCCGGCGATCCGGTGCATGGCGAATGGCTGATCGACGAGGGCGACGACGAGAGCTTTCCCGCGAGCGACCCGTCCTCGATCACGCAGCCGCACCGCAAGCCGCGCGAGACGAAGTAGGCCGCGCGCCGGCGCGGCGCTCAGGCCGTCTGCCCGGGCTCGTCGCTGAATCCGATGCTCGCATGCGCGCCGTCGCAGAACGGCTTGTTCTTCGACGCGCCGCATCGGCACAGGGTCACGCGATTGCGGATCTCGTACTCGTGGCCGTCCGCCGCGACCAGCTGCACTCCGCCGCGCAGCCAGATCGGGCCCGAGCAGTGCTGGACGGGGTCTTCGATCAGGCCGATCGACGGCTCGTACGTGGGCTCGATCGGCTTGCCGGTCGCGTTGTCCCAGGCGACCAGCCTTCCGGAAGGACAGTCGCAGGTCTGGGTCACGAAATGACTGCGCGCCGCCGGCTGGTCCGTTTCGCCCACGAGCTTCCATACCTTGCCGTTGGGGTCGCAGAAGCGCGCGAACGCGCACAGGGACTCGGCGTCGGTCAACGACATCGTCGGACCTCGCAGGACCTTCGCCTGCTCCAGGTAGGGCCTGCGGCTCGCGGTTTCCGTGCCGTCGAATCCGATCCGCTTGTGCGAGCCGTCGCAGAACGGCTTGTTCGCGCTATGGCCGCAGCGGCATAGCGCGTATTGCGCCTTGGGCGGGAACTGCGCCCCGCGCTCCCACCGCACCGACTCGCCGGCCTCGTTCGCGCCGATGATCTCCTTGCCCAGCGGCAGGCCCCCCGAGACGATGTAGGGGCCGTCCTTCGTCACCTGGACCTTCGCGCCCGCCTTGCCCTGCTCGCTCATCGGGATTCTCCATTTGCCGTGGATGGCCTCGAGAGCGCCCCACGAGGCGTCCCTGGCCCCTACTTTAACTCGGCCCCGATTCGAGCGGCATCGCCGCGCGCGGCCACCATGCGCGCCGACAGCGCGCCCCAATCGAGCTTGCGCGTTGCGACCATGGTGATCGCGAGCAGGCCGAACACCAGGAGCGAGCCCAGCAGCAGCGCGTTGTCCTCGCTCTGCAGGACGGAATACAGCGACGCGTAGAGCGCCACGAAGATCCCGCAGAACGCAGCTGCACGCCCGGCCGTGCCCAGGGGATGGCGCAGGTAGAAGGTGAGGAGCGCGACCGACGCCGCCGCGGCGCCGGCATATGCCGATGCGAACGCCACGTGCTCGGACAAGGCGATCAACAGGAGGAAGAACACGGCGAGGGCGGATCCCACGAGCGCGTACTGGATCGGATGCAGCCGCACGCCGGCGAGGACCTCGGTGAGCGCGAGCGCGGCGAACGTGAAGAGCACGAACAGGAATGCGTACTGCGTGGCGCGATAGGAGAGCGTGTACACGTTGACGGGATCGAACAGGAACACGCCCGCGCCGGCGGCGCCCGCGAGCCGGTGCGCGCTCGCCAGCTGGTTCCACGTCGCCTCGCCGCCCGTGGCCACGCTGGTGATGTGCCAGGTCGCGTCGAATCCCGCGGGCGTGATCTCGCGCTCGTCCGGCGACCACGCCGCGCCGAACGAGGGATGCGGCCAATTCGAGGACAGCCGGATCTCGTTGCGCTCGGCGACGGGCGCCACCTGCAGGCTCGAGGTGCCCACGAGCGCCATCTTGTAGGAGAACGCGACGACGTCGCCGGGCTTGCGCGATGCGTGGGCCCCGAGGTGCTCGCGGATGGAGAACTGCTCGACCGCGACTTCCCCCGGCCCCGCGAGGAGCTCCGGGGAGATGCTGGAAGAGATCGCCTTGATGCCGCGAGGATCGCCCACGAACGTGACGATGTAGGCCTGCTTCCAGGCACGCGCTTCGCTCGCGGTGGACGCCGGCGGTTGCGGCCATGCGAGCTCTCCGCTCAGCGCGAGGTCCGCGCGGTAAAGCAGGATCGAGTAGATGCCGCGATGGCGGTTCTCGACCGGCAGCGACGCGGCGGCCTTCAGGGTGCGGGGAGCGAAGAACCCGGTGGGGCAGCTCGCGGTGCGTTTCTCGGAAATGGTGTCGGCCTTGCCGTCGTGCATGACCTCGCGTTCCTGCACGAACGTCTTCTCGCAGGTGAGGGCGAGCAGCGGACCCAGCACGAGCTGCGGCCCGCTCGTCTCCGCGGCGAACCGGGCCACGACGCCCTGGGCGCGGGCCTGGCGCTCCGAGATCTTGTCGTTGATCATCCGGATCGGCAGCAGGATCGCGACCGCCACGGCGCCGATTGCAAACGCTCGAGCCAACATGGGCAGCCGCACGGCCGTCTCCCGGCGAGATCGATGGCTGGAGCCTGGCGTGCCCGGATGGCCAGGCGGGGGCGCAATGCTGGCGCGATTCTGACGGACGCGGGCTTCGCGCCGTCGCGCGACAGCTCGCGACCGGTAGCCGCGGTTCGTCGCACGGGAAGCCCGAGCGAGCGGCCGGACGGTTAAAGTGGCGCCATCTTCATGCCCGGGAAGCCCCATGCTCGAAGCACGCGACCTCGAAAAGTCCTTCGGAGCCGTCCAGGCCGTGCGCGGCGTCTCGTTTGCCGTGGCGCCCGGGGAGATCCTCGGCCTGCTCGGGCCCAACGGCGCGGGCAAGTCCACGACGGTGGCGATGCTCTGCGGCCTCGCGGCGCCGGACCGGGGAACGGTCGCGATCGACGGGCAGCCGGTCGGCGGCGAGGCGAGCCCGTCCAAGCGGCGCATCGGCCTCGTGCCGCAGGAGATCGCGCTCTACGAGGACCTGCCCGCGATCGCCAACGTCGAGCTCTTCGGGGCGCTCTACGGCCTCGATCGCGCCACGTGCGCGCGGCGCGCCGCCGAAGTCCTCGAGCTGGTGGGCCTGTCCGAGCGCGCGCGCCACAAGCCCGCGAGCTTCAGCGGCGGGATGAAGCGCCGGCTCAACATCGCCTGCGGCCTGGTCCACGAGCCCGACGTGCTGCTCCTCGACGAGCCGACCGTGGGCGTGGATCCGCAGAGCCGCAACGCCATCTTCGACAACCTCGAGGCGCTGCGCGCGGCCGGCAAGGCGCTGGTCTACACCACGCACTACATGGAAGAGGCCGAGCGGCTGTGCGACCACATCGTCGTGATGGACCACGGCCGGGTGGTGGCGAGCGGCACGCAGGACGAGCTGCGCGCGCTGCTTCCCGTGAAGACCCACCGCCGCATCGAGGTCGAAGGGGCCGTCGACGAAGCGCTGATGCAGCTGCTCGCCGCGCGCGGCCTCGCGGTGCGCGACGCGCAGCGCGCCTCGCTGGAGGACGTCTTCCTGCACCTCACCGGCCGCCAGTTGAGGGACTGACATGAACGCGCTCCTCGCCCTCGTCCGCAAGGACCTCGTGCTCTACTTCTCCAATCGGCGCGCGATGGTGATCACGCTCGCCGCGCCGATCCTCATCGCGGCGTTCTTCGGCTACATCTTCGGCGGGCCGCCGAAGAAGCCCGCGGCGGTTCCCATCGCCGTGGTGGACCAGGACGCGAGCGCGGTGTCGAAGGCGCTCGTGGCCGCGATGAAAGGCGATACGAGCTTCGCGCTCGAGGAGTCGGACGAGGCCGCGGCGCGCTCGCGCGTGCGCGAAGGCAAGGTGCGCGCGGCCGTGGTCATCCCGCGCGGCTTCGGCGAGGCCGCCACGCGCGCGCTTTTCCGTCCCGACGTGCCCAAGCCGGAAGTGGGGCTGCTGGTCGATCCGTCGCAATCGGTCACGCTCGCGCTGGTGAAGGGCCTGCTCATCGAGCACGCGATGAAGGCGGTGAGCGCCGCTGCCAGCACGGACCGCGGCGCGGGCGGCGGCCTGTCCCTGCCGTTCACCTTCCGCCAGAGCGACGTGACGAGCGGCGAGCACAAGTACAATGGCTTCGCGCACTCCTTCGCGGGCATGGGCGTGCAGTTCGTCCTGTTCATGGGCATCGAGATGGGCGTGGGCGTGCTGCTCATGCGCCGGATGGGCATCTGGCGGCGGCTGCGGGCCGCACCGATCTCGCGCGCCCTGCTGCTCGGCAGCCGCATCGCCTCGGGCACCCTGATCGCCACCCTGCTGCTCGCGGGCATCTACGCGGCCGGGATCGGGATCTTCGGCGTGCGCATCGACGGCAGCATCGCGGGCTTCGCCGGCATCGCGCTCGCCTTCGCGCTGCTCACCTCGACTTTCGGGCTGCTCATCGCCGCGCTCGGCCGCACGCCCGAGGCCACGCGGGGACTCGCGGTGCTCGCCACACTGCTCCTCGTGATGCTGGGTGGTGCGTGGGTCCCGACGTTCGTGTTTCCCGAGTGGCTCCAGTTGGCCACGGTGTGGATGCCCACGCGCTGGGCGGTGGACGGCCTGGACGCCATGACCTGGCGCGGCCTGGGCCTGCACGCCGCGCTCGCTCCCATCGCGGTGATGCTCGCGTACAGTGCGTTGTTCGCGGCGATCGCGGTCAGGTGGTTCGAATGGGAGGAGTGAGCGCATGGGGGTGAAAGAAAGGAAACGCTGCGCGTGGGCGCAGGGCCACGCGCTGCTGATTGCGTACCACGACCGGGAGTGGGGCGTGCCGGTGCACGACGAGCGCAGGCTCTTCGAGATGCTGAACCTCGAGGGCGCGCAGGCGGGGCTGAGCTGGCTCACGGTGCTGCGCAAGCGCGAGGCCTACCGGCACGCCTTCGATCGCTTCGATGCCGCGAAGATCGCGCGCTATACCGCCGCGAAGAAGGCGAAGCTGCTGGGCGACGAGGGCATCGTGCGCAACCGCCTCAAGATCGAGGCGGTTGTCGCGAATGCACAGGCCTTCCTCGCCCTGCGCAAGGAGCTCGGAAGCTTCGACCGCTTCCTCTGGGAGTTCGTGGACGGAAAGCCGCTGCAGGGACCGGGCAACCGCAAGGCCGTGGCGGCGAGCGAGCGCATGAGCCGCGAGCTCAAGCGGCGCGGCTTCAGGTTCGTGGGCCCGACCATCTGCTACGCGTTCATGCAGGCGGTGGGGATGGTGAACGACCACGCGGCGGATTGCTTCCGGCGGGGCCGCGGATAGGACGCTCCCCGCCCGCCGCCGCGCCGGCGTTTACAATCCGGGATTGCGCGACCACGAAGATCCCATGCCATGTACGAAGACCTCTGCCTTTACATCAACGGGGAATTCCTGAAGGGCGGCGGGCGCCGCGAGCAGGACATCCTCGACCCGGCCACCGACGAGGTGATCGGCAAGCTCCCCCACGCGACGAAGGAAGACCTGGACCACGCGCTCGACGCCGCGCACAAGGCGTTCCAGTCGTGGCGCAGGTCCTCGCCGATGGAGCGCAGCCGCGTGCTGCGCAAGGTCGCCGAGCTCGCGCGCGCGCGCGCGAACGAGATCGGCCGCAACATCACGCTGGACGAAGGCAAGCCGCTCGCCGAGGCGGTGGCCGAGGTGACGGCGTGCTCGGAGCACGCCGAGTGGGCCGCCGAGGAATGCCGGCGGATCTACGGGCGCGTGATCGCGCCGCGCAGCGAGGGCGTCCGGCAGCTCGTGCTGAAGGAGCCGATCGGCGTCGTCGCCGCGTTCTCGCCGTGGAACTTCCCGTTCAACCAGGCGATCCGCAAGATGGTCTCGGCGCTGGGCGCGGGCTGCACGATCATCGTGAAGGGGCCCGAGGATGCGCCGAGCGCGGTCGTGGCGCTCGCGCGCCTCTTCCACGACGCGGGACTGCCGCCCGGATGCCTGAACCTGGTGTGGGGCGTGCCGAGCGAGGTCTCGACCTATCTCATCCATTCGCCGATCGTGCGCAAGATCTCGTTCACCGGCTCGATCCCCGTGGGCAAGCAGCTCGCGGCGATGGCGGGCTCGCTCATGAAGCCGTGCACGATGGAGCTGGGCGGGCATTCGCCGGTGATCGTGTGCGAGGACGCCGACGTGGAGGCCGCCGCCGACATCATGGCCGGCTCGAAATTCCGCAACGCCGGCCAGGTGTGCGTCTCGCCCACGCGCTTCTACGTCCAGGAGAAAGCGTACGACCGCTTCGTCGCGCGCTTCCTCGACAAGGTCTCCAAGCTCAAGGTGGGGCCGGGCCTGGAGGCCGACACGAAGATGGGGCCGCTCGCGCATCGCCGCCGCGTGCCCGCGCTCGCGGGCTTCGTCGAGGATGCCGATGCGCGCGGCGCGAAGATCCTCGCGGGCGGGCATCGCATGGGCGAGCGCGGCAATTTCTTCGAGCCGACCGTGGTGGCCGAGGCGCCGGACGATTCGAAGCTGATGACGCAGGAGCCGTTCGGGCCGATCCTCGGCGTGAAGCGCTTCAAGACGCTCGACGAGGCGATCGAGCGGGCGAACAGCCTGCCCTACGGGCTCGCGGCCTACGCGTTCACGACCTCGACGCGCAACGCGACGAAGCTGGGAGATGCGCTCGAGTCCGGCATGGTGACGATCAACCACCTGGGCTTCGCGCTCGCGGAGACGCCCTTCGGGGGCGTGAAGGAGAGCGGCTACGGCAGCGAGGGCGGGACGGAGACCTTCGACGGCTACCTGGTCACCAAGTTCGTGACGCAGAAGCACTGACGCGCTCGGGGCACGCAGGTCAGCTCGCGGCCCTCGAGCGCCGCCACCAGCGGCGCACGGCGAGGAAGGCGCCCACGGCGAGCGCGAGCGCGAGGAGCGCCGCCGCGGAGAGCAACGCATAGGGATGCGCGAGCGCGAAGCGGATCGCGCCGTAGACGCGATCGATGCGCCGCAACCGGTCCTCGCCCGGAATGGACTCCGGCCCGATCGTCTCGCCGAGCGCCATCACTTCGTGGCGCGCGGGATCGAACGCCTTCCACGCGGGCAGCCCGGTGCCGTTGGGGTTGCCGGTGCGCGCGAAGTTCGTCCAGTACGTCGACATCGCGCGGGCGAGGCTGCGGTCGCGCTCGGTCCACGCCAGCGCCTGCTGGTCGAGGTGATCGAAGACGTAGGGCATCTCCATGCCGTGGGTCGCGCCGAGGCCGAAGTAACGCTCGCCGGGCGCGAACGGCGGCGTGCGCGAGAACCGGTAGTAGTAGACCTGCTTCCGGCCCGCTTGCGCGGCGAGCTGCGCCCAGGTCCACATGTCCCAGCCGAAGCGCATGTCGCCTTCGAACGCCGCGGCGGAAGCGCGGGCTTCGCGATCGCTCCCGCCCGCCGGCGGATGGATCAACCACACCAGCGGAGCCGGAAAATCCTCCGCGAGCCGCTGCTTGAAATTGGCGAGCGTCACGGGCCGCTTGGCGAAGAACAGTTGCCCCTCGTCCGCGTTGCAGCCGACCAGCAGGTCGACGTCGTTCTGCTCCCCGGCGCGGTAGGCATCGAAGGGTGATTTCGCCAGCGCGTGGCCGTCGATCACGAAGTGGGGGCCGAACGGAATCTTCAGGAGCTCTGCGGCCGGCATTTGGCGCAGCTGCGCGAGCGTCTTCGCGCCGCTTGCGCGCTGGAACTCGACGCCCTGCGCCTGCGCCCCCGCGGGCTCGAATCCGGGATCCACCGCGACCGGCTCGAACAGCCCGCCGCTTTGCCCGATCGCGCGCTGGAACAATCCCTTCGCCAGCGGGGAGGCCACGAGCGCGCTCACCGATATGGAACCGGAGGACTGCCCGAATACGGTGACGTTGCCCGGGTCTCCGCCGAAGGCGCCGATGTTGCGCTGCACCCAGCGCAGCGCGGCGACCTGGTCGAGCAGCCCGTAGTTGCCGGAGACGCCCTTGCCCGATTCCTTCGCGAGCGCGGGCAGCGCGAGAAATCCCAGCACCCCGAGGCGATAGTTCGCGGTGACCACGATGACGCCGTGCCGCGCGAGGCGATCGCCGGAGTAGAGCGGGTTGGACGCCGAGCCGTTCTCCAGCCCGCCGCCGTAGATCCACACCATCACGGGAAGCTTCTGCGCGGCCGCGCCGGGCGGCGCCCAGACGTTGAGATAGAGGCAATCTTCGCTCGTGGCTTCCGGCGGCGACTCGGGCGGATATGCCCCGCGCTGCGGGCACATCGGGGCAAACGCCGTGGCCTTGCGGACCCCTTGCCACGCCGGCGCGGCCTGCGGCGCGCGCCACCGCAGCTCCCCGACCGGGGGCGCCGCGAACGGTATGGCCTTGTACACGCGCACCGACGCTTCCTCGATGCCGTCCACGTAGCCGCCTTCGGTCCGGACGGGCTCCGCCGCGGCATGCAAGCCGAGGCACGCGAGGAGGACGCCCGCGAAAACGCCGGATGCATCGTTCATCGGCCGTAGCGTACCAATAATTTCCGGGCGCCCCTCGAGAGCCGGAAATCGCGCGCACCCGCGGGGATATGCCGCCGGGCGCTATGATGGTGGTTTCGCAGCGAAGAAAGGCGCAAGCGCTTCGAGCACGGAATCGCGCGGGCTCGAACACCTCCATGAACGATCCCTCGCCAGCCGGAGCCGAGCAGGGCCTCGACTTCACGCGCCCCGGGCCTTCCGCGGCGCCCCCGCCCAGCGCCGAGGCGATCGAGCAGGCGCGCCGGGAAGCCGAAGCCGGCGCCCCGCAATTGAAGCAGGCGGGTTTCCTGGTGAGCATCGCGCGCCGCTCCCCGGTGAAGGTAGCGCCCCGTGCCGGCGGCAAGTATGTCGTCCTCGTGGTGGAGGACGATGCGGACCTCGGGCAGCTGCTGATCGACATCTTCATGACCGCGGGCTTCGAGGTGCGCTGGGCGTCGAAGCGCGCGGAGATCAACGCCGAGATGAAGCGTGGCGACGAAATCGACGTCATGCTCCTCGACGTCGAGCTGCCCGACGCGAACGGGCTCCAGGTGCTGCGCCAGCTGCGCGGGCATCCGCGGTTCGCGAAGCTGCCCGTCATCATGGTCACGGGCCGCTCCGAAGCGGTCGACGTGCTCGCGGGACTGGCCGCGGGCGCCGACGGCTACGTGACCAAGCCGTTCAAGATGAGCGGATTGGTGAACGCGGTGAATCTCGTGCTGGGGAACTCGTAGCCGCCTTTTGTGATTCAATGCATCCGACCATGACGACACGAACCAAGGCCCCGCCGCCGCCCCCCACCCGCAAGGCGCAGATCGACGCCCTGCTGCTCAAGCTGCCGGGCGTCACCGCGAAGAAGATCAATGCCCTCGACGCCTACTTCGTGAGCGACCGGATGTTCGCGTGCATCAGCGGCAACGGCATCGGGCTGCGCCTGCCCGTGGCGAGCGCGACCGAGCTGCAATTCTCGCGCGGCAACGTGGTCCCGTTCCAGCCCGGCGGCATGGCGAGCACGCGCGAATGGATCCAGATCGACCGGGCGGACCCCGCCGAGTACGAGCAGGACCTGGAGCTGTTCCAGGCCTCGATCGACTTCGTGAAGGGCGGCCGGTCCCGCTAGGTCCCCGGCGAGGACGTGGCCGCGTCATGGGGCCCGCGGCGCCCGCATCGCCACCGGCGGGGCGAGCAGCCGGGACAGCGCGATGCGGTTTCGCGTGATGTCCTCGAGCGTATAGCGTCCCAGCACCTTGTAGAACGCCTGCGCCGCGTCGTCGAGCACGGCGCGCAGCAGGCAGGCGCGCTCGATGCAGCAGGCGCCCTCCGGGTCGAAGCACTCGGCCAGGCGCGGATCGCCCTCGGTGATGCGCACGACCCGGCCCAGGTTGATCTCCTTCGGCGCCATCGCGAGCTCGAGGCCGCCGTCCTTGCCTCGCACGTTCGCGAGCACGCCCGCCTTGCCCAGGACGTGGGAGACCTTCATCAAATGGCTTTCGGAGATGTGGAAGGCGTCCGCGATCTCCGCGATCGTGGCCCGCTGCCGTGGCCTTGCCGCCAGGAACATGAGGACCCGCAGGCTGTAGTCGGTGAAGGTCTTCAGTCGCATGATTTTCGACTCCTTCCGGTGCAATGAGCCCGCGTGCCGCGGCGATCCGGCGGCCGCCGTCCAATAGATGGATTTTCCATAGACCTTTTGGACCGCCGTTGATTTGGATCAAATTGTACGGGGCCCACCGTCCTCTAAGCTGGAATCCCGGTCAAGTGATGAGGCGGAGACGATGAGCCAGCAAGGCCGCGCGCTCTCGGTGCTGATCGTCAGCACGCTGGCGTTCACGGTGTGCTTCATGGCGTGGATGATGTTCGCGGTCATCGGCATCCCGATTCGCAAGACGCTGGGACTCAACGCGACGGAGTTCGGCCTGCTGACCGCGACGCCGGTGCTCACCGGCTCGCTCTCCCGCGTTCCCCTCGGCATGTGGACCGACAAGTACGGCGGGCGGATCGTGCTCTTCACGCTGCTCGCCGCGTGCGTGGTGCCGATCTACCTCATCTCGCAGGCGACCCAGTTCTGGCAGTACCTCGTGCTGGGCCTCTTCGTGGGCCTCGCCGGAGGCTCGTTCTCGGTGGGCACGCCCTACGTCGCGCGCTGGTTCCCGAAGAAGCGGCAGGGCTTCGCGATGGGAATCTTCGGCGCCGGCAATGCCGGGGCCGCCCTCAACAAGTTCATCGCGCCGGCGCTCCTGGTCGCATTCGGCTGGGCGGTCGTGCCGCAGGTCTACGCGGCGATCATGTTCGGCACGGCGCTGCTCTTCTGGTTCTTCAGCTACTCGGAGCCGAACCACCTGGTGGACGCGAAGCTCACCTGGCGCGAGCAGCTGCGGGCGTTGAAGGATCCCAAGGTCTGGAAGCTGTGCCAGTACTACTCCATCGTGTTCGGCGGCTACGTCGCGATGAGCCTGTGGATGGTGCAGTACTACGTCGGCGAGTTCCGCCTCGACATCCGCACGGCCGCGTTGCTCGCCGCATGCTTCTCGCTCCCCGGGGGCGTCCTGCGCGCGGCCGGAGGCTGGCTGTCCGACCGCTACGGAGCGCACAGCGTGACCTGGTGGGTGCTGTGGGTGAGCTGGGTCTGCCTGTTCCTGCTCTCCTATCCCCAGACCGACATGACCATCCTCACCGTGAACGGGCCGAAGAGCTTTCACCTGGGCCTGAACGTGTGGCTGTTCACGGGGCTCATGTTCGCGCTCGGCATCGCCTGGGCGTTCGGCAAGGCTTCGGTATTCAAGTACATCTCGGACGAATACCCGGCCAACATCGGCGTCATCTCGGGCGTCGTGGGCCTGGCCGGCGGCATGGGCGGTTTCGTGCTGCCGATCATGTTCGGCGCGCTGATGGACCTCACCGGCGTGCGCTCCTCCGCCTTCATGCTGATGTACGGCGTGGTCTGGGTCTCGCTCACCTGGATGTACTGGACCGAAGTGCGGGGCGCGGAGCTCATGGGCAACCGGAGCCGGCCGTTTCGCCTCGGCGCCCATCCGATCGAAGTCAACCAAGGAAAACCATGAACGCCCCCGATCCGGCCGGCCGCCACCACGCCCAGGGCGGGCAGCCGCGTGGACATCGTCGATTGGCGCCCCGAGGATCCCGCGTTCTGGGAAAGCACCGGCAGGAGGATCGCCTATCGCAACCTGTGGATCTCCGTGCCGAGCCTGCTGTGCGCCTTCGCCGTGTGGGGCATGTGGGGAATCATCACGGTCCAGATGCTGAACCTCGGGTTTCCGTTTCGACCGGAGGAGCTGTTCACGCTCTCCGCGATCGCAGGGCTGGCGGGCGCCACGATGCGCATCCCCGCAGCATTCCTCATCCGGCTGGCGGGCGGGCGCAACACGATCTTCCTCACCACGGCGATGCTGCTCGCCCCGGCGATCGGCACGGGCATCGTCCTGCAGCACAAGGACTGGCCGCTGTGGGCCTTCCAGCTCATGGCGCTGTGGTCGGGCGTGGGCGGCGGCAACTTCGCCAGCTCGATGTCGAACATCAGCACGTTCTTTCCCAAGCGCCTGCAGGGCACGGCGCTGGGCATCAACGCGGGCCTGGGCAACTTCGGCGTCACCAGCATGCAGGTGATCATCCCGCTCGTCATGACCGTGGGCATCTTCGGCGCGCTGGGCGGCGAGCCGATGACCCTGGTGAAGGACAGCGGCTGGATCTTCGGCAAGATCGCGGCGGGCACGCCCACGTACATCCAGAACGCCGGCCTCGCCTGGCTGCTGTCGCTGGTGCCGCTGGCCATCCTGTGCTGGTTCGGCATGAACAACCTGCGCACGGTCTCGCCGGACATCGGCGGCACGATCCTGGCATTCCTGAAGATCACGTGGCTCTACACGGTGTCGTTCGTGCCCACGGTCGCGGGCCTGTACCTCTACCTGCCGGCGCCGAGCGGGCTCGGCCTGCTGAACATGTGGGCGACCATGCCGCTCATCATCGTGAGCATGCTGCTGGTGATGAAGCTCACCGCCTTCGGCACCATGAAGGAGAACATCGACAAGCAATTCGAGATCTTCCGCAACAAGCACACCTGGGCGATGACGCTGCTCTATATCGTCACCTTCGGCTCGTTCATCGGATTCTCCATGGCGTTGCCGCTGTCGATGAAGGTGATCTTCGGCGTGAGCCACGTCCCCGACGCCGCCGGGGTCATGCGGCACACGTTGACCAACCCGAACGCACCGCCCGTGCTGGCCTACGCCTGGATCGGGCCGTTCGTCGGCGCGCTGATCCGCCCGGTCGGCGGCTGGATCGCCGACCGGGTCGGCGGCGCGATCGTCACGCAGATCATCTCGGCGGTGATGGTGGTGGCCTCGGTGGCCGTGGGCTACGTGATGCTGCTGGCGTACCGGTCGGCCACGCCGGAGCAGTACTTCCTCGCGTTCATGCTCCTGTTCGTGGTGCTGTTCGCCGCGACCGGCATCGGCAACGGCTCCACGTTTCGCAGCATCGGGGTCATCTTCGACCGCACCCAGGCCGGTCCGGTGCTGGGATGGACCTCGGCCGTGGCCGCCTACGGCGCCTTCGTGGCGCCCGTGGTGATCGGCGAGCAGATCAAGGCCGGCACGCCCGAGCTCGCGATGTACGCGTTCGCCGCGTTCTACGCCCTGTGCCTCATCCTCAACTGGTGGTTCTACCTGCGCGGCCGCGCGTACGTGAAGAACCCTTGATCCCTTTCCTGCGAGACCCGCGATGAGCCATTTTCTCGATCGACTCACCTATTTCTCCAGCCCGAGGGAATCCTTCGCGGCCGGCCACGGCGTGGTGACCGGCGAAGATCGGACCTGGGAGGACGCCTACCGCAACCGCTGGGCGCACGACAAGATCGTGCGCTCGACCCATGGCGTGAACTGCACCGGCTCGTGCTCGTGGAAGATCTACGTGAAGGGCGGCATCGTCACCTGGGAGACGCAGCAGACCGACTACCCGCGCACGCGCTTCGACATGCCCAACCACGAGCCGCGGGGCTGCGCGCGCGGCGCCAGCTACAGCTGGTACCTGTACAGCGCCAACCGGGTCAAATACCCGATGGTGCGCGGGCGGCTCCTCAAGCACTGGCGCGCGGCGCGCGCGGCGCTGGGCCCCGTGGAGGCGTGGGCCTCGATCGTCGGCGACGAGGCGAAGCGGCGCGACTACCAGCAGGTGCGGGGGCTCGGCGGGTTCGTGCGCTCGAGCTGGGACGAGGTGAACGAGATCGTCGCGGCGGCCAACGTCCACACGATCAAGCAGCACGGCCCCGACCGCGTCATCGGCTTCTCCCCGATCCCGGCGATGTCGATGGTGAGCTACGCCGCGGGCTCGCGCTATCTCAGCCTCATCGGCGGCGTGTGCATGAGCTTCTACGACTGGTACTGCGACCTGCCGCCGAGCAGCCCGCAGGTGTGGGGCGAGCAGACCGACGTGCCCGAATCGGCCGACTGGTTCAACTCGAGCTTCATCATCGCATGGGGCTCCAACGTCCCGCAGACGCGCACGCCGGACGCGCACTTCTTCACCGAGGTGCGCTACAAGGGCACGAAGACCGTGGCGGTGACGCCCGACTACTCGGAGGTCGCCAAGCTCGCGGACGTCTGGATGCATCCGAAGCAGGGCACCGACGCGGCGGTGGCGATGGCGATGGGCCACGTGATCCTCAAGGAGTTCTACTTCCCGGAAGGCGGCAGGCCGCGCAGCGCGTATTTCGACGACTACGTGCGCCGTTATACCGACATGCCGATGCTGGTTCTGCTGAAGGAGCACACGCTTGCCGGCGGCGAGGTCATCATGGTCCCGGACCGCTACGTGCGTGCTTCGGATTTCAACGGCAAGCTGGGTCAGGCGAACAACCCGGAGTGGAAGACCGTCGCCTTCGACGCGGCGGGCAAGGTCGTGCTGCCCAACGGGGCCATCGGCTTTCGCTGGGGGCCCGACGGCCGCGCCGACGAGGGGCAGTGGAACCTCGAAGCCAGGGAAGCGCGCCACGGCCAGGACGTGAAGCTCCAACTGTCGCTCCTGGAGGGCGCAAACCCGAGCACCGAGACGGCCAGGGTCGGCTTCCCCTACTTCGGCGGGATCGCGAGCGAGCATTTCCCGAACAACGCCCAGGCCGATGTCCTGGTGCGCACGGTGCCGGTGCGGCGCATCCCGCTCGGCAAGGCGGGCGACAAGCGCGAGGCGCTGGTGGCCACCGTGTTCGACCTGCAGGTGGCGAACTATGGAATAGCCCGGGGCTTGCCGGGCGAGCTGGCGGCGAAGAGCTTCGACGACGACACGCCCTACACGCCGGCGTGGCAGGAGCGCATCACGGGCACCCCGCGCACGCAGCTCGCGAGCGTCGCGCGCCAGTTCGCCGACAACGCGGACAAGACCCACGGCCGGTCCATGGTGATCATCGGCGCGGCGATGAACCACTGGTACCACAGCGACATGAACTATCGCGGCGTGATCAACCTGCTCATGATGTGCGGCTGCATCGGCCAGAGCGGGGGCGGCTGGGCGCACTACGTGGGACAGGAAAAGCTGCGCCCCCAGACCGGATGGACGGCGCTCGCGTTCGCGCTCGACTGGATCCGCCCGCCGCGCCAGATGAACAGCACCAGCTTCTTCTACGCGCATACCGACCAGTGGAGATACGAGAAGCTGGGCATGGAGGAAGTGATCTCCCCGCTCGCCGACAGGAAGCTCTATGCCGGAAGCATGATCGACTACAACGTGCGCGCCGAGCGCATGGGATGGCTGCCGAGCGCGCCGCAGCTCCAGACGAACCCGTTGCAAGTCGTCCGCGATGCCGCGAAGGCGGGCATGGAGCCGAGGGAATTCGCGATCAAGGGGCTCAAGGACGGGTCGCTGAAGATGAGCTGCATCGACCCCGACCATCCGGACAACTGGCCCCGCAACATGTTCGTGTGGCGCTCGAACATCCTGGGCTCCAGCGGCAAGGGCCACGAGTACTTCCTCAAGCACCTGCTGGGCACGAGCAACGGCGTGCAGGGCAAGGACCTCGGAGCCGAGCAGGCCAGGCCTTCGGAGGTGGCCTGGCACGAGCGGGCGCCGGAGGGCAAGCTCGACCTCCTGGTGACGCTCGACTTCCGCATGAGCACCACGTGCCTGTACAGCGACATCGTGCTGCCCACGGCCACCTGGTACGAGAAGAACGACCTCAACACGAGCGACATGCACCCCTTCATCCACCCGCTGTCCACGGCGGTGGATCCCGCGTGGCAATCGCGCAGCGACTGGGACATCTACAAGGGCTTCGCGCGGAAATTCAGCGAGACCTGCGTGGGCCACCTCGGCGTCGAGCGTGAGGTGGTGCTCACGCCGCTGATGCACGACAGCCCCTCGGAGCTGGCGCAGGCGCTGGAGGTGAGGGACTGGAAGCGCGGCGAGTGCGAGTTGATCCCCGGCAAGACCGCGCCGAACGTCCAGGTGGTCGAGCGCGACTACCCCAATGTGTACAAGCGCTTCACCGCGCTGGGCCCGCTCATGGCCAAGGTCGGCAACGGCGGCAAGGGCATCGGCTGGAACACGCAGGACGAGGTGAGGCAGCTTGGAGAGCTCTCGGGCGTGGTGCTCGACGAGGGCGCCACCCGCGGCATGCCGAAGATCGAGACCGACATCGACGCCGCCGAAGTGGTGCTGATGCTGGCGCCCGAGACCAACGGACAGGTCGCCGTGAAGGCCTGGAAGGCCCTGGGCAAGCAGACCGGGATCGACCACACGCACCTTGCGATCCATCGCGAGGACGAGAAGATCCGCTTCCGCGACATCCAGGCCCAGCCGCGCAAGATCATCAGCTCGCCCACCTGGAGCGGCATCGAGAGCGAGACGGTCTCGTACAACGCGGGCTACACGAACGTGCACGAGCTGATCCCGTGGCGCACCCTCACCGGGCGCCAGCAGTTCTACATGGACCACCCGTGGATGATCGCCTTCGGCGAGGGCTTCTCGACCTACCGCCCGCCCGTGGACCTGAAAGCCACCGCCGGAATCATGGGCGTGAAGCCCAACGGCAACCCGGAGATCGCGCTCAACTTCATCACGCCGCACCAGAAGTGGGGCATCCATTCGACCTACACCGACAACCTCATCATGCTCACGCTGAGCCGCGGCGGGCCGTGCGTGTGGATGAGCGAGGACGACGCCCGGCGCGCCCGGATCGTCGACAACGACTGGATCGAGCTGTTCAACGTGAACGGCGCCATCGCTGCGCGCGCCGTGGTGAGCCAGCGCGTCAAGCCCGGCATGGTGATGATGTACCACGCGCAGGAAAAGATCGTGAACACGCCGGGTTCGGAGATCACGGGCGTGCGCGGCGGCATCCACAACTCGGTGACCCGCATCGTGCTCAAGCCCACGCACATGATCGGCGGCTACGCGCAGTTCAGCTACGGCTTCAACTACTACGGGACCATCGGCACCAACCGCGACGAGTTCGTCGTGGTGCGCAAGATGAACCGGGTCGACTGGCTCGACACGCCGGTGGGCGAGGAGCTGATCCGCCCGGTCCAGGCGCAAGGGGAGGTCGCATGAAGATCCGCGCCCAGATCGGCATGGTGCTGAACCTCGACAAGTGCATCGGCTGCCACACCTGCTCCGTCACCTGCAAGAACGTCTGGACCAGCCGTCCCGGCATGGAGTACGCCTGGTTCAACAACGTCGAGACCAAGCCCGGCATCGGCTATCCGAAGGAGTGGGAGAACCAGGACAAGTGGAACGGCGGCTGGGTGCGCAAGGCCGACGGCTCGATCGAGCCGCGCCAGGGCGCGAAATGGAAGCTGCTGATGCGCATCTTCGCCAACCCCAACCTGCCCGAGATCGACGACTACTACGAGCCGTTCACCTTCGACTACCAGCACCTGCAGGCGGCGCCCGAGATGAAGGCTTCGCCGACCGCGCGTCCGAGGAGCCTCATCACCGGCAAGCAGATGGACAAGATCGTGTGGGGCCCGAACTGGGAGGAGATCCTCGGCGGCGAGTTCTCCGGGCGCAGCAAGGACCGCAACTTCGACGACATCCAGAAGGACATCTACGGCCAGTTCGAGAACACCTTCATGATGTACCTGCCGCGCCTGTGCGAGCACTGCCTGAACCCGGCGTGCGTGGCGAGCTGCCCGTCGGGCTCGATCTACAAGCGCGAGGAAGACGGCATCGTGCTGATCGACCAGGACAAGTGCCGCGGCTGGCGCATGTGCGTGAGCGGGTGCCCCTACAAGAAGATCTACTACAACTGGAAGAGCGGCAAGGCCGAGAAGTGCATCTTCTGCTATCCGCGCATCGAGGCGGGGCAGCCCACCGTGTGCAGCGAGACCTGCGTGGGCCGCATCCGCTACCTGGGCGTGCTGCTCTACGATGCCGACCGCATCCAGGAGGCGGCGAGCGTCGAGCACGACCGCGACCTCTACCAGGCGCAGCTCGACGTCTTCCTCGACCCGTTCGACCCGAAGGTGATCGAGCAGGCGCGGCGCGACGGGATCCCGGACAACTGGATGGAGGCCGCGCGCAAGAGCCCGGTCTACAGGATGGCGGTGCAGTGGAAGGTGGCCCTTCCGCTGCACCCCGAGTACCGCACGCTGCCGATGGTCTGGTACGTGCCGCCGCTCTCGCCCATCAGCGCGGCGGCCAACGCCGGCCACGTCGGAGCCAACGGCGAGATTCCCGACGTGAACCAGCTGCGCATCCCGGTGAAGTACCTCGCGAACCTGCTCACGGCCGGGGACACCGCGCCGGTGGTGCGCTCCCTCGAGCGAATGCTGGCGATGCGTGCCTACCAGCGGGAAAAGCACGTCGACAACCGCATCAACGAGAAGGTGCTGTCCCAGGTGGGCATCACCCAGGCCGAGGTGGAGGAGATGTACCACGTGATGGCGATCGCCAACTACGAGGACCGCTTCGTGATCCCCTCGACCCACCGCGAATACGCGGAGAACACCTTCAACGTGCGCGGCGGCTGCGGCTTCAGCTTCGGCAACGGCTGCTCCGAAGGCACCACCGAGACCAGCCTCTTCGGCAGCGAGAAGAAGCGCACCATCCCCATCCGGGCGGAGATCTGACATGTTCGCGCTCGCTTCCCCACGTCCCATGAGCACCAGCCTGCGCGTGCTGGCGGCGTTGCTCGGCTATCCCGATGGGCGGATGCGCGGGCATCTGCCGGAGATGCGAGCGCTGCTCGCCGCCGAGGATGCGCGTCCCGCCCTCGCGACTCGCGGAGATCGACGCGCTGATGCATGCCTTGCAGCATGCCGATCCGCTGGAGGTCGAGGCGGCCTATGTCGAGCTTTTCGACCGCGGCCGCGCCACCTCGCTGCACTTGTTCGAGCACGTGCACGGCGATTCGCGCGATCGCGGCCCGGCAATGATCGACCTCCGCGGCACGTACGAAGCCGCGGGCCTGTACCTCGCGGCCTCGGAGCTCCCGGACTACCTGCCCGTGGTCCTCGAGTTCGCGTCCACCCAGCCGGCGCGCGAGGCGCGCGCGTTTCTCGCGGAAATCACCCATATCCTGAATGCGCTGTTCGCCGCCTTGCGCGAGCGCGAAAGCCCCTACGCGAGCGTGCTGGGCGCGCTGATCGAGCTCGCGGGCGCGTCGGCGCAGCCGGTGGAGCCGGCCGTCGAGGAGGCGCTGGATGAAAGCTGGGCCGAACCGCCGGTGTTCGACGGCTGTTCCGCCAGGGGCCAGGCCCGGCCCGGCCAGGCGCAACCGATCCACGTCGTGCGATCCGGCAAGCTGGCCGGCGCCGACGGCAACCCGCGCACAGGAGCGGTGAGATGAACCCCGTGCTTTCCTACCTGCACTACTTCTTCTTCAACGTCTACCCGTACATCTGCATGGCGGTGTTCCTCATGGGGAGCCTCGCGCGCTTCGACCGGGACCAGTACACGTGGAAGAGCGACTCGTCGCAGCTGCTGCGCGCCGGCACCCTGCGCTGGGGCAGCAACCTGTTCCACGTCGGGATCCTGTTCCTGTTCTTCGGGCATTTCGTGGGGTTGCTGACGCCGCACTGGCTCTACGAGGGGATCATCAGCGCGGCGGCCAAGCAGCGCATGGCGATCTATTCGGGCGGCACGGCCGGATTCGTCTGCTTCGTGGGCCTCACCCTGCTGCTGTACCGCCGCCTCTTCGATCCTCGCATCCGGCTCACCAGCCACCGCACCGACATCGCGATCCTGATCATCCTGTGGGTGCAACTGGTCCTGGGGCTCGTGACGCTGCCGTTCTCGTACGAGCACGCCGACGCCAGCACCATGCTGATCCTGGCCGACTGGGCGCAGCGCATCGTCACATTTCGCCCCAACGCCGACGCGCTGGTGGTGGTGGCCTGGCCCTTCCTGATCCACATGATCCTGGGCATGACGATCTTCCTGCTGTTTCCATTCAGCCGATTGGTGCACGTGTGGAGCGGCTTCGCGACGATCGCGTACCTCTTCCGCCCGTACCAGGTGGTGCGCAGCCGGCGGCTCAACGTGCCCGCCGGGCACAACCAGCCGCGCCAACGCGGCGTTTGATGGGCATGGCGATGACGACCTTCACCCAGATCATTTCCCCGGCGGCCTGCATCAACGGCGTGGCATTGCATGCGCCCGATGCCGTGCCCGCGCCCGGCGAATTGCGCCAGCGTGCCTGCACCGAGCTCCTGCGCCAGGCCGCGCAGCGCGCGGGGCTCCTCGCCGTCGACGACGCGCCCCCGGAGGACGGAGTCCCCGGCGAGGCCGCCGTGAGCGCGATCGAAGCGCTCCTCGACCGCAAGCTCACCATTCCGGAGCCGTCGGAGGAAGCCTGCCTGCGGCACTTCGCGGCGAACGAGGCCTCCTATCGGACCGGGGAGCGCGTGCGGGCAAGGCACATCCTTTTCGCCGTCACCCCCGGCGTGGATGTCGTGGCGCTGCGCAAGCGCGCGGAAGCGACGTTGCTCGACGTGCGCTGCCACGATGGCGGGGCCGGCGACGGATTCGCCGATGCCGCCCGCGCCACGTCCAACTGCCCCAGCGGCGCCGACGCCGGGGACCTCGGCTGGCTTTGCGCGGCCGACTGCGCACCCGAGTTCGCGCGCGAGATATTCGGCCGTCCCGAGGTGGGCGTGCTTCCGCGATTGGTGCACAGCCGCTTCGGGCTGCACGTGGTCGAGGTGGTGGCGCGCGAGCCCGGCGCCGCGCAATCCTTCGAAGCGGTGCGAGGCGCGGTGGCCATGTCGCTGCGCCAGCTGGCCTACGTCACGGCACTGCGGCAATACCTGCGGCTGCTGGCAGGCGAAGCCGAGGTGAGGGGTGTCGACCTCGATGCCGCCGACACTCCGCTCGTGCAATAGCCTGGCGACATGGGCATCTCGAGTTTCGACGACCTGTTGCGCGCTGCACGCCGGGAGCCGGAACCGCAACGCCTGCTGTTCGTGTTCACGGGGGCGGAACTGCCCGGCGACAGCACGCCCGAGCAGCGGCGCCGCTTCGCCGAGGGCGCAGGAGGGGCGCTGGTGCCGCTGATGTGCGTCGACAAGGCGCCTGGCGACCTCACGACGTTCGCGGCGCTTTCAGAGGAGTCGCGCATGTCCGGGCCCGAATGGACGATCGTCTTTGTCGCGGGGGTTGCCGGGCGCAATGCTCGCCCGCCGACGCAGGGCGACACCGAGGCTGCCTTGCTTCGAATGGTCGATGCCATCAAGTCGGGTGCGCACGCGACGTTCATTCCGTTCGATCGCAACGGCGAGCCCGTATTGTTCGAATGAGGCGCGGCCGGCGGCCCCGACGCGAAACGCATGACCGACTACGTATACGCCTGGCAGTGCATCGGGTGCGGAAAGATCGACGCCCCGCAGCCGTGCATCGGGATTTGCCAGGACCGCAAAGTGCGCCTCGTCTACGGCGAAGAACATGAACGGACATTGGCGGCGCTGACGGCCGCGCGCCAACGGGTGAGTGCGCTCGAGGCGTTCGCGCGCCGCGTGGCCGGCACGAGCCCCCGCAAGGACCGTTGGGAACATTCCTACCGCGTCATGCAGGAACAGGCGCGCGCGCTGCTGGCTCCGGGAGCTGTCCATGGTGAAGATTGAAGTTCCGGGCGCGCAAGCCATGCCCGTCTCGAAGGAGTTCGCGCTCTGGAACCTGGGCTTTCGCCCGTTCTATCTGCTCGCGAGCCTCTTCGCCGCGCTGTCGATCCTGCTCTGGATCGTGCAGTACTCCGGCTGGATGCCCACCGCGTACCTGAAGAGCGCGGCGTGGCACGGCCACGAGATGCTGTTCGGCTACACCATGGCCGTCGTGGCCGGGTTCCTCCTCACGGCGGTGGGCAACTGGACCGGCAAGCCGATGCCCCACGGCGGCGCGCTGGCCGCGCTGGCCGCGCTGTGGGTGGCCGGGCGCGTGCTGGTCCTCACGCCCTACGGCCCCGCCGCCGCGCTCGCCAACGTCGCCTTTCCCGTCGCGCTCGCGATCGGCATCGGCGGGCCCCTGGTGCGGGGCGGAAACCGGCGCAACTATTTCTTCCTCGCGCTGCTGCTGGTGCTCGGCCTCGCGGAGCTCGCGTTCCACCTCTCGCATTTGGACCTGTTGGCCTGGCCGGAGCAGGCGAGCCTGCAGGTCGGGCTCGACGTCGTTCTCTTCATCATGGCCGTGATCGGCGGGCGCGTGATCCCGATGTTCACCAACAACGGCGTTCCGGGGACGAAGGCGACGCGCAGCCCGCTGGTCGAAAAGTGCGCGCTCATCGGCGTGCTCGCGCTGGCGGGCGCGGACCTGCTGCCCGTTCCAGCCATGGCAGTCGCAGTGCTCGCGCTGCTCGTCGCGCTCGTTCACGCCGTGCGCCTCTGCCTGTGGCAACCGTGGCGCACGCTCCGCAATCCCCTGGTCTGGGTGCTGCACCTCGCCTACGCGTGGATGGTCGCCTACCTCGTCCTGCGCGGATTGGCGGAAGCCGGCCTGACAAGCCCGATCTTCGCCGTCCACGCGCTCACCGTGGGGGGAATCGGCGGCATGACCATCGGGATGATGACCCGGACCGCGCGCGGCCATACCGGACGAGCGCTGCGCGCCGACGGCTACGAGATCGCCTGTTACGTGCTGGTGGCGCTCGCCGCCGTGATCCGCGTCTTCGGCGGCATGGGGTTGCCGGATCATTACCGCGCGACGGTGATGGTTTCCGGAATCTGCTGGTCGGCGGCGTTCGCGCTCTACGCAGTCCGCTATTGGCCCATCCTGTCGCGGCCGCGCCTGGACGGAAAGCCCGGATAGATCCGGATCCGGCGGTCCGCTCGCTCGCGCCGCCCGCCTCAGCGCGAAGCGAACGTCCCGCTCCAGCCGGGCGCCTCGATGCGCAACTGCTCGGCTCCCAGCTTGGTGAGCGTGAACCGGCCATCGTCGGCGAACGTGTGACGCACCGCCCAGTTGGCCGCCGGCCCGAATCGAAACCGTTGCCCCGTGAAGCGGGCCGCGATCTCCGCGCCGTCCCTGCACACGACGCTGGCGCCTTCCGCCCACAGGCCCTCGCCGGTCTTGTCGAACGCGAGGAAGAGCGATCCGTCCCGTTCGAGAATCGCGAGCACCAGCGGCTTGCCGTCGTCCATCGTGGTCTCGCGCCACTTCAGGGGCAACGACTGGTCCGAGAGGAGGTCCTTCAGCTCGCGGATCGTCGTGGCGCATTGCGGCTGCGCGAGGCATTCGCGGGCCAGCGGCAACAGGAGGAAAAGCAGGCAGCCCACCCACCGTTGGCGGTGGGCGAAGCTCACGGCTGGATGGGCGGCGAACGCACGATGGCGGAAGTCTATCAATCCGTGGGGTGAACGGCTAGAAGTAGAATGGGCCCATGGACCGCCTGCCCAGCCGGCGTTGCGCCGCGCTCCTCGTCCTCCTGGGGCTGGCGGTCGCCGCGCACGCCGCTCCCACCCTCGGCGGATGCCCGGTGTTCCCGGCGAACAACTACTGGAACACTCCGGTCGACACGCTTCCGGTGCACCCGAGCTCGGCGACCTGGGTCAACTCGATCGGCGCATCGACGAAGCTGCATCCCGATTGGGGCAACGTCCTCGCCGACAACTACGGCATCCCGTACGCCACCGTCACCGGCAGCCAACCCAAGGTGCCGATCACGTTCCCGCCCGACGGCTATGCCGACGAAAGCGATCCCGGCCCGTTCCCGATCCCGCCGAACGCGCCGATCGAGGGCGGAAGCTCGAGCGACGGCGACCGGCACGTGCTCGTGGTGGACACGACCAATTGCATGCTCTACGAGCTGTACTACGCGTTCCCGGCGGGCGGCGGGACGAGCTGGAGCGTCTACGCTTCCGCGAAATTCAACCTTGCCTCGAACGCGTTGCGGCCGGACACGTGGACCTCCGCCGACGCCGCGGGGCTCGCGATCTTTCCCGGCCTCGTGCGCTGGGACGAGGTGGCCGCGGGCGCGATCGACCACGCCATCCGGTTCACCGCGAGCCGCATCTGGGGCAGCTCCGGGGGCCGGCAGTATTACCTGTGGCCCGCGCGGCACGCGTCGGGAAGCAGCACCGATTCCACGCGTCCGCCGATGGGTGCGCGCTTCCGCCTGAAGAGCGCGTTCGACATCTCGGGATTCGACCCGCGCACGCAGGTGATCCTGCGCGCCTTCAAGAAGTACGGCCTGGTGCTCGCGGACGCGGGCAGCAACTGGTATTTCCAGGGCGTGTCGGACACGCGCTGGCCCGATACGGTGCTGGACGAGCTCAAGTCCATCGGCGGCGGCAACTTCGAGGCGGTGGATACGTCGGTGATGCAGGTGGATCCGAACACCGCCGAGGCGAAGCAGAACGGCAGCCCCGCCGCGATCAACGTCCAGGGGTTGTGGTGGAGATCGCCCGCGGGCTCCGAGTCCGGCTGGGGCGTGAACCTCACGCAGCAGGGCGAGCTCCTGTTCGCCACCTGGTTCACCTACGACACCGACGGCAGCGGCCTCTGGCTGGTGATGTCGGATGGCGTCAGGACGGGCGATGCGACCTACACGGGCGCGCTCTATCGCACGATGGGCCCGGCCTTCAGCGCGACTCCGTGGAATCCGGCGCAGGTCTCGGTCACGGCGGTGGGCAGCGCGACCTTCGCGTTCAGCGACGCGAACAACGGCACGTTCACGTACACGGTGAACGGGGCGACGCAGTCCAAGCCGATCACGCGCCAGATCTTCTCCACGCCGGTGCCGACCTGCGTGGAGGGCCAGACGCTCGCCGCTTCGTCCAACTACTCCGACCTGTGGTGGCGCGCGCCCGCCGGCACGGAATCCGGGTGGGGCGTGAACGTCACGCAGCAGGGCGACATCGTCTTCGCGACCTGGTTCACGTACGACGCCAACGGAAAGGGACTGTGGCTGGTGATGTCGGACGGCGCGAAGACGGCTCCGGGCGTCTATTCGGGCGCGCTGTATCGCACCACGGGACCGGCGTTCAGCGCGAATCCCTGGGATCCCACGCAGGTGAGCGTCACCCCGGCAGGCTCGGCGACGTTCACCTTCACCGACGCTGCCACCGGGACGTTCGCCTATACGGTCGGCGGCATCTCGCAATCGAAGCCCATCACGCGCCAGGTGTACGCGGCACCCGCGACGGTCTGCAATTGACGGGCATCGCGTGACGGGCGTCATTGTCGAGAGCGACGTTCCGGCACGGCTCGACGCGCTGCCGTGGGCGCGCTTCCACACGCTGGTCGTCGTCGCGCTCGGCATCACGTGGGTGCTCGACGGCCTCGAGGTGACGCTCGCCGGCGCCGTCTCGGGCGCCCTCAAGGCGAGCCCCGCGCTGCGCCTCACGGACGCCCAGGTGGGATCTTCCGCGAGCGCGTACCTCGCGGGCGCGGTGCTGGGCGCGCTGCTCTTCGGCTGGCTCGCCGATCGCTTCGGGCGCAAGCGCCTGTTCTTCGTGACCCTCGGCGTCTACATCGCGGGCACGGCCGCGAGCGCGTTCTCCGCCGACTTCGCGCTGTTCGCCTTGTCGCGCTTCATCACGGGCGCGGGCATCGGCGGCGAGTACGCGGCGATCAACTCCGCGATCCAGGAGCTCATCCCGGCGCGCTATCGCGGCCGCACCGACCTCGCCATCAACGGCAGCTTCTGGATCGGCGCGGCGATCGGCGCGATCGCCTCGAGCGTGCTGCTCGAGCCGGGGCGGCTTCCCCCGGACATGGGCTGGCGCGTCGCGTTCGGCTCGGGCGCGGTGCTGGGCCTGGGCATCCTCTTCCTGCGGCGCCTGCTGCCCGAGAGCCCGCGCTGGCTGCTGATGCACGGGCGCAAGGAGGAAGCCGAGCGCATCGCGATCCGCGTGGAGCGCGAGGTGCGCGGACACGGCGAGGCGACGCGGGACTTGCCGCGGCTGCGCATGCGCCTGCGCGACCGCGCCGCGAACTTCGTGGACCTCGGCGTGAGCCTGTTTCGCCTCTATCCGCGCCGCGCCGTGCTGGGCCTCGTGCTGATGACCGCGCAGGCCTTCTGCTACAACGCGATCTTCTTCACCTACGCGCTCGTGCTCGGGCGCTTCTACGGGATCGCCCCGGAGGATGTCGGGCTCTACCTGCTGCCGTTCGCGGTGAGCAACTTCCTCGGTCCCCTCGTGCTCGGCCGCCACTTCGACACCTGGGGCCGGCGCGGCATGATCGCGACCACGTACGCGCTCTCCGGCCTGCTGCTCGGCCTCACCGCGATCCTGTTCGTGGCGGGCCTGCTCGGCGCGGCCTCGCAGACCCTGGCCTGGACCTTCGTCTTCTTCTTCGCCTCCGCCGCGGCGAGCTCGGCCTATCTCACCGTGGCGGAATGCTTCCCGGTCGAGGTGCGGGCGCTGGCGATCGCGTTCTTCTTCGCGCTGGGCACGGGGATCGGGGGGATCGGCGCCCCGTGGCTCTTCGGCGCGCTCATCGGCACGGGAGAGCCGGTGGCGATCGCGTGGGGCTATGCGCTGGGCGCCGTGCTGATGATGGCGGCGGGCGGCGTCGCGCTGTGGCTCGGCGTGGACGCGGAGCGCAAGCCGCTCGAGGCGGTGGCGCGCCCGCTTTCGAGCGTGGACTAGCGGTGACCCATTTCCTTTCCATCCGTTTACAAATTAAAGGTCAACGGGCGGCTACGGTGAAGCATTAGATCGCGGAGCCCCTCCCGGTGCGTACCGGACGGGCGAATCCAGCAGCCATCGCGGAGGAACAACGCCGAATGACCCGACGATCACCGCTTCCCGGCCCGCCCGCTTCTCGCCGCTGTTCGCTCTCATTCGCCGTAGCGGCGGCGGCTGCTCCGCCTACGCTCGACCGCGCGGACGCCACGCGGCTGCTCGAGCAGAGCACCTTCGGCCCCACGGACGCGCTGGTCGCCCACGTGCAGGCGGTGGGCGTGCAGGGCTGGCTCGCCGAGCAGTCGCGGCACCTGCCTCGCGGTACCCGGCGTTCCCGTACGTTCCGCCGAATCCCGTGGCCTATTGCGCCGCGAGCCCTGATCGGCAATGCCTGCGCGACAGCTATTCGCCCTTCCTCCTGCAGAACGCGTTCTTCCGCAACGCCATCGCGAATCCCGACCAGCTGCGCCAGCGCGTGGCGTTCGCGCTCTCGCAGATCTTCGTGACCTCGGGCGTCGTGATCCACGGCGTCTACGGCATGGCGGCCTACCAGCAGATCTTCCTGGACCACGCGTTCGGCAACTTCGAGGACCTGCTCACGCGCGTGACGCTCTCGCCGGTGATGGGCGACTACCTCGACATGGTCGACAACGACAAGCCCGCGAACGGCGTCAACCCGAACGAGAACTACGCGCGCGAGGTGATGCAGCTCTTCTCGATCGGCGTCTGGGAGCTCAACGCCGACGGCACGCAGGCGCTCGATGCCTCGGGCGCTCCCATACCCGCCTACGACCAGGACACGATCGAGGGCTACTCGCACCTGCTTCACCGGCTGGACCTACGCGCCGCTGCTGGGCCGACCGGTGCGAAGCCACAACCGGAAGAACTACCTGGGCGAGATGTTCGCCGTGCCGCTGGACCACGATTTCTCCGACAAGCGGCTGCTCGACGGCGTCGTCGACGCCGGCGGCAAGCCGATGTCCGCCGACCTCGCGTTCGGGCTGCACGACATCTTCGTGCACCACAACGTGGGGCCGTTCATCGGGCGCCAGCTGATCCAGAAGCTCGTGACCGGCGATCCCTCGCCGCAGTACGTGGCGCGCGTGGCCGCGGTGTTCGCGGACAACGGCGCGGGCGTGCGCGGGGACATGAGGCGCATCGTCGCCGCGATCCTCAGCGATCCCGAGGCGCGCGGCCCGTGAAGGCCGACCCGGGCTACGGCAAGCTGCGCGAGCCGGTGCTCTACGTGACCGCCGCCGCGCGCGCGCTCGGCAGCGCCACCGACGGCTTCTTCCTCGCGCAGCAGGCGAAGGCGCAGGGCGAAGATCTCTTCAACGCGCCATCGGTGTTCAACTACTATCCGCCGGGCTATGTCGTGCCGGGCACCTCCGCCAACGGGCCGGAGTTCGCGCTCCTCAACGCGGCCACGGCGATCGAGCGCTACAACTTCGCCAACACGCTCTCGTTCGCGGCGGCGATCCCGCCGCTCACCACGTGGGCGGGCGCGACCGGGACGCTCGCCAACTGGTCGGCGCTGCAGGCGCTCGCCGCGAATCCGCAGGCGCTCGTCGACGAGCTCGACGCGCTGCTGCTGCACGGCACCATGAGCCAGGCGATGCGCTCGACGCTGCTCGGCGCGATCGCGTCGATCCCGGCTTCCAATCCGCAGCTGCGCGCGAAGACCGCGTTCTACCTCGCGATCTCCGCGCCCGAATACCAAGTGGAGCGCTGACATGAGCCTCGACCGACGCGTTTCCCGCCGCACCTTCCTGCGCAACGCCTCCGCGCTCACCTCGCTCGGCCTCGCCGCGCGCTTCGACCCGGTGGGCCTCATCGCCTCCGCCTCGGCCCAGGCGACGACGGATTCCGACTACAAGGCGCTGGTCTGCGTGTTCATGTTCGGCGGCAACGATGGCAACAACACCGTGATCCCGCTCGACACCGCGGGATATGCCGCCTACTCGAGCGTGCGTACCTCGGCGTCCGGCATACAGCTCGCGCAATCGAGCCTGCAGCCGATCCAGCCCGCCAACTCGCCCACGCCGTACGGACTGCATCCCGCGCTCGCCGAGCTGAAGGAGCTCTTCGACGCACGCCGGATGGCGATCCTCGCCAACGTGGGCACGCTTTCGCAGCCCACCACGAAGGAGCAGTACGCGCAGGGCGTGCGGCCGCTCTCGCTCTATTCGCACGCCGACCAGCAGGCCCAGTGGCAGAGCGCGGTCTCGAACGCTCCCTCGGCCACGGGCTGGGGCGGGCGCGTCGCCGACCAGGTGGCGGCGCTCAATGCGGCGAGCGGATTCCCGGTCGTGACCTCGCTCGACGGCACGGTGCAATTCACCACGGGCGATGCCTCGGTGCCGCTGTGGATCCCCGTCTCGGGCGCGTTCGCCCTGCAGGGATACGCGAGCGGATCGGCGCTCGCCAACGCGCGGCTTGCGGCGGTGAGGGCGCTGCTCGCCCAGGGCTCCGCGAACACGTTCGTCGCGTCGGTGCAGGGCGTCGGCAGCCAGGCGCTCGCGCTTTCGTCGAGCGTGAACCCGATCCTCTCCGCGGCTTCCCCCGCGGTCGATCCGCTCTTCACGGGCCTCACCAGCAGCATCGCCACGCAACTGCACCAGGTCGCGAAGATGATCGCGGCCCGGGGTACCACCGGCGCGCGCCGCCAGATCTTCTTCGTGCAGCTCGGCAGCTTCGACACCCACAGCGACCAGGTGAATCGCCAGCAGGCGCTCTTCGCCGACCTCTCGCCCGCATTGAAGGCGTTCTACGACGCGACCGCGGCGCTCGGCACCGCGGGGCAGGTGGACGACGTTCACGCTATCGGACTTCGGCCGCACGTTGGCGCCCGCATCCGGCGGCGGCACCGACCATGCGTGGGGCAGCCACCACTTCATCATCGGCGACGCGGTGGCCGGCGGGATGATGTACGGACGCTATCCGCAGCTCGCGGTCGGCGGCCCCGACGACGCCGAGAACGAGGGGCGCTGGCTACCCGTCGCCTCCGTGGATCAGTACGGATCGACGCTCGCGCAATGGTTCGGCGTGCCCGCGGCAAACCTCGCGACGGCGTTTCCCAACGTCGGGGCGTTCGCGACGCCGAACCTGGGGTTCATGGCCTGAGGCCGACACGATCCATTCGGCGGCGCTACGTCGCGCACCCGCCGGGGCTGCTCCGCGACCTCTCGGAAGGCCTCGTGCTCTGGCTCGCGTTCCAGGTCTGATCGCGGATCCTTCGGTTACCCCGGCCGCACGCGCCGCCGCGCGGCCGCGTCCAGGTCCGAGCTCGGGCGACTGCGGCTACAGCATGTCCCAAGTAAGCACGCGGCCGTGTTCCTGGTCGGTCATGACGAGCCGGATGATATAGGGCGCCGTTTTCGTGACCCAGAATCGCATCGTGTATTGACCGGGCCGGGCGCTTTCGACGACCCATGCCTTCACCCTCCCGCACGCGCCGGCCCGAACCTCTTCCTGCCGCAGCACCTCGAATGGCTGCGCGCTGGGGGCCATGTCGCGGTCCCCGATCGCCGGGAGCGTGCCCTTCAATCCTTCCGCCAGCGGAAGCGCGGCGATGAGAATCCCGTACATCCCGCCATTGAAGTCGTAGACGGCCTCCGGCAGATCCGACGCCTGCGGCGCCGTGGTATCCCCGGCTTTCGCGAGCAGCACCGAGGTCACGTGCGCCCCACGAAACGTCCGACGCAGAATGGTGCCGTCGATGTTGTGGGCTTCCGAGACGATCGGCGCGAGCGTCCTGGGATCGAAGACGTTGAGGATCACGTTGGACGCGCCCGTGACATAGCTCGTGCCCTGCACGCGCAGCATCTCCCGCTTGCCGTTCACCGTCATCCACTGCAGGTGGTCGCTCCATATCCCCTGCGGACGCGTGCTTCCATCGGCAAGCTTCACGCTGTAGAACCACGCATTGTTGTAGGGCTGGAGGAACGACCCGTCGAGCGTTCCGTCGCCCACGTGCACCGTGATCGGCGACTTCGCCGGGGTGGCCGCAAGTCCAGCCGCCGGCAGCAGGAGCGCAAGGATCGCGGGGCAGATCGAAGGGCGCATGGGGTCCTCCCGGGGATGAGGGCGTCCGGCATCGGACGCGAGCCGCCAAGACTATAGCGCGGCGGGGCCTTCCAAAATATATCTCCCGCCCATACGTCTACAGCCTATGAAGGCGGCGAGCGTGGGCTGGATGACGGCCGAGCAGGAGCGGAGCCTCGCCGCGGAGATCGCGCGGCAGGCGCCCCGGCTGCGGAACTTCGTGCGCAGGCGCGTGGCCGACGCGGCCGACGCCGAGGACATCCTCCAGGACGTGCTGTTCGAGCTGGTGGAGTCCTACCGCCTGCCGCGGCCCGTGGAGCATGTGGGCGCGTGGCTGTTTCGCGTCGCGCGCAACCGCATCACCGACTTCTTCCGCAAGAAGCGGCCGGAGGCGCTGGCGGATGTGGCGGGGATCGCTGCCGACGGCAGCGACTTCGGCGCGATCGAGGAGCTGCTGCCCTCGACCGCGGCGGGGCCCGAGGCCGAGTTCGCGCGCGGCGTGCTGCTCGAGGAACTCGACGCGGCGCTGAACGAATTGCCGCCCGAGCAGCGCGAGGTCTTCGTCGCCCACGAGATCGAGGGGCGAAGCTTCAAGGAGATCGCCGCGCGTAGCGGCGTGGGCGTGAACACCCTGCTTTCCCGCAAGCGCTACGCGGTGCTGCACCTGCGCCGGCGCCTGCAGGCGATTTACGACGAATTCATCGATACAGGAGAGTGAACCATGAGAGGCCGCTGGATCGTGCGCGGATTGAAGATACTGGTGCTGGTGGTGGTCGCGGTGACGGCGTTCAGCTTCGTGCTGATGGGGCTGTGGAACTGGCTCGTGCCCGCGGTCATCGGGTGGAAGCCGATCGACTTCTGGCAGGCGGCGGGGCTGCTGGTGCTCACGCGGCTGCTCTTCGGCTTGCGCATGGGATTCGGCTTCGGCCACCGCGGGCATTGGCGCGGCCGCATGGCGGAGCGCTGGGAGCGCATGACGCCCGAGGAGCGCGAGAAGTTTCGCGAGGGGATGCGCGGGCGCTGCGGGCACCGCCGCGGCCCGCCGCCGGAGGCGGCCGGCCCGGCCTGAGCTATCGGGGCGGCGGCGGCGCCTTGGCCGGGCGCTGCGACTTCCAGATCGCGACGCTCGCCCAGAGGAGCACGGCTCCCACCGCGAGAATCATGATCGCGATCGGGGCGCCCTGGACTCCGGAAGCGGTGAGGAACAGGCCGCAGGCGGACATCAGCAGGCCGACCAGGCCGAGCAGGATCGCGAGGATCGAGAGGATCACCTTCATGGACTGTCTCCCATTGTTGATTTCACCCGGTCGGCGACCGGTTGCAGCGGGATCACGCCGCGGCGGAAGGGTGCGTCCGCTTCCGCGCGCAGGCGCTCGAGCCGGGCGCGGAGATCGTCCCGATACAGCAGGTTGAAAGACTCGAACGGCACGATCCTGCCGTCGGGCTGGACGATGTGCACGCACGACTTCTTCATGGCACGGACGTCGAAGTTGGCCGCGTCCATGAAGGCCATCACCAGCACGCGGAACACGTTGCGATAGGAGATGTCCGCGGGCGCCTGCACGTTCGGCAGGCAGCACAGCAGCGACGACAGGCACGAGGCTTGTCCTTCAGGCCCGTGATTGGTCGCGAGCAATCCGAACACCCTGGCCTTCAATTCGACGTCGGTCTCGAACACGATGGTGCTGCGCGGGCCCGCGAGCAGGATCTCGGGGCCGATGAAGCGCGAGAGCGGCACGACGCCGTCGGCGCTCTTCAGCGCGTAGCCCATGGCCAGCGCGTCGGGATTGCACGGCACGGGCACGATGTCCTCGGGCGTGAAGAGGGAGCTCTGGGCCAGGAGCTTGCCTCGAACCTCCGTGAGCGTGAGCCTTTGGCCGGCGGAATGGAGTCCCTCGGTGCGCCCGGCGAACTGGACCGGCTGCAGCGTCACGCCTCGCACGCTGGGCTGGCGCGCCGCGAACTCGACCACGCGGCCGATCTCGTGGTCGTTGATCCCGCGCGCCACCGTCATCACGAGCGTGGTGGAGAGCCCCGCCGCGTTCAGGCGTTCCAAGGCGCGCTCGCGCACCTTGCGCAGGTCCGCTCCGCGCAGCGCATAGAGCGCGGAAGCCTCGAACGAATCGAACTGCAGGTAGACCTCGAATCGGGGCTGGTAGGCGGCGAGCCTTTCCGCGAAGCCCGGCTCGTTGGCGATGCGCACGCCGTTGGTGTTCAACATCAGGTGGCGTATCGGCCGGCGCCGCGCGGCATCCAGGATCGCGAAGAATTGCGGATGCGTGGTGGGCTCGCCGCCGGAGACCTGCACGACATCCGGCTCGCCTTCGTTCGCGACGATCGCATCGAGCATCCGCTCCACGGTTTCCAGCGAGCGATGCGTCGTGCGGTGCGGGCCCGATCCGGCATAGCACACGGGGCAGGCGAGGTTGCAGTGGTCGGTGACCTCCAGGATGGTGAGGCAGGAATGCTGCATGTGGTCGGGGCACAGGCCGCAATCGTACGGGCAGCCCCAATGCATTTCGGTATTGAACTTGAGCGGCATCTCAGGGGGCTTGAGGTACACCTCGCGGCCCAGCCGCCAGTACGCGGCGTCCGTCGCGACGAGGACCTTGCTCGAGCCATGCTCCGGGCACCACTTGTACATCCAGACCTCGCCGTCGCGGATCACGTGCTTGGCCTCGACGCGGCGATAGCACTCCTCGCAGAGCGACACCGTCTGGTCGTAGTACAGGTACGGGCGCACCTTCGGCATCTCAATTCCTCGAGGGAGCGGACAGCCGCCGGGTGAGACTGGATGCGAAATACGCCGCGCCGGCCAGCGCCGCCCATTGGATCGCGGTGAGCCCCGCGTAGAGCGTCGCGGGAAGCGGCGCAGGAATCGGCGGCCCGAACGGCGGCTTCAGGAATTCGAGGGCGAAGCGCAAGCCGCAGTAGCCCATCAGGAAGGCGGCGAAGCGGGCGCCGGCCGCGTGGGTGCGCCATCGCGCGATGGCTGCCCAGAGGCATGCCACGAGCACTATCTCGTAGGCCGCGGTCGGGTGCCGGGCGATGCCGTCGCCGTAATCCCATGCCCACGGAAGGCTCGTCGGTATCCCATAGGTGAGATCCCACATCCCCGACAGCTGGCAGCCGATGCGCCCGATCATGATCCCGATCGCGAGCGGGGCGACCCAGGCATCGCCGGTCGAGAGATTCCAGCCGACGCGCCGCTTCACCAACTCCACGCCGAACGTGCCGCCCAGCAAGCCACCCACGATCGACTTGCCCGCGAGCCACTGCCGCCAGTCGTTCGCCTGGATCAGGGCGGGCAGGTGCTGCGCGAGGTGCAACATCTTGCTGCCGAGGAATGCGCCGAGGATGGCGCCGCCGAGGATCGCCAGCTGGTCGTTGCGCGGCAGGGGAGATGGTTGCAGGCGCGCGGCGCGCCAATACACGCGCGCACCGACGGCGTACGCGCACACCTCGAACAACAGGTGGGGGAGCATGCCCGGCAGGGAGTGGAAAGCCAACGCAGCGCCCCATTTGTTCTTAATGTCCCGCCAGAATACCGAATAACATGGGCTTCATCATGAAAGCACTCGAGCCTACCGTCGCCGCGGCCGTGCGCGAGCAAACCGGTGTTTCATGGTCGCGTGCGCGCAGGCTCTGCACCGAAGGCCGCGTCACCGTGGATGGGGAGCGCTGCCTCGATCCGGCGGCGCGCGTTTCGCCGGATGCGCTCATCGTCGTCGACCAACGGGGACCGAAGCTCGACCGCGGCCCGCTCGCGAAGAGCGCGATCGTCTTCGCCGACCGCGACCTCGTCGTCGTCGACAAGCCCGCGGGCATGCTGACCGTCGCCGACGAGCCAGGCAACAAGGACACGCTCGCCGAGTACACGCGCACGCTGCTGCGCCGGATCGGCGGGCACGGGGGTGATTCAGGGCTCGGCGTCGTCCATCGCCTCGACCGGGAAACGAGCGGGCTCATCGTGTTCACCCGCACCGCGGATGCGAAGCGCGTCCTCGCGGCACGGTTCCGCGCGCACGACATCGATCGCGTCTATCACGCCGTCGCGCACGGCGCCGTTGCCGAAACGCGCATCGAGACGCATCTCGTCCCGGATCGCGGCGATGGGTTGCGCGGCTCGCATGGGCACTATCGGCGCGCCCGGGGCGAGCCCCCGGCGGATGCGAAGCGCTCGGTTACCCAGGTAAGACCGATCGAAGTGCTGAAGGGAGCCACGCTCATCGAGTGCCGCCTCGAAACCGGGCGCCAGCACCAGATCCGCATCCACCTCGCCGAGCTGGGACATCCGCTGGTCGGGGAGCGGGTCTACATCCGCGACTACGCGGGCATGAAGATCGAGGCGCCGCGCACGATGCTGCATGCGCGGACGCTGGGGTTCACGCATCCCCGTAGCGGGCAGATGATTTCGTACGAGCGTGAGCCCCCGGACGACTTCCAGGCGGTGGTGGAGTCCATGCGGTCGTTGCGCGCCTAGGGGGCCTATACTCCGTCGTCCCTTGGGAGATCCCGCCATGAAGAGCTTCGTCGTCACGCTGGTGATTTGGGGGACCCTGTTCATTCCCCTCTGGTACGGCGCGCACGAGCTCTTCTATCCTCCGGGGGACTGGATCGGCGCGGTCATCGCCTCCTTCGCCATCGCGCTGGGCATCGGCGGGCTGCGCAAGGCGCGGCTCGAGCGCCGGGACGCCGCGATCATCGCCCGGCCCGAGGGACCCGCGCGCGACGGCGAGCGCGTCGCGATCGCGGGCACCCTCGAGCCGATCGATGCCGTGCTGAAGGCGCCGCTCAGCGGCGCAGAATGCGTCCTCTACGACTACGAGATCAGCCACATCCCGGAGCTCCCCGCGTTCGTCGGGAAAGCAAAGAACCAGAACTCGCAACCTTCCCCGGTAATCGACCGCAGCGGCATGGCGATGGCACCCGTGGTGATTCGTTCCGGGCTGCGCGAAGTGCGCCTGCTCGCCTTTCCGGGGATCGAGGGCTTCGCGTGGAGCAAGCTCGGCGAGGGCACTGTCGAGCGCGCGCGGGGCTACATCGCGGCGACGAAGTTCGAGGACCAGTCGATCCTGGACGTGCCGAAGCAGCTCGCGCGGGTGACGGACGATCGCAGCGGTTGCCTGCGCGTGGACTGGAAGGGCAGTTCGTACGAGCAGCTCGAGAACTCGAAGTTCGAGGAGCGCCGGGTTGCGCGCGGCGCGAAGGCCTGCGTGATCGGCCTGTATTCGGCGAAGGACAACGCGATCGTCCCCCAGGACAACGTCGGCGGGACGCGGCTGATCCGCGGCACCCGCGAGGACGCCCTGTCCTTCATGCGCGACAAGGGCACCGGCTCGATCATCGCGGCGGCATTCTTCATCGCGGTGCCGGCGCCAGTGACCTACGGCGTGCTCACGATTCGCGAAAACTACTCGGCGGCGCACCACGAGCCGTCGGTACGCGGGGAGCGCATGGACGCGTTCTTTTCCGCCGTGGGCAGCGGCGATGCCGCCGGGGTGCGCGCGGGCCTGAAGCATCGTGCGGACGTCAACGCGCGCAACGAGAACGGCCTTCCCGCCCTCGCCCTCGCCGCGAATGGCGCGACCGCATCCGCGCTGCTTGAATCGGGAGCGAAGGTCGACGCGCGCGACAAGGACGGGTACACGGCCCTGATGCTGGCGGCGCGCGACGGGCGAACCGAGGTCGTCCAGGTGCTGATCGCGCACCGCGCCGACATCGGCGCAAGGGACACCTCGACGCAGAAAACCGCGCTGGACATCGCGATCGCGAATGACCAGGAGGACACGGCGAAGGTCCTTCGCATGGCCGCGAAAGACCTTTCGCATCGCTAGGCAGCTGCGGGCGAACACTCCGATCCCACCTCCGTTGGTAGTAGCCGCCGGAGCGCAGGTTTCCCAGACTTCTCGCTACTGCAAGGGAGGTCGCCATGACGAAGAAGCAGCCCGCGGGTGGAGCGACCCGCGCGAAACCTGCGCCGGTACGTCCGCGCGGCGATCGCGTGCTCGATGCCAGGCCCGATACCCTCGATTTCCGGGACCTGATGTACATCCCGAGTCTTGTCGAGGTCCCGGCGTATCGCCTTCTGGCCGACTATCGGCGCGCGAAGGTCCCCGTGCTCGACCAAGGCAGCGAAGGCGCGTGCACGGGATTCGGCCTCGCCACCGTGGTGCACTACCTGCTGCGCACGCACAAGGTCGAGCCGAACAACACTGGCGTGAGCCCCTTCATGCTGTACGACCTCGCGCGACGCTACGACGAGTGGCCGGGCGACAAGTACAGCGGCTCGAGCTGCCGGGGCGCGATCAAGGGCTGGTACAAGCACGGCGTTTGCGCCGACAAGCTCTGGCCCGCCACGCGGCCCGGCGCACCCCTCGATCACGCGAGCGTCCAGGACGCGGCGACGAGGCCGCTCGGCGCCTACTTCCGCGTCAACCATGGCAGCCTGGTCGCGATGCATGCGGCCATCAGCGAGACGGGCGCGCTCTACGCGAGCGGCACCGTGCACGGCGGATGGCGCGACGTGGGAAACGACGGCATGATCCGGGCCAGCGACGAGATCCTCGGCGGACACGCGTTCGCCATCGTCGCCTACGATGACGAAGGATTCTGGATCCAGAACTCGTGGGGTGCGGGCTGGGGCAAGCAGGGCTTCGGGCATGTCTCGTATGACGACTGGCTGAAGAACGGCAGCGACGCGTGGGTGGCGCGGCTCGGCGTGCCCGTGAAGCTCATGGGCGTCGGCGCGAAGCCGCGCGCGACGTTCGTGGGCGCGGTGCACGCGAAGGGCTGGAGCTATTCCGACCTGCGCCCTCACGTGATCAACGTCGGGGACAACGGGCTGCTCGATCCGCAGGGCGACGTCGGCACCACGGCGCAGATGGTGCAGGAGATCGTCCGCAACGACATTCCGCGCATCACGCAGGGCTGGAAGAAGAAGCGCATCGTCCTGTATGCGCACGGCGGGCTCGTGAAGCAGAGCGACGCGCTCCAGCGCGTGGGCGAATACCGCGATGCGATGCTCGCCAAGGAATGCTATCCGCTCGCCTTCATCTGGAACTCCGACTTCTGGACGACGGTGAGGGAGCTGCTCAACAACGCGGTGGCGCAGCGCCGGCCCGAGGGCATCCTCGGGGACGCGAAGGACTTCATGCTCGATCGCCTGGACGACCTGCTCGAGCCGGTCGCGCGCACTCTCGGCGGCCAGGCCATGTGGTCGAAGATGAAGGAGAACGCGATCGACGCGACGCGTCGCCCGGACGGCGGCGCGCGCCTGGTGGCCCGGGAGCTCGCCGCGCTCATCGCGAAGGATCCATCGATCGAGCTGCACGTCGCCGGCCATAGCGCGGGCAGCATTTTCCACGCGCCCCTGCTGCAGTTGCTCGCGACGAAGGGCACAGTCGCGCAAGGGCCGATGCAGGGGCAGGCGGGGCTCGGCGCGTCCATCGCAACGTGCACGCTGTGGGCGCCGGCCGCCACGACGGCGCTCTTCAAGGATTGCTACCTGCCGCTCATCCAGTCGGGCGCCATCGAGCGCTTCGCGCTGTTCCACCTCGACGACCACACGGAGCAGGACGACAACTGCGCCGACATCTACCACAAGTCGCTGCTCTACCTGGTGGCCAACGCCCTGGACGACCGCGCGCACGTGCCGCTCCTGCACGACGGCGAGCCGATTGTCGGGATGCAGAAGTGGATAGACAACGACGCGGCCATTTCCGGGCTCTTCAAGAGCGGGAAGGCCGAGCGCGTGGTGGCGCCGACCACCGGGTTGTCCCAGGGCGACAGGAACGCGTCGGAGGCCAAGCATCACGGCGATTTCGACGACGACCTTCCGACGCTTTACGCGACGCTCGCCCGCATCCTCGGCAACGAGGCTGCGGCGGCTTCGGCCGAGATCGAGATCCGGGCCGGGACGAGCCGCCGGCTCGACATCCGCAGGACCCTCAATCTCACGACCTCCCGGTAGTCCAGGAATCGCGCAGCGTCACCGCCCGATTGAAGATCGGCGCCCCGGGCTTCGTGTCCTTCCGGTCGGCGATGAAGTACCCATGCCGCTCGAACTGGAATCGCTCCTCGGGTTGCGCCTGCTTCAACGAGGATTCGAGGTACGCGCGGATGATCTTGCGGGCGTTGGCGTTCACGTCGTCGAGATATTGGTGCGTGCCGGTGCCGGGATGCGGCTCGCGGAAGAGCCGGTCGTAGAGACGCACTTCGGCCTCGTACGCATGTCCCGCGCAGACCCAGTGGATCACGCCCTTCACCTTGATCGCCTCCGCACCGGGCGTACCCGACTTCGTCTCGGGCAGGTAGTCGCAGTGCACCTCGGTGACCTTGCCCGTCTGGTCGTCCTTCGAGTATCCCGTGCACCGCACCACGAATCCGTACTTCAATCGCACCTGGTTGCCGGGAAAGAGGCGGAAGTAGCCCTTGCTCGGCACTTCCATGAAGTCCTCGTGCTCGATCCAGAGCTCGCCCGACATCGGGATCGATCGCTTTCCCCAATCCGGCTTCTGCGGATGATTCGGCGCAAGGCATTCCTCGACGTGCCCCTTGGGCCAATTGTCGATCACGAGCTTCAGCGGATCGAGCACCGCGATGCGCCGCGGCGCGCTCTCGTTCAGCACCTCGCGCTGGCAATCCTCGAGCAGCGAATAGTCGATCGTGGAGTCGGACTTGGAGACGCCGACCCGCTCGACGAAGAGCTTGATGCCCTCGGGCGTGAACCCGCGCCGGCGCACGCCCACCAGCGTCGGCATGCGCGGGTCGTCCCAGCCGTCGACGTGCCCCTCTTCGACGAGCTGCTTGAGGAAGCGCTTGCTCATCACGGTGTAGGAGAGGTTCAGGCGCGAGAACTCGATCTGCTGCGGGAGCGGGCGCTGCAGGCAGCCGAGCGCAGCCAGCCGGTCGAGCACCCAGTCGTAGAACGGCCGCTGGTCCTCGAACTCGAGGGTGCACAGCGAATGCGTGATGTTCTCCAGCGCGTCCTCGATCGGGTGCGCGTAGGTGTACATCGGGTAGACATGCCACTTGTCGCCGGTGCGGTGGTGCGCGGCGTTCTTGATGCGATAGATCGCCGGGTCGCGCATGTTGATGTTGGGCGATTTCATGTCGATCTTCGCACGCAGCACCATCGAGCCGTCGGGGTGCGTGCCGTCGCGCATCTCGCGCAAGAGCGTGAGGCTCTCGGCGGCCGGGCGCGAGCGGTAGGGAGACTCGATCCCGTGCTCGGTCAACGACCCGCGCGTGGCGCGCACCTCCTCGGCGCTCTGCAAGTCGACGTAGGCGTCGCCGTTCCCGATGAGCTTCTCCGCGAACTCGTACATCCAGTCGAAGTAGTCGCTCGCGTGGTAGAGGTTCTCGTCATTCCTGCCCCAGTGGAAGCCGAGCCAGTGCACGGCATCCAGGATCGCATCGACGTACTCCTGCTCCTCCTTCTCCGGGTTGGTGTCGTCGAAGCGCATGTGGCACACGCCGCCGTACTCGCGCGCCAACCCGAAATTGAGCCAGATCGACTTCGCGTGGCCGATATGGAGATAGCCGTTGGGCTCGGGCGGAAAGCGCGTGCGGATCTTCGCCGGATCGATGGGCGCGTCCTTCTGCGCCGCCAGCGGTCCGGGATGGCCGGACCAGCGGCGCTGCGCGTACCTGCCTTCCTCCAGGTCGCGCTCGACGTGCTGGCGGATGAAGTTGGTGTGGTGCGCGCTCTCGGGGGGCGCCTTCGTATCCTTGGACATGGAACGCGCCGCTACTTCTTCTTCTGCTTCGCGACGATCATGTCCTTGATGCCGTCGTAGACGCTCTCGGTGAGGATCTTCTTCTGCACCAGGTCGTCCTTGCCGTGATAGGGGCGGCCCTTGATGATCGCCTTGGCGCGCGTGTCCCCGATGCCGGGGAGCTTCGCGAGCGTCCTGGCCGACGCGGAGTTGATGTCCACCTCGGCGGCGGGCTTCGCCTCCTTCTTCGTCGCCGGCTCCTTCTTCTCGGTTACCTTCTTCGCGCTTTCCGCCTTCTTCTTCTCGGCGGCCTCCGCTTTCTTGCGTGCCTTGGCCTGCGCCGCGGTCTCGGGCTTGGCCTTCGGCGCTTCCTGGGCGGTCTCTTGCGGGGCGCGCTTGATCTCGCCTTTCGCGGCGGCCGCCGGCTCGGGCCCGGATTGCGCCTTCATCTCCGCTTCCGCGTTGGGCATCGGCCTTTCCTTCGCGCTCGGGGCCGCTTTCTGGCCGGCCACGCCGGTGGTGGCTCCGGAGAGCGTCACGTCAGGGCGCATCTTCTCGAGCGTCGCCTTGCCGATGCCGGGTACCTTGTCCAGGTCCTCGAACGACTTGAAGGGACCGTGCTTGGCGCGGTAGTCGATGATCGCCTTCGCCTTCACGGGGCCGATGCCGTGCAGGGCCTCGAGCTCCGATTGCGTGGCGGTATTCACGTTCACGGCACCCAGGGCGAGGCCGGCGATGGCCATCAGGGCGACGAAGATTGCGAGCAGCCGTTTCATGTATTTCCTCGGGAGTGCGGGTGGGGGGGTGGGGCGCGCCCATTTTGCCTGATTCGCGCTCCTGCCAGCGCGCAGCCCGCCCCGGCGAGCGGCGCTTTGCGGCAGAATGCCGTCATGACCGCCGTGCGCGCATTGGTGGCGCTCTTCCTCCTCGCGGCCCCGCTCGCCGCGTCCGCGACGCTGCTGCCCGGCTTCGACGACCTGCAGAATTCGCTGCGCCTCGATCGCGAGCAGAAGGCGCAATTCGACGTGGCGGTGGCTGCGACGCAGCGCGCGCTGCTCTCGGTGGGCTTCAGCGTGCTGCAGATGAAGGAGCGCATCGCCGCCGAGCTCGTGAAGCCCCATCCCGACTTTGCCGCGCTCGCGCGCGCGCAGGACGCGCTCATCGCGCGCAATCGCCCGCTCTTCCGCGACGCGCGCATCGAATGGGCGCGCCTCTACGCGCTGCTCGACCCCGAGCAGGTGAAGATCGCGCGCAGCTACGTCGAGGAGAAGATGGACCGCCTCGAGGCGCTGGGCGACGGCCTGCGCGACCTGGTCGACGGCAAGCAGAAGCCCCGCCATCCCTGAAGCCTGAACTCCCTGGGAGGCCGGCGGTCTGCCGGGGAGGGGGTATTGCAAACTCAAACAAGAACGATTATCATTCAGCTCATGACGTATCGCCTCGCATAACGGAACCAGCGCAATGTCCCGCCTTGCCGCCGCCCTGTTGATGACCTTGTCCCTCGGTGCCTTTGCCGCGGGCGAGCCCGAATTCGCGCTCGTCCTCGAGGGCCACAAGTTCGCCCCGGAGCGCCTCGAGGTGCCCGCCGGCAGGAAGGTGAAGCTCACGGTCGACAACCGCGACGCAACGCCCGAGGAGTTCGAGAGCGAGGAGCTGCGGGTGGAAAAGGTGATTCCCGGCAAGAGCAAGGGCCTGGTCTACATCGGCCCGCTCAAGGCCGGCGAGTACAAGTACATCGGCGAATACAACGAGCAGTCCGCCCACGGCGTGATCGTGGCGAAATAACCGCGAACGGCTACCCACCATGTTCGGCACCGCGCTCATCGTCTTCCGCGAAGTCCTCGAGGCGGCGCTCATCGTGGGCATCGTTTCCGCGGCCACGCGCGGAATCCCCGGGCGCGTGCGCTGGATCGGCACCGGCATCGCCGCGGGCATCGTGGGCTCGCTGCTGGTGGCCTTCGGGGCCGAGCGGCTCTCGCAGCTCGCGCAGGGCATGGGCCAGGAGCTCTTCAACGCCTCGATCCTCGGCATCGCGGTGGCGATGCTCGCATGGCACAACATCTGGATGTCGGTGCACGGCAAGGAGCTCGCCGCGAGCGCCAAGCAGATCGGCGGCGACATCCGCACCGGCTCGAAGGAGCTCTCGGTGCTGCTCGTGGTGGTCGCGATCGCGGTGCTGCGCGAAGGCTCGGAGACGGTGCTCTTCCTCTACGGCGTTGCGATCTCGGGTGGCGCGGCGCGCGCCCCGATGATCACCGGGGGGCTCATCGGGCTCGCCGGCGGCGTCGCCGTGGGCTGGCTGCTCTTCGCGGGGCTGCTGCGCATTCCGATCAAGTGGTTCTTCACGGCGACCTCGGTGCTCGTATTGCTGCTCGCCGCCGGCATGGCCTCCCAGGCCGCGCGCTTCCTGATCCAGGCCGATGTCGTGCCCAGCCTCGCCGCGCCGCTCTGGGATACGTCGCGCCTCATCTCGAATTCCTCGATGGTGGGCCGGGCGCTGACGGGCATCGTCGGCTACGACGCGCGTCCGGCCGGCATGCAGATCGCGTTCTTCGTCACCGTCCTCGTGGTCGTCTGGCTCGGCATGGCCTGGGCGCGACGCCGCACCTCGCACACTCCCTAGCGAAGGAAATCCCATGCGCCTTTCCCCCCGGCTGCTCGCAGCCGTCGCCCTCGGCTTGCCCGCCGCCTGCCTCGCGGACCCCAACGACTACGTGCACGTTCCCAACGTCGAGTACGGCGAGCGCGAGATCGACTTCAAGTACGGCACCTGGCGCTTCAACGACACGCAGGAGCGCGAGAGCGCGGCGAGCCTGGGCGTGGGCTGGGGCGCGACGCCGTGGTGGTTCACCGAGGCGTACTTGAAGTACCACAAGGAGGCGGGCGATCGCACCCGCTACGACGCCTTCGAGCTGGAGAACTCGTTCCAGCTCACCGAGCAGAACAAGTATCCCGTGGACGCGGGCTTCATCGTGGAGATCGAGGTGCCGCGCGCGCGCGAGGAAGGCTACGAGCTCGAGATGGGCCCCCTCATCCAGTTCGATACCGGGGCGCTGCGCTGGAACGCGAACCTCATCTTCCAGCGCAGCTTCAGCAGCCGCGAGGAGGGCGATCACCCGACGCTGTTGAACTACCAGCTGCAATCGACCTATCACGTGATGCACAACCTCGACGTGGGCGTGCAGGCCTTCGGCGAGATGGGACGCTGGGACCACTGGGCGCCGGGCGACGAGCAGGTCCACCGCATCGGTCCGGCGCTGTTCGGCAAGGTGAAGCTGGGCGCGGGGCGCGAGGCGATCCGCTACAACGTCGCGTGGCTCTTCGGCGCGAGCAAGGCGGCGCCCGACAACGGCTTCCGGCTCCAGGCCGAGTACGAGTTCTAGGGGGCGGCGCCGCCGCGCGGCCGCGGGCGGCGCAGGCGATGCGCCACCACGCCGCCGATGCCCGCCACCGCGAGCGCGGCGAAGATCCAGATCTCGTAGCGCGCCGCGTCGTCCAGCAGCGCATTCACGATCGAGCCCAGGACCAGGCCGAAGCCCACGACGACCGGCGCCCAGATCGCCGCGCCGAGCAGGTTGAACATGGCGAACTTCCACGCCGGCACGCGCCCCATGCCGAGCAGGATGGGCCCGGCGATGCGAAAGCCGTACATGAAGCGCACCGCCACGATCAGCGGGGCGTGCCAGCGCGCGAGCATCGCGTCCAGGCGCAGCGCCCGCGCCTGCGCTTCGGGAAAGCGCGCGAGGATGCGCGCGCCGTGGCGCCGGCCGAGGAAGAAATAGACCTGGTCGCCCGCGAAACCGGCGATGGCCGCCACCAGCACCACCAGGCGGAAATCGAGGTAGCCCCGGAACGCCGCGAGGCCCGACAGCGCGAGGACGGTCTCACCCTCGAGGAAGGCGCCGACGAAAACCGCGAAGTAGCCGTAGGAATGGATCAGCCCCGGAAGGTCGATCGACATGGCGTTCAGGGGAAGGAGACGCGGATGCGCGTCCCCCGGCCCGATGGCGCGTCGTCGACCTCGACGCTGGCGCCGTGGCGCATGGCGATCTCGTGCACGATCGCCAGGCCGAGCCCGCTGCCCTGGGTCGCCTGCTTGTCGAGGCGGTGGAAGCGATCGAAGATCTTCGTGCGCTCGGCGGGCGGGATGCCGGGGCCGTCGTCGACCACCTCGAGGATGGAGCGCTCGCCCGAGCGGCGCGTGCCCACGAGCACGTAGCGCGCGCCGTAGCGCGTCGCGTTGTCCACCAGGTTCGCCGCGAGCTCGCCCAGCAGCACCGGGTCGCCTTCCACCGGCGCGGGCGCGAGATCGAACTCCACCTCCACACCGCGCAGCGTGGCGGCGCGCACCCAGGCGTCGGCCTGCGCCCTCACGATCTCGGCCAGGTTGCCGGGCTCCGCGCGCACCACCGGGTTCGAGATCGGGTCGGCGGCGGCGAGCGAGAGCACCTGCTGGGCGAGGCGGGCGAGGCGCGCGGCACCTTCGCGCGCCTGGTCCAGGTGCCGGGAATCCGTGCCGTGCCCGCCGTCGCGCCGCGCGAGGTCGAGCTGCGTCACCAGCCCGGCGATCGGGGTGCGCAGCTGGTGCGCGGCGTTGGCGATGAAGCGCGCCTGGGTGGCCTGCGCCTCCTGCAGCCGCGCGAGCATGCTGTTCAGCTCGTGCACGAGCGGCTTGAGCTCCTGCACGACGCGATCCTCCTCGACCGGCCGCAGGTCCACGTGCGAGCGCGACTGCAGCTCCACGCGCAGCCGCTCGAGGGGGCCGAGGCCGCGGCGCACGCCGAAGACCACCGCGATGAACGCCGCCATGGACAGCAGCGCCGCCGGCGCGATCGCGGAGAGCTTCGCGTCGTCGTAGGCGTGCTCGCGCTTGAAGGTCGTCTCCGCGGCGACCACCGATACCGGCATGCCGCCCACGGCCGCCTCGAGGGCCACCGCGCGGATGGGCCGGCCGTCGAGCGTGTCGTTCCAGTAGAGCAGGCTCTCGCCGGGCAGCCGGGGCGGGGCCTTCAGGTGCTCGTCGCCCGCCACGACGCGGCCCTCGCCGTCGCGCACCACGTAGTAGACGTGGTCGGTGCTGTCGGCGCGCAGCACCGCGTCGGCCGCCTCGCTGAGCTCCAGCGAGAGACTGCCTCCGTGGGACTTCACGTAGGGCACCAGCGCGCGCGCGATGTCGCCCAGGTCCAGGTCGTAGGCGGAGGTGAGGCGCCGCTCCATGAAGAAGTAGGCGCCGGTGGCGGCGGTCACGCCCACGAGGACGAGCGGCAGCAGCAGCCACGCGAGCAGCCGCAGCCTAAGGCTTTCCATCACTCCAGGGTTCGACGATGTACCCCAGGCCGCGCACCGTGCGGATGCGGATCCCCGCGGGCTCGAGCTTCGCGCGCAGGCGCGAGATGTGCACCTCGATCGCGTTGGCGGAGATGTGCTCGTCCCACGAGGCGACGGCGCCCGCGATCTTGTCCTTGCCCACGATCGCGTCGATGTTGGAGAACAGGTACTCGAGGATCGCGTGCTCGCGCTGCGGCAAGTCGATCGGCTTGCCGGAGATCATCGCGCGCTTGCGCGCGAGGTCGATGGTGAGCGGTCCGTGCTCGATGATCCGCGCGCGGATCGCGCGCCCGCGCCGCGCGAGCGCCGAGACCCGCGCGCTCAGCTCCTCGGGCGCGAAGGGCTTGGACAGGTAGTCGTCGGCGCCGAGCTTCAGGCCGTGCACGCGGTCGGCGAGCGCGTCGCGCGCCGTGAGCACCAGCACCGCCTGCTCGCCGCCGCGCGAGCGCAGGCGCCGCAGCCAGCTGAAGCCGTCCATGCCGGGCAGCCCGATGTCGAGGATGATGAGGTCCACGTCCGAGACCTTGAGCGCGGATTCGGCCTCCTCGGCGGTGCCGACATAGTCGGCGACGTAGCCCTCGCGGCGCAGCGTCGCGGTGAGGCCATCGGCCAGCAGGGGGTCGTCTTCGACCACGAGGACGCGCATGGAAGTCCGGGCTCCGTTGGCTAGTGGCCCACGCGCGAGCGCATCTGCGCGATCCAGCTCGCGGGCAGCGCGACGTTCGCGCCGGCGCCGTGCCCCTGCGCGGTAGTCGCGATGGCCACGACATTGCCTTCGGCATCGAAGACCGCGCCCCCGCTGCCGTTGGGCGCTACGGGCATCGAGAGCTGCACCAGCTTGCCGCGCGCATCGGGCAGCAGCTGCTTGACCGTGCCCTCGGTGAGCGCGAATTCGCCGGCCGCGTTCGCGCCCAGCGCGTAGATCTTGTCGCCCGGCCTGGGATCGGCGGCGGCGAGGGCGAGCGGCCTGCCCTCGAGGTTCGGCACCGAGATCCGGCACAGGTCGAGCAGCTCGTCGGTCATCGTGAGCGTCGCCGAATGCTTCTGGCCCGCCACCGTGACCACGAGCGCGGCTCCGGCGGGGATGCCGTGGCAGGTGGTGATCATCTTGCCGGGTTCGTCGGCGATGGCGAGGCCGACGCTCACCGCGCGTCCCGACATCTCGATGCCCTGCAGCCGGCCCGCGGAGGCGAGCGCGCGCGTGAGGATGTCCTTGGCGCTCTTCGGCGGCGGCGGGGGCGGCGGTTCGGGCCTGGGAGCCGCGGCGACGGGCTCGGGCGGCGGCGGTGGCGCGGGGGAGCGGTGCAGGGCGAGGAAGACCAGGATCAGCACCACCGCCACGCCCGCCGCGATGCCCACCGGCGGGATCTTGCGGCGCACCGCTTCGTCCTCCGGGGCGTCGAGCACCAGGTCGGGCTCCTGCTCCTTCGCCTGCTCGAGCGCGGCCGCCTTCTCCGAGGCCGTGACGAGCGCGGCGTCGTAGGCCGCGCGCCGCTGCGGATTGGAGAGCACCTCGAAGGCTTCGTGGAGCAGCGCGAGCGCGCTGGGGTCCTGCGGCGCGGCGCGCTGCAGCTCCGCGCGCCGCTGGTCGTGCGCGAGCCCCAGGTCGATGGAATTGGCGTCCCGGGAAACGCCGAGAATGTCGTAGAGCGTCTTCTTCTGGCTCGCCATGCAGCCATCATCCCGATTTGCCCGCCGGTGCGCAATAATGGGCTCCATGCGGCGCCTGCTCCTCGCCTGCTTCATGCTGCTCGCAGCCGGCTGCGCCGCCACCCTCGACCTGCAGGGGCACCGTGGCGCGCGGGGGCTGGCGCCCGAGAACACGCTGCCCGCCTTCGCCCGGGCGCTGTCCATCGGGGTGACGAGCCTCGAGATGGACACCAACGTGACGCGCGACGGCGTGATGGTGGTGGTGCACGATTCGTCGCTGAATCCCGACATCACGCGCGGCCCCGACGGCCGCTGGCTCGCGCGGCGCGGCCCCGCGATCCACGAGCTCACCTACGCGCAGCTCCTTGGCTACGACGTCGGGCGCATCGATCCCGCCTCGAGGTACGCCCGTGGATTTCCCGCGCAGGTCCCCGTCGACGGCACGCGCATTCCCCGCCTGGCGCAGGTGTTCGCGCTCGCGCGCAAGGCGGGCAACGCCGGCGTGCGCTTCAACATCGAGACCAAGCTCACGCCCACCGCGCCCGGCGAGACGCTCGCCCCGGAGCCCTTCGCGCGCAAGCTCGTGGAGGAGATCCGCGCCGCGGGCATGGCGTCGCGCTCGACCATCCAGTCCTTCGACTGGCGCACGCTGCGCGTCGCGCAGCGCCTGGCCCCCGGGATCCCGACGGTCTATCTCACCGTGCAGCAGAAATTCGAGGACAACGTGTGCAGCGGCCCCGGCGCCCACCGGCCCGACATCGCGCCCGGGGACTGCGGGCCCTCCGAATGGACGGCGGGCTACCAGCTGCGCGACTACGGGTCGGTGCCGAAGATGGTGAAGGCCGCGGGCGGCAGCGCGTGGTCGCCGTACTACCGCGACGTGACGCCCGCCACGGTGGCCGAGGCGAAATCCCTGGGAATCGCGGTGGTGGTGTGGACCGTGAACGACCCGGCGACCATCGGCAAGCTGATCGAGATGGGCGTGGACGGCATCATCAGCGACCGGCCGGACGTGGTGCGCGAGGAGATGCGCAGGCGCGGCCTCGCGCTGCCGCCGGTCACGCCGGTCGAGCCCTAGCCGAAGACGTAGCTGTCCATCCCGAGCGAGCCCATCTGGATGCCGAGTGCCAGCCGGCGCGCGGGCAGGCCGCCCGCGCCGAAGGCCACGAAGAAGGGCTCGAGGTGCTCGTCGGTGGGATGGCTGCGGCTCGCGTACGGCGCGCGGCTGCGGTAGTCGAGCAGCTCGTCCACGGAGCCATCGGCTACGCGCTGCGCCATCCAGTCGTTGAACGCCTGCGCCCACGCCACCGGCTCGCGCGCGCCCCACTCGATCTCGCGCAGGTTGTGCACGATGCCGCCGGAGGCGAGGATCAGCACGCCCTCGTCGCGCAGGGGGGCGAGGGCGAGGCCGAGCGCGTAGTGGTGGCGCGCGCCGAGGTGCGACTGCACCGAGAGCTGCGCGACGGGGACGTCGGCCTGCGGATACATCCATTTGAGCGGCACCCACGCGCCGTGGTCCAGGCCGCGCACGGGATCGGAGGCGCACTCGATGCCGGCCGCGGCGAGCGCGCGAACCGCAAGCTGCGCCAGGTGCGGGGACCCGGGCGCCGGATAGCGCTGCTCGTAGAGCGCGCGCGGAAAGCCGTGGAAATCGTGGATCGTGCGCGGATGCTCGACCGCGCTCACGCTCGGGGCCTCGGTGTCCCAGTGCGCCGAGACCGCGAGGATGCAGTCCGGCCGCGGCAGCACGCCCGCGAGCTCGGCCCACGCACGGGTCTCCGCGGTCTCCTCGACGGCCAGCGTCGGCGCGCCGTGGGACAGGAAGGGTACCGGGATGCGGGTCATGCGACCTCCGAGCGGCCGCGGCGCTCATCGACGAAGGCGAGGATGGCGAGCGACACCACGAAGAATACGCCCGTGAGCAGGATCGCGAGGCGATGATTGCCGGCGGTGATCCACGTGACGGCGCCGTAGCTCAGGGGACCCAGGATCGCCGCGAGGCGGGTGGCCACGCCCCAGAGCCCGAAGAACTCGCCGCTGCGCTCCGGGGGCGCGAGATAGGCCACGAGCGCGCGGCCCGCCGACTGGCTCGAGCCCATGCACAATCCCGCGAGGTTCGCCGCCACCCAGAACATCGCGCTCGTGCGCGAGTAGTACGCGACCACCGTCATCGCGACCCAGCCCACGATCGTCCAGCGCAGCGCCCAGGTCTTGCCGATGCGGTCCTGGGCATAGCCGAAGCCGAAGGCGCCGACGGCGGCGGTCACGTTGACGACCAGCACCAGCATGATCGTGTCCTGCGTCTTGAATCCCATCACCTGCTCGGCGTAGATCGCAGCCAGCGCGATCACCGTGGCGACCCCGGCCTGGTAGAACACGCCGCATGCGAAGACCAGCAGCAGGTCGCGATAGCGCCGCGCCGAGCGGGCAGTCTCGACCAGGCGCGCGAACGCCGCGCGCGCCCCGGGCACGGCGGCCGGCAGCGCGCGCTCGCGCAGCCAGAAGAAGGTCGGCAGCGAGGCGAGCCCGTAGATCGCGGCGGTGATCACCATCGTGCCCGGCACCGCGAGCGAGGTCGTCGAGCCGCGCCCCTCGGCGCTCATCACCCACGCGAGCGAGATGCCCAGGGCGAGGATGCCGCCGAAATAGCCGAGGCTCCATCCCCAGCCCGAGACCTTGCCCAGGGCCTCGGGGCGCGCGATCTCGGGCAGGAACGCCGCGCACAGGTTCTCGCCCATGGAATACGCGACGTTGGAGATCACGATGAACACGACCGCCCATGCCACCGTGCCCGGCCCCGACCAGGCGAGCGCGACGGTTGTCGCGATGCACACGGCGGTCGTGACGGCGAGCAGGCGCTTCTTCGCGGCGTGCGCGTCGGCCCAGGCGCCCAGCAGCGGCCCGATGATCATCACCACGAGGTAGGAGGCCGACAACGCCGCCGTCCACAGGAACGTGGCCCAGGCCGCGTTGCCCGCGATCACGGAAACGAAGTACGCGTTGAACACGGCGGTGAGCACGACCGTCGTGTAGCCGGAGTTGGCGAAGTCGTACATCGCCCACGCGAAGACCTCCCGCGGCGCAACACCCGGGTTGAGCGCCGGGATCCGCTCGCGCGTCATGGCGTCGAGGGCTTCATCGTGGCGAGCAGCGCCTGCGCCTGCTCGAGGGGACGATCGCGGTACGCGCGCAGGTTGTCGAGCGTGAGGGGCACCTCGAGGTCCGGGATCACGCCCACGCCTTCGATGCGCTTGCCGTTCGGGAGCACGAAGCCCACCTCGCTGTAGGCGAGCGCGCCGCCGCCCGGCACGCGGGCGTAGCCGAGGAAGCCCAGCAGGCAGCCGCAGCTCTGCCGGCCGACCACCTTCGCCCGGCCCGCGGCCTGCATCGTGCCGGCGAAGAGCTCGGCCCCGCTCGCGCTGCGCGCGTCGACCAGGATCGCCACGGCGCCACGATAGGCATCCTTGTCGCCCGCGACCTCGCGCTTGAGCTTGATGATGTCCACCGTTCCCATCAGCAGGGTGACCGGGGTGCCGTTGCGCGTGAGGGTGCGCCCGAGCACCGTGTGCCGGGTGAAGAAGCGCTCGAGCAGCAGGTTCACCGCCTCGAGCGCTCCGCCCGGATTGCCGCGCAGGTCGATGACGAGGCCGGGCGTGTGCTTGAGCTCGTCGAGCGCTGCGCGCGCGCGCAGCGCGAGCGTAATGGTCCACTGCGACAGGCGCAGGTAGCCGTAGCCCGAGGGCAGCACGCGGTGCGTCTCGCGCGCGCGGAAGGTGAACTTGCGCCGCGCGAGCACGGCGTCGAAGCGCGTGCCGTCGGCGCGCTCGAAGGCGAAGGCGAGCTTGCTGCCCTGCGCGCCGGTCATGAGGTGACGCAGCGCATCCAGGCGGCGGATGCGCTCGGTCGAATCGAGCCGCGTTTGCGCGAGCAGCTTCGCGTATGCCTCGCCCGCGGGCTGCCCGCCGATCGAGACCACGATCATCCCGGCACGCACGCCCGCCCACCACGCGTCGGACTCGGAATTCACGCCGTCGACGACGAGATGCCCGTCGAGGGGAACGAAGGAAAAGCCGAGCGAGTCCGACTCGTCGCGCTCGCGCAGCTCGACTTCCCGCGGCGACTCGACGCGGGTGTGCGCATCGCGCAGCTCACCCGCCATGCGGTCGAGCACGTCCCAGAAGCCCTTGTCGTCGGGCGCGCCGAGCGCGAGCGGGCGGTAACGGCGCCCCACCGCGTCCCAGTCGACGCCGTTGAAATGCGGATCGTAGTAGCTGCGCTCGATGGTGCGCCAGACGAAGTCGAACGCGCGCCCGCGCGCCCCGGCGCCGAGCGCCGCGGCCGGAAGCGAAGGCACCACTTCGTTGGGGACGGGGGCGAGCTGCCGGCCGATCACGTTGTACGGATCGATCGCGGAGCAGGCCGCGCACGCCAGCGCGCCCGCCATCGCCACGAATCCGCGGAGGCTGCGCGAGGCTTCGGACATCCTCCGCAGCATATCAAATGCGTGTCGGCGGCCGCGCTATTGCGCGACGGCGCCGGGAGCGGGACAGGTAACCGCGCGCAGCTGGGAGTTGGGGAAGTCGCGCTGCATCACCGTGAGCCGGGCGACGGTCTCGGTATCGGGCTCGCGCACGAGCATCGTGATCTCGCGCAGCTCCTTGGCGAACGGCGCCTCGGCCGCCCCCTTCACGCCCTTCGACGCCAGGGAAGCGAGGAAGCGCTGCGCCGCGTCCTCGGTGGAGAAGACGCCGAGCGAGAGCGTGTTGTCGGGACGGATCGACACGTCGCGCACGCCCTGGCGGCGGATCTGCGCCATCGCCGCCTCCGCGGTGCGCCGGTCGCGCGCCGCCGGCACGAACACCCAGTAGCGCGTGATGTCCTCCAGGCGCCGCTCGGTGAGGCGCTCGCCCAGCTGCATCGCGGCGAACGCATCGCGCGCGCGCGGAGCGTCGGCTGCGGCGATGCCGGAGAACTCGACGCAGGCCGCGCCCGAAAGCCCCTGCAAGGCGCGGCGCGCCTGCTCGGCCGCGCGCGCGGCCACCAGGGGCGGGGTGACCGCGACGACGCGCACCTCGTCGCGGTCGCGCTCGCGCGCGGCGAAGTCCGCCTTGTGCGCGCTGGTCGACAGCCCCAGGTGCACGCCGAGCGCGAGGCAGGCGATGAGCAGCAGGAAGAAGATGAGGCGCGACATGGCGGGTCAGGGGCCGCGGGCGATGAGCAGCAGCCCGTCGAGCACCAGATTCTCGTGGATCGCGCAGGCGATGGGAAGGCGCTCGGCGATGCGCGCCGCCGCGCCCCCGGAGGCGACGAGCGCCACGGGCTGCAGGCCGCGCGCGGCCATCGCGTCCTTCAGGCGCAGGATCGCCCCCGCGCACGCCTGCAGCGCGCCGCTCGCGATCGCATCCGGCGTGCTCGCCGGAAAGTCCTCGAAATGGCCCTGCGCGCGCCGCAATCCCGCCGTCGCTTCGTCGAGGCTGCGCGCCATGAGGTCGGGCCCGGGCACGATGAGGCCGCCCAGGAAGCGCCCGTCGGCCGCGAGCGCGTCGATGGTGAGCGCGGTGCCGGCATTGACGACCAGCTTGTGGCCGGCGACCGCGGCATGCGCGGCCACGAGCGCGGCCCAGCGATCGGAGCCGAGCTTTCCCGGATCGCGGTAGGCGTTGCGCACGCCGCCGGCCTCGCGCCCGGCGCGCACGATCGCCAGCGCGATGCCCAGGCCCGCGCACGCGCGCTCGAGCTCGATGCGCACCGCGTCGCCCGCCACGTTGGAGGCGATTGCGCGATCGACGGCTCCCAGCGCCTTCCACTCGCCCGCCAGGTGGCGCGCGCGCCCGGTCTCCACCGCGCCCGTGGCGCGCCAGCGGCGGCCGTCGTGCAGGCCCCATTTGACGCGGGTGTTGCCCGCATCGATGGCGAGTATCGCCGCGGAATCACGCCGCGGCGCGGGCATCGCGATCGGGGAGCGCGCCCCGGCTATTTTCCACGCAGCGAGATCTCCGCGGAGGAAAGCGACAGGGTGCGGCCGTCCTCGGTCGCGACGAGCAACGCGCCGTCGGCGGCGACGTCGGCCACCACGGCGTCGTAGGGCGCATCGCGCGGCGGGCTCACGCGCACGGGCCGGCCCTGGTAGGCGTGCATCGCGCGCCACGCCGCGCGCGCGCCCTCGAAGCCCGTGCGCTCGAAATCTTCCAGGCCGGCCCCGAGCCGCACGAGCAGCTCGGCGAGCACGGCGCTGCGCGAGGGCACGGGAGCGGCGCAATGAGCCACGTCGGCCACGGGCTGGTCGATGCGGTCGACCACGCGCTCGGCGAGGCGGTAGTTCACCCCGACTCCCACCACCGCCACGCTCGGTCCCTGCATCTCCCCGCTGGTCTCCACGAGGACGCCCGCGAGCTTGCGGAAATCGATCACCACGTCGTTGGGCCACTTCACCTGCACGCGCTCGACGCCGCAGTCGCGCAGCGCGTTGGCCACCGCCAGCCCCGCCGCGAGCGAAAGCCCGCCCAAATGGCCGGCCCCGCGCTCGAAGCGCCACAGCAGCGAGAAGGTGAGGCTGCCGCCCACGCTCGCCACCCAGGTGCGTCCGCGCCGTCCGCGCCCCGCGCTCTGCCACTCGGCGGCGAGGCAGGTGCCCGAAGGCGCGCCGGCGAGCGCCTGCTCGAGCAGCAGCGTGCTGGTCGAGGCGACCTCGTCGGCCACCTGCAGGCTCACCGGCGAGCCGGCCGCGCGCAGGCGCGCCGCGATCGCGCCCTGGTCGAGGAACTCGATCGGCTCGGCCAGCCGATAGCCGCGCCCGCGCACGCTGAAGATCTCGATGCCCAGCTCGGGCGCGTGCTTGAGCGCCTCGGACAGCGTGGCGCGCGAGCGCCCGAGGGTGCGCGCGATATCCTCGCCGGAATGAAAGCGCCCGTCCGCGAGACGGCGCAGCGCCTGGAAGGTGAGGGGGCTCATCGCTTCGCCCTGTTCTCCACGCGGCACTCGTAGGCCTCGCGCCGGTACGCCACGTCGGCCACGATCGCGTCGAGCAGCAGCTGCACGCGCCGCGTGAGCCGGCTCGCGGCGCGGTAGTCCGCTTCCGCCATGAAATCCGCGCGGCCCGCCTCGAGCAGCTTCACGCAGGTGGCCCGTCCGCGCTCGCCCTGCGGGTCGTAGACCGCCACCGTGTGCCCGCCGCTCTTCTTGGTGAGCGCCATCGACGGCACGTCGGTCATGCCGTCGCCGACGTAGATCATGTTGGGGAAGGGGATGGGCCGCTGCTCCTCGGGCATGTGCTCGTTGATCGACTCGGTCACCGCCTCGATGCCCTTGTTGATGCGGAACAGGAACTGCGTCTTCTGCGTGTCGGTCACGAGGAACTTGGGGAAGGTCGCCACCCCGTGGTGGTTGAAGTGGTACTCGGAGGCGTAGATGCGCTTGAAGTGCCTGCGGATCGACACCCCGTCGAGGATCTCCTTCTGCCCGGCGGAGATGAGGTAGTGCTGCAGCTTCACCTGGCCGCGGCTGCGCTTGCGCACGTAGGCGTTCATGCGGGCGAACCACGTGGTCACGCCGGGGAAATACTCGATGGCGCGCGCCATCGCGGCGAAATCCTCGCGCTTCACGTCCACCTGCTGGCGCTCGAGGGCCTCCAGGATGTGGCGCATGTAGACCAGCATCGGGTCCGATTCCGTTTCGCGCGCCTCGCGGTTGACCATGTCCCAGAACCGCGCGGGCTCCACGCCGATCTTGGGCAGCACCGTGTACTCCTGCATCGGCTGCGGCGAGAGCGTGCCGTCGAAGTCGTAGACGAGCGCGATGGTATTCTGGAAGAAGCCTGTGCTCACGTACAATGCCCGATGATGTCGATGCATTCTACTGCGACATGAATCTCTCGTTCCTTCCCGCGCTTCCGCTGACCATGAGCTACCCGCTGCTGTTCGGCGTGCTGCTCGTGGCGGGCATGCTCGGGGGCGAGATCGCGCGCATCGTGCACGTGCCACGCATCATAGGCTACGTCGTCGTGGGGCTGCTCCTCGCCCCCTTCACCGAGGCCACGGGCATCGGCTCGCTGCTCGACGAGGCGCGCATCTTCGTCGACCTCGCCCTGGGCCTGGTGCTCTTCGACCTGGGCCGGCGCATGGACCTGGAGTGGATGAAGCGCGACTGGACGCTGGCGGCCACGGGGCTCGCCGAGAGCCTGCTCTCCTTCGGCGCGACGTACGCGGTGCTGCTCGCGCTCGCCTTCGATCCGGTGAAGGCGGCGATCGTGGCGGCGATCGCGATGACGAGCTCGCCCGCGGTGGTGCTGATGGTGGTCCACGATACCCAGTCCGAGGGACAGGCGACCGAGCGCGCGTTGAACCTCGTGGCGCTCAACGCGCTGCTCTCCTCGATCCTGGTGACCATCCTGCTCGGCTCGGCGCATTTCGAGGCGAGCACCGAGATCGGATTCTCCATCCTGCATCCGCTCTACCTCTTCCTGGGATCGCTCGCCCTGGGCGCGGTGATGGCGTGGCTCGCGCGCGCGATCGCGCGCACCATCGAGAAGACGCGCGAGGTGCATTTCGCGCTCGTCGCGGGCATGGTGGTGTGCGCGGTGGGGCTCGCCACGATGCTCAAGCTCCCGGTGATCCTCGCGCTGCTCGCCTTCGGGCTCTTCGCGCGCAACGACGACCGCGGCTTCGAGCTGCTCAACGTGAACCTCGCGCCGACCGGGCGGCTGCTCTACATCGTGCTCTTCGTGATCACCGGGGCGAGCCTGCCGCCGGCGGCGCTGGAGCACGCCGGCTGGGCCGCGCTCGCGGTGGCCGGCGCGCGCGTCGCGGGCAAGATGGTGGGCGTGATCGCCGTTGCCCCGCTCGGCGGGCTGCGCGTGCGCCAGGCGGTGGGGCTGGGCGCCGTGCTGCTGCCGCTGTCGAGCCTGGCGCTGCTCATGCAGCACGACATCTCCCGCCTCGTCCCCCATTTCGGCGCGGAGCTCTCCGCGGTGTTCCTGGGCGCGATCCTGGTCATGGAGATCGTGGGCCCGCTCACCGCGCAGTGGGGCCTGCGCTTCGCCGGCGAGTCGCTGCCCGACGAGCCCGCCGCGGCCGCGCCCGTCCCGCGCCCGCCGGGCGCCTCCGAGGCCTGAAGGCGCCGTGCCGCTCGAATTCCACGCGTCTGACCCGCTCACCTTGGGCGTCGAGCTGGAGCTGATGGTGCTCAACACGCGCGACTACAACCTCGCGCGGGGCGCCCGCGACCTGCTCGCGCGCCTGGACAAGGTGAAGCTGCCCGGCGAGGTGAAGCCCGAGATCACCGAGAGCATGATCGAGATCAACTCGGCGGTGAACCGGCGCCACGACACGCTGCTGGCCGAGCTGCGCCAGGTGCGCGACGCGATCGTCGCCGAGTCGCAGCGCCTGAACCTGGCGATCGCCGGCGGCGGCGCGCACCCGTTCCACCAGTGGAAGGACCGGCGCATCTTCCCCACCGAGCGCTTCCTGCGCGTCTCCAGCCTGTACGGCTACCTCGCCAAGCAGTTCACCGTGTTCGGCCAGCACGTGCACATCGGCGTGGCGAACGGCGACGACGCGGTCTACCTCACCCACGAGCTGGCCGCCTACATGCCGCACTTCATCGCCCTGTCGGCATCGTCGCCCTTCGCCCAGGGCGTGGATACGTCCTTCGAGACGTCGCGGCTGCACGCGATCTCGGCGTTCCCGCTCTCCGGCCAGATGCCGCCGGTGCGCACCTGGGAGGAGTTCGGCCGCTACTTCGACGAGATGGCGGGCTACGGCATCGTCGAGAGCATGAAGGACTTCTACTGGGACATCCGCCCGAAACCGGAGTACGGGACGATCGAGATCCGCATCTGCGACACCCCGCTCACCGTCGAGGGAGCCGCGCAGCTCGCCGCGTACGCGCAGACGCTCGCCGCGCACCTGCTCGAGCACCGGGCGAGCGAGCCGCTCGAGCCGCGCTATCGCGTCTACGGCTACAACCGCTTCCAGGCGTGCCGCTTCGGCTTCGACGCGGAGCTGGTGGAGCCGCATTCGCACGGGCACGTGCGGCTGCGCGAGCACCTGCTCGCCACGCTCGACCGGCTTGCGCCCGAGGCGGCCGCGCTCGGCAACGCCGCGGTGCTCGAAGAGGTGCGCGGCCTCGCGCAGGCGGGGCGCAACGACAGCGGCTGGCTGCGCGAGCGCTACGCGCAGACGCGCTCGATGCCCGACGTGGTCCGGTTGCAGTCCGCGCGCTGGCGCGAGGGCCCCGCGGGCGGCGCGCAGGAGCCGGAGCCGAAGCGGCCGGCGCCGTGACCCGGTTTGCCCCGTTCGCACGGCTCGCGGCGCTCGCCCTCGCGGCCTGCGCCTTCGCCGCTGCTGCCGCCGACCGCTACGTGACGATCGACTCGCGCCCCGGGGTGCGCGTGGGCTACTGGCTGATGCAGCGCCCGAACGCCTCGGCCACGCTGGTGCTGCTGCCGGGAGGCAAGGGCGGCATCGGGCTGAAGGGCGGCGTTCCCACCTCGGAGAACTTCCTCGTGCGCACGCGCGCGCGCTTCGCCGACGCGGGCTTCAACGTGGCCATCGTAGGGCGGCCGAGCGACCATGCGGAGCTCGATCTCGTCTTCCGCACGAGCCCCGAGCACGTCGAGGACCTGCGCGTCGTGGTGGAGCACCTGCGCGCCGAGCTGGGCAAGCCGGTCTGGCTCGTGGGCACGAGCCGCGGAACCACCTCGGCCGCCGCCGCCGCGATTGCACTGGGCGAGGCGATCGCCGGCGTGGTGCTCACCTCGAGCATCACGGAGCCGGGCACCCCGGGCGCGGTCGAGAACATGCCGCTCGAGCGCATCCGCGTGCCGGTGCTGGTCGTGCACCACCGCCGCGATGCGTGCCGCGTGACCCCGCCCGACGAGGCGCAGCGCATCGTCGGCGGGCTCACGCAGTCCCCGCGCGCGAAGCTGCTGATGGTGGACGGGGGCAGCGGCGCGCGCGGCAGCCCGTGCGAGGCGCTGCACTGGCACGGCTACATCGGCATGGAGGACGAGGTGGCGGATGCGATGGTCGACTTCATCCGCAACCGCGCCGCGCCGCGCTAGAGGACCTTGCCCGGGTTCATGAGCCCGCGCGGGTCGAGCGTGCGCTTGATCGAGCGCATGAGCTCGAGCTCGAGCGCGCTCTTGTAGTGCCGGATCTCTTCGCGCTTGAGCACGCCCAGGCCGTGCTCGGCGCTGATCGAGCCGCCCAGCGCGCCCACGATGTCGTAGACCACGCGATTCACCTGCGGCGCCTCGGCGAAGAAGTGCTGCGCTTCCTGGCGCTCGGCCTTCGAGCAGTTGTAGTGGATGTTGCCGTCGCCCACGTGGCCGAAGGCGACGATGCGGATCCCCGGGAAGCGCGCCTCCAACGCGGCGTCGGCGCGCTCGATGAGCTGCGCCACCCGGCTCACGGGCACGGACACGTCGTGCTTGATCGACACGCCGTCGGCCTTCTGCGCCTCCGAGATGCCCTCGCGCATCTTCCAGAGCGCCGCGCGCTGCGCCTCGCTCGAGGCGAGCGCCGCATCGCGGATCGCCCCCGCGCCGGCGGCCTCCCCGAGCGCCTCCTCGAGCAGGCGCTCGAGCGCCGGGCCCTGCGCGCTGTCGGAAAGCTCCACCAGCACGTACCACGGGTGCGGCACGGCGAACGGGTCCCGCGTGCCCGGAATGTGGCGCATCACGAGCTCCACGCACACGCGCGCCATGAGCTCGTATCCGGTGATGCGCTGCCCGCACGCTTCGCGCAGCCGCCCCAGCAACGCGACGGCGGCGGCGGGAGAATCGAGCGCGGCGAGCGCCGTGGCGCGCGAGCGCGGCCGGGGGAAGAGCTTCACCACCGCGGCGGTGATGACGCCGAGCGTGCCTTCGGCGCCCACGAAGAGATGCTTCAGGTCGTAGCCGGTGTTGTCCTTGCGCAGGCCGCGCAGCCCGTCCCACACCCGCCCGTCCGGCAGCACCACCTCCAGGCCCAGCACCAGCTCGCGCGTGTTGCCGTAGCGCAGCACCGCGGTGCCTCCCGCGTTGGTCGAGAGGTTGCCGCCGATCTCGCAGCTGCCCTCGGCGCCGAGCGAGAGCGGGAAGAGGCGCGCATGGCGGTCGGCTTCCTGCTGCAGGCTCGCGAGCACGCATCCCGCCTCCACGGTCATCGTGTCGTTGTCCACGTCGACCGCGCGCACGCGGTTCATGCGCGAGAGGTTGATCACGACCTGGGTGCCGGAAGCGTCGGGCACCGAGGCGCCGCAAAGGCTCGTGTTGCCGCCCTGCGGCACCATGCCGATCGCCTCGCGCGCGAGGAGCGCGACCACCTGCGAGACTTCGGCGGTGGACGCCGGGCCTCACCACCGCCGCGGCCCGGCCGCGATACTGGCCGCGCCAATCCACCACCAGGCTCTCCTGCTGCGCCGGGTCCGTGACCAGGCCGCGCTCGCCCACGACGCGCTTCAGGCGCTCGACGATCCCCGGCGGCAGGGGCCGGTCGTTCATGCGCGGATCTTGGCGAGCAGGGCGGAGGTGGAGCGATCGTGGCGGAACGGGATCGAGTGCACCTTGCCGCCCCAGGCGAGCGCTTCGGCGGCGCCCACGATGCGCTCGGCGGGCCAGTCGCCGCCCTTCACCAGGTGCTCGGGGCGGCAGGCGAGGATGCGCTCGATCGGAGTGTCCTCCTCGAACCAGGTGACCAGCGCCACGCTCTCGAGCGCTGCCACCACCGCGAGCCGGTCCTCGAGCCCGTTCACGGGCCGCTCGAGGCCCTTGCCGAGGCGGCGCACCGAGGCATCGGAGTTGAGCGCCACCACGAGGCAGCGGCCGAGGGCGCGCGCCTGCGCGAGGTAGGTCACGTGTCCCCGGTGCAGGATGTCGAAGACGCCGTTGGTGAAGACCAGCGGGCGCGCCAGCTTGCCGCAGCGGGAGGCGAATTGCGCCGGCTCGCAGATCTTGGCCTCGAAGGGCGGGGGGGACATGACGGCAGATTACCAAAACGGGGGCGCGGCGCCCGTTTGCCGCGGTCCGGGCCGGGCGCTCCTATTCCGCGGCGACGGCGAGCACGCGGTTGCGGCCCGCCTCCTTGGCCGTGTACAGGGCGCGGTCGGCCTCCTGCAGGGCCTGCGGCCAGTCGCCGGCGCCCGGGGCCAGCGCGGAGATGCCCGCGGAGAGCGTCATCGGCCCGAGCTTGTCGCCCTCGAAATCGAAGTCCGCGGCCGCGAAGGCCGCGCGGATCGCCTCGGCGCGATCGCGCGCCACCGCAAGCGAGGCGCCGGGCAGGATCACGGCGAACTCCTCGCCGCCGTAGCGGCAGGCGATATCGCTTTCGCGCGTGGCACCGCGCAGCAGCTCGCCCATGCGCGCGAGCACGAAGTCGCCCGCGTCGTGGCCGTGGGTGTCGTTCAGCCGCTTGAAGTGGTCGATGTCGAGCACGATGAGCCCGACCGGCTGGCCGGCGCGGTGCGCGCGCGGCACCTCGCGGCGCATCGTCTCCTCGAGGTAGCGGCGGTTGTACAGCCCCGTGAGCGGGTCGCGCATCGACAGGTGGTGGGCGCGCTCGAGCGTGGCCACGAGCGCGCGCGTGAGGAGGAAGACCACGAGGCTCGCGGCGACCGCGGCGGCGAGCAGGCTCCACGGACGCTCGCGCCCGAGCGCGGCGTCGAAATCCGGGCGCGAGGAGAAGCGGATCGTCCAGCTGCGCCCCGGCATCGGGAATGGCACCACGCGTTGGAACGCCGCCTCGGCGCCCGCGGACGGGCCGCCCCAGGCGGTGCGCGAATCGAAGAGCTCGCCGGCGGGCGCCTCGGCCGCCCCGTCGTAGATGCGCATGTCGAGCACCTGCAGCACGCCCTCGTTGAAGATGCCGCGCATGAGGTCGTAGACGCGGAATGCGCCCAGCACGTAGCCCTCGATCTCTTCCGGATCCTTCCTCGCGGAGGTCCGCGCCGCCGGGCGCAGCACCGGCAGGTACATGTAGAACCCGGGTTGGCGCGCGCCGGACCCGTCCAGCGCGTCGCCCGCGAGCTCGACCTTGGCGGTGATCGCGGTGTCGCCGGAATCGCGCGCGCGCTCCATCGCGGCGCGACAGGACGGATCGGCGAACATGTCCGTGCCGATCATGCGAGCGTTGGGTCCCGTGAACGGCTCGTTGTACACGACCACCACCGACGGGTCGCGCTCCCGGGCGCCCATCACCTCGGCGTATCCGATCGACTGGATGCCGGGGTAGCGCCGCGGCAGCTGGAGGTAATCGACGAAATCGTGCCACTCGCCCTGCGACAGCGTCGACGCGGAGGCGACCCGCGCGGCGCCGGAGCGCAGGATCTGCTCGTGGGAGGCGATGCGCGCGCGCAGCACCGCCACGGCGGTCTCGGTGCGCCGCTCGAACTTCGAGCGCGCTTCCTCGATGCGGCTACGCTCGAGCGCGGACCAGCCGGCGGCGCAGATCGCGAGCGCGAGCGCGAGCACGCCCCACGGAATCGCGGCGCGCAGCGCTTTCGTCCTGCGATCGAACCCCCGTAGCATGCCGGTTACCGAACATTAAGTTCACAGCCGGCATTTTCGTCGCGCGGGCCCACGGGCCGAAGTGAGGTGCATCACTCGGGGCAATACAGCTGTAACCGCGCGGGCTACTGGATGTACTCGAAGACTTTCACCACGCGGCTGACGCCGCTGGTCGTGCGCGCGACCTCGGCGGCCGCCTCGCCCTCGGCCGGCGTGACCAGGCCCATCAGGTAGGTGACGCCCGCCTCGGTGACCACCTTCACGTGGTTGGCCGAGAACTGCTTGTTGGTCACCATCCGCGCCTTCGCGTTGGAGGTGATCAGCGCATCGTTGCCCCTCGAGGCGAGCGAGGAGACGCCGGCCACCTGCAGCTCGTCGGTGATTTCCTTCACGTTCACGATGCCGCGCACCGCGTCCTCGACGCGCTTCTTCATGTCCTCGCTCGGCACCTCGCCGGTGATGAGGACGTGGCGATTGAAGCTGGTCGCGTTCACGTGCGAGCCCTCGAAGCCCTGGCGCAGCTTGCCCAGCACCTTCAGCTCGATGTCCTCGTCCTCGATGTAGATGCCGGGAGTGCGCCGGTCGGATGCCATGAGCGCGGCCGCGCCCATGCCGGTGACGGCCAGCGGGAAGCACGCCTGCAGCATCGGGATCGCCGCCGCCAGAATCGTCAGGCCCAGGAACTTTCGCGTCATTTGTCTTCTCCGAATATCAGGTTGTCGACCACCTCGCACAGGCAGTGGATCACGAGCAGGTGCACTTCCTGCACGCGCATCGTGCGCGGGTGGGATACGTTCAGGTGGAAATCGTTCCTGCGCAGCAGCGAGGCGATCGCGCCGCCGTCGCGCCCGGTGAGCCCGATCACGACGAGGTCCTTTGCCTGCGCCGCCTTGACCGCCTCGACCACGTTGCGCGAGCTGCCGGAGGTCGAGATCGCGAGCAGCACGTCGCCGGGATTGCCGAGCGCCTCGACCTGCTTCGAGAACACGCGGTCGAAGTCGTAGTCGTTCGCGATGGCGGTGAGGGCCGAGGTATCGACGGTGAGCGCGATCGCGGGCATGCCGGGGCGCTCGCGCTCGAAGCGTCCCACCATCTCCGCGGCGAAGTGCTGGCTGTCGGCCGCCGAGCCGCCGTTGCCGCAGGCGAGCGCCTTGTGCCCGGAGCGGATCGCCGCGGCGAGCGCCTCGCCCGCGCGCGCGATCTCGCGCGGAAGCGTCTCGGCCAGGCGGCGGCGCAGCTCGACCCCTTCGTCGAAATGGGCCCTGAGGTGCGCGGTGAGGTCCATGCTCCGCAGTTTAAGCGGTTTCGAATGCGCCGCGCAGCCACGCGGGCTCGGCGCCTTCGAGCGTGACCACGTCGAAGCGGCACGCGGGCTCGCGCCCGAGGCGCGCAAGGTACTGGCGCGCCGCCGCCTCGATGCGCGCGCGCTTGCGAAACCCGACGCTCGCCGCGGCCCCGCCGTAACGCGCGCTCGAGCGCATGCGCACCTCGACGAACACGAGGACCGCGCCGTCGCGCGCGACGAGGTCGATCTCGCCGAAGCGCGTGCGGTAGTTGCGCGCCACGATCTCGAGCCCCCGGCGCGCGAGGAAGCGCGCCGCCTGCTCCTCCGCTTCCCCGCCCGCGCGCTGCGCCGCAGTGCGACGGCCGCTCGCGCTCATGGCGCGCGCAGCGGGATCACGTGCCCGCCGTCGACCTCGGCCGGGGTGAGGGTGCGCGTGAAGAGGTTGCCGGACTCCAGCGTGATGCGGCCCGTCACCCCGTCGAGCGGCACGCGCCGGGCATCCCCGCGCAACAGGTGCAGCGAGAGGCGGAAGGCGTCGATGCCGAAGGCGTAGAGCTTCTCCTGGTCGAGCGACGCCGGCGCAGCGGGCTGCGGATACACCATGACGGCGGGATGGTCGGGCACGACGAACCAGGGCATCTCCACGTAACGCAGCCCCTCCAGGTCGAGGTTGACGACCGCCTCGGCGCGCGGGTTCACGCTGAGCGAGGTGGCGTAGACGGGCAGCGTCGGCGGCACGTAGGGGCGCACCGCGCGCGCCTCGGGCGCCTCGAGGGCGAAGAACACCATGTCGGCCTTCACGTTGGCGAGGCGATCGAGCAGCGCCGGGGCGTCTTCCTGGTTGCCGCTGTAGGCGACACGGCGGACTTCGCCCGCGGCGCGCAGCCATTCGCGCTCGAACGCATCCTGCGCGCGGTGGGCGATGGGCGAGGGCGAGGTGATGACGATCGCGCTGTGCCAGCCATCGGCCACCCCCATGAGCGCTACCTGCCGCGCCTCCTGCTCGATCGACAGCGAGATCGCGAAGAGATTCTGCGACAGCTCCGCGGGATCCTCCCCGGCGGGCTCGTTCAGCGCGAGGGCGGGCTGGCGCGCGCATTCGCTGTGGGCGAGCGCGCCGGCGCCGTCGCGCGTGATGCCGCCCACCACGAGGATGGCGCCGGCGCCTTGCGCCTGGCGGCAGGCATCGACCAGCGCCTCGCGCTCGTTGTCGACGGGAATGAACCGCACCGCGGGCGCTCCCTTGCCCGCCACCTGCACCGCGGCCGCGAAGCCCTGGCGCACCGCCTCGGCGAGGCGGCCCAGCGTCGGCGACGCGGTGGGCAGGATGAGCGCGATGTAGCCCGGGGCGATGGGGGCCTCGTCGCGTCCCGGCGCGCGCGTCCCGGGCGCCGGGGGTGTGGCGAACAGGGGGCGCACGACCGTGCTGCGCGCGAACCCGGTCTTCGGATCGATGTCATCGGCGCCCGCCGGCGGCGCCTGCGCGGCGGCGCCGGGCGCATGGCCGGTTGTGCTGGCCGTGCCGTCGGCCGAGAATGCCGGCGACAGCAGCGATGCGAAGGCAAGAAGGAGGATCGCGTTGAAGCGCGACATGGGCAAGGGCGGTGCGGGCTCCGATACGCCGCTCGGCGACGCGCCGCGCCGCGCAGCATTGGAACCCGGATTATATGTGGTCGCGACTCCCATAGGGAATCTGGGCGATCTGACGCGTCGGGGCTTGGAGACGCTTGCGCGCGCGGACTGGATCGCCGCGGAGGACACGCGCGTCACGCGCGGGCTGCTCGCGCACCACGGGATCGGCGCCCGGGTGGTCGCGGTGCACGCGCACAACGAGGCGCGCTCGGCCGAGGCGATCGTGCGCGCGATCGCGCAGGGACGGGCGGTGGCGCTCGTGAGCGACGCGGGAACGCCGGGGGTGAGCGACCCCGGGAGCGTGGTGGTCGAGCGCGTGCGCGCGGCGGGCCAGCGCGTCGTCCCCGTGCCGGGCGCAAGCGCGCTCACCGCGGCGCTCAGCGCAAGCGGCCTCGCGTTCGACGGCGTCGTGTTCGCCGGCTTCCTGCCCGCGAAGGGCCGCGAGCGGCGCGACAAGCTCGCCGCGCTCGCCGCGGGGCCCTGGGCAATCGCGCTCTTCGAGGCGCCGCACCGCATCGTGCGCACGCTCGCGGACCTGCATGCCGCCCTGGGCGAGCGCGACGTCGTGATTTGCCGCGAGCTCACCAAGCGCTTCGAGAGCATCGCGCGCCTGCCGCTCGCGCAGGCGCGCACCTGGGTCGAGGCCGACCCGGATCGGCGCCGCGGCGAGTTCGTGCTCGTGATCGAGGGGCGGCCCGCCGAGCGCGCCGCAGGGCCCGATCCGCAGGCGGTCCTCGAGACCCTGCTCGGCGAGCTGCCGCTCAAGCAGGCGGTCGCCCTGGCCGCAAAGCTCACGGGGGCGCCGCGCAACGATCTCTATGCGCAGGCCCTGAAGCTCAAGTGATGCACCGTGCCTCGCCGCCGGTGTTTGTATAATCCGCTTCGATGCCCGAATCGCTCTCGATCAGACGGCCGGACGACTGGCACGTGCACCTGCGCGATGGCGATGCGATGGCATCGGCGGTGCGCGCCACCGCGCGCCAGTTCGCGCGCGCGATCGTGATGCCCAACCTGCAGCCGCCCGTGGTCGCGGTGGCGCAGGCCGCGGCCTACCGCGAGCGCATTCTCGCCGCCGCGCGCGGCTCGGCCTTCGAGCCGCTGATGACGCTCTATCTCACCGACGATACGCCGGCGGCCGAGATCGCGAGGGCATCGTCGGCGGGATTCGTGAAGGCGGTGAAATACTATCCCGCGGGCGCCACCACGAATTCCGACGCGGGCGTCACCGACATCCGCAAATGCTTCGCGACCCTGGAGGCGATGCAGCGCGCCTCGATGCCGCTGCTGGTCCACGGCGAGGTCGTCGATCCCGGCGTCGACGCGTTCGATCGCGAGGCCGTGTTCCTCGAGCGCGTGCTCGCGCCGCTGCTCGAGCGCTTCCCGCAGCTCAAGGTCGTGGTCGAGCACATCACCACGCGCGAGGCCGTCGCCTTCGTCGAGGCCGCCGCGGCGAACGTCGCCGCCACCATCACCGCGCACCACCTCCTGCTCAACCGCGGCGCGCTCTTCGACGGCGGCATCCGCCCGCACCACTATTGCCGGCCGGTGCTCAAGCGCGAGGCGCACCGGCTCGCGGTGGCGAAGGCGGCCACTTCGGGCAACGCGAAGTTCTTCCTCGGCAGCGACACCGCGCCCCACGGGCGCCGGGCGAAGGAATGCGCGTGCGGCGCCGCCGGCATCTACACCGCGCACGCCGCGCTCGAGCTCTACGCGGAAGCGTTCGAGGCCCAGGGCGCGCTCGATCGCCTGGAGGGCTTCGCGAGCGATTTCGGCGCCGACTTCTACGGCCTGCCGCGCAACCAGGGCGAGGTGAGGCTGGAGAAGGTCGAGTGGGAAGTGCCGCACGAGTATCCGTTCGGAACCGAGACCGTCGTGCCGCTGCGCGCCGGGCAGAAGATCGGCTGGCGCCTGGCCGCCTAGGGCACCGGACGTGGACTGGACCGGGGCACGCGAGCGGCTGGGGACGCCGATCTATGCGCCGCTTCGCGCCGCCCTCGCGCGCCTGGGCGCCGATCGCTGGCCCACGCACGCCGAGCTCACCGCGGCGGCCGAGGGTGTGACGACCGCGCGCGGCATGCCGCTGCGCTTCGTCGCCCCGCGCGAGCTCGCGGAGCGCGAGCGCCGCGCCTACGAGCTGCGCATCGCCGAGACGGGAGAGGTCCAGACGCGCCCGGAGAACTGGCACGACCTCTTCAACGCGCTCGCGTGGATGGCGTTTCCCGCCTCCAAGGCGCAGATCAACGCCCAGCACGCGGCGATCCTGGAAAGCCGCGGCGAGCAGGAGGCGCGCCAGCGCGGGCCGGAGCGCGATGCGCTCACGCTCTTCGACGAAGGCGGCGTGATCGTCGCCTCGAACTCGCCGGCGCTGCTGCGCCTGGTGGTCGATTTCGAGTGGAAGGAGCTCTTCTGGACGCGGCGCGCGGAGCTCGCCGAGCGCATGCGCTTCTTCGCCTTCGGGCACGCGTGCTACGAGCAGGCGCTCGCGCCCTACCTCGGGATGGTGGCCAAGACCGTGTTCGTGCCCGTGAACGAGCTCTTCTTCCTGCTGCCCGAGGAGGCGCAGGTGGCCGAGGCCGACGCGCTCGTCGCGGCGCATTTCGCCGATCGCGCGCGCTTTCCCTCGCCGCGCGCGATGGCCCCGCTGCCCGTGCTCGGCGTGCCGGGATGGCATCCGGACACCGGGCGCGAGTCCTTCTACGACGATGCCGCCCACTTCCGCAGCAAGGGCGGGCGGCCGGGCCGCGTAGAATGACGGGGTGAAGCAAGCCAGGCGGTCGCTGTGCCACTTCGGTTGCACAGAGGAAAGTCGGGACTCCACAGGGCAGCGTAGCGGGTAACTCCCGTCCGCCGCGAGGCGAGGATCAGAGGAACAGAGACGTAGTCCGGGTCCTCGTGCCCACCGCTTGTTGCATGCGGTTGGCACGCTTAAGAGGAACCGGGGTGAAACGGCCAATCTCTACGCGGAGCAACACCAAATAGGCAGACGACGACGTGGCCCACCGAGTCTGCGGGTAGGTGGCTGGAGCCGCGGGGTGACCCGCGGCCTAGAGGAATGACCGTCATAGCCCGCAAGGGCCGTAACAGAATCCCGCTTACCGGCTTGCTTCACTTTCCTTTCGAGAACGATCGACGATGTTGAACCTGTGGAACGACGCGGAAGCCGCCGCATTCGCCGGCGACCTGGGGTCGCGCGTCTACACTTCGCGCCTGCTCGGGCGCGACAAGACGCTGGTGCTGCACGGCGGCGGCAACACCTCGGTGAAGGTGCGCGAGGCCGACCTGCTCGGCCGCAGCCGCGAGGAATGCTCTACGTGAAGGGCAGCGGCTGGGACCTGGAGCACATCGAGGCGGCCGGGTTCTCGCCGGTGCGAGATGGCGCACCTCGTGGCGGCTCGCGCGGCCTGCCCGCGCTCTCGCGACCCGCAGATGGTGAACGAGATGCGCACCCACATGCTGCGCGCGGACGCGCCCACGCCGTCGGTCGAGGCGATCCTGCACGCGATCCTGCCCTACAAGTTCGTCGACCACACGCACGCCGACGCCGTGCTCTCGATCACCAATACGCGCGGACGGCGAGCGCGCGCATCCGCGACCTCTACGGCGACACGGTGGTGGTCATTCCCTACGTGATGCCCGGATTCGACCTGGCGCGGCTGCTGCGCGGAGATGCTTCGCGCGCGAAGCCACGCCGCGCACCGTCGGCATGGTGCTGCTGAACCACGGCATCTTCTCCTTCGGCGAGCACGGCGCGGGAATCCTACGAGCGCATGCTCGAGCTCGTCGGCCGGGCGGAGGAGGCGCTGCGGCGCGACGGCGCGTGGGACGTGGCGGCGGGCGCGCCCGCCGCCGGCCGCGGGGCCGCTGCGCCGCGAGCTCGCCGCGCTGCGCTGCGAGGTGACGCGCCGCCGCGGGCCGCCCGATGCTCGCTGTGCGCGCACGCGCGATCCGGCGAGCCTCGCGTTCGCGCGCCGCGACGACCTCGCCGCGATCGCGCAGCAGGGGCCCGCCACGCCCGACCACGTCATCCGCACCAAGCGCATGCCGATGGTCGGGCGCGACGTGAAGGGCTACGCCGCGCAATACGCGCGCTACTTCGAGCGCCACGCGCCCGGCGCGCGGGAGCCCAAGAAGATGCTCGATCCCGCGCCGCGCGTGATCCTCGATCGCCGAGCTGGGCGTGTGCGCGGTCGGGCGCAGCGCGAAGGATGCGCGCATCGTCGTCGACATCTACTCGCACACCATGGTCGCGATCCAGCGCGCGCAGCGCTGGGCGGCTGGCAGGCGCTGCCCGCGAAGGACATCTTCGACGTGGAGTACTGGGACCTCGAGCAGGCCAAGCTCGCGCAAGGCCGGCGCGGCGCCGATGTTCGCGGGCGAGGTGGCGCTGGTCACCGGCGCGGCCTCGGGCATCGGCAAGGCCTGCGTGGCGAGTCTTCCTCGCGCGCGGCGCGGCCGTGGTCGGGCTCGACCTCAACCCGGCGGTCGGCGACGCTGTACGCGCGCGCGGATTACCTCGGCATCGCCTGCGACGTGACCGACGCGGCGCGAGCTCGTGCGCGCGCTCGAGCGAGGCGGTGCGAGCCTTCGGCGGCCTGGACATGCTGGTGCTCAACGCGGGCGTCTTCCCCGGCGGCCGGCGCATCGCCGCAGCTAGCCGACGCGACGAATGGGAGCGCGTGATGCGCGTCAACCTGGACGCCAACCTCGCGCTGCTGCGCGAGGCGCATCCGCTGCTCGAAGCTCGCGCCGCGCGGCGGCCGCGTGGTCGGTGATCGGCTCCAAGAACGTCCCCGCCCCCGGTCCCGGCGCCGCCGCCTACTCCGCCTCGAAGGCGGCGCTCACGCAGCTCGCGCGCGTCGCCGCGCTCGAATGGGGCGCCGACGGGATCCGCGTGAACACGCTGCACCCCAACGCCGTCTTCGACACCGGCGATCTGGACCGACGAGGTGCTCGCCGAGCGCGCGAAGCACTACGGCATGATCGGTCGAGGACGTATCAAGGAACAACATCCTGCGCGTCGAAGTCACCAGCCGCGATGTGGCCGAACTGGCGGCGGAGCTGTGCGGGCCGCTGTTCGCCAAGACGACCGGCGCGCAGCTGCCGGTGGATGGCGGCAACGACCGCGTGATCTAGCGCCGCCGCCCTCCGGCGCGCGCCCGGCTTTCGATGCTGCGCCGCAGCAGCGTGGGCCGTTTTCTCCTCTCGCACCTACGAGTTTACTTTCAATGTGCTTTATAAGTCATTGAAATACAAACAATTAGTAGGTTAGAAAGAAGATGGAAAACATGCGCTAAGCCCTTGTAGCACAAGCAAAAATCACCGTTCTTTTCCCTTGACTCGCTTTCTCTCCATCACTACAGTGTGCGGAAGTGGGAGAACGTGGGAGAAACGGTGTTCCAAGGGGCAAACCAGATCAACCTGGACGCGAAGGGCCGCATGGCGGTGCCGACACGTGCCCGGGACCCGCTGACCCAGGGCGGGACGGTGAAGCTGGTGCTCACCGCCCATCCGGACAGCTGCCTCCTGCTCTACCCGGCACCCGCGTGGGAGCCGATCCGCACCCAGGTGATGTCCTTTCCCAGCCTCGATCGCCAGGCGAGCCTCTGGAAGCGCCTGCTCGTCGGCTTCGCCCAGGACGTCGAGCCCGACGGCGCGGGCCGCTTGCTGATCCCGCCCGAGCTGCGCGCCTTCGCGAAGATCGACCGCCAGGTGATGTTCGTCGGCCAGGGCAGCCACTTCGAAATCTGGGACCTCGAGGCCTGGAACCAGCAGCTCGAGTCCCTGAGGTCCGGAGGCAGTCCGAACCTGCCTCCGGGGATGGAGAACTTCTCTCTGTGACGCGGCCGAAGACCCTGGGTCCGAAGCCGCTCCGCCAGGAGAGCGCAGGTCCAGCGTCGACTCCCTTCCCCCGTGAGTGAGGTCTCCCATGTCCCGGTCCTTCTCGAAGAAGCCCTTGCTGCCCTCAATGTCCGTGAAGGCAAAACCTATGTCGATGGCACCTTTGGCCGCGGCGGGCACAGCGCGGCCATCCTCGCCCGTCTCGGTGTTCGCGGAAGACTTTTCGCTCTTGATCAGGACCCCGCGGCGATTTCGTCTCACGCGATCGAAGATCCGCGTCTTGAGCTGATCCACGGGAGGTTCTCGACGATGCAAGAGGCGCTGGCGGCGCGCGGGGTGCTCCGGGTGGCGGGCGTTCTGCTCGACCTGGGCGTCTCCTCGCCCCAGCTCGAGGAGGCGGCGCGCGGCTTCAGCTTCGCGCGCGACGGCCCGCTCGACATGCGCATGGACACCACCCGCGGCGAGACCGCCGCCGAGTGGCTCACGCGCGCCGAAGAAAAAGAAATCAGGGAGGTGATCTTCGAATATGGGGAAGAACGGTTTGCTAAATCGATTGCAGCAGCGATTGTTGCGGCAAGGAGCCGCGAACCTCTCCGGACCACCCGCCAGCTTGCCGAGATCGTGGGTCGCGCGGTTCGCACGCGCGAGCCGGGCCAGCACCCGGCGACCCGTACCTTTCAGGCTCTTCGGATTCACGTCAATCAAGAGCTTGAAGAGCTGGCGCTGACCTTGCCGCGCGCGATGGCGCTGCTCGAGCCGGGCGGGCGCCTCGCGGTGGTGAGCTTCCACTCGCTCGAGGACCGCGCCGTGAAGCGCTTCATCCGCGAGCGCAGCGCCGCCGACCGGCTTCCGCGCGGCGTGCCGGTGCGCGCGGCGGAGCTGCCCGCGCCGCAACTGCGCACCGTCGGACGGGCGGTGAAGCCGTCCGCACGCGAGGTGCTGCGCAATCCCCGCGCGCGCAGCGCCGTGCTGCGGGTGGCCGAGAAGGTCGCCTGATCGTGGCCCGGCTCAATCTGCTGCTGCTCGCCCTCGTGGTGGCCTGCGCCCTGGGCGTGGTCACCTCGCAGGACCGCGAGCGCAAGCTCTTCGGCGACCTGGAGACCGAGCAGGCGACGGCGAAGAAGCTCGACGAGGAGTGGACCCAGCTGCAGCTCGAGCAGAGCACCTGGGCGACCAACCAGCGGGTGGACTCGATCGCGTCCCGGCAGCTCGGCATGCGCCTGCCCGAGACCGCGACGACGGTGATCATCGACGAGGACGGCAAGGCCGCGGGGTCGCGGCCGTGAAGTACGAGGAGCGCACCCCGCAGCTTCGCCTCAAGCTCGAGGGCTGGCGCTCGCGCTTCGTGCTGGTGCTCGTGCTGGGCGGCTTCGCCACGCTCGCGGGCCGGGCGTTCTACCTGCAGGGCATGCAGACCGGCTTCCTCCAGGCCAAGGGCGAGGCGCGCTACGGGCGCGTGATCGAGATGCCCGCCTCGCGCGGCCCGGTCACCGACCGCAACGGCCAGCCGCTGGCCATCTCCACTCCCGTGGAGTCGATCTGGACCAGCCCCGAGGACGTGGAGATGGACGCGGCGCAGACGCGCTCGCTCGCGCGCGTGCTCGGGATGGACGCGGGCGAATTGCGCCAGAAAGTTGCCAACAAGGATCGCCAGTTCGTCTACCTCAAGCGCCAGATTTCGCCCGAGCAGGCCGCCAAGGTGATGGCATTGCGCATCCCGGGAGTGTTCGAGCAGCGCGAGTACCGGCGCTACTACCCGGCGGGCGCAGTGATGGCGCACGTCGTCGGGTTCACCGACATCGACGACAACGGCCAGGAGGGCATCGAGCTTGCCGAGCAGGAGCGCCTCGCGGGCACGCCGGGCAGCCGCAAGGTGATCAAGGATCGCAAGGGCAGGATCGTGGAAGACGTGGAGAGCGTGCGCGCGCCCCGGGACGGCCAGGAAGTCACGCTCGCCCTCGACCAGCGCCTGCAGTTCATCGCCCACCGCGAGCTCAAGGCCGCGGTGCAGGCCGACCACGCGCGGGCGGGGGCGCTCGTGATCCTCGACGCGCGCACCGGCGAGATCCTCGCGCTCGACAACCAGCCGGACTACAACCCCAACAATCGCACCGACGTGACCGGCCGGCGCACGCGCAACCGCTCCGTGACGGACCTCTTCGAACCAGGCTCGACGATGAAGCCGTTCACGGTCGCCGCCGCTCTCGACGACGGCATCGTGAAGCCCGACACGCTGATCGAGACCGCGCCCGGGCACATGAGCATCGGCGGCTGGACCATCAGCGACGCCCACCCCAACGGCCTGCTCACGGTGGCGCAGGTGATCCAGAAGTCCTCCAACATCGGCGCGGCGAAGATCATGCTGCGCATGCCCCCGGAGCGCATGGGCACGATGTTCGAGGCGCTGGGCTTCGGCTCCGTGCCCGAAACGGGGTTTCCCGGCGAGGCGAAGGGCATCGTGCGCCCGTGGTCGAAATGGCGCCCCGTCGAGCAGGCGACGATGGCGTATGGCCACGGCATCTCCGTGTCGCTGCTGCAGCTGGCGCGCGCGTACACGATCTTCACCAACCAGGGGCAGCTGCTGCCCCTGTCGCTGCTGCGGCGCGATTCGCAGCCCATCGGCCGGCCGATCATCTCCACGCTCGCGGCGCGGGAAGTCACGCGCATGATGGAGATGGCGGTGGGTCCCGGCGGCACGGCCCCGCTCGCGCAGGTGCCCGGCTATCGCGTGGCCGGCAAGACCGGCACGGCGATGAAGCCCGAGAACGGCGGCTACAACGAGCACAAGTACATCTCGTCGTTCGTGGGATTCGGCCCGGTGAGCGACCCGCGCTTCATCATCGCGGTGATGCTCGACGAGCCCGGAGGGACGCACTACTACGGGGGCGACGTGGGCGCGCCGGTCTTCTCCGCGGTGATGGGCGCGGCGCTGCGGATGATGTCGGTTCCCCCCGACGCCCCCCAGACCCTCAACGTGAAGGCGCCGGCGCCGGGCCCGATCGAAGCCAGGGCGCCCGCGCGCGAAGGCAGCGCGGGATGATCGCCGCCGGCGCATCCACGCGCTCCGCGGCGAGCCCCGTGCTCGACCGGCTGGGCGCGCTCGGCGTGCCGCTCGCGGATCTCACGGCCGATTCGCGCGCCGTGAAGATGGGCAGCGTCTTCGCCGCCTATCCGGGCACGGTGCTGGACGGGCGCGCGTTCATCGCCGAGGCGATCGCGCGCGGCGCCGCCGCGGTGCTCTGGGAGCGCGCGGGATTCGCGTGGGATGCGCGCTGGAAGGTGCCCAACCTCGGCATCGAGAACCTGCGCGGGCGCATCTCGGAGATCGCCGGGCACGTGTACGGCGATCCCTCGGAGGCGCTGTGGATGGCGGGCGTCACGGGCACCAACGGCAAGACCTCCGTGTCGCAGTGGGTCGCCGCGGCTTGCGATGGGCTGGGCCGGCGCTCGGCGGTGATCGGTACGCTCGGCAACGGGCTGGTGGGCGAGCGCGCCGAGGCGCGCAATACGACGCCGGACCCGATCGTGGTGCAGCGCCTGCTCGCCGAGTACCTGCGCCGCGGCGCGCGCTCGGTCGCGATGGAGGTGTCGAGCCACGGCCTGGACCAGGGGCGCGTGGCCGGCATCAAGTACGACGTGGCGGTCTTCACCAACCTCACGCGCGACCACCTCGACTACCACGGCACCATGGAGTCCTACGCCGAGGCGAAATACCGCCTGTTCTCGGCGCGCGGCCTGCGCCACGCGGTGGTGAACGCCGACGATGCGTGGGGCGAGCGCTTCATCCGCCGCCTCGACGGCAGCGGACTGGACGTGATCGACTTCGGCATGCGCGGCGGCGCGCATCCGGCGCGCCCGCGGCTCGCGGCCTCGGCGATCCGCCTATCCGAGGCGGGCGTGCGCTTTCGCGTCGTGAGCGAATGGGGCGAAGGGGAAGTCGCCGCCGCCGCGCTCGGCGCCTTCAACGTCTCCAACCTGCTCGCGGTGCTGGGCGTGCTGCTCGCGGCGGGGATCGCGTTCGACGCGGCGCTCGCCGCGGTGAGCGCGCTGCGCCCGGTGCCGGGCCGGCTCGAGCGCGTCGGCGGAGGCGCGGCCCCGCTCGTCGTCGTCGATTACGCGCACACGCCGGATGCGCTCGAGAAGGCGCTCGAGGCTCTGCGCCCCGCGGTGGGCGTGGGCGCGCGCCTCATCTGCGTCTTCGGCTGCGGCGGCGAGCGCGATCCCGGCAAGCGGGCGCTCATGGGCGCGGGGGCCGCGCGCCTCGCCGACCACGTGATCGTCACCAGCGACAATCCGCGCGGCGAGGATCCGCACGCGATCATCGAGCAGGTGCTCGCGGGCATTCCCGGCCGCGCGGCCGAGGCCATCGAGGAGCGCCAGGTGGCCATCTTCGCCGCGGTGCACCAGGCGCGCGCCGGCGACGTGGTGCTGCTCGCGGGCAAGGGCCACGAGACCTACCAGGAGATCGCCGGCGCCCGCCATCCGTTCAGCGATCGCGACGTGGCGGGCGCGGCGCTCGCGCAGTGGCGGGCGGGGAAGGCATGAGCGCCATGCACGACGCGATGCATCCCGCGCCGATGATCGAGCTCGCGGAGGCCGCGCGGGTGCTGGGCGGCGTGCTGCACGGCCCGTCGATGCGCTTGCGCGGCGTCACCACCGACAGCCGCGCCGTGGCCCCGGGCGATCTCTTCGTGGCGCTCGCGGGCGAGCGCTACGACGGCCACGCCTACGTGGGCGAGGCCGCGCGCCGCGGCGCGGTGGCGGCCGTCACCGCTCGCCTGGTCGCCACCGACACGCCCGTCCCGCAGATCGTGGTCGCCGACACTCGCCTCGCCCTGGGCCGCCTGGCCGCGGACTGGCGCGCCCGCTTCGCGCTGCCGCTCGTGGCGCTCACGGGCAGCAACGGCAAGACGACCGTGAAGGAGATGCTCGCGGCGATCCTCGCCGCCGCCTGCGGCTCGGCCGAGGCGGTGCTCGCGACGCGCGGGAACCTGAACAACGACATCGGCATGCCCCTCACGCTGCTGCGCCTGCGCGACGGGCATCGCTACGCCGTGATCGAGATGGGCATGAACCACGCGGGCGAGATCGACTACCTCACCCGCATCGCCCGCCCGACCGTCGCGCTGGTGAACAACGCGCAGCGCGCCCACGTCGGGATGCTGGGCGGCCTGGAGGCGATCGCCCGCGCGAAGGGCGAGATCTACGCCGGGCTCGCGCCGGCGGGCGTGGCGGTGGTGAACGCGGACGACGCCTTCGCCCCGTACTGGAAGGAGCTCAACGCGGGCCGGCGCATCGTGACCTTCGGCCTGGCGGCGGACGCCGACGTGCGCGCCGAGGCCTCGGCGGGGGAGCTGCGCGTCGCGATCCCCGGGGGCGGCTTCACCGTGGCGTTGCAGGTCGCAGGCGAGCACAACGTGCGCAACGCGCTCGCCGCGTGCGCCGCCGCCCACGCGCTGGCGATCGCGCCGCGGGAGATGCGCTCCGGCCTGGCAGCCTTCGCGGGAGTGCCCGGACGCCTGCAGCGACGGCGCGCCGCAGGCACGTCGTGGGTGATCGACGACAGCTACAACGCGAATCCCGAATCGATGAAGGCGGCGATCCAGGTGCTCGCCGCGGAGCGCGGCCGCAAGGTCCTGGTGATGGGCGACATGGGCGAGCTGGGCGCGGGCGCGGGCGCGATGCACGCCGAGGTCGGGGCGTACGCACGCGCCGCCGGCATCGAAGCGCTGCTCGCGACCGGTCCCGACAGCCGCGCCGCCGTCGAGGCGTTCGGCGCCGGGGCGCGCCACTTCGCCGACGTGCCCGCGCTCATCGCTGCCGCCGGCGGGGAGGCGCGCGCGGGCGCCACCCTGCTCGTGAAGGGATCGCGCTTCATGCAGATGGAGCGCGTGGCCGACGCGCTCTGCGCGCCGGGAGGCGTCGATGCTGTTTGAGGCCGCGCAATGGCTCGAAGGGCACGTGCGGGCATTCAACGTGCTCACGTACATCACGCTGCGCGTGGTGCTCGCCGCGCTCACGGCGCTCGCGATCTCGTTCATCGTGGGGCCGGCGATGATCCGCAGGCTCACCGCCTACAAGATCGGGCAGGCGGTGCGCGACGACGGGCCGCAGACGCACCTCGCCAAGACCGGCACGCCCACCATGGGCGGCGCGCTGATCCTCGTGTCGGTGGCGATCACCACGCTGCTGTGGGCCGACCTGCGCAACCGCTACGTCTGGCTGTGCCTGCTCACCACGCTGGGCTTCGGCGCCGTGGGCTGGATCGACGACTGGCGCAAGGTGGTGCACCGCAACGCCAAGGGCCTGCCGGCGCGCACCAAGTACTTCTGGCAATCGCTGATCGCGATCGTCGCGGTGTGCCTGCTCGCCTACACCGCCAAGCTGCCGCAGCAGACCGAGCTCATCGTGCCGTTCTTCAAGTCGGTCACGATCCCGCTGGGAACGGTGGGCTTCGTGATCCTCGGCTACTTCGTCGTGGTGGGGACGTCCAACGCGGTGAACCTCACCGACGGCCTCGACGGGCTGGCGATCATGCCCACGGTGATGATCGCCTCCGCGCTCGCGGTGTTCGCCTACGTGTCGGGCAACGCCGTGTTCTCGAAGTACCTGGGCTTCCCGCTCATCTCGGGCGCGGGCGAGCTCGCGGTGTTCTGCGGCGCCATGGCGGGCGCGGGGCTCGCCTTCCTGTGGTTCAACGCCTACCCGGCGGAAGTCTTCATGGGCGACGTGGGCGCGCTGGCGCTGGGCGCCGCGCTCGGCATGGTGGCGCTCGTGGTGCGCCAGGAGATCGTGCTGCTGATCATGGGCGGCGTCTTCGTGGTCGAGACCCTGTCCGTGATCATCCAGGTGGCGAGCTTCAAGTTGACCGGCAAGCGCGTCTTCCGCATGGCGCCGCTGCACCACCACTACGAATTGAAGGGCTGGAAGGAGAACCAGGTCGTGGTCCGGTTCTGGATCATCACGATGATGCTGGTGCTGTTCGGACTTTCCACGCTGAAGCTGCGATAGGCGCGAAGAGGAGATGACCCATGAATGGCAAGGCAAGGTCGTTCTCGTTCTCGGACTGGGTGACACGGGACTTTCGGGCGTTCGGTGGCTCGCGCGGCATGGCGCGCGCCTGGTTGCTGCCGATACCCGAGCGGCGCCTCCGGCCCTGGGAGCGATCCGTGCGCAGCACCCGGACGTTCGCGTCGTCCTTGGACCATTCGACCAAGCGCTCCTGGCGGGCGTGGACGCGGTCGTTGCGAGTCCGGGCGTTGCGCTTCGCGAACCGATCCTTCGCGCCGCGCTCGCACGCGGCCTCGACGTGGCCGGGGACGTGGAGATATTCGGGCGCGAGGTCGCGCGTGCCGGGAAGGGCGTTCGTGTGCTCGGAGTGACGGGAACCAACGGCAAGTCCACCGTGACGGCCCTCGCCGCGGAGATGGCGCGCGCCGCGGGGTTGCGCGCGCAGGCCATCGGCAACATCGGCGTGCCGGTGCTCGACGCGCTCGGGGCGGCGCAGGCGGGGGGCTTTCCCGACGTCTTCGTGGCGGAACTGTCGAGCTACCAGCTCGAGACCACGCGCTCGCTGGTACTCGACGCCGCGGCGATGCTCAACGTCTCCCAGGACCACCTCGACCGCTACGACTCGATCGCCGACTACGCGCGCGCCAAGGAGCGCATCTTCCTGCATTGCGGCGTGCGCGTGGTGAACCGCGACGACGAGCGCAGCCGCGCGATGGCCGACGCATCGGCGTACTCGTTCGGCCTGGATGCGCCGGCGAACGATGCGCAATGGGGGCTCGACGCGGGCCGGCGCACGCTGCTGCGCGGTGCGCGCGCGTTGCTCGAGGTGGACGCGATGGCGATGGCGGGCCTGCACAACGTCGCCAACGGGCTCGCGGCGCACGCTCTGGCGAGCGCCATCGGCCTCGCGCCCGGCCCGCTCGCCCAGGCGCTGCGGGAATTTCGCGGGCTGCCGCATCGCGTGCAGCCGGTCGCGCAGGCGCGCGGGGTGCGCTTCTACGACGACTCGAAGGGGACCAACGTGGGCGCCACCGTGGCGGCGCTCGAGGGCTTCACCGTGCCCGTGGTGCTGATCGCCGGGGGCGAAGGCAAGGGCCAGGATTTCGCGCCGCTCGCGCCCGCCGTGAAGGCCCACGCGCGCGCCGTGGTGCTGATCGGCCGCGATGCCGGGGCGATCGCCGCGGCGCTCGCCCCGGCCGGAGTGCCGCTGCAGCGCGCAGCGACGATGCCCGAGGCGGTCCGGGCGGCCCTTGCGCTCGCGCGCGACGGCGACGCAGTGCTGCTGTCGCCGGCGTGCGCGAGCTTCGACATGTTCCGCGACTACGCCGACCGGGGCGAGGCCTTCGCCGCGGCCGCGCGCGCGCTGGCCGCGGAGCGGGCCCACTGATGCTCTACAACCCGGCACGCCGCAGCTCGACCTTCGACCAGGGCCTTATCTGGTCGGCGCTGCTGCTGCTGTCCATCGGCCTGGTGATGGTGTACTCCGCCTCGATTGCGATGTCGCAGGCCGAGCGCTTCACGGGTTTTCGCCCAGGCTACTTCCTGGTGCGCCACGCGATGTACCTGGCGATCGGCCTCGGGATCGCGGCGGGCCTGTTCCGCGTGCCCGTCTGGCTGTGGCAGCGCGCCGCGCCGTGGCTCTTCTTCGCCGGATCGCTCCTTTTGATCGCCGTGCTGATTCCCGGCATCGGGCGCGAGGTGAACGGCAGCCGCCGGTGGATTCCCCTGGGCGTGGCGACCTTCCAGCCCTCGGAGCTCATGAAGCTCTTCGTGGTCCTCTACGCCGCCGACTACACCGTGCGCAAGGCCGCGTTCATGGACGACTTCCGCAAGGGCTTCCTGCCGATGTTCGGCGTGATGACCCTCATCGCGGCGCTGCTGCTGCGCGAGCCCGACTTCGGCGCCCTGGTGGTGGTCACCACCGTGGCGATGACGGTGCTCTTCCTGGGCGGGCTCAACTGGCGGCTCTTCGCGGGCCTCGCGGTGCTGCTTGCGCTGTCCTTCGCGCTGCTCATCGTCTCCTCGCCCTACCGGCTGCAGCGCATCCTCGGTTTCATGGACCCGTGGTCGGACGCCTACGGCACGGGCTACCAGCTCTCGCACTCGCTCATCGCGTTCGGGCGCGGGGCGTGGTTCGGCGTGGGGCTGGGGGCAAGCGTGGAGAAGCTCTTCTACCTGCCCGAGGCGCACACCGACTTCCTGCTCGCGGTGATCGGCGAGGAGCTGGGCTTCGCCGGCGTGGCGGTGGTGATAGCGCTCTTCGTGTTCCTCGTGCACCGCGCCTTCGCGGTCGGCCGCCAGGCCGCGAGCCTGGAGCGCTACTTCGCCGCGCTCCTGGCCCAGGGCATCGGCGTGTGGCTCGCCGCGCAGGCGCTCATCAACATGGGCGTGAACCTGGGCCTGCTGCCCACCAAGGGACTCACGCTGCCGCTGCTCTCGTTCGGAGGCACGGGGATCGTCGTGGCGTGCATGGCGCTCGCGATCCTGCTGCGCATCGACTGGGAGAACCGCTACCTCATGCGGGGGGGGTCGCTCTGAGCCGCACCATCCTCATCATGGCGGCCGGCTCGGGGGGACACGTCTTCCCGGGGCTCGCCATCGCGAAGGAGCTCGCCGCGCGCGGCTGGAAGGTGCACTGGATGGGCACGCCCACGGGCATGGAGAACCGCCTCGTGGCGCAGGCGGGATACCCGATGGTGCACGTGGGGATGAGCGGGGTGCGCGGCAAGGGCATCCTCGCCTGGCTGGTGCTTCCCGCGCGCATCCTGCGCGCCTGCTGGCAATCGACGCGGGCGATCTTCCGCATCCGCCCCGACGTGGTCCTGTCGATGGGCGGCTACGTCGCCTTTCCCGGCGGGCTGATGGCGCTGCTGTGGCGCCGTCCGCTGGTGGTCCACGAGCCGGGCGCCGTGGCGGGCATCACCAACCGCGTGCTCGCCCCGGTCGCCGATCGCGTCGTGGTCGGGATGCAGGGCGCCTTCGAACGCAAGGGCGCGCAGCGCTGGGCCAACGCGCTGCCGTCTCCGCGTCGCGTGGACTGGCTGGGCACGCCGGTGCGCGAGGAGATCACCGCGCTCGCGCCGCCCGGCGCGCGCTACGCCGGTCGCTCCGGGCCGCTGCGCCTGCTCGTGGTGGGCGGCAGCCTCGGCGCGCAGACGATGAACGAGCTGGTGCTCGCCGCCGTCTCTTCCATGGCCCCGGGCGAGCGGCCCCAGATCGTGCACCAGGCGGGCGAGAAGCTCTACGACGGGCTGCGCGCGGCCTACGACAAGGCCGGCGTGGAAGGCGAGGTGCTGCCGTTCATCGCCGACATGTCGCGGCGCTACGCGTGGTGCGACGTGCTCGTGTGCCGCTCCGGGGCGATCACGGTGGCCGAGATCACCGCCGCCGGGGTGGCGGCGATCCTGTTCCCGCTGCCGTGGTTCGTCGCCGACGAGCAGGCGGCCAACGCGCGCTTCCTCGCCGAGCGCGACGCGGGGATCGCGCTGGCGCAGCTCGAGACCACGCCCGCGGCGCTCGCCGAGCTGCTGCGCTCGCTCACGCGCGAGCGCCTCGCGGCGATGGCGCGCGCCGCGCGCACGCTGGGCCGGCCCGAGGCCACGCGGCGCTGCGCGGACCTGTGCGAGGAGCTGGCCCATGCGGCATAAGGTCAAGCGCATCCATTTCGTGGGCATCGGGGGCTCCGGGATGTCGGGCATCGCGGAGGTGTTCGCGAACCTGGGCTACACCGTCACCGGCTCGGATCTGGCCGAGAACAGCGCCGTGCGCAGGCTGCGGGAGCTGGGCATCCGCATCTTCACCGGGCACGCCGCCGGCAACGTTGCCGCCGCGGACGCCGTGGTGGTGTCCTCCGCCGTGAGCGCCGACAACCCGGAAGTGGCGCGTGCGCGCGAATCCCACGTGCCGGTCGTCCCGCGCGCAATGATGCTGGCCGAGCTCATGCGCTTCAAGCAGGGCATCGCCATCGCCGGGACCCACGGCAAGACCACCACGACCTCCCTCGTCGCGGCGGTACTGGGCGAGGCCGGGCTCGATCCCACCTGCGTGATCGGCGGGCGGTTGAACTCCATCGGCACCAACGCGCGCCTGGGCAAGGGCGATTTCCTCGTGGCCGAGGCCGACGAGTCCGACGCGTCGTTCCTCTATCTCCAGCCGGTGATCTCGGTGGTCACCAACATCGACTTCGACCACATGGAGACCTACGGTCAGGACTTCGAGAAGCTCAAGGCCACGTTCGTCGAGTTCCTCGGCCACCTGCCCTTCTACGGCGTCGCGGTGGTGTGCAAGGACGATCCGCACGCGCGCTCGATCATGTCGGCGATCACGCGCCCGATGCTCACCTACGGCATCGCCTCCGATGCCGACCTCCTCGCCGCGGACGTGCGCTGGGACGGGGGGCGCATGCGTTTTCGCGCGGTGTCGCAGAAGAACGGCTTCGCGCCGCTCGAGGTGATGCTCAACCTGCCGGGCGAGCACAACGTGCTCAACGCGCTCGCGGCGATCGCCGTGGCGCGCGAGGTCGGCGCCCCGGAGGAGGCGATCGCGGCGGCGCTCGCCGGGTTCACGGGCGTGGCCCGGCGCTTCCAGCGCTATGGCGAGGTGCCGCGGCCCGAGGGCGGCACGTTCGCGCTCGTGGACGACTACGGCCACCACCCGGCCGAGATGGCGGCGACGCTCGCCGCGGCGCGCGGGGCCTTTCCGGCGCGCCGGATCGTGCTCGCGTTCCAGCCCCATCGCTACACGCGCACACGCGACCTCTTCGAGGACTTCGTGCACGTGCTCTCGACCGCCGACGAGGTGGTGCTCGCGGAGGTGTATCCCGCCGGCGAACCGCCCATCGTCGCGGCCGACGGGCGCTCGCTCGCCCGCGCCGTGCGGGTGGCGGGCAAGGTCGAGCCGGTCTTCGTGGAGACCACTGCCGAGATGCGCGACGCGGTGCTCTCGCGGGTGCGCGACGGCGACGTGGTGATCACCATGGGCGCGGGCTCCGTGGCCGGCCTCGCGCCAGAGCTCGCCGGCGCGGCGGGCGGCTGATGGCGATGGACATGAGCGAATCCTTTCCCATCGAACACGGCCTGCGCGGCACGCTGCGGCGCGACGAGCCCATGGCCCGGCACGTGAGCTGGCGCGCCGGCGGGCGGGCGCGATGGTTCTACCAGCCGGCGGACGTCGCGGACCTGTGCGTGTTCCTGCGCGCGCTGCCGGCATCCGATGCGGTCCTGTTCGTCGGCCTGGGCAGCAACCTGCTGGTGCGCGACGGCGGCTTCGACGGTGCCGTGGTCATCACCCACCGCGCGCTCGCCGGCATCGCGCAGGCGGGCGCGGAGCCCGGCCGCGTGGCGGAAGCGATCAGCCTGCGCTTCCATGCCGGGGCCGGAGTGCCGGCGCCGCACCTCGCGCGCTTCGTCGCGCGGCACGGCGGCGGGGGCGCGGAGTGGCTCGCGGGCATTCCGGGCACGATCGGCGGGGCGCTCGCCATGAACGCGGGCTGCTACGGGGGCGAGACGTGGAACCACGTGCGCGCCGTGCAGACCGTCGATCGCGGCGGAACGCTGCGCGCGCGCGCAGCGTCCGATTTCGAGGTGGGCTACCGCCACGTCGCGCTGAAGGCGCAGGCGCAGGAGTATTTCGTGTCCGCCGAGCTCGCGTTCCACCGCGGCGACGAGGCCGAGGCCATGGCGCGCATGCGCGAGCTGCTCTCGCGGCGCGTGGCGACCCAGCCGTTGAACGAGCCCAACGCCGGCAGCGTGTTCCGCAATCCCGAGGGCGACCACGCCGCGCGTCTCATCGAGGCGTGCGGCCTGAAGGGGGAGTCCATCGGCGGGGCGCAGGTCTCGACGCGGCACGCCAACTTCATCGTGAACCGCGGGGGCGCGAGCGCGGCCGATATCGAGGCGCTCATCGACCGGGTGCAGGCGCGCGTGCACGAGCAGGCCGGCGTCGAGCTGATACGCGAGGTGCGCATCGTGGGAGCCGCGCGATGAGCGCGTTCGGCAAGGTCGCGGTGCTCATGGGCGGCCCCTCGGCCGAGCGCGAGATTTCGCTCATCTCCGGCGCCGCGGTGCTCGCGGCGCTCAGGAGCAAGGATGTCGACGCGCACGCGTTCGACCCGGCCGAGCGCGAGCTCTTCGAGCTCAAGCGCGAAGGGTTCGATCGCGTCTTCATCGCGCTGCACGGGCGCTACGGCGAGGACGGCACCGTGCAGGGCGCCCTCGAGGTGATGCGCATCCCCTATACGGGCAGCGGCGTGATGGCCTCGGCGCTCGCCATGGACAAGTGGCGCACCAAGCTCGTGTGGGAAGCCGTGCGCATTCCGACTCCGCGCTATGCGATGGTCACGCAGGCCACGGCGTGGAACCAGGTGGTGGAGCAGCTGGGCCTTCCGGTCATCGTGAAGCCGGTGCGCGAGGGCTCCACGATCGGGCTCACGAAGGTCGCCTGCGCCGAGGAGCTGCCGGCAGCCTACGCGCTCGCGGCGCGCTACGACGGGCTCGTGATGGCCGAGGAGTTCATCGCGGGCCAGGAGCTCACCGCCTCGGTGCTGGGCGATGCGGCGCTCCCGCTCGTGCGCATCGAGGCGCCGCAGGGCAACTACGACTACCGCCACAAGTACTTCACCGACGAGACGAAGTATTTCTGTCCCGCGGGCCTGCCCGAGGCCGTGGAGCAGGAGCTGCGCGCGGTCACGCTGGAGAGCTTCCGCGTGCTCGGCTGCCGCGGCTGGGGGCGCGCCGACCTGATCCTGCGCCCCGACGGCCGCTATTCGTTCCTCGAGATGAACACCTCGCCCGGCATGACGGGCCACAGCCTCGTGCCGATGGCGGCGAAGGCGGCGGGCCTCGGATACGCGGAGCTTTGCGTGCGCATCCTCGAGGGTGCAGGCCTCGATGACGGGAGGGCGCCGTGAGCGCGCCGGCGCCGATGCGCTTCGCCCTGCTGCTACGCGCCCTGGCCGCGGCCGCGGTCGTGGCAGCGCTCGGGCTGGCCGCCTGGTACGGCTATCGCCTGGTCGCGGCGCAGCCGATCCGCGGCGTCGTCTTCGCGGGCGACGTGGGGCGCCTCGACCGGCGCGACCTCGACGTGCTCGAGCGCAGCGTGCGCGGCGCCGCCGCCGGCAGCGTCGCGCTCGCCGCGGTGCGCGAGGCCGCGCGCCGCATCCCGTGGGTGCGCGATGCCGCCGTGCGCCGGCGCTTCCCCTCCACCCTCGAGATCACCTTCGAGGCCTACGAGCCGCTCGCCCGCTGGGGCGACCACGCGCTGGTGAGCGTGCGCGGCGAGGTCTTCACCGCGGCGTACGCCGGCAATCTCGCGCGCCTGCGCGGACCCGACGCCGCGGCCGCGACGATGGCGCAGGAATATCCGCGGATCGTGAGCTTGCTGGCACCCGTTGCAAGTCCCGTCGCCGAGCTGCGGCTGTCGGCCCGCGGCGCGTGGGAAGTCGTCCTCGAGTCCGGGCTCGTGCTCGAGCTGGGCCGCGGCGACATCGAGCGGCGCCTCGCGCGCTTCGCCCGCGCATGGCCGCAGCTCGCCGCGCAGGGCGTGACGAGCGCCCACGCCGACCTCCGCTACCCGAACGGCTTCGCCCTGCGGCGCGCCGCCGAGGTGCGGCCGATCGAAACCTCCACGCCCCGAGCGGGCAAACGCAGGAAGCAATGATCCCCACGCGCCCCCGAGACACCCGCAACCTCCTCGTCGCCCTGGACATCGGCACCTCGAAGATCGTGACCCTCGTGGCGGAGATCACGGCCGAGGACACGTTGAACCTCATCGGCATGGGCAGCCATCCGTCGCGCGGGCTCAAGAAGGGCGTGGTGGTGAACATCGACTCGACGGTGAACGCGATCCAGCGCTCGCTCGAGGAGGCCGAGCTCATGGCCGACGCGAAGATCAGGGAAGTGATCGCGGGGATCGCCGGCAGCCACATCAAGAGCTTCAACTCCCACGGCATGGTGGCGATCAAGGACAAGGAGGTCCAGCAGTACGACATCGACCGCGTGATCGAGACCGCGCGCGCGGTGAACATCCCGATGGAGCAGCAGGTGCTGCACATCCTGGAGCAGGAATTCATCATCGACGGGCAGGGCGGCGTGCGCCAGCCCCTGGGCATGAGCGGCATGCGCCTCGAGGTGAAGGTCCACATCGTGACCGGCGCGGTGTCGGCGGCGCAGAACATCATGAAGTGCGTCCGGCGCTGCGGGCTCGAGGTGAGCGACCTCATGCTGCAGCCGCTCGCCTCGGCCGACGCGGTGCTGCTCGACGACGAGCGCGACCTGGGCGTGTGCCTGGTCGACATCGGCGGCGGGACCACCGACATCGCGGTCTTCACCGAGGGGGCGATCAAGCACACCTCGGTGATCCCCATCGCCGGCGACCAGATCACCAACGACATCGCGATGGCGCTGCGCACGCCGACCAAGGACGCCGAGGAGCTGAAGATCGCCCAGGGCGTGGCGCTGCGCCAGCTCGCCAGCTCCACGGAAATGATCGAGGTGCCCGGCGTGGGCGACCGCGGGCCGCGCGAGCTCTCGCGCCAGACGCTGGCCGAGGTCGTCGAGCCGCGGGTGGAGGAGCTGTATTCGCTGATCCAGCGCGAGCTGCGCTCCTCGGGGCTCGAGGAGCTGCTGTCTTCCGGGATCGTGATCACCGGGGGCTCGGCGCTCATGAAAGGGATGGTCGAGCTGGGCGAGGAGGTGTTCCACATGCCGGTGCGCGTGGGCGTTCCCAACTACCACGGCGCGCTCGCCGAGGTGGTGCGCAACCCGCGCTACTCGACCGGCGTCGGCCTGCTGATGGCGGGCCTCGAGGACATGAAGCGCGAGCGCCACGCGCGCATCCAGGGCGCCGGATTCAAGGAGATGGTCGAAAAGATGAAGAGCTGGTTCAAGGGCAACTTCTAGGCAGCAGCCCGGAGGTGAAGGTGCAACGCAACAACAAAAGGAGACGCAAATGATCGAACTGCTGGAAAGCCAGTCACCGGACGCGGTGATCAAGGTGGTGGGCGTGGGGGGCTGCGGCGGCAACGCCGTGGACCACATGATCAACAACGGCGTGCAGGGCGTGGAGTTCATTTCCATGAACACCGATGCCCAGGCGCTCAAGCGCAACCTCGCCAAGACGACGCTGCAGCTTGGCGCCGGAACGACCAAGGGCCTGGGCGCGGGCGCCAACCCGGAGATCGGCCGGCTCGCCGCCGAGGAGGATCGCGAGCGCATCACCGAGATCATCGGCGGCGCGGACATGCTCTTCATCACGGCGGGCATGGGCGGGGGCACGGGCACGGGCGCGGCGCCGGTGGTGGCGGAGGTCGCGCGCGAGATGGGCATCCTCACGGTGGCGGTCGTCACCAAGCCCTTCGCATTCGAAGGCAAGCGCCAGAAGGTCGCGGCCGTGGGCATCGAGCAGCTCAAGCAGCACGTCGATTCCCTCATCATCATCCCCAACGATCGGCTCATGCAGGTCCTGGGGGAGGACGTGACCTACGAAGACGCGTTCCGCGCCTCGAACGACGTGCTGAACGGCGCCGTGGCCGGCATCGCCGAGGTGATCAACTGCCCCGGCATGGTGAACGTGGACTTCGCCGACGTGCGCACCGTGATGAGCGAGAACGGCGTGGCGATGATGGGCTCGGCGACCGCTTCCGGCCCCGAGCGCGCCCAGATGGCCGCCGAGCAGGCGGTGCACTCCCCGCTGCTGGAGGACATCCACCTGGCCGGCGCCCGCGGGGTGCTCGTGAACATCACCGCGAGCCACTCGATGAAGCTGAAGGAGGTGCACGAGGTGATGAACACCATCCGCTCGTTCACCGCCGAGGACGCGACCGTGATCTACGGCAGCGTGATCGAGGAGGCGATCGGCGACGCGCTGCGGGTGACCATCGTCGCCACCGGGCTGGGAGGCGCGGCCGCGCAGCGCCAGCCGGTGATACAGATGGTGCCGCGCACGGGGACGGACGACGCCTCCGGGCAGGCGGTGAACTACGACGAGCTCGACCAGCCGACCGCGATCCGGCGCCGGCGCGACGTGACGATCGAGGCGATGCGGCATTCGGGGGTCGACATGCTCGACATCCCGGCGTTCCTGCGCAAGCAGGCGGACTAGGCACGCGGCTTACGCGAAGGCGGGTCGCGGCGTTCCCGCGTGCGCGGGAATGCGGTCGCGTCCGCCTGCGCGGTGGCGCAGCGCTGCACGGCGAGCGCCGGCGTGTCTCCCGCCGGTGTCGCTGGTAGCACCCTTCGACGGGCCCGTCACGGGCCCGTTTTTATTGCGCGTTGGCGTGGGGCGTAAGACTATGATAGAATTGGAGAAATGCTTCGCCAACGCACGCTCAAATCCACCATCCGCGCCACTGGCGTGGGATTGCACACCGGCCTCAAGGTCACGATGGTGCTGCGCCCCGCGCCGATCGATTCGGGCATCGTCTTTTGCCGCACGGACCTGCCGGGCGCGCCCGCGGTCCGGGCGCACGCGCTCAACGTGAGCAACACCACGATGGCCACGGTGATCGAGAAGGGCGCAGCGCGCGTCTCCACCGTCGAGCACCTGATGTCGGCGTTCGCGGGGCTGGGCATCGACAACGCGTACGTCGACGTATCCGGCGAGGAAGTGCCGATCATGGACGGAAGCGCCGGGACCTTCGTGTTCCTGATCCAATCGGCGGGGCTCGAGGAGCAGGCGGGGGCGAAGCGCTACGTGCGCGTGCTCAAGCCGGTCGAGCTCGTCGAGGACGACCGCAAGGTGCGCCTCGAGCCGTTCAACGGCTTCAAGATCGGCTTCTCGATCGAGTTCAGCCACCCGGTGTTCGACGCGACGCGCTCGCAGGTCGAGGTGGACTTCGCCCAGGTCTCCTTCGTGCGCGATGTGTCGCGCGCGCGCACGTTCGGATTCACGCAGGACGTCGAGATGATGCGCGCCAAGGGACTGGGGCGCGGCGGCTCGCTCGACAACGCCATCGTGGTCGATGACTTCCGCGTGCTCAACGCCGACGGCCTGCGCATGGACGACGAGTTCGTGATGCACAAGACGCTGGACGCCGTGGGCGACCTCTACCTGCTGGGCCATCCGCTCATCGGCGCCTTCTACGGCCACAAGTCCGGCCACGCGCTCAACAACCTCCTGCTGCGCAAGCTCCTCGCCGATTCCACGGCGTGGGAGGAAGTCACCTTCGACCGCATCGAGGCCGTTCCCAGGGCCTTCGCCAACCTCCAGCTCCAGCCGCAGTAGCCCGGGCGGCGCGGGGCCGCGGGCACCTCAACGTCGCGAATCGGCGCTCATCGGCTCTTGGGCTTCGCCTGCCCGGCGCAGATCCGCTCGAGGGCGCGTTTCAGCTCCGAGTCGCCAAGGCCGCGCGCCACGGCGCCCAGCTTGTCGCGCGGCAGCTCGGCACGGGGAGCGGTGGGCCGGCGCGCCACCCTGGGCGTTACTTGAACTTCGAGGCGGATTGAATTAAGCTCCTGATCCACCGAGTGTTTCGAGGATTTTCGTGCGCTTGCGCGCAAGCCCTCGAGCAGCCGGGGTGCCAGTTGCCTGAGGACCGCCGCCACGGGGCCGCTCGCAGCGCATATAACAACAGTCTTTCCGTCGATGGCGCATACCCGGCTCGCACCGGCGAGTTGCTCGGGTACCAAGGTCCGATAGCGCCGCTGCAGGCGCCTGATGCGTTCGAGCTGCCCGGTCAGCGGCCCGAGCTCGGCATTGTCGCCGAGGAGCTTTGCGATCGTTTCGGTGGCCATGTTGGGAAACGGAGGTACGGGGTGAACATTATTCTCGTTTCGGACAGTCTCGCGAAGAGCCGCGCCGTCGCGCTCTCGCAGACCCAGGTGGTCCTGATCGCGCTGGGGATCCTGCTGTCCGGCTTCCTGCTCGCCACCGCCACCTACGTGGTCACGATGAAATTCGCGGTCGACCTGCGCAATCCCTACCTGCGTTCGCTGCTGGCCTCGCTGCACGAAGACGACATGAAGCGCTCCGAGACGGAGATGAAGGAGAACCTCGGCGCGCTGGCGGCCAAGGTGGGCGAGCTGCAGGCGCGCATCCTGCGCCTGGACGCGTTCGGCGCGCGGCTCGCGAAGGCGGCCGGCGTCAAGCGCGACGAGTTCCGCTTCGACGAGAATCCCGGCCAGGGCGGCCCGCTCGTCACCTCGGGGCGCGACTTCACGGTGCCGGAAGTGCAGCAGATGCTCGACGACATGTCGCGGGTGCTCGACGACCGCAGCGACAAGCTCGGGGTGCTCGACTCCTTCCTGATGGACGATCGCCTCGCGCGCAAGACGATCCCGACGACGATGCCGGTGAAGGGGGGCTACTACTCGTCCAACTACGGCTACCGCATCGACCCCATCACCGGGCACCCCGGCTTCCACACCGGCGTGGACATCATCGCGGCTCCCGGCACGCCGGTCATGGCGGCCGCCGGCGGCGTGGTGGCGGCCAACACCTACAATTCCGAGTACGGCAACATGGTGGACGTGGACCACGACAACGGCCTCACCACGCGCTACGCGCACCTGTCGAAGAGCCTGGTCAAGGTCGGCGACGTGGTGATGAAGGGCCAGGTCATCGCGCTGGTGGGAAACACCGGCCGCACCACGGGTCCGCACCTGCACTTCGAGGTGCGCGAGAACGGCATCCCGTTGAACCCGAACAAGTTCCTCGCCATGGGCCGCAAGGACTTCCTCAATACCGCCGCCGTGCAGCATTGACGGTGCGGCCGGCGCGGGCTTGTGATCGCGCCGGGCGGCCCCATCTCCCTTATAATCTAGGACCGTCGGCCTGAGTCTCCGGCCGGCTTCGGCATTTCCCACTCCCGTTCCCCGTGCTCGACACCGCTCTCAAGGCCATCTTCGGCAGCCGCAACGACCGACTCCTCAAGCAGTACCGGAAGATCGTCGAGTCCATCAACGCCCTCGAGCCGGCGGTGCAGAAGCTTTCCGACGAGGAGCTCGCCGCCAAGACGCCGGAATTGCGCCAGAAGATCGCCAACGGCGCCGCGCTCGACGCCGTGCTGCCCGAGGCCTTCGCCGTGGTGCGCGAGACGAGCCGGCGGGTCCTGGGGATGCGCCACTTCGACGTGCAGCTCGTGGGCGGCATCGCGCTGCACCAGGGCAAGATCGCGGAGATGCGCACCGGCGAGGGCAAGACGCTGGTGGCGACGCTGCCCTCGTACCTCAACGCGCTCGAGGGCAAGGGCGTGCACGTGGTCACGGTCAACGACTACCTCGCGCGGCGCGACGCGGAATGGATGGGCCGCATCCACCGCTTCCTCGGCTTGAGCGTCGGCGTCGTGGTCCCGCAGATGGATCCGGCCGAGAAGCAGGCGTCCTACCGCGCGGACATCACCTACGGGACCAACAACGAGTACGGATTCGACTACCTGCGCGACAACATGGCCACCCAGGTGGTCGATCGGTTCCAGCGCGGGCTGCACTACGCGATCGTCGACGAGGTCGACTCGATCCTGATCGACGAGGCGCGCACGCCGCTCATCATCTCCGGCCAGGCCGAGGATTCCACCGAGCTCTACCGGCGCATCAACGAACTCGTGCCCCAGCTCACCAAGCAGGAGGACGAGAAGGGTCCCGGCGACTACTACGTCGATCTCAAGATGCACACGGTGACGCTGTCGGAGGAAGGCCACGAGCACGCCGAGGAGATCATGACGAAGGCGGGGCTGCTCGCGGCCGGGGCGAGCCTCTACGATCCGGCCAACATCGTGCTCATGCACCACCTCTACGCGGGCGTGCGGGCCCACGCCCTCTACCACCGCGACCAGCACTACGTGGTGCAGAACGACGAGGTGGTCATCGTCGACGAGTTCACCGGCCGCATGATGCAGGGGCGGCGCTGGTCCGACGGGCTGCACCAGGCGGTGGAGGCCAAGGAGAACGTCTCGATCAAGAACGAGAGCCAGACCCTCGCCTCGATCACGTTCCAGAACTACTTCCGCCTGTACAAGAAGCTCGCCGGCATGACCGGCACGGCCGACACCGAGGCGTTCGAGTTCTCCACCATCTACAACCTCGAGACGGTGCTCATCCCCACGCACCGCCCGATGGTGCGCAAGGACCGCAACGACCAGGTCTTCATCACCGCGAAGGAAAAGTACCAGGCGATCATCAACGACGTGAAGGATTGCCACGCGCGCGGCCAGCCCGTGCTGCTGGGCACCACGTCGATCGAGAACTCCGAGCTCATCTCGGCGATGCTCGACAAGCAGAAGATGCCCCACCAGGTGCTCAACGCCAAGCAGCACGCGCGCGAGGCGGAGATCGTGATCCAGGCGGGGCGGCCGAAGATGGTGACCATCGCCACCAACATGGCCGGGCGCGGCACCGACATCGTGCTGGGCGGCAACCCCGACCCGGAGGTCCAGGCCGTGAAGGCCGACGAGACGCTCCCCGAGGAGGACAAGCAGCGCCGGATCGCCGAGATCAAGGCGGCGTGGCAGAAGCTGCACGACGAGGTGGTGGCCGCCGGGGGCCTGCACATCATCGGCTCCGAGCGCCACGAGTCGCGCCGCATCGACAACCAGCTGCGCGGGCGCTCCGGGCGCCAGGGCGACCCCGGGAGCTCGCGCTTCTACCTGTCGTTCGAGGATCCTCTGCTCAAGATCTTCGCCGGCGAGCGGCTGCAGTCCATCATGCGCTCGCTCAAGATCCCCGAGGGTGAGGCGATCGAGGCGCGCATGGTCTCGCGCTCGATCGAGAACGCGCAGCGCAAGGTCGAGGCGCGCAACTTCGACATCCGCAAGCAGCTGCTCGAGTATGACGACGTCGCCAGCGACCAGCGCAAGGTGATCTACCAGCAGAGGAACGAGCTGCTCGAATCGCGCGAGATCTCGGAGACCATCGCGTCGATCCGCGCCGACGTGCTCGTGGGCGCGGTGCGCGAGTTCGTCCCGCCCGACAGCGTCGAGGAGCAATGGGACCTGCCGGGGCTCGAGCGCCGGCTCGAGGCCGACTTCTACACCCGCTCCCCGGTGGCCGAATGGGCGCAGGCCGACGCCACGCTCGACTCGGACAAGATCGCGCAGCGCGTGATCGATCAGGCGGCCCGCGAGTACGAAGCGAAGTTCGCCCCGATCGACGCCGCCGACCTGCACCACTACGAGCGCGCGGTGATGCTGCAGTCGATCGACTCGCACTGGCGCGAGCACCTGGCCTCCCTCGACTACCTGCGCCAGGGCATCCACCTGCGCGGCTACGCGCAGAAGCAGCCGAAGCAGGAATACAAGCGCGAGGCCTTCGAGCTCTTCGGCGCGATGCTCGACTCGATCAAGCGCGAGGTCGCACGCCACCTGATGGCGGTCCAGATCCGCTCCAAGGAGCAGGTCGAGGAGGCCGAGCGCAAGGCGGAGGAGGCGGCGCGCGCGCTGAAGAACGTGCAGTACCACCACTCCGACTACGACCAGGCGCTCGCCGAAGGCGGCGGGTCGGAGGTCGCGGTGGCGAGCAGCGCGGCCGCGGTGGCCACTGCGCAGCCCATGGTGCGCTCCACCCAGAAAGTGGGCCGCAACGACCCCTGTCCCTGCGGCTCGGGCAAGAAATACAAGCAGTGCCACGGCAAGCTCGCCTGAGGGCGGGCCCGCTCGCCGCGACGCGCTAGTCCTTCGACGCCCGCCGCAGCTTGAGCCGGGCGGCCGCCATCGCGGGCGCCATCATCGCCTCGACGAAGGCCCCGGCCTCCTCCAGCATGAACGCGCGGAAGGCCTGCGCCGCCGGCGACAGGCGCTTGTCGCGGCGGTGCACGAGGTACCACCGGCGCACGATGGGCAGGTCTTCGACGTCGAGCACCCGCAGCGCGCCCGCGGCGACCTCGAGCCCCATCGTGTGCAGGGAGAGCAGCGCCACCGCCATGCCGGCCATCACCGCCTGCTTGATCGTCTCGTTGCTGCTCATCACCAGCGTGGGCGCGAAGGCGAGGTGGTGCCTCGCGAACAGCGCCTCGGACAGGATGCGCGTGCCGGAGCCCGGCTCGCGCGCGATCAGCGGCTCGGCGAGCAACTCGCGCACGGGTATGCGCCGCTGCCCCACCAGGTGATGCCCCGGCGCGGCGACGGCGACGTGGGGATTGGGCGCGAAGGGCTCCGCGGTGGTCTCGATCTCCGTGGGGGGGCGGCCCATGATCGCGATGTCGACGTCGTCATCCGACAGGTGGCGCACCATCGCCTCCCGGTTGCACACGTCCAGGTGCAGCCGGACGTCCACGTGCTGGCGGCAGAACTCGGCCAGCAGCCGCGGCGCGAAATATTGCGAAGTGGTGATCACCGCCACGGTGAGCATGCCGCCGCGCAGCCCCTTGAGTGCCGAGATCGCGTCCTCCGCGCTCTTCAGCTCGCGCTCCACCGCGTGCGCCGCGCGCAGGATCTCGCGCCCGGCCTCGGTGGGCCGGATGCGCCTGCCGGAGCGCTCGAGCAGGGCGAGGCCGCACGAGCGCTCGATCTCCTTCACCTGCAGCGAGATGGCGGGCTGGGTGAGGTGCAGCGACTTGGCCGCGCCGGAGAAGCTCTGCTCGGAGACCACGGCGGAGAAGATGCGCAGCTGGCGGCGGCTGATGTGCTTCACCGGCCGATTATAAATAAATCTAATCCATATTGACAATCGAATAAATTGTAGTTTGGAAACGCCGGAGCCTAACCTTATGAGGGTGCGCGGCGGCGAAACGCGCTGATTTCGAGAGGGGGAGGTTCCATGCGGGCGTGCATCGTGGGCGCTGGGTCCGTCGGATGTCTCGTGGGAGCGCGGCTTGCGCGTGCCGGTGTGGAGGTCACGCTCGTCGCCCGGGGCGAGCACCTGCGGGCGCTGCAGGCGAAGGGCCTCACGCTGGTCGAAAGCGACGGCAGCTCCGCGGTTCACCGGCTGCGCGCGGTCGCAACTCCGGCGGAGGCGGGGGAACACGACCTCGTGGTGCTGTCGACCAAGGCGCACCAGGTCGCGGCGGTCGCCGAAGGGGTGGGGAAGCTCCTCCACCGCGGAACGGCGATCGTGACCATGCAGAACGGCATCCCCTGGTGGTACTTCCTCGGGCGTCCGGGCCCCTACCACGGCCGTACCGTCGAGTCCGTCGATCCCGGGGGATACATCGGCTCGCGCATCCCGGAGGAGCGCGTGCTCGGGTGCGTGGTCTATCCGGCGTGCGAGCTGCCCGAGCCCGGCGTCGTGCGCCACGTCGAAGGCGATCGCTTCCCCGTGGGCGAACTCGACGGCTCGCTGTCGGAGCGCGCGCAGCGCATCTCGCTCCTGTTCGAATCCGCCGGGCTGCGCTCGCCGATCCTGTCGGACGTGCGCTCGGAGATATGGCTCAAGCTCTGGGGCAACCTCAGCTTCAATCCGGTGAGCGCGCTCACCCGCGCGACCCTGGGCGAGATCTGCACCCAGCCGCGCTCGCGCGCCCTGGTGGCGGGCATGATGACCGAGGCGCAGGCCGTGGCCGAGGCGCTCGGCGTGTCCTTCCGCGTCACGATCGACCGGCGCATCGAAGGGGCGGCGCGCGTGGGCAACCACCGCACCTCGATGCTGCAGGATGTCGAGGCGGGGCGTCCCACGGAGCTCGACGCGCTGCTGGGCTCGGTGATCGAGCTCGCACGCCTGGTCGAGGTCCCGGTCCCCAGCCTCGAGGCCGTCTATGCCTGCGCGTGGATGCTCGAGCGCACCGTGTGCAAGGCGGCCCCGGCGCGGGCCCCCGCCCCGGGGACGCAATTCCCGGTGGAGAAGGCCGCATGAGCGCGATTCCCGTCTCCACCCGGCGCGTGCGCGCCGAGCGGACCGGCCGCGGCATCGCCGCGGTCGACCCGCAGCTGTGGCAGGCGATCGCCGGCGAGCGCGCGCGCCAGGAAGACCACCTCGAGCTCATCGCCTCGGAGAACTACGTGAGCGAGGCCGTGCTCGAGGCCCAGGGCTCGGTGCTCACGAACAAGTACGCCGAGGGTTATCCGGGCAAGCGCTATTACGGCGGGTGCGAGTTCGTCGACGTGGCCGAGTCGCTCGCTCTCGAGCGCGTGAAGCGGCTCTTCGGCGCCGAGTACGCCAACGTGCAGCCGCATTCGGGATCGCAGGCGAACCAGTCGGTGTACTTCGCGGTCCTCAAGCCGGGCGACACGCTCCTCGGCATGTCGCTCGCGCATGGCGGGCACCTCACCCACGGCGCGTCCGTGAACCTGTCGGGCAAGCTCTTCCGCGCCGTGACCTACGGGCTCGACGACCAGGAGCGCATCGACTACGCACAGGTGCGGGACATGGCCCTCGAGCATCGCCCGCGGCTCATCGTCGCCGGCGCCTCGGCCTACTCGCGGGCGATCGACTGGGAGCGCTTTCGCGCCATCGCCGACGAGGTGGGCGCGCTATTTCATGGCCGACATGGCGCACTACGCCGGGCTGGTGGCGGCGGGGCTCTATCCGAGCCCGGTGCCGCACGCGCACTTCGTCACCAGCACCACGCACAAGACACTGCGCGGCCCGCGCGGCGGGTTCGTGCTCGCCGCCGCGGCGCACGAGAAGGCGCTCAACTCGAGCATCTTTCCCGGACTGCAGGGCGGACCGCTGATGCACGTGATCGCCGCCAAGGCGCTCGCCTTCCACGAGGCGCTGCAGCCCTCGTTCGCGGAGTACCAGCGTCGCGTCCTCGCCAACGCGCGGGCGATGGCCGAGGTGCTCGCCGCTCGCGGGCTGCGCATCGTCTCCGGGGGCACCGACTGCCACCTGTTCCTGGTGGACCTGAGGCCCATGGCGGTGACCGGGCGCGACGCCGAGGCCGCGCTCGGCAGGGCGCACCTCACGGTGAACAAGAACGCGATCCCCGACGATCCCGAGAAGCCCACGGTCACGAGCGGCATCCGCGTGGGATCGGCGGCGCTCACCACGCGTGGCTTCGGCGCGGCCGAGGCGAGCGAGGCGGCACATTGCATCGCCGACGTGCTCGAGGCGGCGGCCGACGAGGCGCGCATCGTTCGCGTGGCCGCGCGGGTGAAGGCGCTGTGCGCCGCGTTCCCGGTGTACGGCGAAGCGCTCGCGTGAGCGCCTGAATCGACGACGAGGAGACTCCGATGGCTGGCCGCAATTTCCTGTTCGTGCCCGGTCCCACCAACGTTCCCGACCGCATCCTGCGATCAATGATGGTGGCGATGGAAGACCATCGCTCCCCGCGCTTTCCGGAGCTTACGCGCACGCTCTTCCCCGACCTGAAGCGCCTGTTCCAGTGCCAGGAGGGGGAAGTGTTCATCTTCCCCGCGACCGGGACCGGGGCCTGGGAAGCGTCCCTGGCCAACACGCTCTCGCCGGGCGATCGCGTTCTCGCGCCGCGCTTCGGCCAGTTCAGCCACCTGTGGATCGACATGATGCAGCGCCTGGGACTCGAGGTGGAGGTGCTCGACGTGGAGTGGGGCATGGGGGCCCCGGAAGATCGGATCGCGGCGGCGCTCGAGGCCGACCGCGAGCATCGCATCAAGGGCGTGATGGTGGTGCACAACGAGACCGCCACCGGCGTCACGAGCGACATCGCCGCGGTGCGCCGCGCGATGGACGCAGCGCGCCACCCGGCGCTGCTCTACGTGGACGCGGTGAGCTCGCTCGCGAGCATCGACCTGCGCTTCAGCGAATGGCGCGTCGACCTCGCGGTCACCGGGTCGCAGAAGGGACTGATGATGCCCGCGGGCCTGGGTATCGTGTGCGCGGGGCCGCGTGCGCTCGAGGCCGAGCGCAGCGCGCGCCTGCCGCGCGTGTTCTTCAGCTTCGCCGACATGCGCCGCGGCAATGCCGACGGCTACTTCCCGTACACGCCCTGCCTGCCGCTGCTCTACGGCTTGCGCGAGTCGCTCGAGGTGCTGTTCGAGGAGGGGCTCGCCAACGTGTTCGCTCGCCACTCCCGCCTGGCCGCGGGCGTGCGCGCGGCGGTGTCGGCCTGGGGGCTCGATCCGTGCTGCCGCGAGCCGCGCTGGCAGTCCGATACCGTGACCGCGGTCGTGGTGCCGGCGGGGATCGACGCCGCGCGCATCATCGATACCGCGTTCCGGCGCTACAACCTCTCCCTGGGCGCGGGGCTCGCGCGCCTGGCCGGCAAGGTCTTCCGCATCGGCCACCTCGGCGACCTGAACGAGCTGATGCTGCTGGGCGCGCTCGCGGGGGCCGAGATGGCGATGGCCGACCAGGGCGTGGGCGTCGAGCTGGGATGCGGCGTGGCGGCCGCGCAGGAGTACTGGCGGCGCGCGGCGCGCCCGTCCGTGGTGGCCGAGAAGGCGCTGCGCACGCTCGCGGCCTGACGCCGCCCCGCGCCGCGCCCGCGAGGGGCGCTACGGTCCGCGTGTAAAATGCGCGATCGACCGGACGCGTCGCGCCGGTCCTCCTGCAAGGTGACCGTGCGCTGATGGCCGTCAACCTCGATCCGCCGCGGGCGGAGGACTTGCTCACCATCTCCGGCGTGCGCCTCGGGATCGCGCGCGCGGGCATCCGCAAGCCGCATCGCAAGGACCTGCTGCTGATCGCGCTCGACGAGGAAAGCTGCGTCGCGGGCGTGTTCACGCGCAACCGCTTCCGGGCCGCTCCGGTGATCGTCTGCAGCGAGCACCTGGGCGGCGAACGCGCGATCCGGGCCATCGTGGTGAACACCGGCGTGGCCAACGCGGGCACCGGCGAGGCGGGCGTCGACGACGCGCGCTCCACCTGCGCGGCGGCCGCCCGCCTGCTCGACATCGAGCCGACCCAGGTGCTGCCCCTGTCCACCGGCGTGATCATGGAGCCCCTTCCCATCGCTCGCATCGAGGCGGGATTGCCGGAGTGCGTGGCCGACCTCGCGGCCGGCAACTGGGCGAGCGCCGCCGAGGCGATCATGACCACCGACACGGTGCCCAAGGCCGCGTCGCGCCAGGTGGTGATCGACGGGCGCACGATCACCGTGACCGGCATCGCCAAGGGCGCGGGAATGATCCAGCCCAACATGGCGACCATGCTCGCCGTCATCGCGACGGACGCCGCGGTGGGCGAGGACACGCTGAAGGACCTGGTGCGCCGCATCGCCGAGCGCTCCTTCAACGCGATCACGGTCGACGGCGACACCTCGACCAACGACGCGCTGCTGCTCGCGGCGTCCGGGCGCGCGGGCAACCCGGCCATCGTGGGCGAGGGAACCGCGGAGTTCGGCAAGCTTTTCGAAGCGGTCCTGGAGGTGGCCCAGTTCCTCGCGCAGGCGATCGTGCGCGACGGCGAAGGGGCCACCAAGTTCATCACCATCACCGTGGACGAGGGCGAGACGCGCGCGGAATGCATGCGGGTCGCCAAATCGATCGCCCATTCGCCGCTCGTGAAGACCGCTTTCTTCGCCTCGGACCCGAACCTGGGGCGCATCCTGGCGGCCGTGGGCAACGCCGGCATCGCCGACCTCGACGTCGAGCGCGTGGGCCTGCAGCTGGGAGAGGTGACGGTGGTCGAGAATGGCGCGCGTGCGCGAAGCTACACCGAGGAGCAGGGAAGGCGCGCGATGCAACCCGCCGAGATCGCGGTGCGCGTGACGCTGGGGCGCGGGGAGGAAACCGCGACCGTATGGACCTGCGACCTCTCCTACGACTACGTGAAGATCAACGCCGATTACCGCAGCTGAGGGGAGAGCCATGATCGATCCGCGCAGCACCACTCCGCACCTGGAGAGCTACTACTCGAAGCGCGCCGCGGAATACGAGCAGGTCTACCGCAAGCCCGAGCGGCAGCAGGAGCTCGAGTGGCTGCGGCACCGCGTTCCCGAGATCCTGCGCGGCCGCACGGTGCTGGAGGTGGCCTGCGGGACCGGATACTGGACGCAGTACATCGCGCCGGCGGCCAAGCGCGTCTACGCCGGCGACATCAACGAGTCGGTGCTGGAGATCGCGCGGGAGAAGCCGATCCCGCCCGGCAAGGCGACGTTCTTCAAGGCCGATGCGGTGAGCCTCGAGAACGTCCCGGCTGGCTGCAACGCGGCGTTCGCGGGGTTCTGGTGGTCGCACGTGAAGAAGAGCGGCATCACGCAATTCGTCTCCAACCTCGCCGCGCGCCTCGAGGCGGGCGCCGTCGTGGCGATCCTCGACAACCAGTTCGCGGGATGGAGCTCGACGCCGCTCTCGCGGCGCGACGCGGAGGGCAATACCTACCAGATGCGCCGCCTCGCCAACGGCGAGCAGTTCGAGGTGCTCAAGAACTTCCCGACCGCCGAGGAGCTCGCGCAGGCGGTGCGGCCGGTGGCCCGCGAGGCGCACCTCGAGACCCTGACCTACTACTGGCTCATGGTGTTCACCCTGAAATGAAGGACGACTGGAAACCGATCCTCGAGCGGCTCGACCAGCTCATCGCGCGCCTGGACCGGCTGCTGCCCGCGGCGCACGGCGGGCCCGACTGGAAGGCGGCCACGGCGTTCCGATGGCGCAAGCACGCGCGCGGCGGCTACCTCGAGGCGGTGCGACACCCGCACGCGATCCGTTTCTCGGACCTGAAGGACATCGACGAGCAGAAACGGCGGCTGCGCGAGAACACCGCCCAGTTCGTGGCCGGGCGCCCGGCGAACAACGTGCTGCTCACCGGCGCGCGCGGCACGGGCAAAAGCTCGCTGGTGAAGGCGGCCCTGGTGGAGTTCGCGCCCCGGGGGCTGCGCCTCATCGAGGTCGACAAGCGCGACCTCGTGGACCTGCCGGACATCGTCGATCTCATCGCGGACCGGCGCGAGCGCTTCCTGATCTTCTGCGATGACCTGTCGTTCGAGGCCTCGGATGCGGGCTACAAGCCGCTCAAGGTCGCCCTCGACGGCTCGATCGCGGGTTCCGCGGACAACGTGCTCATCTACGCCACGTCGAACCGCCGCCACCTCATGCCGGAGTTCATGGACGAGAACCTCGAGGCGAAGCACGTGGGCGGCGAGATCCATCCGGGCGAGACCACCGAGGAGAAGATCTCGCTCTCGGAGCGCTTCGGGCTGTGGCTTTCCTTCTATCCCTTCGACCAGGAGCAATACCTCGACATCGCGCAGCACTGGGTGAGCGCGCTCGGAGGCAGGGCGGGCGAGGAATCGCGCAAGGCCGCGCTCCTGTGGGCGCTCGAGCGGGGATTGCGCACCGGGCGCGTCGCGTGGCAATTCGCACGCGATTACGTCGGCCGCAAGCAGAAGTAGCGCCGTGCCCGCGATCACCGAGGTGGCCGCCGCCGTGATCGTGCGGCCGGGGGAGTTCCTGCTCGCCCAGCGGCCCGCGGGCAAGCCCTACTCCGGCTACTGGGAATTCCCGGGCGGCAAGATCGAGGCGGGCGAGAGCGCACGCGAGGCGCTGGTGCGGGAATTGCGCGAGGAGCTGGGCATCGAGGCGCGGGAGGCCACGCCGTGGATCACTCGCGTCTACGCATACACCCACGCCACCGTGCGCCTGCACTTCTTCCGCGTCGAGCGCTGGGACGGCGAGCCCCGCGCCCTCGAGGACCAGGCGATCGAGTGGCAACGCGTGACCGCGCCCGACGTGACGCCCATGCTGCCCGCCAATGCGCCCGTCCTCGCCGCGCTGGCGCTGCCGGAGGTGATGGTGGTCTCGAACGCCGCCGCGCTGGGCATCGATGCATGGATCGAGGCGCTCGCCGCCTGCGCCCTGGGAGGACGGGTGCTGGTGCAGTTGCGCGAGAAGGGCATGGAGCGCCAGCGCCTGCAGCACCTGCTGTCGCGAACCCTCGCGCGCCTAGAGCCCCTCGGCTCGCGCGTCGTGGTCAACAGCGACTGCGGGCCATTTCCCCAGTGCGACGGCGTCCACCTCACGGCGCGGGCGCTGATGCAGGCGCAGGCGCGTCCCGCGGGACGCCTCGTCGGCGCCTCGTGCCATGACGAAGCGCAGCTGGAGCATGCCGCGCAACTGGGCCTCGACTACGCAGTGCTGGGCCCGGTGCGGCCGACCGCCTCGCATCCGGGCGCATCGCCGATCGGGTGGGAGCGCTTCGCCGCGCTCGCGGCCGACCGCCCGATGCCGGTGTACGCCATCGGTGGGCTCGCCCGCGGCGACCTGCAGGCCGCGCGCCGCCACGGGGGCCACGGCGTCGCGCTGCTGAGCGCGGCATTTCGCTAGGTCTGCGCGGGGACGGATGTGGGGCCGAGCAGCGACTGCACCTCGAGCTGCGCGGCAAGCGTGCGCGGATCCGCGCCGGGACGATAGGGCAGGCGGCCCAGCAGCGGGGCGTGCAGGCGCTCGCGCAGGGCCTGGACGTTCTCGTCGGCCGCGGCCATCGCCGGATCGATCGCGTTGGCGATCCATCCCGCAAGGCTCAATCCTGCCGCCTCGATCGCCCGCGCGGTGAGCAGCGCGTGATTGAGGCAGCCCAGGCGCAGTCCCACGACGAGCACCACCGGGAGCGCCACGGCCCGCGCCAGGTCCACGGTATCCAGTCCGTCGCCGAGCGGAACGCAGAAACCGCCGACTCCCTCGACGACGAGGAATCCCGCCTCCGGGCCCAACGCTTCCAGGACCGCGACGATGGGTGCGAGCGTGATGCGCAGCGACTCGCGCCGCGCCGCGATGTGGGGCGCGATCGCCTCGCGCAACAGGACCGGGGTCACGCGATCGAGCGCGTCCGCTTCCAGCCCGGCCGCCTGCATCAGCGCGAGGCTGTCCTCGTTGGCAGCGCGTTCGCCGCGCACGAGGACGCCCGCGGCCACCGGCTTCATCGGGAAGGTGCGCACCCCGCGGCCCGCGAGGGCATGGATCAACGCGCAGGCCGCGAGGGTCTTGCCCACGCCAGTATCGGTGCCGGTGATGAATACGCCGCGCCTCACGGGGCCACTCGCCTGCGGAAGTCGATCACCTGCCGTCCGTCGGCGCTCATCCGGGGCGCTGCCTTCCAGGCGTGGCCGTAGATCACCTCGTAGGTCGCGGGCAGCGCGCCGCGCCGGCGCTCGCGCTCGTAGCGCGCGACCACGCCTTCCCATCGCTCGCGCCCGAACAGGCCGCGGGCGCGAGCGGGGATCGCGTTGTGCCCGCCGCCGGCCTTGAGGTCGCGCGCCAGCGACTCGAGGCTTTCGTACTCGAGCGTGAGCGTCTCCATCTCCATCACCGGGTCGGCGAATCCCGCATGGACCAACGCGTCGCCCAGGTCGTGCATGTCGATGAAGGCGTGGACGTGGGCCGTGGAGTCGACGGCGGCGAAAGCGGCGCGCAGCTCCTTGAGGGTATCGGGACCGTAGGTCGAGAAGAGCAGCAGGCCGCCGGTGGCCAGCACACGCGAGGCCTCGGCGAACACGGCCTGGGGCCGGCACCATTGCAGCAGGAGATTGGAATGCGCGAGCTGCGCGCACGCGCTCGCCAGCGGCAGGCTCTCCGCGTCCGCGCAGGCGAGCGCCGGCGCGGAGCGCGACAGGACCCTGCGCCACCACGGGCCGCGCATTCGCGCTTCGTTGAGCATCGGTCGCGCGAAGTCGATGCCGACCAGTTGCGCCCCGGGGTAGCGGCGGCGCAGATCGGTGAAGCCGGCTCCGGTGCCGCAGCCGAGGTCGACGATGCGCGCCGGATCGAGCCGGATCGGATCGAGGTGGGCGAGCAGGCGCTTTCCGATCTCGGATTGCAGCACGGCGTGGCGGTCGTAGCCATGCGCGGCCTTCTCGAACGACCGGCGCGCCGCGCGCTTGTCCGGGAAGACCGGCTCAGCCAACGCGCCGCTCTGCGCTCACGGCGCCAGGCACTGCGCCATCGCGAGGGCGAGGCGCTCGACGTCGCCGCGCTCGTGGGCGGCGCTCAGCGAGATCCGGAGGCGCGAGGTCGCTTCGGGCACCGTCGGCGGACGGATCGCGGGAACCAGCAGGCCGTAGTCGAGCAGGCGCGCGGAGGCCTCGAGCGCGCGCGCGGCGCTTCCCAGGATGACCGGCTGGATCGCGGTCGCGGAATCCACTACCGCGACGCCGGCGGACGCGCACGCCGCGCGGAATTCCCCGATACGCGCGCGCAGCCTCGGCACAGGCGAATCGTCGCCCTCCAGGATGTCGAGCGCGGCGAGGACCGCGGCGGCCATCATCGGCGGGAGCGCGGTGGAATAGATGTACGTGCGCGAGCGCTGCACCAGCCACTCGATGGCCTGGTTGGAGCCGCACGCGAACGCGCCGTAGCCCCCGAGCGCCTTGCCGAGCGTGGCCATGTACACGATGCGCGGGGAGGCAACGCGGAAGTGGTCCAGCGAGCCGCGTCCGCGCGCGCCGAGGACGCCGACGCCGTGGGCGTCGTCCAGCACGAGCCACGCGTCGTGGCGTTCGCACAGCGCGAGCAACTCGGGCAGCGGGGCCACGTCGCCGTCCATGCTGAACACCACATCCGTGGCGACCACGCGCACGGCCGCCTTCGAGCGGGCCAGGTCCCGCTCGAGCTGATCGAGATCGAGGTGCGGATAGCGCGTGTACACCGCTCGCGACAGACGCGCCCCGTCGTGCAGGCAGGCGTGGTTCAGGCGGTCCCCGAAGACCTCCGCGTCGGGACCGGCGAGCGCGCACAGGATGCCGATGTTGGCCGCATAGCCGCTGCCGAAGAGCAGGGCGCGCGGCAGGCCGCAGAAGGCGGCGAATCGCACCTCGGCGTCCTCGTGGATGCGCATGTGCCCCGTCACGAGCGGCGATGCCCCGGAGCCCGCCCCGTGCAAATCGAGGCTCGCCTGCATCGCCTCGCGCAGGCGCGGATGGTTCGCGAGGCCCAGGTAGTCGTTGCTCGCGAAATTGAGCAGCGTGCGCCCTCCCACCCGCACCTGCCTGCCCTGCGGCGAATCGAGCACCCGGCGCGTGCGGCGCAGGTCCTCCCGCTCGAGCGCGTCGAGGCCCGCGAGCAGCCGGTCGGCGACGCCCACGCGGCTCAGGCCGCGGTGAGGCCGAGCGCGGCGAACAGCGCGTCGTCGCGTTCGACGTCGGGATTGCCGGTGGTGAGCAGCTTCTCGCCGTAGAAGATGGAGTTCGCGCCCGGCGAAGTAGCACAGGGCCTGCACGGCGTCGCTCATCGCGGCACGACCCGCCGAGAGCCGCACCATGCTGCGGGGCAACAGGATGCGCGCCACCGCGATGGTGCGCACGAATTCGATCCACGGCAGCTTCTGCGTTCCCGCGAGCGGCGTTCCCTCGACCTGCACGAGGTCGTTGATCGGCACGGATTCGGGCTGTGGATCCAGGCTCGCCAGCTGCGCGATCAATCCGGCGCGAGCTTCGCGCGATTCGCCCAGCCCGACGATGCCGCCGCAGCAGACCTTGAGCCCGGCTTCGCGCACGCTTTCGAGCGTGGCCAGGCGATCGGAGTAGTCGCGCGTCGAGACGATGCTCGCCGTAGTGTTCCGGCGCGGTGTCGAGATTGTGGTTGTAGTAGTCGAGCCCGGCGTCCTTGAGCTGGCGGGCCTGGCCGTCCTGGAGCATTCCCAGGGTGCAGCACGTCTCGAGGCCGAGGGCCTTCACCTCGCGGACCATCTCTAGGACCGGCGCCAGGTCGCGCGCCTTCGGTCCGCGCCACGCCGCGCCCATGCAGAAGCGCGTGGCGCCGTTGTTCTTCGCAAGACGGGCGGCCACGAGCACTTCCTCGAGCGCGAGCAGCTTCTGGCTTTCCACACCCGTGTGATAGCGTGCGGCCTGCGGACAGTATCCGCAGTCCTCGGGGCAGCCGCCCGTCTTGATCGACAACAGGGTCGAGCGCTGCACGCGATTGGCGTCGAAGTGCTCGCGGTGCACGGTATGCGCCCGGAGCAACAGATCGTTGAGAGGAAGCGCGTACAGCTCGAGCGCCTGGCGGCGCAGCGCATCCGATGCGAAGCAGGGGGCCGGTGGGCGGATCGTGACAGTGGTGTCCATCGTGCTCTTTCGTAAGAGTTTGATAATTCATGTTTTTCAGCGGGATGTCAAATTGGCTCGGTGCCGCGACCTTGCAATTGCCCAGGAATTGGGCAAGCGCATGGCGACCGTTCCTGCGTGGCCTGCCGCAGGATTGCGTGTTGTGCGGGGCCGATGCCGCCGCGGAGCCCGTGTGCCGGCTTTGCGCCGACGCGCTGCCGCGTGCGGGGGCTTGCTGCGGACGCTGCGCATCGCCGTGCGGCGAGGCAACGATTTGCGCAGCGTGCTTGCGGCGGCCCTTCGCGTTCGACGAGGCGGCCACGTGCTTCGAATACCGGTTTCCCGCCGATCGCCTGGTCCAGCGCTTCAAGTACGCCGCAGACCTCGCTACCGGGCGATGGCTCGCGGAAGCGCTTGCACGGCGCGTCGAGGGCGAAGCGCGGCCCGACCTGCTCGTAGCGCCGCCGCTTGCGGGTGCGCGGCTGCGCGAGCGGGGATTCAACCAGGGACTGGAGCTCGCGAAGGCCGTCGGCAACACGCTGGGGGTGCGATGCGACCTCTTTGCATTGGCTCGCGTGCGTGAAACGCCGTCCCAGGCGGGGCTCTCGCGCCGAGCGCGGCTCGCCAACCTTCGGCGCGCGTTTCGTTGCCGACGCGAGCTGCGAGGCGCGCACGTGGCAATCGTGGACGACGTGCTCACGACCGGCGCGACAGCACACGCAATCGCGCGGGAGCTCAAGCGCGCAGGGGCCGGCCGCGTGAGCCTGTGGGTGGTCGCGCGGGCCCCGGAGCCGGGACGCTGATCTTGTTCGACGTGGTGCTCTTCCATCCGGAGATTCCGCCCAACACCGGCAACGTCATCCGCTTGTGCGCGAACGCGGGTGCGCGATTGCACCTGGTGGAGCCGCTGGGCTTTTCCATGGACGACCGGCTGCTTCGGCGCGCTGGACTCGACTACCACGAGTTCGCCACGGTCGAGGTCCATGGCGGCTGGGACTCCTGCCTCGCCGCGCTGCAGGGGCGGCGAGTCTTCGCGGTGTCCACGCGTGCCCGCGTTCCCTATACCCGGGTGGCCTACGAGCCGAACGACGCGTTCGTGTTCGGCCCCGAAGCCAGCGGGCTTCCCGACGAGATCCTGGCGGGATTTGCCGAAGAGCGGCGCCTGCGGCTGCCGATGCGACCGGGAAACCGCAGCCTCAACCTGTCCAACGCGGTAGCCGTCCTGGTGTACGAGGCATGGCGCCAGAACGGCTTCGCAGGTGCCGAATGACGCCTCGGCGCCTCCCGAAAAGGACGCTCCGCCATCGTTGCGCCGTGGACCCCCAATGTTACATCGGGGTTACCGCTGCAACCGAAAATTGGCAGAAATCCCAGTAAAAACAGCATGTTTTGTGCGAGATATCACAGCGCGATACCCGCTCCGGGCGCCTAATGGGACCCATGAACACGGCCATTCCGGCCGAAAAGATTCCGACCCAACCCTGAAACGGAGTGACACGATGAAAACGAATTCCAAGACCCTGAAAACCGCCCTCGCGCTCGCCGTGGGGGCCACCCTGACCGCGGCCATCCCGGCGCATGCCGAGAAGACCACGACCACTGGCGGCGGAGCCCTGAGCACCACGGCCCACGTCGACTTCTCGATCGTGATCCCGCGCTTCCTGACCTTCCGCGTGGGCACCGTGGGCGCGACGGTCGACCAGATCACGTTCACCGTCCCGGCGGCCAACGTCGGCGATTCCACGCCGATCGCGGGCACGGGCGGCGATGCGGGCGGCGGCTCGGCGGAGAACGTCTCGGTCCTCGGCAACGGCGGCCAGGTGACGATCACGGAGAGCAACAACAGCGGCGGCACGGGCCTCGCGCACGCGAGCCTCGCCGAGAACATCCCCTACAGCGAAATCACGACCACCTCGAGCGACGCGGTCAACCTGAACCGCCCGGTGCTGTCCAATGCGGGCGGCAATACCAGCCTGCCGGTCCTCAACTCGGGCAACGTGACGAACCGTTCGGCGACGTGGACGTACGCGTATGCGAACACCGCGATCCACTCGGCCGGCACGTACGGTACGAGCGCCAAGGGCGGCCGCGTCACGTATACTGCCTCGATGCCGTAATCGCTGGTCGGCGTAGCGAAAAGGAAAGCCGGGGTAGCGAAAGCGCCCCGGCTTTTGTCTACATGAAGACACTTCTCCCTCTCCTCCTCGCGGCCCTCGCCACGGCCGGATCGGGCAGCGTGCCCGCGGCCACGGTGGTGATTGGCAACGGCGGCGGCCGATTGATCCTCCAGGTCGGCAGCACCGGCGGCACGGTGAACCAGGTCAACTTCAGCGTTCCCGGGGCCAACGTCGGCAACAACGTCGCCGTATTGAGCTCGAGCGTCACTCCGGCGAGTCCCACCTGTCCCGCCAACACGGTGCTGATCGACGCGCAGGCGCGCTCGCAGAACAATAACCCGCGTACGGCGACATTGACCGTGAGCTCGTCCACACCCCTCACCTCGGGTGCCCTTCCGCCGATTCCCTTTACGCAATTCTCCTGGGCCTCTTCGACTCCCGGGGGCGGCGGCAGCGGCTGCCTCAACGCACCGGTCACCATTCCGTCGGGCACGTTCAGCGGGGCCGCGGGGCAGGCGCTCATCACCTTCAACACGTCACGACGGGCCTGCGTGTGCGCCCAGTTCAGCTACCTGAACCAGAACGTCGTGTCGGCCGGGACCTACACGGGGCGGGTGACCTACACCCTCGCCATGCCGTGACGCGACGGGCGCTGCTGCTCGCGCTGGCATTCGCGTGGTGCGCCACGGCGGCGCCCGCGACGCGCCTGGACGATTCGCTCTCGCCGCGCCAGCGCGTCGAGACCACCAGCCACTGGCTCCACGACGGCGTGGGCGACTGGAACGAGGAGCAGATCAACGCGCTGGTGGCCGATGTGCGGGCCATGGAATTTCGATTGAACACCGCGCCTTACCTCGGCAAGACCGCCGAGATCTATCTCACGGTCCCGCGCCACGTCATCGGCTTGAAGGTACCCACGGCGATGCGCGTCGAGTGGAAGACGCGCGGCACCTTCACGCCCGGCTCCCTCGTTCCCGGCGATCGTGCGCTGGTATATCGCGGTAAGATAACCGAGTCCGTGATGTCGGATTATTTCGATTTCAGAATCTTCCTCGACGCGCGAACCTCGGAGGGCGGCATTGAGTTCGACCCGGTTTTCGAAATCGAAATCGTGGGTTCCTAGCGGGCTCGCGGCCGCCTGCGCGCTCGCCCTCCTCCTCACTCCGTCCGGGGCCGATGCCTTCGCGGGCCTGGTGAGCCCGCCGCGCTTCGAGCTCAAGGCCAAGCCGGGCGAGGTGCTGCGCGAGGTCCTCGAGATCGGCAATGACGCGGTGGTCGCGGACGAGTTCGCCGTGTCCACCGCCGATTGGCACCTCAACACGCAAGGGGGCGTCGAGTTTCACGACACCCTGGACCAGGGAAGCTGCCGACCGTGGGTGCGCATCGAGCGGCGCACGTTGAACATGCAGCCGAAGAGCGTGCGCAAGTTCCGGTTCGAGCTGCACGTGCCCGCGGATGCGGCCCCGCAGGAATGCCGCTTCGCGATCATCATCGAGAAGGCTCCCGAGAAGGTACCCCAGGTCAGCGCCGGCGGCATCCAGATTCCGCTGCAGGGACGCATCGGAGTGATCGTCTATGCCGCCGTGGGCGGCGTTGCGCCGAAGCTCGAGCTGCGCTCCGTGGGGCTGAAGCAATTCAACGGCCGACTCACGCCGGCGGCGACGTTCTTCAACAGCGGCAATTCGCATGGCCGGCCGGAAGGCGTGCTCGAAGGCCGCGACGCCGCGGGAAATTCCTTCGAGTTCGTCGTCTCGCCGCTGCCGATCCTGCCCGGGGAGACGCGCTCGGTGGCGCTGTGGGCCCAGGAAAGCTCGGACAAGAAGCCCCCGGCGATCTCCTATCCGCTGCGATTGCGCGGCACCATTGAGTGGGACGGCGGCAAGCAGTCGATCGATTCGACGCTGGCGCCCTCGCTCGCGATCAAGGACGGATCTTCGTAAGCGGAATCTCCACGGTCGCCTGCCCGCGCAACGGCACTTCTGCCGGCAATGGGCGGTCCTCGTTGAAGGACCACGGCAAGGGCAGCGATTCGTTCGGGATTCGCAGCGCGTGGCTTCCAGGCGACACCGCGGGGAAACTGAATCGGCCCTGCCCGTCGGTCGTCGCCGGGAAGCGCCCGTCGAGATAGACGGTGATGTTGGCGGCGCCACGCTCGGTCGGCTGGCGCCGGCCGTCGCCGTTGTCGTCGAAGAACACCACGCCCGCGAGGCTTCCGCTGCCGGCTCCCCGCTGCAGTCCCAGCGACTGGTAGGGCGTTCCCGAGGCAGCCTCGTAGCGCACGCCGAGGAGGAAGCGCTTGTCCCGCTGGACCGGCGGCACCTCGCTGCCCGGCAGCGGCGGCACGGGATCGAAGGTGGTGGCGCTAAGCTGCGCGAGCGCCGACCAGTTGGGCGCGATCTGCCAGGTGGCGGTCGCGCTCACGTTGAAGTCGTTCTCGGCCCCGAGCGGATTCTCCACGCGCCCGTATACCGCGCTCGCGTCCCAAGAAACGTCGCTGAGCGGCGTGCCGTGGGCGGATAGCCCGACGCTGGAACGGCGTGTGCGCACCGCCTGCGCGGAATCCCGCGAGTAGGTCATCGTCGAAGTAAAGCGCACCTGCTCGAATGCCGGCCATTCCTGGCTCCATGCGACGGTATCGATGTCGTCGTCGGGCTGCCCCCTCGAGGTTCCGCGGAAGGTGGAAAGATCAAAGCGACTGAGGCCCCACGGGTTCGTCCATGAGGCGTAGGCGTTGCCGGTGAGGGTGGACGTACGCGGCGATTGGGTGAAGCGATTGCGCGCCTGCTGGTAGGACAAGCCCGCGCCCACCGTGAGATTGCGATCGATGCGCAGCGAAAACGTGCCGTAGCCCACGCCGGAGCGGGTCGCAGCCCGCGCCGGATCGTCGTGCAGGTTGGTCTGGGTGAAGTCGGCGCCCCCGGACAGGGTGTAGCGCAGCATGCGGTAGTCCCCGTGCCAGTACGCCCCGCGCTGGTCGTTGGCGATGAGGCCATCGCCCCACACCAGCTCCGGATCGAGGTGGAAGACGCCGAAGCGCTGCCGCAGCCTCCCGCTGGTCACGTCGCCGTCGAACCACGCCCCGAGGTTCGAGTGGTCGTCCGCGACGATCTGCGCCTTGTGGTGCACGAGCGCGCCGAGGGCCCCGTACTCGACCGCGATGCTGGCCGCGTCGTGGTCGCGCACCTGCGGATCGCCGCGCAGGCTGATGACTTGGCCCCCTGCGGTCCAGGGACCGAAGCGGCGCGTGTAGCCCAGGCCCGCGACCTTTCCAGGCGTCGAGTCGAAGGTCTGGATCGCCGAGCCCTCGAGGCGCCCCAGGTGGCCCGCGTAGGCGGTGACGGATTGGGCGATGTCCGATATCACCGTGGTCGCGCCGGAAAACAGGGACGTCGGCAGGAAGATGCGATAGGAAGAATTGATCAGGTTGCTGGCCGGGGTGCGCACCACCCCGAGGGAGGAGTCGGCGAGCCAGCCTTCCGACACGGGGAAGTGCTCCTGGTAGAGGGTGAAGCGGGCTCCGTCGCGACTCTCGACAGAGGCGTCGCCGGGGGCGGAGCGCGTATTTCGCGCGCCGGCATCGAGGTAGAAGTCGCCGTAGTTGAGCGTCTCGCGCCGCAGGTGCAGGTTCACCCCCTGCTCGAGGCCGCGTCCTCCGGTCGGCGGATAGTGGCCCTCGACGCGGTATTCGGCCGACAGGTAGCGCCTCCCGGGAAGCGCCCCCTGCTCGCCGATCATGCCCGCGGATTCGAGCTCGGGGCCCGCGCCCTCGATGAGCTGGTCCTCGTAGGGCTTCGCCTCGGGGGCCTTCGGTGCGGCGCGCGCGCTCGGACCTGCGTCGAATTCCGGCGTCGGGTTCGCGCCGGGCGGCGATGCCTGCGCGGCATTCGGCCGCGCGCCTTGGGCCGGAACCGCGACCGGGCTCGCAGGGCCCGGCTGCGCGTGTTCGATCAGCTCGGGAGGCAGCGCGAGACGCGCGCCGACGATCAGCCGGTCCGGGTCCCCCGCGACGAACGCGCGAGGGTTGCCCTTGAACAGGAGCCGGCTCAACCTGCGCTCCTTCGCGCGGTCGCCGGGGACGAACTGGCGTGCGATGAGGCGCAGGTGCTCGCCGCGCTCCACGATCCAGTAGCCGCGCGTGCGCGCTACCTGCGCCTTGTGCGCGCGCTCGCGCGCGTGGGATTTCGGGGATGGCGATGCTTCGGGAGCCGCCGCGAACGAGGAGGGCGCCGCGAGTATTGCTAGGACTATCCAGGCGATCAGGGCGCCTAGTCGCGGCATGGTGGCTCGCGCAATTCCTCGCCGGGGATGTCGGGGTGATCGAATTATAACCACCCGCGCAGCCTATTCGGAGCGCGGATCGCGCGTGAGGAGCCTTTCCACCGCTCCGGCTGGGGCCACGCCTTCGAAGAGGACCGCGCAGACGGCCTGGGTGATCGGCATCTCGACGCTGTGCGCGCGCGCGAGGTCGCGCACCGCGCGCGCCGAGTGCACGCCTTCGGCGACGTGACCGAGCTGCTCCAGGACTTCGCCGAGCGCCCGCCCGCGGGCGAGCCCGATGCCGACCCTGCGATTGCGCGAAAGGTCCCCGGTGGTCGTGAGGACGAGGTCGCCCACGCCGGCGAGCCCCATGAAGGTCTCCGCCTGGCCGCCGAGCGCGACCCCGAGGCGCACGATTTCCGCCAGCCCGCGCGTGACGAGCGCGGCGCGCGCATTGCGGCCGAGCTCGAGGCCGTCGGCGATGCCCGCGGCGATCGCGATCACGTTCTTCACCGCGCCGCCCAGCACCACGCCCACCACGTCCGTGCTGGAGTACAGGCGCAGCCGAGGCGAGTTGAGCGCGGAGGCCGTCGCCGCGGCGAATCCGGGCTCGCGGGAGGCGATCACGAGGGCCGTGGGCAGCCCCCGCGCGACTTCGAGCGCGAAGCTCGGCCCCGATACCGCGCCCACGCGTGTGGCTGCCGGCAGCGCCTCGCCCACGATCTCGTGCGGCATGCGCCGGGTGGCGGATTCGAAGCCCTTGCAGGCCCAGAGCAGCGCGGGCCGGGCGCTCACCCCGGCGACCGACTCGAGCGTGGGGCGTAGTCCCGCCGCAGAGGTTGCGACGATGACCAGTTCGGCCTCCGCGAGCGCCGCGCGCAGGTCCGGCTCGACACCTATCTGCGCGGGCAGGGACGCCTGCTCGAGATAACGGCTCGAGCGCCGCCGGGCGAGGGCCTCGCACGCGGCCGCATCGCGCGACCACAGCCGCACCTCGTGGGCGGCGCACAACGAGATCGCGAGGGCCGATCCCCAGGCTCCCGCGCCGAGGATCGCGATCCTCACCGCCTCAGGCGCCCCACACCTGCGACAGGCGGACGTAGCCCTCCTGCCCGTCGCGGTGGCGCACCTTGACCCACCCGTCGGCGGGCGCCTCCAGCACCTCGAGCAGGACCTGCTTGTACGCCTCGAACACCAGCGGCGAGTCGGTGCTCGCCGCGGCGTGCACGTCGGCGAGGGGAACGGTCACCACCACCGTCTTGCGCTCGCCCAGCGCGCTGTTCTCCACCCACGCCACCTCGCCGTTCCCGTCGCGCACCTTGGTCCATTGGTCGAGCTTCACCAGGATCTCGAACGGATAGTAGCGAGTGGCGACGAAGAGCCGATCCGCCTTTCCCGAGGGGGCGTCGTAGAGGATCGCGGGCTGCTCGCCGATCGAGCGATATTCGGCCCCGTGCGCGCTCGCGGCCGCGAGGGCGAGGAAGGCGACGCAGGCGGCCGCGGCTTTCACGCTCTCAGTGCGAGACGGGGGTGATGATCTGCGGCGCGGGCGCATCGGCGGCGGGCTGCGCCTGGCGCTGGGACTGGTAGACGGCCTCGAAATTCACCGGGCTCAGGACCACCGGCGGGAAGCCGGCGCGCGTCACGATGTCGGATACCACCTCGCGCACGTACGGGAACAGGATGTTCGGGCACGCGATGCCGAGCACGGCCTCGAGCTCCTGCGCGGGGAGGTTGCGCACCACGAACACGCCCGCCTGCGCGGCCTCCACGAGGAACAGGGTGCGGTCCTTGACCTTGGCCGTGACGGTGACCGTGAGGATGGTCTGGTACACCCCGTCCTCGACGCTGGTGGAATTGTGGTGCAGCTGGATGTCGACCGTCGGCGCCTCGCGCTCGAGGAAGGCCTGGGGTGCATTGGGAATCTCCAGCGAGAGGTCCTTCACGTATACCTTCTCGATCGAGAACACGGGCTGGTTCTGTGGTTCGCTCATGGAACTTCCTTCCGGTGGTGTTCGTCTTGTTGCGGTGCCGGCGCCGGGGGCGCGGCGAGCAGCGCTTCGAGGCCGCCCGCGCGGTCGAGCGCGGCGAGGTCGTCGTAGCCCCCCACGTGGCGTTCGCCCACGTAGATCTGCGGGACGGTGCGCCGTCCCGTACGTTCCATCATTTCCTTGCGGCGCGCGGGATCGAGGTCGACCCGCACCTTCTCGATCGTCGCCACACCCCGGGACTTGAGCAGCTTCTCGGCCATCAGGCAATACGGGCAGGCTCCCGTGGCGTACATCAGCACGCTTGCCATCGCGTCATTTCTCCACGGGCAGGCTCGCCTGCTCCCATGCCGCGACGCCTCCCTTCAGCTGGTAGACCGTGGTGAAGCCCGCCCGTTTCAGCACGCGGCAGGCGCTGCTCGAGCGCGGGCCCGTGCGGCAGGTGACGACGACGGCCCGTTCCTTGAACTTCGCGATCTCGCCCACGCGCTGGGCGAGCTCCTTGAGCGGGATGTGCCGCGCGCGCGGCAGGTGCCCCGCGGCGAACTCCTTGTCCTCGCGCACGTCGAGCACCAGGGTCGAGCCCTGGTTCATCAGGCGCGTCGCCTCGAGCGTCCCGATCTCGTTGCTCGTGCCCAGGAGCTGCGACAGCTCGGGCCACAACAGCATCACGCCGCTGCCCACGAAGAGCGCGACCAGCGCGAGATGATCCACGACGAATTCGCCCACGGTGATCCTCGAGGGCGCATCGGCCCTGAAAAAAAGGACAATTTTACCAGACGCGGCGCGGCAGGCGCTCTCAGGCGAGGCGCGGGAGGAGCCACTGCAGCAGCCACAGCGTGCTCATCCCCGCGGCGATGGCCGCGGTCGCGTTGCGCACGTGGAACGCGGCCAGGATCGCTACCAGCCCCGCGAGCAGGCGCGGGTTCGACGGCGACAGGTCGAGGGCCCCGCCGGACATCAGCAGGCCCGGCGCGACGATCGCCGAGAGCACCGAGGGCGGCACGAACTTGAGGGCCCGCCGGAACCATTCGGGAAAGCGATGCGGATCGACGAACACCATGAACGAGGCGCGCAGCGTGAACGTGGAGAGCGCCACGCCGGCAATGGCGAGCCAGGTGCTCATCGCCGCCTGCCCGCCTCGATCGCCATGCCCACCGCGATCCCGCTGATGGATGCCACCACCAGCGACAGGCGGTACGGCATCCCGGCGGCGGCCAGGGCCACGGCGCCGGCCACGATCGCCGCGGCGAGGTCCGCGCGCGAGCGCACCACCGGCACCAGCAGGGCGATGAACGTGAGCACCACGGCGAAGTCGAGGGACCAGCCGGCGGGCACGCTCGCACCCGCCACGACGCCCAGCACCACCGCCGCCTGCCAGAACACGTAGAGCGTGAGGGCGGCACCCAGGAAATGCCAGTGCCCGTGCGTGTGCGGTCCCGGCTCGCGGTAGCGCGCGATCGACGCGGCGAAGCACTGGTCGGTCATGAGGAAGGCGAGCGGCGCGCGCCAGCGCCGGCGGAGGTGCGCGAGGTGCGGGGCGATCGCCGCGCTGTACATGAGGAACCGCAGGCTCACCACGAAGGCGGCCGCGACCGTGACGATCACCGGCGAGTGCACCGCGACCAGCTGGCTCGCCACGAGCTGCGCGATGCCGGAGAAGGCGAACACGGACAAGGCAATGCCCTGCGCGGGCGTCATGCCGGCCGCCACCGCCGCCACGCCGCACACGAACCCGAACGGGACCGAGCCGAGCAGCACCGGGGCCATCCGGCGGCATCCGGCGAGGAATTCGTCGCGTGGGGAACGGGTATCCAAGGGCGGGCAAAAAGCGTGAGTGTAAGAGAACGGGTGGGGCAAGGCGATCGTTTGCTAACATTCATGGCATGAAAAAGATCGTTCTGCTGCGCCACGGCGAGAGCACGTGGAACCGGGAGAACCGGTTCACGGGCTGGACAGACGTGGACCTCACGCCCGCGGGCGTCGAGGAGGCGCGCGCTGCCGGAAGGCTGCTGTCCGCCGAGGGTTACGAATTCGACATCGCGTTCACCTCGGTGCTCAAGCGCGCGATCCGCACCCTCAACTTCGTGCTCGAGGAAATGGACCGGCTGTGGATCCCGGTCACCAAGGACTGGCGGCTCAACGAGCGCCACTACGGGGCGCTCCAGGGGCTGAACAAGTCCGAGACCGCCGCCAAGTTCGGCGAGGCGCAGGTGCTCGCGTGGCGGCGCAGCTACGACGTGCCCCCGCCCGCGCTCGAGCCCGGCGACGAGCGCGACGCGGCCCACGACCCGCGCTATCGCCAGCTTCGGCCGGAACAAGTGCCGCGCACGGAATGTCTGAAGGACACCGTCGCGCGCGTGGTGCCGTGCTGGAGCGAACGCGTCGCCCCGCTCGTGGCCGCCGGCCAGCGCGTACTCGTCGCCGCCCACGGCAACAGCCTGCGCGCCCTGATCAAGTACTTCGATGCCATGTCCGACGAGGCGATCGTGAGCGAGAACGTGCCCACCGGCATCCCGCTCGTCTACGAGCTGGACGACGCGCTGCACGCCCGGCGCCGGTACTACCTGGGCGACGCACAGGCGGTCGAGCGGGCCATGAGCTCCGTGGCGAGCCAGGGCAAGGCACGGTAGCCGCGATGGGCCCCGCGCGCCGCGTGCGCGTGCTGCTGGCACTCGTCGTGGCGCTGCAGGTCCTGGCCGCGCCCCTGGCCCTCGGCGCGAAGCCCGCGGACGCCAAGGCCGCGGCGAGCGAGGAGCAGCTGCGTGAATTGCGCGCGCGCATCGAACGGCTGCAGGCCAAGCTCACCGCCGCGGAGGAATCCCGCGGCGAGGCGGCGGACCTGTTGCGCCAGAGCGGCAAGGCGATGAGCGAAGCGCATCGCGCGCTCTTCGAACTGGGCGAGCGTCGCCGGGCACTCGAGGCCGAGCTCGAGGGCATCGCCGCGCGCGAGCGCGACACGCGCGTGAGCCTGGCCGAGCAGGAGGCCCTTGCCGGAAAGCTGCTGCGACTGCAATACCGGCAGGGCGCCACGGACCGCCTGCGCCTCGCCCTCGAAGGGCGCGATGCGGCCACTGTGGCCCGCCACATCCAGTACTACGCCTATATCCAGCGGGGGCGCGCCGACCTCATCGCCGAGCTGCGCCGCAAGGGCCTGCAGCTCACGAAGCTGCAGGCCGATGCGCAGTCGCGTCGCGACGAGCTCGCGCAGAACGAGGCGGCACAGGCACGCGAGACGCGCCGCCTGGAGAAGGAGCGCACCACGCGCGCCGCGGTGGTGGCTCGGCTCGCGGGGCAGATCGCCAAGGGCCGGCGCGAGATCGGGCGGCTGAAGCGCGACGAAGTGCGGCTATCGCGCCTGGTCGAGGAAATCGCGCGCGCGCTGGCCGCGAAGCCCGCGCGCTCGAAAGGGCACGGCACGGCGGTCGACCGGGTCGCCGACGCTTCGATGTCCTCCAAGCCCTTCGCGAGCCTCAAGGGACACCTCAAGCTTCCCGTCCGGGGCGAGCTGATGAACCGCTACGGAGGCCCGCGCGAGGAGTCCGGCAGCACCTGGAAAGGCCTCTTCATCCGCGCCGTGACGGGCGAGACGGTGCACGCCGTGGCCGACGGCCGGGTGGTCTATGCCGACTGGCTCCGGGGCTTCGGAAACCTGCTCATCCTGGACCACGGGTCGGGATTCATGAGCCTGTACGCGGACAACGAAGGGCTGCTGCGCCAAGTGGGGGAAATGGTGCGCGGCGGGGACCCGATCGCGAATGTGGGCGCCTCGGGCCAGAGCGCGGATTCGGGTCTATACTTTGAGCTGCGTCGCAACGGAAAGCCCTTCGACCCGTTGAAGTGGACGGCCCCGTAGCGCGGCGCGGCCGGATTTCCCAGGAAATACACGGCCCCGGCTGCGGGGCAAGGGACGAGGAATGGGCAAGAAGCTTCAGCAATTGGGTCTCGTGGCGCTCGGCGCCGCGCTGGGCATCGCCGCGAGCCTGCACTTTTCCGCCGTGGCGGACCGCCAGTCGAGCGCGCTCGCGCTCCCGATCGACGACCTGCGCCTCTTCAGCGAAGTCTTCGGCCGGATAAAGACCGACTACGTGGAGCCGGTCGACGACCGCAAGCTCCTGAAGGAAGCCATCAACGGCATGCTCACCGGGCTCGACCCGCATTCGGCATTCCTCGACCAGGACGAGTATCGCGACCTCCAGGTCGGCACGCAGGGTGAATTCGGCGGCCTCGGCATCGAGGTGGGCGCCGAGGACGGATTCGTGAAGGTGGTCGCGCCCATCGAGGACACCCCGGCATACCGCGCGGGCGTGAAGGCCGGCGACCTCATCATCAAGCTCGACGACATGTCGCTCAAGGGAATTTCGCTCAGCGACGCGGTCAAGAAGATGCGCGGCAAGCCGAACACGGAGGTGAAGCTCACGGTGCTGCGCAAGGGCGAGACGCAGCCCCTCGAGTTCGTGGTCCGGCGCGACATCATCCGGGTGAAGAGCGTGAAGTACCGCATGCTCGAGCCGGGGTACGGCTTCGTGCGCATCACCCAGTTCCAGGAGCACACCGGCGAGAACATGGTGCAGGCGATCGACGACCTGTACAAGCAGGCCGGAGGAAACCTCAAGGGCCTCGTGCTCGACCTGCGCATGAATCCGGGCGGCCTGCTCAATTCCGCGGTGGCGGTGTCCTCGGCGTTCCTGCCCAAGGACTCCCTCGTGGTGTACACCGACGGGCGCACCGAGGACGCGAAGATGCGCCTGACCGCGAACAAGGAGAACTACGTTCGCGGCATGTTCAAGGACGACTACATCGCGAAGCTTCCGGCGGGGGTGAAGAACGTGCCGCTCGTGGTGCTCGTGAACGGTGCCTCGGCCTCGGCCTCGGAAATCGTCGCCGGCGCGCTGCAGGACCATCATCGCGCCACCATCCTCGGCACGCAGACCTTCGGCAAGGGGTCGGTGCAGACGATCCTGCCGCTGCCCAACAACCAGGCGGTGAAGCTCACCACCGCGCGCTACTACACGCCGAGCGGGCGCTCGATCCAGGCGAAGGGGATCTCGCCGGATATCGTGGTCGAGGATGGAAGCGACTCGAAGGTGCTCCTGCGCGAAGCGGACCTGCAGCACCACCTCACGGTGGAGGATGACAAGAGCACGGCCGATGCGGCTTCCAAGGCTGCGAAGTCCGCGGACAAGGCCGTCGCGGGTCCCGGAGCCGGCAAGTCGGCGAGCGTGGCGGTGAAGCCCGCCAAGCCCGCGACCAAACCCGAAGCCAGCGCTGCGGCCGGGCACGACCCGAACGCCAAGAAAGAAGACCTCCAGCTCGAGGCGGCGCTGAGGCATCTCAAGGGACTGCCGCTCAACGCGACCGCCACCAACACCGCCGCCGTCGTGAAGTAGCGTGCGCCGGTGCGCCGGCACGGAGTGATTCCCCGTGGACGATGGCCAGCGCCTGCGATATAGCCGCCACCTGCTCCTGAACGAGTTCGGCGAGGACGCGCAGGAGCGCCTCCTCGCCGCGCACGCGCTCGTCGTTGGCGCGGGGGGGCTGGGCTCGCCGGCGCTGCTCTACCTGGCCGCGAGCGGCGTAGGGCGCATCACCGTCTGCGACGGCGATCGCGTCGAGCTCACCAACCTCCAGCGCCAGATCGTGCATCGCACCGATTCGATCGGGCAGCCCAAGGCCGCGTCGGCCGCGGCAACGCTCGCCGGGATCAATCCGGAGATCCGCGTGGAGGCGCTCGAGGAGCGCGCAGGCCCGGAACGCCTCGCGGCGCTCGTGCGCGCCGCCGACGTCGTGCTCGACTGTTCCGACAACTTCGCCACGCGCCATGCGTTGAACCGAGAGTGCGTGATCGCGCGCAAGCCCCTTGTCTCGGGAGCGGGGATCCGCTTCGATGGGCAGGTCGCGGTATTCGACCTGCGCCGCGAGGGCGTCGCCTGCTACAACTGCCTGTTCGCCGAGGGCGGCGATTCCGCGGAAGAGCGCTGCGCGACGATGGGCGTCTTCGCGCCCCTGGTAGGCGTGATCGGCACCTTCCAGGCGCTGGAGGCGATCAAGCTGCTCGCCGGCGTGGGCGAGTCGCTCGCGGGGCGCCTGTTGCTCTTCGATGCGCTCACGAGCCGGTGGCACGAGGTTCGGCTCGCGAGGGACCCGGACTGCCGTGTCTGCGGCTCGCAGCGCGCGGCGGCGTAGGACCGGCGCGCGCTCGAGCGAAGTCTCTACTGAGGAATGCTGCCATGAAATTCGCGAGGATCACGACATGCGCCGCGCTGGCGGCGGCCGTGGCGTTGTGCGCTGCCACCGCGTTCGCGCAAACGGTCTACAAGCTGATCGACAAGGACGGCAAGGTTACCTACGTGCAGGACCCGCCCAAGTACTACGAGGGCAAGGTGATCCGGATCGACATCGATCCCAATGCCAACAAGGCCACGCTGCAGAGCCCGAATGCCGATCGTAACGGGGAGCCGTCGGTCCCCGGCGCGAAGTCGCAGGCCAAGGAGCAGTCGACCAAGGACAAGCGCCTGCACGAGGCGCAGGACCGGCTCGAGCAGGCAAAGCAGGCGCTCAACGATGCACGCGAGCACCCCGGAGAGGACGACCTGCGCTGGATGGGCAACGCCGGCGGCGGCACGCGCCAGGTGCATACCGAAGCGTACGACCAGCGGCTTGCGAATCTCGAGAAGGCCGTCAAGGAGGCCGAGGATGCGCTGCGCACCGTCGAGAGGGGGAGCTAGGCTGCGAGCCAACGGTGCCCGGTCGGCGACCGTGCGCGGCCTCGCGGCGATCGTGCTTTGCCTTGTCGCCTGCGGCGCCACGGCGGCGTCGCTCTACCGGTGGGTCGACCAGGGCGGGAACGTGCACTACGGCGACCATCCGCCGAAGAACGCGCTCGAGCTCACCCGCATCGAGGTCGATCCCGCACCCGAGGCGCAGGCCCCTCCCGCCCCGCCCGCCGCGATTCCCGGCAAGGAGCTGCGCCGAGAGACGGCCGCACCCGATCTCGCCGCGCGGCGCCGCGCCACGCGCGAAGCGTTCGATGCCCGCCTGCAGAGCGCGCGCCAGAAGCTCGATCTCGCCCGTGCCGCGCTCGCGAAGGCTGCCGCGCCGGAAGACGACGAGCGCGACATCGTCCAGCAGCGCCACGAGGTGGGCACCTCGGGCAGGCCGGACTCGCCCGGTTCGGAGAATTCCGGGGACGCGCTCGGCACCGGCGGTATGCTCGGCATGGCGCCGCGCTCGAACTGCCGCCAGACCACCGGCAAGGACGGCAAGCAGGTGGTCATCTGCCCCACCATGGTACCCAACGACAAGTATCGCGAGCGCATCGCCCGCCTTGAGGAGGCGGTGCGCAAAGCCGAGGAGGAAGTCGCCGACGCCGAGCGGGCCTATCGCCGCGGCGTGGACTGAGGATGCGCGGCCGCATCCTCCAGGTCCCAGCGCGGCAAGACGGAAAAGGAGGAGCCCGGCGCCGCAATCCCTTCTGCGTGGCGCAGTGCCGCGGCGAAGGCGATCATCGCCCCGTTGTCGGTGCACAGGTGCTGCGGGGGGAAATGCACCTCCCCCCCGATGCGCGCAGGCGTGCGACGAGCTGTTTGCGCAGCTCCGCGTTCGCGCCCACGCCGCCCGCCACCACGAGGCGGTCGCATCCCTCGCGCTCGAGGGCCCGCACGCACTTCTCGACCAGGACCTCGACGATGGCAGCCTGGAACGAGGCGGCGAGGTCCGCGCGCGTGGCCTCGTCCAGCGTTCCCAATGCGCGCACGCGCGTGAGCACCGCAGTCTTCAGGCCGCTGAAGCTGAAATCGAGGTCCGCGCTTGCGATCATCGGGCGCGGAAAATCGAAGCGGTTGCCGCGACCGCCCTGCGCCAGGCGGGCGAGCGCCGGGCCTCCGGGATAGTCGAGCCCGAGCAGCGTGGCGGTCTTGTCGAAGGCCTCGCCGGCGGCATCGTCGAGCGTCTGCCCGAGCAGGCGGTAGCGCCCGACGCCTTCGACGCGCATCAGCTGCGTATGGCCCCCCGACACGAGCAGCGCGACGAAGGGAAACGCGGGGCGCGGATCGGCGAGCAGCGGCGAAAGCAGGTGGCCCTCGAGGTGGTGGATGCCGACGACGGGACGCCCCAGCGCGAGGCCCATGCCGGTGGCGACCGACGCGCCCACCAGCAGCGCGCCGCCGAGCCCCGGGCCGGCGGTGTAGGCGATGAGGTCCACGTCCTCGATCCGTGCGGTTCGCCTGCGCGAGGGCGGCGCGGGTGAGCGGCAGCAGGCGGCGGATGTGGTCGCGGGAGGCGAGCTCCGGCACCACGCCGCCGTAGAGCGCGTGCTCTTCGACCTGCGAGTGCAGCGTGTTGGCGAGCAGCCCGTCGCGCGTGTCGTACAGGGCCACGCCGGTTTCGTCGCAGGAAGTCTCGATGCCGAGGATCAGCACGGGTGGGGACGGGGTCGGCGAACACCTTCCCCGAGAGGCAATATCCTGATATTATGCGTGGTTTTCCGGCAACGATATTCCGAAGCAACTTCCCATGCCTATCGTCCGAGTCAAGGAAAACGAGCCGTTCGACGTAGCTTTGCGCCGCTTCAAGCGCGCCGTCGAGAAGACCGGCCTGCTCACGGAACTGCGCGCGCGCGAGTTCTACGAGAAGCCCACCGCCGAGCGCAAGCGCAAGCACGCTGCCGCGGTCAAGCGCCGCTACAAGCGCATGCGTGCGCAGATGCTTCCGCCGAAGCTGTACTGAAGGACCGGCGCCGCCCGCGCGAAGGCGGCAACCGAATTCCCGCGGCGAGCCGGGCCTTGCGCCCCGCTCGCCGCAGTCATTTCTGGAGCCCTCCCCGGGAGGCCGCATGGCATTGCGTGAACGATTGAACGAAGACATGAAGGCCGCGATGAAGGCGCGCGAGGCCGCAAGGCTGGGCGCGCTGCGCCTGCTGCTGGCGGCGGTCAAGCAGCGCGAGGTGGACGAGCGCATCACGCTCGACGACGCGGGCGTCGTCGCGGTGGTCGAGAAGATGATCAAGCAGCGCCGGGACTCGATCGCGCAGTACGAGAAGGCCGCGCGCCAGGACCTGGCCGACAAGGAGAAATTCGAGATCGCGGTGCTCGAGGCCTACATGCCGCAGCGGCTGTCGGATGCCGAAGTCGAGGCGATCGTCGCCGAGGCGGTGGCGGCCACAGGGGCGCGCAGTCGGCCGCCGACATGGGCAAGGTGATGGGAGCGGTGAAGCCGAAGCTCGCGGGGCGCGCCGACATGGGCAAGGTCTCCGCGCTGGTCAAGGCGAGGCTCGCGGGACGATAATCCCGCATGATCCCGCAGGAGTTCATCCAGTCGCTGCTCGGGCGCGTCGACATCGTCGACGTGGTGGACCGCTACGTGAAGCTCAAGAAGGCGGGCGCCAATTTCACCGCCTGCTGCCCGTTCCACAACGAGAAGACGCCGTCGTTCACCGTGAGCCCGTCGAAGCAGTTCTACCACTGCTTCGGCTGCGGCGCCCACGGCAACGCCATCGGCTTTCTCATGGAGTATTCGGGCCTGGCCTACCCCGAGGCGATCCGCAGCCTGGCCGAGACCGTCGGCATGGCCGTGCCGGAGACCGCGCTCGCGGACGGGGCAGGGCGCGCCGCAGGCGGCGCCCGGGCTCGCCGCGCGGATGATGGACGCCCTCTCGTACTACCGCGCCGAGCTGAAGAAATCGAAGCCCGCGATCGACTATCTCAAGGGGCGGGGCCTCTCGGGCGAGATCGCGGCGCGCTACGGGCTGGGCTACGCGCCCGATGGATGGCAGAACCTGGAATCGGTGTTCACGGACTATGCCACTGCCGCCCTCAAGGACACCGGCCTCGTGATCGACGCGGAGCCGGACGAATCCCACCCCGAGCGCAAAGCGCGCCGCTACGACCGCTTTCGCGATCGCGTCATGTTTCCGATCCTCGACGCGCGCGGCAACGTGATCGGCTTCGGCGGGCGCATCATCGGCGCGGGCGAGCCCAAGTACCTCAACTCGCCGGAGACGCCGCTGTTCGAGAAGGGGCGCGAGCTCTACGGCCTCTACCAGGCGCGCCGGGCGATCCGCGACGCCAACCAGGTGATCGTGGTCGAGGGCTACATGGACGTGGTGGCCCTCGCGCAGCATGGCGTCGACAATGCCGTGGCGACGCTGGGCACGGCGACCACGCCGGTGCACGTCGCCAAGCTCCTCAAGCTCGCCGACAACGTGGTCTTCTGCTTCGACGGCGACGCGGCGGGGCGCAAGGCGGCCTGGCGCGCCCTCGAAGTGTCGCTGCCCGTGCTGGCCGACGGCAAGGTGGTGAGCTTCCTCTTCCTGCCTCCCGAGGACGATCCCGACACGTACGTGCGCCGCGAGGGCAAGGCGGCGTTCCTCGCCGCCGTGGCGGACGCGAAGCCGCTGTCCCAGTTCCTGTTCGCGCGAGCTCGCCGGCCACGCGGACATGGCCTCGGAGGAGGGACGCGCGCGCTTCCTCGCCGAGGCAAAGCCGCTGCTCGCGCAGATCGCCGCCCCCGCGCTCTCGGCGATGCTGCGCCGGCGCCTGGCCGAGCTCGCCAAGCTCGCACCCGAGGAGATCGATCGGCTCGTTCCGGCCCCGGCCCGCGAGCATCGCGCGGCGCCGAGGGGTGCGCGCGGCGCCCCGCGCCATGCGATCAGCCCGCCGAGCGCCAGCTGCTCGCGCTGCTGCTCGCGCGCCCGGAACTGGTGGCGAACGTTTCCGACGAGGTGCTGGACGGGGCCGGGACCGATGCCCACGCCCTGCGGGCAGTGGTCGACTTCTTCCGGCAAGGGCCCAATCGGAACCTTGGGCAAGCGAGCGCTTACTTCGAGGGCTCGGAGCACCATCCCGCCATGGTGGAAGCGCTGCGGGAGCCCCTTTTGAAACAGGCTGAGAGCCCCGATTTCGACTATGGAGCCGAAGCCGACGGGCTGGTCCAGAGGATGGCCGAGGAGCGCCGGGCCCGCCGCGCCACCGAATTGCTGAGGCTGGTCGAGGCGGGCGAGGCCACGGCCGAGCAGCGCGCCGAGTTCCAGGCGCACCATGCCCGCCTCGCCGCCGCCAAGTCAGGGAATCAGGCGCCGGAAGGGCGGTCAAAACTTTGATAGAATTAACGGTTTTCCCCGAAATCCCGCGCGGGAGCGAATTGACGTGAAGAAATCCAGCAAGGAAGAGCACAAGGCCGAGCTCAAGATCGCCGAAGTCGAGGCGCAGAAGAAGCGGCTGAAGAACCTGATCGTGCTGGGCAAGGAGCGCGGCTACCTCACCTACGCCGAGATCAACGACCACCTGCCCGACGACATGACCGACGCCGAGCAGATCGAGGGCGTGGTCACCATGCTCGCCGACATGGGGATCGCGGTCTACGACGAGGCGCCCGGACGCCGAGCAGCTGCTCATGAACGAGGCGCCCACCGCCGATCGCCGAGGAAGACGTGATGGAGGAGGCCGAAGAGGCGCTCTCGACCACCATCGACTCCGAATTCGGCCGCACCACCGACCCCGTGCGCATGTACATGCGCGAGATGGGCTCGGTGGAGCTGCTCACGCGCGAGGGCGAAATCGAGATCGCCAAGCGCATCGAGGACGGCCTGAAGCACATGATCCAGGCGATCTCGTCGTGCCCGACGACGATCGAGGAGATCCTGCGCTGGCCGATCTCATCGAACGCGAGGAGATGCGCATCGACGAGCTGGTCGACGGCCTCGTGGACGAGGACGGCGAGGACGTCGTCGAGCGAGGAGATGACCGAGGAGGAAGAGCTCGAGGAGCTGGACGCGGAGGAGCAGGAGGCCGAGGACGAGGCCGTCGCCAGCGCCGACCTGCGAGCAGCTCAAGAACGACTCGCTCGCGCACTTCAACAAGATCCGCCGCCAGTACAAGAAGATGAAGAAGGTGCTCGCCGAGAAGGGCTACCGCTCGCGCGCCTACAAGGACCTGCAGGAGGAGATCTCGAGCGAGCTGCTCGCCATCCGCTTCTCCGCCAAGCAGGTCGAGCACCTGTGCAACGGGCTGCGCGGGCTGGTCGAGCGCGTGCGCAGCCACGAGCGCGAGATCATGGAGCTGTGCACGCGCAACGCCAACATGCCGCGCGCCGCACTTCATCAAGGTCTTCCCCGGCAACGAGACCAACCTCAAGTGGGCCAACGAGGAGGTCGCCTCGGGCAAGGTCTACGCCAAGGCGCTGGATCGCTTCAAGCCCGCGGTGATGGAGCAGCAGGAAGCGCTGATCGACCTGCAGAAGGAAGTCGGCATCCCGATCAAGGACCTGAAGGAGATCACGCGCCAGATGTCCACGGGCGAGGCGAAGGCGCGCCGCGCCAAGCGCGAGATGATCGAGGCCAACCTGCGCCTGGTGATCTCGATCGCGAAGAAGTACACCAACCGCGGCCTGCAGTTCCTCGATCTGATCCAGGAAGGCAACATCGGCCTGATGAAGGCCGTGGACAAGTTCGAATACCGCCGCGGCTACAAGTTCTCGACCTATGCGACGTGGTGGATCCGCCAGGCCATCACGCGCTCGATCGCCGACCAGGCGCGCACCATCCGCATCCCGGTGCACATGATCGAGACCATCAACAAGATGAACCGCATCTCGCGCCAGATCCTGCAGGAGACGGGCCAGGAGCCGGATCCCGCCACGCTCGCGGTGAAGATGGAGATGCCGGAGGAGAAGATCCGCAAGATCCTCAAGATCTCCAAGGAGCCGATCTCCATGGAGACGCCGATCGGCGACGACGACGATTCGCACCTGGGCGACTTCATCGAGGACCAGGCGGGACTGGCGCCTTCGGATTCGGCGCTCTACGCGAGCCTGCGCGAGGCGACCAAGGACGTGCTGGACTCGCTCACGCCGCGCGAGGCGAAGGTGCTGCGCATGCGCTTCGGCATCGAGATGAACACCGACCACACGCTCGAGGAAGTCGGCAAGCAGTTCGACGTCACGCGCGAGCGCATAAGGCAGATAGAAGCGAAGGCGCTGCGCAAGCTGCGCCACCCGTCGCGCTCGGAGAAGCTGCGCAGCTTCCTCGAAGGGGAGAGCTGAGCCCGCCTCGCGCGCGGCGCGAGCCGGGCGGCGGCTAGGGCGTGAGCCCCAGCTGCGTGTTCATGTGCCGCAGCCGTTCGGCCACGGCGCGCAGCAGCGCCATCGCGAAGGCGGGCTGCTGCTTCACCACCTCGATCAGGGCAGCGCGGTCGATGGCGAGCAGCTCGCATTCCTCGAGGGCGCCGGCGCGCGCGGTGCGCGGCGACTGGTCGACCACCGCCATCTCGCCGAAGGTGCCGCCGCGCCCCACCACCTCGACCACGTTGCTGCCCACGGCGATCGCCACCCGACCGGCTTTCACGAGGTACATGAAGGTCCCGGCCTGCCCCTCCTTGAAGATGATCGTCTCCTGGCGGTAGCGCGCGGTCGCCGAGCGCGGCAGCGCGGCCTCGATCTGCGCCACCAGTTCCGGCTCGAAGACCGAGGCCTCGTGGGCGGATGCGCCCGGGGGCCGGGGACGCGAGGCGAGCCGCGCGGCGACGAAGCGCAGGCGGTCGTACATGACGCTCGCGAGCATCAGCGCGAATTCGGGGCTGCGGGCGAGGGCGGCCTGGAGCTCCTTCGCGTCGAGGGAGTAGGCGAGGCAGGGCGCGTTCGCCGTGGCCGTCGCGCTGCGCGGACGGCCCGTGATCACCGCCATCTCGCCGAAGACCTCGCCGGCCTTCACGACATCGAGCGCTCGCCCCCCGATCGTGAGCGCCACCTCGCCCTCGGCGAGGTAGTACATGCGGCTCGCCGCGCGGAAGATGCCGCCCTTCGAGGTCTTCTCGTCCTCGGCGAAGACCGACTGGCCGAATTCGAAGCGATCTTCCTTGCCGGTCTCGCGAAACAGCGCCGCGGCGACTTCCGGCCGGTAGAAGCGGCTGTTCGCGGCCTTGAAGGGCGCGGAGGCCTCCACGACCTGCGGGCTGCGGCTTGGTGAAATCCATGTCGTCCATGGGATGGGCGATGCTCCGCGATTGCTAGAATGCGATGTTTACCACGAAGGGCCTGTAGCTCAGGTGGTTAGAGCAGGGGACTCATAATCCCTTGGTCCCTGGTTCGAATCCAGGCGGGCCCACCCGACTCAAGATCAACTGTTGTTATCACCTGTCGGCATTCTAGGCGATTCGTTCGTCCGGCCGAGTGCTGCGCGTCAGCACCGACGCCATCGAATGATGCGGCATACGGTACTCGTCTTGCGGGAAGTGGGGAGGTTGTCCGGTTGCGCGTCATTGTGCTTTAGCGAACATTAGCGCAGAATCGGAAGAGAGCATTTTTAACGGCGGTTCATCGGCTTATGAAGGGTTGTTCGAGGAGGGTGTCATGAAAGCACAGACTGCTTCTGCCGTTCGAATCTGCCACCCCGGGTCCCGCGCTGCCCGAGCGGGCTTGCCATTGCGGTCGAGACCGTTCGCGCTTGCTGGCAATCCTGGGCTTCGCCGCGTGTCTTTTCGCATCCGCTCCTGCCCTGGCCCAGACCTATCTGGGTACGGCGCAGCCCTTCGCGGTCCTGGGTGGCTCCGCGGTAACCTGCGTTGTCTCGTCCGCTGTCACGGGGGACCTTGGCATATCGCCGAATGGCGTGGCCTCGATCACCGGCTATCCCGTTCCGCCGTGCACAGTCACGGGAACGATACACGCGGCCGATGGAGTCGCGCTGACGGCTAAGAACGATCTCGTCACGGCGTTCAACACCCTGGCAGGCCAGGCGTGCACGCAGATTTTGACGGGCCAGGATCTGGGCACCGTGGGCACCCTCACGCCAGGCGTCTATTGCTTTGCGACCTCGGCGCAGTTGACCGGAACACTCACTCTCGACGCCCAGGGCGATCCCAATGCGGTCTTCATTTTCAAGGTGGGGAGCACGCTCACCACGGCGTCTGCCTCGACGGTCAGCGTGATCAACGGCGTTGCTGATTCAGCTTGCGGCGTTTCCTGGCAGGTCGGCAGTTCCGCAACGCTCGGCACGACCACCACGTTCCTCGGGAACATCGTCGCGCTCACCAGCATCACTTCGAATGGCGGCGCCAACATTACGGGCAGAGCCCTGGCGCGCAACGGCGCGGCGTCGCTCTCGGGCGACGTGAACAACGTGTGTGGCGCCTATGGAGGAACCGGCCTTCCCGCCGGTCCGGCGTTGTCCGCACTCGGCGTCCCCACGCTCTCCGAGTGGGCAATGGTGCTGCTTGGCGCGCTCCTGGCCTTTGCGGGCTTCGCGGCGATGCGCAGGCGGGCACGGTAGTCGTCGCGGCTGCTTCCGTCCAGCGGAAATCCAAGGGGCGCGAAAGCGCCCCTTCTCATTGTTCAAGCCACTTGTTGCTGGCGCGAGCCTTTCCCTGGAGGGCAATGGTATAGGAAGGCGTCCCCGTGTCATGCCACGCTGGTACCCGCGGGGGAGAGTCAATGCGGCTTGCGGGCGCGGCGCAGCCCGCGGCGAGCCAGAGGGTCGCGAGGAGGCCCAGGCAGGTGCGGTTCGTCATGCCGCGAGAGTAGGGCGGACCACCCACCCCGTCTGTTCGCTGGCGCACCGTCGAGGGCCGGGACGGCGATTTTGTCCTTGCGACGAGACCAGCGTCGCGGGGCTACTTGCGGCGCATCAGTCCCACGACCAGCGAGGCGAGAAACAGGAGGACGAAGATGAAGAACAGGATCTTTGCGATCTCCGCGGCGCCGGCCGCGATGCCGGTGAATCCGAGAAGCGCGGCGACCAGCGCGACGATGAAGAATACGACGGCGTAGTACAACATTCTCGATCCTTCCTTTCTGTCACGGACCATCGAAGATCAGATTATGGGTGCCCCGCGGAGGACCATCCGTGCGCTAGCGAACATAAAGCTTAATGTAGGTCAATGAATGCGACGGACGACCCCGCTAGACTCCAGGTGCATGCAATAGCCCACTTGCGTTATCGGGGTCCCAATGTCCGTGCGGCCTTCGTTTCTTCGGTATCCGCCGGCGCGCTTCGCCCCCGGGCAGGAGTGCTGTCCCGAATTCGCGCGTCACGATCCCACGCAAAACCATCTGTTGGCCGCGCTGCCCGGCGACGAGTACCGGCGTCTGCTGCCCCGCCTCGAGCCCGTGGTCCTGATGCCCGGCTGGGTCATCCACGGCGCCGGCGATCGGGAGAACCACCTGCATTTCGTCACCGGGGGCATCGTTACCCGGATCTGCATGATGCAGACCGGAGCATCGGCTGAATTCGCCGTCACGGGCAATGAAGGCGTGATTGGGGTTGCGTCGTTCCTGGGCGGCGAAAGCATGCCGACCCAGGCCGTCGTGTTGAGCGCCGGATATGCCTATCGTCTCCGAGCGGACCTGCTGAAGGGCGAGCTCGGGCACACGGGCCAGTTGCCGCTGCTGCTGCTGCGATACACCCAGGCGCTGATTGCCCAGACCGGACAGATCGCCGTCTGCAACCGGTACCATTCGCTGGAACAGCGGCTATGCCGCTGGATCCTGTCGAGCCTTGACCGGGTTTCGTCGAGCGAGCTGGCGATGACGCAGGGGCAGATCGCCGACGTCCTGGGCGTGCGCCGTGAAGGTGTCACGGAGGCGGCCGGACAGCTTCAGGAAGCGGGGCTGATCCATTACAGCCGCGGCCGGATCGCGATACGTGATCGTGCCTTGCTCGAAGCGCGGGCATGCGAATGCTATTCGGCGATCAAGCGGGAGTACCAGCGGCTGCTCCCCGGGCTTTGGCGAACCGAAGCCCTCGCGTGGGGCCGCTCCGCCAGGATCGAGTAGGGAGGGCCCCGGTGAGAGTCCGATGCATGGCATTGATCGCGGCGCTGGCATTGGGGCAGGTTCCTGCCATCGCCGCCCCGCCATGCCCCGGCATTCACGTGAGGGTCCTGGACATCAGGAACAGCACCGGAACCGTGGACTGCGCGCTCTTCGAATCGGCGGACGGCTTCCCGGTGGAGGTCCTGCATTCGGCGACGAATGTCATGGTGATCAAGATTCGAGGCTCGCGGGCGCGCTGCGACTTCGAGGACATCCCGCCGGGAAAGTACGCGCTGGCCGTGGTGCACGATGAAAACATGAACGGCAAGCTCGACACCAATGTGTTCGGGTACCCGACGGAAGGCTACGGGTTCTCGAACGACGCAAAGGTCTGGTTCGGCGCGCCCTCGTTCGCCGATGCGGGCTTCCAGTACGACGGGCAAAACCTGGAGATGACGATCAGCCTCCATTACTGAAGGCTGGTCGCATCGTTTCCGGCAAGGGCACGTCGGATTGCGGGGCCCTCACCTCAGGTGCAGGGTTCCGGCTCCGAACAGGCCGATCAGCCCCACGATGATGAGGTAGATCGCGACGATGTAGTTCAGCATTCGCGGGACGACCAGGATCAGTATCCCCGCGAGGAGCGAGATGAGAGGGCCGAGGCTCAGGTTCATGTTCATCCCTCGCGCGGCTCGCCCTGCTGGTTCACGGTCACCGTGGGTCCCGGGGGAGCGGTCATCTGCACGCGATGCTCCTGGCCCCGGAAGTTGTAGGTGACGTCCCAATAGTCGGGACGGGCGTTGCGGGACACGTTTTCGCAACGCTTCACGTCACGGCTGTACCCGTCGCGGCCGTTGTCGCGGCCGACGTTCGCGCCGACCGCGGCTCCCGCGACGACACCGCCTGCCGTGGCGAGGTCCTGGCCGCGCCCGTTACCGACCTGGTGGCCGAGAATGCCGCCGATGATGGCCCCGGCGATCGCCCCGGGAACGTTGGCACCGCCTCGATCCTGGCCGACCTGTTCGCGCTCGACCCAGCAGCGCTGCTCGGGAGTTCCGACCACCGCATGCACGGACGTTACGTTCGCCTCGAACAGCCGCTCCTTGCCGCGCCGATGATAGTCGGCAGCTGCCGCAACGGGACCCGGCGAGTAACGATTACCCTCGATGCGCTCGCTCGCGCTCACCACGCGCACCGACGAAATGCGGTCATCCAGGCCCATCGCGGCAAGCGACGGGTACTTTCCGGGACGCAGGACGACGCACCGGCCACTGAAACGCGCATCCTGGCAGACCTCCCAGCGGTCCCGCTGGACGATGACCGACGAAGCGCGGTCATTGAAGCCGTAGCGATCGAAGTCGGCTACCTGCTTGTGCACGGTGAAGGAACGGCCCTCGAAGCCCTCGCTCTGGTAGAACGTGACCTGCGCCGCGGCTTGCGTGGCGAAGGCCAGTCCGGCCACTGCCAATGCGTTTCTCAGTACTGCATTCATTTGGAAGTCTCCTGTGAGGTTCCCGCTGAATATGACGCATCCTTCGCGCGGCGTCGGTGCGGCGTCGTACATAGCCGGAAGGATGGGCGGCCGCGCACGCGACGCGCCGACGGGGACACGCTCTGTGCGGAGTCGAACAGACGGCGCCCGGGAAAGTCCGCGATGATGCGAATGGTTTGCGGATCGGCGGGAAGGTGACCGCAACAAACAAGCAAGCCCGCGTCGGACTCTGTCCGATCGTTTCCCGGGATCGAACATACAAGGAGTCCGTCATGAGCATTGGCCTCATCCTGCTGATCGTAGTGATCCTGGTGCTCGTGGGCGTGCTGCCCACCTGGCCCCACGCCCGAAGCTGGGGGTACGCACCGAGTGGCATCGTCGGGACCGATACTGTTGATCTTGCTCATCCTGTTCCTGCTGGGGCGGATCTGACCGACGGTCCGTTGCCCTCCGTCGCCGATCCCGTGGTGACGGAGCATCCGTCGCCGCGCGAATGGCCCATGGCGGTGACGCTAGGGGTGGGGATTCTCGCCGTCATTTCCGTCGTCGCCGCGCTCTACCTGGCGCGCGCGTTCTTCGTTCCCCTGTTGATCGGGATACTCGCGAGCTACGCGCTGCGCCCGCTCGTGGACTGGCTGAAGGCGCGTCGCATTCCGCGCGCGGTGGGAGCGGCGCTGGTACTGCTCGTGCTGGTGTCGGGCGCGTCGTGGGTCGCGGTCTCGATGGAGGACGGCGCCGCGTCGATGATCGAGAAGCTGCCCGAAGCGGCTCGGCAGATGCGCCGGCTGGTGGGCGAGACGCGCGCAGGCGGCCCCACGACGCTGCAGAACATCCAGGAGGCGGCCACCGAGATCCAGGGGGCCGCCGCGGACGCGGCCGAGCAAAAGAAAGCCGGCGCGACCGGCGACGCAGGTGGCCAAGGCGGGGCAGGGCGAGCCCAGCGCCTGGCTGCGCGATTACATGCTCGCCCAGTCCGCGCTGTTGTTCACGGTGGCCGCGCAGGCGCCGATCGTCCTGCTGCTCGCGTACTTTCTCCTGGCGTCGGGCGAACATTTCCGCCGCAAGCTGGTGCAGCTGGTGGGTCCGTCCCTCACGCGCAAGAAGGACGCGGTGCGGATCCTCGAGGAGATCGACGCGCAAGTCCAGCGTTACCTGCTCGTCATGCTGGGGTCGAATGTCCTGGTCGGCGTCGGCACCTGGCTCGCATTCGGCGCGCTGGGAATGGAGGGGCCGGGCGCGTGGGGAGTCGGCGCAGGCGTGCTCCATTTCGTTCCGTATCTGGGCCCCCTTCTGATCGCGATCGCGAGCGGCGTGGCGGCGTTCATGCAGTCCGGGTCTGCGCTCAACGCGCTCATCGTCGCGGGCGCGTCGCTGCTGGTGGCAGGCGCCGTCGGATTCCTGATGATGACCTGGCTTCATAGCCGCGTCGCGCGCGTGAACGCCGCAGTGCTGTTCATCGCGCTCCTCTTCTTCGGCTGGTTGTGGGGCCTCTGGGGCCTGCTGCTCGGGGCGCCGCTGGTGGCGATCGCCAAGGTGATCTGCGACCGGGTCGAGGCGCTCAAGCCCGCCGGCGAGCTCCTCGGTCGTTAGCTCCGTGCGCTGACAGACAGACCGCGGGGACGCTTCGTCCTAACCTAGCCGGATCGCAGCGACGATTTTCGACGCGGCCGACACGAGGAAACACCACCATGAATTGGGATCGCATAGAAGGCAACTGGAAGCAAATCAAGGGCGACATCAAGAAGCAATGGGGCAAGCTCACCGACGATCAGCTCGACGTCATCGCCGGCCGGCGTGACCACCTGGCCGGGAAGATCCAGGAGACGTACGGGATCACCAAGGAAGAGACGGAGAAGCAGGTCTCCGCGTGGCAGAGCCGCCTGAAGGAGACCGTCCTGCCGAAGTAGTTTCCGCCCCCAACGCAGCACACAAAGGAAAATCCATGAAGACCATGACCATCACCGCTCTCGCCGCCGCACTGAGCCTCGCGTTCAGCGCCGCCGCCGTGGCGAGCAGCATGTCGAAATCGGAATACACGGCCGCGAAGGAGAACATCGGAGCCGAATACAAGACGGCGAAGGCAGGCTGCGACCCGCTGTCCGGCAACGCGAAGGACATCTGCATGGCGCAGGCCAGGGGCAATGAGAAGGTCGCCCTGGCCGAGCTGGGCGCCACTTACAAGCCGGGCCTGAAAGCACGCTACGAGGTAAGCATGGCCAAGGCGCACGCCGAGTACGCGGTGGCGAAGGAAAAGTGCGACGATCGGGCGGGCAACGCGAAAGACGTCTGCGTGAAGGAATCCGACGCTGCCTACACCGCGGCCAAGGCGGACGCCAAGACGCAGATGAAGTCCGCCGAGGCGAACAGCGCCGCCGACAAGAAGGTGGCGAAAGCGCGCAAGGAAGCAAGCGAGGAGAAAGCCGAAGCGCGCAAGGAAGCGGCGGTCGACAAGGGTGACGCCGAGTACGCGGTGGCGATCGAGAAGTGCGACGCCCTTGCGGGCGACCCGAAGGCGGCTTGCGTGAACGACGCGAAGGCGCATTTCGGCAAGTCGTAGGCCGAATCCAGCCCGTACCGAAGCAGTGGAATGCGGCGCGCCCGGCCCTTTGTGCCGGGCGCGCGTCGTCGCCGCTACATCCAACGCCAGCGGTTCTCCCCCCCGCCAGGATCCGACGGAAGGAGCAGCCGGCCATCGGACAATCGGCCCGGGGAGGCAGCAGCGCGCCGATCGGGACGATCGGGTTGATACCCCCGCCACGCGGAGTCCTGGTGCCAGAGGGCGGCGGCGAATCCGATCACGCTGAGCGACACGAGGAGCAGGATCGCCACGTAGATCGGGGCCGTGGGGACCTTGCGCCCCGGACGGACGAACAGCAATCGGCGGGCGCGCCCGGCCCCCCATGGCGGGCCGGCGGCCGGGTACGCGCGCATTCCGAACGCCTCGACTACTTGAGGCGCATGTCGTTCTTGACGGACGTCACGCCCTTCACGTGCCTCGCGGTGTCGAGGGCGATCTTGACGTCGTTCTCGGAGCTCACGAAGCCGCTCAGCTGGACGACGCCCTTGAACGTCTCGACGTTGATTTCCGCGGACTTGAGGGTGGGTTGCTCGAAGATGGCGGTCTTCACCTTCGTGGTGATGACGCTGTCGTCGACGTATTCGCCCGTGCCCTCGGATCTCGAGGTCGAAGCGCAACCCATCAGGCTGGTCACGGCGAGGATGGCGAGCAGGGGAATGGCGCGTTTGAAGGTTTTCATTTGGGGCTCCTTGGTGAAAGATCGAGACTACGGGCGAATGCCCGGGGCGTCTGTTCGATAGCGCACACGGCTGCACCGTGAGCGCGCCGCCGGGACCGGGATGTGCTTGCGCCGCCGCACCTCAGCGGCGCGCGATCAGCAGTCCTGCGAAGAGACCGATGGTGGCGGCCAACGCCGCGGCGATGGCGACGGCGCGCCAGGGACTGGCCTGGACGTACTTGTCCGTGGCCCGCGCCGCGCCGCCTGCTTGGCGCATCGCCTCGTCGCGGATCTTCGCGATGCGTTCGGCGGCGGCCGCGAGGTTCTGCTCGACGCTCGCACGCAGTGCCGCGGCCTTGCCGCTGCCCGCGCTGGCTACCGACGCAAGCACGGGCTCGGGCTTGGCGTGCTCTGCCGGCTTGCGTGCGACGGGAGCGGGCTCGGGCTTGGCATGCTCTCCGGCTTGCGTGCGACGGGAGCGGGCCGGGCTGGCACGCTTTGCGGGCTTGCGCGCGACGGGAGCGGGCTCGGGCTTGGCATGCTCTGCCGGCTTGCGTGCGACAGGAGCGGGCTCGGGTTTGGCGTGCTCTGCCGGCTTGCGTGCTACGGGAGCGGGTTCGGGCTTGGCGCGTTCTGCCGGTTGGCGTGCGACGGGAGCGGGCTCGGGCTTGGCACGTTTCTGCCGGTTTGCGCGCGACGGGAGCGGGCTCGGGCTTGGCACGTTCTGCCGGTTGGCGCGCGACGGGGGCGGGCTTCGTGCCGGGGGCCTTCGGTGGCGGTCGCAGGTTCGCCGCCGGCTTCTGCGTCTGAGTGATCACCCTGACGATGGGCGCCGGCGCCGCCGGCGACGGTTTCAATTGCCTGCGCGCGGCGTCATCGAGAGGCTTGCCCGGTTTCGCCGCGAGTTGCTGTTGTTGCGCGGCGAATCCGACGTGCGCCGCGGGGGGCGCGGTGCGCGCGACGACGGGCCGCTCGAATACGCGGGCGGGCGGCTTTCCGCCCCGTGTGGCGGCGCCGTGCACGCTTCTCTGCGTCGGGGCCACGGACGGAACGACCACGACCGGCCGGTTGACGATCAGGCTCTCGGATACCCGCACGGCTGCCCTGGATACCGGCTGCGACTGCACGAACGCGGTCGTCGGCACGGCGACGACGGCGCCGGGCACTCGGCGGTTGGCGTACGCGGCATGGGTCGCGTTCGGATTGCTGTAGTAGTTGTTGATGACGGTGTTGTTGATGACCGTGTTGCTGCGGTTGACGTTGTCGAAATAGCCGCGGCTTACCGCGTAGGACGGTCGATAGACCTCGCGCGGCGCGAGCGGGAACCAGGCGACCGCGCCGACGCTGCCGCTGGAGATGGTGAGCTGGAAGTTATCGCCGCCCACGAACGCGACCAGCGCCGGGGCGTAGTAGGCGCGAGTGCGCGGGGGGCCCGGCACCCAACCCCATCTCCCACGCTGGTTCGTCCAGCGGCCGTAATGGGACACGGCGAAGCCCCACGGCGCGTCGTCCACCCACGTCCAGCCCCAGGGATCGATCCACGTCCAATGACCGTCGCGATAGGGCGCCCAGCCTTCGTCCACGCGATTCGGGTACCAGACGTTGCCGTAGGTCGCGTCGACGCTCCAGGTGCCGTTCGCATCGAGGTCCTGGTAGCCGATCACATCCTGGGACACGTAGCGGGCGGAGCGCGAATTGTCGTAGCTGCGGTCGCGATCGTCCGACCAGCGATCGAACTCGTCCAGGCGCGGCGCCTCGAGGTACTGGTACTCGCGCAAACCCGTTCCCGTGAAGCGATACGACTGCCGTGAATCGATCACATACGCCGCGTCTTCGCCGTACGCCTCGCCCTGGCCCTTGCGCACGACGATCGTCGTGGCGTCGCCCTCGGGATCCACTTCGATGCGAAATGCGCCGGCCTGCCGCAGCGTGAAGGCGAGATTCGGCGTGTCGACCTCGAAGACCTGGTTGGCCTCGAGACGGCGCACCCGGACGTCCAACGTGCCCTGCGTCAACTGCAGCTGGACCATGCGGTCGTCGAGATCGAGAACCGACAGGCCGGTGCCGGCGTCCATGCGGATCATTGCACCGCCCACCTGGATCTCGGCGCGCGCATCCGCATCGGCCCAAAGGCGATCGCCGGTGGTGAGCGGCCGATTGATCGCCGCCTGTACCCAATCACTTTCGCCCGCGGGCGAGAAACTGACCGCGCCGGCCGCGTAGCCGAGACGCGCGGCGCGCGACGGCGGGTCCGCGCTCACCGCTCCCGCGAAGGCGAGGAGGGCGAGCCCGGCGAAGAGGGTGAATGTCCGAGGCGGAAGGGTTGCATGTGCATGACGATTCCTCGCAAAGGAGCGTACCGGCGCACGGCCACGGCGGACATGCCAACAGGCAAGGATAGGGCGCTCCGGGCTCGCAGTCTGTTCGGGAGCGCACCCATGCGCCGCACCGTTTCGGCCGCAAGGACGCCTTGCGCCTGGTTTGGAATATGTTCGCGATCGCACCGACGCGCCCGGGATTCGGCGGCTAAGCTGCATGCCTCCGTCAGGCAATACCTCAAGTGAAAGGTTCGCGCCATGCTCTATACGATCGCCGTAATCCTCCTCATCCTCTGGCTGCTGGGCCTGGTGAGTTCGTACACCCTGGGGGGCATGATCCACATCCTCCTGGTCGTGGCCCTCATAGTGATCGTCGTCGGCCTCGTCTCCGGGCGAAGACCCTCCTGAGACGGCACCACGGCCGGGATGGGGTAACCGTTGCGCCGGGCTGGCGGCATGCGCAGCTGGGTGCGCCAACGCACAAAGGCGCACAATGGAGTGCGTCGCCATCGGCAGACGATTCCCATGCCAAGCCCCAAGCAGAACCACCTCCTCGCGGCGCTCTCCGCGGCCGACCTCAAGCGCATGCGCCCGCAGCTGCAGCCCGTGGACATGCCCCTGGGCGACGTCGTCTACGAGTCGGGCCGGCACCTCGACCACGTCTACTTCCCGACGGACTGCATCGTTTCGCTGCTCTACGTCCTGGAGAGCGGCTCCTCGGCGGAGATCGCCGTCGTCGGCAACGAAGGCGTGGTCGGCGTCTCGATCTTCATGGGAGGGGAGACGACGCCCAGCCGCGCGGTCGTGCAAAGCGCCGGCAGCGCCTATCGCCTGCCGGGACAGGTGATCAAGGACGAGTTCATCCGCGGCGGCGCGATGCAGCACCTGATGTTGCGCTATACGCAGGCGCTCATCACCCAGATGGCGCAGACGGCGGTATGCAACCGGCACCACTCGGTGGACCAGCAGCTCTGCCGCTGGCTGCTGCTGAGCATCGATCGGCTCGCCGTCGCCCGAGATCACGATGACACAGGAGCTGATCGCCAACATGCTCGGGGTTCGGCGCGAGGGCGTCACCGAGGCCGCCGGGAAGCTGCAGAAGGCCGGGGTCATCAGCTACCGGCGCGGACACATCAAGGTGCTGAACCGACCGAAGCTGGAGGCGATGTCGTGCGAGTGCTACGAGGTCGTGCGCCGCGAGACGCGCGCGGCTGCTTCCGGTCATGGCCCCCCATTGAAGATTTGCCGCTCCGTTGCGTGCGCTAGCGCGCAGACCCGAGACCCGGATTGGGCTAGGTTGGCTTCCCTGAACATGGGGAGGATGCCGCCTTGGCACGCGCCGCGCCGATCACGAACCGACTGCTGGACCGACTGCCCGCGAAGGATCGCGCGCGCGTCCTGGCCGCATGCGAGCCGATCGAGCTCGCTGTTTCCCGAAGTCCTCGCCGAGCCTGGGGAAGTCAATCTCGCACGTGTACTTTCCCACCGGCAGCACCATTTCCATGCTGACGCGCATGGGGGGGAAGAACCTCCTCGAGGTGGCCCTCGCCGGCAGCGAAGGGATCTGCGGCGCGGAGGTCGCGCTCGGAGTGGGAATCTCCCCGGTGCACGCGGTAGTCCAGGGCAGCGGGCCCGCGTGGCGCCTGGGCGCCGCGGATTTCCGCCGCAAGCTCGCGCGCGTCCCGTCGTTGCGCAGCTGCATCGACCGCTACCTCTATGTCCTGATGACCCAGCTCATCCAGGCCGCGGGCTGCAACCGCTTCCACGTCGTCGAGCAGCGCGTGGCGCGCTGGCTGCTGATGACCGCGGACCGGGCCCATTCGCCGTCGTTCCACATCACCCACGAGCTCCTCGCCGAGATGCTCGGCGTGCGCCGTGTGGGCATCACGGAGGCCGCGAGCGCGATGCAGGTCCGCAAGCTCATCGGCTACAAGCGCGGGAACGTGACCATCATGGATCGCAAGGGGCTGGAGCGCGCGTCGTGCTCCTGCTATCGCTCGGATCTCGGGGCCTACGCGCGCATCTTCGGCTAGCCGCTTCGGCCGGCGAGGGCGCGTATCGGAGGGCGGGCGTGCGGAAACGGCGCGATCCTGGGACCGCGCCGTTTCGTTGTTGCGACTGTCGGAGATCGATCAGTTGCTCACCAGCACCGCGACACGGCGATCACCCCTGAGCTGCGGGTCGCCGTAAGCGCCGGTCTGGATCTTGGAAGCCGGCACGCCGGCACTGATCAGCGCGTCGCGAACGTTGCCGACGTGGCGCCCGTTGGAGCCGTCGATCGCGACCCGGTAGGACGGATTCTCGTTCGTGTACTCGGCGATCTCGCGCGCTTTGTTGCCATCGAGCTCACGAAGTTGTCGCTGTCGGCCGTGAACGTGAAGTCCCGGTACAGGCTCCAGCTGCCCCCGGAAGCCATCGGACCCTGGTTGCCGGTCTCGCCGGTCGAGCCCTGCGGACCGGACGCCCCCCTCTCGCCCCTCGGGCCGCTGATGCCCGCGAGCTCGGTGCTGCCCGTGGGCGCCCGTACGGCCCGTGGCGCCCTGCGCGCCTTCAACGCCGGCAGGTCCAGCGGGACCGGTCGGGCCGACCGTGGTCAGGCCTTCGGCACCCGTGCTGCCGGTCACGCCCTGGATGCCCGCGGGACCGGTACGTCCCATCGGGCCGGCCGGACCGGGAATGCTGGAGCCCTGCGCGCCCGTGTATCCCGTGGCGCCTCGATCACCCGTGGCGCCGGGAGGTCCCGGCTTCGCCCGCACGACCCACGACCATCTTGCCGGTCGCGCCAGTGGCGCCGGTTTCGCCCTGCATCCCGGCGGGGCCGGCAGGACCGTCCGCGCCGGCGGGGCCCGCCATCGCGAGTCCGGGTGCGCCGGTATTGCCGGTTGCGCCTGGTTCACCGGTGGCACCGGCGGGGCCGGCAGGTCCGGCGGGGCCGGCCCAGCTCACGGGCTCCGGCGCGTAGGCGTGATGCTCGGAAGTCGCGCAGGCGACGGCGAATGTGGCGGCGACCGCGAGCAACAGCGGGCGCTTGATCATGCTTCTCAACAGCGTCGAACGATTCATGGTGTTCCTCTGTGTGTAATCGGCAATCCTGTGCACTGGGCAGATTCTTCCTTGCGTCGAAATCGTGTGTGCGCGCTACGATTCTCAAGAGGCAAGTTACCCGGTATGGGCGAGCCGGTCGGTACGCTACCGCTCGTAGGCCGATATCTCTTCTTGCGCTATCCGCCAGGCGTCGCGCGAAGCGCAGGTACGGGGGCTTGCCGCGGAACTCGGCCGCCGGGGCGGCGGCCTACGCCGGCTGCGAGACCGCGCGCGCGATCCTGCGCGCATCGCGCACCGTGCGCGCGAAGGTCCCGCGGCCCATGCGCCGCTCGGCGAGGGCCTGTGCCGCCTTCCAGCGGGGCATCGCGGAGGCGAACGCCCGGCGGCCCTTCGCCGTGGACGAGGTGAGCTTCACGCGGGCGTCGGAGCCGGCGCACGAGCGCACAAGACCCTGGCCCGCGAGACCCGCCACGCAGCGGCTCACCGTGGTCTTGTCCATCACGAGGAACTCGGCGACCTCGCCCAGCGCAACGGGCTCGGCGGCGATCACGCACCAGAGCACCGCGAGCTGGTTGGCGGTGAGGCCCGTGGGCTCCAGGAGCGAATCGTAGAGCGCCGTGAGCGCGCGCGAGGCCATGCGCACGTTGCCGCACAGGCAATCGAATCCGCGCCGGCGCGCGTCGGGGGGAATGGTCCTGTCCCTCGGGGTATCCATGCCGGCTCATTCTAGCGCCATTCGTGACGATACGTTGCGCAAACGTTGCGGTATCTTCTTGCCGTTGCGGTGTCTTGTGGGTGTTGACGCGCCGTGCACGGCCAGCCGATGATTTGGATGCATATGCAACCATTTACTCAGGCCGCGGCCCAGCCCTCGAACCGCGAAGGAAGGGGAAGCAGCGTGAAGGTGCCGGAAGCGGGCCCCAAGGGCGCGCGCTATCGCAGGAGCCTCACCGAGAAGATCGCGATCGTGCGCGAATCGATGGCGCCGGGCGCCTCGGCGGCCGGGGTCGCGCGCCGGCACCAGATCTCCGTGAACGTCCTCTACTACTGGCGCAAGGTCTATCGCGAGCTCCTCAACGCGGACCTGTCGGGTGTTGCGCGCGGCGGCGACGTCTCGGACCTGGAGCTGCAGGTGCGCAACCTCGAGCGCCTCCTGGGCCAGCGCACCCTCGAGGTGGCGCTGCTGCGCGAGCGGCTCGGGCTGCCGATCGGGGACGATCTCGATGAGTAGCGCGCACAGGCACGTCCACCTCGGGACCCGGCTCGAGGTCGCGCAGAAGGTCCGCCGCGGCGAGTGGAGCGCCGAGCAGGCGGCCGCGCGCCTCGAAGTCGCCCCGGACGAGGTGCTGCGCTGGGTGGCGAGCGGCGAGCGGGCGGTCACGTTCGACGAAGTGGTCGTCCTCGCCGGAGGCGAGCCGTCTCACGCGCCGGGCCGCGCGGCTGGTCGCGCTCATTTCCGCCGCGGAAATCACGATCCGTCTTCTCACGCGCCAGCTCGCGGCCGGAAAAGGGGCCGCTGGGCAGGGCGCCGAATGAGGCGCGCCCTCCAAGAAACTTGGAGGGATTCCACAGTAAGAATCGCCGAGTTGCGCCCCGGCAACGCCGCGGGCGGCGCGAAGCGCGAATTCGTTGACGCGCGAGTGACACGTTCATTAAGTTCCGCAAGCCAACTCCTCTTGGGGATCACATGAGAAACCACGAACCGAAGAAATTCCGGGGCTCCACCCTGCTCGCGGCGGCCGTAGCGGCCGTGCTCGCGCCCGCGGCGATGGCCCAGACGGACCAGCAGACGGCCCAGAAGGTCGAGAAGATCGAAGTCACGGGTTCCAACATCAAGCGCGTGGAGGGCGAAGGAGCCCTGCCCGTCACGGTCATCTCGCGGGAGGAGATCGAGCAGTCGGGTGCCACGACCCCGATGGAATTGCTGAACCTCATCTCGGCGAACAACAGCCTGGGCAACACCGCGCTCACGAGCACCATCGGCGCGACCGACATTCTCGGCGCAGACCGCGTCGCTGCGCGGCCTGCAGGGCGGCCACACGCTGGTGCTGATCAACGGCAAGCGCGTGAACGGCTTCGCCGGCGAGATCCAGGGCGTGCAGGGCGTGAACCTCGCGGTGATCCCGTTCTCGGCGATCGAGCGCGTGGAAGTCCTGAAGGACGGCGCCTCGGCCGTGTACGGCTCCGACGCCGTCGCGGGCGTGATCAACTTCATCCTGCGCTCCGACTACAGGGGCGCGGAAGCCACGGTGTACTACGGCGATCCGACGCGCACCGGCGGCGGCTCCCAGGAGAAGTACAGCGCCTCGGTCGGGTTCGGCGACCTTTCGAAGGATCGCTTCAACGTCTTCGGGTCGGTCTCCTACGACCACCAGAAGCCGCTCGACCAGGAGGACCGCAATTTCTCGAACGATTCGACGAACGAGCTCATCCAGCTCGGCGGCTTCGCCGGATCGAGCAACACCTTCCCGGGCAACATCACCACCGGCGGCATCGGCATCCCGCGTGGCGAACTGCGGCGGCAACGGCAACGTGGCCGTGACCCTGCTCGGCGGCGGCTGCTTCTTCGACCCGGCGAAGGTGAAGGGCGTCGAGTCGATCCCCGAGGACAAGAACCTCAACTTCTTCGGCTCGGCCAAGTTCCAGATCAACAACAACTGGCAGGCCTACGGCACGGCGCTGTACTCGAAGGACGAGAACCACTTCATCATCCAGCCGGCCCCGATCTCCAGCGTCTTCACCTACGGGCCCGAACGGCGACATTCCCGCCACCATCACGCTGCAGCCGACGAGCGCCGTTCTATCCGCACGCCCTGGCCGCGGCCGCCGGAGTCGACGGGCAGCCCCTCGACGTGCGCTGGCGCTCGTTGCCGAACGGCCTTCGGGACACCACGGACACGCAACAAGGGCACGCAGGTCGTCGTCGGCTTGAAGGGCACCCTCGCCGACCGCTGGGACACGGACTTTTCGTACTCGTACGCGGAGGGCAAGCTCACCGAGGAGCAGCTGAACGACGGCTTCACGCTCTACTCGGTGCTCCTGCCGCTGCTCAACAGCGGCAACGTGAACCTCTTCGGCGACAACACGCCCGACGTCCTGGCGCAATTGCGCAGCGCCAACTTCATCGGCGAGGTGATCAGCGACAAGTCGACCAACAAGACCTTCAACGCCAAGATCTCGGGCGATCTGTTCAGCGTGCCCGCCGGCACGGTGGCGGGCGCCGTCGGCGTGGACTTCCGCAAGGAGGACGCTCGAGCAGTCCTCGGCCGCCGGTGCTCGGCACGGGCGACCTCTCGGGCTACGGCGGCGGCATCCTGCCGGTGTCCGCGAGCCGCGACGTGAAGGCGGCCTACGTCGAGGTGAACATCCCGGTCCTGCGCAGCCTCGAGGCGGACCTCGCGGCGCGCACCGACGACTACAGCGACTTCGGCCGCACCAACAACCCGAAGGTGAGCCTGCGCTTCCAGCCGAACCGCGACATGCTGTTCCGCAGCTTCCTACGGCAAGGGCTTCCTCGCGCCGTCGCTCTACCAGCTCGACCTGCCGCGCCAGCCCGGCGTCTCGCAGACGGGCCTCTCCGACCCGATCCGCTGCCCGGTCACCGGCAACACGGGTATCGACTGCGTCACGCAGTTCGGCGTCTTCTTCGGCGGCAACCCGAACCTGAAGCCGGAGAAATCCGAGCAGGCGACGGCGGGCATCGTGCTCGAGCCGAGCAACGCCTTCTCGGTGTCGGCGGACTACTTCAAGATCCGCCTGAACAACGGCATCACCAACGGCATCCCGGTCACCACGATCCTGGGCGACCTGGGCGCGTACGGCAACCTGGTCACGCGCGGCCCGGTCGACCCGGCCTTCCCCAACCTGCCCGGTCCGATCCTGCACATCGAGCAGGGCTACATCAACCTGGGGGCGACGCACATCGAGGGCATCGACGTCGAGACGCACTACAAGTTCCCGCAGATGAGCTGGGGCCGCGTGCGCTTCGACATGTCGGGCACGTACTACCGCCGCTACGACTTCCAGGCCCTCGACGGCACGCTTCGGCGGGGTCGTCGGGTCGGCCTTCGGATCGGTCGTGGTCGGCGTGATCCCGCGCTGGAAGCACTATGCGGCAGCTCTCGCTCGACCGGGGTCCCTGGTCCTTCTCGCTCGCCAACAACTACCAGTCGAGCTACACCGACTGGCAGACGGACCTGAACAACAACCTGCGCACGGTGAGCTCGATGAGCCTGTGGGACGTGCAGGGCTCGTACAGCGGGTTCAAGCACTTCGTCTTCACGCTCGGCGTGAAGAACCTGATGGACACCAACCCGCCGAAGACGAACCAGCAGAACACCTTCCAGGCGGGCTACGATCCGTCGTACTACGACGCGCGCGCGCGGTTCGTGTACGGCATGGTGAAGTACACGTTCAAGTAACCCGGTCGCACGCTTCAAGGCAAAGGGGCCGCAGAGGCCCCTTTGTCGTTTCCGCGCTTCAGCCGCCGAGGAAGAGGCGCCCGACGTCCGGGTTGCGCAGCAGCTCCTCGCCGCTGCCGGCGAGCGCCGTCTCGCCGGAGACGAGCACGTAGCCGAGGTCGGCGAACTCGAGTCCCTTCTTCGCGTTCTGCTCGACCATCAGGATGGTCTTGCCCTCGTCGCGCTGCAGGTGGCGCAGGATCTCGAACACCATGTCGATGAAGCGCGGCTCGAGGCCGATCGACGGCTCGTCGACCAGCAGCACGTCGGGCTCCATCACCAGCGCGCGCGAGATCTCGAGCAGGCGCCGCTCGCCGCCGGAGAGCACGCGCGCCGGATGCTTGCGCCGGGCGGCGAGGCGCTGGTACTTGTCGAACACGCGCTCCGCGGCGGCCTTGGCCCGCGCCTTCGAGTGCAGCAGGAAGCCGCCCATCAGCAGGTTCTCCTCGACGGTCATGTCGGGGAAGACGGACTTGTCCTGGAGGATGTAGGCGACTTTCGCGTCCTGGAGCTTGCGCTCGGGGGTGAGGCGCGTGACGTCGCGCCGGTCGGGCCCGTCGCCGATGAGGATCTCGCCGCCGAAGATGCGCGTGAAGCCGTACACCGAGTGCAGCACGGTCGACTTGCCGGCGCCGTTCGGGCCGATCAGGCACAGCGACTGGCCGCGCGCGACGTGCAGCGTGAAGTCGTGCAGGATCTCCATGTTGCCGTAGCCGGCGCGCAGCCCGCGCACGGAAAGGAAGGGCGCGCTGCCGGCAAGCGCCAGCAGGCGATCCTCCGGAATCTCGGTGCGCAGCGCCTCGGCCTTGCGCGCCACCTCGTCGACGGACAGCACGACATCCACGTCGCCGTCGTGGTAGCCGCTCACGCGGCGCGCCTCCCCGGCCGTCTTGGAGGCCGCCTCGGCGCTCACGCGCTCACCCCGAGGTAGGCGTCGATCACGCGCTGGTCGTCCTGGACCTCGGCGGGCGGGCCGGAGGCCAGCAGCTCGCCCGTACGACATGCAGTAGATGTGCTCGGCGAGGTTCATGATCACGCGCATGTTGTGCTCGATCACGAACAGCGTGATGCCGAACTCCCGGTTCGCGCGCTTCAGCCGGTCGATCAGGCCGTTGATCAGCGTCGGGATTGATGCCCGCCGTCGGCTCGTCCAGGAGCAGCGCCTTGGGCTCGTTCATCAGCGCCATCGCGAACTCGAGCAGCTTCTGCTGCCCGAAGGAGAGCGAGCCGCCGGCGAGCTTGCGCTTGGAATACAGCCCCACGAACTCGAGCAGGCGCTCCGCCTTCTCGATCACTTCCGGGGGATAGGGCCGGAACATGTCCGCCCAGCCGCTCTGGCGGTGCGGCAGCGAGATCACGAGGTTCTGGATGCAGTCCATCTTCGCGAACATGCGCGTCTGCTGGAAGGTGCGCAGCATGCCCAGGCGCGCGATCTTCTGCACGCTCAGGCGCGAGATCTCGCGCCCCTCGAAGCGGATCGACCCCGAGTCGATCGGGTGGTGGCCGACGATGGAGTTGAAGAGCGTCGTCTTTCCCGAGCCGTTCGGGCCGATGAGGCCGGTGATGGTGCCGCGCTCCACCGTGAGGCTCACGTCGCGGTTGGCGACCACGCCCCCGAAGGCCTTGGTCACGCCGCGCACCTCGATGATCGGGTCGCTCACGCCTTCACCGGCTCGCCGGCCGGCGCCTCGGCGGGCTTGCGCGGGCCGTCCTCGACCTGCACGCCGAACCACGCGGGCCTGCGGGCCTTCACCCAGCCCATGATGCCCTGCTGGAAGTACACGGCGTTCACGATGATCAGCACGCCGAGCGCGATGTATTGCCATCCCAGGAGGTAGGTCCACGTGACCTCGCGCAGCGTGTAGAAGAGCGTCGCGCCGACGATCGGCCCCCACAGGGTGCCCTTGCCGCCGAGCAGCGTCATCGCGACCATGAAGATGCCGAACGTGAGCGTCGGGTACGCGGTCTCGAGCGGCTCGATGAACCCGGTCATGTTGCCGAACAGCGCCCCCGCGATGCCGAGGAAGAAGGCCGACACCGACCAGGCAACCATCTTGTAGCGGCCGGTGTGCAGCCCCAGCGCCTCGGCCTTGTCCTCGTCGTCGCGGATGGCGTTGATCGCCAGGCTGAACCGCGTCCCGTACAGCCAGCGCAGGAAGAGGTAGCACAGGATCGCCGCCACCATGCAGCCGAAGTAGAAGAAGCGCTCGCGCATGCCGGGACCGCCGGGAAAGACGGGCATCGAGATGCCCTGGCCGCCGCCGACCCAGCCCCACGCGTTGGTGAGCTCCGCGGCGGCGATCGCGACGCCGAGCGTCCCGATGGCGAAGTACGGCCCGCGCAGGCCGAACAGCACCCACGACAGGACGGCCGCCAGGATCGTGGCGCCGATCGCGGCGAGGATGAGGCCCAGCCCCAATCCCTGGAAGTACTGCGCGTTGGTGAAGTCGATCTTGATCGCGCCGCTCGCCGCGGTGTATTCGCCCACGTTGTACACCAGCCCGATCTGCATGACCGCGCAGACGTACATGCCGAATCCGAAGAAGAGGATGTTGCCGAGCGAGTTGTAGCCCATCTGCCCGCCCATCGTGTCCCAGGTGAGGGCGAAGAGCACCATGATCCAGAAGATCGCGAACTGCACCGCATGCGCCGGGAACAGGAACGGCGCCGCGATGCCCACGGCCAGCAGCAGGAAGTGCAGGCCGAGCGCGCGCCGGCTCATTGCAGGGCCTTGCGATGGCGCTGCAGCGCGAGCTGGCGCCAGATGAGGATGGCGAGCAGCAGCCCGACGACGGTCGCCTGCTGGAACTGGGCGCCCAGCACGAAGCCGCTGTACTGCTCGGCCACGCCGAGGAAGAGCGCGGCCACGATCACGGCGGAGAGGTTGCCCAGGCCCGCGGCCGTGACGATCACGAACGCGCGCACCGAGTAGGCGATGCCGTAGAACGGCTGGATCACCCAGATCATCGCGATCAGCACGCCGGCCGCGCCGCAGATCGCCGCGTTGAGGGAGAAGGTGAGCGCGTATACGCGGTCGGTGTCGACGCCGAGCACCCGGGCGGCGCGCGGATCCTGCGCCGTGGCGCGGATCGCCTGGCCCATGCGGCTGTTGCGCAGGAAGAGCACCATCGCGATGGCGAGCGCGATGCGCAGGCCGATGGCGATCAGCCGGATCTGGGTGATGTCGACGTCGCCGTCGAACAGCTCGTAGCGCCCGAAGCCCGACTTCACGGTGCGCACCTCCGGCCCGAAGATGAGGTTCAACGACTGCTGGATGGTGATCGCGAGCCCGAAGGTCGCGAGCAGCGAGGTGAAGAGGTCGAGCTGGATCACGCGGCGGATGACGAGCCGGTAGATGATCCAGCCGAACACGAACATGAACGCGGCCACCGGCACGATGGCCAGCGATGGGATGCACGCCGTGCTTCGAGAGCTCGTAGGCCCCGTAGCCGCCCATCATCACCATGTCGCCCTGGGAGAGGTTCTTGACGCTCGTCACGCCCCAGACGAGCCCGAGCCCGTAGGCGATGAGCGCGAAGATCGCGCCGATCGACAGGCCGTTCAGCAGCAGCTGAAGGTTGAAGACCGGCGCGCCGGTGAGGATCTGGATGTTGTCCCACATGATCGTGTCGGCGCCGGCCCGCGGGGCGATCCCGAGGGCCGGCGCGGCCCGTTCAAAGCGAGGCCGGGTCCGCCGGCGCCTACATCGGCGCCTTGCGCGGGAACTCCACCGGGTCGGCAGCGTACTTCGTCGGCGCCACCACGACGTACTTGCCGTTCTGGACCTGGCGCAGCACCATCGGCTTGGCGATGTTGTTGCCCTCCGGGCTGAACTTGATGTGCCCGTAGAACGTCTCCATGTCGGTCGCGGCGAGCGCGTCGCGCAGCTTCTTCGGATCGAGGCTCTGCGCCCGCTCGAAGGCGTTGGCCCAGATCTCGATCACCGCCGAGGCCTGCGCCACCTGGTAGGGCACTTCCTTGTACTCGGAGTGGGCCTTGAGGAAGGCATTGTTGTAGTCCATGGCCGTGCCGAAGAGCGGGTCCTTGTACTTCAGGGTCTCGGCCCACTGCGTCGGGCACAGGATGCCCTCGGCGCCGGCGCCGAACTTGCCGGCCAGATTCGCCGACTCGCAGTGCGTCATCGCGACGATGGGCGCGTTCACGCCCATCTCCTTCATCTGGCGGGTGGCGGTGGTCGCGCCCTTGGTGTGGCCCGAGACCACGATCAAGTCGGGCTTGAGCGCCTTGATCTTGGTGAGCGTGGCGGAGATGTCGGACAGGTCGCGCGGCATCTTGTCGTCGACGACGATCTTCATGCCGTAGTGCTTGGCCCTGTCGACCACGCCGGCGCGCACGTCGAGCGAGAAGGGATCGTTCTCGAAGGACATCGCGATCTTGAGGTCTCCCGGGCTTCTTGCCCTCCTTCTCCGCGAGCTCGGCGGCGAGGTCGACCACCGGGGACAGGTACTGCTCGGAGGTGGAGAGCGCCGCGAACATGTACTTGTAGCCCTGGGTGAAGAGCGAGCGCGAAGCGCCCTCGGCCTCGACCATCGGGATCTTGTACTTCTCGGTGACCGGCGCGGCCGCCTTGGTCGGGCCGGAGCCGTAGGGTCCGAGCACGAACTTGATCCCGTCCTGGCTGATGATGCGCTCGAGCAGCTGCGCGGTGCGCGCCGGGGTCGACTCGTCGTCGTAGTACTTCACCTCGAGCTTGTACGACTTGCCGCCGATCTTCACGCCGCCGGCGTCGTTGAGCGCCTTCAACGCGAAGTTGTAGCCGTCGCTCGCGTTCTTGCCTTCCTGGGAGTACTTCCCGGTGATCGAGATCGCCGAGCCGAGCTGTATCACGTCGCCTGCGGCCCGTGCCGGTACCGGCACGGCGGCCAGGGCGGAAATCGCCGCGGCCGCCACCACCGCCTGCGCAGTTGCGCTGATCTGGGTCCTCATCTCCATCCTCCTAATGTGATCGCCGCTTGCTTGCGGCTGTAGGAACTGAGAGTCAACGGGCCGCGCGATGGTTCCAGCGTACCGGGGGCGGTAGGCGCGGCGGAGTGAAACGGGTCCTGCGAAGGCGATACTATGGCACCGACTCCGGCCGGACACAATCCGCGTCAGGGCAGGGCGCACATGACCGCGCCCTCGACGCCCCACCCCTTGCGGGCCATCTCCGCCATGGTCGAATCGCTGGTGCTGAAGCGGTGATTGGAGTCGTTGCGGGGGAAGCCCAGGTTGTAGGCGCGGTTCACCTCGAGGTAGCCGTCGGGGCAGCGGCCGTCGCCGTCGACAGGACGGATATAGAAGCCCACGCCCTCGTAGTACCAGCCCCCCGCGCCTTTCACCGTGGCGCACTCGGAGGCGCTGGCGGTGAAGAAGTGCGAGTTCGGGCCGCCGGCGGGCGTCCCGTAGAAGCGGCAGACGGGCACGGCGAGCGTGAACGCGTCGGCGGGCATCGTGAGCCAGGCCTTGAACGACTCGCCCGTGCGCTCCCACCCCGGCCCGGCGGCGCCGTGGTCGATGCCGTCGACCTCCCCGGGTCCCGCGGCCATGAAGTAGTGGCCGAGGATGGTGTTGTAGAACTCGACCACGCCCGCGTCGCCTTGGGCGGGCGCGAACGGCACGTGCACGTCCACCACGAGGTTGTCGTCGCGCCCCCCGGTGACGCCGTCCATGCGAATGAAGCGCGCCATGGCGCCCGGGTCGGTGGCGACGTCGAGGTAGGCGTCGAGGAAGGTCACGCTCCAGGTGAAGAGGTCGTCGGCGTCCTCGGGCCGCAGCTCGTGCTTGCCGCCGACGAGCTGGACGAGATAGTGGGAGGAGGCGAAGTTGTTCACGGCCTGCTGCGCCTGGACGATGGGCGCGGTGATATCGGCCGTGCCGGACATCGCCAGATACGGGCGATTCACTCCCTTCGCGCCTTCCTGGCCGCTGCAGAAGGCCGGCAGGAACGACTGTCCCGCGTAGGGCACGTAGCCCACGGCGGCGCGAATGCGCGGATCGCGCACCGTATCGCTGCAGTCCTTGTCGATGCTGGTCGTGGCCTTCGCGCCGAGCAGGAACGCCATCGCCTCCCCGCCCATGCTCGCGCCGAAGCCGCCGATGCGCTGCTGGTCGATGCCGGGCGCGAAGCCCGGGTCGGCGAGGAGGTGGTCGAGCATCGCCTTCAGCGCCACCGGACGCATGAGCTGCATCTCGACCACGCGGTCGAAGTCCCGTATCAGGTAGGCGAAATCCGAGAGATCCTCGACGCGCACGCGCGAGAAGCGCGCATCGCCGTGGAAGGGAGCGGCCACCATGAAGCCGTGGGCCGCGAACCGCACCATCGACTGCACGTAGCCCGAGCCGATGGGGCTGCCCCCGAGGCCGTGGGAATAGACCACCAGCGGCAGGCGCGCGGGAAGGGGCGGCGGCGGGTCGAGGTGCGTGCGCGAAGGCGGACTCGTACTCGAAGAGCGAGATCAGCTTCGGCGCCTCTCCCGGCAGCTGCATGTGCGGGATCACGTCGCCCGTCCCCGGAAGCACGTAATCCGGGTCGGTGTTCGATGCCGAGGTCGGGTAGCACACGATCGCGACGAAGGTCACGTCGTCGCCCGCGTGTCCCGGGTAAAGGCTGCGCAGATCCGGGACCGGGGCGTCGAAGTGCACGACGGAGGAGGGATACGCGAGGATCTGCGTCACGTAATGGTCGATGCCATTGACGGGACGCCCTTCCCAGTAGTCCGAAGCGCTCGCGTCCGGCGCGATGAGGTTCGGATCCTGCGCGATGTTCGAGCAGGCGACCGCGAACGGCCCCGCGGGCAGCGGAGCAACCACCGTGTCGTGGTTGAGCGCGCGCGCGGGAAGCGCCGCCAGGGCCAGCGTCGCGAGCGCGGTCCGCAGTGCCACGGCGGCGCAGCGAGGCAGAGTAGAATCCATGCCTTCGATTATGGCCCCTTCATCGATGGACGATAGCGACAAGGTGCGCCGTATCCTGCGCGAGGCCAGGACGATCGCGGTCGTGGGGCTTTCCGCGCAGTGGCACCGGCCCAGCTACTTCGCCGCCAAGTACCTGCAGGAGCACGGTTATCGGGTGATTCCCGTGAATCCGGCGTACGACGCGATCCTGGGAGAGAAGTGTTACAAGACATTGCGCGACATCCCGGGGCGGGTCGACGTGGTCGACTGCTTCCGCAAGAGCGCCGAGATTCCCGCCATCGCCGAGGACGCGATCGCGATCGGCGCCGGGGTGCTGTGGATGCAGCTGGGGGTGGAGAACGCCGCGGCGCGCGCACGCGCGGAAGGCGCGGGCCTGCAAGTCGTGGAAAACCGCTGCATGAAGATCGAGCACGGCCGCTTCTTCGGCGGCCTGGGCTGGGCGGGCGTCAACACCGGGGTCATCTCGGCGCGGCGCGCCGGGACCTGAGGCGATAGAGGGGGAGAGGCGATGGAACAGTGGCTCCTGTGGTTGATCGGCGGGTTCGTGCTCGTGATCGCGGAGGTCGTGACCGGCACCTTCTACCTGCTCGTCATCGGGATCGGCGCCTTCGTCGCCGCGCTGGTCGCGTGGCTCACCGGCAACGAGCTCGTGCAGGCGGTGCTGGGCGGCGCGGTGGCGATCGGCGGCGTGGTCTTCGTGCACCATTGGCACGCCCGCAACCGGGGCGGCAAGCCGGGCGAGGGCAACTTCCTCGACCGGGGACAGGGCGTCGTGCTCGAGGGCTGGACGGACGAGGCGGCGGGCATCGCCCGCGTGAAGTACCGCGGCTCCTCCTGGGACGCGCGCCTCGCCGGGGGGGAAGACCATCCGGCCCCGGGCGCCACCCTCTACATCGAAGGGCAGGAAGGCAACACGCTCGTCGTCGCGGCCGCTCCGCCCGCCGGCTGAGCCTCGACAACCCGTGCGATAACGAAGGGGAGAAATTCCAATGTTCGTGAAAACCATCATCGCCGTGATCCTCACGATCGCGGCGGCCACGCTCACCCACAGCACCACCGCCACGATCGCGACCTTCGTCGTCGCGATGCTCGTCGTCCTGCTCTTCGAGGGCGTGCGCATCGTGCCGCAGCAGAGCGCCTGGGTGATCGAGCGGCTCGGCAAGTTCCATCGCGTGCTCGAGCCGGGCCTGGAGCTCATCATGCCCTTCGTCGACCGCGTCGCCTACAAGCATTCGCTGAAGGAGGTGCCGCTCGACGTGCCCGAGCAGGTGTGCATCACCAAGGACAACACGCAGCTCGCGGTCGACGGGATCATCTACTTCCAGGTGGTCGATCCGAGGCTGGCGAGCTACGGCACCTCCAACTACGTGCTCGCGATCTCGCAGCTCGCGCAGACGGCGCTGCGGAGCGAGATCGGCAAGATGGAGCTCGACAAGACCTTCGAGAGCCGCGACGAGATCAACCACAAGGTGGTCGAGGTGCTCGACGAGGCGGGGCGCACCTGGGGCATCAAGGTGCTGAGATACGAGCTGAAGAGCCTCACGCCGCCGGAATCGATCCTGCGCGCCATGCAGGCGCAGATCACCGCCGAGCGGGAGAAGCGCGCGGTGATCGCGACCTCGGAAGGCAAGCGCCAGCAGGAGATCAACATCGCCGACGGCCAGCGCCAGGCGGCGATCCTCGAATCCGAGGGCCAGAAGGCGGCGCAGATCAACAAGGCCGCGGGCGAGGCCGGGGCGATCGAGCTGGTCGCCAATGCCACCGCGAACGCGGTGCGGGTGGTGGCCTCGGCCATGGAAGCGCCCGGAGGCATGAGCGCGGCGAACATGAAGATGGCCGGCCAGTACATCGAGGCCTTCGCCAATCTCGCCAAGACCGGCAACACGCTCATCATCCCGTCCGACCTTTCCAACATCGCGGGCCTCGTCTCCAGCGCCATGACGGTGCTCGACCGCACGAAGCTTGGACAGGCCGCGGTCGCGAAGTAGGGATTCGTCCGCGCTCATCCGCGGGCGCGACTTGCCCTCCGTGCATTCCGATGCCTGACCACGAATTCGGATTCGAGACCCTGTGCCTGCACGCCGGGCAGATTCCCGACGCGCAGACGGGCTCGCGCGCCGTGCCGCTGTACCAGACGACGTCCTACGTCTTCGACAGCGCGGAGCATGCGGCGAGCCTGTTCAACCTGCAGACCTTCGGCAACGTCTACACGCGCCTGTCGAATCCGACCACGGCCGTCTTCGAGGAACGCATGGCGGCGATCGAGGGCGGGCGCGCGGCGGTGGCCACCGCGTCGGGCCAGGCCGCGGAGATGGTGGCCCTGCTCAACATCCTGCAGGCCGGCGACCACGTCGTGTCGTCCTCGAAGCTCTACGGGGGCACGTACACGATGCTCGCCGTGAACTTCGCCAAGCTCGGCATCGAGGCGACGCTGGTCGATCCCGACGAGCCGGAGAATTTCCGCCGCGCGCTCAAGCCCAACACCAAGGCGATCTTCTCGGAGACGCTGGGAAACCCCGCGATCAACGTGATCGACATCGCCGCGGTCGCTGCGATCGCGCGCGAAGCGGGCGTGGCGTTCATGGTCGACAACACGGCGGCCTCGCCCTACCTGTGCCAGCCCTTCGCGCACGGCGCCGACATCGTGGTGCACTCGGCCACCAAGTTCATCGGCGGCCACGGCACCTCGATGGGCGGCGTGGTGATCGAGAGCGGCAAGTTCCCCTGGGACAACGGCAGGTACCCGGGCATGACCGAGCCCTCGCAGGGCTACCACGGCGTGCGCTTCTACGAGACCTTCGGCGACTTCGGCTTCACGATGAAGGCGCGCATGGAAGTGCTGCGCGTCTTCGGGCCCGCGATCTCGCCGTTCAACGCGTGGCTGCTGCTGCAGGGCCTGGAGACGCTGCCCGTGCGCATGGACCGGCATTGCGCCAACGCGATGGGCGTGGCGCTGTTCCTCAAGTCCCACCCGAAGGTGGCCTGGGTCAACTACCCGGGGCTCGCAGACAGTCCCTACCACGCGCTCGCCCGGCGCTACCTGCCGCGCGGGGCGGGATCGCTGCTGTCCTTCGGCATCAAGGGCGGATTCGCATCCGGCGTGAAGTTCATCGAGGGGCTGCAGTTCGTGAGCCACCTCGCCAACATCGGCGACGCGAAATCGCTGGTGATCCATCCGGCATCGACCACCCACCGGCAGCTCTCCGAGGAGGACCAGGTGAAGGCGGGCGTGCCGCCGGACATGGTGCGCCTGTCGATCGGCCTGGAGAGCCTCGAGGACATCCTCTGGGATCTGGGCCAGGCCCTCGAGGCAAGCTAGCCGCCTCGTCCCGACGCGGTGCCCGTTCGCGCACCGCTGCGTGATTGACTTGGCCCGTACCCCCGGCTTACGATGCAAATTCAAACGAGCGTTTGAATCGGGCGTTTCGCCATGGCTGCATCCCGTACCGCGCGCAAGGGCGTGGCCCTCGACGCGACTTCCGCGGATACCAAGACCAGGATCCTCGACGCGGCCGAGCAGCTCTTCATGGAGCACGGCTTCGAGGCGACGAGCCTGCGCCAGCTCACGGCGGCGGCGGGCGTGAACCTCGCGGCGGTCAACTACCACTTCGGATCGAAGGAGGAGCTCTTCCAGGCGGTGCTCACGCGCCGGCTCGATCCGATGAACCAGGAGCGCATCGACCGCCTGGAGCGCGTCGAGCGCGAGGCCGCGGGCAAGCCGCTGTCGTGCGAGAAGATCCTGTTCGCGATGCTCATCCCGGCGCTGCGCCTCGCGCGCGACGAGAAGCGCGGGGGCAAGAACTTCCTGCGCCTGGTGGGGCGCGCCTACGCCGATCCGGCGCCCTTCATCCGCAACTTCCTCTCCGCGCAGTACGCGCAGATGATCGCGCGCTACAAGGAGGCGTTCCTGCGCGCGCTGCCGCACCTGTCGCGCCAGGAGCTCACCTGGCGGCTGCATTTCGTGATGGGCGCGCTGTCGTATACGCTGGCGGGGACCGACGCGCTGAAGCTCTTCGCGCAGGTGGGCGCCGCGGACAACGACGAGCTGCTGCTGCAACGCCTGGCGCCGTTCCTGGTGGCCGGCCTCAAGGCCCCGCCCATGGGGGAGACGCGCAAGCTCGAGCTGGTCTCGGGCGACTGACCGGAAGGAGAACGGACATGTGGACGACGATACTCGCGGCATTGGCGTGCATCGTGGTGGCGAAGGTGCTCGCCTACCATCGCGCCAACGGGCTCGTGTGGTCGATCGCGCTCGCCGCGGGAGCGGCGGCGCTCACCTGGGGGACGGCAGCGCCCCCGGCGCTCGCGACGTCGGCGTGGGTCGCGGTGGCGTTCTTCGCCGCGTTCTCGGTGGTGAAGCCGCTGCGCCGCGTGGCGGTCTCGGGGCCTATCTTCGGCCTGTACAAGAAGATCCTGCCGCAGGTCTCGCAGACCGAGCAGGAGGCGCTCGACGCGGGAAGCGTCTGGTGGGACGCGGACCTGTTCACGGGCCGGCCCGACTGGAGGAAGCTGCTGGCCTATCCGCAGGCGAAGCTCTCGAGCGAGGAGCAGGCGTTCCTCGACGGCCCGGTCGAGGAACTGTGCGGCATGCTCGACGAGTGGCAGATCACCCACGAGCGCATGGACCTGCCCCCGGAGGTGTGGAGCTTCATCCGCGAGCAGGGATTCCTCGGCATCATCATCCCGAAGTCCTACGGCGGCCTGGGGTTTCGGCGCCTACGCCCACTCGGAAATCGTCACCAAGATCTCCTCGCGCAGCGGCACCGCGGCGGTCACCGTGATGGTGCCCAACTCGCTGGGGCCCGCCGAGCTGCTCATCCACTACGGGACCGAGGAGCAGAAGAACCACTATCTTCCCCGGCTCGCCAAGGGGCTCGAGATCCCGTGCTTCGCGCTCACCAACCCCGACGCCGGCTCCGACGCCGGCGCGATTCCCGACTTCGGCATCGTGTGCAAGGGCATGCACGAGGGACGCGAGGTGCTCGGCATCCGCCTCACCTGGGAGAAGCGCTACATCACGCTGGGTCCCGTGGCCACCCTCCTGGGCCTCGCCTTCAAGCTCTTCGATCCCGACCAGCTCCTGGGCGGCGAGGAGCAGATCGGCATCACGCTCGCCCTGATCCCCACCACGCACAAGGGCGTGAACATCGGCCGGCGCCACGCGCCGCTGTCCGCCGCGTTCATGAACGGGCCTACCACGGGCAAGGACGTCTTCATCCCGCTCGAATGGGTGATCGGCGGCGTGCAGCAGGCCGGCAAGGGCTGGCGCATGCTGGTCGAGTGCCTCGCCGCGGGACGCTCGATCTCGCTGCCGTCGATGTCGATGGCCGCGGGCAAGCTCGGCAGCCGCGCCACGGGCGCGTACGCCCGCGTGCGCTCGCAGTTCCGCACGCCGATCGGCCGCTTCGAGGGCGTGGAGGAGGCGCTCGCGCGCATCGGCGGCAACACCTACCTCATGGACGCCACGCGCCGGCTCACCATGGTCGCGCTCGACCTGGGCGAGAAGCCCTCGGTGATCTCGGCCATCTGCAAGTACCACATGACCGAGCGCATGCGCCGCATCCTCAACGACGCCATGGACGTGCACGGCGGCAAGGGCATCATGCTCGGGCCGAACAACTACCTGGGCCGCGCCTACGAGACGATCCCCATCGCGATCACGGTGGAGGGCGCCAACATCCTCACGCGCTCGCTGATCATCTTCGGGCAGGGCGCGATCCGCTGCCATCCGTACGTGCTGAAGGAGATCGAGGCGGCGCGCGACAACGACCTCGCCGCCTTCGACCGCGCGCTCTGGGGCCACATGGCGTTCACGCTGTCCAACGCCGCGCGCTCGCTGTGGCTCGGCCTCACCGGCGGCAAGGGCATCTCCGTGCCGGGAACCCCCGAGACGCGGCGCTACCTGCAGCTCATGACGCGCTTTTCCTCGGCCTTCGCGCTGCTCTCGGACGTGTCGATGTTCGTGATCGGCGGCAGCCTCAAGCGGCGCGAGAAGATCTCCGCGCGCCTGGGCGACATCCTCTCGCTGCTCTACATGACCTCGGCCACGGTCAAGCGCTTCCACGACGAGGGCTGCCAGAAGGAGGACATGGCGTTCCTCACCTGGGCGATGCACGACAGCATCTTCAAGCTGCAGGTGGCCATGGACGGCGTGCTCGCCAACTTCCCCAACCGCTTCGTGGCCGCGTGGCTGCGCATGCTCGCCTTCCCCAAGGGCCTCACCCTGGATGCCGCGCCGGACCGCGTGGGCTCGCGGGTGGCCGAGATCCTCCTCACGCCCGGCGCCGCGCGCGACCGCCTCACCGCGGGCGCCTACATCCCGCGCCGCGAGGACGACCCGGTGGGACGCCTGGAATTCGCGATGGAAGCCGTGATCAAGGCCGACCCGATCGAGGCCAAGGTGCGCAAGGCCGGCAAGGAAGGCAAGCTGCCCCAACGCACGCTCGCCGAGCGGCGCGAGTCCGCGGTCCAGCAGGGCATCATCACCCGCGACGAGTGCGACCATCTCGCCTACACGGATCGGTTGAAGCGCGACGTGGTGAAAGTGGACGACTTCGAACACGACCTGTCGCGCGCAGCGCATCGGGAGGAGCCGTGGCAAGCAGCGGACACGAAGAAGAAGGTCGCCGCGGCGTCCATGTAGTCGACGGGGCCCGCACGCCGTTCCTCAAGGCGAAGACGGGCCTGGGGCCGTTCACCGCCTCCGACCTCGCGGTGGGCGCCGGGCGCGCGCTGCTGATGCGCCAGCCCTTCGAGCCCGAAGCGTTCGACGAGGTGATCCTCGGCTCGGCGATGCCCTCGGCGGACGAGGCCAACATCGGGCGCGTGGTGTCCCTGCGCCTGGGATGCGGCGAGAAGGTGCCCGCGTGGACCGTGATGCGCAACTGCGCCTCGGGCATGCAGGCGCTCGACTCGGCGGCGGTGAACATCGTGGCGGGGCGCTCGAGCCTGGTGCTCGCCGGGGGCACCGATGCCATGAGCCATGCGCCGCTGCTCTACGGGCCCGCGATGGTGAACTGGCTCGCGCAGTGGTACGCCGCGAAGAGCGTCGGGCGCAAGGCGGCGCTCGCGGCGCGCTTCCGCCTGTCCTACCTCGCGCCGGTGATCGCCATCCTGCGCGGCCTCACCGACCCGGTGGTGAAGCTCTCCATGGGCTCGACCGCCGAGATCGTCGCCAAGCGCTTCGGCATCACGCGCGCGATGATGGACGAGTACGCCGTGGAGTCGCATCGCCGCCTCGCCTTCGCGCAGGACAACGGGCACCTCGCCGAGGTCGAGCCGCTCTACGGTCCCGACGGGACGGTCTACGCGGCCGACGACGGCGTGCGGCGCGATTCGAGCGTCGAGCGGCTCGCGAAGCTGAAGCCCGTGTTCGACCGCACGTACGGCAACGTGACCGCGGGCAACAGCTCGCAGGTGACGGACGGGGCCGCGATGCTGGTCCTCGCCTCCGAAAGCGTGGTGAACGAGTACGCGCTCGCGCCCCTCGGGCGCATCGTCGATACGCACTGGGGCGCGCTCGACCCGGCCGAGATGGGCCTGGGTCCCGTGCACGCCATCACGCCGCTCATGATGCGCAACCGCCTTACGTGGGACGACATCGACGCGGTGGAGGTGAACGAGGCCTTCGCGGCCCAGGTGCTGGGCTGCCTCGCCGCCTGGGAGAGCGCGCCCTACTGCAAGGAGCACTTCGGGCTCGACCGGCCGTTCGGGTCTCCCGACCGCGCGAAGTTGAACGTCGACGGCGGCGCGATCGCGCTGGGCCATCCCATCGGGGCCTCCGGCGCGCGCATCGTGCTGCACGTGCTCAAGGTCCTGGAGCGCACCGGCGGGCGGCGCGGCATCGCGGCGCTGTGCATCGGCGGAGGCCAGGGCGGCGCGATGCTGGTCGAGCGCCCCTAGTGGACCTCAAGCACTGGAAGCTCACGGTCGACGGCGAGCACATCGCCTGGCTCGCGTTCGACCGCGCGGGCGCCTCCACCAACACCCTGTCGAGCGAGGCGCTCACCGAGCTGGGCCGCATCGCCGAGCACCTTGCCACCATGCCGCCGAAGGGGCTGGCGATCCTGTCGGCGAAGGACAACGGGTTCGCGGCGGGTGCGGACATCGACGAGTTCACGCGCATCGCGAGCGCCGAGGAAGCCCTCGCGTTCATGCGCCTGGGCAACGAGGTCTACGACAAGGTGGCTGCGTTGCCCTTCCCGACGCTCGCCCTGGTCCATGGATTCTGCATGGGCGGCGGCCTCGAGCTCGCGCTCGCGTGCCGCTACCGGGTCGCCGACGACGGCGCGAAGACGCGCATGGCGCTGCCCGAAGTGATGATCGGCATCACGCCGGGGTGGGGCGGCATGCGGCGCATGCCCGCGCTCATCGGCGCGGCGGCCGCGCTCGACCTCATGCTCACCGGTCGCGGCATCGACGCCCGCCGCGCGAAGAAGCTCGGGCTCGTGGACGCCGTGACGCCGCGGCGCCACTTCGAGAACGCGGCGCGCGCGTTCCTGCTGAAGCCGCCCGCGCCGCAGCATCCGCGCCTCGCCGCGGCGATCACCGGCTGGCCGGGGGTGCGCGGGCTGGTCGCGCGCGCTTCTGCGAAGCAGGTCGCGCAGAAGGTGCGCCGCGACCAGTATCCGGCCCCGTACGCGATCATCGAGGTGTGGAAGGATTTCGGGGGCGATCCGCGCAACGTCCCCGCGGAGCATCCGGCGTCCACGCCGAGCCTCTTCGCCCACCCGACCACGAAGAACCTGGTGCGCATCTTCAAGCTCCAGGACCGGCTGAAGGACTTCGGCAAGCAGGCGGTGGAGCCGGTGCGCCACCTGCACGTGATCGGCGCGGGCGCGATGGGCGGGGACATCGCGGCCTGGGCGGCGTCCAAGGGAATCATCGTCACGCTGCAGGACCTGGCGCCCGAGCGCATCGCGCCGGCGATCCAGCGCGCCGCGCAGCTCTACGGCCGGCGCCTGCGCCAGCCGCACCTCGTGCAGGCGGCGATGGACCGGCTCATCCCCGACGTGGCCGGCGAGGGCGTCGCGAAGGCCGACCTCGTGATCGAGGCCATCGTGGAGAACGCGGAGGTGAAGCGCAAGCTCTTCGCGCAGGTCGAGCCGCGCATGAAGCAAGGCGCCATCCTCGCCTCCAACACCTCGAGCATTCCCCTGCAGGAGCTCGCCTCCGCGCTCGAGCGTCCGGAGCGCCTCGTGGGGCTGCACTTCTTCAACCCGGTCGCGCAGATGATGCTGGTGGAGATCGTCGAGAGCCCGCGCACCGCGGCCGCGGTCATGCAGGCGGGCGCGGCCTTCGCCCGGCAGATCGACAAGCTGCCGCTGCCGTGCAAGTCCGCGCCGGGGTTCCTCGTGAACCGGGTGCTCTCGCCCTACCTGCTCGAGGCGATGCTGATGCTGGACGAGGGCATTCCCGCGGAGACGATCGACGCGGCGGCGAAGGACTTCGGCATGCCGATGGGTCCCCTCGAGCTCGCGGACATGGTGGGCCTGGACATCGCCTGGGCGGTGGGGCAGGAGCTCGCGCGGCCCGGCTCGCCCATCCCGAAGAAGCTCCAGACGCTCATCGAGGCGAAGCATCTGGGCAAGAAGACCGGGCAGGGCTTCTACACCTGGGCCAAGGGCAAGCCGCGCAAGGGCTCGGGCAGCGGCACGGTGGACCTCGCGGCGCTCGCCGATCGCATGGTGCTGCCGGCGCTGAACGAGGCCGTGGCGTGCGTGCGCGAAGGCATCGTCGCCGACGCGGACCTGTGCGACGCGGGCGTGATCTTCGGCACCGGATTCGCGCCGCATCGCGGCGGGCCGATCGCGACCATCCGCGCGCGCGGCAAGGCCGAGTGGCTCGCCGTGATGTCCGAGCTCAAGGCGCGCCACGGCCCGCGCTTCGAGCCCGACGCGGGCTGGGACACGATCTAGCCTCGATGGAGCTGCGCGATACCGCGCGCGCCGGCGACGGGCGCGAGCTCGCCGTGACGCGCTTTCCGGCCGAGGGGCGCGCGTGGGCGACGATGGTGATCGCAGGGGCCATGGCCGTGCGCCAGGACTACTACGCCGACTACGCGCGCTTCCTCGCGCGAAGCGGCGTGCACGTGCTCACCTTCGACTATCGCGGCATGGGGGCGTCGCGGCCCGACCGCCTCGCGGGGCTCGAGGTCACCGTGGACGACTGGGCCCGGCTCGACCTCGAGGCGATGCTCGGGCACGCGCGTGCGGCCGGCCCCGGGCTGCCGCTCGCCCTGACGGGCCACAGCCTCGGCGGGCAGATCCTCGGCATCGTGCCGGGAAACGCCGGCGTGGCCGCCGCCGTCAACGTCACCGCGGGCTCCGGCTGGTACCGCCACAACGTGCGCATGGCGCTGCGCGTGCGCTTCCTCTGGTTCGTCGCGATGCCTTTGCTCACGCCGCTCTTCGGCTATTTCCCCGGCAAGGCGCTGCGCATGGTGGGCGACCTGCCGCGCGGGGTCGCGCGCCAATGGCGCCACTGGTGCCTGCACCCCGACTACCTGCTGTGCGAAGGCCCGGGCGTGCGCGCGGCGTTCGACCGCGTGCGTGCGCCGATCCTGTCGTGGTCCTTCGAGGACGATTCGCTGCTCACGCGCCCGGCGATCGAATCGCTCAATGGTTTCTACCGCAACGCGCGCCTGGAGCACCGCCACGTGCGCCCGGAGCAAATCGGCCGGCGCCGCGTGGGGCACTTCGGGTTCTTCGCCGAGGCGAGCCGCGGCACGCTCTGGGCTGACTCGCTCGCCTGGTTGCGCGCCGCGGTCTTCCCGGATAGGATGCGTGCCGCCCCACCCACACCATCCAGGAGAAATACTTGAAATCCATCATCCTCGTGCTCGCCGCGCTCGTATCCGCGGCGGCACTGACCGCCAACGCGGCGGACAAGGTCGAAACCAAGAAGGAACTCACGCCCCAGCAGCAGCGCATGTCCGATTGCTCCAAGCAGTCCAAGGGCATGAAAGGGGACGCGCACAAGAAGTTCATGAGCGATTGCCTCAAGGGCGAGACGCCCGCGCCGGCCGTCAAGCAGACCCAGCAGGAGAAGATGAAGAGCTGCAACACCGAGGCGAGCGCGAAGAAGCTGAAGGGCGACGAGCGCAAGGCGTTCATGTCGAGCTGCCTCAAGGGCTAGCCCTCGGGACGAATCGACGCCGGACGAAAAAAGGGCGGGATTTCCCGCCCTTTTTCCTGCCGCCGCCCGCCTAGCGGCGCAGCAGCGCCTCGAGGGCCTGTGAGGCCGAGCCCTGGGCCGGCAGCTGGCCGCCCGGCGTCAGGTGGTCGACGAGCCCGGGCAGCACCTGCGCCAGGTGCGATGCCATCTGGCGCGTATCGATGCCCAGGCCCCGGGCGAGCGCGGCGACCTGGTCGCTGCCCAGCGCCGAGACGATCTGCTGCGCGTCGAGCGGCAGGTTCGCTCCCGTTCCGACCCACGAATCCGCGTGGCCGCCGAGGCCGCTCTGGCGGAAGCGATCGAGCAGGCCGGCGAGCCCGCCGTTGTTGTCCAGCACGCTGCGCAGGGCGTTGCCCATTCCATCGGGCTGGCCGCCCAGCTCCTGTCGCAGCACGCCCACGCCGATATCCCGGATCGCATCGAACAGGCCCATGGTGCATCCTCCGCGCGCTTTCGAACGCGCATTCTGGCACGGAGGCGCTCGCTCGTGCCCGGGCGGGACGCACCGGCGCCCGCGGTGCCTCAGAGGTGCGCGTCGGCGGCGGCGTAGTGCTTGATGCTTTCCGCGACCGAATCGGCGATGTGCTCCTTGCTGATGACGCCGAGGACGTCCTTCACGCGCGGGCGGCCTTCCCCCTGCACCACCACCGCCATCGTGGCCTTCTTGCGCCACATGCGCCCGATCACCGCGAACATGACGTCCTGGCTGCGCGCGATCGTGAAGTCCTTGCTGGCGACCTCCCCGATCGATATGCCGGTGTACGCCCCCTCCAGGCCGCGCCGCAGGGCCGTGTTCACGCGCAGCACGCCCGTGATCCGGTCGTCACGGGTGATGACGATGTGCCGCAATCCCCCCTGGGGCTGGGGTTGCCGGAGGAAGTCGTCGAACGGCATCGTGTCCGGCAGGATGATGACGTCCTTGTCCATGACGTCCTCGGCGCGGCGCACCAGGAACATGTTGGCGTGCAGCGCCTTCGGAATGAAATGGCGGCGCGCGACCAGCTTGATCGTGTAGATGTTCTCCCGCGAGAAGATGCGCCGCACGCCGATGCTGATCGCCACCGCCACGATCATGGGCAGCACGATCCCGTAGTCGAGCGTCATCTCGAAGATCATCGTGACGGCGGTCATCGCGGCCCCCGTGCCGCCGCCGACCATGGCCGCCATGCCGACCATCGCGAAGGCGGGAATGCTGATCCCCTGCGCCGGGAAATAGTAGTGGGCGATCGCGCCGAACGCCCCGCCGAGCGTGGCGCCCATGTACAGCGAAGGCGAGAAGATGCCCCCGGACGACCCCGACCCCAGGCTCACCGATGTGGCCGCGAGCTTGGCGGCGAACAGCAGCGCGAGGAACGGAGCGGTCGCCAGGCCGCCCAGCAGGACGTCCTGGATGGTCGCGTAGCCCACGCCATCGATCTGGTAATGGCCCGAGAAGCGCAGGAAGGCATACATCGCGATTCCCACGAGGGCCATGCCGATGGCGTGCCGCTTGTAGGGATTGGCGATGCGCTCGAACCGGTCTTCCGCGAAATGCAGGCCGCGGATGAAGCCCGTCGCCGCGAGGCCCGACACGACGCCGAGCAGCGCGTAGAGCAGGAACACATAGGCCCCGGAGGGCTCGTCCGAGAGCGAGCCCACGGGCGGGACCTCGAAGGCCGGCCGCGGGCCGAAGAAGATCCGCCCGACGAAAGTGGCCGTGCCCGTGGCGAGCGCCACGGGCAGGAACGTGCGCGTGCTGAACTCCGGCATCATCAGCTCGATCGCGAAGATGACGCCCCCGATCGGAGTGTTGAACGTGGCGGCGATGCCCGCGCCCGCGCCCGCGGCGACCAGCGTGATGCGCTGCCAGGCTTCCAGCCGGATGATCTGGCCCAGGCTCGAGGCCATGGAGGCGCCGATCTGGATGATCGGTCCCTCGCGGCCCACGGCCGAGCCGCTTCCGATCGCCAGCGCGGAAGCGAGGGATTTCACCGCGGCCACCACCGGGCGGATGCGCCCCTCGTTGTAGAAGATCGCGGCCATCACTTCCGGCACCCCGTGGCCGCGCGCTTCGGGCGCGAACGTCTTGACCAGGAAGACGACGGCCATGCCGCCGATCACCGGAACGAGGATGACGAGCACGCCCCAGGGCGAGGCCGGCGTGTAGATGCTGGCATCGTAGGACGTGGAGAGGGTCCGGAAGAACATCGCGTTGTGCACGAGCGAGATGAGCGCCCGGAACAGCACCGCCCCGAATCCCGTGACGATGCCCACGAAGACAGCGATCAGCGAGAAGATGAGGAGGTTTACGGAACGGTCGTGCGATTCAGTGTCGTTCATGGCCAACGGCGGTGCTCGGGGATCGAGATGCAGGCCTGATTTTACAGGCTGCAGCGATCCCCGATCCGGAGTAGTATTCAAACGCCCGTTTGAATTGCCTTCCCACGCGAATGACGACCCTCCCCGACGGCGAGCAGCCGGTCCTGCGCATCGTCCCCATGCCGGCCGACACCAACGCCCACGGGACCATATTCGGCGGCTGGGTCATGTCGCAGGTGGACATCGCGGGCAGCGTGGCGGCGTGGGAGCGGGCCCAGGGCCCGGTCGTCACCATCGCCGTCAATTCCTTCGTCTTCCGCGAGCCCGTCTTCGTGGGCGACCTGGTGAGCTTCTACGCGCGCGTGCTGAAGGTGGGCCGCACCTCGATCACCGTCGACGTCGAGGTGTTCGCGCAGCGCCGCCGCCAGGGACGCAGCGAGGCCGTGCGCGTGACGGAGGCCCGACTCACCTACGTCGCGATCGACGAGCGGCGCGAGCCGCGCCCGGTACCCGGCGCCATCGTGGAGGCATGACATGAGCGAGCTCACCCTGGACCAGGCCGCGAAGGCCGCCGCGAGCCCCGCGCCGCGCGCGCAGGCCCCGCGCCTGCTCATCCGCAAGGCGGCGGTGCTGGGCGCGGGCGTGATGGGCGCGCAGATCGCCGCGCACCTGGCCAACGCCAATGTCGAGCCCCTGCTGTTCGAATTGGCGGCCGATGGCAAGGACAAGAGCGCCAACGCGAGGAAGGCGATCGACGGCCTCGCGAAGCTCAACCCGAGCCCGCTCGCCAGCGCGGCCGCCGCCCGGCAGATCGTGCCGGCCAACTACGACGAGCACCTGCACCTGCTCGCGGATTGCGAGCTCGTGATCGAGGCGATCAGCGAGCGGATGGACTGGAAGAAGGCGCTGTTCGAGAAGGTGGCGCCGCACGTGGCCCCGCACGCGATCTTCGCGTCGAACACCTCGGGGCTGTCGATCACGGAGCTCTCCGGCGTGCTGCCCGCGGGGCTGCGCGCGCGCTTTTGCGGCATCCACTTCTTCAACCCGCCGCGCTACATGCGGCTGGTGGAGATCGTGCCGACCGGCCACACCGACCCGGCGATCCTCGACCGCCTCGAGACGTTCCTCACGACCACGCTCGGCAAAGGGGTGATCCGCGCCAAGGACACGCCCAACTTCGTCGCCAACCGCGTCGGCGTCTTCTCGATGCTCGCGACCATGCACCACACGACCGCGTTCGGGCTGGGCTTCGACGAGGTCGACGCGCTCACCGGCCCGGCCATCGGCCGCGGCAAGAGCGCCACCTACCGCACCGCCGACGTGGTGGGCCTGGACACGATGGCCCACGTGGTGAAGACGATGGCCGACACGCTGCCCGACGATCCCTGGGCGGCCTACTACCGCCCTCCGGAGTGGCTGGCGCAGCTCATCGCCAAGGGCGCCCTGGGCCAGAAGACCAAGGGCGGCATCTACGTGAAGAAGGGCCGCGACATCCTGGTCCTGGACCTCGCGCGCGCGGACTATCGCCCGTCGGCCGGCGCGATCGCGCCGGAGGTGCAGGAGATCCTCAAGGAACGCAACCCCGCGCAGCTGCTCGCGAAGCTGCGCGCATGTGGCCATCCGCAGGCGCGCTTCCTGTGGTCGATCCAGCGCGACGTCTTCCACTACTGCGCCGTGCACCTGGCCGAGATCGCCCATTGCGCGCGCGACGTGGACCTCGCGATCCGCTGGGGCTTCGGCTGGCAGCGCGGCCCCTTCGAGCTCTGGCAGGCCGCCGGCTGGCAGCAGGTGGCGCAATGGATCGCGGAGGACATCGCCGCGGGCAAGGCGATGGCGCGCGCCCCGCTGCCCGCGTGGGTCACCGACGGGCGTTCCGGCGTGCACACGCACCAGGGATCGTTCTCGGCGGCCGACGACACCATGCATACGCGCTCGACCCTGCCGGTGTACAAGCGCCAGCTCTTTCCCCAGCTGGTGCTGGGCGAGAAGGCGCCGGAGCGCGGCGCCACCGTCTTCGAGGACGAGGGCGTGCGGTTGTGGCACCAGGGCGACGGGATCGCGATCGTCTCCTTCAAGGGCAAGATGCACGCGCTCGGCGTCGAGGTGCTGCGGGGACTCAATCGCGCGCTCGACGAGGCGCAGAAGGGCTTCGACGCGCTGGTGATCTGGCACGAGGCCCCGTTCGCCGTGGGAGCCAACCTCAAGGCCGCGCTCGAATCGCTCAAGGCCGGGCGCATCGACGAATTCGAGGCGATGGTGGCGCTCTTCCAGCAGACCTCGCAGCGCCTCAAGTACAGCCCCGTTCCCACGGTGGCCGCGGTCGAGGGCCTGGCGCTCGGGGGCGGTTGCGAGTTCGTGATGCATTCGCAGCGCGTGGTCGCGGCCCTCGAGAGCTACATCGGGCTGGTGGAAGTCGGCGTGGGGCTGCTGCCGGCGGGCGGCGGACTGAAGGAGATCGCCGAGCGCGCGGTCGCCTGGGCCCGCGGCGGCGACGCCTTCCCCGAGCTGCAGCGCGCCTTCCGGCAGGTGGCCATGGCGGAGGTCTCGAAGAGCGCGGAGCACGCGCGCGAGATGGGCTACCTCAAGGCCTGCGACGTGGTGGTGATGCATCCGGACGAGCTGCTGTACGTGGCCAAGCAGCAGGCGCGTGCCATGGCCGAGAGCGGCGCGCGGCCGGCCCTGGCGCCGGCGCAGATCCCGGTGGCCGGCGACACCGGCATCGCGACCCTCAAGATGCTGCTCGTCAACATGAAGGAGGGCGCCTTCATCTCGGAGCACGACTACGAGATCGCCGCGCGCATCGCGGAGGTCCTGTGCGGCGGGGAGGTCGAGCCCGGCAGCCTGGTGGACGAGCGCTGGCTCCTCGACCTGGAGCGGCGCAATTTCGTCGCGCTCGCGCAGACGCCCAGGACGCAGGAACGCATCGCCTACATGCTCGAGAAGGGCAAGCCCCTCAGGAACTAGGAGAGCGCCATGTCGAAGCAAGTCCAGGAAGCCTACATCGTCGCCGCGGTGCGCACGCCCGTGGGCAAGGCCCCGCGCGGCATGTTCCGCCACGTGCGGCCCGACGACATGCTGGCGCACGTGCTGCGGGGAGCGCTCGCGCGCGTGCCGGGCCTGGATCCGGCCGAGATCGCCGACGTGATCGTGGGCTGCGCCATGCCGGAGGCCGAGCAGGGCATGAACGTCGCGCGCATCGGCGTGCTGCTCGCGGGATTTCCCGACAGCGTGCCGGCGATGACGATCAACCGCTTCTGCTCCTCGGGGGTGCAGGCGGTGGCGCTCGCCGCCGATCGCATCCGCACCGGCGACGACGACGTCGTGATCGCCGCCGGCACCGAATCGATGTCGATGGTGCCGATGATGGGCAACAAGGTCGCGCTGAACGAGGCGGTGTTCCACGGCGACGAGAACGTCGCCATCGCCTACGGCATGGGCATCACGGCGGAGAAGGTCGCGCAGCAATGGAAGGTCTCGCGCGAGGACCAGGACGCGTTCGCCGTGGCGAGCCACCAGAAGGCCTCGAAGGCGATCGCCGCGGGCGGCTTCAGGGACGAGATCCTGCCCTACGAGATCGATTCGGCCGCGCCCGACCTCGCCACGGGCCGCGTGGTGCACCGCAAGCGCGTGGCCGACGCCGACGAGGGGCCGCGCCCGGATTCCACGCAGGAGGCCCTGGGCAAGCTGAAGACGGTCTTCGCGGCGCGCGGCAGCGTGACCGCCGGCAACAGCTCGCAGATGTCCGACGGGGCGGGGGCGGTGGTCGTCATGAGCGAGAAGGCGATGAAGCGATACGGCGTCTCGCCGCTCGCGCGCTTCGCCGGGTTCGCGGTGGCGGGCGTGCCCCCGGAGATCATGGGCATCGGACCGATCAAGGCCATCCCCAAGGTCCTGAAGGCCACCGGCGTGCGCCAGGACCAGCTCGACTGGATCGAGCTGAACGAGGCCTTCGCCGCGCAGTCGCTCGCGGTGATCCGCGACCTCGGGCTCGATCCGGCGAAGGTCAATCCGCAGGGCGGGGCGATCGCGCTGGGCCACCCGCTCGGGGCCACGGGCGCGGTGCGCACCGCCACGCTGCTGCACGGGCTGCGCCGCACCGGAGGAAAGTTCGGAATGGTCACCATGTGCATCGGTACGGGCATGGGCGCCGCGGGCCTTTTCGAGGCGCTCGCTTGAATGCACAATAGTCCACGAAATAAGAATGAAACCAGAGAGGAGAAAGTTTCCATGAGATCCGCATTTCGCCCCGCTGCAAAGCCGCTGGCGCTCGCCATCGCGCTGCTCGGCTCGGTTCCCGCGTTCGCCCTCCAGTTCGAGACCGGCAGCGGGGTCAAGGTGAACATCGACACGACGATTTCCTACGGGGTGTCCGTGCGCGCCGGTGCGCGCGACCCGGCGCTCGTCGGCATCGCCAACGGCGGCACGTCGCGCTCGACCAACGAGGACGACGGCGACCTGAACTTCGACAAGGGCAAGACCTTCGCGAACCTGGTGAAGGCCACCACCGACGTCGAGGTGAAGTACAAGAACCTGGGATTCTTCGGGCGCGGCACCGCCTACTACGACTTCGACCTCGCCAACAGCGACAAGCTGGGCCCGACGGGGCGCGACCGGCTGGGCAAGGACGTGGTCGGCCTGGACGGGTTCGTGAGCGCCGCCTTCCAGCCGGGCGGCAAGAACCTCAACCTGCGCCTCGGCCGCCAGGTGATCAGCTGGGGCGAGAGCACCTTCATTCCCAGCGGCATCAACGTGATCAACCCGGTGGACCTCTCCAAGCTGCGCGTGCCGGGCTCGGAGCTGAAGGAGGCCTTCATCCCCACCAGCGGCATCTGGGCGAGCCAGGAGCTCACCAACTCCACCACGATCGAGGGCTTCTACCTCACCAACTTCGACAAGATCCGCCTCGATCCCAGGGGCTCGTACTTCTCGAACAACGACGCGGCGAGCGACGACGCGGACCGGGTCATCGTCTCCTTCGGGCGCCGGCGCGACCAGCGCACGCCGCCGGGCAACCCGGTGCCGCCCGGCATCCCCGTCCTGAGCGACACCGCCGCCGCGCTCTACGGCGCGTTCGACCCGGCTGCCCAGATCTGGGTGCCGCGCTCCGCCGATCACAATCCGAGCGACTCCGGCCAGTACGGCGTGGCGCTGCGCTACCTCGCAAGCGAGCTGAACGAGACCGAGTTCGGCTTCTACTACATGAACTACCACAGCCGCATCCCGTTCTTCGCCGGCATCAAGGGCACGACCACCTCGGTGCTCACGGGCGGGCCGCTGATCGCGCCGATCTGCGCCACGGCGGCGCTGCGCGCGCTGTGCGCCACGGGCACCGCGACCTACTACACCGAGTACCCGGAGAACATCCACCTCTACGGGCTGAGCTTCAATACCGCGGGCCCGGCGGGCATCGCGCTGCAGGGCGAGTACTCGTATCGCCCGAACCAGCCGGTGCAGCTCGCCACTGCGGAGCTGATCCTCGCCTCGCTGGGGCTGCCGAACCTCATCACGGGCTTCACGCAGATCCCGGGTGCGCCCGCGGGCGCGACGGCCGCCGCGCTGGTGCCGGATGGAAGCTACATCCAGGGCTTCCGCAACGCGAAGATGAGCCAGTTCCAGGTCACCGGGACGAAGTCGTGGCCGAACGTGCTGCGCGCCGACCAGCTGATCGTCGTGGGCGAGGTCGGGGCGAATTATTTCCACAACCTGCCCTCGGAGCTCAAGTTCTCCGGGCCCGCGGCCTACCTGCCCGCCACGGCGTTCGGCGCGGTGGTCTCGAGCGCCTTCTCGACCCAGACCGAGGGCTACTTCACGAACTTCTCGTGGGGCTATCGCCTCGTCGGCCGGCTCGAGTACAGCAACCTGCTCCTCGGCGGCAACGTCGCCCCGCGCATCGCCTTCTCGCACGACGTGAAGGGCGTGGGACCCAACTTCAACGAGGACACCAAGTCCGTCTCCTTCGGCGCTTCGTGGGACTACCAGCGCAGGTGGGTCGTCGACGCGCAGTACACGAACTACTTCGGGGGCCGCACGTACTGCGGCACCGACACGCCCCCGCCGGGCAGCGTCGTGACGCCGGGGCAGAGCGCGAGCTTCTGCTCGAGCGCCAACCCGCTCAAGGACCGCGATTTCTATTCGCTGAGCGTGAGCTACTCGTTCTGAGCGCCCTCGAAAACCATAACAGGAGGAAAGCATCCATGTGGCTCATCTCGAACAAATCCTGGGCGGCCCTCGCCATCGGCGCCGCGTTCGCCGCGCCGGCCGCCGCCGACCTGTCGGCCGCCGACCTCGCCAAGCTGGGCACCACCCTCACGCCGGAAGGCGCGGAGAAGGCGGGCAATGCCGCCGGCACGATTCCCGCGTGGGACGGCGGCATCACGAAGGCGATGCCGGGCTACAGCGAGGGCGGGTACTATCCCGATCCGTACGCCTCGGACAAGGCGCTCTTCACCATCGACGCAAAAAACTACGAGCGCTACAAGGACGAGCTCGCGCCCGGCCAGGTCGCGATGTTCAAGACCTACCCGGACTACAAGATGATCGTCTACCCGACGCACCGCAGCGCCGCGTTCCCCGCGTGCCACTACGCGGAGACGAAGGAATGCGCCGCCAAAGCGAAGCTCGCGCCCGGCGGCAATGGCGTGGTCGGCTGCGTGGGCGGCATCCCGTTTCCGATGCCGAAGAACGGCAACGAGGCGATCTGGAACTCGGAGCTGCGCTACTCCGGCGACACGTTCGGGCAGGACTGGGCGCAGGCCGCGGTCACGACCACCGGGGACTATGCGCTGGTGAAGTTCCAGTACGAATACGACTTCCAATACGGCAACTGCTCGAAGCCCCAGTCGCAGCGCGAGCCCAACCTGAAGCTGAACTACCTGCAAACCGTCACCGCGCCGGCGCGCCTCGCGGGCTACATCCTGCTGGTGCACGAGACGGTGGACCAGGCGAAGGAGCCGCGCACCGCGTGGACCTACAACCCGGGCCAGCGCCGCGTGCGCCTCGCGCCCAACGTGGCCTACGACAATCCCGGCACCGCGGCCGACGGGCTGCGCACCAACGACGACTTCGGGATGTACAACGGCGCCACGGACCGCTACGACTGGAAGCTCGTGGGCAAGCGCGAGATGTATGTGCCCTACAACTCGTACAAGCTGGGCGATCCGAAGTACAAGTACTCCGACATCCTCAAGCCGGGCCACATCAACCAGGATCTCGCACGCTACGAGCTGCACCGCGTGTGGGTGGTGGATGCGACACTCAAGCCGGGCACCAGCCACATCTACTCGCGGCGCACGTTCTACATCGACGAGGACAGCTGGGCGATCCTCGCGATCGACGCGTACGACGGGCGCGGCCAGCTGTGGCGCTACTCCGAGCAGCACAACGAGAACTGGTACAACGTGCCCATGTTCTTCGGCACGGTCGAGGTGCACAACGACCTGCAGTCGCGCCGCTACATCGCGATGGGCCTGCGCAACGAGGAGAAGGTCATCTACCAGCCGCTCAAGCGCACGGCGGGCGACTACACGCCTTCCAACCTGCGCGCGCTGGGCACGCGTTAACAGCAGCGGCCGATCGCGGGTCGCGATGAGGAAGGTCCTCGGTGCCGCAGCCCTCGGCTGCGGCATCGCCTTTGGCGCCTGGGGCGCAGTGGTGGACGAGCAGGTGTTGCCCGACCAGGGCCCGCTGCGCGCCTCGACCATGCACCAGCTGCTGCTCCTGGACGCGGCGCGGGCGGGCGATCGCATCGTCGCGGTGGGCGCGCGCGGCTACATCGTGGTGAGCTCCGACCAGGGCGCGGCGTGGTCGCGCGCGCGGGCGCCCGACGCGCCGCTGCTCACCGCGGTCGACTTCATCGACGCCCAGCACGGCTGGGCCGTGGGCCACGATTCGGTCATCCTCGCCACCGCCGACGGCGGCGAGAGCTGGACGAAGCAGTTCTCGGCGCCTTCCGAGCAGCGCCCGCTCATGGACGTGCTGTTCGTCTCGCCAGAGACCGGGTTCGCGGTGGGCGCCTACGGGGCCTATTACGAGACTTCCGACGGCGGCAAGAGCTGGAACCCGCGCAAGATCATCCCGGACGACAAGCACCTGAACGCGATCGTGCAGGTCGCGCCGGGCAAGCTGCTGATCGTGGGCGAGGCGGGAACCGTGCTCGTCTCCGACGACGCGGGCCGCAAGTGGAGCGCGGGCGCATCGCCGTACAAGGGGTCGCTCTTCGGCGCGGTGGTGGCGGCCGACGGCGCGGTGGTCGCGTTCGGGCTGCGCGGCCACATCTACCGCTCCACCGACGCGGGCGCCACGTGGAGCGCGATCGAAAACGCCTCGGACGCCACGCTCATGGGCGGCTCGCTCCTGCCCGACGGGGCGATCGTGCTGGCGGGCGCCGCGGGAACCGCCCTCGTGAGCCGCGACAACGGCCGCTCCTTCGTGGCGCTGCCCACGGGGACCACGCGCATGCTCGCCAAGGCGATGCTCGGTGCCCCGAACAAGGTGCTGCTGCTGGGAGAGGAGGGGCCGCTTGAGGTGCCCCTGCCGCTCGAGCGGCGGGGGCAGGGGCGGCCGTGAGCCTCGCCGGGTTCATCCAGGCCATCTCCGACGTCATCTTCGGGCATCGCCGGACCTGGCTCGCGGTCTTCGGCGTCCTCACGGTGCTCTTCGCCGCTTCGGCCGCGCGCCTCACGGTGGACGCGGGATTCAACAAGATGATCCCGCTCGACCACCCGTACATGAAGGTCTACCGGGAATACGAGAAGGTGTTCGGGGGCGCCAACCGCATCGCGATCGCGCTGGTGCAGAAGGACGGCGACATCTTCACCAAGCAGTACATGGCGAAGCTGAAGGGGCTCACCGACGACGTGTTCCTGCTGAACGGCGTGGACCGGCCGAGCGTGAAGTCGCTGTTCACCCCGAACACGCGTTTCATCGAGGTAATCGAGGAGGGATTCGCCGGCGGCAACGTGATACCGGCCAGCTTCCAGGGCAGCGACGCGGACCTCGCCAAGGTGCGCGAGAACGTGAACAAGTCCTCGGAGGTGGGCCGCACCGTGGCGACGGATTTCACCGGCGCGCTGGTGAGCGCCGGGCTGCTCGAGATCGACCCGCAGACCGGCAAGCGACTGGACTACTTCGAGGTGTCGCGCAAGCTCGAGCAGCTGCGCGCCAAGTACTCGGGCGACGGCCAGAGCGTGCACATCATCGGCTTCGCCAAGGCCATCGGCGACATCCGCGACGGGGCGCGCGGCGTGATCCTCTTCTTCGGCGTGGCGTTCGCGATCACGCTCGTGCTGATGCTCTGGTTCGTGAAGGACCCGAAGCTCACCTTCGTTGCGCTGGTGGTGGCGATGCTGCCCGTGCTGTGGCTGCTCGGCACGCTGCCGATCCTGGGCTTCGGCATCGACCCGCTCTCGATCCTGGTGCCCTTCCTCATCTTCTCGATCGGCGTCTCGCACGCGGTCCAGATGACCAAGACCTGGAAGCGCGAGGTGCTCGCGGGCGCCGAAAGCCTGGTCGCGGCACGCCGGGCGTTCGCCAAGATCTTCATCCCCGGCACGCTCGCGCTGCTCACCAATGTCCTGGGGTTCGCGGTGATCATGCTGATCCCCATCGACATCGTGCGCGAGCTCGGCATCACCGCCTCCCTCGGCGTGGGGTGGATGATCCTCACCAACAAGGTGCTGTTGCCGATCCTGCTGTCGCACCTCTCGGTTTCCAGCAAGCTGCTCGCGGGCGAGGCCTACCAGGAAAGCCTCGCAGGGCGCATCTGGCGGGCGGCATCGCGCTCGGTCGAGCGGCGCAGGGCCACGGCCGTCATCGCCACCGCCCTCGTCGTGCTCGCGGCGGGATTGCTGCAGGCGCGCCACCTCAAGGTGGGCGACTACGGCATCGGCGTGCCGGAGCTGCGGCCCGACTCGCGCTACAACCTCGACAACGCGATGATCGTGAAGAAGTTCGCCATCGGCGTGAACACGCTCGGGGTAGTCGCGCAGACCCACAACGTGCAGGGCGCATGCACCCGCTACGACATCATGAGCACCATCGAGCGCTTCGACTGGTTCATGCAGAACGTCCCCGGCACGCAGTCGGTGATCTCGCTCGCGGGCCTCGCCAAGGTGGTGAACGCGGGCTTCAACGAAGGCAGCCTCAAATGGCGCCAGCTGCCCCGCGACCCGCAGGTGATGGCGCAGGCGGTGACACCGATCGACACCTCGACCGGGTTGCTCAACCCCGATTGCAGCGCGATGCAGGTGCTCGTCAACACCACCGACCAGCAGGGCGAAACCATCGCGCGGCTGGTGGCCGAGGTGAAGCGTTTCGCGGCGGCCAACCCGAGCGACACGCTCGAGTTCAAGCTGGCCACCGGCAACATGGGCGTGGCCGCCGCCACCAACGAGGCGGTCGACAAGGCGCGCTACGAGATGGATTTCGCGATCTTCGGCGCGCTGCTCGTGATGTGCATGGTGACCTTCCGCAGCCTGCGCGCGACGCTATGCATCCTGATCCCGCTCGCCATCGTCTCGGTGCTGTGCGAGGCGCTCATGCCCACGCTGGGCATCGGGCTCAAGGTCTCCACGCTGCCGGTGATCGCGCTGGGCGTGGGCGTGGGGGTCGACTACGGGATCTACCTCTACGACCGCATCGAGATGCACCTCGAGGAAGGGCTTGGCCTCGCCGACGCGTTCTTCGAGGCGCTGAAGGAGCGCGGCACCGCGATGGTGTTCACCGCGATCACCATGACGCTGGGCGTGGGAACCTGGGCGTTCTCCGCGCTCAAGTTCCAGGCCGACATGGGCATCCTGCTCGCGTTCATGTTCTTCCTGAACATGCTGGGCGCGCTCTTCCTGCTGCCCGCGCTGGCGGCCTTCCTGCTCAAGGTGCCCGCCGCGGCGCCGCCCAAGTAGGCGCGCCGTTGGCGCGCTTCTTCCTCGCGTGCGGCGCCCTCATGATGGCCCTCGGGATCGCGCTGGGCGCGGTCTCGGCGCACGCCGCGCACGGCGCCCCGCACCCGGACGCGGCGCGCCTGCTGCAGACGGCGGTGAACTACCAGCTGGTGAACGGCCTGGGGGTGGTCGCCGTGGGCCTGCTCGCGCGCCAGGCTCCCTCGCGCTGGCTCGCCGTCGCGGGCGGCCTGCTGCTCCTGGGGATCGCGATGTTCTGCGGCGCGCTGTGGTGGCTCGCGTTCACGGCGCGCTCCGCCGGGCCCGTGGCGCCCATCGGCGGCACGGCGTTCATCGCGGGATGGCTGGCGCTCGCAGCGCACGCGCTCACGCGCAGGGACTAGCGGCTCACTCCACGCCGCGCACAGCGTCGCCCACGCGCACGGTGCCGCCGCGCAGGGCGTAGAAGTTCATCGCGAACATCACGCCGAATTCCTCGCTCTGCCGGTACGTGGCCAGGGTGGCCAGCGGCTCCGGGCCCTCCACCTCGCCGGTGGCCTGGTTCGTGGTCGTGACCTGGCAGCGCCCGCAGGGCTTCGCGGCGCGCAGCGCGGCGTCCGCGATGCGGATGTCCTTCCACCCGTCCTCGGCGTACGCCGCGCTGCCGGCGACCACCAGGTTCGGGCGAAAGCGGTTCATCGGCAGCGCCGGGTGGCCCCGGGCGGCAAGGCGCGCGTTCAGGTCCGCGAGCGAGGCCTCGCCGGCGACGAGGTAGGCGTAGCCGTCGGCGAATCCGACCAGGCGCTCCGAATCGGTGTAGCGCGCGTTGGAGGCGCGGCGCGTGCTCTGCGGCATGTACACGAGGCGGCAATCGAGGCCGAGGTAGGCCGAGAGCCAGGCGTCGGCCTCGCGCGAGACGGGCAGTGCCTCGCAAACGCTCGACCAGACGCGCACCGGCAACGCCGGCGCGCCCCCGGGGTCCAGGGGCACCTCGACACTGCCCGCGTCGGGCGCGGAGAGCTCGAGCGTCGCGGCGCCGAGCTCGGTCCACACCGTGGCCATGCGCGGATGCTCGCGCTGGGTCAGGAAATGCCCGGCCGCGTCCACCACCATCCAGCGCCGGTCGTGCTCGAGGCCGCGCTCGGTGCAGCGCGCGCTTTCGAGCGCGATGCCCTTCAGGCCCTTCACGGGGTAGACGTAGAGGGCGGAAATGGTGACGGCCATGGCGGGGAATCGACGGTTGTCTTCGCGCGCGTGTAAGGTTACCTTAATCCGTTCGTTCCCCCGGCCTTGCATTCGGAAAGGAAAGCACATGGCGCTCTGGGACAAGATCCTCGGCGAGCTGGTCGACATCATCGAATGGCTCGACGACACGCACGACACGCTCACCTACCGCTTCGAGCGCTACCAGAACGAGATCAAGTACGGCGCCAGGCTGGTGGTGCGCGAGGGCCAGATGGCCGCCTTCGTGAACGAAGGCAGGCTCGCCGACGTGTACAAGCCGGGCACCTACGAGCTCACCACGCAGAACATGCCGGTCCTCGCGACGCTGCGCGGGTGGAAGTACGGGTTCAACAGCCCGTTCAAGGCCGAGGTGTACTTCGTCTCGACGCGCAAGTTCACCGACCTCAAGTGGGGCACGCCGGGACCGGCGATGATGCGCGACAAGGATTTCGGCATGGTGCGCGTGACCGCGTTCGGCATCTACGCGCTGCGCGCGAAGGATCCCGGCATCATCATCCGCGACCTAGCGGGCACCGATGGGCGCTTCACGACCGAGGACGTCCAGGAGAACCTGCGCGGCAAGATCGGGCTGCGCATCAAGGAGCTCATGCCCGAGCTGGGCATCCCGGTGATCGAGATGTCGGCGAAGGTCTACGAGATGGGCAACCTGCTGCGCGATCGGCTGCAGCCCGACTTCGAGGCGATGGGCCTCGAGCTGGTCGAGGTGCAGGTGCAGAACGTCGGCCTGCCGGAGGAGGTGGAGAAGGCGATCGACAAGCGCGGGGCCATGGCTGCCGTCGGCAACCTCCAGGCGTACACGCAATACGAATCGGCGTCGGCCATCCGCGAGGCAGCGGCCAACCCGGGCGGCACGGCGGGCGCGGGCGTCGGACTCGGCGCGGGCATCGCGATGGGCGCGCAGATGATGGGCGCCATGGCGGGGGGTGCGGGCGCCGCGCCGCCGCCGCTGCCGCCCGCGGCGGGCTTCCACGTGGCCGTCGGGCAGAACCAGACCGGCCCCTTCGACCTGGGCGCGCTGCGCCAGCAGGCCGCCTCGGGGCAGCTCACGCGCTCCTCGCTGGTGTGGAAGAACGGCATGGCGCAATGGATGAAGGCCGGGGAGGTGCCGGAGCTCGCGGCGCTCTTCGCCGACGTGCCCCCGCCGGTGCCGCAGTAAGTGGCGCAGGCCGACCCGCAGCCGGCGCAGCCCGAGAAGCAGTTCATCCGCACCTTCCCGTGCTCGGGGTGCGGAGCGAAGCTCTCGTTCGCGCCCGGCACGACCACGCTCAAGTGCGAGTTCTGCGGCGCGACCAATACCATCGCGGGCAGCGAGGAGAAGATCGAGGAGCTCGACTTCGACACCTACCTCAAGGCGCTCGAAGGCAAGGCCGAGACGGTCGAGGAGGAGCATGTGCGCTGCGAAAAGTGCGGCGCGGAGCAGAACCTGCCTTCGTCGCTCTTCGCCTCGCGCTGCACTTTCTGCGGCGCGCCGATCGTGTCGAAGGGCTATGCCAATCGGCGCATCAAGCCCAAGTCCCTGGTGCCCTTCCAGCACGACCGGCAGCACGCGCAGGACGATTTCCGGCGCTGGGTGCGCAAGCTCTGGTTCGCGCCCGGCGACCTCAAGCGCTACGCCGAGAGCGACACGGGCCTCACCGGCATCTACCTGCCGTTCTGGACCTACGATTGCCACACCTCGAGCGACTATCGCGGCGAGCGCGGGGACGACTACTACACGACCGAGAGCTACACCACGCGCAATTCCGCGGGCGAGAACGTCACGCAGACGCGCCAGGTGCGCCAGACGCGATGGAGCGCCGCCTCGGGCCACGTAGAGCACTTCCACGACGACGTGCTGGTGATGGCCTCGCGCACGCTGCCCGCGGACATCGTGGGGGCCACCGCACGCTGGGACCTGAAGGCGCTCGTCCCGTACCAGCCGGAGTACGTGAGCGGCTTCCAGGCCGAGGCCTACCAGATCGGGCTGAGCGACGGCTTCCCCATCGCCAAGCAGGCCATCGATGCGGCCGTGGCCGATCTGGTGCGCCGCGACATCGGCGGCGACCACCAGCGCATCCACGCCGTCGCCACGCGTTACAGCGACATCAAGTTCAAGCACGTGCTGCTGCCGGTCTGGCTCTCGGCGTACCGCTACCGCGACAAGGCCTACCGCTTCCTCATCAACGGGCAGACCGGGGAAGTCTCCGGCGAGAGCCCGAAGTCGTGGTGGAAGATCGCGCTCGCGGTGCTCGCCGTGGCGCTGGTCGTCGTCCTGGTCATGGTGTACGGCAACCGCTGAGGGCCCGCCGGGGCGGGGCGCCTCAGAGCTGCTTCAACATCGTCTCCGCGTCCGAGACCTCGTACTTGCCGGGCGCCTCGATGTTGAGGGCCTTCACGACGCCGTCGTCCACCACCATCGAGAAGCGCTGGCAGCGCACGCCCAGGCCGCGGGCGAGGAGGTCGAGCTCGAGGCCGAGCTTCTTCGTGTAGTCCGCGCTGCCGTCGCCCATGAAGTGGATCTTGCCGCCCGCCTTCTGGTCGCGCGCCCAGGCGCCCATCACGAAGGGATCGTTGACCGCGAAGCACCACACCTCGCTCACTCCCTTGGCCTTGAGCTTGTCGAGGTTGTTGAGATAGCTGGGTACGTGCTTGGCGGAGCAGGTGGGCGTGAAAGCGCCGGGGACGCCGAAGATCGCGACCTTCTTTCCCTTGACCTGGTCCAGCACCTTGAACGTGTTCGGGCCCACGGTGCAGCCGTTGCCCTCGACCTCGATGAACTCCTGCACGGTTCCCTCGGGAAGCCGGTCGCCGACCTTGATCGTCATCTCACTCTCCTTGTTGTTGGAAGCTCAGGCGGACGCCGCGAGGGCGCGCCGGAAACTGGCGAGCGCGAGCCCGGCGGCGACGAACGCGCCGCCCAGCCCGCGGTTCACCCAGCGCAGCCGCGCCGGGTCCTTCATCACCCGCAGCACCCGCGAGGCGAGGGCCGTGTAGCCCATCATCACCACGAGGTCCACGGAAAACGTCGTCGCCGCGAAGATCGCGTACTGCGGCGTCTGCTCGCGCGCCACGTCGATGAACTGGGGCAGGATCGCGGCGAAGAAGATGATGCCCTTCGGGTTGGTCATGTTCACGAGGAAGCCGCGCGCGAAGACTTCGCGCGCGGTGCGCGCGTGGTCGTCGCGGTCCTCCTCGAAGCCGCGCGGGCGCGCGCGCCAGGTCACCACGCCAAGGTAGATCAGGTACGCGACCCCGAGCCATTTGACGACGGAGAAGGCCGTCTCCGAGGCGAGCAGGAGGGCCCCCAGCCCGAGCGCGACGATGGCTACCAGCAGCAGGTTGGCCGCCTGCATGCCCACGCCGTTCCACAGCCCCAGCCGGAAGCCGTGGCGCAGCCCGCTCGAGATGCTCGAGAAGACGCCCGGGCCGGGCGTGAGCGACAGCACGATCGTCGCGACGAAGTAGGTGATCCAGACCGAAAGCTGCATTCAGCGTCCCCGCTCGATGGCCCGCCTCGCGATGCGGTCCACGAGGGACGGGGCGAGGAGCTTGAGCCAGAGGCCCATCTTACCGCGCGCGGTCATCACCACCTCGCGCTCGCGCCGCTCGAGGGCGCGCACGATGCGCCGGGCGCAGGCCTCGGCGCTCATCACCTGCGATTCCTTCACCGGGCTCACGAGGATCGGCTTCCCGTCGGGGCCGGTCGCGTTCTCGCGGATGCCGGTGGCGACGAACCCGGGATAGATCATCGTGACCGTGACGCCGGAGCCCGCGAGCTCGATGCGCAGCGAGTCGAAGAAGCCCGTCATCGCATGCTTGCTCGCGGCGTAGCCGGTGCGCGTGGGCACGCCCGTGCGCCCCGCCAGGCTCGAGATGCCCACGATGCGCCCGCCGCTTTCGCGCAGGAACGGCAAGGCCTCGTGCGTGCAGTAGACGGCGCCCATGTAGTTCACCTGCATGATGCGCTCGAGCGCCGCGAGGTCCTCGATCTCGTCGAAGCGCGCCCACATGCTGGCGCCGGCGTTGTTGACGAGCGTGTCGACGCGGCCGAACGCGATCACGGCGCCGCTCACGATGTTGCGGCAGTCGCCCTCGAGCGCGACGTCGGCCTTCACCGCGACCACCCGGGCGCCCAGCGCCCGGCACTGCTCCGCGACCGCCTCCAGCTCGGGCTCGTGGCGCGCCGCGAGCACGAGCCGCGCGCCCCGGGCGGCGAGCTGGCGCGCGAGCTCGGCGCCGATTCCCTTCGACGCGCCGGTGATGATGACCACGTTGTCCTTCACTTCTCGGTCTCCGGGTCGGGGATGTGGTTGAAGGCGATCGCGAGCCCGCCACGATCGCGCGCCTGGTGGGCGCTCGCGAAATACACGGCCTGCTTGCCGAATCGGGCGTTGAGCTTGTCGACGGCCGAGTACAGGCTCTTCGAGCGCGCCTCGGAGGCGAACAGCGACCCGGTGCGGTCCTGCTCGGAGACGAAGTCGGAGTACGCCATGCCCACCCGGAGGATGGCACGCGGGCTGCGCGGCCGCCCCGCCCAGAGCTTGTCCAGGGCGTGCAGGAACGCCTTCGTGTCCTGCGTATCCACCAGGCGCATCTCGGCGCCCCAGTGCCCGCCGTCGACGTACTTGAGGTCGACGGAGATCCGCCCCGCGTAGTAGCCCGCCTTGCGCAGCCGCATCGCCGCCTTCTGCGTGAGGCGGTTCAGCACCGCGAACGCATGCTCCGGGTTGCGGTGCTCCGGGCCCAGGACGCTCGAATGCGAGATCGAGTGCGTGTCGCCCGCGCGCTCGTGCTGCTCCTCGCCGCGGATGCGGCTCCACAGGATGTCGCCCCCGACCCCGCCCCAGATCGCGTGCAGCTCGTCGCGCGACCGGGCCGCGAGGTCGCGCACGGTGCGGATCCCGTGCCGATGCAGGCGCCGCTCCATCTGCTGGCCGATGCCCGAAAGGGCGCGCACCTCGAGATCGAACAGGCGCTCGGGGAGCTCGCGCTGCTCGATCACCACCAGGCCGTCGGGCTTCATCATGTCGGAGGCGGTCTTCGCGATGAAGGTATTGGGGCCGATCCCGATGGAAGTGCGCAGGTGCTCGCCCACGCGCTCGCCGATCACCGCCTTCACCTTGAGCGCGATATCGCGCGCGCGCTGCGGCTCGCGCCAGCGCCCCGTGAGCTCGCAGTCCATCTCGTCGATGGACAGCACCGCGCGCACCGGCACGACCGAGTCCACCGCCGCCACCGCGCGGTGGTGGTAGTCGATGTAGAGCTCGTGGCGCGCGATGACGAACTCGATGCCGGGGCACAGGCGCCGCGCCTCGGCCACCCGGGTGCCGGTCTTCACGCCGAACACCTTGGCCTCCACGCTCGCGGCGATGCACACGGTGGTGTCCGCGAGCAGGGGCACCACGCCGAGCGGCTTGCCGCGCAGCCGCGGCTCGGCCTGCTGCTCGACCGAGGCGAAGTAGGAATTGAAGTCGACCAGCAGCGAGCGCAGCGTCATGGCCGCGGCATCGTCATCAGCTCGCCAGATCGCTCGCCTCGACGAAGGCGCGCACGATCTCCTCCAGGCCGCGCGCATCCGCTTCGGTGAAGCGCGCCGTCAGCGGGCTGTCGAGATCGAGCACGCCGAGCAGGCCCCCGTCGCGCAGGACCGGGACCACGAGCTCGCTGCGCGAGGCGGCGTCGCAGGCGATGTGGCCGGGGAACGCGTGCACGTCGGGTACCACGACGCTGCGCCGGCCGGCCGCGGCCGTTCCGCACACGCCCCGGCCGAGGGCGATGCGCACGCACGCAGGCCGGCCCTGGAACGGACCGAGCACCAGCTCGCCGCGCTTGAGCCAATAGAACCCCGCCCAGTTGAGGTCGGGCAGGGAGTGGAAGAGCAGGGCGGCGAGGTTCGCCGCGTTGGCGGTGGCGTCGCGCTCGCCTTCGAGCAGCGCGCGGGCCTGGGACAGGAGCTCGGAATACGGCCCGGACGACGCGCCGGCGCGGGAAGGCTTCAGGTCGAGCATCGCGGGACTCCGCAAGGGAATCCTAGCTTAGCAAAGTTCGACCCGCGGCTCCCGGGGCCGCGGGCGCCGGCGTTGACCGCGCCATCGGTAACGAATCGTTTCACCGCGGTCCGCCCCGCCGGCCGCGCCGTATAATCCGGGCCTTCCCCGACGCGCCCGCCGCGTCCCGCCCGTACCCATGCCTCGAGCCACTCCTTCCGCCCCGCTCCTCGATCCGGGCCTCGCCGCGCCGCCCGCGGCCGCGAGAAGGCGCAAGGTCCTGACCCGGTTCGGGGAGCGCCGGGTCGACGACTATTTCTGGCTGCGAAAGCGCGACGACCCGCAGGTCATCGCCTACCTCGAGGCGGAGAACCGCTATACGGAGGCGGCGACGAAGCCGCTCGCGGCGTTGCGCAAGTCGCTCTACGCCGAGATGCTCGCGCGCATCCGGGAGACCGACGAGAGCGTGCCGTACCGGCACCGCGGCTACTGGTACTACCAGCGCGAGGTAAAGGGCCTGCAGTACCCGATCTACTGCCGGCGCAAGGGCTCGATGCGCGCGCGCGAGGAGGTGCTCCTCGACGTGAACCAACTCGCGCGCGGCCGTCCCTACGCGGCCCTGGGCACGCTGGACGTGAGCCCCGACGGATCCAGGCTCGCCTACACCGTGGACTTCAGCGGCTTCCGGCAATACGCGCTGCACGTGAAGGACCTGGCGAGCGGGGCGCTCACGGGCGATAGCGCGCAGCGCGTCACCTCGGTCGCCTGGGCCGCCGACAGCGCGACGCTCTTCTACGTGGAGGAGCACCCGACCACCAAGCGCAGCTTCCGCCTGCACCGCCTCGCCCTGGGCGCCCGCGCCGCGGCGGTGTACGAGGAGCGCGACGAGCGCTTCGACATCGGCGTGGGAGAGACGCGCAGCGAGGCCTTCATCGTGCTGGGCATCTCGAGCAAGGACACCAGCGAGATGCGCATCCTGGCCGCGGACGCCCCGAAGGACGCCTTCCGCACCGTGCTCGCGCGCCGCGAGGGGCACGAGTACTCGATCGACCACCGCGGCGACGAGCTCTTCATCCGCACCAACGACCGCGGGCGCAACTTCCGCCTGGTGCGCGCGCCACTGGCCGATCCCCGGCCCGCGCGCTGGAAGCAGGTGATCGCGCACCGCCCGACGGTGATGCTGGAGGACGTCGAGGTGTTCCGCGATTTCTGGGTCGCCGTCGAACGCGACCGCGGGGCGCTCAAGCTGCGCGTCACGCCGTTCGCGGGCGCGCGGCCGCACTACATCGCGTTCGACGAGGCGGTGTACTCCGCGCACCCGGGGATCAACGCCGAGTTCGGCGCGCGCCGATTCCGCTTCGTCTACGAAAGCCTGGTCACGCCGCGCTCCTGGTACGACTACGACGTGGCACGGAGAACGCGCGCGCTGCTCAAGCGCCAGCCGGTGCTCGGCGGCTACGATCCGCGCGCGTACGCCTCCGAGGCGTTGACCGCGGTGGCGCGCGACGGCACGCGCATCCCGATCTCGCTCGTCTACCGCAAGCGTCCGCGCAGCAAGGGACCGCGGCCCATGCTGCTCTACGGCTATGGCGCCTACGGCATCCCGATCGACCCGTACTTCCGCTCCTCGCGCGTGTCGCTGCTCGACCGGGGGATGATCTTCGCGATCGCCCACGTGCGCGGCGGCGGCGACCGCGGGCGGCTCTGGTACGACGCGGGCAAGCTGCTGCGCAAGAAGAACACCTTCACGGACTTCATCGCGGTGGCCGAGTCGCTGGTGCGCCGCGGCTACACGGCGCCCGAAGGGCTCGTGATCCAGGGCGGCAGCGCGGGCGGGCTGCTGATGGGCGCGGTGACCAACCTGCGGCCGCAGCTGTTCAGGGCCGTGGTCGCGCAGGTGCCGTTCGTCGACGTGGTGACCACGATGCTCGACGCCTCGCTGCCGCTCACCGTCCAGGAATACCTCGAATGGGGCGATCCCCGGCGGGCGAGGTACTACCGCTACATGCGCTCGTACTCGCCCTACGACAACCTGCGGCGCGGCGCGTATCCGGCGATGCTGGTGGAGACCTCGTTGAACGACAGCCAGGTCATGTACTGGGAACCCGCCAAGTACGTGGCGAAGCTGCGCACCCTGAAGACCGACGGCCATCCGCTGCTGCTGAAGACCATCATGGCGGCGGGCCATGCCGGCGCCTCGGGCCGCTACGACGCCCTGCAGGAGCTCGCCTTCACCTACGCCTTCATCCTCGACCAGGTCGGGCTGGCGAAATAGCTTGACCAACGTCCGGCTCTTCGTCGCGTGCGTCGTGATCTGGGGCTCGACCTGGCTCGCGATCACGTTCCAGCTCGGCCGCGTGGCGCCCGAGGCGAGCGTCGCCTACCGCTTCCTGCTCGCCTCGCTGCTGCTGTTCGGATATTGCGCCGCGCGCGGGCTCAAGCTGCGCTTCGCCGCGCGCGAGCACGCCTGGATCGCGCTGCAGGGCGTGCTCATGTTCAGCGTAAGCTACATCTACGTGTACTACGCGGAGCGCAACGTGGTTTCGGGGCTGGTGGCGGTGGGATACTCGGCGAGCCCGCTGCTGGGCATGCTGGGCATGCGCGCCTTCTTCCGCGCCCCGATGACCGCGGCGATGACGACCGGCTCGATCCTCGGCATCGCCGGGATCGCGCTCGTGTACTGGCCCGAGTTCGAGCACCTCAAGGGCGACCGCAACACCGTGCTGGGCGCGCTCTACACCGCGATCGCCGTGGTGACCTCCGCTCTGGGCTCGCTCGTCGCGCACCGCAACCACGAGGCGCGCCTGCCGCTGTGGCAGTCGATGGCGTTCGGGATGCTCTACGGCGCCATCTTCTCGTTCGGGGTGGCGCTGGCGTCCGGGCGCGCGCCGGGCTTCGAGGCCACGCCGGGCTACCTGCTCTCCCTGCTCTACCTCGCGCTCTTCGGCTCCATCGCCGCGTTCGCCGCCTTCCTCACGCTGCTGCAGCGCATCGGGGTCGCGCGCTCGGGCTATGTCGGCGTGATGGTCCCGATCGTCGCACTCGTCCTGTCGGCCGCTTTCGAAGGCTTTCGCTGGCACACCCTCACCCTGGCGGGGATCGCGGTGTGCGTCGCGGGCAACGTGATCGTGCTGCGGCGCCGGTAGGCGACGTGTACTCCCCGCGCCAGCGCATCCGCATCGCCGTCGGCCTCTCGGTGCTGGTGCACCTGGCGCTGCTCGCGTGGCCCATGCACCACCCGCAGCTGGGGCGGCTCGCCGGCCGGGGCGGGCCGGACACGATGATCGTGGACCTGGTGGGCGTTCCGCCCACGCCTCCTCCCACGCCGCCGTCCGCGCCCCAGCGCCCGCCGTCACCCGCGCCGGCGCAGACGATCCTCGCCGCGCGGGCGCGCACCTCGCGCGCGCCCTTCGCAGTCCCGCCGCCCGTGCCGCAGGCTACGCCGGCACCGGCTCCCGCGCCGGTTCCGCCGGCCCCGCCGATGGACATGCTGGCCATGGTCAACGCCCGCCGCGAACGCCGGCGCGCTGCCGAGGCGGCACGCATGGGATCCGGCTCGCCTTATGCCCTGCCCGATGAAACCGACGATTCGGCGCTGGCCGCGATCAATCGCAACCTCGACAGCCTCGGGCGCGACGACGGCACGGGCGGCGTGTTCCAGATCCTCACCAAGGGGACGTACACCGCGATGTTCGCGTTCAACGGCTGGCAGGCGGACTCGCGCCGGCACTGGCGCGAGGTGATCGAGGTGCGGGCAGGCCCCGGGGGCGATATCGAGCGCGCGATCGTGCGGCGCATGATCGAGCTCATCCGCACCCACTACGCGGGCGACTTCAACTGGGAATCGCGCCGCCTGGGCCGCGTGGTGGTGCTCTCGGCGCGGCCCGAGGACAGCGCGGGGCTCGAGGATTTCCTGATTCGGGAGTTCTTTGGGACGCCCCTCATCAAGCCCGCGCAGCGCTGAAGCGCTCCAGGGCGCGCGCGGCGTCCCTGCGCACCTTCCACTTGAGCGGCGCCGACCAACCCAGCAGCGCGCCCGCGGGCCCGAGCGCCTGGGCGGCCCAGCGCCAGAACGGGAAGTGATCGTAGTGGCGCACGATGAGCCCGCCACGGAAGGCGAACAGGGAGTCGATCCGGTTCACCACCGGCCGCCCGGTCGCGCCGAAGGTGTAGCGGGCCGTCCAGCGCGCCCGGCCGCCCTCGGCGTCGGCCCAGGCCTCGTCGAGGCTCACCGCCAGGTCGCTCGCCCGCGCAAGCAGCATGCGCCACATGTCGCCGGCCTCCTCGCCCGCGAGCCGCGGGAAGACCGGGTCGGAAAAGAAGACCTCCGGGTGGTAGCAGCGCGCCATGCCCTCGGCGTCGCGGGCGGCGAACCGGGCGTGGAACTCGCGTACCAGGACCTCGTGGGAATGCATGGGGGGTCTGCGTTCGGCCCTTGATCCGAGTCAAGGCTCGGCCATTCTGCCGGTTTCTATACTCGGCGCAAGCGGTGAATCGTGCAGGACCCCTTCCAGCGCAATCCCCAGGAGATTCCATGCTGAGCGATATCGAGATCGCCCAAAAGGCGAAGATGAAACCCATTGGCGAGGTGGCCGCGAAGCTCGGCATACCCGCCGAGGCCGTCTCCCCCTATGGGCACTACAAGGCCAAGATTTCGCTGGAGTACGTCCAGTCGCTGGGCGGCAAGCGCGACGGCAAGCTGATCCTCGTCACCGCCATCAGCCCCACGCCCGCGGGCGAGGGCAAGACCACGACCACCGTGGGCCTGGGCGACGCCCTCAACCACCTCGGCAAGAAGGCGGTGATCTGCCTGCGCGAGCCTTCGCTCGGCCCCGTGTTCGGCATGAAAGGGGGCGCGGCTGGCGGCGGCTACGCGCAGGTGGTGCCCATGGAGGACATCAACCTGCACTTCACCGGCGACTTCAACGCGATCGGCCTCGCCAACAACCTGCTCGCCGCGATGATCGACAACCACATCAACCACGGCAACGAGCTCGGCTTCGACGTGCGCCGCGTCGCGTGGAAACGGGTGATGGACATGAACGACCGGGCGCTGCGCCAGATCACGATCGCGCTCGGCGGGCCCGCCAACGGCTTCCCGCGCGAGGACGGCTTCGACATCGTCGTGGCCTCCGAGGTGATGGCGATCTTCTGCCTGTCGACGAGCCTGAAGGACCTGAAGGAGCGCCTGGGCAAGATCGTGTGCGGCTATACCCGCGACCAGAAGCCGATCCTCGCCCGGGACCTGAAGACCCACGGGGCGATGGCGGCGTTGCTCAAGGACGCGCTCGCCCCCAACCTGGTGCAGACGCTCGAGCATTCCCCGGCGTTCATCCACGGCGGGCCTTTCGCCAACATCGCCCACGGGTGCAACTCGGTGCTCGCCACCCAGACCGCGTTGAAGCTGGGCGACTACGTGGTGACCGAGGCGGGCTTCGGGGCGGACCTGGGCGCCGAGAAGTTCGTCGACATCAAGTGCCGCAAGGCGGGCCTCAAGCCCTCGGCCGTGGTGCTGGTCGCCACCGTGCGCGCCCTCAAGTACCACGGCGGCATCGAGGTGAAGGAGCTGGGCAAGGAGAACCTCGAGGCGCTCGCCAAGGGCATCGCCAACATCGAGCGGCACGTGAACAACATCCGCAACAACTACGGCCTGCCGTGCGTGGTGGCGATCAACCACCGCACCGAGGACACCGACGCGGAGGTAAGGCTGCTGCAGGACAAGATGGCCCATCACGGCGCGAAGGTGATCCTCGCGCGCCACTGGGCCGAAGGCGGCAAGGGCGCGGTGGAGGTCGCCAAGGAGGTGGTGCGCCTGTGCGAGGAGCCCAACAGCTTCAAGTTCGTCTACGACGAGCAGGCGAGCCTCTGGGACAAGATGAAGGCGATCGCGACCAAGATCTACGGCGCCTCGGACATCACCGCCGACTCGAAGGTGCGCGCGCAGATCAAGAAGCTGCAGGAGTCGGGCTACGGCCACTATCCGATCTGCGTGGCCAAGACGCAGTACTCGTTCTCGACCGACCCCCAGCTGCGGGGCGCGCCCTCGGGGCACGTGGTGAACGTGCGCGAGGTGCGCCTGGCGGCCGGGGCGGAGTTCGTGGTGATGATCTGCGGCGACATCATGACCATGCCCGGCCTGCCGAAGGTGCCCTCGGCCTGCGCCATCGACGTGACCGACGACGGGAAAATCGCGGGTTTGTTCTGATTCGGCCATAATTCCCGTGCGCGGCGCCTCGCCCGCGCGTACCAGGCGGACGGGAACGACATGCGACTCGAGGGCAAGGCGGCCATCGTCACCGGGGCCGGATCGGGATTCGGCGAGGCAATCGCCCGGCGCCTCGCCGTGCACGGGGGGCGGCGCGCATGACCGCGCGCCAGGCCATCGGCAAGTACCAGATCGTGGGCGAGCTGGGCAAGGGCGCCACGGGCAAGGTCTACCTCGCGGAGGATCCGTTCGCGCAGCGCAAGGTGGCGATCAAGATCGCCTATCCGGAGGCGCTCAAGAACAACGAGGACGGCGCCTTCTACCGCAGCATGTTCCTCAACGAGGCGGCGCTCGCGGGCAAGTTGAACCACCCCCACATCGTCCAGATCTACGACGCGGTGGTGGAGGACAAGTACAGCTACATCGTGATGGAGTACATCGAGGGCGGCACCCTCGAGAAGTTCTGCCAGCCCGACCAGCTGCTCGAGCCGCGCGAGGTGGCCGAAATCGTCTTCAAGTGCGTGCGCGCGCTCGCCTTCGCGCAGACCCTCGGCCTCACCCACCGCGACATCAAGCCCGGCAACATCCTCCACCACGAGGGCACCGACATCAAGATCGCCGACTTCGGCGCGGCGATCAATACGGTGTCCGACCGCACCATCATCACCAACGTGGGCTCCCCGGCGTACATGGCCCCCGAGCTGGTCACCGGCACCGCGCAGGCCTCCCACCTCACGGACATCTACGCGCTGGGCGTGGTGATGTACTACATGCTCACGGCACGGCTGCCGTTCAGCGGCGCCAACACGATGAGCGTGATCTACCAGATCGTGAACACGGAGCCCGAGTCCCCGAGCACGCACCGCGAGGGCATCTCGCCCGAGCTGGACGCCATCGTGATGAAGGCGATCTCGAAGGACCCGGCGAAGCGCTACGCCACCTGGGACGAATTCGGGCAGGCCCTCACCGAGACCTGGAAGCACGAGCACAAGGCGGAGGAGAAGCGCGATTCGTCCGACACCGAGCGCTTCAGCCTGTTGCGCACGCTGCCCTTCTTCCGCGACTTCCCCGAGAACGAGCTCTGGGAGGTGATGCGCATCAGCAAGTGGGCGAAGTTCAAGCCCGACACCGCGCTCATCAAGGAGGGCGACCACGGCGACTCCTTCTTCATCCTCGCCGGGGGCTACGTGCGCGTCACGCGCGGCAAGCGCACGCTCTCGGTGCTCACCGCCGGTGACTGCTTCGGCGAGATGTCGTACCTCGCGCACAAGGATGCCCCTCACCGCTCCGCGACGGTCACCACGACCTCCGACGTGATCCTCATGAAGATCCGCGCCGAGGACCTGCGCGCCGCCTCGCTCTCCTGCCGGCGCCTCTTCGACGAGCGTTTCCTCAACACGCTGGTCGAGCGGCTCGAGAACGCGAACCAGCAGCTCGCGGTCATGTCCTAGGAGCCGGCGCCCACCCGGTAGCCGTCGGTGAGCGTGCGCAGGAAGGCGACGATGTCGCCGATCTCGGCGCGGTCGAGCGCGGGCTTGGCGCCGGGTGCCCCGCCGAAGGGCGGCGCGCGGTTCACGTTGGCGCGCAGCGAGGGCGGAATGTCGTCGTAGGCGTCGATGCGCCCGTCCGGCAGGCGCGGGTACCAGCGCGCCGGATTGGAATCACGCTCGGCGTAGAAGCGCACCGCGTCCTCCAGGCGCGTGAACCTCCCGTTGTGGAAGAAGACCCGGCGCGTGGCCACGTTGCGCAAGCTGGGGGTGCGGAACATCCCGCAGTACTCCTTGTGCCCGGCGAGATCCTTGCGCAGCGGACCGCACAGGCCCAGGTCGCGGAAGGCGCCGGCGACGGCGCGGTTGCGCGGCACGCCCAGGGCGACGAAGCCCCAGTCGGTGAAGGCGGGAAAGGCGCCGTTCCGGATGGCGCTCGGATGGCACGAGGCGCAGTTGCCCTTCGCCGGATCGTTGAACAGTGCCAGCCCGCGGCGCTCGCGCCCGGAGAGCGCCGCCTCCCCGCGCAGGAACGCGTCGTACTTGCTGTCGTAGGGATAGAACTGCGCCGGGTCCTGCTGGAAGACCTCGAGGCAGAGCAGGATCGCGCGCAAGGCGCGGTCGACATCGTCGAGCACGTGCGCGCCGAAGGCCTCGCGCAGGGCCGGAGCGCTCGACGAGCGGCGCGCGCGCTCGACCACCTCGGCGGCGTCGCGGTTCGCCATCTCGAAGGGCGACAGCAGGGGGATCGCCGCCTGCTCGTGCAGCGAGCGCGCGCGGCCGTCCCAGCCGTGGCCTCCGGTGGGGCCCTGGTCGATGCTGTCGTCGCCGTCCGTTTCGAAATAGTGTGCGCTGAACGGCGGTACCGTCTGCACGTAGCGCAGCGACGGCGCCGCGCGCACGCCCGGCGTCCTGCCGTGCGCGCCGGCGAGCTGCACGGCGCGGGCGTTCGGCGGACCGTAGGCGTGCGCCGGATCGTGGCAGCTCGCGCACGCGGTCCTTCCGGAAGCGGACAGGGAGGGATCGAAGAACAGCCGCCGCCCGATGGCCGTCATGCGCGCCACGTCCGGCCGGCGCTCGAACTTCGTGGCGTAGAAGGGCTCCGGCGCGGCGCGCGGTTCGCCGCAGGCATGCAGGAAGGCCGCGCCGGCGAGGGCCGCCGCGGCGAGCGATGGATATCTCACCCGCGCCAGCAGACGCTCCTTTCGTTTCAGGCCGGTGACGATTGTGTGCGACGCCCTGTCATGTCCGCGCCTTCTAATCACCACCTTCCATCAACAACGACACCGGTGATTGCCATGCGATCGCGCCAGACCACCCCCCTGATTTCCCTCGTCGTAGCAGGTCTCCTCGCCGCGGGGCTCGCGGCCTGCTCGCACAACGATTGCGGCACCGACTGCCAGCTGCAGAACAAGGTGAGCACCGTCGTGGTGATCTACGCCGAGAATCGCAGCTTCGACAACCTGTACGGACTGTTCCCCGGCGCGAACGGGATCCCGGGCGTGAATCCCGCGGCGACCGGGACCATCGCGCCGCAGGTCGATCGCGACGCCGCGGGCAGCGCGCTCGCGACACTGCCGCAGACCTGGGGCGGCCTCACGGCGGCCGGGCAGATGCCGGTCGTCACGCAGGCGCAAAGCGCCGGCCTGCCGAACCAGCCGTTCCGCGTCGACGCGACGTTCGGCGTCTCGACTGCCGTGATCACGCGCGACCTCTACCATCGCTTCTACGAGAACCAGATGCAGATCGACGGCGGCAAGAACGACAAGTTCGCCGCGTGGGCCGACTCTGGCGGCCTCGTGATGCACTACTTCGACGGCAGCGGCATGGCGATGTGGAACGTCGCGAGGCAGTACGTGCTGGCGGACAACTTCTTCATGGGAGCCTTCGGCGGCTCGTTCCTCAACCACCAGTACCTGATCTGCGCCTGCGCCCCGGAGTATCCGAACGCGGATACCGCGGCGGCGCATCCGCCGATCTCGGTGCTCGATACAGACGCATCGGGCAAGTTCCTCCCGCGCCTCACGCAGACCGCGGCCTCTCCGGCGTCCGCCCTCGACGGACCGCCTACGTTCGTCGCGAGCACCAACATCACGCCGAAGAACTACTTCGGGGACGGCACGTTCCGCGCGATCAACACGATGCAGCCTGCGTACCAGCCGAGCGGCAACGCGCCCGCGGCGAGCGACGCCACGGGACTTTACGCGAACCCCGCCTCGGCGACGACGCTGCCGCCGCAGACGCAGGCCACCATCGGCGATCGCCTCGACGCGAAGGGCGTCCACTGGAAGTGGTATTCCGGCGCCTGGGCGAGCGCCTCGGCCGACCGCACGCTGGTCTACCATTCCCCGGTGCCCAACTTCCAGGCGCACCACCAGCCGTTCAACTACTACGCGAAGATGGACCCGGTGACCAACGCGGCGTATCGGGCGGCGCACCTCAAGGACTACAACGACCTGGTGGCCGACGCCGCGGCGGGGGCCCTGCCTCCCGTGGTCTTCTTCAAGCCGGAGGGCGACCTCAACCAGCATCCCGGCTATACCGCGGTCGCATCCGGGGATGCGCACATCGCCGACCTCATCGCAAAGCTGCAAGCGAGCCCCCAGTGGCCCAACATGGTGATCCTGGTGACGTACGACGAGAACGGCGGCATCTGGGACCACGTCGCCCCGCCCAAGGGCGACCAGCTCGGCCCGGGCAGCCGCATCCCGGCGATCATCGTCTCGCCGTTCGCGAAGAAGGGGGCGGTCGACCATACGCAGTACGACACGGACTCGGCGCTGCGGCTCATCACGCGCCGCTGGGGCCTCGATCCGCTGCCCGGCGTGACCGCGCGTGACGATGCCCTGAAGGCGAACGGCAACCCGGCGATGGGAGACCTCACCGAGGCGCTCGACCTGTGAGCTCGCGCGGGGGCGTCCGGTCGAGGGCGCCGCGCCAACCGCGACCCTCCTAGCCGCTGAAGAGGTAGAAGGCGAGGAAGGTCGCGATCATCAGGAAGGCGAGGACGAGCTTCGCGATCGCGGCCGCGACCAGCCCCAGCCAGGTTCCCAGGCCCACCTTGCCCGCTTGCAGCAGGCCCCGGCGTGCGATCAGCTCGCCGGCCACCGCGCCTGCGAACGGGCCCAGGATCAAGCCGGGAATGCCGAGGAAGATGCCCACGATCCCGCCGAGCGTCGCGCCTGCCAGTGCCTGCCGGCTCGCGCCCACGCGCTTCGCGCCGAGCACGGAGGCCACGAGATCGATGACGAGGGCGAGCAGCCCGAGCCCCGCGATGATGCCCAGGCCCACGGCGCCCACACGCGCGAAATGGTCCGCCCAGGCGGCGAGGAAGAGCCCGCCGAAGACGAAGAGCGCGCCCGGGAGCGCCGGCAGGAGCGTTCCCACGAGGCCGGCGATCACCAGCACCACGGCGAGCACGTAATAGAGCGCGGGTAGCATCACGGTATCATTGTAGGCACAAGGATCTCTCGTGCCTTTCCCATGAGCGCCGTTCGCGCAACGTCCCCCGACAAGCCCCCCGGTCCGAGGTCGCGGCCCGGCTCGCGCGCGTGTTGCCCGCCGCATCGGTGCTGGTGGATCGCGAGGACCTCAAGCCTTACGAATGCGACGGGCTCTCGGCCTACCGCGCGACGCCGCTCGTGGCGGCGATCCCCGCCGACGAGCGCGAGGTGGCGGCGGTGCTCGCGGTGGCGCGCGAGACGAAGACGCCGGTGGTGGCGCGCGGCTCCGGCACCGGGCTATCCGGCGGAGCGCTGCCGCTGGCCGACGGAATCCTGCTCTCGCTCGCGAAGTTCAACCGGATCGTGGACCTGGATCCGCTCGCGCGCCTGGCGCGCGTGCAGCCGGGGGTGACCAATCTGCGCATCTCGCAGCAAGCGGCCCCGCTCGGCCTGTACTACGCGCCCGATCCATCGAGCCAGATCGCGTGCTCCATCGGCGGCAACGTGGCCGAGAATTCCGGCGGCGTGCATTGCCTCAAGTACGGCCTCACGGTGCACAACGTGGCCCGCGTGCGGGCGATCACGATCGATGGCGACGTGCTCGACCTGGGCTCCGCGGCGCTCGATGCGCCCGGCTACGACCTGCTCGCGCTCGCGACCGGCTCCGAGGGCCTGCTCGCCGTCACGCTCGAAGTGACCGTGAAGCTGCTGCCAAAACCCGAGACCGCCCAGGTCGTGATGGCCTCGTTTCGCGACGTGGAAAGCGCGGGAGAGGCGGTCGCGAACGTGATCGGCGCGGGCATCATCCCCGCGGGCCTCGAGATGATGGACCGGCTCGCCACGCGCGCGGTCGAGGACTACGTGCACGCGGGCTACGACCTCGAGGCGCAGGCGATCCTGCTGGCGGAGTCCGACGGCACCCGCGAAGAGGTTGCACACGAGACGGCCAAGATGATCGAGGTGATGCGCGCGAGCGGGGCGACCGACATCCGCTGTTCGCAGAGCGAGGCCGAGCGCCTGCGCTTCTGGTCGGGGCGCAAGGCCGCGTTCCCGGCGGTGGGGCGCATCTCGCCCGATTACTACTGCATCGACGGCTCGATCCCGCGCGGGGCGCTCGCGCCCGTGCTGCGGCGCATCGAGGAGCTGAGCGCCAGGTACAAGCTGCGCTGCGCCAACGTCTTCCACGCCGGCGACGGCAACCTGCACCCGCTCATCCTCTACGACGCCAACGTGCCGGGCGAGCTCGAGGACACCGAGCAGTTCGCCGCCGAGATCCTCGAGATGTGCATCGAGGTGGGCGGCACCATCACCGGCGAGCACGGCGTGGGGGTCGAGAAGATCAACCAGATGTGCAGCCAGTTCGCCGCGACGGAGCTCGCGCAGTTCCACGCGGTGAAGGCGGCGTTCGATCCCGAGGGGCTGCTCAATCCGGGGAAGGCCGTGCCCACGCTGCACCGCTGCGCCGAGCGCGGCGCCATGCACGTGAAGGGCGGCGCCCTTCCGCACCCGGACCTGCCGCGCTTCTGATGGGCGCCGCGGCGGCCGCGCCCGGGATTCGCAGCCGCACCCTCGAGGCGCTCGCCGCGGTGCGTCCCGCGCTCGCGATCGTGGCCGACGAGGAGGGCCTGAAGCCGTTCGAGACCGACGCCTTCATCGCGCATCGCGAGACGCCGATGCTCGCGGTGCTGCCGGAGAACGAGGAGCAGGTGCGCGCCGTCGTGCGCGCCTGCCGGCGCCTCGGCGTGCCCGTGGTCACGCGCGGGGCGGGCACGGGGATCTCGGGCGGCGCCATCCCGCGCAGCGACGGCGTGCTGCTGGTGATGACCCGCATGCGCCGCATCGTGTCGCTCGACGCGGCTGCGCGCACCGCCACGGTGGAACCGGGCGTGCGCAACCTCCAGGTCTCGGAGGTCGCGGCTCCCCTGGGCCTGTTCTATGCCCCCGATCCCTCGAGCCAGTCGATCTGCTCGATCGGCGGCAACGTCGCCGAGAACGCCGGGGGAGTGCATTGCCTCAAGTACGGCCTCACCACCCACAACCTGCTCGCGTTGCGCGCGGTCGACGCCGACGGCGACGTGCTCGAGGCGGGCAGCCTCGCGCTCGACGCGCCGGGCTACGACGTGCTGGCGCTCATCACCGGCAGCGAGGGCAACCTCGGCGTGGTGACGCGGGTGTGCGTGCGCCTGCTGCCGCTGCCGCAGCGCACGGAGACCCTGCTCGCGGCGTTCGCCTCCGTGCGCCAGGCGGCCGAAGCCGTGGGCGAGATCATCGGCGCGGGCATCATTCCGGCCGCGCTCGAGATGATGGATCGCATCGTGATCGAAGCGTGCGAGCGCGTCATGGCGATGGGCTTCCCGCGCGGGGCCGAGGCGCTGCTGCTCGCCGAGGTCGACGGCGGGGCGGAAGAGGCGCTGGAATCCCTGGCGGCGGTGCGCGCGATCCTCGAGCGCTGCGGCGCGGCCGAGGTGCGCGTCGCCTCCGGCGCCGCGGAGCGCGAGCGGCTGTGGAAGGCGCGCAAGGGAGCCTTCACGGCGCTCGCGACGATCCTGCCCGACTACTACACCATCGACGGGACCATCCCGCGCGGCCGCCTGCCCGACATCCTCGATCGCGTCTACGCGCTCGCCGCCGAGTACCGCCTCACGGTGGGCAACGTCTTCCACGCGGGCGACGGCAACATCCATCCGTGCATCTTCTACGACGCCAACCAGCCCGGGGAGCTCGAGCGCGCCGAGGAGCTGGGCGGACGCATCCTCGAGGCCTGTGTCGAGGCCGGCGGCACGATCACCGGGGAGCACGGGGTGGGCATCGAGAAGCTGCGCCAGATGTGCGTGCAGTTCCGCGCGCCCGAGCTCACGGCCTTCCACGACGTGAAGCGCGCCTTCGATCCCGACGGCATCCTCAATCCCGGCAAGGCCGTGCCCACGCTCAAGCGCTGCGCCGAGTGGGGCGGCATGCACGTGCGCGCCGGGCAGGTACCGCGCCCCGACATCCCGAGGTTCTGAATGGATCCGGCTTTCATCGCCGAGCTGTGCGAACGCGTACGCGAGAGCGCGGCGAGCGGCCGGGCGCTGCGCATCCGCGGCGGCGGGACCAAGGACTTCTACGGCGCCCCGTGCGGCGCGGCGGAGGTGCTCGAGCTGGCGGGCTACGCGGGCATCGTGGCCTATGAGCCCAAGGAGCTCGTGCTCACCGTACGCGGGGGCACTCCGCTCGAGGAGGTGGAGAGCGCGCTCGCGGGCGAGCGCCAGATGTTGCCGTTCGAGCCGCCGCGCTTCGATGCGCTTGCGCCCGGTGCGCGCGCCACCATCGGCGGAGCGGTGGCGAGCGGGCTTTCGGGACCGCGCCGGCCGTACGCGGGCGCGGTGCGCGATTTCGTGCTCGGCACGCGCATCGTCAACGGCAAGGGCGAGGACCTCGCGTTCGGCGGGCGCGTGATCAAGAACGTCGCCGGATACGACGTATCGCGGCTCATGGTCGGCGCGCTGGGAACCCTCGGCGTCATCACCGAGATCTCGTTCAAGGTGCTGCCCAGTCCCGCGGCGGAAGCGACCCTCGCGTTCGAGCTGGACCAGGCGTCCGCCATCAAGCAGGCGAACCGGTGGGCCGGCCGGCCGCTGCCCCTCTCGGCCACCGCGTGGGAGGATGGCACGCTGCGCGTGCGCCTTTCGGGAGCCGCGACGGCCGTGGCGGCGGCGAAGTCGAATATGGGCGGCGCCGAGATCGACGCCGCGCAATACTGGCGCGAGTTGCGCGACCAGCGGCTCGCGTTCTTCGCGGGCGATCGGCCCCTGTGGCGCCTGTCGGTGCCGCAGACGACCGAGCCGATCCTTGCCGAGCACGCGCAGCTCGTCGAGTGGGGCGGCGGCGTGCGCTGGATCCGCGGCGATCCCGATGCCCTCGCCCTGCGCACGACCGCCGAACGCGCCGGCGGCCACGCCACGCTGTTCCGGGGCGGCGACAAGTCGGTCGGGGTCTTCCATCCGCTTCAGCCCGCGCTCGCCAAGATCCATCGGCGCCTCAAGCAGGCCTTCGACCCGGCCGGCATCCTCAACCCGGGCCGCATGTACGAGTTCTGAGCCCATGCAGACACGCCTCGCCGAATGGATCAAGGACACGCCCGAGGGGATCGAAGCCGACGCGATCCTGCGCAAATGCGTGCATTGCGGCTTCTGCCTCGCGACTTGCCCCACGTATAACCTGCTGGGCGACGAGCTGGACAGCCCGCGCGGGCGCATCTACCTCATGAAGCAGATGCTCGAGGGCGCGCCGGTGACGGAGCGTACCCAGCTGCACCTCGATCGCTGCCTTACGTGCCGCGCGTGCGAGACGACTTGCCCTTCCGGCGTCGAGTACGGCCGCCTGGCCGATATCGGGCGCGGGCTCGTGGAGCGAAAGGTCGCGCGCACGCCGTGGAGCCGGCTGCGCCGCTGGCTGCTCGCGCACACCCTGCCCTCGCGCGCCCTGTTCGGCGCGGCCCTTGCCCTCGGGCGCGCCGCGCGCCCGCTCCTGCCCGCGAAGCTCGCGCGGCGCATCCCGTTACGCCACGCGGCGGGTCCCTGGCCGGCGCCGCGCCACGGGCGGCGCATGCTGGTGCTGGCCGGTTGCGTGCAGCCGGCGATGGCGCCGTCGATCAACGCGGCGGCCGCGCGCGTGCTGGATCGCGCCGGCATCTCGCTCGTAGAGGCTGCGCAGGCGGGCTGCTGCGGCGCGGTCACCTTCCACCTCAACTACCAGGACCAGGCGCTGGACTACGTGAGGCGCAACGTCGATGCGTGGTGGCCCCACGTGGAGGCGGGCGCCGAGGCCATCGTGGTCACAGCGAGCGGATGCGGCACGATGGTGCGCGACTATGGACACCTGCTGCGCCACGATCCGGCGTACGCGTCCAGGGCCGAGCGCATCTGCACGCTCGCGCGCGACATCTCAGAGGTGGTTGCCGCGCAGGAATCGCTCCTGCACGGGCCGTGGCGCCCGATGCAGGAGGCGCGCAGGCTCGCCTTCCATTCGCCCTGCTCGCTGCAGCACGGCCTGAAGATCTCGGGCGTGGTGGAATCGATCCTGCGCGAGGCGGGCTACGCGCTCACGGCGGTTCCCGACGGCCACCTGTGCTGCGGATCGGCCGGGACCTACTCGCTCCTGCAGCCGGGCATCTCGCGCCAGCTGCTGCGCAACAAGGTGCGCGCCCTCGAATCGGGGGACCCCGAGGTCATCGCCACGGCCAACATCGGCTGCCTCGCGCACATCCAGTCGGGGTCGGCCGCGCCCGTTCGCCACTGGATCGAGCTGCTCGACGAGCGCCTGGCCTAGTCCCGCGCGTCATCGCGCGCGGCGATAAAGAACGAAGAGCTCGTTGCGGTCCCCTGCGCGCGACCCGCGCCAGATCTCCCTCCAGTCCGTCGTCACCCCTGGCACGTGCGCGGGTGGCGCCTGCAACAGGCGCAGCTCGCAGCGCGCGCCCGCCGCGGTATCCGCGGCGACGGTGCGCAGGCCCGCGAAGTAATCGAGCAGGGCGCGCTGGGCGTCGCCCACGTTCACGCGCGCCACGCAGCCGCGCTCGCGCGGCAAGTGCTGCACCAGGCGCATGGCCACCGCGCGGTAGCTCCGGGCCTGGTCGACCAGGGGCAGGCCCAGGGTCATCACCAGCATCCACACCATCGCGATGCCCGCGGTCCAGTTGATGAGCGCGCGGCGCGTGGAGCGCAGGGACCGCAACACCACCACCAGCCAGACGAGCGTGAGCAGCGCGGCGAGCGCGAACGCGAGGAAGTCGAATCGGTAGCGAAAGCCCGGAACCTCCCGGCTGATCCACGCCGCCATGAAGTCGGGCTTGCCGGTGAGGGCCGCGGCCCACCCCAGCCAGACCAGCGCGGCGAAGAGGAAGAACGTGGTCATGCCGAACCAGTCGAGCGCGCTCGCCGCGCCGCGCGGCAGGCTGTCGAGCTCCGCCACGCCGAGGATCGCGAGCGGCAGCAGCAGCGGAATCGCGTTCACCTCCCGCGCCTCGCCGAAGAGCGAGGTCACGAAGAGGAACGACCCGAACGCGGCGAGCGGCAGGAGGAGCTCGCGGCGCGCGGCCAGCCGATGCCGGGAGCGCCACAACGACCAGGTGGCGAGCGGCCACGCGGGCCACGCGTACCACGGCAGGATGCGCACGAAATAGAAGACTTCGAGCGGGTCGTCGCGGCCGAAGAGCTCTGCCCATCCGAAATCGGTCGCGCGCTCGAGCCAGGGGTGCAGCGCGGGCGGGTTCGCGTACGCGAGCGCGGCGAGCCAGGCCGCGATGAGCGGCGCGGCGCAGGCGAGCGCGATCGCCGCGCTGGCGGCGTAGCGGCGCGTGCGCCAGAAGGGCGCGATGAGCGGCAGCACGCCCAGCAGCAAGGCGAGCATGCCGAGCGGCAGGAACCCGTCGCCGAGGAAAGCCACCCCCATGCCGGCGCCCGCGACCGCCCCGCCCGCGTAGGGCCTGCGCCCGGCGAGCGCCAGGCCGTAGAGCGCCAGGGCGATCCCGGTGAGGCCCGCGAGCCCGGTGACCATCTCGTGCGCGCGCAGCAGCAGTCCCAGGCAGCCAATGAAGAGCAGCACGCCCATCCGGATAGCCCGCTCGCCGAGCAGCTCGAGGCAGGCCAGGGAAAGGAAGCCCAGCGTGCCGGCCATGAAGAGGCCCGAGGTGAGGCGCGCGGCGTCGGGCGCGGCGAGCAACCCGCCCCAGAGCTTCACGTCGACGGCGGCGGCCCAGAGATACAGCGGCGCCTTGTCGAAGTAGGCCTCCCCGGCGATGCGCCAGCTCACCCAATCGCCGGTGCGCAGCATCTCCACTACGGTGCCGAACGCCGTGGCCTCGTCGACCTTCCAGGGATCGTGCCCCACCAGGCCGGGCAGCAGCCACGTGAAGCACAGGATGAGGAACAGCGTGGTCTTGAGGGGAGTGCGCGTGCCGTCGTACGCGATCCGGCCGCGGAACGTGTCCTCGAGGCGCTCGGTCATGGCGTCATTCTAGGAGCGATTGCGCGGGTGCATCCAAAGGAATCGCCCCCGCCCGGAGTGCTCGGCGCCCCGGCAACAAAAAAGGCAGCCCGGGGGGCTGCCTTTCGGTGGCGCGCAGGAACGGCTACTCGGCCGCCTTGGCAGCGCCCTTGCGCGCATAGCGCTTCTTGAACTTGTCCACGCGGCCGGCGGTGTCCACGATCTTCTGCTTGCCGGTGTAGAACGGGTGCGACTCGGCCGAAATTTCGATCTTGTAGACAGGATATTCCTTCCCGTCCTTCCACTTGATCGTCTCGTTGGTCGCAACCGTCGAGCGGGTGACGAAGCCGAAATCGCAGCTGGTGTCGAGGAACACGACCTCGCGGTAGTTCGGGTGGATGCCGTCTTTCATGGTTTTCGCCTTGTTGCGGGCGCCGCCTCCATTCGAGCCGAATGGAGTCGCGTCGGGCCCGAGAATCGAACATTATCCGCGAAAACATGAATGAAAGCAAGGGGTTGTTACCAAACCTTGGGGGAGGCCAGACCCTTGAGCGGACAGGCTTTTTTGGCCCGGAACCTGCTAACCGGCTCCCGCCCCACGAGTTGACCGGCGACTTGTCGACCGGTCCAACGAGCGTCTACCGCTCAGCCCTTCTTCATGGAATTGAAGAACTCCTCGTTGTTCTTCGTGGCACGCAGCTTGTCGAGCAGGAATTCGGTCGCCTCGAGCTCGTCCATGCCGAACAGGAGCTTGCGCAGGATCCATACCTTCGGAAGGATCTCGGGCGGGATCAGCAGCTCCTCGCGGCGCGTGCCGGAGCGATTCACGTTGAGCGAGGGATAGATGCGCTTCTCGGCCATCCGGCGATCCAGGTGGATCTCCATGTTGCCGGTGCCCTTGAACTCCTCGTAGATCACGTCGTCCATGCGCGAGCCGGTGTCGATCAGCGCGGTAGCGATGATGGTGAGCGATCCGCCCTCCTCGATGTTGCGCGCGGCGCCGAAGAAGCGCTTCGGGCGCTGCAGCGCGTTGGAGTCCACGCCGCCCGTGAGCACCTTGCCGGAGGCGGGGACCACGGTGTTGTAGGCGCGCGCGAGGCGCGTGATCGAGTCGAGCAGGATCACCACGTCCTTCTTGTGCTCGACCAGGCGCTTGGCCTTCTCGATCACCATCTCGGCCACCTGCACGTGGCGCGTGGCCGGCTCGTCGAAGGTGGAGGCCACCACCTCGCCGCGCACGGTGCGGCTCATCTCGGTCACCTCCTCCGGGCGCTCGTCGATGAGCAGCACGATGAGGACGGCCTCGGGGTGGTTGGCGGTGATCGCGTGGGCCATGTGCTGCATGAGCACCGTCTTGCCCGCCTTCGGCGGGGAGACGATGAGGCCGCGCTGGCCCTTGCCGATGGGCGCGATGATGTCGAGCATGCGGCCGGTCAGGTTCTCCTCGGCCTTGATGTCGCGCTCGAGGCGCATCGCCTCGTCGGGGTGCAGCGGGGTGAGGTTCTCGAAGAGGATCTTGGTCTTGGCGTTCTCGGGCGGCTCGCCGTTGACCTTGTCCACCTTGACCAGCGCGAAGTAGCGCTCGCCGTCCTTCGGCGTGCGGATCTCGCCCTCGATCGAATCGCCCGTGTGCAGGTTGAAGCGCCGGATCTGCGAGGGCGACACGTAGATGTCGTCGGGACCCGCGAGGTACGAGGTGTCGGGTGAGCGCAGGAAGCCGAATCCGTCCTGCAGCACCTCGAGGGTGCCGTCGCCGAATATCGCCTCGCCCTTCTTCGCCTGGTTCTTCAGCAGCGCGAAGATGAGCTCCTGCTTGCGCAGGCGGTTGGCGCCTTCGAGCTCGTTGGCGATCGCCATGTCGACGAGCTCGGTGACGTGCTTGAGCTTGAGGTCGGATAAGTGCATGCCGCGGGCCTGCCTAGGGTGATGGGATGTCTGGAGCGGGCCCGGGAGACCACACGGGCCGGATGACGCTAAAGGGGTCGGGGATCAGCCTGGCTGCCGGGGGGGAAGTGCGGGAATTCTGGTTGGACGACTGTTCGAGCGAACAGCCAGGACGTGCATCAGGGTATCGGTTTAGATATTGCTGTCAATGAAGGCCGTGAGCTGGGACTTGGACAATGCGCCCACCTTGGTGGCCTCGACGTTTCCGTTCTTGAAGAGCATCAGGGTGGGGATGCCCCGGATGCCGTACTTGGGCGGGGTCGTCTGGTTCTCGTCGATGTTGAGCTTGGTCACCTTGAGCCGGCCTTCGTACTCGCTCGCGATCTGGTCCAGGGTCGGGGCGATCATCTTGCACGGGCCGCACCACTCCGCCCAGTAGTCCACCAGCACCGGGGTCTGCGACTGCAGGACTTCCGGCTCGAAGGTGTCGTCGGTGATATGGATGATTTTCTCGCTCACGCTAGCCTCGTTCGGATCGGGATTTCGCCCCCGGGGAGATGCCGCGCATGGGACGATCGGTGTGGCATGCATCGTAGACCAAACCGGGGCTCGCTGGCAAAGCGGCGGCTTGGGGCGTGACGGGGGGCTCTGATAAAATATCCGCCTTCCACCGGCACCGGCGCCGCGTATCAAAGGCTTTCCATGACGTATGTCGTCACCGAGTCCTGCATCAAGTGCAAGTACACCGACTGCGTGGACGTGTGCCCGGTCGATTGCTTCCGCGAGGGCCCCAACATGCTCGTGATCGATCCGGACGAGTGCATCGACTGCACGCTGTGCGTGGCCGAATGCCCGGTCGAGGCGATCTTCGCCGAGGACGACGTGCCGGGCGAGCAGAAGGAGTTCATCGCGCTGAATGCCGAGCTTTCGAAGGCGTGGAAGCCGCTCGTCGAGCGCAAGCCCGCGCCGCCCGATGCCGACGAGTGGAAGGACGTGAAGGAAAAGCGGCACCTGATCGAGAAGTAAGGGAAAGCGGGGCGTAGGAAGACAGCGGGAACGGCGTTGGAGCGGACGACAAGTCGCCGCTCAACGCCCAAGTCCGGGAGCGACGGAGCGGACAACAGGGTGCCGCTCAACTGCGTCAGTCGTACAGGCCGGCCTTGGCCTTGCCGCGGAAGACGCGGTACGAAAACGCCGTGTAGCCCACGATGAAGGGCAGCACCATCAGCGCGCCGATGAGGATCGACCTTCAGCGCCGAAGGGTGCGCGGCCGCGTCCCAGATCGTCAGCCGGTCGATCACGACGTACGGAAAGAGGCTGTAGGCGAGGCCGACGAAGGCGAGCACGAAGATCGCCACCGCGCCGGCGAACGGCCTCCAGTGAGGCCGCCCCGGGTCGCGGCGCGATCTCGCCCGTCGCCCGCCACAGCCAGAACCAGGCGGCGAGCGTCGCCAGCGGCAGCAGCATCAGCGCCGAGCGTGCGCGGAAAATCGAACCACTTCGTCGCGTACCGTGTCGCTCACAAAGGGCGTGGCGAGGCTGACCAGCGCCACGCCGAGCGCCACCCACGCGAGGCCCCAGCGCGCCCAGCGCGATCGCTTTGCCCTGCAGCTCGCCTTCGGTCTTGTAGGATGAGCCAGGTCGCGCCGAGCAGCACGTAGCCGCCGCACAGCGCTCGCGCCCACGAGCAGCGCGAACATGCAGTAGCCGAAGCCGGGCTGCGAAGCCGGTGATGTAGCGCCCGAGCATGAGGCCCTGCGCAGAACGAGGCGAGGAAGGAGCCGGACCAGAACAGCCAGTTCCACAGCTCGCGGTGCCAGCCGTCGCGCCTTGACGCGGAATTCGAAGGCGACGCCGCGCAGCATCAGGCCCGACGAGCATCGCGACCACCGGCAGGTACAGCGCGCCGAGCACCAGGCCGTGCGCGACCGGAAAGGCGATCAGCAGGATGCCGATGCCGAGCACCAGCCAGGTCTCGTTGGCGTCCCAGAACGGGCCGATCGAGGACACCATCACGATCCTGCTCGTGCTCGCTCGCCGCCGGCATGAGCATGCCCACGCCCGAGGTCGTAGCCGTCGAGCACCACGTAGGCGAGGACGGCAACGCCCATCAGCGCCATGAAGATCAGCGGCAGGTCCAGGGTCATGGCACGGCCCTCCCGGCCGGCGCGGCGGCGGGCCAGCCGCCCTCCGGGGCGGCACCCGCGGTGCCTTCGCCCGCGAGGTGCGTGAGCACGACGATGTAGGCGATGAACATCATGGCGTAGGTGAGGATGTAGCCGGTGAGGCTCGCGCCCAGCTGTGCCGGCGACACGTCGCCCGTGGCATTCGCGGTGCGCAACAGGCCGGTGACCAGCCAGGGCTGGCGGCCGATCTCGGTCACGATCCAGCCGGACTAGCGTCGCGACCCAGCCCGAGAAGGTGAAGACGCGCGAACACCCAGAGCATCCAGCGCGGCGCGATGCGGCCGCGGCGCGTGGACCAGGTACCCCACCACGAGACGAGCACCATCAGCATGCCGATGCCGACCATGGCGCGGAACCCGTAGAAGAGCGGCGCGACCGGAGGCCGGTCCGCGCCGAAGGCATCCAGCCCCTGGATCTGCGCGTCGGCGCGATGGCGCAGGATGAGGCTCGCTCCGTAAGGCAACTCGATCGCGTAGGCGTTGCGATGCTGCGCTTCATCGGGGATCGCGAACAGCACGAGGGGAGCGCCTCGCTCCGTGTGCCAGATCGCTTCCAGGGCCGCGATCTTCGCGGGCTGGTGCTCGAGCGTGTCCAGGCCGTGCTGGTCGCCCACGAAGATCTGAAGCGGGGCTCAGCACCGCCGCGGTGAGCAGCGCGGCGCGCAGCGTCTTCGCCGCGCCCCCGTCGCGCGCCGCGCGCAGCAGGCGCCATGCGGAAAGGCCGGCGATGACGAACGACGCCGTGAGCCCCGAGGCGAGCATCATGTGCGTGAACCGGTACGGGAAGGAGGGATTGAAGATCACCTTGAGCCAGCTCGAGGCAACCCACTGGCCGTCGGCGAAGACGTATCCCGCGGGAGTCTGCATCCAGGAGTTCAGCGCGAGGATCCAGAATGCCGAGAGCGTGGTTCCCGCCGCCACGAGGAAGGCGGCGGCGATGTGCACCCGGTCGGATACGCGGTTCATGCCGAAGAGCATCACGCCGAGGAAGGTCGCCTCGAGGAAGAAGGCGGTGAGCACCTCGTAGGCGAGCAGCGGGCCGGCGATGGCGCCCACGGTGGTCATGTAGCGCGGCCAGTTGGTGCCGAACTGGAAGGACATCACCACGCCGGTCACCACGCCCATCGCGAAGGTGAGGGCGAAGATCTTCACCCACAGTCGGTAGGTCGCGAGCCAGGCCGGGTCGCGGGTGCGCAGGTACATGATGCGAAACGCCAGCAGGAACCACGCGAGCGCGATGGTGAGCGAGGGGAAGAGGATGTGGAACCCGATGTTGATGCCGAACTGCGCGCGGGCGAGGAGCAGGGCGTCTTCCATGGCGGGCACGGACCTTCGCAGGCCGGGGAGAGCCCCATTGTAGATACAATTCGGGGATGAATCGCGGCAAGCTCAAGATCTTCTTCGGCGCTTTCCCCGGCGCCGGCAAGACCATCGCCATGCTGAGCGCCGCGCAGCGCATGCGCGGCTCCGGGCGCGACGTGGTCGCCGGCGTGGTGGAGACCCACGACGATCCGGAGACGAGCGCGCAGCTCGACGGGATCGAGGTCCTCCCGCCGCCCCGGATCGACGGCGCGGCGCGCCCCGGGGAGTTCGACCTCGACGTCGCCCTCGCGCGCCGGCCCGAGGTGATCCTGATCGACGACCTCGCGCACGCCAACCCACCCGGCTCGCGCCATCCGAAGCGCTGGAACGACGCCGACGAGCTGCTCGCCAACGGCATCGACGTCTTCACGACCATCGGCGTGCAGCATCTGGAGAGCCTGAACGACGTGGTGGGAGAGATCACCGGCATCCACGAGCGCGAGACGGTGCCGGACACCTTCTTCGACAGCGCCGAGGAAACGGTGATGGTGGACATGTCCGCCGACGAGCTGCTGGTGCGCCTGAAGGAAGGCCGCGTGCACATCGGCGACGCGGAGAAGGGCGCGGCGAAGACCTTCTTCAGCAAGGGCAGCCTGCTCGCGCTGCGCGAGATCGCGCTGCGCCGCACGGCCGACGTGGTCGAGGACGAGGTGCGCAAGGTGCGCGCGGACAAGGCGATCGACGCGGTCTGGAAGACCCAGGGCCACCTGCTGTGCTGCATCGGGCCGGGCGCCGGCTCCGAGCATGCGGTGCGCAGCGCCGCGCGGCTTGCCAACCGCCTCGACGTCGAGTGGACCGCCGTCTACGTGGAGACGCCGCGCCTGCAGCGACTGCGCGCGGTCGAGCGCGGCCGCATCCTGAGCGTCGTGAGCCTCGCCTCGGAGCTGGGGGCGCGCACCGCCATCCTCACCGGGGCCGATGTGGTCGAGGCGGTGGTGGATTACGCGCGCGACCAGAACATCTCGACCGTGCTGGTGGGGCGTGGGCGGTCGCGGCGGCTGCGCCTATGGCGCAGCATGAGCGAGGCGATCGCCGGGGCGAGCCCCAACATCGACGTGATCGAGATCGGCCGGGGCGGCGCGGAAGCGGGCACCCCCGTGGCCGCGCCGCCGGTCCAGCCCGAGGCGGCGAGCCCGCGCGCGGGCGAGAAGCGCATCCGCTACCTGTGGAGCGCCGTGGCCTGCCTCGCCACCACGTTCGTCTCGGCGCTGCTGCGTCCCCACGTGGAGCTGGCGACCCTGGTCCTGCTCTACACGCTCGCCCTCGTGCTGGTCGCGGTGCGCTGGGGAAGGGGACCGTCGATCTTCGCGGCGATCGTGAACGTGCTCGCGCTGGACTACTTCTTCGTGCCCCCGCGCTTTTCCTTCGAGTTCATCGACGTGCAGTACCTGCTCACCTTCGCGGTGATGCTCGCGGTGGGCGTGTTCATCGGCCAGCTCGCCGGCAACCTGCGCTTCCAGGCGCGCGTGGCCTCCCACCGCGAAAAGCGCGCGCGCACGCTCTATGAGTTCGCGCGCGACCTGGCCAAGCTGCAGACTACCTCCGAGGTGATCGAGACCACGGAGAACTTCATGGCGCGGCACTTCCGCGCGCGGGTGGCGGTCCTGGTCCCCGATGCCACGGGGATGCTGGTCTCGCCCACCGGCCGCGGCATGACCAATCCCTTCGACAGCACTGCGGCCCAGTGGGCCTTCGAGCGCGCCCTGCAGGCCGGCGCCGGCACCGATACGCTCGCCGGCAACGAATACCTGTTCCTGCCACTGAGGGCGCCCACGCGCAACCACGGCGTGCTCGCGGTGCGCCCGGAGCGCACCCGCGACCTCTTCATCCCCGAGCAGCGCCACCAGTACGAGATCTTCGCCGCGCTCGTGGCGACCGCGCTCGAGCGCGTGCACTACGTGGCCGTGGCCCGCGACGCGCTGCTGATGGCGCGCATCCAGAGCGGCGACCTGCGCCTCGAGCTCGATCGCCGCCCGCTCGCCGACGTCGTGGACTCGGCGCTGCGCGGGCTGGGCGCGCTCACCGCGAAGCACCCGATCACGATCGAGGTGCCGCGAGAGCTGCCGCTCGTGCGCGTGGACCCGGAGTTGCTCGAGCGCGTGTTCGCGAGCCTCGTCGGCAACGCGATCAAGCACACGCCTGCGGGAACCCGCGTGACGGTGGCCGCACGCGTGGTGGGCAAGCAGATCGAGGTGAGCGTCGAGGACGACGGACCCGGGCTGCCCCCGGGGCGCGAGGAGGAGGTGTTCGAGTCCTTCGCGCGCGGCGGGCAGCAGCCCGCCGGGCGCGGGGCCGGCCTCGGCCTCGCCATCTCGCGCGCGATCGTCGAGGCGCACGGCGGCACGATTCGCGCCGAGGGCGGGCGCGAGAAGGGCGCCCGCTTCGTCTTCACGCTGCCGCTACGCCGCGCGCACGGCTAGGCGCCGCGCGCCGGGGACTGCGCCGGGCCCTCAGGCGATCGAGACGATGCCCCCGGGCTTGGCCGCGAGGAAGCCGCCGGCCCGCGCCGCGTCCACCGGACGCGACAGCAGGAAGCCCTGGCCGAATTCGCAGCCCAGCTCCTGCAGCAGCGTCAACTGCTGGCGTGTCTCGATGCCCTCGGCGAACACCTGCTTGGACAGCGCCTGGCCGAGCTTGAAGATGGCCTTCACGATCTCGCTGCCCTCGCCGTCGCGGCTCATGCGCTCGATGAACGAGCGGTCGACCTTGAGCGCGTCGATGGGCAGGGTCGCGAGGTAGGACAGGCTCGAGTAGCCGGTGCCGAAATCGTCGATGCTGAGCGTGACCCCCATGTTGCGCAGCGCCGTGAGGGTCGACACCGCGTTCTCGATGCCGTCCATCAGCACGCTCTCGGTGACCTCGAGGGTGAGCTGCGACGGGCGCATGTCGGCCGATTGCAGCGCGACATGGACCTGCGAGACGAAGTCGGGGTGCGTGAGCTGCAGGCTGGAGACGTTGACACTCATGCGCAGGGACTCGCTGTCGCGGATCGCCCTCCATTCGCGCATCTGGCGGCAGGCCTCGGTGAGCACCCAGTTGCCCAGCGGGACGATGAGGCCGGTCTCCTCGGCCACGGGAATGAACGTCGCCGGCTCGAGCAGGCCGCGCTCGGGATGGTTCCAGCGCACCAGCGCCTCGAACCCGATCAGCTCGCGGTCGCGCAGCGAGCAGATCGGCTGGTACTCGAGGTAGATCTGGCCCTGGCCCACCGCGCGGCGCAGCTCGCCCTCGAGCTGCAGCTGCGCGGTCACGTGCTGGTGCAGGCTCGAGTCGAACAGCGCGTACTGCGCCTTGCCCTTGCTCTTGGCCTTGTACATCGCGATGTCGGCGTCGCGGATGATCTGGTCGGAGGTCTGGTAGCCGTTGGTGCTGAAGGTGATGCCGATGCTGGCGCTCACCGACACTTCCATGGCGCCCAGCTGCACCGGCCGCTCCAGCTCCTTCTGGATGCGCTCGGTGAGCTCGACGGCGTCGCGCTGGCGGTGCAGGTCCTCCACCAGGATCGCGAACTCGTCGCCGCCGAGGCGCGCGAGCACGTCGGTGGGCCGCAGCATCGCCTTCAGGCGCCGCGCCACGTGCACCAGCAGCTCGTCGCCCGCCTTGTGGCCGAGGCTGTCGTTCACCATCTTGAAGCGGTCGAAGTCGAGGTACATCACCGCGAAGCGCTGCTCGGGGTGGCGCTGCACGCGCGCGATCGCGCGGTTCAGCTGCTCGTCGAAATGGGTGCGATTGGACAGCTGCGTGAGGCTGTCGTGGTAGGCGTTGTGGTAGAGCTCGGCCTCGGCGCGGCGCCGGGCGCTGATGTCCTGCGCCTGCACGATCAGGTTGTGGGTGCGGAACTGCCAGTCGCGCGCGAGCGAGATGTTGAGCGACATCCACACGTCGGAGCCGTCGCGATGCACGCCGCGCACCTCGGTGTGCACGCTCGCCAGCTCGCCCTTCACCAGCTTCTCGATCGGCCCCTGCAGGGCGTTCAGGTCGTCGGCGTTGACCAGGGCGGGAAGGTGGGCCGCGAGCAACTCGGCCAGCGGCCGGCCCAGCATGTCGCAGAACGACTTGTTGGCCTGCAGCAGGCGACCGTCCGTGGACACGAGCGCCATGCCGATCGCCGCGTGGGTGAAGGCGCTGTGGAAGCGGCTCTCGCTCTCCTTCAACTCCTCGACGTGGCGCTCGTCGGCTTCCTTGCGCTGGAAGTACGAGTGCAGGGTGGACAGGAACATGGCGATCACCGGCACCGAGACGAGCAGCACCGGCAGCCCGAACTGCTGGAAGCTCGAGTAGAGCAGGCCCGCGATCGAGGCGCCCGTGAGGTAGGCGAGGCCGATCCAGCCGAAGCTGCGCAGCCAGCGCATCGGCGTGATCGGCGCGCCGGTCTTCAGGGCGATGAGCGTCGAAGTGAGCAGGGTGTTGGCGGCGAAGTACAGCGCGGCGAACGCGAAGAGCGAGGTGAGCAGGGCCGCGTTGCTGAGCTGCGCGGCGTGCTCGCGCACGCCTTCGAAGGCGGTCGCGCACGCCATCATCGCCACCGAGGCCATGGCGGGCGTACCCAGCCGGCTCGTCCAGCGCTTGGACGTGCGCCAGGAGCCGACGAAGCCCTCGAAGGCCGCCGCGATCACCGCCGCCGACGGGCCGTAGAGCAGCATCACGAGGAAGATGAAGATCTCGGCGCCCGCAATCGAGGTCTTGGCCCCGGGAATGCGCACCGGGAAGAGGCCGACGATCGCCGAGACGACCGCCCCCACCAGCACCTGCAGCAGGAAGCGCCCGTCCACGGACACCACGTCCGCGATCGCGTAGAGCAGGATCGCCGCGCCGAGCAGCGTGACGGTCCACCAGTAGCGGCGCGCCGAAGGGCTGTAGTCCTGCATGTCGATGAATTGCATGTTCACGCTCTTGCGTTCACGCCCGGGTCAGGGCTCGCCCGCGGGCTGCAACGATTCGCTGAGGATCACGCCTTCGGACAGCACGACGCCTTCGCTGAGGATGATGCCCTCGGAGAGCACGACGCCCTCGCTGAGGATGATGCCTTCGGACAGCACGATGCCCTCGGAGAGCACGATGCCCTCGGAGAGCACGATCCCTTCGGAGAGCACGATGCCCTGGCTCTTCGCGATCCCGTCGGAGGCGACCGACGCGGGCGTGAACACACCGGTGCCGGCGAGCAGGCTGCTCACGCCCAGCGCCGAGGTAAGCTGCACCACGCCAGAGGACACGAGCCGGCGCGACGACGCGCTCGACTCCTCGAACCCGGAGACGTAGGTGCTGCCCCAGCCTGCATAGCTCACGTCGACCTGCGTCACGCGCGATCCGACCCACGACACGGTCGGGTCGAACGCGCCCTGGTACTTGCCCAGCAGGGCGTCGCCCCCGAGCACCTGCCGGCCGCCCATGAACACGAAGCGGCTCCAGTTCACCTGGCGGCCCTCGATCACGGAATAGGGCGTGGGCAGGACGCGGCCCGGCGCGAGTATCGAGTCGCCCACGCGGATGCTTCCCGAGGCGACGCGCGAGGCGATGTTCTGCGAGAGGGCGCTCGCCAGCTGCAGCGCGCCCGGGACGTTCACCAGGCCCGCGCCCTGCTCGAGCAGGTTGAATCCGGGCAGGGGCTCGGCCGTGTACTGCAGGATGGCCTTGACGAGCGGCGGCGTGAGGCCGGGATTCGCCTGCAGCATGAGGGCCGCGGTGCCGGAGACCACGGGCGCCGAGAACGACGTGCCGCTCACGCGGATCAACCCGGTGCCGAGGCTTCCGCTCTGGACCACGAGCTGCGGATAGTCCACGGCGAGCTGGCTCGCCAGCCTGCCGCGCACATCCGTGGACAGTGCGCCCACCACGTGGCTGCCGGGCGCGACGAGGTCGGGTTTCAGCACGTTGTCCGCGACGAGGGAGCCGTCGGCGGCGACGTAGGTGCCGCGCGTCGGGCCGCGCGAGCTGAAGAAGTTGACGGTGTCGTCGGCGCGGGTTCCGGTGTCGTGGGGATTGGCGGCGCCGACCGTGATCGCGGAGGGCTCGTTGCCGGGAGCGCTGATCGTGCCGTACGCCTCGCGCCCGCTGGCGTCCTGCCCGTAGTTGCCCGCCGCGACCACGACGGTGATGCCGGCGGCGACGGCGTTGCGCACCGCGCGGCACAGCGGATCGGTGCGGTAGGACTCGGTGGAATCGGCGGCGAGGCTCACGTTGAGCACGCGGATGCCGTACTCCTTGCTGTGGTAGATCACCCAGTCGATGCCGGCGAGCGCATCGGCGATGTCGCCGATGCCGTCCTGGTCGAGCACGCGCACGTCGTAGAGCGAGGCCCCCGGGGCCACGCCGGAGGTGTCGAGCGAGGAGGAGACCGCGCTGCCCGCGGCGAGCGATGCCACGATGGTGCCGTGGCCGAGCGGATCCTGGAACGTGGCGCCGGACGCGTCGATCAGCGATTCCAGCGAGTTGAGCAGGCCCGAGATGCCGGGGACGAACGAGGAGCTGAAGTCGTACCCGCCCTTCCAGTCGCGGTTGCCGAGCATCTGCGCATCGGTGAGCTTCTGGAAGTCCACGCTGCGCTTGACCCGCGAGCCGCTCCAGCCGCCCTGGAAGGCGCGATGCGAGGACATGATCCCCGAGTCGAGGAATGCGATGCCGACGCCGCTGCCGTCCACGCCGGGATTGATCACCGCCGCGGCGCCGCGCGCCTCGTACGACCCGGTCGCCGACTCGAGCAGGCTGCGCGTGCGCACCGTGGGCCGGTTGGGCGACATGCTCTGCACGTCCCCGCGGCGCGCGATGTCCACCACGCGCGAAGCCGGCAGCAAGGCGTACACGCCCGCCACCGAGATGTACTTGTAGTAGACGGAGCCGCCCGCCGAGACGATGGCGGAGCGCAGTCCGCGCAGGTCCGGATCGGTGTTGGCGTACCCGATGACCAGGACCTTCACCAACCGCACGCCGGCCTTGTCGCGCGCCCAGCTCACGCCGTCGACGTTGGGGGCGGTGAGCACCTGCGCGAGGTCCGGGGAGAGCTTCTTGCTCGCGTCGGACATGCTCGCGAGGGTGACGGCGCCCGCCGGCAGGGACCCGAGGAATAGCGCGAGCAGCACGAGCGGCGCGGCCAGGCGGCGCAGCACGCTCGCGATGACTCCTTGTTCCGGACGTGAATCGTGGCGGTGCATATTCCCTTCCCGGCCTGTGATGAAACGCACATTTTTCGAGTGACGAGCCGAGCATATTCCGCGGACCCCCGAATCCTTGTGACTTCCATCACACCCGGGGATTACAGCTGTAGCCACGGTTACATCGGTAAGAATCGGCGGCGGCTATCATTCGGGGATGCCGACGGAGCTTTCCCCTCTGGCGTTGCCCGGGCTCTTCGCGCGCCTCGCGCAGGGCCACGGCGCCCGGATTACGGTCGTAACACCCAACGCGCGCCTCGCCCAGGCGCTGCAGTCGGAGTTCGACGGGTGCCAGCTCGAGGCAGGCCTTGCTTCCTGGGAGGCGCCCGACATCCTCCCCTTGTCCACCTTCCTGGCTCGCTGCCATGAGGAGGCCCTCTACAGCGGACGCGATCCGCCGCTGCCCGCACTGCTCGGCGCCGCGCAGGCGCAGGTGCTCTGGGAGGAGGCATTGCGCGCGAGCCCCTGGCGCGACCGCGTCCTGTCGATCGGCGCCACGGCGGCGCTGGCGGGCGAGGCCTGGCAGCTCGCGCACCAGTGGCGCATCGAGGGCGCGCTGGCGGGCTGGCCGGGCAGCGAGGACACGGAAGCTTTCGCCGCCTGGTGCGAACGCTATCGCCGCCGCACCGAGCGCGACGGCTTCACCGATGGCGCGCGCCTGCCGGCGCTCGTGGCCGCGCTGCTCCTCGAGGGGAGCGTGGCCCCGCCCGCGACCCTGGTGCTGCACGGCTTCGACCTGGTGACGCCGCAGCAACGCGATTTCCTCGACGCCTGCGTGCGCGCGGGCATCGAGCTGTTGCGCAGCGCCCGGGAGCCCGCGGCGGCCAGCGTGCGCCGGGCGCTGTTCGATTCGCCGCGCCAGGAACTCGAATGCGCAGCGCGCTGGGCGCGCACACGCCTGGAGCAGGCGGGCGGGTCGATCGCCCCTCGCATCGCGATCGTGGTGCCGGACCTCGCGCAGCGCCGCTCCGAGGTGGCGCGCGTCTTCGCGCGCGTGCTCTCGGCGGGCGCCCCGGTGTCGGTGCCGGGCGCAGCTACGTTCAACATCTCGCTCGGCGAGCCGCTCTCCGAGCGTCCCCTGGCCGACGCCGCCCTGGCGCTGCTCGAGCTCGCGCTCGCGCCCGCCGCCTTCGAGCGCGTGAGCCGGGTGCTGCGCTCGCCTTTCGTCGCGGGTGCGGAATCCGAGCAGGGCGCCCGCGCCCGCCTGGACGCGGCCCTGCGCCGCGTCGCGCCCGCGGAGCTCACGCTGCGCCGCTTGCGCTCGCTGCTCGCGGACGCCTCGCAGCACCGCGCGCCGAGCTGCCCCGGTTTCGCGGGCGTGCTCGAGCGCATGGCGGAAAGGGCACGGCATGCGGGGCGCGCCGGCCCGCAGGAGTGGGCGCGGCGGTTCACCGCGCTGCTCGACGCCGCGGGCTTTCCCGGCGAGCGGATGCTCGACTCGACCGAGTTCCAGGTCCTCGCCAAGTGGCGCGAGGCGCTCGCCACGCTCGCCGAACTGGGCTCGGTGTCGAGCGCGTGGAGCGCGGCCGACGCGCTGGCACGCATGCGCCGCATTTGCGCGGATACGCTCTTCCAGCCCGCGACCGGCGGCGCTCCCGTCCACGTGCTGGGCATCCTGGAATCGGCGGGGCTCGCGTTCGACCATCTCTGGGTGAGCGGGCTCACCGAGGAGGCGTGGCCGCTCGCCGCGCGGCCCCATCCGCTCATCGCGCCCGCACTGCAGCGCCACGCGGGCATGCCACAGGCGAGCCCCGAGGCCTCGCTCGCGGTCGATCGCGCGCTGACCGAGGCCTGGTGCGCCGCCGCCCCCGAGGTCGTCTTCTCGAGCGCGCGCGCCGAGGGCGATCGTGAGCTGCTTCCCAGTCCCCTCGTGGCGGGCATCGCGGCCGCCGACGCGCGACAACTGGGCGTGGGCGAGTTCGAGACCTTGCGCGGGGCGCTGTTCGCGGCCGGGCGCCGTGCCGGCGCGGTGAGCGCGCGGCCCGATGGCATCGCGCCGCCCCTGGGCACCCAGGCGGCGCGGGGAGGCACCGCGATCCTCGCCGACCAGGCCGCGTGCCCGTTTCGGGCATTCGCCCATTTCCGCCTCGACGCGCGCGCGCTCGAGCGCCCCGAGCCGGGTCTCGGCCCGGCCGAGCGGGGCCAGATGCTGCACGCGATGATGGCGCGGCTGTGGCGCGAGCTGCGCAGCCAGGCCGCGCTCAACGCCGCCGCGCCGGCCCTGCTGGAGGCGCTGATTGCCGGCGCGGCTGCGCACGCGGTGGCCAGGGTGCGGGCCGATCACCCCGGGAAGCTCGAGGGGGGCTTTGCCGAGCTCGAGCGCGAGCGCCTCGCGGGCATCGCGCGCGAATGGCTCGTGATCGAGAAGACGCGCGCGCCCTTCGAGGTGGCGCTGCGCGAGGAGAAGATGACGCTGCACGCCGGCGACCTGGCGCTCGAGGGCCGTGTCGATCGCATCGATCGCCTCGAGCAAGGCGGCAGCGTCGTGATCGACTACAAGTCGGGGCATGCGAGCGTTTCGGAGTGGCTCGGCGATCGCCCGGACGACGCGCAGTTGCCGCTCTATGCGCTCGCCGCGAAGGGCGGCGATGTACGCGCCGTCGCCTTCGCGCGGCTGAAGACCGGCCAGAGCGCATTCCTCGGGCTCGCACGCGACGCCGGTCTGCTGCCAGGCGTGGGCAAGGTCGAGGAACACCGCAGCGCGAGCAAGCACGCGAGCTCCTGGGCGCAGCTGCAGGCGATCTGGCGCGACCAGGTGCGCCGGCTGGGCGAGGATTTCGCGAGCGGCGACGCACGCGTGGACCCGAAGCGCCTGCTCTCCACCTGCCTGCGCTGCGACCTGAAGCCGTTGTGCCGCGTGCACGAGCGCCTGGGCGCACTGGCCGAAGGCGACGAGGTCGCGGGGGAGGACGAGGAATGAACCGGCACGTGGTCGACGCGGTCGAGCGCGAGGCGGCGCTCGACCCCGCGCGCTCGTACATCGTGCAGGCGCCGGCGGGCTCGGGCAAGACGGGGCTGCTCATCCAGCGCGTGCTGCGGCTGCTCGCGACCGTCGCGCGCCCCGAGGAGATCCTCGCCATCACGTTCACGCGCAAGGCGGCCGCGGAGATGCGCCGGCGCGTGCTCGAGGCGCTCGAGGGCGCGGCCGGCGACGCGCAGGCCGACACCGACAACGAGCGCCTCACGCGCCAGCTCGCGCGCGCCGCGCTGGAGCGCGACCGGGCGCTCGGCTGGCAGCTCGCGCAGAACGCCTCGCGCCTGCGCATCCAGACGATCGACGCGCTGTGCGCCTCGCTCGCGCGGCAAATGCCGGTGCTCTCCGGGATCGGCGCGCCGCCGGCCATCGTCGAGGACCCCCGGGAGCTCTACCGGGAGGCCGCCGAACGCACGCTGCGCCTGATCGACGCGCAGGAGGAGATCGCGGCCGCGGTGCGCCGGCTCCTGCGCCACCTGGATGGCGATTGGGCGATCGCGCGCGGGCTGCTCGAGGGCATGCTGAAGCGGCGCGACCAGTGGCTGCGACGTGTCGCGGGTTTCACCGCCGACGGCGCGGCGCGCGCGGCGCTCGAGCAATCGTTTCGCGCCGAGCGCGCGCGCCTCGCCCGCAGGGCGCGCGCGCTCATGCCGGACGCCGAAGGGCCCGAGATCGCGCGGCTCGCGCGGTACGCCGCCGCGAACGGCGCGCCGGGCGAGACGGGAGCCGCGATCGCACGCCTCGCCGGGCTGAAGGGCTATCCCGCGCCCGAAGGGGGCGGTATCGAGGAATGGCGCGCGCTGGCGACGTTCCTCCTCGTGGCCGGCAAGCCGCGCATGCGCAAGGCGGCCAACAAGCTCGTGGGGTTCCCGGCCGGGGACGGCGTCGCGCGCGCCTTCAAGGACCAGATGAAGGGCCTGCTTGCGCGATTGCCGGCGATCGACGGCCTGGACGAGGTGCTGCATTCCCTGCGCGGCATGCCGCCGGACGCCTTCACCGACGCGCAATGGGGAACGCTGGAGGCGATGGTGCGCATCCTGCCGCGCGCGGCGGCCGAGCTGCAGCTGGTCTTCGCCGAGCGCGGCGAGATCGATTTCCCGGGTCTCGCCCAGGCCGCGGTGACCGCGCTGGGCGAGGAGGACGCGCCCACCGACCTGCTGCTTGCCCTGGACGTGCGGCTCAAGCACCTGCTGGTCGATGAGTTCCAGGACACTTCGCGCGGACAGTGGGAATTGCTCACGCGCCTGACCGCCGGCTGGGGTGAGGGCGACGGCCGCACGGTCTTCCTGGTGGGCGACCCGATGCAATCGATCTACCGGTTCCGCGAGGCGGACGTGGCGCTCTTCCTGCGCGCGCGCGCGATCGGGTTGCCGTCGGTCGCGCTCACGGACGTGCGCCTTGCGACCAACTTCCGCTCGCAGCAGGGCCTGGTGAGCTGGTTCAATCGCGAGTTCGCCAAGGTGCTGAGCGCGGCGGAGGACGCGGAATCGGGCGCGGTCGCGCACGCGCCGGCGAGCGCCCACCACCCGGAGGAGCCGGGGCTCGCGGTGCGGTGGCACGCCTTCGTGGGCCACGATGCGGCCGCGGCGCGCGAGGCCGAGGCGCTGCGCGTGGCCGAGGTGGCGCAGGAGGCGCTCGGGCAGGACCCGCGGGCCGCGGTCGCGATCCTCGTGCGCAATCGCTCCCACCTCGACCGCATCGTGCCCGCGCTCCGGGCCGCCGGCATTCGCTTCCGCGCGGTGGACATCGAGCCGCTCGGCGCGCGCCCGGTGATCCAGGACCTGCTCGCGCTCACGCGCGCGCTCTGCCATCTCGCCGACCGTGTCGCGTGGCTCGCGGTGCTGCGCGCTCCGTGGTGCGCGCTCACCGTGGCGGACCTGCTCGCGCTTGCGGGCGCCGGCGACACGCCCGCCACGCTGTGGGAGCTGTTGCACGATCCGGAAGCGCTCGCGCGCATGGGCGCGCCCGGGCGCGAGGCCGCGCTGCGGGCGCGCGAAAGGCTGGCGCCGTTCGTGGAGGGCCGCCTGCGCACCGGGCTACGCGAGCGTGCCGAGGCCGCCTGGCTCGCGCTGGCGGGCCCCGCGTGCGCGACGCAGGCCTCGGACCTCGAGGATGCCGAGACCTACTTCGACCAGCTCGACGGCCTCGAGCGTGCCGGTGACCTCGCCGACCCGACGCTGCTCGAGGAGCACCTCGAGGAGCTCTACGCGGCTCCCGACGTGGGAGAGGACGCGCGCCTGCAGCTCATGACCATCCACAAGGCGAAGGGCCTCGAGTTCTCCACCGTGATCGTCCCGGGGCTCGACCGCCCGCCGCGCGCGCCGGATCCGCCCTTGTTCGCGTGGAAGGCGCGCGCGGACGGCTCGCTCATGATGGCGCCGATCCGCGCGGCGCGAGAAGCGAGCGAGCCCGCGTACGACTACCTGCGTGCGCTCGACCAGGCCGCCACCGGGCACGAGCTGGAGCGGCTGTTCTACGTGGCGGCCACACGCGCCCGCAGCCGGCTGCACCTGTTCGGGTTCGCGCGCATCGAGGACCGCAAGGACGGCGCGCGGCTGCGCGAGCCGGCGAAGGGCTCGCTGCTGGGCAAGGCCTGGAACGTGGCGCGCGAGCATTTCCTGGCGGCACTGCCTTCCGCGCAGGCCGCCGCCGCGGCGCAGCCCGCGCAGAAGGCGGCGCGCGACGAGCTGCGCCGCCTCGAGCCCGCCGCGTTCGAGGTCGCCGTGGCGCCGGCGGCGGCCCTCTTCGCGGACGCGGTCTCCGAGGCGCCTGCCGCGATCGAGTTCTCGTGGGCCGGCGAGACCGCGCGCCACGTCGGCATCGTGACGCACCGATGGCTGCAGCGCATCGCCGCCGAGGGCATCGAGCATTGGGACACGGCGCGCGTGGCCACGCTCGCGCCGTCCATCGCGCGCGACCTCGCGCGCCGCGGCATTCCCGCGGCCGAGCGCACCGCCGCGTCGAATCGCATCCGGGCGGCGCTCGAGGGCGCGCTCGCCGACCCGCGCGGGCGCTGGCTGCTCGCGACGCGGCCGGGGGCGCATTCCGAATATCGCCTGCGCGTGGCCGGAGCGCGCGGCGTGCGCCTCGTCGTGATCGACCGCACGTTCACCGACGAGGCGGGCCAGCGCTGGATCGTGGATTTCAAGACCAGCGCGCACGAGGGGGCGGGACTCGATGCATTCCTCGACCGCGAGCTCGAACGCTATGCCCCGCAGCTCGAGGGGTACGCGGCCGCGTTCGGCGGCGAGCCCGTGGCGCTCGGCCTGTACTTCCCGCTCGTGCGGGGATGGAGGGAGCGGCGCTGAAGCCGGCCGGACCTAGCCGAGGCCGAGCTCGCGGCATAGCCGCTCCACGGTCGCGCGCAACGACGCGACTTCGGCCTGAAGCCGGTCGACGTCGGACTTGATCGACGCGAGCTCTCCCACGGTCACGGCGTCGGCGGGCGCCTCGCCGTCGGCCTGCGCCGGCGCGGCCGGCTCGCCCGACAGCAGGTGCGCCCAGCGCGTCTCGCGCGAGCCCGCGGCGCGCGCGAGCGACTTCACCAGCGCGCCGTCGCGCCGCTCGGCGAGCTCCTCGAGGAATGCCTCCACGGAGAGGATGTCGCCGAAGCGGTGCAGGCGCTCGCTGTTGATGCGCAGCTCCCCCGCGGTCTGCGCGCCGCGCAGGAACATCACCGCCAGCAGCGCCACCGACTGGGGCGGGATGCCGAGCACCTTGCCCACGTTGTGCGCGTAGCGCATGACGCGCCCGCCGCTCGACTCGACCACCAGGGCGAGCGACTTGAGCCGGTCCAGGGCTGCCTGCACCTGCGCATCGCTCGCCTCGAGCACCGGATGGCGGCTGGTCTTCTGGTTGGCGCCGGAGACGAGGGCGTTCAGCGTGAGCGGGTAGCTGTCGGGTACGGTGTGCTGCTTCTCGACCAGCACGCCCAGGACGCGGGTCTCGAGCAGGGACAGGGCGGGCAGGTTGATCACCGGGGCACGCTCTCAGAACTGCGCGCCGCCGATGAGGCCGAAGAGGCCGATCGCCACCAGGTAGATCGCCACGATGTAGTTCAGCAGCCGCGGGACGATGAGGATCAGCAGGCCCGCGACGAGCGAGATGAGCGGGCCCAGCGCCAGGTGCACGTTCATGCCGTTTCTCCTTGAGGATGCTTCAGCCTTCGAGCCACGCCCGGAGCAGGCCCGCGACCTCTTCGGGTTGTTCCATCGACGCCATGTGCCCGCAGTCCTCGACGATCGCGAGCGTGGATCCGGGAATGCCGCGCGCCAGCTCCGCGAGCAGCTCGACCGGCATCAGGGCATCGTCGCGCCCCGCCACGACGAGCGTGGGGCAGCGGATGCGCCCGAGGTGCGGCCGACCGTCGACGCGCCCGATGATCGCACGTTCCTGGCGCAGGAACGCCTCCGTGCCGGTGGCGAGCGCCATGTTGCGCAGCGTTTCCGCGAGCCGCGCGTCCTCGCGGTGGCTTGCCGCCAGCAGCTTGGGCGTGAGCTCCCGGATCACGCCGGGGAAGTCCGCGTGCGCGAGGGCCATGAGCCGGCGCCGGCTCGCGGTGGCTTCCGGCGTGTCGGGGCGTGCGTGGGTATTGAGCAGCGCGAGCCGCGCGACGCGTTCGGGCGCGCTGCGCAGGATCTCGAGGGCGACGTAGCCGCCCATGGAATGCCCCGCGAGCGCGAAGGGGCCGGCCGGAGCCCGCGCCAGCGCGTGTGCCGCGAGGCCGGCGATCGTGTCCGCCTGCGTGAGGTCCGCGATCGTGCAGGCGGCGAAGCCGCGCAGGGCATCGACCTGGTGCCCGAACGCAGCGCCATCCTCCAGCAGGCCCGGGAGGATGACCAGGGAAGGCGCGGCCATGGGCGGTTGGAACCTCGGCAGTGGGGTGAACGTTGCGCGGCGCCACGGGCCGGCGGGGCTTGCCCCGGGGCCCTTCGACCCAATATAGTCCATGTTGCAGTGCAACATCGACGCACGAGGAAGGTTGACGCATGGCCAAGGCCAACGGCCGCAGCCCCCCCCTGAACTCGCTGCGCTTCTTCGAGGCGGCGGCGCGCCACCTGAGCTTCAAGAAGGCGGCGGGCGAGTTGCACGTGACGCCGGGGGCCGTGAGCCATCAGGTGAAGGTGCTCGAGGATTTCCTCGGGGTGGCGCTCTTCCGGCGCCTCACGCGCGCGCTCGAGCTCACGCCCGAGGCGAGCGCGATGCTGCCCCGGGTGCGCGAGGCGATGGCGATCCTCGCCGAGGCGGTGGCGCGGGCGCGCGCCCCGCAGGGCGCGTGCGCGCTCACCGTGATCGCGCCGCCGAACTTCGCGGCGCGCTGGCTCTTGCCGCGCCTGGCGCGCTTCACCGCGCAGCACCCGTCGCTCGAGCTGCACGTGGCGAGCCGCCCCGCGATGATCGACGGGCGCGAAGGCGCCGCGGTGCCGGAGCCGGTGCACGACGCGCGTGACGATGCGCAGGTCGTGATGGTGCGCTTCGGCGGCGGGCGCTACCCGGGCGGGCATGTCGACCGGCTGTTTTCCGCGGTCTACGTTCCGGTGTGCAGCCCGCGGCTGCTCGCGGGCGAGCATCCGCTGCGCACGCCCGCGGACCTGCGCTACCACGCGCTGCTGCACGACGATACGGTGGTCGAGGAAGGCGCGCGGCCGGCGTGGACCGATTGGCTCGAGGCGCTGGGCATCACCGACATCGATGCCTCGCGCGGCCCCCACTTCAGCGACGCGTCCCTCGCGCTCGAGGCCGCCACCGGGGGCATGGGCGTGACGCTCGCGATGCGGCCCCTGGTGCAGTCCGAGATCGAGGCCGGGCGCCTCGTGGTGCCGTTCGACATCGCGGCGCCGGCGAGCTTCTCGTACTTCCTCGTCACGCCCGAGGCGGCCGAACGCAATCCTGCGACCAATGCGTTCCGCCAGTGGCTGCTCGCGCAGAGCGCGCCGGAGCGCGGAGCCTCCGCCCGCTAGAGCCAGCCCACGCGGCGGAAGCGCCGGAAGAGCAGGACGTCGATGAGCACCATGAGCCCGATCGTCACCGGGTAGCCGTAGGCCCAGGTGAGCTCCGGCATGTGGTGGAAGTTCATGCCCTCGATGCCGGCGATGAGCGTGGGCGCGGCGATCAGGGCGGCGTAGGAGGCGAGGCGCTTGGTGACCTCGTTTTCCGCGAGCGTGATCATCGAGAGGTTGACCGACATCGCGGTGACCACCATGTCGCGCAGCCCGTCGAGCGCCTGGCTCACCCGCAGCAGGTGGTCGTAGACGTCGCGGAAGTAGGGTTGCGTACCCTGGCAGACCTGCGGCACGCGCCCACCGTAGAGCCGGTGCGTGGCCTCGATCAGGGGCTCCACGGCGTGGCGCAGCACCATCAGCTTGTGCTTGAGGTCGTAGAGATCCTGCACGTTCGCCTTGGGCGAGGCGCCGGAGAAGATGCGCTCCTCGAGCTTCTCCAGCTCCACCTCGAGCGCGTCGACCACGGGGAAGTAGCGGTCGACCACGTTGTCGATCAGCGCGTAGAACACGAATCCGGACCCGTGGCGCAGCAGCTCCGGCTCGCGCTCCGTGCGCTCGCGCACCGCGACGAAGCCATGCTCCGTGCCCTTGCGGACCGACAGCACGTAGTTGGGCCCGACGAAGATGCTCACCTCGGCGACGTCGATCTCGGAGCCGCGCAGCTCCACGATCTGGAGCACGGCGAAGAGGCAGTCGCCGTACTCCTCGATCTTCGGGCGTTGGTGGCCGTGGCTCGCGTCCTCGACCGCCAGGGGATGGAGGTTGAACTCGCGGCCCATCTCCTCCAGCTCCTCGTTCGAGGGATCCTTCAACGCGACCCACACGAAGCACTCCGGGTGCTTCACGTAGTCGCTGATCTCCTCGACGCGGATGTCGCCGAGCTTGCGCCCGTCCTGGTAGGCGACGCAGTTGACGATCATGGCTCCCCCTGTTTGCTATATTGCATCGGCCCTCCATGAGCATCCACCACGCCCCCGCCGCCCGGATCGCTGCCGCGATGCTGGTGTGCGCCTGCGGCGCCGCGACCGCCGCCCTCCCGGACGAGATCCAGGTGTACACGAGCGACATCAACCGGCAGGGCGAATTCGGCCTCGAGCTGCACGTGAACACGACTCCGAGCGGACGCTCCACGCCGGACTTCCCCGGCGAGATCGTGCCCGATCACGGCTGGCGCGTCACCCCCGAATTCTCCTACGGCGTGACGCCCGCCCTCGAGGCGGGGCTCTACCTGCCCTTCGCGCACGGCGCCGGCGGGCGCGACCGGTTTGCGGGCCCGAAGGTGCGCATGAAGTGGATGCCGGTGCGCGTGGACGCGCGAGGCAACGGCGCGTTCGCGGGCCTGAACTTCGAGTACGCGTGGGTTTCGCCCGCGCTGGAGCAGGCCACCCGGGCGCTCGAGGTCCGCCCGATCGTCGGCTGGCGCGACCCGGATTGGCTCGTGGCCGTGAATCCCATCCTCGGCTTCGACTTCGCGGGGCCCCGCAATGGATCGAGCCCGGATTTCAGCCCCTCCCTCAAGGTGGCGCGAAGGCTGGCCCAGGGCGTCGCGCTGGGCGCCGAATACTACGCGGAGCTGGGCCCGGTGAACCGCTTCGCCGCGCGCGCCGGGCAATCCCACTCGCTCTACCTCGCGATCGACGTGGATCGAGCGCCGTGGGTGTTCAACCTCGGCATCGGGCGCGGGCTGAACGGCGCCACCGACCGCTGGACGCTGAAGGCCATCTTCGACGTTCCCTTCTAGGCCTCACCACTGCGCGCTGGCGTCCATCGTGAGCGCGCCCTGCGCGTCGCGCGTCCACAGGCGCGCCGTGCGCGCGGCCTCGTCGGGCAGGCCGCAGGTGCTGAAGGCCGCCGTGTCATAGAGCGGGCGCTGCGCGCGAAACGTGTAGCGGCGCAGGTGGGCCTCGGGCCGGTTGCGGCGCAAGAGGTCCACCAGCAGCGTGGCGATGAGCGGGCCGTGCACGACGAGTCCCGGGTAGCCCTCGACCTGTGTTGCGTACGGATGGTCGTAGTGGATGCGGTGGCCGTTGAAGGTCACCGCGGAATAGCGGAAGAGCAGCACCGGGTCGGGCCGGATCTCGCGCCGCCACTGCGCGTGCTCCGGCGCGGGGATCGCCGGGGCCGCGAGCGCCGTCTCGCCGCGATAGACGATGTCGTGCTCGTCGGCGAGCACCAGACCCCCCGCATCGCTCACCTCGTGGCGCACGGTCACGAACACGAGCGTGCCGCTGCGCCCCTGCTTCACCACGATGTCCTTGATGGTGGACACGCGCTTCGCCTCCAAACCCACCACGAGCGGGCGCGCGAACTCTACGCGGCTGCCCGCCCACATGCGCCGCGGCAGCGGCACCGGGGGCATGAAGGCGCCACGCGATGCGTGGCCGTCGGGCCCCGTGTCCGACTGCCGGTATGCGGGCAGGAAATAGAGCCAGTGCGCGAGCGGGGGCGCGGCATCGCCGGGCCGCGGCGGCGCATCGTCGCGGTCGAGCAGCGCGGCCAGGGCCACGAGCGGCGCCGCGCAGATCGTGTCGCGGCGCTCCTCGCTGCGCCCGATCCATTCGCCGAGGTGCGCGAGATCGCCCGTCATGGCGTCGGCGCGCGCCAATCCCCGCCGAGGTCGCGGATCAGCGCGACCGTCGCGGCGAGCCGGCGCGCGGTGAGGTTCACCGTCGAGCGGTCTTCCGAGAGTTGCGTCGCCTGCACCTGCACGACGTTGAGGAAGCTCACGGTGCCGGCCTTGTACTGGTTCAGCGTAAGCGCCACGCTCTCGCGCGCGGCGCGCGCGGCATCCAGCTGCACCTTCGATTCCTCCGCGATCCAGTGCAGCGCCGCGAGGTCGTCCTCGACGTCCTGCAATCCCTGCAGCACGGCCTGCCGATAGTTGGCCACCGCTTCGTCGTAGGAGGCGCGCGCGCTGGCCACGTCGGCGCCGCGCGCGCCGAAGTCGAGGATCGTGTCCGCGAGCCCCAGCCCGAGCGACCAGGCGCGATTGGGCACGGTGAACAGCTTGGAGAGGGAGTTGCCGGCGAATCCGCCGCTCCCGGTGAGCGTGAGTGACGGGAAGTACGCGGCCTGCGCTGCGCCGATGCCCGCATTGGCCTGGGCCACGCGCCGCTCGGCTGCGGCGATGTCGGGGCGGCGTTCGAGCAGCGTCGACGGCAGTCCGGGCGGAATGTCGGGGATGCCCGCGAGCGCCGGGGCGGGGGCGAGGGCGAGGTCCGACGGCGGCTTGCCGGTGAGCACCGCGATCGCGTGCTCGAGCTGCGCGCGCGTGGCGCGCAGGTCGATCGCCTGTGCCTGCGTGCTGCGCAGCTGCGCTTCGGCCTGCACCACGTCGGCCTTCGCGGCGACGCCTGCGCGGTAGCGGTTCTGGGTCAGCCGGTACGAGGTCTCGAAGGCCTTCACCGAGTCGTCGAACAGCACGCGCTGGGCGTCGGTCGCGCGCAGCTGGAAGTAATCGGTCGCGAGCTCGGCCTGCAACGACAGGCGCGCGGCCTCGAGGTCCGCGGCGCTCGCCTGCTCGCCGGCGCGGCTCGCCTCGAGCAGGCGGCGCACGCGTCCCCACAGGTCCGCCTCCCAGCTCGCGGTGAGCGTCACGCTGTAGCGCCGCTGCGTGCCGGCCTCGTTGGCGGAGCCGCGCGTGGCGCCCGCGCCGGCGCCCAGGGTCGGGAACAGCGCTGCGCGCGCCGACTGCACCGCCGCGCTCGCTTGCGCGTGGCGCGCCTCGGCCGCCTTGAGCGACTGGTTGGACACGCTCACCTGCGCCATGAGGCCGTCGAGCACCGGGTCGCCGAAGACCTTCCACCATTCGCCCTTCGGCACGGCGTCGGCGGGCTGCGCCACCACCCAGCCGCCGGCCTCGCGGTACGCCGCGGGCACCTGCACGGCGGGCTTCGAATAGTCGGGACCGGCCGCGCACCCGGCGAGCGCGAGGCAGGCGATGCCCGCCCGGAGCAGGCGCACGCGCGGCATCGAGAGGCGCGTCATGGGGCCTCCGGCGCGGCTTCGGGCGCGGAGCGGTGCAGCAGCGCGCGGCGCGCCCGCAGGCGGAAGCGATCGAGGTAGAGATAGATCACCGGCGTGGTGTAGAGCGTGAGCAGCTGGCTCACCAGCAGGCCGCCGACGATGGAAATCCCGAGGGGCTGGCGCAGCTCCGCGCCGTCGCCGGTGCCCAGGGCCAGCGGAACCGCGCCGAACGCGGCGGCGAGGGTGGTCATCATGATCGGCCGGAAGCGCAGCATGCAGGCGGCGAAGATGGCGTCGCGCGGATCCATGTCGTCGCGCCGCTCGGCCTCGAGCGCGAAGTCGATCATGAGGATGGCGTTCTTCTTCACGATGCCGATCAGCAGGATCACGCCGATCAGCGCGATGATCGTGAACTCGGTGTGGAAGAGCTTCAGGGCGAGCAGGGCGCCCAGCCCCGCCGAGGGCAGCGTGGAGAGAATGGTGATCGGGTGCACCAGGCTCTCGTAGAGCATGCCCAGCACGATGTACACGGCGAGCAGCGCGGCGAGGATCAGCCACGGCTGGTTGTCCAGGCCCTGCTGGAAGAGCTTCGCGGTGCCTTCGAACGAGGCATAGATCGTGGTCGGCGCGCCGATGCGCGCCATGGTGTCGCGGATCGCGTCGGCGGCCTCGGACATCGCCACGCCGGGGGCGAGGTTGAACGAGATCGTGGTGGCCGCGAACTGCCCCTGGTGGTTCACCGCCAGGGGTGCGAGCGTCGGCTCGTAGCGGGAGAAGGCCGACAGCGGCACCTGGCCGCGCGTGGGCGAGAGCACGTAGATCGAGCTGAGCGTCTCGGGGCTCTGCCAGTATTCGGGCGCGGCCTCCATCACCACGCGGTACTGGTTGCGGTCCTGGTAGATGGTCGAGACCTGCGCCTGGCCGAACGCGAGGTACAGCGCCGTGTCGATCGCCTTCGGCGTGATGCCCATGCGCGCGGCGGTGGGCCGGTCGATCACGAGGCTCATCTGCAGGCCGTGGTCTTCCTGGTCCGAGTTGACGTCGGTGAGCAGCGGCACCCCGCGCAGCGCGGCCTCCAGGCGCGGGCCCCAGGTGCGCAGCTCGGCGAGGTCGTCGCCACGCAGCGTGAACTCGTTGCTCGCCTCGGACTGGCGGCCGCCGGAGCGGATGTCCTGGATCGGGTTGAGGAACAGGTTCGCGCCCGGCTCGTGCGAGAGCGCCGGGCGCAGGCGCGCGAGGATCCGGTCGACCGGCTCGCGCCGCACCTTGAGCGGCTTCAACGCGATGAACATCATCGCGGAGTTGCGCCGGCTGCCACCGGTGAATGCCGTCACGCTTTCCACCGCGCGATCGTGCATGACGATGGCCGCGAGGTCGTCGAGCTTCTGGCGCATGGCCTGGAACGAAATCGACTGGTCCGCGCGGATGAAGCCGATGATGCGCCCGGTGTCCTGCTGCGGGAAGAAGCCCTTGGGAATCTCCACGTACATGCGCAGGGTGAGCGCGACCGTGCCGAAGAAGACGAGCAGCATCACCAGCGGGTAGCGCAGGGCCCAGCGCAGGCTGCGCTCGTAGGCGCCGTGCATCGCGGCGAAGGCCCGCTCGCTCCAGCGCGCCAGGCGCCCCTGCGAGCGCTCCTCGACGCGGCGCAGCAGCCGCGCGCACATCATCGGCGTGAGGCTGAGCGAGATCACGAGCGAGATGCCGACCGCCACGGAAAGCGTCACCGCGAACTCGCGGAACAGCCGCCCGATGATCCCGCCCATGAAGAGGATCGGGATGAACACGGCCACGAGCGAGAGGCTCATCGAGAGCACGGTGAACGACACCTCGCGCGCCCCGCGCAGCGCCGCCGCGAAGGGCGGCATGCCGCCCTCGATGTGGCGCGAGACGTTCTCGAGCACCACGATGGCGTCGTCCACCACGAAGCCGGTGGCGATGGCCAGGGCCATGAGCGAGAGGTTGTTGAGGCTGAAGCCCAGCAGGTACATCGCCCCGAAGGTGCCGATGAGCGAGATCGGCACGGCCACCGCCGGGATGAGGGTCGCGCGCACGTTGCGCAGGAAGACGAACACCACGAGGATCACCAGCGCCACGGAGAACATGAGCGCGCGCTCGACGTCGTGCAGGGCGGCGCGGATGGTGCTGGTGCGCTCCATCATCGTCTCGAGGTTCACGGCGGCGGGGATCGAGGCGCGCAGCTCGGGAAGCAGCGCCGTGATGCTGTCCACCACCTGGATGATGTTGGCGTTCGGCTGGCGGTTGATGATGATGAGCACCGCCGGGCGCCCGTTGGACATGCCGTAGTTGCGCAGGTCCTGCACGTCGTCGGCCACCCGGCCGAGGTCCCCGAGGCGCACCGCGGCGCCGTTGCGGTAGGCCACCACGATGGGCAGGTATTCCTTCGCCGACATCGCCTGGTCGTTGGCCTGCACCTGCCAGTGGCGATCGCCCGCCTCGACGAATCCCTTGGGCCGGTTGGCGTTGGTCGCCACGATCGCGCTGCGCACCTGGTCGAAGCCGATGGCGAGCTTGTTGAGCACCGTGGGGTTGAGCTCCACCCGCACCGCGGGCAGCGAGCCGCCGCCCACGGTCACCTGTCCCACGCCCGCGACCTGCGAGATGCGCTGCGCGAGGTTGGTGGACGCGATGTCGTACATCTGGCCGCGGGTGAACTGGCCGGACGTGAGCGCGAGGATCATCACCGGAGCGTCGGCGGGATTCACCTTGCGGTAGGTCGGGTTGTTGGGCAGGCTGGACGGCAGGTCGCTGCGCGCGGCCTGGATCGCCGCCTGCACCTCGCGCGCCGCGCCGTTGATGTCGCGCGAGAGCTCGAACTGCAGCGTGACGCGCGTGCTGCCGAGCGAAGAGCTGGAGGTCATCTGGGTCACGCCCGCGATCCGCCCGAGGGCGCGCTCGAGCGGCGTGGCCACGGTGGCCGCCATGACCTCGGGGCTCGCCCCCGGCAGCGACGCCGACACCGACACCGTCGGGAAATCCACCTGCGGCAGCGGCGCGACCGGCAGCAGCCCGAAGGCGACGGCGCCGGCGAGCGCCACGCCGATGGCGAGCAGCGTGGTCGCGACGGGCCGGCGGACGAAGGGCTCGGTCAGGTTCATTCGCCGCCCTCCAGGAATCGCGGGCCGCCCGCGTCCGCGGGTGCGCGCCGGCCCTGCGCCGGGTGCCCGGCAGGGCGGTAGCGCGTCGCGAGGCGGTCGAAATAGAGGTAGATCACGGGCGTGGTGAAGAGCGTGAGCAGCTGCGAGAAGATGAGGCCGCCCACCATCGCGATGCCGAGCGGATGGCGGATCTCGGAGCCCACGCCCCATCCGACCATGAGCGGGAAGGCGCCCAGCATCGCCGCCATGGTCGTCATCAGGATCGGCCGGAAGCGCAGCAGGCACGCCTGGTAGATGGCCTCGCGCGCCGGCAGTCCCTGCTCGCGCTCCGCCTCGAGCGCGAAGTCGATCATGAGGATCGCGTTCTTCTTCACGATGCCGATCAGCAGGATGATGCCGATGATCGCGATGATGCCGAGGTCGTGGCCCGCGAGCATGAGCGAAAGGAGCGCGCCCACGCCCGCCGAGGGCAGCGTGGAGAGGATGGTCAGCGGGTGGATGTAGCTCTCGTAGAGCACGCCCAGCACGATGTACATGGTGACGATGGCCGCGACGATGAGCAGCAACGTGTTGAGCAGGGAGGCGCGGAAGGCGAGCGCGGCGCCCTGGAAGCTGGTGCGCACCCCGATCGGCACTGCCAGCGCCTTCTCGGCCGCGTCGATCGCGTCCACCGCCTGGCCGAGCGAGGATCCCGGAGCGAGGTTGAAGGACACCGTGGTCGCGGGGAATTGCCCGATGTGGCTCACCGCGAGCGCGCCCACGCGTTCGCTCACGCTCGCCACCGCGGTGAGCGGCACCTGGACGCCGCCCGCGCCGGGCACGTAGATGTCGGCCAGCGCGCCGGGTCCGCGGCGGAACTCGGGCATCACGTCCAGCACCACGCGGTACTGGCTCGCCTGCGTGAAGATGGTCGAGATGAGGCGCTGGCCGAAGGCGTTGTAGAGCGCGTTGTCGATCGCGGCGGGGGTCACGCCGAGGCGCCCGGCGGTGTCGCGGTCGATGGTGATGTAGGCCTGCAGCCCCTGGTCCTGCAGGTCGGAGGCGACGTCCATCAATTGCGGCAGCCGCTTCAGGCGCTCGACCACGCGCGGGGTCCAGTACGTGAGGTCCTGCGCGTTGGCGCTTTCGAGGGTGAACTGGTACTGCGTGCGGCTCACGCGGTCCTCGATGGTGAGGTCCTGCACCGGCTGCATGTAGAGCGCGATGCCCTCCAGGCTCGCCAGGCGCGACTTCAGGCGCTGCATGACCACCGCGGCGGAGTCGCGCTGCGCGTGGGGCTTCAGGCCGATCAGCACGCGGCCCGAGTTGAGGGTGATGTTGGCGCCGTCCACGCCGATGAAGGAGGAGACGTTCTCGACCGCCGGGTCCTCGAGGATCGCCTCGGCGAGGCGGCGGCTGCGCGCCGACATCGCCGCGAAGGACACCGTCTGCGGTGCCTCCGAGATGCCCTGGATGAGCCCCGTGTCCTGCTCGGGGAAGAAGCCCTTGGGGATCGCGATGTAGAGGATCACCGTGAGGGCGAGGGTCACGAGGAACACCGCGAGGGTGAGGGGCTGGTGGTCGAGCACCCAGCGCAGGGCCGCGCCGTAGCGCTCGATCACGCGCTCGAACATGTCGCCCGTGCGCCGGAAGAAGCGGCTCTGGCGCTCGCGCGGCGTGTGCCTGAGCAGCCGCGCCGCCATCATCGGCGTGAGCGTGAGCGAGACGAACGCCGAGATGAGGATCGCCACGGCGAGCGTGATCGCGAACTCGCGGAAGAGGCGCCCCACCACGTCGCCCATGAAGAGCAGCGGGATCAGCACCGCCACCAGCGAGAAGGTGAGCGAAATGATGGTGAAGGCGATCTGGCGCGTGCCCTTGAGCGCCGCCTCGAGCGGCGACTCGCCCGCCTCGACGTAGCGCGCGATGTTCTCGATCACGACGATGGCGTCGTCGACCACGAAGCCGGTGGCGATGGTGAGCGCCATCAGGGTGAGGTTGTTGATGCTGAAGCCGGCGAGGTACATCACCCCGAAGGTGCCGACCAGCGACAGCGGCACCGCGACGCTCGGGATGAGGGTGCCCGAGACGGTGCGCAGGAAGACGAAGATCACCATCACCACCAGCGCGATCGACAGCATCAGCTCGAACTGCACGTCGTGCACCGAGGCGCGGATGGTGACGGTGCGGTCGGTGAGCAGCTGCGTCTCCACCGACCCCGGCAGCGCGGCGGTGAGCGCGGGCAGCAGGGCCTTCACGCGGTCCACCACCTCGATCACGTTCGCGCCCGGCTGGCGCTGGACGTTCACGATGATGGCGGGCGTGTCGTTCATCCAGGCGGCGAGGTTCGCATTCTCGGCGCCGTCCACGATGTCGGCGATGTCCGAGAGGTAGATCGGCGCGCCGTTGCGGTAGGCGACGATGATCGAGCGATACTCGGCGGCGCTGCGCAGCTGGTCGTTGGCGTCGATGGTGTAGGCGCGCGCAGGGCCGTCGAAGCTGCCCTTGGCCTGGTTCACGTTCGCCGCGGCGATGGCGGTGCGCACGTCGTCCATCGACAGGCCCTGCGCGGCGGCGGCGCGCGGGTTCACCCGCACGCGCACGGCGGGGCGCTCGCCGCCCGAGAGCGTGACCAGGCCCACGCCCGGCGCCTGGGAGATCTTCTGCGCGAGGCGCGTGTCGACCAGGTTCTGCACCTGGGTCATCGGCATCGTGCGCGAGGTGACGCCCAGGGTGAGGATCGGCGCGTCGGCCGGGTTCACCTTGCTGTAGATCGGCGGCGAGGGCAGGTCGGCCGGCAGCAGGTTGCTCGCCGCGTTGATCGCCGCCTGCACCTCCTGCTCGGCGGTATCGAGCGAGACCGCGAGATCGAATTGCAGCGTGACCACCGAGGCGCCCCCGGAGCTGGTCGACGACATCTGCTTCAGGCCCGGCATCTGGCCGAACTGGCGCTCGAGCGGCGCGGTGATCGACGAGGTGACCACGTCGGGGCTCGCGCCCGGGTAGAGCGTGACCACTTGTATGGTCGGGTAGTCGACCTCGGGCAGCGCCGAGAGCGGCAGCTGGCGGTAGGCGAGGATGCCGGCCAGCAGGATCGCGACCATCAGCAGCGCCGTGGCGACCGGCCGCAGGATGAAGATGCGCGACGGGTTCACTGCGGGGCCTTGTCCTGGCCTTCCTGGCGCTTCTTCCGGTGTTGCCTGGCCGGCGCGTCCTTCGACGCGGGCGCGCCCGGCGGGCCGCCCGCGGCCCCGGGCTGCGTCACCTCGACCTTCGCGCCCTCGCGGATGCGGTCCACGCCGTCGGTCACCACGCGCTCGCCCGCCTGCACGCCGGAGTCGATCGCGGTGATCGCGCCTTCGGTGGGGCCGGTCTTCACCGCGCGCAGGCTCACCGTGCTGTCCTTGCCGACGACGTAGACGACCGTGCCCTGGCTGCCGCGCTGGATCGCCGCGCTAGGTACGACGACCGCGCCCTTCACCGTGTCGACCACCATGCGCACGTTCACGAACTGGTTCGGGAACAGCCCCAGCTTGGCGTTGGGGAACTGGGCCTTGAGCTTCACGGTGCCGGTGGTCACGTCGATCTGGTTGTCCGCGGTGAGCAGCACCCCGCGCGCGAGGAGCGTCTTCTGCTCGCGGTCCCAGGCTTCCACCGCCGGCTTGTCGCCGGCGCGCAGGCGCTCGAGCACGCGCGGCAGCGTGTCCTGGGGAATCGCGAAGACCACGGTGATGGGATCGACCTGGGTGATCACCGCGAGACCGCCGGCGTCGGAGCCGTGCACCATGTTGCCCGCGTCGACGAGGCGCAGCCCGATGCGCCCCCCGATCGGCGCGGCGATGCGCGTGTAGGAAAGCTGCAGCTTCGCGTTGTCGACCTGCGCCTGGTCGATCTTCACCGTACCTTCGAGCTGCTTCACCTGCGCGGCCTGCTGGTCCACCAGCTGGGTGGCGATCGAATCCTGCGCGAGCAGCGTGCGGTAGCGCTCGAGGTCGAGGCGCGCATTGTTGAGCGTGGCGGCGTCGCGCGCGAGCTGGCCCTCGGCCTGCTCGAGCGCCACCTGGAACGGGACCGGGTCGATCTGCGCGAGCGCCTCGCCCGCCTTCACCAGCTGGCCCTCCGTGAACAGCACGGACTGCAGCTGCCCGTCGACCCGGGGACGCACGGTCACCGTGCGCAGCGCCGTCACGGTGCCGAGCGCGGTCTGCACGATGTCCACGTCGCCCATGCGGGCGGCGGCCGCGGCCACCGGCTGCGCGTGGTTCGGATCCACGGCGAAGCGCCCGCCGCGCGCGCCACCTGCCTTGGCGCCGCCGCCGAACATCCCCGTGGACTTCGCGGCGTTGGCGGGCGCGCTCGTGCGGCCCCACCAGCGCCACGCCCCGAACGCCGCGAGGAGCGCGACGGCCACGACGATCGCCGCAGCGGCCCAGCGCCGCGTGGAGGGAGGCGCGCCGGGGGGATGGGGGGCGGGGGGGAGCTCGCTCATGGGGGCACGGCCGACCGTTCTTGTTGGGTGCCTATTGGAGCATAGGATCCGCCGCCGGATTCCGCCCCAGGTGCTTCAAAATGTAAGCGGTGCGCATGCGCTCACTCCGGCACCGGCGGCGGCTCCTGGAGCGCGGCGATCTGCTCGCGCATTTCGAGCACGCGGTCCTGCCAGTAGCGCGCGGTGCCGAACCACGGAAACGCGATCGGGAACGCCGGATCGCTCCAGCGCCGCGCGAGCCACGCGCAGTAGTGGATCAGGCGCAGCGTGCGCAGCGCCTCCACCAGGTTGAGCTCACGGTCGTCGAACTCGGCGAAGTCCTCATAGCCCTTGAGCAGCGCGCCCAGCTGGCGTCCCATGGAGAACCGGTCCCCCGACACCAGCATCCACAGGTCCTGGACCGCGCTCGCCATGCGGCTGTCATCGAGGTCGACGAAGTGCGGGCCGCCGCGCGCGTTGCCCGTATCGGGCGCCCACAGCACGTTGCTCGGGTGGCAATCGCCATGCACGCGCAGGATCGCGACGTCGCCCGCGCGCGCGAAAGCGTGGCGCACGCCTTCCAGCGCGAGGTCGACCGCCTGGGTCCAGGCGGGCAGCAGCTCGGCCGGGATGAAGCCGCTGGCGAGCAGGAAGGCGCGCGGCTCCTCGCCGAAGCTCTCGATGTCCAGGCGCGGCCGGTGCCGGAACGGATGCGCGCGCCCGACGGCATGGATGCGGCCGATGAAGCGGCCCAGCCACTCGAGCACCTTCTCGTCCTCGAGCTCCGGCGCGCGCCCGCCGCGGCGTGGATAGACCGTGAAGCGGAAGCCATCGCGCTCGTGCAGCGTGGCCCCGGCGAGGGAAAGGGGCGCCACCACCGGGATCTCCTGCTCGGCGAGCTCGGCCGCGAACGCGTGCTCCTCCAGGATCTGCGCATCGCTCCATCGCGCGGGGCGATAGAACTTCGCGACCACCGCTGCGCGGGGGACGGAATCCTGCGGCTCCTCGAGGCCTACCTGGTAGACGCGGTTCTCGTAGCTGTTCAACGCCAGCAGGCGCCCGTCGCAGCGCAGGCCGAGGGATTCGAGGGCGTTGAGCACCACATCGGGCGTCAGGCGGGTGTACGGATGAGAGTCTTTCACCCGGTGGATGATAACCCCTTCAATCCTCGGGGTTTTTCGAGGGCGCCGGGAGGCGCCCGGGTGCTAGAATCGAAAGGCAAGGCTGTCCCTTGCATTTCGGAGCACACAATCATGAAAAATCCGCTGGACTCGATCTGGGGCACCGTCATCTCGGGACTCGTCCTGACGGTGGTTCTCTTCTATCTCGCGCGCTCGATGATGGGAGGCTAGAGAAAATGACCTGGGACTTCATCCACTACGGGATCGGCCGCTGGCTGCACATCTTCTTCGGCGTGCTGTGGATCGGCCTGCTCTACTACTTCAATTTCGTGCAGGTGCCGGCGCTGAAGAAGGCCGCGGCGGACACCCCGCCCACCGGCGCGGGGATCACCAAGCACGTGGCGCCGCTCGCGCTCGCGTACTTCCGCTGGGCGGCGCTGGGCACCTGGGTGATGGGCGCATTCATCCTCGGCAGCCGCTTCCCCGATGCGTTCCTCTTCCGCGACCACGCCTATGTCCCGATCGGGATCGGCGCGTGGCTGGGAACGATCATGCTCTTCAACGTGTGGGTGCTCATCTGGCCCAACCAGAAGAAGATCCTCGGGATGGTCGCGGCCACCGACGAGGAGAAGAACAAGGCGCGCCGCGTGGCGTTCCTGGCCTCGCGCACGAACACCATGCTGTCGTTCCCGCTGCTCTTCTTCATGGTCGCATCGGGCGGGATCTTCCGCACCGCGATGTTCGGCGCCTGAGGCGCGCCGCGCCGGCGAGGAGGGGCCCGCCGCGGCCCCTTTGCCGCGCCCCGGCGCGTTCAATGCCTGGCGGGGAGGCCGCCTACCTTGTCGCCGGGCTTCACCTTGTGCTGCTGGAACCAGCCCCGGTTGGTCTCGATCGCGTAGCGCGCGGGACCGGCGGCGGCGTGGCTGTCGAGGGTCCGGGGCTCCATGTCGACGATGTTCAGGATCACGCCGTCGCCGTCGATGAACGCGACCGACAAGGGGATCAGCGTATTCTTCATCCACATCGCGTAGTAGCCCGGGTCGTCGAACACGAACAGCATGCCGTCGTCGCGACCGAGCGTGGTGCGGAACATCAGGCCCTGCGCGCGCTGCGCGTCCGTGGCCGCCACCTCGACCTTGAGCGGATGGGATCCCACCTTGACTTGCGTGACCGCCAAGCCCGCATCGGCGCAGGCCGCGCTCGCCGCGGCCCAGAATGCTAGGACAGCGAGAAACCGCACGCCGATGCCGCGGTCCAACCGCCCGGACGATGCTGCTGCCTGCACGGTGTGCCTCCGCTCGAAATTGGCAAGCCGCTAGCGTAACCCACGGGAGAGACGATGCGACGAACGATGGCCCTGGCGCTGGCGATGCTCGCGTCCGCATGCGCGATGACGCCGGCCTACGAGGACCGGCCCGAAACCGTGGCCCAGGCCGCGCAGCGGCGCGCCAGCGCCCCGCGACCCGCCTACAACCTCTCCGGCTACCCGCCCGCGGTGCGCGAGGGCTACATCGACGGATGCGAGTCGGCGAAGGGCTCGGAGTACGCGCGCAAGGACGCCCGCCGCATGGCGGGCGATGCGCAGTACGCGATGGGCTGGAACGACGGCTATTCGCTGTGCAGGCGCTGAGCGCCTAGTCGACGCGCGCGAGGATCCACGCCGCGATGGCGCCCAGGATGTCGGGCACGTCGCCGATCGCGGGCTCCAGGGCGATCGGCAGATGGGGATGGGAGAGCCGCAGCGCCTCGAGGATGCGCGGCACGTCCGTGCGCAGGTGCCCGCCCTGGGCCATGAAGAGCGGAAACACGGTGACGGCGAGCGCGCCCCGGGCCGCCAGCGCGTCGATCGCCTGCTCGAGCGTGGGCTCCATGAATTCGAGGTAGGCGATCTCGATCGGGTACTCCGGCCGGCTCGCGCGTACGCGCTCGCGGATGCTCTCGAAGGGGCGCGACCATTCGGGTTCGCGCGCCCCGTGGGCGAAGAGGACGAGGCCGCGCATTCAGTGCTTGCCGGTCGAGCCGAACCCGCCCGCCCCGCGGTCGCTCGCGTCGAACGAGTCGACCACGTTCAGCCGCACCTGCACCACCGGGACCACCACGAGCTGCGCGATGCGCTCGAGTGGATTGACCACGAACGGCTCGCGGCCGCGATTCCAGCACGAGACGAAGATCTGGCCCTGGTAGTCCGAGTCGATGAGCCCCACCAGGTTGCCCAGCACGATGCCGTGCTTGTGGCCCAGGCCGGAGCGCGGGATGAGGACCGCGGCGAGCCCCGGATCGCCCAGGTGGATCGCGAGCCCCGACGGGACCAGCGCCGATTCGCCCGGGCGGAGCGTCAGCGGCGCGTCGATGCACGCGCGGATGTCCAGGCCCGCGGAGCCGGCGGTCGCATACGCGGGCAGGTGGGCGCGGATGCGCTCGTCGAGGATCTTCACGTCGAGCTGCTTCGGTGTCGTGCCTGCTGTCATCGGCGTTCGGCCTCGGTCGGCATTCGTCGGGATCCCGCGCGGATGATCCCGCGACGGGCGCGAAACCCGCAGCAAGGAACTAGGAAACCTGCTTGAGCGCTGCGCGCGCCGGGCGCTCGTGCAGCCCGATCGCGTGCGCCACGATCGCGCGCGCGATGCGCGCCTTGGCCGCCCGGGCGACGGGGTGCGCACCCGCGTCGTCGTAGATCGTCGCCTCGCTCTCGTCGCCGCCGACGGCGTCCTGCACGAGGTTGGCCACGATCATCGGTATCTTCTTGCGCGCGCGCTTTTCCTGGGCGTAGCGCGCGAGGTCCTCGCTTTCCGCGGCGAACCCCACGCAGAACGGGGCGCCGGGGAGCGCGGCGACGCCGGCGAGGATGTCCTCGGTCGGCTTGAGCTGGAGCTGCATCGGCTCGGCCGAGCGCTTGAGCTTGCGCCCGGAGGCCGCCACCGGCGTGTAGTCCGCGACCGCGGCCACGCCGAAGAAGTAGTCCGCTCCCGCGACGTTCGCCTTCACCGCGGCGGCCATCTCGGCGGCGCTCTCCACCTGCACCAGGCGCACCCCGGAGGGAGCGGCGATCGCCGTGGGGCCGCTCACGAGGACTACTTCCGCGCCCTGCCACGCGGCCGCCTGCGCGATCGCGTAGCCCATCTTGCCGGAGCTGCGGTTGGTGATCCCGCGCACCGTGTCGATGGCTTCGAAGGTCGGCCCCGCGGTCACGACCACCTTGCGCCCCGCGAGCACGCGCGGCGCGAGGAACGCGAGCACCGCATCGAGGAGCTCGGCGGGCTCGAGCAGGCGCCCCATGCCGACCTCTCCGCAGGCCTGGTCGCCGGCGGCCGGCCCGAGGATGGTCACACCGCGGCTGCGCAGGAGCGCGACGTTCTCGCGGGTCGCGGGGTTGTCCCACATCTCGCGATTCATCGCGGGGGCCACGAGCAGCGGGCAGTTGCGCGCGAGGCAGGTGGTGGACAGCAGGTCGTCGGCGAGGCCGTGGGCGAGCTTGGCGAGGAAGTTCGCGCTCGCCGGAGCGACCAGGATCGCGTCCGCGCCGCGCGAGAGCTCGATGTGCGCCATGTGGTTCGGGAAGCTCGCGTCCCACAGGTCCGTGGCCACGGGTTGGCCGGTGAGGGCCTGGAAGGTCGCGGGCGTCACGAAGCGCGTTGCCGCCGCGGTCATCGCGACCCGGACCTCGACGTTATTGCCCATCAGGAGCCGAGCCAGCTCGGCCACCTTGTAGGCGGCGATGCCGCCCGTGACCCCGAGCAGCAAGCGGTGATTCGTGCCCTTGTCCATCCACGCATTTTACCCGCCATCGAGATCGGCATGTCCGAGCCCTGCCGCCCGCCCGAGGAACGGCCCCGCGAACGCCTGCTGGCGCGCGGAGCGGCGTCGCTCTGCGACGCGGAGCTCATCGCGCTCTGCCTCGGCACCGGCGTGCGCGGGCGCAGCGCGCTTGCCGTGGCCCGCGGGCTGCTCGAGCGTTTCGGGCGCCTGTCGCGCGTGCTCGCCGCGCAGCCGCGCGAGCTCGAGGGCGTGCCCGGCATCGGAGCGGCCCGCTACGCGCGCATCGCGGCGGTAATGGAGCTGGCGCGGCGCGCGCTCTCCGAGGAGATGAAGGGCCGGGACAGCCTCACCTCGCCGGGCGCGGTGCGCAGCTACCTGCGCTTGCGCATGCAGGACCTGGGCCACGAATGCTTCTATTGCGTGTTCCTCGACGCGCAGAACCGCGTGATCGCCGCCGAGGAGCTCTTCCGCGGCACCCTCACCCAGACGAGCGTCTACCCGCGGGAGGTCGTGAAGCATGCGCTCGCGCACAACGCGGCGGCGCTGATCCTCGCGCACAACCATCCCTCCGGCGTGGCCGAGCCCAGCGTCCAGGACCAGGCGCTCACCCGCACGCTGGCCGAAGCGCTCGCCCTCGTCGACGTCAAGGTGCTCGACCACTTCATCGTGGCGCCCGGCGCCTGCGCGAGCTTCGCCGAGCGCGGGCTGCTCTAGCGGCGCAGGAGCTGCAGCGTGTACCCGGCGAGGTTGATGCCGATCTCGCCGTCGCCGTATACCTCGTTGTTGAAATGGAAGTTGTCCACGAGGTAGTCGTCAGGCAATGCGGAGAGCGCCGCGTCCACGGTGCGCGCCGCGTCGAGCACATTCTGGAATTCGCCGCGGTTCATCCGGAACTCGAAGTAGCCTCCCCAGCCCCAGAAATTCGATGACACGAAGCCCGAGGGCGTGGGGAGCGTGGGAAGCCCGTAGCTGCGTCCGTATGGCGTGCTCGGGCGAAAGGTCGTGCCGACGATCACCCTGCCGGTGCCCACGTCGGGCGCGAGGTAATCGCCCCCGGGAACCGCGGGCGGCGTGCCGTAGGTCAACACCGTGAAGTAGAGGTGGTGGCCCGAGCGCTGGTCGATGAACTCGATCGTGGGATGTCCGTACGCGGCGCTTGCGTCTGCGTTCGTCTCGATGCTCTTCACATTGAGCGTGAACTGCAGCGCCAGCTCCGCGTCCGCTTCGCGCGGCGTCCAGGGGAAGAACCGGTCGTCGAACTTGCCGGGATCGACCGTGGTGTGGAATTGGTAGAGCGGGTTCACGCTCGAGTAGGGCGATGCGCCGCGTCCCTCGGTATCGACGTGCACGCCGATCGTTGCGCCGGCGTCCTGCACGAACGCGAGCCTCGATTGATCCATCGCCGCGGGCGGCACGACGAACAGCCGCCGCGCGAGGAGCTGGCCGGTGTAGTCGAAGAAGGCGGCCGGCGTCGTGCCGCCGGGCATGATCGGATAGAGCGAGGAGGGCACGGGGAGGTTGTTGATCGCGATGCAAGGCCCGCGGTTGACCGTTTCGTCCTCGCACTGCGGGCTCGGCATCACCCGGGTGGGCGAGGCGGCGCTGATCTGGTACGACTCGATCGGCACCTCGGTCGATCCGAGTGCGCAGAAACGCGCGCCCTCGTCGATCCATCCCCGGGCCACCATCTTCGCGCGCTCGCCGGCATCGGTCACGAAGCGGTGGTTGCTGTCGTGGAATGCGAAGCGGTTGTTGTACAGGCGATAGACCGGCACCAATCCCGCGGCGCATTGTCCCTGCGCGTCCGGCTGCGGGATCTGGAATTCCTGGCCCTCGAGCGTCCATTCGCTTCCGGGCAGTTGAATGCCCGCCGCTTCCCCCGCATCCGCCGTGTAGAAATGCGAATTCGAATAGGCGCTGTAGAAACGGCTCACCGGCACGCCGCAGTCGCCGTTGCAGAAGTGGCTGCCGACCAGATATGCCGAGAAGCTCCATCCGGTGCGCGTCCATCCCGGACCGGCCGATCCCGCCTCGATCGCCGCCATCTCGTCGGGATGCGCGGTGAGGAAGTAGTGGTGCAGGTCGACGTTGTAGTACTCCACCACCGGGATGGGAGACGCGGCCACCGGAAAGGCCCACGAGGGGGCGGCGGGGAGGCACAGGCAAGCGATTGATGCGGCGAGGAAAAGGCCCGACGTGAGGCGGAGCGTTCCGCTAAGCATGGCGCGGCCTCCGGTTGCGAAAAAGACTCAAAAACTGCTACAATTCAACGCTTTGATTCCAGCGAATTACGAGGGTTCCCAACATGTCACGCGTTTGCCAAGTCACGGGCAAGGCCCCGCGCGTCGGACACCATGTGTCCCACGCCAACAACAAGACCAAGCGGCGCTACCTCCCGAACCTGCAGTACCGCAGGATCTGGGTGGAAAGCGAGAACCGCTATGTGAAGATGCGCCTCACGAGCGCGGGCCTGCGGCTCATCGACAAGAAGGGCGTCGACGTAGTGCTCGCCGAGATGCGTGCGCGCGGCGAGAACGTCTGAACGGAGGCTTAAACCATGCGCGACAAGATCAAGCTCGAATCCTCGGCCGGCACCGGCCACTTCTACACCACCACCAAGAACAAGCGCACCATGCCCGACAAGCTGGAGATCAAGAAGTACGATCCGGTCGCGCGCAAGCACGTGGTCTACAAGGAAGGCAAGCTCAAGTAAAGCGGGCATCGGGAAGGGCGTAGGAGCGGACGGAAAGCGACGCCGCTCGACGCCGGCGAGCAAAAAAGCCCCGCGATGCGGGGCTTTTCGTTTCCGGGGTCCGGCGGCTCAGGCGTAGCTGCGCAGCCTGTGGGAGAACGCGATCAGCGGTTCCACGCCGCTCTTCTCGGCGCGCTCGCACCAATCCTTCAGCTGGCTCACGAGCTGCTCGGTGCTGAGCGTGGAGCGCTCCCAGATGCGCGCCAGGTCCTGGCGCATGGTGAGCGTGGTCTTGAGCGTCGGGCTCGCCTCGATTACCAGGTCGATGGCCGCACGATGCTTGGCGGGCACCACCGCGGTGTCGCGGTGCAGCCACTTGCGGATCTGCACCAGCGGCGCGCAGTCCGCGCCCTTGGCGCGCAGCGCGGCGACCTCGAGCTTGCCCGCGCGCTTCACCGACTTGGCGTAGTTCATCATCACGTCGTAGCGATGCATGATCACCGCCTGCAGCGTCTGGGCGTCCACTTCGAAGCGCGACGGGTCGAGCTTCACCTTGGGCGCGCGCTTGCGCACGTTCGCGAGCCCGACGGACTCGAGGCCGCGGATGTAGAGCCAGCCGAGGTCGAACTCGTACCAGCGCAGCGAGAACTTGGCAGACGTGGGATACGCGTGGTGGTTGTTGTGCAGCTCCTCGCCGCCGATCCACGCCGCCCACGGCACGATGTTCGTGCTGTCGTCGTCGGTCTGGAAGTTGCGGTAGCCGAAGTAGTGGCCCACGCCGTTGATGACGCCGGCGGCCCAGAACGGGATCCACGCGAGCTGCGCGCCGTAGATGATCGCGCCCGGCACGACGCCGAAGAGGGCGATGTCGATCGCCGCGAGCAGCAGGATGCCCCACTTGTTGAGCGGGGTGTAGACGTTGCGCTCCATCCAGTCGTCGGGCGTGCCGTGGCCGTAGCGCTGCATCGTCTCCGGCTTGTGGGACTCCTTCACGTAAAGCACGACGCCCCCGAAGAGCACCTTGTTGATCCCGTAGATGCGCGGGCTGTGGGGATCGTCCTCGGTCTCGCACTTCGCGTGGTGCTTGCGGTGGATCGCCGCCCACTCCTTGGTGATCATGCCGGTGGTGAGCCACAGCCAGAGGCGGAAGAAATGGCTCACGACCGGGTGCAGTTCGAGCGCGCGGTGCGCCTGGCAGCGGTGCAGATAGATGGTGACGCCGGCAATGGTGATCTGCACCAGGATCAATCCGGCGACGAGATCGCCCCACCACGGAAGATTCAGGAAACCGCTGAACATTCGATTTGCGCCCCCTAGAAGGATATTGTCCACCCCGGACTGGCAGCCCGGGATGCGTGTAATAACCCGTAATTGTACCGTGCACGGGCCCCCGCCGGGCGCCCGGCGGGAAAATCGTGTTCAAGCCCTTGAAGCAGCGTCCTTTTCCCGCGTTTCCGGCGTGGAGAGGATGGTGACCTCGCGGCGCGGGTACGGGATCTCGATGCCGTGGTCCCTGAAGGTCCTCAGGATGTCCCGCAGCAGGTCGCTGCGCAGCCCGAGCTCTCCCGCGCCCGGGTCGGCGATCCAGACCAGCAGCCGCATGTTGATGCCGCTGTCGGCGAACTCCGTGACGCAGGCCGCCGGGGCCGGCTCGGCGAGCACGCGCGGGTTGCGCAGCGCCACCTCGAGCAGCAGCGTGCATGCGCGGTCCACGTCCGTGTCGTAGGCCACCGAGAGCGGCACTCCCACGAGCACCTTCGGGTCGGTGAACGTGTGCTGGATCACCGTCTGGGAGATCATCGTCTCGTTGGGGATGAGGGCCTCGGTGCCGTCGAGCGCCTTGATCACGGTGTAGCGCGATTCGATCGCCTTCACCTCGCCGCGGCGCCCGTCGACGGTCACCACGTCGCCGATGCGCAGCGACCGGTCGAGCAGCACGATGAAGCCGCTCACGTAGTTGCTCGCGATCTTCTGCAGCCCGAATCCCAGCCCCACGCCCAGCGCCCCGCCGAACACCGAGAGCGCGGTGATGTCGATGCCCACCATCGGCAGCGCGACCAGGATCGCGACGAGCAGCGCGCCCGCGCGCACCAGCTTGGCGACCACGATGCGCGTGGACATCTGCACGGTCTCGGCCGCGAGCACGCGCGTTTCGGTGATGCGGCCCAGCCACATCGTGAGGGTGAGGGTGACGGCCAGCGCCGCGACGGCCTGCATCGCGAGCCACAGCGTGATGCGTTGCTGGTTCTTGCCGGCCGTGAATCCCACCTCGTCGAGCGCGGCGATGGTGTCGGGCAGCAACCCGGTCACGTGCAGCACCACGCCGATCCACACGATCCACGCGACGACCCGCACCGCGTTGCGCAGGAATACCCCCTCGGGAAGCACATGGCCCAGGATGTACACCGCCAGGCGGATCACGAGCCAGGCGAGCAGCAGCGGCTGGATGACGGCGAGGAGTTCCACCGGCTGGTAGCGCGCGAGCACGAGCTTGCCGACGCTCACCAGCACGAGGGCGAAGAGCGGGAAGGCCACGGGCGCGAAATCGCCCTTGCCCATCTTCCAACGCGGGCTCGCCTGCATGCGGCTGAACGTCGCCCGCGCGAGATAGCGCGCGAGGACGATCGCCAGCACCGCGATGCCCACCGGCCAGATCCACTCCGCGGGCCCGGCCGAGGCGGCGGCGCGTTCGACCAGCTTCTGGATCGGGGAGAGGTCGGTATTCAGCGCCATGGCGTCCAGGGCCCGAGGTGAGCAGGCATATCTTATTCGGATGCGGCGGCGCCGCGTTCGATCACGGCGGCATCGCGCTCCATCACCGCGGCGAAGAACCCGTCGGTGTCGTGCACGTGCGGATAGAGGCGCAGGTACTTCTCCGCGCGGGCAAGCGCGATGCCCTGGCGCGAAAGGATCGCGGATACGGGCACCAAATGAAATTGCGGATGGGCGGCGAGGAACTCCTCGACGATCTCCTCGTTTTCCTCCGTGAGCAGGCTGCAGGTGCCGTAGACCAGGCGCCCGCCGGGCTTCACCAGGGCGGCGGCCGCGGCGAGGATCGCGCGCTGCTTCGCGTTCAATTCGGCGAGCCCTTCCTCGGTCTGGCGGAACTTGAGGTCCGGATTGCGCCGCAGCGTTCCCAGGCCCGTGCACGGGGCGTCGACCAGCACGCGATCGATCTTGCCGCGCAGGCGCTTCACCTTCGCGTCGTTCTCGCCCGAGATGCGCTGCGGGAAGACGTTCGACAGCCCCGAGCGCTTCAGGCGCGGGGCGAGGTTGGCCAGCCGGTGATCGGAGGGATCGAACGCGTAGAGCCGCCCGGTGGAGCCCATCGCGGCGCCCAGCTGCAGCGTCTTGCCGCCCGCGCCGGCGCAGAAATCGACCACCATCTCGCCGCGGCGCGGCTCGACCAGCAGCCCCAGGATCTGGCTGCCTTCGTCCTGCACCTCGACCGCGCCGTCGAGGAACATCGGGTGCCGGTTGAGGGCCGGATTGTCGCGCAGGCGCACGCCCAGCGGCGAGTAGCGCGTGGGCTCGGCCTCGATCCCGTCGTAGGCGAGCCGGTCGAGCACCGCCTCGCGCGGCGCCTTTTGCGTGTTCACGCGCAGGTCGAGCGGCGCGGGCTGCTGCAATCCGCGCGCGAGCGCGAGCAGCTCCTCGTCGCCCAGCCCCTTGCGCAGGCGCGCGATGACCCAGTCGGGCAGGTCGGCGCGGATCTCGAACGGCAGCTGGTCGAGGTCGGCCGCCTTGAGCTGCGCGAGCCACGCCTTCTCGCTGCCCTTGAGCGCCGACTCGATCTGGCTCAGGCCCACGCCCTGCAGCTTCACGATGGTGGCGAGCGCGATCTCGCGCGGCGTGGCGTGGGGCGTCACGTGCTCGAGGAGCCGGCGCCGGCGCAGGGCCGCGTACACCGCGTCGGCGACGAGCGCGCGGTCGCGCTGGCCGAGGCTCTTGTGCTCGCGGAAGAACTGGCGCAGCTGCGTGTCGGCCGGCGCGCGCGCCGGGAGCATCACCGTGAGCGCGTCCACGATCGCATCCAGTTGCGCGCGGGCGAGGTTCATCGCTCGGTGATGCTCGTGGCGGCCTGCTCGACCATCAGCCGGTTGCGCGCGACGGGATAGCGCATCCGCACCGGGAGGTAGTGCTGGTCGATCCCCAGCCAGACGTCCACGGCCTGGCCGTCTTCCGGATCCACGTGGCGCAGGTGCAGGGCGCGCACCTTGCCCATGGGGATCTGGATCTCCTCCACGCCCAGCACCTTGAGGTGGAAGTCGTAGAGGCGGCGTTGCGTGAAGACCTTGAGCTGCAGCGTCTCGGCCTCGGTGCGCGGCGGAACGTGGGCGAGCTGGAAGATCATCGTGAGCCAGTCGACGGTGTCGTCGGTGAGCGCGGAGGTCTTGCGGTGCTCGCCGTACTCGAACGTCACCAGGTGGTCCGGCCAGTCGAAATCGAGCCCCTCCTGGCCGGCGCCGGGCTTCACTTCGACGAAGCGATCGGGGCGCAGGCCCGCGGGGGTCACGGTGCCGCGGCTCTCCTGCAGGATGTGCCCCTGCAGGAAGAGCGAGAAGAAGCCCACCGCCTCGCCCTCTCCCGTGATGTGGTAGGCGTCGCCGTCCCGGCTCCAGTGGTAGGCGGCGTGGGCGTCGACGAGCGCCGAGGTGAGCCGGTAGTCGATGGACAGGTGCGCGGGCAATCCCTCGACCGGGAACTGCGCGGTGAGGGGCGGCGCGGGCGCATTCGGCGACGCGACGGCCGCGGCAGGCGCGGCGAACGCCACCAGATCGGAAAGGGGCGTCTCGGCAGCGGCCATCGGCACGCCGTTCGGCGCCACGAAGTCGGTGAGCTCGGGTGCCATCGCGGGCGCGGGCGGCTCGGGGGAGATCGCCGGCCCGGCGGGCGCGGCCGGCGGCGCGGGGACGGGCGCGGGGATCGTCGCCTTGGCCACGCGTACCGCGCGGCGGCGGGCGCGCGGCTTGGCGGCCACGCGCCGGGTCGCGGGCTTCACCGCGGGCTTCGGCGGCGCGGCCGACAGGAGTGTCGCGGTGATGATCGTCGGCTCGGCGGCCTGGCGCTCCTCGACGCCCGCCGGCATGCCCATGAAGACCGCCGCGTGCAGCGCCGCGGACAGCGCCATCGCCACGATGGCGACGCGCAGGCGGGCGGGAAACGCGGGCGGGCCCATCGGCGCGCCTCAGTGCGCCCGCAGCGCGACGAGGGTCTGCTCGAGCCGCAGCCCCTTGGTGTCGTCGAACACCACGCGCACCGGGAAGTTGAAGTGGTCCCTGGCGAGCCAGACCTGCGCCTTGCTCTCCTTCGGGCTCGCGGTCACGCGCTCGTAGTGCAGCGTGTCGAAGCGGCCCGCGGGCGTGTCGAGCGTGGCCTCGTCGACCAGCCGGTAGGTGTAGTACTCGACCTTCTTGCCGTTGGACATCGGCAGGGTCACGAGGTCCTGGCCCGGGGCGAGGTTCATGAACTGGTACATGATCGAGATGCGGTCCTGGGTTGCGCGCGGCAGGGGCACCTCGGAGACGTTGCCGTTCGCCTCCGAATGCATCACGCCGCGCTCCCAGTCGAAGGTAGCCTTGATGGCGCCCTTGTCGGTGCTCGCGCGGCGCTGCGCGAAGGCGAGCGGCTGCAGCCCGCCGGCCACGATCCGCCCCGAGCTGGTGAGCGTGATCCGGTCGTCGAGGAAGAGCTTGAGCACCCCGGTGGAGCGGGTGACGCTCTCGATCGTGTAGGAATCGCCCTTGCGCTCGAAGGTCTCGTCCACGCTGCCGATCGGAATGCCCTCGGCGGTGAGCTTGTATTGCGCGACGATCTCGCTCGGCGCCGCGTGGGCCGCGGCGCAGAAGAAGGCGAGCAGGCAGGCGGCGATCCTCATCGGGCGTCGCGCGGCGAGACCAGCGAATCGGCCGCCGCGCCCGCGCCGCGAATGCGCACCGCGCCCCCCGCGATGTCGACGCGTCCCTCGACGAACCAGCGCACGGCCTGCGGATAGATGCGGTGCTCCACCGCGAGCACGCGCGCGGCGAGCGCCTCCTCGTCGTCTGCCGCGAGCACCGGCACCGCGCCCTGGATCACGATGGGCCCGCTGTCGACGGCGGACGTGACCAGGTGCACGGTGGCCCCGTGGACCTTCACGCCGGCCTCGAGCGCGCGCCGGTGCGTGTGCAGGCCGGGGAAGGCGGGCAGCAGCGAGGGATGGATGTTGAGCATGCGCCCCTCGTGGCGGCGAATGAACGCGTCGCCCAGGATGCGCATGAACCCGGCGAGCAGCACCAGGTCGGGCGCGTAGGCCTCGATGGCATGGGCGAGCGCATCGTCGAACGCCTCGCGCGCGGGAAATTGGCGATGGTCGACCGCGGCCGTGGGAATGCCCTGCGCGGCGGCCCACGCGAGCCCCGGCGCCCCGGGCCGGTTGGACAGGACCGCGCGCACCTCGAGGCCGGTGCGCGCCTCGATGATCGAGCGCATGTTGCTGCCGCGGCCCGAGACGAGGATGACGGCGGACTTCACGCCCGCGGTCAGACGATCACCGTTCGCGGCCCGCCGGAGGGGCGCTCGACGACCGCGCCGATCTCGAACGCCTCGATCCCGCGTGCCGCGAGCGCGTCCACCGTGGCGCCCGCCTCCCCGCGCGGCACCACCAGCGTCATGCCGATGCCGCAGTTGAACGTGCGCTGCATCTCGGCTTCCTCGATCGCGCCGTGGCGCTGCAGCCAGCCGAAGACCGGCGGGCGGGGCCAGCGGCTCGCTTCCAGGCGCGCGCACGCATCGGGCGGGAGCGTGCGCGGAATGTTCTCGGTGAGGCCGCCGCCGGTGATGTGGGCGATGCCCTTCACCGCGACCTTGCCGAGGAGCGAGAGCACCGGCTTCACGTAGATGCGCGTGGGCTCCATCAGCGCCTGGCCGAGCGTGCGTCCCGCGTCGAACTCCTCGTACAGGTCGGCGCCGCTCACCGCGACGACCTTGCGCACCAGCGAGTAGCCGTTGGAGTGCGGCCCGCTCGAGGCGAGGCCGATCACGGCGTCGCCGGGGACGATCTTCGCGCCGTCGATGATGGCGCTCTTCTCCACCAGCCCCACGGCGAAGCCCGCGAGGTCGTATTCGTTCGGGCCGTACATGCCCGGCATCTCCGCGGTCTCGCCGCCGATCAGCGCGCAGCCCGCCTGCTCGCAGCCCCGGGCCACGCCCTTGATCACGGCCGCGGCCACGCCCACGTCGAGCTTGCTGCACGCGAAGTAATCGAGGAAGAAGATCGGCTCCGCGCCGGACACGAGGATGTCGTTCACGCTCATCGCCACCAGGTCGATGCCGATGGTGTCGTGCTGCTTCATGCGGAAGGCGAGCTTCAACTTCGTGCCCACCCCGTCGGTGCCCGCGACCATGACCGGCTCGCGGTACTTCTTCGACACCTCCACGAGCGCGCCGAAGCCGCCGATGCCGCCCAGGACCTCGGGGCGCATGGTGCCCAGGGCGAGCGGCTTGATGCGCTCGACCAGCGCGTCGCCCGCGTCGATGTCGACGCCCGCGTCGCGATAGGTCAGGGGCTTGTTCACCTTCAAGGGCAATCCGCTCGATGCAGAACCGGAAATTTTACCCGAATCACCCTGCCTCGGGCGTTTGCGCGCCTCGACGGAAGGGACCTCACGCCGAGGCGCCGGCGATCGTGGCGTCGGCCACGCGCGCGCGCAGCGCCGCGCCGAGATCGAAGCCGGGGTCGAGCACGAGGGCGCGCTCGACGGATTCGCCGAGCGCGCTGCCTTGCGTGAGCGCATGCAGCCAGGCGTGCTCTGCCTCGGAAAGCGGCTCGACCACCACGCGCTCGCCGCGGCGGCACACGAGCAGCCATTCACGCGCGGGTGCCGGGTCGGGCGCGTCGCCGGAGTACCCGGGTTGGTGGAAGCGCCAGATCGCGAGCGCGGGATGGCCCGGCGCGAGACAGCGGCACGACGGATGGGGCGTCAGGCGCAATGCCTCGAGGCAATCGGGCCGCATGCGCGAGACGGCGTGCAGGACCGCCGCGGGATCGGCCGGCGCGTCGGCCGCGCGCGCGGCCTCGTCGATCGCCCATTCCAGGCGCGCGACGTCGCCCAGGTAGGGGAGCGATGCGGCGTGCGGATAGCGCTCGAGGAACGCCGCGAACGCCGCGCCGTAGCCGTTCAGGTCCCCGCTCGCGGGTGGATCCTCCGCGACGTACGCGTCGACGGCGCCGCGGAAGAACGCGGCACCGACGAGCGCCTGCACCACCGGGTAGGTCGCGCCGAGCGCGTTGCGGTAGTTGGCGGCGATGTTGCGGCGGTAGACGCAGATGCCCGCGTCGGTCGCGGCGGGCGCGAGGAGGGCGCGCGCGAAGCGCGCCTGGGACTCACGCAGCGAGGGCATGGCATGCCGCGAGCCGCGTTTGGGCGCGGGCGGCCTCCGATTCGAGCACGGCGAAGTCCGGAATGTCCTGGTCCCACTCGATCAACGTGGGTACGGGGCCGAAGCGCGCGAGGGCGTCGTCGTAGAGCGACCAGACTTCGGGCGCGACCGGCGCGCCGTGGGTGTCGACGACGATCGCGCCGCTCCTCTCGTGCCCTGCGAGGTGGATCTCCGCGACGGCTTCGCGCGGGATCGCGGCGAGGTAGCCGCGCGCGTCCCAGCCGTGGTTGCACGCGTTCACGTGCACGTTGTTCACGTCGAGCAGCAACCGGCACCCGCTGCGCCGGGCGAGCGCGGCGAGGAATTCGCTCTCGGGCATCGCGCTCTCGGCCAGGCGCCGGTAGAACGCGATGTTCTCGACCGCGATCGCGCGGCCGAGGAAGTCCTGCACGGCACCCACGCGCGCGCACAGGTGGTCGAGCGCTTCGTCCGTGCAGGGCAGCGGGAGCAGGTCGTTGAAATGGCGCGCGCCGAAGGTGCTCCAGCACGCGTGCTCGGAGACAAGCGCCGGCTCGACGCGATCGACCAGGCGGCGCAGCTTGCCGAGATGCCCGCGGTCCAGCGCGTCGGTGCCGCCGAGCGACAGGCCCACGCCGTGCAGCGCGAGCGGGTAGCGCGCCCGAATGCGCTCCAGCGCGCCGATCGCGCTGCCGCCGTCGACGAAATAGTTCTCGCTGTGCACCTCGAACCACGCCACGCCCGGGCGCGCGGAAAGCACGTGGGCGACGTGCGGTGAGCGCAGGCCGAGGCCGGCGGCGCGGGGCAGGGTGTCCATGAGCGGTCGAAGGCGCGTGATTGGTCCGCCGCCAGGCGATGCGGCGCAACGCCCGCGGCTCAGGCGTCGCCGCTGCCCCGGAACGCCGGCAGGTTCCGGCGCGCGAATTCGAGCATGCGCTCGATCGGCACCTTGGCGCGGCGCCCGAGCTCGGGGTCCACGTGGATCTCGTGCCCGGGCGCGCCCTCGAGCGTCTCGATCAGGTTGTGCAGCCCGTTCATCGCCATCCACGGGCAGTGCGCGCAGCTCTGGCAGGTCGCGCCCTTGCCGGCGGTGGGCGCCTCGATGAAGGTCACGCCGGGCAGGCGCTTCCTCATCTGGTGCAGGATGCCGCCGTCGGTGGCGACGATGTATTCCTTCGCGCCGAGGCGCTCGGCTGCGAGGATGATGCCGGTGGTGGAGCCCACCGCATCGGCGAGCGCGATCACGCTCGCGGGCGACTCGGGGTGCACCAGCACCTTGGCCTGCGGGTGCCGCGCCTTCAGCTCCTCGAGCTGCTGGGCCTTGAACTCGTCGTGCACCACGCACGAGGCGTTCCACATCAGCATGTCGGCGCCGGTCACGCGCCGCACGTAGTCGCCCAGGTGCTTGTCGGGCGCCCAGAGGACCTTCTTCCCCTCGGCGTGCAGGTGCGCCACGATCTTCTCGGCGATCGACGAGGTCACCATCCAGTCCGAGCGCGCCTTCACTGCCGCGCTCGTGTTGGCGTACACCACCACGACGCGGTCGGGATGGGCGTCGCAGAATTGCGAAAACTCGTCGGCCGGGGTGGCGAGGTCGAGGGAGCATTCGGCCGCGAGGTCCGGCATCAGCACGCGCTTCTCGGGATTGAGGATCTTGGCGGTCTCGCCCATGAAGCGCACGCCCGCCACCACCACGGTGCCGGCGCGATGCTCGTGGCCGAAGCGCGCCATCTCGAGGGAGTCGGACACCGTCCCGCCGCTCGACTGGGCGAGGTCCTGCAGGTCGGCGTCGACGTAGTAATGCGCCACCAGCACCGCGTCGCGCTCGGCCAGCAGCCGGCGCGCGCGCTCGAGGAGGGCGGGCTTCTCGGCGGGTGCGACCACGCGCGGCGGCGTGGCCGGCGCGAGGCCGATGGGGCCGTTGAAGCGCTCGAAGCGGATCTGGATGGGTGCGGTGGCGGCCATGCATCCATTTTCTCACAGGGCGGGCGCCGTCCCGCCGTGATAACATTTCGCCCTGTTCGGCGTCCCGCCATGTGAGCGGGGCGCGCCCGGGCCAAGCCGGCCGACGGAATCCTCCGAGGCGGCGCCGGTCCAGGGACACCCCATGAGGCAGCTTCTCCTCGACTTCACCCAGGCGCCCGCGCCGACCTTCGCGAACTTCGTCCACGGCGGCAATGCCGAGGCTGCGCACGCCCTCGAGGCGGCTGCGCGGGGCGAGCTCGCCGAGCGCGTGCTCTACGTCTGGGGCGAGCCGGGCGCCGGCAAGACGCACCTGCTCAAGGCGTTCGCGGGCGCAGCGCGCGGCGCGCGCTACGTCGCGGGCGAGTCCTTCGGCGCGGCGGATGCCACGGGCGTGCTCGCGCTGGACGACGTTGAGCGCCTGGCCGAGCCCGAGCAGATCGCGCTCTTCAACGCGTACAACGAGGGGGCCTTCGGCTTCCTGCTGGTGGCCGCGGCGCGCGCGCCGCGCGAGGTGGCATTGCGCCGCGACCTCGCCACGCGCCTGGCCACCGGGCTCACCTATCGCGTGCTCGCGCTCACCGACGAGGAGAAGCGCGCCGCGCTCGCGGCCCATGCGAGGGCGCGCGGCTTCGCGCTGGCCGACGAAGTGAGCTCCTACCTGCTCACGCATGCGCGCCGGGACATGGGCTCGCTCATGGCCGCGCTCGATTGCCTCGACCGCTACTCGCTGGAGACCGGGCGCGCGATCACGGTGCCGCTGGTGAAGGCCGCCCTGGCGTGAAGCCGAAGCTCGCCCTGTTCGACCTCGACAACACGCTCATCGCGAGCGACAGCGACTACGAGTGGGCGCAGTTCCTGATCGAGGAGGGCGTGCTGCACCCGGCCGAGTACCACGCGAGGAACGACTGGTTCTACGAGCGCTACAAGGACGGCACGCTCGACATCCACGAGTTCCTCGATTTCCAGCTCGCGCCCATCGCGGGCGTGCCGCGGGAGCGCCTCGACGCCTGGCACGCCGACTTCATGCGGCGCAAGATCCGTCCGATGATCTTCCCGAAGGCGATCGAGCTCGTGGAGAGCCACGCCGGCGCGCTCACCGCGATCGTGACCGCCACCAACCGCTTCATCACCGCGCCCATCGCCGCGGAGCTGGGCGTGCCCCACCTGCTCGCCACCGACATCGAGGAGGTGGACGGCGTGTTCACCGGCAAGCCGCGCGGCACGCCCACCTTCCGCGAGGGCAAGATCGCAGCCGTGGGCACATGGCTCGCCGGGCTGGGAACGCGCCTCGAGGACTACGAGAGCTGGTTCTACAGCGATTCGCACAACGACCTGCCGCTGCTCGAGCGGGTCACCCACCCCGTGGCCGTCGATCCCGACGCCACCCTGCGCCCGCTCGCGCGGGAGCGGGGATGGCCCGTCATCAGCCTGAGGGAGCCATGATCCGGAAATACCTCGACAAGCTCTTCGGCCGCCGCGCGCCGGTGGCGCACAAGCACGCGCGCCCCACGATCCATGGCAAGGACCAGCACCGCATCCGCCGCGAGGACATCAGCCGCTGCGCGCGGCGCACCTGCGAGGAGCTGCAGCGCGCGGGCCACGCGGCGTTCGTCGTGGGTGGCGCGGTGCGCGACCTGCTGCTGGGCCGCAAGCCGAAGGACTTCGACCTGGCCACGAGCGCCACGCCTGATGAGGTGCGCTCGGTCTTCCGGCGCTCGCGCATCATCGGGCGGCGCTTCCAGATCGTGCACGTGATGTGCGGGGCCGAGACCGTCGAGGTGTCCACCTTCCGCGCCCACTTCGCGCGCGAGCCCGAGGCCGAGAACACCGACGAGCACGGCCGCATGCTCTCCGACAACGTCTTCGGCACCCAGGCCGAGGACGCGCTGCGCCGCGACTTCACCGTGAACGCGCTCTTCTACGACCCCGTGAAGGAAGAGGTCTGGGACTACGTGCACGGCATGAAGGACCTGAAGGCGAAGAAGCTCGTGATGATCGGCGATGCCGCCACGCGCTACCGCGAGGACCCCGTGCGCATGCTGCGCGCCGCGCGCCTGGCTGCGAAGCTCGGGCTCGAGATCGACGCGAAGACGCGCGCGCCCATCGCCGCGCACAAGCACCTGCTCGAGAACGTGCCGCAGGCGCGCCTGTTCGAGGAGATCCTCAAGCTCCTGCTCTCGGGCAACGCGGTCGAATGCGTGCGCGTGCTGCGCGAGCTGGAGCTCCACCATGGCCTGCTGCCGCTGCTCGACGCCGCGCTCGACGATGCCGAGGCGGGGCCGTTCGCGATGGCCGCGCTGCGCGCCACCGACGAGCGCCTCGCCACGGACAAGCCCGTGTCGCCCGCCTTCCTGCTGGCCGCGCTGCTTTGGGGCCGGGTGGAGCGCAACCTGCGCCGGTTCGAGTCCAAGGGGCAGCCCACGGTTCCCGCGCTGCACTCGGCGATGCACGAGGCGCTGGACGTGCAGCGCGATTCGCTCGCGATCCCGAGGCGCTTCGATGCCACCATGAAGGAGCTCTGGCTCATGCAGCCGCGCTTCCTGCAGCGCGGCGGGCAGCGCCCGTACCGCTTGCTGGAGCATCCGCGCTTCCGCGCCGCGTACGATTTCTTCGCCCTGCGCGCCGCCTCGGGCAACGCGCCGCAGGAGGCGGCGTCCTGGTGGGAGCGCTTCCAGCACGCCGGCCCCGACGAGCGCGAGCGCATGCTGGTCTCCGACGAGTCGGGGCCGAAGAAGAAGCGCCGGCGCCGGCGCGGCGGGCGCAAGAAGCCGGACGACGCGGCGCTGCTGCCCGATTCGCAGGGCGCGATCGACGAATGAACGCGCCCGTCACCGCCGCGATCGCGCTGGGCTCCAACCTCGACGATCCCCGGGCCCAGGTGGAGCGCGCGTTCGCCGAGCTCGCCGGGTTGCCCGGGACTCGCGTCGCCGCGCGCTCGCCGCTCTATCGCACCGCGCCCGTGGGCCGCCTCGACCAGCCCGCGTTCGTGAACGCCTGCGCGCGCATCGAGACGCGGCTCGGGGCGCACGCGCTGCTCGAGGGCCTGCTCGCGATCGAGGCGGGCCACGGGCGCAGCCGCTCCGAGCCCAACGGCCCGCGCACGCTCGACCTCGACATCGTGCTCTACGGGGACGCGGTGATCGACGAGCCCGGGCTCAAGGTGCCGCATCCGCGCGCGCACGAGCGCGCCTTCGTGCTGGCCCCGCTGGTGGACGTTTGGCCCGAGGCGCGCATCCCCGGCAAGGGAGCGGCGGTCGAATGGCTCGCGCGCGCCGCCGGCCAGGCGATCGAGCGCATTGCGCCATGAAGCACCGCTATCTCGTGGTCGAGGGACCGATCGGCGCCGGCAAGACGAGCCTCGCGCGCAAGCTCGCGCAGCGCATGGGCGCGACGCTCATGCTCGAGGATCCCCAGGCCAATCCCTTCCTCGGCCAGTTCTACCGCGACATGCGCCGCTATGCGCTGCCCACGCAGCTCTTCTTCCTCTTCCAGCGCGTGGCCCAGATCGAGGCGCTCAAGCAGCCGGACCTCTTCGGCCAGCCGACGGTGGCCGACTTCACGCTCGCGAAGGACCCGCTGTTCGCGCGCATGACGCTCGACGACGCGGAATACCAGCTCTACGCGAAGATCTACGAGCACGTGAAGCCGCAGGCGCCGGTGCCCGACCTGGTGATCTACCTGCAGGCCTCGGTGAACACGCTCGTGGCGCGGGTGAAGAAGCGCGCCGACCCCTTCGAGGCGGGGATCGAGGAGGGCTACCTGCGCCGGCTCTCCGAGGCGTACACGAGCTACTTCTACGACTACGCCGACAGCCCGCTGCTCATCGTGAACAGCGAGCGGCTCAACTTCGTCGAGGTGCCCGAGCACCTGGACCTGCTGGTCGAGCGGGTGAACGCGATGCGCGGCGGACGGGAGTTCTTCAACCGGGCCTGAGGCCACCTTGCGCGGGCGATGGCGAGGCGGTTCCTCTCGAGCCGGCGGTCGTGTCCCTGGAGCCACCGCGACCGTCGGCAGGATTTGAATGTGCCTTCGCGCACAACCACCGCATCGTCGCTACTTGACCCGAGGGCAGGATCTGGTCGCCGATACTGCGACGAACCACCGCCCGCCTCTCGAGAGGAACCGCCTCGCCATCGCCCGCGCCCGACGCGATCCGCCGCCCCGGATTGGTGCAATGCAGCAAGTCGTGTCAAAATTCGCCTCTTCCCCTCCCCGCGAGGCGCCGATGAGCGTGCACGACGACAAGACTTCGAGGGTGACGCTGCCCCAGCTGCAGGCCCGCGCGCGCTCCGGGGAGAAGCTCGTGATGCTCACCTGCTACGACGCGAGCTTCGCGCGCATCTCCGAGGAAGCAGGCGTGGACATGCTGCTGATCGGCGATTCCCTGGGCATGGTGGTGCAGGGCTGCGACACCACGCTCGCGGTCACGCTCGAGGAGACCGAGTACCACGTGCGCTGCGTGGCGCGCGGCAGCGCGAAGGCGCTCGTCATCGCCGACCTGCCGTTCTCCACTTTCCAGGAGTCGAAGGAGCAGGCGTTCCGCAGCTCCGCGCGCATGATCGCCGCCGGCGCGCAGATGGTGAAGCTCGAGGGCGGCGCGGTGATGGTGGAGACCACGCGTTTCCTCGTCGACCGGGGCATCCCGGTGTGCGCCCACATCGGGCTCACGCCGCAGTCGGTGAATACCCTCGGCGGCTACCGCGTGCAGGGCCGCGGCGAGGGCGACGCCGAGCGCCTGGTGGCCGACGCGAAGGCGCTCGAAGCCGCGGGCGCGGCCCTCGTGCTGATGGAAGCGATGCCCGCGCCGCTCGCCCGCCGCGTGACCGAGTCCATCACCGTGCCCACCATCGGCATCGGCGCCGGGGCCGACGTGTCGGGCCAGGTGCTGGTGGTCTACGACATGCTCGACATCTATCCCGGGCGCAAGGCGCGCTTCGTGAAGAACTTCATGGCGGGCGCGCCGAGCGTGAAGGCGGCGATCGAGGCGTACGTGCGCGCGGTGAAGGAGCGCACGTTCCCCGGCCCGGAGCATGCTTGGAGCTGATCCACACGGTGGCCGCGCTGCGCGCGCGCCTGGGGCATGAGGACCGGATCGCGTTCGTGCCGACGATGGGCAACCTGCACGCGGGGCACCTCGCGCTGGTCGAGGCCGCGCGCGCACGCGGCAAGTGCCTGGTCGCCTCGATCTTCGTGAACCGCCTGCAGTTCGAGCCCGGCGGAGATTTCGAGCGCTACCCGCGCTCGCTCCCCGACGACTGCACGAAGCTCGAGCGCGCGGGCTGCGACGTGGTGTTCGCGCCCGACGAGCGCGAGATGTATCCGCAGCCCCAGGAGATCGTGGTCGCCCCGCCGAAGCTCGCCGAGCAGCTCTGCGGCAGCTTCCGCCCCGGGCACTTCCAGGGCGTGGCCACCGTGGTCACCAAGCTCTTCCACATCGTCGCGCCCCAGGTCGCGGTGTTCGGCAAGAAGGACTACCAGCAGCTGCACGTGATCCGCGCGCTCGTGCGCCAGCTGAACTTCCCGATCGAGATCGTCGGCGTCGAGACGGTGCGCGAGCCCGACGGATTGGCGATGTCCTCGCGCAACGGCTATCTCTCGGGGCCCGAGCGCGCCGAGGCGACGCGCCTCGCCCGCGTGCTGCAGGGCGTGAAGGCTGCGGTGGCGGGCGGCGCGGTCGATTTCGATGCGCTGCTCGCGGCCGCGCAAGCGGACCTCGCCTCCCGCGGCTGGCGCGTGGACTACGTGGCGCTGCGCCGGCAGTCGGACCTCGCGCCCGCGCGACCGGGCGATGGCGCGCTCGTCGCGCTCGCCGCCGCGTGGCTCGGCAACACGCGCCTCATCGACAACCTCGAGTTCGCGGCGCGCGCAGGAGGAACGCGATGAAGATCCTGGTGAGCGAGGTGGGCCCGCGCGACGGGCTGCAGAGCATCGAGCGCACCATGCCCACGCAAGCCAAGCACCGCTGGATCCGCGCGCTCGCCGGCGCCGGCCTCGCCGAGATCGAGGTCGCGTCGTTCGTGCCCGCGAAGCTGCTGCCGCAGATGGCGGATGCGGCCGAGGTGGTGCGCGAGGCGGTGAAGATCCCGGGCCTCGCGGTGCTGGCGCTTGCCCCGAACCTGCGCGGCGTGCAGGACGCGGCGGCGGCGGGCGCGCACAAGGTGACGCTGCCGGTGTCGGCCTCCGAGGCGCACAGCCGCGCCAACATCCGCATGAGCTGCGAGGAGGCGATCGAGCAGGTCGGGCGCATCTGCGCGTTCCGCGATGGGCTGCCCGCGGATCGCAGGCTGGGAGTCGAGGTGGGGCTGTCCACCGCATTCGGATGCACGATCCAGGGCGCGGTCGACGAGGACTGGGTGTTCGAGATGGCCGAGCGCGTCGCGCGCATGGGCGCCGACGCCGTCGGATTGTCGGATACCACGGGCTACGCGAATCCGGCGCAGGTGAAGCGCATGTTCCTGAGGCTCAAGCGCGTGCTCGGCGACAAGGCGGGCGGCGCGCACCTGCACAACACGCGCGGGCAGGGCCTCGCCAACGTGGTGGCCGCGCTCGAGGCGGGCGTGACCACCTTCGACGCTTCGCAGGGCGGCATCGGCGGCTGCCCCTACGCGCCGGGTGCCTCCGGCAACATCGTGACCGAGGACCTCGTGTTCCTGCTCGAATCGATGGGGCTCGAGACCGGCATCGACATCGGCAAGCTCATCGAGGCGCGCAAGGCGTTCATGGAAGGCCTGCCGGGCGAGCCGATCTACGGCCACGTGCCCGAGGCGGGGCTGCCGAAGACCTTCCACCGCGCCGCCGGGCAGGCGCGCCCATGAGGCGGCCGCTGCCGCTCGCCGGCATCCGCGTGGTCGAGTTCTCGCACATGGTGATGGGGCCCACCTGCGGGCTCGTGCTCGCCGACCTGGGCGCCGAAGTGATCAAGGTCGAGCCCGCGGGCAAGGGCGATCCCACGCGCTACCTGAAGAGCACGGGCGCCGGCTTCTTTCCCGCGTTCAGCCGCAACAAGAAGAGCGTGACCCTCGACCTGGGCACGCCGCAAGGCATCGACGAGGCGAAGCGCCTGATCGCCACCGCCGACGTCTTCCTCGAGAATTTCCGCCCCGGCGCGCTCGAGGCGAAGGGATTGGGGTACGAAGCCCTCGCGAAGGACAACCCGCGCCTGGTCTATTGCTCGCTCAAGGGCTTCCTCGCCGGGCCCTACGAGAAGCGCACGGCGCTGGACGAGGTGGTGCAGATGATGAGCGGGCTCGCGTACATGACCGGGCCCGTGGGCAAGCCGCTGCGCGCGGGCGCTCCCGTGAACGACATGATGGGCGGCATGTTCGGCGCCATCGCCGTGCTCGCGGCGCTGCGGGATCGCGACCGCACCGGGCGCGGGCAGTACGTGCAGAGCGGCCTCTTCGAGAACGCGGCGTGGCTCGTCTCCACGCACATGATGCAGCACGCGGTGAGCGGGGCCGAGCCCGTGCCCATGTCGGCGGGCAAGCGCGCGTGGGGCGTGTACGACGTCTTCGACTCCGCCGATGGCGTACAGCTCTTCGTGGGCGTGGTGACCGAGCGCCAGTGGGAGATCTTCACGAAGGCGCTGGGCGAGGCCGAGCTGCTCGATCCCGCCTACGCGACCAACAACCAGCGCGCGGCTGCGCGCGAGAAGTTGATTCCCCTGGTGGCGAAGCTGCTGAAGAAGCACTCCATCGCCGAGCTCGAGGCGATCTGCGTGGACGGCGGGCTGCCCTTCGCGCGCATCCAGACGCCCTCGGACCTCTTCGACGATCCGCACCTCTCGGCCGGGGGCCTGATCGATCTCACGCTCCCCGACGGGTCGCATACGACCATCCCCGCGCTCCCGATCGAGCTCGACGGCGAGCGCCTGGGCCTGCGCACGCCGCTGCCCACGCCCGGCGAGCACAACGACGAGATCCTGGGGCCGCTGCGCCGCTGAAGCGCGCGATTGCCACCCGCAGGCGGATCGCGTCCAATAGCGCCATGTGGAACCTCGACTTCACGCCGCCGCAAGTGATTCCCGCCCGCGTGCTCACGCGCCTGCCGGACGAATTCCAGAAGCCGCGGCGCAGCGAGTGGGGAGACGCGAACAAGCCGGGCGAGCCGATCGCGAGCTTCCTCGAGGGGCCGTCGTTCGACCGCGCGGGCAACCTCTACGTGACCGACATTCCGTTCGGGCGCATCTTCCGCATCTCGCCCAGGCTCGAGTGGACGCTGGTCGCCGAGTACGACGGCTGGCCCAACGGCATCGCGATCCATCGCGACGGCACGCTCTGGATCGCCGACTACCGGCGCGGGCTCCTGAAGCTCGATCCCGCCGCGAAGAAGCCCGAGACGATCCTGGGACACCGAAACAGCGAGTCATTCCGTGGCTTGAATGACCTCACGTTCGACGCGGCGGGCAACTGCTACTTCACCGACCAGGGGCAGACCGGGCTGCACGATCCCACCGGGCGGGTCTATCGCCTGCGCACCACCGGGCAGCTCGAGCTCGTGGTGGGCGGCATCCCGAGCCCCAACGGCGTGGCATTGAACGCGCACGGCCGCGCGCTCTACATCGCGGTCACGCGCGCGAACCAGGTGTGGCGCGGGCCGCTGCTCGCCGACGGGACGGTCTCCAAGGTCGGGGCGCTACGCACCTTCTTCGGCACGAGCGGACCCGACGGGATGGCGGTGGACGTGGACAATCGCCTGGTGGTGGCGCACGCGAGCCTGGGCGGGGCCTTCGTGCTCAACCCGCGCGGCGAGGTGACGCACTTCGTGCGGAGCCCCGTGGGCACCACCGTCACCAACGTGGCCTATCGTCCCGGGACCGCGACGCTCGTGCTCACCGAGAGCGCGACCGGCAGCATCCTCGAAGCGGAGCTGCCCGCAGTGGGCGCACCGCTCTATTCGCACGCTTGAAGCGCGCCCCTCACTTGCCCTTGAACTCGGGCTTGCGCTTCTCCATGAAGGCCTTGCGTCCCTCGGCGTAGTCGTCGCTCTCGAAGCAGGCGAGCGTCAAGCGCCGGCAGAGCTCCATGTCCACGTCGGCGGGGCTCTTGAGCACTTCGGAGATGATGCGCTTGCCGGCGCGGATCGTGAGGGGTGCGCCGTCGGCGATCGCACGGGTGAATTCCTCGAGCAGCTCGTCCAACCCGTCGGGCCCGGCCACGCGATTGATGAGCCCCATGCGTTGCGCTTCCTCGGCGCCGATGCGCCGCGCGGTGAAGAAGATCTCCTTGGCGCGCGCGGGGCCCACGAGGTCCACGAGGTTCTTCATCGCCGAGAAGCGGTAGCCCAGGCCCAGGCGCGCGGCCGGCACGCCGAACTGCGACTCCGCCGCTGCGATGCGCAGGTCGCACGCGATCGCCACGTTCAAGCCGCCGCCCAGGCAGTAGCCGCGGATGCACGCGATCGTGGGCTTGCCGAAGTCGTGGATCGCCGCGAGCGCGGCCTCCGCGATCACCTCGTAGCGCCCCACCGCCTCCCTGGCCGCGCGCAGGTCGGCGAACTGCGAGATGTCCGCGCCCGAGACGAAGGCCTTGCCGCCCTCGCCGGAGAACACGAGCATGCGCACCGCGTGGTTGATCTCGGCGTGCTGCAGCAGCGGAGGCAGCGCCTCCCACATGTCCACGGAGACCGCGTTGTGCTTCGCGGGGTTGTTGAAGCGCACGTGCGCCACCGGACCGTCGATCCAGGCCTTCACGCGCTCGGTGGACGATGCGAATTCGCTCGGGGTTTCCATCAATAGACTCCTGCGGTTTTCATGCGTGCGAGCTCCTCGGGGCTGTATCCGATCTCGGCCAGCACCTCCTGGGTGTGCTCGCCGCGCCTGGGCGCCGAGCGCGCGATGCTCGAGGGCGTGCGCGTGAGGGTGACGGGCTGGCCCACCAGGTGCTGCTCCCCGTAGTGCTTCGAGACCACGGTCTTCACCATGCCCAGGTGGCGCACCTGGGGCTCCTCGAAGACTTCCTTCAGGTTGTTGATGCGCCCGCACGCGACCCCCTCGCGGTTCAGGAGCTCGATCCAGTATTCGCTGGTGTGCGCGGCGAGCTTCTGCTCGATCTCGGCGGTGAGCCAGTCGCGGTTCTTGCTGCGCGCGCCCTTGGAGCTGGCGCGCGCATCCTCGATCCACTCGGGGGCGCCGAGGACGCGGCAGAAGCGCTCCCAGATCTTGCCGCCGAAGACCGCGAGGTTGATGTGGCCGTCCTGCGTGCGGTAGACGCCCGTGGGAATGCTCGTCGGGTGGAAGTTGCCCGCCTGCCCGGGAACCTCGCCGTCGATGGTCCAGCGCGCGGTCTGGAAATCCATCATGTAGACCTGCGCCTCGAGCAGCGACGTGTGCAGCCACTGGCCCTTGCCCGATCGCTCGCGCTCGAGCAGCGCCACGACGATGCCGTAGGCGGCGAAGATGCCGGCGCTCAGGTCGGCGATGGGAAGGCCCACGCGCACGGGGCCCTGCCCGGGCAGGCCCGTGACCGACATGAGCCCGCCCATGCCCTGCGCGATCTGGTCGAAGCCGGGACGCTCGGCGTAGGGCCCGGTCTGCCCGAACCCCGAGATGCTCGCGTAGACCAGGCGCGGGTTCACCTGCGAGAGCGCCTCGTAGTCGATGCCCAGGCGGTGCTTCACGTCGGCGCGGAAGTTCTCCACCAGGACGTCGGAAGTCTTCACGAGCCTCTTGAGGACCTCGATCCCCTCGGGCTCCTTGAGGTTGAGCGTGATCGAGCGCTTGTTGCGGTGCGTGTACTGGTAGTCGGAGCCCTCCTGGCCACCCAGGGTATCGTCGCCGCGCATGTGCTCGGGCATCTGGACCTGGATCACGTCGGCGCCCCAGTCGGCGAGCTGGCGCGCGCAGGTGGGACCGGCGCGCACCTGGGTCATGTCGATCACGCGGAAAGGCGCTAGCGCCTGGGAAGCGGGGAGATGCGGCACGTCAGGCTCCGAGGTGTTGCCGGAAGAAATCCAGCGTGCGCCGCCACGAGAGCGTCGCCGCCGCCGCGTCGTAGCGCGGCGTGGTGTCGTTGTGGAAACCGTGCTGGGTGTTCGGATAGATGTAGGCATGGTACTCGACGTGGTGCGCCTCGAGCACCGCCTCGAACGCGGGCCAGCCGGAGGTGATGCGATGGTCCTCGGAGGCATAGTGCAGGAGCATCGGCGAGCGGATCTTCGCGGCCTCGGCCGCCGGCGGCTGGACGCCGTAATACGGCACCGCGGCGGCGAGGTCGGGATAGCGCGTGGCGATGATGTTCACCATGCCGCCGCCGAAGCAGAATCCGACCGCGCCCACCTTGCCGCTGGCATCGGGGCGCAGCTTCACGTAGTCCACCGCCGCCACCAGGTCCTCGGTGCGTTTGTGGGGATCGAGCTTGGCGAACATCTCGCGCGCCCGGTCCTCGCCGCCCGGATAGCCGCCGGCGGGTGCGAGCGCATCGGGCGCGAAGGCGACGTAGCCCTCGACCGCGAGCCGGCGCGCCACGTCCTCGATGTAGGGGTTGAGGCCGCGGTTCTCGTGGATCACCACGACCGCGGCGCGCTTGCCTTTCGCCGCCGCGGGCTGCGCGAGGTAGCCGCGCATGTTCCCCGAGCCTTTCGGCGCGAGGTAATCCGCGTAGCCCGCCGCGATGCGCTGGTCGTCGGGCTTCACCTGCACCGCCCAGGCGAAGTTCGGGACCAGGGCCTCGAGCATCGCGGCCGCCGTGAAGCCGCCCACCGCGTAGCGTGCGGCGCGCTCGAGAAAGTCGCGCCGCGAGAGGGCGCCGTGCACGTAGCCGTCGAAGAGCTGCAGGACCTCGGGAGGAAAATCGCTCGCTTTTCTGCGTTCCATGGGCGCTCCGCCAGTGGAAGAATCCCGGGCCATTATCGCCCGGACCGAGGAAAGCCATGGCCGATCCCGCCCGAATCGCATCCAGGGGAAGGGTTGGGCCGCGCCCGGTGTTAACCTGACAACTCGGATCCCGGTTCAGGTTCGCCGATGCAGTCGTTGCGGGTTCTCGGTTTCGCAATCGGTCTCTGCCTCGCCTTGCTGGTGAGCGGGCAGGGCGTGCTGCTGCACGAGCTGGGGCACGACCTGGAGCACCTGCAGGCGGCCGCGCACGACGACGACCATGACCACGATGGCCACCATCCGGCCCCGCACGACTGCGTCAAGTGCTTCGTGTTCTCGCAGCTGTCCGGATCGGCGCCGGCCGCGATCGCGCCGCTCGCCACGCTCGCCGAGGCGATACGCCATACCCCCTTCATCGCGATCCCGGCGCCTTCGCGCACGGTAGTCGCCACGCGCAGCCGCGCGCCGCCCGTCCTGCTCTAGCGTCCTCGAAGCCGCGGCCGCCGTCCCGACGATGGCTGCCGCGTCGTTCCATCCGACATTGGAGAATGGCGATGCTCGCTCGTGCCAGACGTTTCCTCGTGGCCGCCGGCGGCCGGCCCATGGAGAATTTCCGCCGATGCATTCCGGCGGCCCTGTTGGCCGCGGCGGGGCTGACGTCTCCCCTGGCGGCGCACGCCTGCGCCACTTGCGGCTGCACCCTCAGCACCGACGCCGCGATGGGCTATTCCAGCGCTTCCGGCTGGCGCGTGAACCTGCAGTACGACTACCTCGACCAGGACCAGCTGCGCAGCGGAACGGGAACGGCTTCGGCGGCCCGGGTGGTGAACGATCCGACCACCGGCGAGCTGGAGCACGCCACGGTGAACCGCTACTTCACCGCGGGGATCAACTACAGCCCGAGCGCCGACTGGAACTTCAACCTCCAGGTTCCCTACCTCGTGCGCACCCACAGCAGCTACACCGACAGCACGTTCGCCCCGTTCGACGACTCCCAGCTCGATTCCGACAACTTCAGCAGCTCGCGCAGCGCGAGCCTGGGCGACGTCAAGCTCATCGCCAGCTACCGCAGCCTCCTGCCGACGCACAACCTGGGCGTGCAGCTCGGCGTGAAGCTGCCCACGGGACGCTACGGCGGACCCAATGCCGACGGCACCGGCGTCGTGGGCAGGAGCCCGGTCACGTTCTCCGGCGGCCCGAGCACGGGCGAGCTGCTCGACACCAGCCTGCAGCCCGGCACCGGCAGCACGGACCTCATCGTCGGGGCCTACTACTACCAGGCGATCAGCCAGGACTTCGATGCGTTCGTCAACGCCCAGTTCCAGGCGGCGATCGCGCAGAAGCTGGACCAGCCGGATGCGGACTTCCGCCCGGGCGATCTCGGCGTGCTGAGCGTCGGCCTGCGCTACGAGGCGAACCCGAAGTTCGTGCCGCAGCTGCAGCTCAACGTGTCGCGCAAGAGCCATGACCAGGGCGCGCTCGCCGACGCGCAGGACAGCGCCGGCACCGTCGCGTACCTGAGCCCGGGCATCACGGTGAGCGCGTGGAAGGACACCTTCGTCTACGCGTTCGTGCAGGTGCCGCTGTACAGCAAGCTCGACGGCTACCAGCTGTTCCCGCACTGGACCGCGAGCGTGGGCGTGAGCCATGCGTTCTAGCCGCGCCCCCGCCTCGAGCGCGCGGCGCGCGTGGCTGCGTCGCGCCGCGGCGCTCGCGGCGGCTGCGACGGTGCCGCTCGCAGCGCGTGCCAACAGCCTCAAGGTGGGTGAGCCCGCGCCGCCGCTCGTGCTGCATACCCTGGACTCGAGGAGCATCGCCACGCGCGACCTGCTCGGGCAGGTCGTCATCGTCACGTTCTGGGCGACGTGGTGCGAGCCCTGCCGCGACGAGCTGCCGCTGCTTTCCGCCTACTACGCCCGCCATGCGCGCGAGGGGCTCGCGGTACTGGGCTTCTGCCTGGACGGGGCGGACGCCCTGGGCGATGTGCGCAAAGTGGCGGACACGCTGAAATTTCCCGTGGGCCTGCTGGGCAGCGCCTGGGCGGGCGGCTACGGGCGCATCTGGCGCCTTCCCGTGAGCTTCGTGATCGACCGCGACGCCATCCTGCGCTACGACGGCTGGCAGGCCGAGCAGCCCGTGTGGACGCAGGCGAGCCTCGAGCAGGTGGTAGGTCCGTTGCTGGGCGTGCGCGGGCGGAGCGCGGGTCCTCAGAAGTAGAACCGCGCGTAGAGCTCGAGCTTGCGCGCCGCGAGTTTCTCGCCGAAATCCGTGCCGTGCCCGCCTTGCAGCACGAACAGGCGCAGGCGCAGCTCCACGTTGTTGATGCCCGTGTAGTCCAGCTCGGGCGTCACCTGGTAGCTGTGGTCCTGCAGGTTCACCATGGCGGTGAGGGCCGGCGTGAAATAGACCACGCCCAGCGCGTCCTTCTGCTGGGCCCGGAAGTAGGCGTAATCCGTCCCGGCGTTGGGACGACCGTAGGCGCCCTGGCTGAGCGCGAGGGCCCGCTGGATGAGCGTGTCGCTGCCGGTCTGCGCGAACGCCGCGTCGGTCAGTTGATGGAACTGGCGCGCCTCGGCGTCGGAATATCCCGTTCCGTTGTGGTAGTACTCGGCGATGTAGGTGGTGTCGGCCGCGCTGAGATAGCGCAAGCCGAGCAGGTAGCTGGTGGCGTCGCCGGTCCGGGTGGTGACGTGGCCCGAGCCATCGGTGAGCGGCTGCGAGAATTGCACGATGCGCGCCCATTCGCCGTGAAGCTCGAAGTTCGTGGTGACGTTGCGGGAGAAATCGAACCCGAAGCGCGCGGGACGGCTGCCCTTGCCCTGCCACGCGAAGTCGAGGTCCGTGTCGCGGTACAGGAGATAGAGCTTCGCGGCGGGGTTCCAATGGTCGCGGCTGCCGAAATCGCCGTTGACGTTGCTCTCCACCGGCAGCAGCACCGGCGTGAACGCGACGGTCTGCAGCGCGCCTCCCGGGCTCGCGATCCAGTCCGCATCCGCCATGACGAAGCCCTCGCGCGCGAGCTGCGGATCGTTCGGGTCCTTGGGCCGCTCGACGAAGCCGATCGGGTTCCAGGCGTAGCCCTTGCCCCACTTGAGCGCGCGCTTTCCCGCCTCGAGCGTGAAACCCGGGTCGGGACGGATCGAATAGGCGGCTTCGTAGACGCTCTCGTCGTGCGCGTGGGCCGCCTCGTCGCCCTGCGCGCTCGAACTGGTTCGAAAGTCGAAGGTGCCGATTCCCAGGCGCAGCTTGCCCACGAGCTGCAGGGTCGCGCTGGTGCGGTCGAGGCTCCGGCGTTGCGGCAGGCCCAGGTTGCCGAGCCGGTAGAAGGTCCCGTCGTGGTTGAGATCGAAAGTTTCCTGCTTGAGCTCGACGTAGCCGCCCAGCTCGAAGGGCTTCTTCTCGAAGGCGGACGCATCGAAGGCCGGCTCCTGCGCCGCCGCCGGGAGCGCCAGCAGCAGGAGCAGCGCCGGCAGCGCGAGCGGCGCCGGCGTCCACGCCCGGCTCATTTGCGCAGCTCTTGGACGCGCGGGAGGTAGTTGAGGGTGAAGATCTCGTCCGCGAAGTCGCGTTTCTTGAGGCCGGACCACTGCATGACCGATTTGTAGCCCTTCTGCAGCGGGCTGTCCGTCTCGAGCGTCGCGGGCCGCTTGATGCCGCCGCCGAAATCCTTGACGTCGCTGAAGCGCAGCGTCTTGATGAGCAGGCCGCTCGCCGCGTAGCACTCGATCCTGGCGGGGAGGATGGATTTCCTGTCCACCCACATCTTGAGCCGATCGTAGGCGATGTCGCCGGTCTTGGCCTTCAGCGTGAGCAGATACGCCTCACCCTGCTCCTCGGCCGCTTCCACGTCGTATTCAGCGGTGTAGTCGATGCGCAGGATGTCGGCATTGTTGAAGACGCTGCCGGTCACCGACTGCAGGCTGGTGATGCGGATCGCGCGCCCGACGTCGGGGATGTAGAGCCACATGTTGTCGCCCAGGCGCAGCGTCACGCGCCCCTTGTCGCTTGCCGGGGCGAGGAAGAGGGCCGTGATCTTGTCGCGCCCCTTCTTCATGGTGTAGAGCACGGAGACCTTCCTGCTGCCGTCCGGCTGGATGTCGGTGAGCTGCCGGTAGGACTCGTAGGACTCGGGCTCGAGGTTGCGGTCCACCTTCTGCAGGATCGCGGTCCCGTCGATCGCCGCGGCCGGGAGCGGCAGCGCGAAGAGGCACAGGGCGAGCCAAAGGAGCGGTCTCATGAGGCGGCGGTGCTCAGACGTGGGCGAGCGCGCGCACGGGATCCATGCGCGAAGCCTTCCACGCCGGCTGCAGGCTCGCGAGCAGCGCCATCAGCACGACCACCCCGACGATGATCGCCACGTCGCGCGCGCCGATCGCGGGCGAGAGCACGAGCCCCTGCTGCATGCCGAAGTCGAAGTGGATCTTCCAGACGTTCAGCGCGCGGATGGCGGCGAGGCTCACCGCGGTCCCGAGCGCCGCTCCTCCCACGCCGAGCAGCAGCCCCTCGGTGAGGAAGAGCGCGAGGATGCGCCGCGGCGGCGTCCCGATCGCCGCGATCGTCCCGATCTCCCGGATGCGCTCGTAGACGGCCATGACCATGACGTTGAGGATGCTGATGAGCACGATCGACACGAGCATGATCTTGATGAAGAGCGTGAGCAGGTCGATCATCTTCGCGATGTTCGAGAACGGCGAGAGCGCGGCCCACGTGTGCACCTCGAGGCCGCCGCCGCCCTGGCCGGTCGCCTTCTGCGCGGGATCGGGCGTGGCGCCATGGCCGAACAGCGCCGGGATGTCGCGGGAGAGCCGCGCGTACGCCGCGTCGAGCTGCGCCGGGTCCCTCAGCCGGACCGCGATCTCGCTCACCTCGGGCTGCGCCATGCGCAGCAGCGTCCTCGCGTCCTCGATGCGGATGTAGGCGTCCTTGCCGCTCGGGCCGGAAACCGCCTCCATGACCCCCCGGACGGTGAAGGTCTTCCCGTTGACGGAGCCGTCGCGGTTGGTCGCGACGAGCACCACCGTGTCGCCCACCTTCACTTTCATCCCCTTGGCGAGGATCGTCGGAATCAGGATCTCGCCCGGCTTGAGCAATGGGCGATCCTTGCTGCCCTCGACGATCCGGCCGGGCATCAGGGGCGTGGTCGCGGTCTCCTTGTCGGGATCGATGCCGTTCACGCGCACGCCGGTCGTCTCGGTGAAGTTGCTGAACATGGCGCCGAGCTTCACGCGCTCGGAGTACGCCTCGATCGCCGGGTCCTTGTCGAGCACCTGCTCGATCTTTCCGGTCATCGCGGAAGTCATGTTGAGGTTGAGCGGCAGGTTGTCGATCGAGGCGACGTAGCCCTTGCGATGGATCTCGATGTGGCCCAGCACCGCGTCGGTGAACTGCCCGATCATCATCGCCTTGAAGGATCCGGCGGTCGCGATGAAGAGCAGCACCGCGACGACCCCGAGCGTGATCAGCGAGGAGGTGAGCAGCGTGCGCCGATGGAAGCGGGCGAGGTTCCTCAGCGCGATCTTGAGCACGTTAAGCATGGGCCGCCACCTTCCCTTGCGCCGCCCTGGCGCGATCGGAGATCCGCCCGTCCTCGAGAGTGAAGATCACCTCGGCCTCGGACATGATCTTGGGGTCGTGCGTCGAGAAGACGAACGTCGTTCCCAGCTCGTCGCGCATCTGCTTCATCAGCCCGATGATGCGATAGGCCGTGTCGTGGTCGAGGTTCGCGGTGGGCTCGTCGGCGAGGACCAGCCTCGCGTCGGTCGCGAGCGCGCGGGCGATCGCGACGCGCTGCTTCTGCCCGCCGGAGATCTGGTCGGGCCGCTTCTTCTCCTGGCCCGACATGCCCACCGCCTCGAGCAGGCGCTGCACCTGGGCGCGCCGCTTCGCCTCGGGCCACTCCTGCACCATGACCAGCGGGTACTCGACGTTCTCGTACACCGTGAGGACGGGGATCAGGTTGAAGTCCTGGAAGACGAAGCCGATGTTCCGGCCGCGGAACTCGGCGGCCGCGCGGCGATCGAGCGTCGTCACGTCGGTGCCCGCGACCGAGAGCGCCCCGCTGCTGGGATGGTCCAGGCAGCCGATCATGTTGAGCAGGGTGGACTTGCCGCTTCCCGAGGGCCCCACGAAGGCGACGAACGATTTCGCCTCGATGGTGAAATCCACGCCCCGCACCGCGGGCACCTCGACCTCGCCCGCGCGATAGGTCTTCACGAGCTTGTCGGCCTGGATCAATGTCATGTCGGTTCGGCCCGGGGAAATGTGGAGGTCGCGCCTCGCGGCGGGAAGCCGGCGTTCATGCGATCAACCGTCCTTTCGGCAACCTGATCGCGGTCGCACGATCGAGGCTACGCTTGGCGTTGTCCGGCCCGTTGATGTGGATCAACGCTACTTCAAGCGATAGGCCGCGTGGCAGGCGACGCACTGCGCGGTCACCCCGGAGAGCGCGGCGAGGGCGGGCTTCACGTCCCCCGTGGCGCCCGCGTTCTGCGCCGCGAGCGCGAGCCTGCTGGCCGCCTTGTGCATCGCGGTGCCGGCGTCCTGCATGCCTTGCGGCATGAATTTCGCCACCTCGCGCGCTCCGTGGAGCTCGAGCGAGCTCAGGCCCAGGCGGCTTTCGGAGATCCCGGCCGCGGCGTCGAAGGATCCCTTCGCGAGCGCGCCCTGGATGCGCTGCAGCGTCAACAGGTGGTCGCGCATGTTCGCCAGCGTGTGCTCCTTGAGGTCGGCGGGGAATTGCACCGCCTGGCGAGCGTCATTCGGCGCCTCCATGGGGTGCATGTGCTCGTGCTGCGGGTCGGCGCGGGCCGGCGTCGTGGCCGCGAGCGCGGCGGCGCCGAGCGCCGCCAGGAGCAGGGTTCGAGGCACGTTCACGATGCCGGTCAATGCGGATCCGCGGAGGCGGTGCGCGCCATGCCGGCGCGTGCGGCGCGCATCATCGCGACCATGCCATCCCGGGCCAGCTCGCTCACCTCGACGGCGTGCGCCTGGAGCGCGGCGACCACCTTGGCGTCGGCGGAGGTCTGGGTGACGATCGCACCCTTGTCGGTCGTCTCGACCACGGTCTTGATCTTGTCCTTGTTGTCGAACAGGACGGGGAGCGTGGGGCTGAACAGGTTGAATACCCGCCCCTCGCCCAGCCGCCTCTGCATGCTGGCCACGTGGCCCTTGATGAGCGCCGCGACCTGCGGATCGTCCGACTCCGTCACCGTGCGGATGCCGTCGGGCAGGTTGGTGACCTTGCGCGCGATCCGGTCATGGCCCTGGAGCATCTCGTGGACCAGGCCCATGTCGGCGGGAAACGCCGCGTCGCCCCCGTGCATGCTCGCGGCCATCGGACCGCCCATGGCACCGCCCATCATCCCGGGACCCATGCCGCCGCCCAGCATCCCGCGGCCCATTCCCATCGGACCGGCCGCCCATGCGGCGGCCACGAGGCCCAGCCCGAGCGCCGCCGCGATGCCGGCCGCTACCTTGTATGAACGCTTCACGATCGGTTTCCCTTCGGTGATTGAATTGGTTCCAGCAGGACGAATTGGAACAGCCGGATGTAAATGGCGCATGTCACGGGGCCCCCGATTGGTGTCGCACGGTTGCACGCGGGCGCGTTGATACACTGCGCTACACTTCCGTGACCCGCGGCCCGCGTGGCTGCGGTGAAATAGCGCCATGACGGCCCCCGACCATGTCCTCGTCGTCGATGACGACCGGGAAATCCGCAATCTGCTCACCGAATACCTCACGAAGGGTGGGTACCGGGTCACGGCGGTCGCGGACGGGCGGGGCCTGTGGGCGGCGCTCGAGGGCGGCCGTCCCGACATCGTCGTACTCGACCTCATGCTGCCGGGCGACGACGGCCTCGCGCTCTGCCGCGACCTTCGAGTCCGCTCGAAAGTGGCGATCATCATGCTCACCGCGCGCGGCGAGGAAACCGACCGCATCGTGGGGCTCGAGATGGGCGCCGACGATTACCTGGCGAAGCCGTTCAATCCGCGCGAGCTGCTCGCTCGCATCAAGAGCGTCCTGCGCCGCGCCCGCACCCTGCCGGAAAATCTCCAGCCCGACCTGGCGCGGGGATTTCGCTTCGCCGGATGGCAACTGGACGTCGCCTCGCGCAACCTCACCTCGCCCCAGGGGGTCGTCGTGGCGTTGAGCGGGGTCGAGTACAAGTTGCTGCGCATCTTCCTCGACCATCCCAACCGGGTCCTCACGCGCGACCAGCTCATGGACCTCACCCAGTCGCGCGAGGCCTATCCGTTCGATCGAAGCATCGACGTGCAGGTGAGCCGGCTGCGCCACCGTCTCGGGGATGACGCGAAGGAGCCCGCGATCGTCAAGACGGTGCGCGGGGAAGGCTACGTGCTCGCCGCCGCGGTGGAGGTCGAGAAGTGATTCGCCTCGTGCCACGATCGCTGTTCGGCCGAATGGTGCTGGTGCTGCTCGTGGGCCTGGTCGCCGCGCAGGCCCTCTCGCTCGCGATCCACCTCCACGATCGCGGCGAGCTGCTCTATCGCGCGAGCGGAATGCAATCGGCGCAGCGCATCGCCGATATCGTCAAGCTGCTCGATTCCATCGCTCCCCGGGAGCGGACGCGGATCGTCGCCCTGTTCGACGCGCCGCCCCTCATCGTTTCCATCGGGGGGGCGGCGGCGGGCCCTCCATCCCCGATTCCGGAGAGCGGAGCGCAGGCCGCATTCCTTCGGACGATCCTGCGCCGCCTTCTCGGCGACGATCGCCCCATGACGGTCAGCGGCGGGGAGATCGTCCGTGAGCCGCCGCCGATCGCCGCGCGGATGTTCGGGGGATCCGGCCCCGCGATGGGAGGCCCGTTCGGCCCGCGCATGCGCTACTTCATGGGAATGGAGCCGGAGCAATCCTTCGTCGCTCGCGTGCGGTTGAAGGACGGGACCTGGGTGACGTTCGACACGCGCCAGCCCGCGGACACCGCGAGCTGGCCCTACCGCGTGCTGCTGAGCATCCTGATCCTGCTCGGGGCGGTGATCGCATTGACGCTGCTTGCCGCGCGGTGGGTCACGCGGCCGCTGGCCACGCTCGCGGACGCGGCCGAGGAGCTGGGCAAGGACATCGACCGGCCGCCGCTGCCGGAGAAGGGCCCCGAGGAAGTCGGTCGCGCCGCGCGCGCATTCAACCGGATGCAGTCGCGGCTCGCGCGCTACATCCACGAGCGGGCGCGCGTGCTGGCCGCCATGTCCCACGACCTGAAGACGCCGATCACCCGGATGCGCCTGCGCGCGGAGCTCCTCGACGACGGAGAGCTCAAGACCCGCTTCGCGCAGGACCTGCAGGAGATGGAATCGATGGTGGGCGGCACCCTCGACTTCATGCGCGGGCTGGAGACCGGGGAGCGCGCGCAGCCCGTCGACATGATGGCGCTGCTGGAGAGCCTGCAGGAGGATGCGCGCGAGACGGGCGGGGAAATCACGCTCGAGGGCAGCGTCCAGGACCCTTACGTCGGCCGCCCGCAAGCGCTCAAGCGCTGCCTGCGCAACCTCATCGACAATGCGATCAAGTACGGCCATTCGGCGATGATCACGGTCGAGGACGGAGCCGGTCGCCTCACGATCCGGGTGCGCGATCGCGGGCCCGGCATCCCCGAGCAGGAGCTGGAGCGCGTGTTCGAGCCTTTCTATCGCGTCGAGGGCTCGCGCGGGCGGGACACGGGCGGCACGGGGCTTGGGCTCACCATCGCGAAGAGCATCGCCCAGCTGCACGCGGGTTCGCTCGCGGTGCGCAACAGGGAAGAGGGAGGGCTGGAGGCCATCCTGGAACTGCCCAGGCGATAGAGGCCGGCCGGCGATTCACCTGCAGTTGTTGTGCAGCTTCCACTTGTCGGCATGCCCGATCGCCACGGCCCAGCCCGGAACGGCGCAGTCCTTGCCGGCCACCGCGACGGAAGGAGTGGGCGCGGGCTGCGCCTCGCTCGGAACCACCCGGCCCGCGGCGATGACCAGGACCACGAACAGCAACGCCATCGCGGACTCACCCGCGGTGATTCTCGCCGATGGCTTCCCCGCCGGAACCTCGCACACGTTCCCGGGGCACAGCCTGGCCTGTTCCTTGAAGACCCGGTTGTAGACCTTGCACGCGATGCAGATGCCGAACGCCGACTCGAAGAAGAGCAGGAAGAGGCAGGTGAGGCAGATGAGGAGGTTGAACGGCCCGATGATCCTGTTTACCACGATCAGGTAGAACATGGTCACGGCGAGGGCGAGGCCGATGCTCCACGCGAATTGCTTCTGCGGCGCGCCGACCAGCTCCTCGGCCTGCCGGCGCACGAAGAACCGGCCGGCGATCATCGTGGGGGCGTAGCGGGGATTCACGAAGACCCGGATCGAGAAATCGACGAGGAACGCGATCACGAAGACGCGCGTGTAGTAGAAGTCGCCCGTGAGCCAGGCGTTCATGAACGCGACCAGCGCGAAGAGGAAGAGGATTCCGGCGGCGGCCCTCACCTCGCGCTCGTTCAACACCGGGACCTCGTAGCCTTCCACGATCTCGCCGAAATGGATGATCCGGTTCATGTCGCACCTCGCGTCGAAGCAACGCTTCTCCCGGTGCGATTGTGGACCGGGCCGCCGCCGCGCCCCTGACGCGGATCAAGGCGGAGCGCTATTCAGAGCGCCTCGATCACCGCCCGCGTGACCTGCGCGGTCGTGGCTTTGCCGCCCAGGTCGGGCGTGTGCACGCCGGCCCCGGTCACTTTCTCGACCGCCCGCATGAGCCGCGCGGCGGCTTTCGCTTCGCCCAGGTGCTCGAGCATCATCGCCGCGGTCCAGAACGTGGCCACCGGATTGGCGATACCCTTGCCGGTGATGTCGAAGGCCGAGCCGTGGATGGGCTCGAACATCGACGGGAACGCGCGTTCGGGATTCAGGTTCGCCGTGGGCGCGATGCCGAGGCTGCCGGAGAGCGCTGCGGCGAGGTCCGAGAGGATGTCGGCGTGCAGGTTGGTGGCGACCATCACGTCGATGGTCGCGGGCTTCAGCACCATGCGCGTGGTCATGGCATCCACCAGCTCGCGGTCCCACTGTACGTCGGGATAGCCCTTGGCCACCTCGAAAAAGATCTCGTCCCACATCACCATGGCGTGGCGCTGCGCGTTCGACTTGGTGACGAGCGTCAGGCGCTTGCGCGCCCGCTTGCGCGCCAGCTCGAAGGCGAAGCGATGGATGCGCTCGACACCCGTGCGCGTGAAGATGGCGACGTCGCTCGCCGTCTCGATGGGCAGGCCCCTGTGCACGCGCCCGCCCACGCCGGAGTATTCGCCCTCGGTGTTCTCGCGGATCACCACCCAGTCGATGTCCTTCCCGTTGGCGAGCGGGCTCTTCACGCCGGGCAGCACGCGCGCCGGGCGCACGTTCGCATACTGGTCGAAGCCCTGGCAGATGGGTAGCCGTAGCCCCCAGAGCGAGACGTGGTCGGGCACCTTCTGGCTGCCGACGGCGCCGAAGAAGATCGCGTCGAACGTGCGCAGGCGCTCGAGCCCCCCGGGCGGGATGTAGTGGCCTTGGTCGAGGTAGAGCTGCGAGCTCCAGGGAAAGCGCTCGAAGTCGAAGCCGAATCCGCCGTCGGCCTTCGCCAGCGCCTGCAGGACCTCGACGCCGGCCTCGATCACCTCCGGACCGATGCCGTCGCCCCCGATGGCCGCAATCTCGTAGGTCTTCACGGTCTCCTCCATGATGGGGTCAGGTTAGTTTTTGGACCTGTCCCCTTTATCAGTTGGCGGAAATGGGGACAGGTCCAAAAACTAACCTGACCCCATTTTCGCCATTTTCGCTCTCAGGAAGTCGAAATCGACGCCCTGGTCCGCCTGGGTCACCGAGTCGAGGAAGAGCTTGAGATAGCCGCGCTGGGCCGTGGGTGCGACCACCGGACGGGCCTGGCGGCGCCGCGCGAGCTCGTCGTCGGCGACGCGCAGCGTGAGCGAGCGCGCGGGCACGTCGAGCGCGATGCGATCGCCGCTCTGCACCCACGCGAGCGGGCCGCCGATCGCGGCCTCGGGCGTGACGTGCAGCACGACCGTGCCCGCCGCGGTGCCGCTCATGCGCCCATCGGAGATGCGTACCATGTCCTTCACGCCGGCGCGCGCGAGCTTCTTCGGGATCGGCAGGTAGCCCGCCTCGGGCATGCCCGGAGCGCCCCTGGGCCCGATGTTCTTCAGCACGAGGATGTCGTCGGGCTTCACGTCGAGCGCGTCGGAATCGATGCGTGCGGCGAGGTCGGCCGCGTCCTCGAACACTACCGCGCGGCCCTCGTGGCGCATGAGGCGCATGTCCGCCGCCGACTGCTTGATGAGCGCCCCGCCTGGCGCCAGGTTGCCGCGCAGCACCGCGATGCCGCCTTCGGGCAGCAGCGGGTTGGCGAGCGGGCGCACCACGTCCTGCGGGAAGCCGGGCCCCGCGGCGTCGATCTCCTCGCCCAGCGTGCGCCCGGTCACGGTGAGCGCATCCAGGTGCAGCAGGGGCTTCAGCTCGCGCAGTACCGTGGCGAGGCCTCCCGCATGGTGCAGGTCCTCCATGTAGTGCTGTCCCGAAGGCTTCAAGTCCACGAGCACGGGCGTCTTGCGCCCCAGCGCATCGAGCGTGGCGAGCTCGATGGGAATGCCGAGCCGGCCCGCGATGGCGGTCAAGTGGATCACGGCGTTGGTGGAGCCGCCGATCGCGAGCAGCACCCGCAGCGCGTTCTCGAAGGCCTTGGCGGTGAGGATGCGATCGGGCGTGAGCTGCGAGCGCGCGAGGGCGACCGCGACCGTGCCCGTGCGCTCGGCCACGCGGATGCGATCGGCGGTGACCGCGGGCGGCGAGGCGCCGCCGGGCACGCTGATGCCGAGCGCTTCCGCGATGCACGCCATCGTGCTCGCCGTGCCCATCACCGAGCAGGTGCCCACGGAGGCCACGAGCTGCTCGTTCACCTGCGCGATCTCGCCCGCGTCGATTTCCTCGGCACGGTAGCGCGCCCAGTAGCGCCGGCAATCCGTGCACGCGCCCACGCGCTCGGAGCGGTGCGAGCCGGTGAGCATCGAGCCGGTGACGAGCTGCACGCACGGCACGTTCGCCGAGGCCGCGCCCATCAACTGCGCCGGCACCGTCTTGTCGCAGCCGCCGACCAGCACCACCGCGTCCATCGGCTGCGCGCGGATCATCTCCTCGGTGTCCATCGACATGAGGTTGCGCAGGTACATCGAGGTGGGATGGGCGAAGCTCTCGTGGATCGAGATGGTGGGGAATTCGATCGGCAGCCCGCCCGCGAGCATCACGCCGCGGCGCACCGCCTCGAGGAGCTGCGCCGCGTTGCCGTGGCAGGGGTTGAACCCGCTCGCGGTGGCCGCGATCCCCACCACCGGGCGCTCGAGCGCGTCCTCGGTATAGCCCGCGCCCTTGATGAACGCCTTGCGCAGGAAGAGCGAGAACGCGCGATCGCCGTAGCTCGTGAGGCCCCGCTCGAGTCCGCGATCCTTCTTTTCGCCGGTCATGCAACAATCATACAACTCAGCTCGCCACTGCCATGAACCAGCCTTCCCCCGTCCTCTACCTCGTGATCCCGCTCATCCTCTGGCGGATCTACGCGCGCGTGCGGCGCAACATCGGGCGGCAGAAGTCGCGCGCGTGGCGCCACTGGTTCGCCGTGGCCTTCTTCCCGCTGCTGGTCCTGCTGATCGCCGCGAGCTCCGCGGCCAACGCGCTCGCCGAGGGCGCGCTCGTCGGGGGTGCGGCGGGCGGCGTCGCGCTCGCCTTCTACGGTGTGAAGCTCACGCGCTTCGAGGTGAACCCGAACGGCTACTACTACACGCCTAACGCCTACCTCGGCGTGGGCCTGTCGCTGCTGCTCGTAGCGCGCGTGCTCTGGCGCATGTCGGCGCTCTACGCGGCGCAGGGCGCGCTCGTCGATCATGGCGCCACGGCCCAGAACCTGGCGCGCAGCCCCGCCACGCTCGTGCTCTTCGGCCTGGTCGCGGGCTACTACGCGACGTATTCCGCCGCGCTTTTGCTCTGGCGCAAGCGCACCCCGGTGCCGCCGCTCGTATAATTCGGGCCCGAAAGCCGAGGTCCGCATGCCGTCCATCCCCGCGCGCTCCATTCCCGCCACGCTCATTCCCGGCGACGGCATCGGTCCCGAAGTGACCGAGGCGACGCTCGAGGTCCTCGCCGCGGTGGGAGATCCGTTCCGGTGGGAGCGGCACAAGGCGGGCATGGCGGGCGTGGCCGAGAGCGGGGATCCGCTCCCGCCGGAGACGCTGGCGAGCATCCACGGCACGCGCCTGGCGCTCAAGGGCCCGCTCACCACGCCGGTGGGCGGAGGCTTCCGCTCCTCGAACGTGCGCCTGCGCGAGGAGTTCCAGCTCTACGCGAACGTGCGCCCCGCGCGCACGCTCGTGCCCGGCGGGCGCTACGAGGACATCGACCTGGTGCTGGTGCGCGAGAACCTCGAGGGCCTGTACGTGGGCTTCGAACACTACGTGCCGGTGGGCGACGATCCGCGCGCGGTCGCGGTGGGCTCCGGGGTGAACACGCGCGCCGGGTCGCGGCGCATCGCGGAGTTCGCCTTCGACTATGCGCTGAAGAACGGCCGGCGCAAGGTCACCATCGTGCACAAGGCCAACGTGCTGAAGGCGCTCACGGGCCTGTTCCTCGAGGCGGCCAAGGAAGTCGCGAAGCGCCACGAGGCGAGCATCGCCTGCGACGAGCGCATCGTCGATGCGTGCGCGATGCAGCTCGTGATGAACCCGTGGCAGTTCGACGTGATCGTCACCACCAACCTCTTCGGCGACATCCTGTCCGACGAGATCGCGGGCCTGGTGGGCGGGCTGGGCATGGCGCCCGCGGCCAACATCGGCGTGGACGCGGCGATCTTCGAGGCGGTGCACGGCTCGGCGCCGGACATCGCCGACAAGGGCATCGCCAACCCGCTGGCACTGATGCTCTCGAGCGCGCTGATGCTCGACCACGTGGGGGCGCAGGGCGAGGCGCGGCGCGTGCGCGACGCCATCGACCGCGTGCTGCGCGACGACAAGGTGCGCACCGCGGACCTCGGCGGGAGTGCGACCACGGCGCAGTTCACCGCCGCGATCGTCGCGCGCCTGAAGCGCGGCGGCTAAAGCGAAGCTACTTCGCCGCCTGCTCGCAGGCGTAGGCGCGCGTGATCCCTTCCTTCTGCGGCGCGATCAGCGCGAGCGAGCGGCAGCGCCCGGCCACGCACAGCTCGTAGTCGGCGGCGTAGGGCGAGCGCGTGAGCCGCAGCTCGTCGTGCCAGCGGTCCTTCGGCGCGTAGTGCCACCAGCCGCCGGCGAAGCGCGCGTCGGGAGGCGGCTCCATGCCCGCCGCCGAGCCCTGCACGCGTGCCTCCACCAGCTCGAGGCGATGGCCCACGATGCGGTAGTCCTCCTCCCAGCGCACGTGCTCGATGGAATGGTTCCACGCAAGGGTGAAGGAAGGCGCGGCGAGGGTGACGACCGCGGTGGCCGTCGCGAGGCAGAGCACGCTCATGCCGCCGCGAGCCGGCGGGCCTTGAAGGAGTGGAACGCGAGGAAGAGCACGCCGATCGCGAAGCCGATCTCGTCGGTGAGCGGCAGCGCCACCACGAGCGACAGCGCTCCGGCGGCGCATGCGATGCGCTCGGGCCAGCCGAGCGGCGCCCGCAGGTATCCGATCGCCGCCGCGCCCCACAATCCGATCGCCACCAGCGCCTTGAACACCATGTATACCGTGTCCAGCCAGGTGCCGCCCTGGAGCATGAGCGCCGGATCGTAGACCGCCATGTAGGGAATCACGAATCCGGCGATGGCGATCTGGGTCGCCTTCATGCCGATCTTCATGTACGACTCCTTGGCGATGGAGGCGGCGGCGAGCGCGGCGAGCGCCACCGGGGGCGTGAGATCGGCCATGATCCCGAAATAGAAGACGAACATGTGCGAGACCAGCAGCGGCACGCCGAGCTTCAGCAGCGCCGGCGCGGCGATCGAGCTGGTGATGATGTAGTTGGGGATCGTGGGGATGCCCATGCCCAGGATCAGGCACACGATCATGGTGAGGAAGAGCGACAGGAACAGGCTCTTCGAGCCCACCTCGAGGATGAAGCCCGCGAAGCTGCTCGCGGTGCCGGTGAGGGTGAGCACGCCGATGATGACGCCCACGATGGCGCACGCGAGGCCCACGGGCAGCGCCTGCCGGGCGCCGTCGACGAGGCCGTCGCGCATGGTGTGCAGCGTCTCGCGCCCGCCTTGCGCGACGAAGTTCGCCGCCACGAGGGCGCCGATCACCACGAGCACGGGCATGACGCCCCACTTGTAGAAGGTGGCCGAGGCGAGCCCGAGGCCGATCCAGAAGAAGAAGCGGAACGCCATCGGGCCGATGCGCGCGGAGAGGTTGGCGCCGAGGATGAGGATCGAGGTGAGGGCGAGCCCGGTCATGCCGGCGAACATCGGCGTGAAGCCGTCGAAGAGCATGAACACGAGCGCGGCGAGCGGCAGCAGCAGGTACCAGTTGTCCCTGAGCGAGCGCCACGCGCTGGGAAGCTGGTCCTTCGGCAGGCCCATCAGCTTCGCGCGGCCCGCCTCGAGGTGCACCATCCAGAACGCGGTCGTGTAGTACAGCACCGCCGGGATCACCGCCGCCTTGCAGATCTCGACGTAGGGCAGGTTCAGCGTCTCGGCCATGATGAACGCGACCGCGCCCATCACCGGCGGCATGATCTGCCCGCCCATGCTGGAGGTGGCCTCGACGGCGCCGGCGAACTTGGCGCTGTAGCCGAAGCGCTTCATGAGCGGGATGGTGAACTGGCCCACCGTGAGCACGTTGGCCACGCCCGAGCCGCTGATGGTGCCCATGAAGCCCGAGGAGATCACCGCCACCTTCGCGGGGCCGCCGCGCGCGCCGCCGACGAGGCCCAGCGCCACGTTGTTGAAGAGCCGGATCATCCCCGCGTGCTCGAGGAAGCTGCCGAAGAGGATGAAGAGGAAGATGTAGGTCGCCGAGACCAGCACCGGGATGCCGTAGATGCCCTCGGTGCCGAGGTAGAGCTGGCCCACGACCTGGTCCCAGCCGAAGGGGCGGTGCGCGATCATGTCGGGCAGGAACTGGCCCCAGAGGCCATAGGCGAGGAAGAGGCCGCAGATGATGGGCAGCGCGAGCCCCATCACGCGGCGCACCGCCTCGAACACCAGCACCACCACGACCACGCCCACGGCGAGGTCCGCGGTCGTGGGCTCGCCCGCGCGCTGGATCAGGTCCGCCTCGAAGATCCAGTGGTAGAAGCCGAGCGCGAAGGCCGCGAGCCCGAAGAGCGCGTCGTACCAGGACACGCGGCCGAGATCGCCCTTCTTCGTCGCGGGATAGAGCAGGTAGGTGAGCAGCAGCAGGAAGCCGACGTGCAGCGAGCGCGTCACCTGGCTCGACAGCGGGCTGAACGCCGCCACCACGAGCTGGAAGCTCGAGAAGGCGATGGCCGCGGCCATCATGGCCCGCAGCCACCAACCCGAGAGCTTCCTGCGGGTTCCGTGCTCCTCGAAGTGCTCGTCCGCCGCCGCGGACGAGCCGGGGTCCTCGATCAACCCGTGGTCGATCTTCCCCACGCGGTCACTTCATCAGCCCGATTTCCTTGAAGTACCTCGCCGCGCCCGGATGCAGGGGGGCGGGCAGGCTCGTGATGGCGTTGTCCTTCGTGATGCCCTTGGCCGCGGCGTGCGCGGCGACGAGCTGGAGCTGGTTGTCGAACACGGCCTTCACCATGTGGTAGACGGTGTCGTCGGAGACGCCGGCGCGCGTGACGAGGAAGTTCTGGATCGCGACCGCGGGCACGTCGTTGTCCTGGCCTTCGTAGGTCCTGGCGGGGATCATCGCCGGCTGGTAGGCGGGGTCGCCGATCTTCTTCACCACGTCGGAGGGAATCGGCACCACGACGATCTTGATCGAGGTGGCGAGGTCGCGCAGCGACGACACGCCCAGGCCCGCGGACTGCAGGGTCACGTCGAGCTGGCGGTTCTTCATGAGCTCGACCGACTCGCCGAACGGCAGGTACTCCACCTTCGCGAAGTCGCTGTAGGCGAGGCCCGCGGCCTTGAGCACCGCGCGTGCGTTCAGCTCCGTGCCCGACTTGGGCGCGCCCACCGAGATGCGCTTGCCCTTGAGGTCGGCCAGCGTCTTGATGCCCGAGTCGGCGGAGGCGACGATCTGGATGTAGTTGCTGTAGATGCCGGTCACGGTGCGCAGCTTGTCGAGCGGCTTCTTGAAGCCGGCGTCGGCGTCGCCCTTCCAGGCGTCCGAGAGCGCATCGCCCAGCGTGAACGCGAGCTCGCCGCGCCCGGCCTGGAGCAGGTTCAGGTTCTCCGCGGATGCCTTGGTCGATTGCACCGAGGCCTTCGCGTTGGGGATCGCCTTGCCGAAGACCTGGGACAGCGCGACACCGAGCGGGTAGTACACGCCGCTGGTTCCGCCGGTGAGGATGTTGATGTACTGCTGCTGCGCGAACGCCATGCCCGAGACGAGCAGGATGGCGGCGGCCAGGAGGGGCCTGAATGTGCGTTTCATTCTTGTGTACTCCTCGGGATGCGGGTGCTGCGGGTTTGTGGGGCGACCATTATAAGGTCCCGGGCGGGCGCGATCCTGCGCGAAATCAATCCCGCGCCTCGGTTCCCTGGACCAGCAGCTGCACGAAGAGCTGGATCGCCGCGCGGTGGTCCGGCGCCATGGAGGAGAACTCGATGCCCAGGCGCGTGCGCCCGTCCTTGGGCACCACCTTCACGACGCGCCCGTAGAGCCCCGCCACGCGCAGACCGACCAGCGGCAGGTCGAATTCGAGGGTGAGCTCGGAGAACGGCGAGAGCGGGAGGTCGACTTCGGCGAGCGCGCCGTGGTAGCCGATGTCGAGGATCATCCCCGGGCGCTCCTCGGGCACCACGACGCGGTGCACCACCATGCGGTAGGTGAACGCGATCGCCACCGGCACGCGCGGGCTGCGGCGCATCTCCTGGCGCGGCACGTGCTTGCCCAGCGAGGGAATGCCCAGGACCTCGCGCAGCACGACGAGCTTGCCGCGGCCCTTCACGAACGCGTCCATCGGCTCGCCCGTCTCCACGAAGCCGTCGCAGCGCGCGTGGGTGCTCTCGCTGATGAGCACCTGGCCGCGCAGGCTGAACGACTCGATGCGCGAGGCAAGGTTCACCTCGTCGCCGATCACCGCGTACTCGGAATACAGGTCGCTGCCCAGCACCGCCGAGATGACGCGCCCGGTGTTGATGCCGATGCCGAAGAACATCTCCGGGTAGCCGCGCGCCCGGTTGATGCCGTTCAGCGCCTCCATCGCGATCTGCATGTCCACCGAGCAGGAGAGCGCGCGGCGCACGCCCGCGTCCGCGTCGTCGCCCTCGAACAGCACCAGGATCGAGTCGCCCATGAACTTGTCGATGGTGCCCTGGTGGCGAAAGATGATCTCGCTCATGGTGACGAAGCAGCGGTTGAGCAGCTCGATCACCATCGGCGCCGGGTGCGCGGAGGAGATGGCGGAGAACCCGCGCACGTCGGCGAGCAGGATCGTGACCTCGCTCGTGAGGTGGTTCTCGCGCTGCCCGCCGCCGGCGAGCCTGCCGAACGCGGTCTGGAGCACCTTCTCGACGCGGGTGCGCGCCTTGCCCGCCAGCGCGGCGCCGGTCTCCTCGGCGACGATGTCCTGGATCTGGCGCAGCGCCTCGCGGACGACCGGGTTCTTCACGGGTTGCTATTTGGTCCTGAACTCGGCCTTGAAGAAGCGCTGCATCTCGTCCCAGGAGCGCTTGTCCGCCTTCTCGTTGTAGGCGGCTCCGTCGATGTGGTAGCCGTTCGCCTCCGGGTTGGAGAACGAGTGCACGGCGTGCGCGTAGGAGACCATGTACCAGTCCACCCCGCCGGCGTCGAGCGCCTTCTTCACCGCGTCGATCGTCTCGGGCTTCACGAAGGGGTCGTCGGCGCCCTGCGCGATCAGGATGGGCGTGCGGATCGCCTTGGCCTGCTCGGGCTTCGGCGGAAAGAGCCCGCCGTGGAACGTGACCACGCCCTGCAGCGGCTCGCCGCTGTAGGCGAGCGCCAGCACCGTCGTGCCGCCGAAGCAGTAGCCGATGGCGGCCACGTTCTTCTGGTCGAGCTGCGGCTGCTTGCGCAGCACCGCGAGCGCCGCCTTCGAGCGCGCGGCGAGCAGCCCCGGGACCTTGCTCACCTCCGCGTCCCAGGCCTCGGCCTGCTTCGCGTCGCGCGTGACGCGGTCGTCGCCGTACATGTCGGCGGCGAAGGCGATGTAGCCCAGGTGCGCGAGCTGCTCGGCGCGATGGCGGGCGTAGCTGTTGAGCCCCCACCATTCGTGGAACACCAGCACGCCGGGCCGCTTGCCCTTGAGCGCGTCGTCGTAGGCGAGGAAGCCCTTGAGCTGCCTGCCCGCCTGCTCGTAGGTGATCGACTTGGTGACGAGCTTCGCTTCGGCCGGGGCGCACGCGAGCAGGGCGGCGGCCAGGGCGGCGATCGAAACGAGGTGCGCGAGCGCCTTCATCGTGCCTCCTCGGGGGTTGGGGGGAGAGGGGAAAGCGGAGGATACTACTACTCCGTGACGCGGCACGTCCTCCCGAAGGAGCGAGCAGCCATGCGCCGGCTCCTGTTCCTGATCGCCTGCCACATCCTCTTCGTCGCGCGCGCGGCCTGCGCCGCGGCGCCCCAGCCCGTGATCGTGCTTTCCATCGACGGGGCGATCGGCCCCGCGGCCGCCGACTACGTGCACCGCGGCCTCGAGCGCGCCGCCGGCCGCGGCGCGCAGCTCGTGGTGCTGCGCATGGACACGCCCGGCGGCCTCGATACCTCGATGCGCGAGATCGTGAAGGACATCCTCGCCTCTCCCGTGCCCGTGGCCGCGTTCGTGGCCCCGAGCGGGGCGCGGGCGGCGAGCGCCGGCACGTTCATCCTGTACGCCTGCCAGGTCGCCGCGATGGCGCCGGGCACCAACCTCGGCGCCGCCACGCCGGTGCAGCTGGGCGGCATGCCGTCCACGCCGGGCAAGGAGAAGGGCGCGGAGAGCGGGGACGCGCACGAGCGCAAGGCGGTGCAGGACGCGGCGGCCTACATCCGCGGCCTGGCGCAGCTGCGCGGGCGCAACGCCGAGTGGGGCGAGAAGGCGGTGCGCGAGGCGACGAGCCTCGCGGCCGACGAGGCGCTCGCGCAGAAGGTGGTCGAGGTGATCGCCGGCGACGTGCCGCAGCTCCTGCGCAAGCTCGACGGGCGCAAGGTCGCGGTGCCCGGGGGCGAGCGCACGCTGGCGACCGCCGGCGCGCCGGTCGTCGTGATGGATCCCGACTGGAGGACCTCGTTCCTCGGCGTGATCACCGATCCCGCGATCGCCTACGTGCTGCTGCTGCTCGGCATCTACGCGATCATCTTCGAGCTTTCGAACCCGGGGCTCGTGCTGCCGGGCGTGACGGGCGTGGTGGCGCTGCTGATCGCGCTCTACGGCCTGCACATGCTGCCGGTGAGCTACGCGGGCCTCGCGCTGATCGCGATCGGCATCGGCCTCATGATCACCGAGGCCTTCCTGCCGGCGTACGGCTCGCTCGGCATCGGCGGGCTCATCGCCTTCGTGGTGGGCTCGGTGATCCTCGTGGACACGGAGGTGCCGGGATTCGGCGTGCCGTACGCGCTGATCGGCGGCTTCGCGCTCGCGAGCGCGGCGTTCCTCGTGTTCGCGGTGGGCGCGCGTGGCGCGCTCGCGCCACCGCCCCGTGGTGAGCGGGCGCGAGGAGCTGATCGGCAGCCGCGGCGAGGTGATCGAGGCGCACGGCGAGACCGGCTGGGCGCGCGTGCACGGGGAGAACTGGCGCGTGCACGGCGCCGCCCCGCTCGCCGCCGGGCAGCGCGTGCGCGTGAAGAAGATGGACGGCCTCATCCTCGAGGTCGTCCCGGAACAACGCGAAGGAGCCTGACCATGGTGTTCGAATTCGTCGCGGGCGTGATCCTGGTGGTCGTCGTCCTGCTGGTGTGGTCGGTCCGCGTGCTGCGCGAGTACCAGCGCGCGGTGGTCTTCCAGCTCGGGCGCTTCCTCACGGTAAGGGGGCCGGGACTGATCTTCCTCATCCCCGTGATCCAGCAGATGGTGCGCGTGGACCTGCGCACGGTCGTGCTCGACGTGCCGCCGCAGGACGTGATCACGCGCGACAACGTGTCGGTCAAGGTGAACGCGGTGGTGTACTTCCGCGTGGTCGATCCCGAGAAGGTGATCATCCAGGTGGTGGACTTCCTCGCCGCCACGCTGCAGCTCGGGCAGACCACGCTGCGCGCGGTGCTCGGCAAGCACGAGCTCGACGCGCTGCTCGCCGAGCGCGAGAAGCTGAACCTCGACATCCAGCAGGCGCTCGATGCCGCCACCGACGCGTGGGGCATCAAGGTGTCGATCGTCGAGATCAAGGACGTGGACCTGAATGAATCCATGGTGCGCGCGATCGCCCGCCAGGCCGAGGCCGAGCGCGAGCGCCGCGCCAAGGTGATCCATGCCCTGGGCGAGCTGCAGGCCTCCGAGAAGCTGCTGCAGGCGGCCGAGGTGCTCGCGCAGCGCCCCGAGGCGATGCAGCTGCGCTACCTGCAGACCCTCACGCAGATCGCGGGCGACAAGGCTTCCACCATCGTGTTCCCGATGCCGGTCGACCTGCTGAACCGGCTCGCGTCCGCGGTGGCCGCGCCGGCCAAGGAGTAGCCGCGCGGTCGGCCCGCGCCGGGCGTGGCGCGCGCGCCGTGGCATACTCGCCGGCCGAACTTCCGGCACCGGCCACGCATTGGAGCATCGAACCCAGCTCGGCAAGCTCGCCGTCATCGTCGTGGCGCAGCTCTTCGGCACTTCGCTCTGGTTCAGCGCGAACGCCGCGTTCGACGACCTCGCGCGCGCCTGGAGCCTCACCGGCTCCGACCTGGGCGCGCTCACCATCGCGGTCCAGGCGGGATTCATCGCGGGCACGTTCCTCTTCGCGTTCTCCGCGCTCGCCGACCGCTACGCCGCGAGCCGCGTGTTCGCCCTGTGCGCGCTGATCGGCGCGGCCGCCAACGCCGCGTTCGCGTACGTGGCGCGCGACCTGCACCAGGCGATCGCCTTCCGGTTCGTGACGGGACTCGCGCTCGCGGGGGTATATCCGCTCGGCATGAAGCTCGTGGTGAGCTGGGAGCCGCACCGGGCGAGCGAAGCGCTCGCGTGGCTGGTCGGGATGCTCACCCTGGGAACGGCGCTTCCGCACGCGATCCACGCGATGGGCGGCGGCCTTTCGTGGCAGACGGTCGCCATGGCCTCTTCGGCGCTCGCGCTGCTCGCCGCGGCCGCGATATTCGCGCTGGGCGACGGTCCCCACCTGCCGCGCGCGGGCCGGCGGGCGGGGCTGCGATGGGGCACGGTGCTCGGCGTGGCGCGCATCCCCGAGTTTCGCGCCTCCGCGCTCGGCTACTTCGGCCACATGTGGGAGCTCTACGCGTTCTGGACCATCACGCCGTTCCTGGTCGGCCTCGCGCTGCAACGCGGATCGCCGCCGGCGCCGGCCGCGGTCGCGGCCTGGTCGTTCGCGGTGATCGGCGCGGGAGGCCTGGGCTGCGTCGTCGGCGGCTTCTTCAGCCGGCGCCACGGCAGCGCGCGCGTGGCCGCGATCGCCCTCGCGGGCTCGGCGGCATCGGGCATCGCGTTCGCGACGATGGGCGGTGGAACGGCGCTCGCGATGGGGGTGCTGCTCGCCTGGGGCGTCACGGTGGTCGCGGACTCTCCCCAATTCTCCGCGCTCTCGGCGCGCGCGTGCCCGCCCGAGCTCGTGGGCAGTGCGCTGGCCATCCAGAACAGCATCGGGTTCGCGATCACGATCGTCTCGATCGACCTCGCCACGCACCGGATCGGTGCCTGGGGCGCGTGGATCGCGTGGCTGCTGGTGCCGGGACCGGTGCTGGGCCTCGTCGCGCTCGCTCCCCTGCTGCGCAAGGCGCGGGCATGAGACCGCGCGCGAGCGCCCCGCCTTCAGGTGAATTTTTCTCATCCGAGAACGCGGCAGTAATTCGTTTGTCACAGCAAATTCGCGTTCCTTATGATCGGCTCCCATGAACCCTTGCGCTGAAGCCCGGCGGGCGGCCGGCCCCGTGACGCGCCGCCTCGCGATCCTCGACGACATCCAGGGCGTGGCGCTGCGGCTGGCCGATTGGGAGGCCGTGCGCCGCGTGTTCGAGGTCGAAGTGCACCGCGATCCGCTCCCCGCGGGCGAGGAGCGCGCGCGCGTGCTCGCGCCCTACGAGGCCATCGTGGCGATGCGCGAGCGCACGCCGTTCCCGCGCGAGCTGCTCGAGGCGCTCCCGAACCTGGGCCTGCTCGTGACCACCGGCACGTGGAACCGCGCGATCGACATGGACGCCGCGGCGGAGCGCGACGTCGTGGTGTGCGGCACGGAATCCTCGCTGCACGCTCCCGTCGAGCTCACGTGGGCGCTGATCCTGGGGCTCGCGCGGCGCGTGCACCTGCAGGACGCGGCGATGCGCCGCGGCCACTGGCAGACGGGCATGGGGATCGAGCTGCACGGCAAGACGCTGGGCGTGCTGGGCCTCGGGCGCCTGGGCGCCGAGATGGCCCGCCTGGGCAAGGCGTTCGGCATGCAGGTGATCGCCTGGAGCCCGAACATGACCGCGCAGCGCGCCGAGGCGGCGGGCGCGAAGTGGGTGCCGCGGGCGGATCTCTTCCGGCTCTCCGACGTGATCACCGTGCACCTCGTGCTGAGCGAGACGACGCGCGGCCTGGTCGGCAAGCGCGAGCTGGGCCTGATGAAGCGCAACGCCCTGCTGGTGAACACCTCGCGCGGGGCGATCGTCGACGAGGACGCCCTGGTGCTCGCGCTCGAGGCGGGGACGATCGGCGGCGCGGCGCTCGACGTCTACGACATCGAGCCGCTGCCCGAGGAGCACCGGCTGCGCCACGCCCCGCGCACGCTGCTCACGCCGCACATCGGCAACCTCACCAACGCCAACTACGCGACCTACTATTCGCAGGCCGTCGAGGATGTGCTCGCCTACCTCGAGGGCAAGCCCCTGCGGGTCCTGAACGAGCGGGTCACTCGGACTGCATCTCGCGCATGAGCCAGTCGCGGAACGAGCGCACCGTGTGCAGCTTGCGCTTGGACTTCGGGATCACCACGAACCGGAGCGGGGCGCGCATCGCGCGGTCGCGCAGGAAGAACGGCGTCACCAGGCGCCCGGAGGCGAGCTCCTCGCTCGCGAGGAAGTCGCCCTCGAGCGTCACGCCCATCCCGTAGACCGCCGCCTGCAGCGCGAGCCCGGTGCGGTCGAACAGGAGCTGGCGCACGTTGCCGATGTCGGCCTTGCGGGCGTCGAGCCACATCGACCAGGTCACCTGGCTCAGCTTCGACTCGATCAGCGTGTGGTTGGCCAGGTCGCCCACGTCGCGCAGCGGATTGGGCCCGCGCAGCAGCGAGGGGCTGCACATCGGCAGGATCGTCTCTTCGCGCAGCGCCTCGACGTGCACGTCCGCCGCCTTGGGCCGGCCGTAGCGGATCTCGAGGTCGGGGCTTCCCGCCGCGAGCTCGTCGGAGGGGCCGCGGGTCTCGAGGACGAGGTCGATGCGCGGATGCTCGGCGAGAAAGAGCGGCAGGCGCGGGAGCAGCCAGCGCTGCGCGAAGCTCACGCCGGTGCGGATCGTGAGGGTATCGTGCGGCGGGGAGGCCTGCAGCGCGCGCGAGCCCTCGCCGATCTTCTGCAGCGCCTCGCGCACGAAGAGGTAGTAGTTCCGGCCCGCGGGGGTGAGGGTGAGCGCGCGGTTCTTGCGCACGAAGAGCGAGCGCCCGAGGTGCGTCTCGAGCGCCTTGATCTGGTGGCTCACCGCCGAGGGCGTGAGGCTCAGCTCCCGCGCGGCGAGCTGGAAGCTCATGTGGCGCGCGGCGACCTCGAAGACGGCGAGCGCGCGCAGCGGCGTGCGCCGCCCCAGGCTGGGTGAAATGATGGCGTGCCTCCTCGCGGGGAGCGGGCAGCGTCCCCGAGCACGGCGAGTTTACCTGCTAGTCCCCGAACGCGCGGCGCAGCTCGTCCTCGGAGGGGATGTCGCGGAAGCGCAGCAGCCGGATCCCCGCGCTTTCGAGGGCGCGCGCCTTCTTCGCGTTGCGCTCCGCCTGGAGCGTATCGTGGGCCGCCTCGTCCAGCTCGATCGCCGCGACGATGGTGGCGTCGGGGTGGCAGATGAGGAAATCGACGCTCGCCGTGTTGATGCGCTCGAGCCAGCCGCGGAAGTCGTGGCCCTTCTCGACGCGCAGGATGCGCGCAAGGCCCACCTGCGACAGGACGATGCGCTCGGGGAACACCTTGCGCAGCAGCCAGTAGAGGTTCTGCTCGCGCTGCGTGAGCGGCCGGCAGGACTCGAACGGATAGCGGCTGGGCTCCTGCGCCTTGCTCAGGTTCGCCCGCCGCACGAACTGCAGCACCACCGCCAGCAGCGCGGCGACGGCGATGAGGATCACCAGCGCCGAGGTCATGCCGGCGCCCGGGGATTGCGGCGGTCGCCGCCTTGCTCGTCGCGCAGCTGCTCGGCGCTCAGCATGATGACCTCGATCTCCTCGGTGATCTCCTCCTGGCGCAGCATATCGCGTTGCGCGCGCAGGCGCCCGCGGTCCTCGTCCAGGTGGCGGATCGCCGCGTCCATGTGGCGCATGCGCCGCTCGTTCTCGGCCAGCAGCGAGCCGTAGAGCAGCGCCTGCAGCCGGCCCAGCAGGTAGCGCTCGGCGAGCTGGGGCAGGAGCGCCTCGGGCGCGAGGTTCATGCGCGGCGCCGAGCGCGGCGCGGCGCCGCGCTCGGGCTCGGGAAAGGGCTCCAGCGGCACGTGCTGCACCGCGCCCGATTCGGTGTCGTGGACGAGCGCGCTCACTTCGGCGGCGCGGCCCAGGAGCGGGCCGAGGCCTTCGGAGAGCGCGGCGATGACGCCGTCGACGTCCTCGGCGATCGTGGGCCCGGGGAGCGCCAGCGCGCAGGGCGTGTCGCCGAGCCGGCTCGCGAGCCGCCCGCCGACCGTGACGATCGCCGCGCCCTCGCCGGCATCGCGCGGCCGCGAAGGCAGCGCGCGCACCAGCGCCTCGTTGAAGTCGCCGCAGAAGCCGCGCTCGGTGCCGACCAGCACGATCACCTTGCCGCCTTCGCGCCGCGGCGGCGGCGGATGGAACGCGGCGATCTCGCGCGCCGCCGCGGCGAGCGTGGCCACCGAGCGGCGCTGCGCGTCGATGAACCGCAGGATCTTGCGCGTCTCGAGCAGCGCGAGGTTGCGCATCGCGTCGAGGATGCCGCGTATATCGGAAAGACCTTCGAGCTCGTGCTCGAGCTCGCGCCGGCGGCTCATGGGGCGTCCTGCGCGAGCCAGCCGCGCGCGGCCTCGACCCAGGCCTCGCGCGGCGCGTCGAGCCCGGGTGCGCCGGCGCCGGCCCCGCGCGCGATGCGCTCGAGCGCAGCGGCCACGGCGGGAAGCTCCAGCGCGTCGAAGAGATGGTCGTTGAATGCGACGAGCCACGCGAGCTCGACCTGCGGCGAGGCGGGGGCGAGCGGGCGCTGCTTGAGCAGCTCGCGCAGCAGGCGCCCGCGCTGGATGCGCGCCTGCACCGAGGCCTCGAGGCGCGCGCCGAAGCGCGTGAACACTTCGAGCTCGAGGAACTGGAGGTAGTCGAGCTTGATGCGCCCGGCTTCGGCGCGGATGCGCGGGTGCTGCGCCTTGCCGCCGATGCGCGAGACCGAGCGCGTGATGTCCACCGCCGGCAGCACGCCCGAGGAGAAGAGGGCGCGGTCGAAGTAGATCTGGCCGTCGGTGATCGAGATGAGGTTGGTGGGGATGTAGGCCGCGATCTCGCCTTCCTTGGTCTCGATCACCGGCAGCGCCGTCATGCTGCCCCCGCCCTGGGCCGCGGCGAGATGCGTCGCGCGCTCGAGCAGGCGCGAATGCAGGTAGAAGATGTCGCCCGGATAGGCCTCGCGGCCGGGCGGGCGGCGCAGCAGCAGCGAGAGCTCGCGATAGGTGCGCGCGTGCGTCGTGAGGTCGTCGTAGACCACGAGCGTGTCGCGGCCCTGCGTCATCCACGCCTCGGCGATCGAGCAGCCCGCGAACGGTGCGAGGTACTTCAGTCCCGGGAGCGCCGTGGCTTCGGCCACCACGATGGTGGTATAGGCGAGCGCGCCGGCCGCGCGCAGCGTGTCGATCACGTCGACCGTGCCCGAGCGCTTCTGCCCGACGAGCACGTAGACGCAGAGCACGTCGCGCCCGCGCTGGTTGAGCACCGCGTCGAGCGCGAGCGTGGTCTTGCCGGTGCCGGCGTCGCCGATCACGAGCTGGCGCTGGCCGCAGCCCACCGGGATCAGCGCGTCGACGATGCGCGTGCCGGTGTAGAGCGGCTTGTCGACGAAATCGCGCGCGGTGATCGGCGGGGCGGCGACGTCGAGGGCGCGGCGCGAAAGGCAGCGCGGCGCGGGATCGCCGTCGAGCGGGGCGCCGAGCGGATCGACCACGCGCCCGAGCAGCGCGTCGCCCACGGGCACGCCGAGCCTCCTGCCGCTCGCGTACACCGGCTCGCCCGCGGTGAGGGAAGCCTTCTCGTGCAGCAGCACCGCGCCGAGCAGCTCGCGCCCGAGGTGGAACACGAGCCCCTGGCTGCCGTCGGCGAAATCGACCAGCTCGTCCATCGCCGCGGAAGGCAGGCCCTCGACGAGGGCGATGCCGTCGCCCACGGAGACGAGCGTGCCCTGCTCGCGCACGCGCAGCCCGAAGCGGTAGTCGCGCAGCCACTCGGCGCGCGCGGCGAGGCCGGTGGCTTCAGTCGTGGGCATTGCCCGACTCGGCGAAGGCGGCGAGCTCCTCGCGCAGGTTGGCGCCGAGCACCCAGGGACCCAGCTCGATGCGCACGCCCGCGAGCAGCGTCTTGTCTTCGCGGAACTCGCACGCGAGCTTCGCGCCCGCGGCGGCGGCGAGGGATTGCGCGAGCTGCGCGCGGCGCGGCTCGGCGAGCGGATACGCGCTGGACAGGAGCGCCGTGGCGCCGGCGGCCGCCGCCGTGCGCAGCGCCTCGCGCCGGTGGGCGGGCAGGGCGCCCAACGCGGCGAGCGCGGCATCGACGATGCGCGCTTCCAGCTCCGGTCCCGCGAGGCCGCCCAGCAGCCGGCTCGCGAAGCTCGAGGCCTGGCGCAGGGCCTGCTCCTCGAGCTCGCGCGCGCGCTGGGCCGCTTCGCGCTGATCGAGCGCCTCGCGGCGCTTGCGCTCGCTCGTCGAGCGCCGCGCGCAGCTCCGCCGTGCCGCGGGCGCGCTCGGTCCCCAGCTCGTCGCGCAGCTTCGCCCGCGCCGCGTCTTTTTCCTTCTCCCAGTCGGCGACGCGGTTCTCGTACTGCGCCTGCAGCGCCTCGGCTTTGGCCTGGGCGTCGCGCGCCTCGGCCATGTGGCGCTCGACTTCCGCGCGCCGGCGCGCGAGCACGTCGGCCACCGGCCGGTACAGGAAGCGGCTCAGGAGCCACACCAGCACCAGGAAGTTGACGATCTCGAGCGCGAAGGTGGTCCAGTCGAACTGCATGGCGGCGCGGGCCTATTTCACGATGTAGGCGAGCAGCGGGTTGCGGAACAGGATGATGAGCACCACCACCAGCACGTAGATCGCGAGCGACTCGATCATCGCCAGGCCGATGATGAGCGTGCGCGTGATCGAGCGCTCGGCCTCGGGCTGGCGCGCGAGCGCGTCGAGCGCCTGCGCGATCGCGCGTCCCATCGCGAGGGCGGGGAACATCGCGCCCAGCGCGATGGCGAGCGCCGCCACGGCGGTGGATACCACGACTATCAGGGTCATGTCGTTCATGCTTGCTTCTCTCCAGGTTGGGAATCTTCCAGCTCGCGGGACTGGATCGCCCCGCCGATGTACACCAGCGCCAGCATGCCGAAGATGTAGGCCTGCACCACCGCTTCGACGATGTGCAGCATCAGCACCGGCACGGGCACCAGCAATCCGGCCACCAGCAGCACCAGCAATCCCGCCATCTCCAGGCTCATGATGTTGCCGAAGAGGCGCATCGCGAGCGCGAGCGTGCGGGAGAGCTCGCCCACGAGGTGGAACGGCAGCAGGATCGGGTTGGGGCGCACGTAGTGCGCGAGGTACTCCTTCAGGCCGTTGATGCGGATGCCGTAGGCGTGCACCGAGAGGAACACGAGCACGGCGAGCGCCGCCGTGGTCGAGAGCTCGTCGGTGGGCGACTTCAATCCGGGCACGACACCCATCAGGTTCGCGGTGAGCACGAAGAGCCACAGGGTCGCCACGAAGGGCAGCACCTCGCGCGCATGGCCGGGAACGACCTCCTCGACGGCCTTGTGCGCGGCGGCGTACGCGCCCTCGAGCGCCGATTGCCACGGGCCCGGATCCAGGCGCAGGCGCCGCGTCCACGCCCATCCCACGGCGGCGAGCGCGAGGGTGATCGCGAAGCTCGCAATCAGGGTCCCGGAGATCATGGCTTGCGGATCATGAGGTAGACGTTCACCGCGCCCACCACCACGCCCACGAAGATCAGCGTGAGCGTCCAGTGCACCGAGTAGCCGCGCAGGTTGCCGTCGAGCCAGTCGCCCAGGTAGGCGCCCGCGACCACCGGCAGCACGAAGACGGTGCCCAGCGCGCCGAGGTAGGACATTTCCGCCAGCACGCTGGTGCGCTCCTTGCGGGCGCGATCGATGCGCGCGGCGTCGCGCTCGACGGTCTTCTCGAGCCTGGTGCGCGCATCGCGCGGCTGCGGCGCGTTCACTTCGGCGCTCCCGAGCGCTGCATCTCGTACAGGCGCTTCAACATCTGCTCCTCGAGCTGGCGGACACTCGTGCGCAGCTCGCGCGTCGACTGCTCCTCGCTCGCGAGCTGCTGGTGCAGCTGCTCGTGCATCGTGCGGTAGTCGGCGCCCCTCGCGTAGCGGCCGGTGGCCACGTGCAGCTCGCCCGCGTCGAACCAGGCCACGCCGCCGGGAAGCGCCAGGTACTGCCAGGGCTCCTCGCCGCGGCGCAGGCGCGCGAGCCCCGGCACGAGCACGGTCACGAAGCGCTCGTGGTGCGAGAGCAATCCGAATTGCCCGGTGTCGTCCTCGGCGATGAAGCTCGATGACGCCCTCGACGCGCTCGTACTGCGCCGCGCCCTCGAGGTGCAGGGTGAAGGTCCTCACGGCGCGCCCTCCGCGAGCGCGCCGCGCATGTAGAAGCGCTCCTCGGGCAGCGCGTCGTGCGTGCCGGCCAGGATCTCCTCGCAATCGGAAAGCGTCTGCGCGAGCGGCACCGAGACGCCGGGCATGCCGGTCTGGTCGGCGACCACGTGGAAGGGCTGCGTGAGGTAGCGCTGCAGCCGGCGCGCGCGCTGCACGATGCGCCGGTCCTGCTCGGAGAGCTCCTCCACGCCCAGCATCGCGATGATGTTCTCGAGGTCGCGGTAGCGCGCGAGGTGCTCGCGCACGGCCTGGGCCACGCCGTAGTGGCGATCGCCCAGCATGCGCCGGCTCATGGTGCGGCTGCCGGAGCGCAGCGCATCGACCGCCGGGTAGATGCCCTTGCCGGCCTGCGCGCGCGAGAGCACGACCGAGGCGTCGAGGTGCGCGAGGATCGCGGTCACCGCGGGATCGGTCATGTCGTCGGCGGGCACGTAGATCGCCTCGACCGCGGTGATGGCGCCCTTCGCGGTCGAGATGATGCGGTCCTGCAATTGCGCGACCTCGGTCATCAGCGTGGGCTGGTAGCCGACGGTGGCCGGCATGCGGCCGAGCAGGCCCGAGATCTCGCTTCCCGCCTGCACGAAGCGATACGCGTTGTCCATGAGGAAGAGGACTTCCTTGCGCATGGTGTCGCGCAGGTACTCGGCGTAGGTGAGCGCGGTGAGCCCCACGCGGAAGCGCACGCCGGGGGACTCGTCCATCTGGCCGAACACCATCACGGTGCGCGGCATCACGCCCGCGTGCTGCATCTCGCGCCAGAGCTCGTGGCCCTCGCGGATGCGCTCGCCCACGCCGGCGAACACCGACACGCCGCCGTGCAGCCGCGCCACCGCGTGCATGAATTCCATGATGAGCACGGTCTTGCCCACGCCCGCGCCGCCGAAGAGCCCGGTCTTGCCGCCGCGCACGAAGGGGCAGAGCAGGTCGATCACCTTGATGCCGGTCTCGAGCACGCCGGAGTTGGCGACGGTCTCGTGCAGCGGCGCGGGATCGGCGAGGATCGGGCGCAGCTCCTTCGCGGCGAGGGGCGCCTCGCCGTCGAGCGGCTCGCCGAAGACGTTGAGCAGGCGCCCGAGGCAATCGGGGGTGACCGGCACGCGCACCGGGCCGCCCGTGTCGTACACCGGCATGCCGCGGCGCAGCCCGCTCGTGCGGTGCAGCGTGATGGCGCGCACGTGGTGGCGGTCGAGGTGCTGGTGGACCTCGAAGATGTAGCGCTCGTGGTCGATATGGGCGTAGAGCGCGCGGTGCAGCTGCGGCAGGAGCGGGCAGGCGATGCCCACGACGGGGCCCTGCACCTCGGCGATGGTGCCGATGGGGGCGGGGGTGGGCTGGTCGTTCACCTTTCGAGCATAGGACGCGCCGCCCGGAGGGACTTGATGGCGGTCAATCCCCGGTAGACCCCGGAAGGCGCGTGCTAGTTCGAGAAATCGCCCCCGCCGTGGATGCGCCCGCTGAAGGTGCTCAACGCGCGGCCGTCGGCGCCGAAGGTGACCGAGAAGGTGGCGTGGTATCCCCAGGAGTCCTGGTACTCGTAGTCCCAGGCCAGCGTGTTCGAGCGCGGGAGCTTCGTCGTGTCGTCCGGCGGGCCGAGCAGGCGCTGGACTTCCGCCATCGTCATGCCGGGATCGACGTGGGCAAAGAGCTCGTCGTTGCGCGCCGGGCCGGCGTCGGGCTGCGCGAGGGTGGCGCAGCCGGCGAGCAGCGCCGCGCCGCCGAAGGCCGCGATGGCGAGGAACCTGGAAATGGGGGTCGAAGACATGGTTGCCTCCCGCGAACGAAGCCCGTCCGCCGTCAAGCGATAAACAGCATAAGGCCGCCCGGGTATTCCCGCGCCGGCGCGGCTAACCCTTGTTATGATCCTCCCGATCATTCCGATCGCGCGCCCGTGGAGGCCAACGATGATGAAGCCATGGATCGCAACGTGGGCCTGCGCCGCCGCGGTGGCGTTGGCGAGCCCGGCCGTCCTCGCCGCCAAGCTCTACGAGCTGAAGGAGGACCAGCCGCGGCCGGGCTCGAACGTGACGCTGCCGATCGCCACGTCCCACGAGCCGCTCAACCGGCGCTACGAAGAGCTCACGCCCGAGGAGCTCGCGGCGGTGCGCGCCGATTACAAGGGGCTGGGCCCGAGCGACGAGCCGCCCTATCCGAAGGAAGGCCTCAGGCCGATCATGGACGAGGTCGTTCGCCTGGAAGGCGTCATGGCGGTGACCGGGCCGCTCAAGCTCGTGGTGCGCGTGGATCGCAACGGGCAGGCGCAGGGGGTCGCCGCCTACAAGTCGCCGGAACCGTCGCTTGCCAAGGCGGTGGCCTTCGCGCTGATGAAGGCCGAGTACAAGCCGGCCAAGTGCGGCGGGAAGGACTGCGACGGGGAGTTCCTGCTCGAGCTGGATCTCCTGGGCAAGGGGATGTGATCCGGGTCGTCCGGGCCCGGCTCAGAACCACTCGATCAGCTCGAAGCGCTTGCCGCCCTTGAGGCGGAAGAGCGAGAAATCCGCGCGATCGACGGTGAGAATCCGGCGCAGCCCGGAGCGCTCCGAGAGCCACACCAGCGCGGCGTCGGCCAGGTCGAGGTCGCGCCGGGCGTACTTGGCGATCGTGCGCGCGACATCGCCATAAGCCGATGCCGGCACGTCGACCACGCCCAACGTTCCGCCCGCCGCCCACTCGAGCAGCTCGCATTTCGCACGCGGGGAGAGGAAGAAGCACGCCTCGACGATGACCGGGGCCACGGTGAACATCCGTCCCCGGTAGCTCCTGAGGAAGCGATCCGCGCGGGCATGGAGCGTGTCCTCGCGGCGCCCGAGGGCGACGAGGAAACCGGTGTCGGCGAGGACGTTATCCAAGCGACTGCTTGTTGCGATGGTGGGCCCTGAGGAGACGCTTGGATTCGCGCGCGACGCTGCCGGGGGTGCCGTCGCTGCCGCGGAACCTGGCGCTCGCCTGGTAGAGGTCGGGCGGCGGGCCGGAATCCGTGAGGAGGACTTCCAGCGCGCGCTTCACCGCCTCGCTCTTCGATACCTTGTGCGTGGCGCAGTATTCCGCGAGGCGCTGCTCGACGCGGGGAGGGAGTCGGACGGAGATGGCCATGGCGAAAGGCGTATTACATTGGGTGATCAATTGTAATACAACGGAATCGGGCGCGAGCGGTTGACCCGGTGCCTCACCATCCCGTCGAGGGAGACTTGGCGGCAAGCTCCCGAGCCACGGTCCTGCCGATCTCGAGCCCCAACCTCCGGTACGCCTCGAACTGCGATTCGTCGAACCACTGGTCCCCGGTGGATTGGTGGGGGAAGCCCGGGTTCGTGCGGCGGTAGTTCTCGATGTCGGCGGGAAGTGCCGCGGGCAGCGAGCTCTTCACGTACACGAGGACACCGGATTCCTGCTTCAAGCCGTCCGAGGTGGCGGGATAGGCGATGGGTGCCACCACGTAGCTCACCTTGCTGTAGCCGATGACGCCCGCGGCGTCGATGTGCGGACGAATCTCGATCGCGTTGTCGGCGGCGATCTCGATGCCGTAGTCGGCGCGCGCCTTGTACACGAGGTTGGCGAGATCCTCGAACTGGAACTCGGGATCCGCGGACGCATCGGATGCGACGACGAGCCCGCAGCGCCGGCGCAGCAGCTCGTAGACGCCGAGGTTCTCGAAGTGGCCGCCGTCGCTGAGATACACGAACTCGTCGGCTTCGTTCGCGCTCGCGTCCAGCTCCTTGAGCATCCAGAAGGTCGAGAACTCGGGGCCGCCCTCGGCCCAGGGCTTGGCGAAGCGCGGATTCGGCATCCACCACCCGAGCCGCACGTTGAACGCGGTCAGCAGCGCGGCGATCGCGGGCGAGGTGTGGTAGCCCATGTTCGGGCTCGCGGCGGCGCCCGAGATCGCGATGGCGAGCGAATGGCCGATGCGCCGATCGGGCTGGTCGCCGAGGAAGTCCTTGGTCTTGCGGTGCGCGAGGATCGGTTCGCCCGCGGCCTTGCGCGCGATCGCGGGACATTCGGAAGCATCCAGCTCGTGGGAGAGCGGCGCCGGCAGCTCGAAGCCGCAATAGACCGGCGTGAAGACGAACGAGGCCGCCTTGCGCTGCTGCCACTCCATGCGCGGGCGCCCCGAAAGGTTGAGCGCCGTGTTGAGGATGGGGTAGGGGCGGATCGGCCAGTCGGGCCGCATCGTCGCGAGCTCCTGGAGCGAGGGCGCGTCCGCCGGCGCGTATCCCGTGACGGCGTCGGCCCTGCGCTTCGTCGCCGAGGCGCCGAGGTAGGCCGCCGCGATGCGATTGCGGTAGTACGCGTGGAACGAGAAGAGGTTCACGTCGATGCGCCATGCGAGGAGCGCCGCGAGCAGCACGACGACGAGCGTCACGCCGGCCCAGAGGTATTCCGGGACCTGGTCGAGGAGATGGAGGTTCACGCGCACGGCGCCGATCCACGACGTGACGCTCTGCAGCTCGACGGGCCGCACCTGCTCGCCCACCGCCCAGAGGCAGAGCCCGCGCGTGGCCCAGACCACGAGCGCGAAGAGGCCGGTGACGAACACGTACGGCGCGATCGTGAGCGCGCGCTCGACCCACGGATTCGCGCGATCGCCTCCCGTGGCCGCACTCTTGCCGCCGAGGACGCCGAGCAGCGTGGTGAGGAGCCAGCCCGCCGTCGTCGAGGAAATCGCCCACGGCATGGTGAGCAGATAGTCGATCGTCGGGGCGAGCACGATCCAGCTTCCGAACACCGCGACCGGCAGTACGCTCACGCGGATGATCATCGCGGCCATGCGGCTCAGCCAATCGTGGGCGAACGGGCGCAGCAACCGTCCCGCCAGCAGGATGAGGACGACGACGCTCAGCTCGAGGGCCGTGAGGTACAGGGGCGGGCCCAGCAGCGGCACGAGCCAGCCGTGCGCGCCGCGACCTTCCCTGCCGACGTGGCGTAGGCGGATTCGAGGGCCCCGAACACCACGGTCGAGGCGAGCAGCCACGCGAGCCAGGTCCAGTGCAGCCTCACGGTGGACGCGATCGTCGCATCGTTCGACGGCTCGAAGGCCATCCATGCGCAAAGTGCGGCGACGATGAAGAAGACCGGGAAGAGGGCCACGCGCAGTGCGGGCCACGGCATCTGCGCCATCGTCGCCGCGGCGATCGGCTGCGCCAGCGCATACGCCATCAACGTGGCCCCGGCGATGATGCAATACGCGATGAGCCAGGTGCCGCGCTTGCTTCGCAGCGCGCACACGAGCGGCGTCGCCCATTTGCGCGGAGGCTGCCCGCGCAGGGACGCGAACTCGAAGCCCACGAGCGGCGCGGCCAGGAGCAGCACGATCGCGCCCGCCGTCCACATGAGCGCGGGGGCGCTGCGGGCGAAGATGAGCAGCAGGCCGTTGGCCGTCGCTCCGCCCACGAGCACGAACACGATGAGCGCGAAGAGCAGGAACTGGTTGATGAGGAGGTTGCGCACGTAAGTGCATGCGCCCCACAGCGTGTCGAGGGAGAGCAGGCCCTTGCGCGGCGTGAGGTAGTTGCTGTGCGCGCGCAGCCACTTCACCTCGTGCGGCTCCGGCGCCGTGCCGCTCACCGATGCGGCGAGCGTGGTCTCGACCTGGTCGAGCCCTTGCCGGTGGATCCACGCGGTGAGCCAGCCGCCGATGTAGCCGCCGCCGGAGACGGTCGAGAGGTAGTCGAAGCGCCGCAGCTTCTTCGCCTCGGCGAGCGCCTGCAGGATGCCGAGGTTGAACGTGGCGCTGCGGATGCCGCCGCCGGAAAGCGCGAGGCCGGCTAGGGGCTGCCCGGGCGTGATGGGAGGGATGCTCGCCGCGGCCCGCGCATCGGCGATGTGCTTGCGCTCCTCGGGCAGCACGTCGCGCTGGAAGGAGGCCGCTTCATCGGGGTTCTTCCGAATGGGATCGTCCATGCCGCCTCCCTGGGTTCGATGCCTTGCCGATTGTGCGCTTCGCCGCGCGCGCTCTGCCCTACCCGCGTGGGTTGGAGCGGGGTGGTGCCCGCTGCATGGTGCCTGGGTCGAAAATGGTGTTTTTCGAAAAGCTGATCCATTGGATCGATAAAGTGATCCAATGGATAGCGATTCATTGCGAAAGGCGGAAAGCGCGCTTCGCGGTGCTTCGAGGAACCGGTCGCAATTTGCGACCGGTTCATGGATTCAACCTCCGAGCGAGGTCGCAAAGCGTGGGCTGAACTTGAGGTCGCAAATTGCGACCTCAAGTTCACAACGGCTTGTTTTCCATGCCATCTCTTAAAGGTCGCAAATTGCGACCTTAGACAAACCCGATCGGCCGGCGCTTCGTCTCGGGCGATTTCATCAGACTTCGAATTGCCGAGAGGATTTCGGCCAACGCTTCGTCGTGCGTGGCGAATTTCTTCTCGATCCGGTCCTCCAGCTCGTCCAGGCGCTTGGCCAGCTCCTTGTGCGTCGCGAACGTTTCGCGCAGCTCGACGAAGGCGCGGACCACGTACACGGACATCTCCGTGGCGCGCGGCGAGTTGAGGATCGTGGCGGCCATGATGGCGCCGTGCTCGGTGAAGACGTAGGGCAGGTAGCGGCGTCCGCCCCGGCCTTCGTTTGAAGTCACAATTTGTGACCTCAAAGCGCCAAGCTCCTGATTTGTCAGTTGAAACATGAAGTCGGCGGGGAACCTGGCGAGGTTCCGGCGGACCGCCTGGTTGAACTGCTTGGTGCCGACCCCATACAGCGCCGCCAGGTCCGAATCCAGAATGACCCTGCGCCCGCGTATGACGTGAATGCGATCGGCGACCACGACGTTGCCGACGGAAAGCGACTGACCTGCGCCCATCGTTTGGCCTCCCTTCCGCGGGGGATGGAATGTCCCCCTAACGCTTGTTATGATCCGCCTCCAGGTAGCTCACCGCGCGAGCCTCCCAGCCGCTAGCCTGCGGGCTTCGTCGAGAGAAGGAGGAGGCGCGGATGGACATGGCAGCGCACGTCGTCCCGGCCCTGGCGGAGCCCGCGCCCAGGCCGCGGCGGGAAGAAAAGCCGCGAAGAATGGACCGCACCGAACGGTTCTACAAGATCGACCAGATGCTGCAATCGCGCGGCCGGGTGAAGGTGCGCGAGTTCCTGGACGAGCTGGGCGTCTCGCTCGCCACCTTCAAGCGCGACCTCGAGTACATGCGCAGCCGCCTGAACGCGCCCATCGTGTGGGACCGCGACCAGGAGGCCTATCGCTTCGAGGAGGGGCGCGCCGGCAAGGGGCCGCGCTACGAGCTGCCGGGCCTGTGGTTCAGCCCCTCGGAGGCGCAGGCGCTGCTCACCCTCGAGCATCTCGTCGAGGGCCTCGAGCCCGCGCTCCTGGGCGCGCACGTGAAGCCGTTGAAGGCCCGGCTCGCGGCACTGCTTTCCGTGGGCGATCGTTCCGCCGAGGAGGTGCGCAAGAGGATCCGCGTGATTCCCTTCGGAGCGCGCCGCCACGAGCCCAAGCACTTCGAGTTGATCGCCAGCGCCGTCCTCGGCCGCCAGCGCCTGAGGCTCGTCTATTGGAATCGGACCAAGGACGAGACGACCACGCGCGAGGTCTCACCGCAGCGGCTCGTGCTCTACCGGAACACCTGGTACCTGGACGCGTGGGACCACCTGCGCAACGCCTTGCGCACCTTCGCGCTCGATGCGATGCGCGAGGTCTCGATGGTGCCGGGGAAGGTGCGCGAGGTCCCCGACGCGGAGCTCGATGCGGTGCTCGCGAGCGGGTACGGGATCTTCTCGGGGAAGAAGGTGCAGTGGGCTACGTTGAGGTTCACTCCGGAGCGGGCGCGGTATGTGGCGATGGAGGAGTGGCATCCGAAGCAGCGGGCGCGGTGGGAGAAGGATGGAAGCTACGTGCTCGAGGTGCCCTATCAGCTCCGAGGCCGAGCTGCTGATGGACATTCTGAAGTTCGGGGCGGATGTCGAAGTCACGAGCCCAAGCGCGTTGCGGGATTCGGTCCGAAACCGAACCACGGCAACTACGCGGCTTTATGCGAAGTGAGCCCCAATGGCCGAGGGCGGGTTCCGTTCAATCCGGAACCATCGACACCGCCTTGCCCGCCGTCCGGGCGAGCCGCTTGTCGAAGGTGAAGAACGCGCTGGCGTCCGGCGTCGAGGCGAGGTGCAGTGCATCGGCGAAATCCAGCCCCGCGCCATACGCATCGAGGGCTTGTGCCACGACGGCGGGAGAATCGGGCGAAACGCGAGGCAGCCCGAGGAAGCGCCGGAAGGCAGCCTCGATCTGCGCGCGATCGAAGCGGTACGCGGATCGAAGCACCCATTCGGCCTCGAGCAGCACCGTGGCAGCCACCACCACGTCGTTCCTCTCGACCAGCTTGCGCGCGCGCCGGGCCTGCGCGGGATCGTCCGCGACGAGGAGGCGCACCAGCACGTTGGTGTCGATGGCGATCACTTGCGCCGGCGCCTGGCCTCGGAGGCCACCGCGGCGTCCATTTCCGCGATGCTCTTGCGCTTGCCCGCATACGGCAGGCAGCCCACGATGTCGTCCAGGCTCGCGGCCTCGAACCGCCTCACCGGCTTGAGCAGGACGCCTTCATGGGTGCTCACGACCTCCAGGACCTGACCCACACGCCAGGCCTTCGCCTCGCGAACGGCGCGCGGCAGGACCACCTGGCCCTTGCTCGAGAGCTTCGTTTTCTCCATGGCATCCGCCGGTGTAAGACGCAAGTAAGACATTGTAGCCTCCCGTGGCTGGAGCACGGAGCCGTAGCTCAAGACGGCCGGGGATAACCCTTGTTATTATCGGCCGGAGGGAGGCGAGAAGAACGATGCGGGACCGCGACCAGGGGGCCTATCGCTTCGAGGAGGGGCGCGCCGGCAAGGGGCCGCGTTACGCGCTTTTCCTCGCCGCGAAGGCGCACGTGCTTTACCCACATGTGGGTATCGAGCAGCACGCCCACTCAGAGTCCCCGGATATCCTTCTCGAAGATGAACGTCTCACCGGGATCGCCGAGCCAGAGCGCACGCCCGCGCAACCTCTCCCAGGGTTTCAGGCCCTGCGCGGCTGCGGTGGGCGAGGGCTCGAGCTGGGCGACGGCTTCTTCCTCATCGCCTCCGCGGTCCTCAATCGCCAGCGCCTGAAGCTCACCTACTGGAACCGCACCAAGGACGAGGTCACCGAGCGCGAGGTGTCACCGCAACGGCTCGTCCACTATCGCGAGAACTGGTATCTCGATGCGTGGTGCCATCTGCGCAACGACTTGAGGAGCTTTGCTCTCGATGCAATGCGCGGAGTGGAGATGGTGGCGGGGAAGGTGAAGGAGGTGCCGGACAAGGAGCTGGACGAGGTGCTCGCGAGCGGGTACGGGATCTTCTCGGGGAAGAAGGTGCAGTGGGCGACGCTGAGGTTTACTCCGGAGAGGGCGAGGTATGTGGCGATGGAGGAGTGGCATCCGAAACAGCGGGCGCGATGTGACAAGGACGGTCACTTTACGTTGGAGCTGCCCTATAGCTCCGAATCCGAGCTGGCAATGGACATCTTGAAGTTCGGGCCCGATTTGGAGGTGCTCGCCCCCATCGCCCTTCGAACACACATCATGAAACGCCTCAACAAGTCGCTAGATGCATGCAACGAGCAGATCAAAGACTAATTGGAGGAGATGTTAATGGCACATGAGATAACGATCCAACTAACCACAAACGTCCTTGTCGCCCATAAGGACATCGAAATCCAGGTGAGAGGCACGAGGGGACGCCTGAATCTCCCTTGTAAGCAAGGGAAACATCGAGTGGTTTCCCACAATGAAATCGGTAAAGAAATATCGCCTCACGTGGGAGCAGTTTGCCGCGAGGATGGAAGAGCTTGGCAAGAAAGTCCGAAAGAAATGAGTGGACTGATGCGAACGAACAAGTTTGGCTCAGACGAATGCCAATAACCTTCGACACAGTCTATGTCGGTCAGTCCTACTCCCGTGAGGCGCTGGCGGCATTGTGGGGCTATGAAAGCTTCCATGCGATCTCGCGCGGTGTGGTTACCCGCCGTGCGGAGAACAAGATCGTACTTTTCGTTACGGAAGAGAAGCAGGCTTCAGCCGAGCAATACGTAGACGTCCTCCAAGGTACGACGTTGAACTGGGAGGGTCCCACCGATCACTTCGCGGAAGACCGAATGCTAGCGGCCTCTTATACAGGCGACGAGATTCATTTGTTTCATCGAGAGAGGCATCATTCGAACTTTAGCTATCGCGGGAAGCTAGTGGTGATCAAGTACGAGCGTCACGACGGGCGCCCGAGTCAATTCGGTTTCCGTCTCATTCAAAGCTGACGATGGCGATACAAAGACAAGAGTTTTACGAAGGTGCCGCATTACATGCGCTGGTTCGTTGTGGAAAGATGGTGAGCGTCGCATTTGAGGCGCCGTTCTTTTAATAACAGATCGATTTTGCATACTGTTCAAGTACTCGACAAAGAAGCGCAGCCCTTGGGGATTCACTTTCACTCCAGGCGAGCAACGCGCCTTGAAAAACCCCCCGGCGCGCCTAAGAATGATTCTCGCGTTGGTATGCGGGTCAGACGGGGTTGCGGCATTCGGCTACGAGGCCTACCAGAGCATTGCTCCGCCTAGCGAATCATCGATTCACGTTGCTTGCTACCGGAAGCATGGAGAGCATTACGAAGTGAGCGGCCCCGACGGAAAGCTGCCTCGGAAAGTAGCTCCATCCTTTTGGCAAAGAATTCTCGACGACGAGGACGCGACCGAATGAAGCATACGGACGAGGTATTGGCTCTTCTCAAACAACAGATCGGAAACGACGAAGAAGTCAAAGAGATCAGAGAAACGGCGGACGAAGTAGTCAAAGCCTGGGTAAAGCCGTTAAGCGGAGGTAAGGAAGAAACCAACGGATTGATATATGGGCTTGTTCAGAGCGGCAAGACCGGTGTTCTGACCGTTACCGGAGCGATGGGTGCCGATGAGGGATACAGAACAATAATCATCCTCACGTCGGACATAGACCCTCTTTACGAGCAAACGCTGTCGCGCGCGAGAGGCGTTTCCTGGGATCGACATAATAGGCCGCAAAGAATTCAAGGACACCGCCAGCTTCCTTCAGAGAATCAAAGGAGGTACATGCGCGATTGTGTCCAGCAAGAACTCCCGCTTGCTCGATACTCTAATTGAGAATCTTAAGGTCGGCCGAGTTCGGGGCCTGTCTTGCTTGATCATCGATGACGAGGCAGATCAAGCCAGCCTTAACACGCGAACAAAGAAGGATGACGGTACTAGAAGCGCCATCAATCAAAGAATCAGTGATCTCCGTGACTTCTTCGACAAGAATACGTACCTGCAAGTCACGGCCACGCCACAGGCGCTCTTCCTGCAGACACCGGGCCATGAATTTCGCCCCAAATTTACTGTGTTGAGTCATCCCGGCTCCGACTACGTTGGTGGAGATGATTTCTTCGGGCAGGGCTCGTTCCTTGTAAAGGAATTTGATCTAAACGATATCTCGGTGCTTGCGGCAGCCTCGCAGCCGACACCCTCTAAGAATTTGCCACGTTCTCTCCTTCGCGCTCTCGATACGTTCATGATCGGAGCGACCCTCAAGCGGATGAAGCAAGTAGATCAAAATTGCGCATTTCTTTGCCATGTAAGTACGCGGACAACGGACCACAAACACATAGTTGATTTGCTTCGCGCCTATAAGTCGGAGTTGGCCGCGGGCGTGAGGTCGAATAGCACCCCTTTGCTCAAGCGTCTTCGAGAATCCTACGATGATCTGGCCTCGACCCACGAAGGGAGTTTCGACGGGCGGATTTCAGCGAAATCGTCGCCGCTATTGGCTTTTACTCGCCGGGAATCAACGTAAAGCTGGTGAATGGTCAAACCGACGATGACGTTGCCGTTAGTTCGCCCTACAACCTACTTGTAGGAGGCAACAAACTCGGTCGTGGCGTCACGATCAAGAATCTTCTTGTCAGTTACTACGGTCGCAACCCGCGCAGTCCACAGGCAGACACCGTACTTCAACACGCCCGCATGTACGGATATCGCCGAAAGGACATCGGGCTGCTTCGCTTGTTTCTTCCAAGAGAGCTTCATGTTGTGTTCAAGGCCATCAACGATATGGAGAAGGGACTGCGGGATCTAATTGCAAGGCGCTCGGCCAGAGGACTTTCGCGGCATATACGTTCAGAGTGGGCTTAGCGCTACGAGAAAAAATATACTGGCTCCGGGCGCAATCGGGGTCTATTCCGCGGGAGGAACATACAACCCCGCCCAAGTGGTTCGGGACGGTACTGTCGACGCCTCGACTAAGTCAATTGACACAAAGGTCAAGAAGATTTCGGACAAGCATTACGTGGAAATGTCGATTGAGGAGATAAAGGCTTTGATCGTCTCAACGATGCCCGATGAGCACGCCTCGGAGCACATGTCGAACCCGATTGCCGTGGCAGAGTCGTTGGCGCAGCTCATGGAAATCAAGAAACATAAGACAGGCTACGTTTATGTGGATCGCGATCGCGGCATCAAAGAAAACCGGCGAGAAACCCAGGGCATTCTCGATGGAGGTGAGGCCGCCAAGGTACCTGCAGATAGGGCCACGTTGTTCTTGCTTCGGACAAAGCCATCGGGCGCATCGCATGCAACCTGGTGGCCACAGATACGCTTTCCGGACGGCGGCTATGCGTTCGCGTTTGCGGTGTAACGGCAGCTACCGAATTTTCTAGAAGGCTTTGGACAGCCCACGTTATGAAGAAGAAACCAACTGCGATTGATTTGTTTTGCGGTGCCGGCGGTTTGTCGGAGGGGCTGCGACAGGGTGGCTTCAATGTGATTGGGGCGGTCGAACTCGATCCGCTGGCCTGTGCAACATACCGCCTCAATCACAAGACCACAGTTCTGTGGCAATTGGACATTCGGAGACTGTCCGGCAGTTCTCTGATGCGACGGCTGAAACTAAAGCCAGGCTCCTTAGACTTGCTCGCGGCGTGTCCGCCGTGCCAGGGATTCTCATCTATGCGGACCAAGAACGGCTCGAAGAGGAATAGCGACCCGCGAAATGACCTCGTACTCGATGTTCTTCGGCTTATCCGGGTTACAAGACCCAAGAGAGTGATGCTAGAAAACGTTCCCCGGTCTCGCCAAGAATCGGCGATTCAAAGCCTTTCGTCGCGGGCTGGAATCGCTTGGCTACAAGATGAAATGGGATATTCTCAACACCGCGGATTTCGGTGTGCCCCAAAGCCGTCGAAGGCTGGTTCTGCTGGCGTCGAAGGCCGGGAGTCCTGAGTTTGCGCCAAAGGCCAAAAATAGGCGGACTGTGCGCGACTCTATCGAAGATCTCACGCCACCATTGCTAAGCCATGATCCCCTTCACAACTACGTTGTAGTTCGAAGCCCAACAATTGAGAGTCGGATAAAGAACATACCTCGCAATGGCGGGAGTCGCTCGGCTCTCGGTTCGCGGAGCCAGTTGCCTTGTCATCAAAGAGTGGACGGGTTCGAGGACGATTACGGCCGGATGGCATGGGATCGCCCAAGTCCAACTATCACCGGCGGATGTATCAATCCGTCAAAGGGACGATTCTTGCATCCGAGCCAGAACCGCGCGATTACGTTGCGAGAAGCGGCTTTACTGCAGACGTTTCCACCGCGGTATCGATTCTCGTTGAGGCGGGGCCGATATGCCGCGGCAGTTCTGATCGGAAATGCATTGCCCCCCGCCTTCATTCGCCGTCACGCGGAAGTACTAAGGAAAAGATTCTGAGGGTATTGCTGGCATTGCGAGTGTCCTCGGCGAGCCGTCTTCAGTCTCACAGGGAGACGAACTGTCGGCAATCCATGAGCAGCCGTCGGTAGCGAGTCAGTCGAAACGACCATACAGATGAGCGATGTGTTCGACTCGGTCAAGCGCTCGGAAATCATGTCTAGGGTGCGTGGTAAGGGCAATCTCTCAACAGAGCTCAGGATGGTTGCACTCTTCCGGAAGCATCGTATAGCTGGATGGCGTCGACACCCGCGAATGACTGGTACTCCTGATTTTGCGTTTCCAGCAAATCGCCTTGTGGTATTTGTCGATGGATGTTTTTGGCATGGATGTCCGATTCATTCATCGATGCCGCGGGCAAATCGGGGGTTTTCGAAGGAGAAAGCTGTTGGGAAATATCAAGCGGGACCGGAAAGTAAGGGCTGAGCTGAGGAAAATGGGTTGGAAGGTGGTCCGCATTTGGCAGCACGAACTATCTGTGAAACGCGCCGAAATGTCTGTGAGAAAAATACAACGCGCGTTGCGAAAAACGACATAAATCAAGACTTGCGTGGGCTTACGTTATTGGCTGACGCACGACGGTCCCGGTGTATCCAACATTGCCGAAGCCGGAGCGTTTGTGTGCAGTCGTCACTCGACGAATCGTCGGCCCGATCTTCAGTTGCATTCGGTGCCGGCACAACTTGACGACCACGGACGCAATCTCTGCCCGGACACGGTTTTACGGTGCATGCCTGTTTTCTACACCCCCACAGTCGAGGTGAAATTCGCCTGCGCACCAAGCGAGCCGACACCCCGCCATTGATTCATCCTAATTACCTTTACGAAACGCCGGATCTGTCCATGCTGGTGGAGGGGGTGCGTATTTCCAGGGAAATTTTGCGGGCAAAGCCCTTCGATGCTTATCGCGGCTCGGAACTGTATCCCGGTGAGGCATTGCGCAGCGATGCGGATATCGTGCAGTTCATCCGACAAAAAGCCGAGACGATTTATCATCCGGCGGGCACCTGCAAGATGGGGTCGGATCGTGATGCAGTGGTGGATGCGCAGCTACGCGCTGCACGGTGTGACAGGGTTACGCGTAGTGGAGTGCTTTCGATCATGCCCACTTTAACCAGCGGCAATACCAATGCGCCGACCATCATGATCGCGGAGAAAGCCGCGACGATGCCAATTTGGCAAGGCCGTACAGTCATGATTGCCGCAGTGCTGGATCGCTTGCGAACCGGATTCGAATCGGGCTGCACACGTCAATGCGCTTGGCGCATACAGCGTTTGACAACGACTGCGGGCGTTGCTAACGGAGAACGGCGCACGCTTAATTGCGGCCGTGCAGCAGGATCTGGGCAAACCGGCCTTCGAAACCACCACTACGGAGTTGCAATTGGTGATCGGCGAGATCGATTACGCGCGCCGGCATCTGCGACGTGGCTGCAGCCGCAACGCGCGGTACGGGCCGTTGATTGCACAGTTTGCACGCAGCTACACGCGAGCTGAGCCCAAGGGTGTCGTGCTGATCATCGGCGCGTGGGAACTATCCCATTCAATTGCTTGGCGGACCGCCGGTGGCGGCCATCGCCGCCGGTAATGCGGTCTTGCTAAAACCTTCCGAGCTGGCGCCCAATACCGCCCAAGCCGGGCGGAGTTGATACCCAGATATCTCGATCTCGGTTGTTTTGCGGTAGTCGAGGGCGGAGTGGACGAAACTACCGAATTACTGCGGCATCGCTTCGATTAATTCTGTATACCGGGGCGGCAGTCGCGCGCGCGCATCGTCATGACCGCCGCTGCGCAACATCTCACGCCGGTCACGCTGGAGCTGGGCGGTAAGAGTCCGTGCCTGGTAAGGTCGCCGATGCCGACATTGACTTGACTGCCAAACGTTTGACCTGGGGGAAATTTCTCAATGCCGGGCAAACCTGCATCGCGCCTGACTATGTATTGGTGGAGCGCAGCGTTGCACCGGCGTTGGTTGAAGCGTTAAAGCGTGGCTGAACAAATCTACGGCGATGATCCTGCGACCAGTGTCGAGCGACGCGCGCATTGTCAACGAGTCCCACTTTGATCGATTATCCAGCTTGCTGGCGGGGCAATATGTTGTCCACGGTGGACGAGGCAATCGTGTCTCGCGTTACTTCGAGCCCACTTTGGTCAGTGAGTCGGATCCGGACAGCGCGCTCATGCACGAGGAAATTTTCGGACCGATCCTGTGCCGATTCTATCCATCGACAATCTCGAGTCCGCCATCAGTTCGTGCGCGAGCGCCCCACATGCGTTAGCGTTGTACCTTTTTAGGCGCCGACCGCAGCACGCAGCAACGGGTGGTCGATAGCGTGAGCGCCGGCACCATATGCATTAACGAGGCATATTGAATGTCTCTCAGCTGGCGCTCAGCAGTTTGCCATTCGGCGGCATCGGCCGAGCGGCATGGGTCGTTACCATGGTTGGTATGGCTTCGAATCCTTCAGTCACATGAAGGCGGTGATGCGGCGATCGTTATGGCCCGATCCGAGTTGGCGTTATCCACCGTTCAGCTTCGGCAAAGTTGTGAATTTTGCAGCGCCTGCGGTGAAAGTGAGGTTCTGCGATTCATGATCAGCGAATTCATACACGAACCGCGCGTCGCCTACTTCTCGATGGAGTTGGCGTTACGTAGCGATATCCCGACTTACGCGGGTGGCTTGGGAATTCTGGCCGGCGATACGGTGCGCTCCGCGGCGGATCTGGATCTGCCGTTGGTGGCGGTAACTTTAGTCAGTCGCGCCGGATACTTTCGTCAAGAGATCGATGCGCAAGGGCGGCAGGTGGAACACCCGGTACTTGGGACCCAGGGAGCTGTGCGAAGCCGCTCGAAGCCAAGATCGCCGTGACGTTGGAAGGGCGCAAGGTATGGATCGGCGCCTGGCTGCACGTACTGCAAAGCCACCTGGGTGGCCGCCAGCCGGTGTTGTTGCTGGATACCGATCTCGACGAGAACTCCGCCGAAGATCGACAGATCACCCATTATCTATATGGCGGCGACGAAGCGTATCGCCTGAAACAAGAAATCGTGCTTGGCATCGGCGGCGTGCGGCTGCTGCAAGCACTGGGGTTTGAGATTCGTCAATATCATTTGAACGAAGGTCATTCTGCGCTGTTGGGCATTGAGTTGCTGAGGCGTCATGGCTATCCGTCGGAGGATCTGCAGCCCGGCGAAACCTCATACAATGTTCCGCGAGTGCGCCAGTTGTGTCGCTTCACGACCCATACGCCCGTGGAGGCAGGTCACGATCGTTTTTCTTACGAGCTGCTGTCGCGGATATTCGGCGGTGACAACAACGTTGAGGACTTCATCGATTTCGCGACACTCAGGCATCTCGCCGGTAACGAGGACTCAACATGACGCGCTTGGGATTGAATCTCAGCGAGTATGTCAATGGGGTCGCCGAGCGACATGCGGAAGTATCGCGCAAAATGTTTCCGGGGTATCGCGTGCATGCGATTACCAACGGCGTGCATCCATTTACGTGGGTGGCCGAAAGTTTTCGGGGATTGTACGATCACTACTTGCCGGGCTGGTGCCATGAACCAGAATTAATGGTGCGTGCCGATTGTTGATTCCTGATGCGGCAATATGGGAAGCGCACTTGCAGGCCAAGAAGAGACTAATCGAAAAAGTGCAGAGTATTTCCGGCGTTGTGTTGCACCGACACTGCCGATTCTCGGTTTGCCCGGCGTATGACGGCTTATAAACGTCCGGATTTATTGTTCACCGATCTGGAGCAACTAAAGTCGATTGCTCGCAAGTATCCATTTCAGATCGTGTTGGCCGGCAAGGCGCATCCCAAAGATCAAGGCGGTAAACAGTTGATCGAGCAATTGCACGGGCAGGCGCGCGCATTGGCCGGTGCAATTCCGGTGGTATATCTACCGGATTACGACATGGATCTGGCAAAGACGATGGTGGCGGGTGCGGATGTGTGGCTGAACACGCCCTTGCCGCCGTTGGAAGCCTCGGGTACCAGCGGCATGAAAGCGGCATTCAACGGCGTACCGAATTTGTCCGTGCTGGATGGCTGGTGGGTGGAAGGCTGTATTGAAGGGGTCACCGGTTGGGCCATCGGCAGCGCCGGCGTCGCGGATGGTCATGCCCAGTCGTTGTACGACAAACTGGAACATACGGTGTTGCCGTTGTATGGCGACGGCGGCACAGCTTCGCAGGGATGGTTGCGCATCATGAAAGGCGCGATCAGCAAGAATGCCTCGTACTTCAATAGTCATCGTATGATGCGTCGCTACGCCACCGAAGCTTATTTGCGTTGAAGAAATGCCAATGACAAACGACGGCCGCCCGGACAGCATATTCAAGTTGGAAAATTTGCAGCATCCGGCAACCTTCGCGCATCCGGTGACGCAGTTGCAGGTGTGCGAAACCCATATATCTCGCATCGTTCTGACCGGTGCATTCGCCTATAAAATCAAGAAAGCGGTGAAGTTGGGGTTCATCGACACCAGCACGCTGCAAAGCCGCCGCGAACTCTGTGAACTGGAGCTAAGACTCAATCGCCGCTTGGCGCCGAAGTTATACCTCGATGTGGTGCCGGTTGTGTGCGACGAATCGGGACACTTGCATTTCGGCGGGAATGGCGCCGTGTGCGACTATGCGGTACGCATGCGGCAGTTCGACACCACGCAGGAATTGCACATGCTGCTGGCAAGTCACGATGTAGGCGTGCAAGAGTTGCGCGACCTTGCCGTGCGGCTGGCCGGGTTTCATCGTGCCGCTGCGGTCGCATCGGACGATGTCGAATACGGTAGCGCGCTGCAAACCGGCGAGATCGTACGAGGCAATTTGCGACAGCTGCTTGAGCTTTGGGGTGACGCGCAGAGCGCGCCGGAGTTGAGTCGGCTGGTCGCTTGGACTCAAGACCATCTCTATCGGCTTGAGCCACTGTTCGAGTCTCGCAAGCAGGAAGGCGCGGTGCGCGAGTGTCACGGCGATTTGCACGCACGCAACATTGTGCGCTGGCAAGGTGCGCTGATGCCGTTCGACAGCTTGGAATTCGATCCGAAGCTACGCTGGATCGATGTCATGAACGATGTTGCGTTTCTGGTGATGGACCTGGTGGGGCATAGTCGGCCCGACCTGGCTCATGTTTTCCTGAGTCACTACCTGGAATGTGGCGGTGACTACGAAGGCATGCGGCTGTTGTCATTCTACGCCGTGTATCGAGCATCGGTACGCGCCATGGTGGATGCGCTGGGTGCACAAAATATGACGGCGCAATCTATCGAGTATGTGCAGCGCATGCGCGGTCGGGTGCGTACGGCATTGCAATTCATCGAGCGCCCGGCGCCGACACTGCTGATCATGCACGGTGCCTCCGGTTCGGGTAAGTCGTGGCTGAGCGAACAACTGGTGGGATTGTTGCCGGCGGTGCGTATTCGCTCCGATGTCGAGCGCAAGCGCCTTGCCGGTATCGATCCCGACGTGGCTAATTCTCAGGGAAGTCTGAACAGCCGGTAGGTCAGGGTCTGTATCTCCCGGAGTTTTCACACCGCACTTATGCGCGCCTGCTCGATTGTGCCGAGTCGTGTTTGCAAGGCGGCGTGAGCGCAATTGTCGATGCTGCATTTCTGGACGTGGTGGACCGCCGGCTGTTTTACGACTTGGCGGCACGCTTAAATGTCCAATATCTCCTGGTGTCTTGTAGTGCCGCGCCAGAGCTGCTAGCCGAGCGGATTGCCGCGCGTCAATCGCGGCACGCCGATGCGTCGGACGCGAATCGCGCGGTACTGGCAAAGCAGCTGCGCTCCATGCAGCCGCTGGCGGACTATGAGCAGCCTTACAGCGTGATCGTAAACACCGCTCAGGACGGTGAGGTACGAGCAGCGATGGAACTCCTGCAACAGCGCGCCCAGCGACCGCGACTGCAAGCCTGATTCGGAAACCCAACGATCTGCTTGTGTGGCAATACTTCGGGGAAAATCAGGAGTCGTTGGCACACGATTGATATCCTTAAATACACTTGAAAAGTGCGAATGGTCGAATCAGGTCGCCGTCTGGTCCGTGCTCCGCAAGATGCTCACGTTTTGTTTCCGACTGTTGCCGAACGTCTGGAACGAATGGGTCCCGATGCTGGCAAGTTGGCCGAAACCAAGGCGGTTCCGGCCCTAGCGCCAATGGCGCTTACTTAAGCCGAATTTCCCTTGTGGGTCAGGCGTTGGGTGAACCATTCCCTTCGGTCACAGCCTGACTGCAATGTCGGAATGTCCGACTGAAGTCGGACCCACAGCTACAGAGAAAACCACTATTTCGGCTTAAGTAAGCGCCATTGACCCTAGCGCAATACTAGGACTCACCCTACGCAAATCGGTTGACGCAAGAAACCGAAGGCGGGTACCTTTGGACGTCAGCCACGTTCGTCGCCAACGGCGGTGATGAACGCAATACAGCATTGGGGGTGGTGTGCGTAGCTTCATATCAAATAGCAGAGCACCAGCCTGGCACGATGAGCGTGGGCGAATTGCGGTTGAGCAGGCAATTCTCGAGCTGCGTAAGAATTTGGAGCCGATACAAGCGTCAGACGACGAGCGATTGGAGACGCTTAGCCGGTTGATGACCGAATACGATGACAGCTGCTCCCGCATTGCCGAAGCCATTAGCTTTGCGCTCGATACCGCTCACCACTACCAAGATCCGGTATCGATTTTGCGATACTGGCTGATGTTTTACTGTCAGGACACAGCCACATTTTCCTGATGAAAGGCATGTGGTGTCTGTGCACGTTTTTGGCGATACCGTCTCCGGTTCGGGACTCCAATTTCGCCTTGCGTCAAAATGCGTGATCGCCGTCGCCATGCGATTGTCTCGAGCAACGTACAAAATCCTGCAACCATTCATCGTTCGAATCCTCTCGGGTCCGAATCGCAAGGTATCGGGGATTTTTTCGTTCGAATAAACAGAATCGCCTAGGGGCTGGACGATTCGCGTCCGGTGAAATGCCGGAGCTATCGAACTGACTTGATAAGCACGCCCCTTGCCGAGATATGTATTTCCCCTAGCCATTCCTCAATGCGGCGGATCTAAACTTTGCGGCAGATCCGCGGCAAACCAGTCTTCGCTTTCTTGAGTTAGCGGGTGTGTTATGAATGGAAACAAGAACCGTTTGGCGGTACCGACGACCTAAGTATGGACCCGCCGCTTTTGGGCACGCATCAAAAACCGCACCGGACTTTCGATTCATGGCGTATTGAGTGTTGTTCATTTTTCGGACGTTGAGCAATGCATTCAAAGATTCCACGCCGACCCGGAAGGCGCCGCCGATGAACAGCTAACAAAATGGAGAAAAAAATATCTTACGGTCGATCAGGCGTTCCGCGACAAAGCCGCAGACCGATCGAGCCAAACCAAATCGCGCAGTGGCGTTTCAGACAGCTATTGTTCACCGTGAAAATATATTAGCACATTCGGCAAGAGATCTCAGGGAGAGCGGCCGCCAGCGCATCGAATTCGTGGCGTAGTGTTGCAAACCTCGGTGCATTACCGGGAGTCCTGGGGGACGCGTTGAGATCCGCAAGCGGGCTTGCAGCGCGACCGTAAACGCGGCTCCAAGTCTGCTTCAGAAAGTCGAGGGCGCGGCGCCGCTATGCTGTCGCCACAGATACGCATATGTACCATATCGCTATAGCTTGTCCGCAAGGAATGACGCCATGAAGATCTCCGTACGCTATCGTCGTATCGCATTTGCGATGGGTCTATGGATGGCCGCTGTAATTCCGGCGAGCGCTGAAACCTCCGGAGGGGGCTTGGTACGCCGGTGGCGGCTTGGGCATCTCCAAGGTAAGCGATCTTTGCTCGAACGGCGCGTTCTTTGGTTGCGATGATACCGGCGGGACAGTGCGTCTGTTCGGCGGCTTGCAATTGCACCGATATTTCGCCCTGGAAGCTTCGCTCGATCTGGATGGCGACTATGTCTCGCCTGGTGCAATTGCCGCAGGTTACGACGGCAGCGTGGGTGCATACTTCTCGGGCTCAACGCGCTGGGTTTTCTACCGCTTGGCGAGCGAATCTCGCTGTACGGCGGAGTTTCCGGAGCATTTAGTTACGTTGCGACCGACGTGACCGAAACGCGCTCTCATAACGGCACCTACTCGACTTGCTACTATGACGGGTATAGCTACTACGATGGTTGGTACTACTACTGCACCGATCACAGCTATGACCATAGAGATTATCGCAGCGACACCTCGGTAGCGGCAGGCGCGTTGCTCGGCATAGATGTCAAGGTTGCTGATCGAGTTCACGTGCGCACGCAGGCGCAGCGATATTTTAATGTACAGGGCGAACTGGCGTTTGGCGGCCATCGCGATATCGACCAATTTACGGTGAATGGGCTATACAAATTTCGCTAATCGCTATTAACCCGGCCGACAAGCGTATCTGATGGCTCTTCTACTGGGCGCTCCCAAAGGGCGCAGTGAATTGCGCCCCTACCAAGATCCCGGCTGCATTTCGCCGTAGGGGCGCGATTTATCGCGCCCTTCCAAATCCGGTCGCTGGATATATTTGAAATCCGGGTTAGTAGTGGGGTCGCCCGGGAATATCTTGCCTCGGTATATGAAGCCGTAGGTCAGACTTTAGTCTGATATTTCAAGATGTCAGGATGTGATCGAAGGCAATGGTTCGCCCCAGGCCTGGCCACATCCGCTGGCGACCGCCACCATGGTGCCGGGTAGGTTGGAACCTATCTCAAAATTAACTACGTTCTCGAATTGCGTCATGCCCGTGCACTGGAAACCGCACCTGCGTTTCCAGCATTTCCACAGTCCATGGTGGTCTTAGACGGGCATCCAATAACACACGGTTCTAACTGAATTGAAAACTGCGTCGTGCAGATTCCCTCCGGGCCATCGGCCAAGCCGACTTCGCTTCGGCATCCTGCCTACGCAGTCCCGCCTCCGCGGGAATGACGGTGGAGGCACTATTAGACCGACAAAATGATTTTGAGATAGATGCTAGATTGATCATGAGCGCCCGTCGGGGAAGACCCGAAACGGCGCCGCTCACTCCCCGCACTAGGCCCTCCATGCCAGACCCTGTAAGATGCCGGCCGTTTCCTTGGCTCTAAACTCCCAACTATTGAAATCATGACTGCTTCAATCCTGCAAAACGTCGAACTGGCCCCGCGCGACCCCATCATGGGCATTACTGAAGGCTTCAATGCCGATACCAACCCCGCCAAGGTGAACCTGGGCGTGGGCGTGTATTACGACGACAACGGCAAAGTACCTGTTCTTGAGTGCGTCAAACGCGCTGAGCAACTGTTGGCGACGGAAATATCGCCTCGCAGCTACTTGCCGATCGATGGCATGCCCGCGTATGTAAAGGCGGTTCAGGAGTTGCTGCTGGGAGATGCCGCTGCGATCAGCGAACAGCGCGCCGTCGGCATTCAAGCGCTTGGCGGCACCGGCGCACTGAAAGTAGCGGCCGACTTTTTCAAGCGGTTCAATAGCGACGCCAAAGTGTGGATCAGCAACGCGAGCTGGGAAAACCATCGCGCGTTGTTTGAAGGCGCTGGCTTCGAAGTCAAAAACTATCCGTACTACGAAGCAGTGACCAAGGGCCTCGATTTCAATGCCATGGCGGCCGCGCTGGACAATTGCCCGCAGGCGAAATCGTGGTGCTGCATGCCTGTTGCCACAACCCGACCGGCGCGGATTTGACCAACGATCAATGGATGAGCGTGATTGAGATCGTCAAGACGCGCGGTTTGGTGCCGATTTTGGACATCGCCTATCAAGGCTTTGCCGAAGGCTTGGCCCAGGACGGCGCCATCGTCAAACGCTTTGCCGACGCCATGAGCCCCGTGTTCATTTGCAGCTCGTTCTCCAAATCCTTCTCGCTGTACGGCGAGCGTATTGGCGCATTGAATGTGGTCACCGCCAGCAAGGACGAAGCGGCACGCGTGATGAGCCAGATTAAACGCCTCGTGCGCACCAACTATTCCAATCCGCCGACGCACGGCTGCCAGGTGGTGACCAAAGTCCTCGACCACACCGGAACTGCGCACGATGTGGGAACAGGAGTTGGGGCAAATGCGCGAGCGCATCAAACTCATGCGCAAAGCCCTAGTCGACAAGGTGCAAGCCAGAAAGCCCGGCTACGACATTGCATTCGTGCTACAGCAACGCGGCATGTTCTCTATTCGGGCCTATCGAAAGACATCGTCGGCAAACTCAAATCGCAATACTCCATCTACGCCGTCGACAGCGGCCGTATTTGCGTGGCTGCGCTGAATAGCCAGAATGTCGAGAAGGTGGCCGAGGCGATTGCAGCATTGGTGTGATGCGGTGATGTGGGTTTTGAGTCGGCCTTCAGTGTAAAGGTGGGAGCGGTGAATGTTCCGGCCGACGCCGAGAATGATTCAAGCCGAAATCGCGGCTACGCACCTTGACCACCCCGCCTGGAGAGTCGATTGCTGGAGTTGGCTGCTCAAATGAGGGGCAGAGAAAATCGCATCGTCGTTCCCTTGCCCGGCTCGCTCTCGGCTACGATGGTGCCGCCATGCCCGTCTACGATCGTTTTGCAAATGTGGAGTCCTAAGCCTAGCCCGCGACGCGCATGGTTTTCTATTTGCCAAAACCGCTCGAATATATGAGCTAAGTCGCTTGGAGAAATGCCGGGGCCGTTGTCGCTCAGGCTGAATTCAACGTGCTGAGCTCGCTGTTCCACATGCAGAATCACCGTTCCTCCCTGGGGCGTGAACTTCATTGCATTGCTGAGCAAATTGGACAGCACCTGCACAATTCGATCGTAGTCGAACGAAGCGACGATGCTCGTGGTCGGCATGTCGATCGAAAAAGACAACGTGCGACTCGCAAGCAGGGGGCCATATGTGTTGAGAATTTCTGTCACCAGCGCGTCGACTGCTTGCGGGCGTTTTTTGATACTCAACGTCCCCGATTG
>CAWBYB010000008.1:0-167567 GCA_963792865.1 uncultured beta proteobacterium
TCGAGCAATACGTAGCGCTGCCCTTGCCGCGCTTCGTTCAGTTCCTGCTGGTCTCCAGCGATGCGCGCTGGCCCTGGCGCGCGAGCCGCTGCGCGAGCCAGTCGGGAAGCTCGTCGCGCGTCACGGGCCGCGCTTCCACCACGACGCCGCAGCGTTCGAGCGCCTCGAACCACTTCGACTTGCGCTGCTTCCAGTCGAGCTCCGGTAGCACCACGAGCGTGATCGCGTCCTCGGGCAGGCGCGCGCACCACGCGTCGATGGCGCCCGCGCCTTCCACGCCGGGCTTGCCCGTCGGGATGCGCAGCTCCACCAGGCGTTTCGAGGCGAAGAGCGAGAGATTCGAGGCACCGCCCGTGAAGCGGTTCCAGTCCGCGCCCGGCTCGGCGAAGAACACCTCGCGCTCGGTGCAGCCGTCGCGGCGCGCGGCCTCGCGGATGCGATCGGCGGCCTCCAGGGCGAGCAGGGTCTCGGCTCCGTGCACCGCGTACAGGCGGGCGAGCCCCTTCTTCAGGTGGGCGTCGAGCTGGCGGGAGGAGATCTTCACGCCGCCTACAGGCCCTTGTGCTTGGCGGCGGCGATCTGGCGCAGGATGCGCCGCGCGAGCTCTTCCTGCATGTCCTGGTAGAGGTGGCGCTCCTCCACTTCCTTGGCCGTAGGCGCCGCCTCGCTGTAGGTGATGAGGCGCGTGGTCGTCGCCTCTCCCGGCGCGATCGCCGGCTCGGCGCGCCCCGGGACCGTGAGCTGGAAGCGCACCGACAGGCGCAGCTGGAATTCGTACACGCGCCCCGTGCCCGTCACCGTGAACACCGCCTTGTCGCGCCTCTCGCCGAGGATGGCGAGCTGCGCCTCGGCGCCCTTCGGGCCGGGCACGAGCGTGGTGGGTCCGGCGGCCAGGATGCGGCGGATCTCGCCCGCCACGCCCGACGCGCCTTCGGTCGATACGTAGAGCGTCTTCAGGCCGATGACCGGCTCGCCGCGCAGCTGGAAGCCGCACGCGGCGAGCGTGAGCGTGAGCGCGAGCGCGGCCGCGGCGTGCGCGGGGCGCGCCTCAGACAACGACGTTCACCAGCCGGCCGGGCACGACGACGACCTTCTTCGCCTTCTGCCCGCCGACGAACTTGACCACTGCGTCGTGGCGCATCGCCGCCGCCTCGATCTCCTCGCGGCTCGCGCTCGCCGGGACGTCCAGGTGCCCGCGCAGCTTGCCGTTCACCTGCACCACGAGCTGGATCGAATCCTGCACCAGCGCCGAGGCGTCCACCGCCGGCCACGGCTGGTCGAGGAGGCGCGTGCCGGGGCGCAGCTCCCGCCACAGGGCGGTGGCGATGTGCGGCACGATCGGCGAGAGCAGCAGGACTGCGGTCTCGAGCACCTCCTGGGCGAGCGCGCGCGCCACGGGGCTGCGGTCCTGCAGCTCGGAATAGAGGTTGAGGAGCTCGCGCACCGCGGCCACCGGCGTGTCGAAGCGCATGCGCCGGCCGTAGTCGTCGGCGACCCGCTCGATCGTGTGGTGGATCTTGTAGCGCAGGTCCTTGAGCTGCGTCGTGAGCTCCCCCGAGGAATACGTCGCGACGATGCCCGCCTCGCGGTGGTCGTGGACCATCTTCCACAGCCGGCGCAGGAACTTGAACGAGCCCTCGACGCTCTCGTCGGACCACAGGACGGTGTCGGTCGGCGGATTGGCAGACAGGACGTACAGGCGCGCGGTGTCGGCCCCGTAGCGGTCGATCATCTCCTGCGGATCCACGCCGTTTCGCTTCGACTTCGACATCGTGCCGATGCCGTCGTAGTCGACCGCGCTGCCGTCGCGCCTGAGCGTCGCCCCGGCCACCTTGCCCTCGGCATCGAGCGTGACCTCGACCTCGTCGGGCGCGAAGTATTCGACGCCGCCGCGCTCGCCGCGGCGCGAGAAGATGTGGTTCAACACCATGCCCTGGGTGAGCAGGTTGGCGAACGGCTCGTCCACGCGCGTGAGGCCCAGGTCGCGCATCGCCTTGGTCCAGAAGCGCGCGTAGAGCAGGTGCAGGATCGCGTGCTCGATGCCGCCGATGTACATGTCGAGCGGCATCCAGTAGTCGGCGCGCCCGTCGACCATGGTCGGCGCGCCGGGGCAGGCGTAGCGCATGTAGTACCAGGACGAGTCGACGAAGGTGTCCAGGGTGTCGGTGTCGCGCCGCGCCGCGCCGCCGCACTTGGGACAGGTCGTCTCGTAGAACGCGGGCGTCTTCGCGAGCGGGCTGCCGGTGCCGTCGGGCACCAGGTCCTCGGGCAGCACCACCGGCAGCTGGTCGTCGGGCACGCCCACGTCGCCGCACTTCGGGCAGAGCACGATGGGGATCGGCGTGCCCCAGTAGCGCTGGCGCGAGATGCCCCAGTCGCGCAGGCGGTACTGCACGCGCGTGGCACCCAGGCCGCGGGCCTCGAGGTCGCGCGCGACCGCGCCGATCGCCTCCGGCTGCGCGAGGCCGTCATACTTGCCGGAATGCACGCACACGCCCGGCTGCTCGTACCATGGCTGCCACGCGTCGGTGGAGTAGGGCTGGCGGCCCACGTCGATCACCTGCCGGATCGCGAGGCCGTACTTCTTCGCGAAGGCGAAGTCGCGCTCGTCGTGGCCCGGCACCGCCATCACCGCGCCCTCGCCATAGCCCATGAGGACGTAGTTGCCGACCCAGACCTCGACCGGCTCCGAGGTGAAGGGATGCAGCACGAAGAGCCCCGTGGGCATGCCCTTCTTCTCCATCGTGGCGAGCTCGGCCTCCTGCACGCCGCCGCGCTTGCACTCCTCGATGAACGCCGCGAGCTGCGCATTGCCCTTCGCGGCCTCGGCGGCGAGCGGGTGCTCGGCGGCGACCGCGGCGAAGGTGATGCCCATGATGGTGTCCGCGCGCGTGGTGAAGACCTTCAATCCCCGCCTGCCGTCGGCCATGCGCCGCGCGGTCTCGGGCGCATAGGGCAGCGTGAACTCCACGCCCTCGCTGCGGCCGATCCAGTTGCGCTGCATCTGCTTCACCTGCTCGGGCCAGCCCAGGCCGTCGAGGGAGTCGAGCAGCTCGTCGGCGTATTGCGTGATGCGCATGTACCACATCGGGATCTCGCGCTTCTCGACGGTGGCGCCGGTGCGCCAGCCGCGCCCGTCGATCACCTGCTCGTTGGCGAGCACCGTCCGGTCGACGGGATCCCAGTTCACCAGGCCGGTCTTCCGGTAGACGACGCCCTTCTCCCACAGGCGCAGGAAGAACCACTGGTTCCAGCGGTAGTAGGAGGGCGAGCAGGTGGCGAGCTCGCGCGTCCAGTCGATCGCCCAGCCCATCGCCTGGCACTGCGCCTTCATGTAGGCGATGTTCTCCCAGGTCCACTTCGCCGGGGGCACGCCGTTGGCCATCGCCGCGTTCTCCGCGGGCAGGCCGAAAGCGTCCCAGCCCATCGGCATGAGGACGTTGAATCCCTTCATGCGCATGAAGTGGTAGAGCGCGTCGTTGATCGAGTAGTTGCGCACGTGGCCCATGTGCAGCTTGCCCGAGGGATAGGGCAGCATGGACACGCAGTAGTACTTGGGCTTCGGCGAGGCATCGGGAGCGACGAAGGCGCGGCTCGCGGCCCACTCGGCCTGGATCTCGGGCTCGATCGCCTTCGGGTGGTATTGCGGGTGCATGCGTGGGGGCGCGGCGCGCGAGGAAAGGAAAATTATAGCAGGCGCCGCAGGGACAACCCCTTGATTTGCCGTGCAGTCTGGAGCATTTTGCGCACGAGGCATCCAGTTCGGGGACGGTCGCCTACAACGGGCAGGTTCTATCGGGAGGAACATCGATGAAAGGAATCGTTCTGGGATGCGCGCTCGCCGCAACGCTGGGATGGGGTGCGGCTCACGCGCAGAACGCCAGGGTCGAGGCGGTGCAATACCCCGCGTGGCTCGAGCGCGGCGGATACGCCGTGCCGCTCGCGCCCGGGATCGCGCTGCGGGCGCAGGACCGCCTGCGCACCGGGGCCAACGCGCGCGTGCTGTTGAGGCTGGGCGAAGGCAGCAGCGTGAAGCTGGGCGAGCACGCGCAGTTCGTGGTGGAGAAGGTGGAGCGCCGCGGCATCTTCCGCGCCGCCCTGAGCGTGATCGCCGGCGCATTCCGGTTCACGACCGCCGCGATCGCGCGCCACCAGGGGCGCGACATCAACATCAAGGTGAGCAGCGTGACCGCGGGCATCCGCGGCACCGACGTGTGGGGCAAGTCCACCGATGCGAAGGACCTCATCTGCCTGCTCGAAGGCAAGGTCAGCGTGGGCTCCGAGGGCAATCCCACCGTGACCCTCGACCAGCGCGCCGACTTCTACCAGAAGCCGCGCGGCGGGCCGCCCGAGGTGGCGAAGGTGGACGAGAAGCAGATCGCGACCTGGTCGAAGGAGACCGAGATCGCGCCCGACGGGGCGGCGGGCCGCGTCGGCGGGACCTGGCGCGTGGTGGCCTCGAAGCTCGCACAGCGTGATTCCGCGCTCGCGTTGAACCGCATCCTGCACGCCGCGGGCTATCCGTCGCGGGTGGCCGTGGACGGCGAGGGCGCCTTCCTCGTGCAGGTGACCGGGCTCGCGGGGGAAGCGGAGGCGCGCGCGCTGATGGCCAACCTGCGCACGGTCCCCGGGGTCACCCTGCCCACGGTGAGCGAGACGCCCGCGGCCGCGCACTGAGGGAACTTCCCGGGGCTGCGGGCTGTCTCTTCAAGTGTCCCGGGAAGGTTCCGGGATCCTCAGATGGTTGCAGGGCGCCGCATCGGCGCCCTCTTTTTTTCGTGCCTGCCGGGCGCGCATTTTCCGGATTCCCGGGCGGGGAACGCCATCGCCCGTGCGAAAATCGGGACTGCGGAAACCCGGGCGCCCTTTGCATGCGCGACATCCTCTCCAACCTCAATCCCGAGCAGCTCCAGGCCGTCACGCTGCCGCGGCAGTGCGCGCTCATCCTCGCGGGCGCGGGCAGCGGCAAGACGCGCGTGCTCACCACGCGCATCGCCTACCTGATCCAGTCGGGCGAGGCCAGCCCCGCGGGCATCCTCGCGGTCACCTTCACCAACAAGGCGGCGCGCGAGATGCTCACGCGCCTGTCGGCGATGCTGCCCATCAACACCCGCGGCATGTGGGTGGGCACCTTCCACGGGCTGTGCAACCGGCTGCTGCGCGCGCACCACCGCGACGCGGGATTGCCGCAGCTCTTCCAGATCCTCGATTCGGCGGACCAGCTCTCGCTCGTCAAGCGCCTGGCCAAGGCCCAGGGGCTCGACGAGGAGAAGTTCGCGCCGCGCCAGCTGCAGAACTTCATCAACAACTGCAAGGAAGCGGGGCTGCGCGCCAACACGGTGGAGGCGGGCGACGAGTTCACGCGCCGCATGGTGGCCTTCTACGCCGACTACGATGCGCAGTGCGACCGCGAGGGATCGGTGGATTTCGCGGAGCTGCTGCTGCGCACCTTCGAGCTGCTGTCGCGCAACCTCGAGCTGCTGCAGCACTACCAGGCGCGCTTCCGCTACATCCTGGTCGACGAGTTCCAGGACACCAACAAGCTGCAGTACAAGTGGATCAAGCTGCTCGCCGGGACCAACGGCTGCGTGTTCGCTGTCGGCGACGACGACCAGTCGATATACCGCTTCCGCGGAGCGGAGGTCGGCAACATGAACGAGTTCGTGCGCGACTTCGCGATCACCGAGGTGGTGAAGCTCGAGCAGAACTACCGCTCCCAGGGCCACATCCTGGACGCGGCCAACGCGATCATCGCGCAGAACAAGGCGCGCCTGGGCAAGAACCTGTGGACCGCCGAGGGCAAGGGCGAGGCGCTGCGCGTCTACGCCGCCGCCAACGACGAGGAGGAGGCGCGCTTCATCGTGGACGAGGTGCGCCAGCTCCACCGCGAGGGCATGGCGCTTTCGGACATGGCGCTGCTCTACCGCTCCAACGCCCAGTCGCGCATCCTCGAGCACTCGCTCTTCCGCGCCGCCGTGCCCTACCGGGTCTACGGGGGGCTGCGCTTCTTCGAGCGCCAGGAAGTCAAGCACGCGCTCGCCTACCTGCGCCTGGCGGCCAATCCCGACGACGACACGGCGTTCTCCCGCGTGGTGAACTTCCCGCCGCGCGGCATCGGCACGCGCTCCGTCGAGCAGCTGCAGGAGGCGGCCGAGCGCGGCATCGGCAGCCTCATGCACGCGGCGCGCTCCGGCATCGTGGCCGGCCGCGGCGGCACGGCGCTCGCGCAGTTCGTCGCGGTGATCGACGGGCTGCGCAAGTCGGCCGCAACACTCGCCCTGCCCGAGCTGATCGAGGAGGCGGTGGACAAGAGCCGGCTGAAGGAGCACTACGCCGCGGAGAAGGACGGCCAGGATCGCGTCGAGAACCTGCAGGAGCTCTACAACGCCGCGGCGCTCTTCGCGGACGATTTCGAGCACGGGCTCGAACCCGCCGGGGAGGCGCAGGAGGATGTCGCCGACGCGGGCACGCCGGAGCAGCAGATCCTCGCGGCGTTCCTGTCGCACGCGAGCCTGGAGGCGGGCGAGCGCGAAGCCGCGGCGGGACAGGATGCGCTGCAGCTCATGACCGTGCATTCCGCCAAGGGGCTCGAGTTCTCGGCGGTGTTCATCTCGGGACTGGAGGAGGGCCTCTTCCCGCACGAGAACAGCATGCTCGAGGACGGCGGCATCGAGGAGGAGCGCCGCCTCATGTACGTCGCCATCACGCGGGCGAGGAGGCGCCTGTACCTCTCCTACGCCGGCAGCCGCATGCTGCACGGGGCGCCGCGCTACGGGATCGTCTCGCGCTTCGTGGAGGAGATCCCGCCGGCGCTGTGCAAGTGGATCGTGCTGCCGGAAAAGCAGTTCGCGTTCCGCGACCGGGCGCCGGACTCCGGTGCGTGGGGAGCCGGCGGGGGGCGCGCGCCCGCGGCCGACCCGAGCCGCTATCGCAGCGCGCCGCGCGCCGGATTCGAGACGCGCCGGCCCGACGAGCAGCCCTTCGCCATCGGCCAGAGCGTGCGCCACGCCAAGTTCGGCGAGGGCGTGGTGCTGGACTTCGAGGGCCGCGGGCTGGATGCGCGCGTGCAGGTGCGCTTCTCGGCGCAGGGGACCAAGTGGCTGGCGCTGCAGTACGCCAAGCTCACCGCGGCCTAGCTTCGAAGACCTCGCTGTAGCCGACGTAGGTGCTGATCGCCATCATCGGGATCACCACGACGAGGCCGACCGCCCAGGGAATGAGCCCCACGAAGAAGAGCGCCATGAGCGTCGCCCCGTAGAGCGCCATCGCGCCGAAGTTGGAGAGCGCCGCGTACACGCTCCAGCGCACGGCGTGCATGGTGGTGAGGCCGTGGAAGGCGATGAGCGGCGGGGCGAACCAGAGCGCGCCCTTCACCAGCCCGGTGAGCACGAAGCCCGTGGCGAGGATCCACTCCTTGCCCTGGAGCATCTCGACATACTCGGCGAGGGTCACGTCCTTGTCCGCGAAGCCCGCGATGGGCAGGCCCATGAGCGCCATCAGGGCGAAGATCGCGACCTCGGCCAGCAGCAGCAGCGCCCCCAGGTTGAGCAGCGCGCGCCGGTTGTGCCGGAAGCCGCTGAAGAGCTCGGCCATCGCGATGCGCTCCCCCGCGCACTGCTTGTACGCCGCGATGGCGAAGCTCGCGAAGAACGCCGGCTGCAGGAAGTTGGCGACCACCTCGCCCAGGAACGGGATGATGAGCAGGGCGAAGGTGATGCTGATCCATCCCGCGCACAGCCCCATCCACGCGATCGGGTTGCCGCGGAAGAGGCGAAACGACTCGACGAGCCACGCCGACCCGCGGCCGGCCGGCAACTCGGCGACCCGGATGTCCGCGTCCATCAGGCGGGCGCGCGGGCGTGGGCGACGTGATGCTCGAGCAGCCGGCGCGAGAACCCGTGGTCCTTGGGGATGGTCATGTGCGAGTCGCGCGGAAAGTGGCTGTATCCCAGGCGCCCGAGCCAGGTGCGCAGCGCCGCGCGGCGCAGCATCACCGGCCACAGCGTCCGCTCCAGCCGCTCGAGCGGGCGCTCGACCTCGTAGCCCTCGAGGAAGGCGGCCACGCGCGCCTCGTCGAGCGTCGCGTCGGCGCGCGCGCACCAGTCGTTCACCGCGATCGCCACGTCGTAGAGCAGCACGTCGTCGCACGCGAAGTAGAAGTCGATCACCCCGCCGTTGCCCTCGTCGTCCCAGAGGACGTTGTCGTGGAAGAGGTCGCCGTGGATCACGCCCTGGGGCAGCACGTGGTCGTCGTGGATCGACTGGTAGCGGTTCTCCTCGGCGATCAGCTCGTTTTCCTCCGGCGTGAGCCTGGGCGCCACCGCGGCGGCGAAGCGCTCGCGCCACGCGCGCCCGCGCGGGTTCGCCAGGCCCGCGTCGTACTCGACGCCGGCCACGTGCATGCCGGCGAGGATGCCGCCCACGGCGCGGCAATCGTCGGGGCCTGGCTGCGCGCGCGGGGAGCCGGGCAGCCGGGTCACGATGCACGCGGGCTTGCCGTTCACCTCGGCGAGCATCTCGCCATCCTCGCGGCGCATGGGCTGCGGGCAGGTGATGCCGTGGTGCGCGAGGTGGTCCATGAGCCCGACATAGAACGGCAGGTCGGCGCGCGGGATGTGCTCGAAGAGCGTGAGCACGTATGCGCCCGTCGTGGCGTCGAGGAAATAGTTGGTGTTCTCGACGCCCTGCGCGATGCCCTCGAGGCGCTCGAGCTCGCCCAGCGCATAGTGCGCGAGCAGCGCGCGCGCGTCGGCGTCGGAGACCGGCGTGAAGACGGACATCGGGTCAGCCGCGTCTCAGAACTCGAGCAAGACCCATTGGGGAACGCGCACGCCGTTGTCGAGGGTGTTGTCCTGCCTGGTGAACGTGCCGTCGCCCCGGTTATCCATGAGGATGTACGGTTTGCCGTGCTTCGGGGTGACCCGCATCATGTAGAGCTTGCCGCGCACGCGGTACTCCTGGACGGTCTGGTCCTTTTCCGTGCGTACCGTCACCTGAGGTGCGGTCGACGGATCGTTGGTCACCACCGGCGGCGGGGGCGGCTCCTCGAGCGGCCGGGAGCCGGGCGGGAGCGCGCGTGCGCCGGACTGCGCGGCGGCGGGGGGGGCGAGCACGGCGGCGCCCAGCGCGCAGGCGAGCGCGCCGATCGAAAGGGCGATGCGCGTACGATCGAACGTGGGCATGGCGGCTCGATTTCCTGCAGCGCAGTGTAGCACCGCGCTGCGCGGGTCCTTTGCGGTTAGAGGGCCAACTCGGCTTCGCGTTCCGACGGCGAGGGCTCGAATCCGCGCGAGTGGTAGTGGTCGAAGATCGCGTCCACCACCTTCTGCGGATCGTCGATCACCTGCAGCAGGTCCGGATCCTGCACGCCGATCATCCCCTCCTCGCGCAGGCGTCCCTTGATCCAGGTCAGCAGACCCCCCCAGAACGCGGAGTTCACGAGGATGATGGGCACCTTGCGCACCTTGCCCGTCTGCACCAGGGTGAGCACCTCCATCAGCTCGTCGAGCGTGCCGAAGCCGCCGGGCATCATCACGAAGGCGCACGACATCTTCACGAACATCACCTTGCGCGCGAAGAAGTGCTGGAAGGTGTGGGAGATGTCCTGGTAGGCGTTGGCGCTCTGCTCGTGCGGCAGCTGGATGTTCAACCCCACGCTCGGGCTTTCCCCCTCGAAGGCGCCCTTGTTCACCGCCTCCATGATGCCGGGCCCGCCGCCGGAGATGACCGAGAAGCCGGCGTGCGAGAGCCGGCGCGCGATGTCCTCGGCCGTGCCGTAGTAGGGATGCCCCGGGGCCGTGCGGGCGCTGCCGAAGATCGCCACCGCGGGCTGGATGGTCTGCAGCCGCTCGGTGGCGGTGACGAACTCTGCGATAATCTCGAACATCCGCCAGGCTTCGCGCGCCGAGTTCTGCGAGCGCTTCACGAGCTGCGGATCCGAGGGCTGGGGTACCTTGTGGGTGTAGGCGGCCATGGCGGGATCGAGCGGTCCGAAATGAACGATACGAAGAAGAAGCGCCTCCTGCTGGTCGACGCCTCGAGCTACCTCTACCGGGCCTTCCACGCGCTGCCGGAATTCCGCAGCCCCGCGGGCGAGCCCACCGGCGCCATCCTCGGCGTGATCAACATGCTCAAGAAGCTCAGGCAGGATTTCCCCTCCGATTATATCGCCTGCGTCTTCGACCCGAAGGGCAAGACCTTCCGCGACGAGATCTACCCCGAGTACAAGGCCACGCGCCAGGCGATGCCCGAGGACCTCGCCCGGCAGATCGAGCCGCTCTTCGAGGTGATCCGCGCGCTGGGCTGGCCGCTGGTGGTGGTCGACGGCGTGGAGGCCGACGACGTGATCGGCACGCTCGTGACCCACGCCGAGCGCGCGCACGGGTGGGATTCGGTGATCTCCACCGGCGACAAGGACCTCACCCAGCTCGTGACCGACCACGTGCTGTGGGTGAACACGATGTCCAACGACAAGCTCGATCCCGCGGGCGTGAAGGGGAAGTTCGGCGTGCCGCCGGACAAGATCGTGGACTACCTCGCGCTCATGGGCGACGCGGTGGACAACGTGCCGGGCGTGGAGAAGGTGGGCCCGAAGACCGCGGCGAAGCTGATCGAGCAGTACGGCTCGCTCGAAGGCGCGATCGCGCACGCGGACGAGGTGAAGGGCGTGGTGGGCGAGAACCTGCGCAAGGCCGCGGCGTGGCTGCCGACCGGCAGGACGCTCGTCACGGTAAAGACCGACGTGGAGCTGCCCTTCGAGATGGAGTCGCTGGTGGACCGCGGTGCCGACGAGGCGGCGCTCGGCGCGCTCTACGAGCGCTTCGGCTTCCGCACGCTGCGCGAGGCGCTCGCCAAGGGCGAGCGCGCGCCCGCGCCCGCCGCCGCGCCCGCGGTCCCGGGAGAGGGCGCGCGGGAGCCGGCGTCGGCGGGACGCAACTTCGCCTTCCTCGCGCGCCACGAGCCGGCGGAGCACGCCACACCCTTCGTCGATACGCGCGCCTACGAGACGGTCCTCGACGCGCCGGCGCTCGAGCGCTGGGCGGCGCGGCTCGAGGGCGCGGCGCTCGCGTGCGTGGACACGGAGACCACGAGCCTCGATCCCATGGCCGCGCAGCTGGTGGGAATCTCCGTCTCGGTCGAGCCGGGCGCGGCCGCCTACATCCCGGTCGGGCATCGCTACGCCGGCGCGCCGCAGCAGCTCGATCGGGAGGCGGTGCTCGCGCGCCTGAAGCCCTGGCTCGAGGACGCGGCGCGCCCCAAGCTGGGCCAGAACGCGAAGTACGACCGGCACGTGTTCGCCAACCACGGCCTCACCGTGCGCGGCGTGGCGCACGACACGCTGCTCGAGTCCTACGTGCTCGAAAGCCACCAGCGCCACGACATGGACGCGCTCGCCGCGCGCTACCTCGGCGTGAAGACGATCGCGTACGCCGACGTGGCCGGCAAGGGCGCCTCGCAGATTCCCTTCGACCAGGTCGAGCTGCAGCGCGCCACGGAGTACTCCGCGGAGGACGCGGACGTGACCCTGCAGCTGCACCGCGCGATGGGGCCCCGCATCGAGGCCGACGCGAAGCTCGCCTACATCTACCGCGACATCGAGGTTCCCGTGGCGGGCGTGCTGTTCGCGATGGAACGCAACGGCGTGCTGATCGACGCCGAGCTGCTCGCCCGGCAGAGCGGGGAGCTGGGCCAGAAGATGCTGGCGCTCGAGGACAAGGCCTTCCAGCTCGCGGGCGGGCCGTTCAACCTGGGCTCGCCCAAGCAGCTGGGCGAGGTGCTCTTCGAGCGCCTGAAGCTGCGCGTGGTGAAGAAGACGCCCTCGGGGGCGCCGTCCACCGACGAGGAGGTGCTGGAGAAGCTCGCCCTCGACCACCCGATCTGCGCCACGCTGCTCGAGCACCGGGGCCTCGCGAAGCTCAAGAGCACCTACACCGACAAGCTGCCGCGCATGGTGAACGCGAAGACCGGGCGCGTGCACACCAACTACGCGCAGGCGGTGGCGGTCACCGGGCGCCTGGCCTCGAACGATCCGAACCTGCAGAACATCCCCGTGCGCACGGCCGAGGGGCGGCGCATCCGCGAGGCCTTCATCGCGCCCACGGGATCGAGGATCGTCTCGGCGGACTACTCGCAGATCGAGCTGCGCATCATGGCGCACCTGTCGGGCGACAGGAGCCTCGTGGAAGCGTTCGCCAAGGGCGAGGACGTGCACCGCCACACCGCCGCCGAAGTCTTCGACACGCCGCCCGCGGAAGTCACGAGCGAGCAGCGCCGCTACGCCAAGGTGATCAACTTCGGGCTGATCTACGGCATGAGCGCCTTCGGCCTGGCGCAGAACCTCGCCATCGAGCGCGCGGCGGCGCAAAGCTACATGGACAAGTACTTCGCGCGCTATCCGGGCGTGGCCGCCTACATGGAGCGCACGCGCAACCAGGCGCGCGAGCAGGGCTACGTCGAGACGGTGTTCGGCCGGCGGCTGTGGCTCCCGGACATCGGCTCGTCGAACGCGGCGCGCCGCCAGGCCGCCGAGCGCCAGGCGATCAACGCGCCGATGCAGGGCACCGCCGCGGACCTGATCAAGCTCGCGATGATCGCGGTGCAGGGCTGGATCGAGCGCGAGGGCCTGGCCGCCAAGCTCGTGATGCAGGTGCACGACGAGCTGGTGCTGGAAGTCCCGCAGTCCGAGCTCGAGCGCGTGAAGTCCGGCGTCGAGCGGCTGATGACGGGTGTCGCGCGGCTCGACGTGCCGCTCGTGGTCGACGCGGGCGTGGGCGCGAACTGGGACGAGGCGCATTGATGGCCGCGGTGGCCGAGGCGGCGCGGCGCCTGCAGGCGGGCGAGCTGGTCGCGTTCCCCACCGAAACGGTCTACGGGCTGGGCGCCGACGCGACCAACGCCGCCGCGATCGAGAAGATCTTCGCGTTGAAGGGCCGCCCCGCGCACCATCCGCTCATCGTGCATTTCGCCGATCCGCTCGCGCTGCCGGAATGGACGCGCCACGTGCCGGCCGCGGCCGCCACGCTCGCCGCGCGCTTCTGGCCGGGGCCGCTCACGATGATCCTCGCACGATCGCCGCGCGTTCCGGCCGCGGTCACCGGGGGCCAGGACAGCGTGGGGCTGCGCTGTCCCTCGCATCCGATGGCGCAGGCGCTGCTCATCGAGCTCGCGCGCATCGGCAGCGGGGCGGTGGCCGCGCCCTCGGCCAACCGGTTCGGCCACGTGAGCCCCACGACGGCGCAGCACGTGCGCGAGGAATTCGGCGGCGATCTTTACGTGCTGGACGGCGGCGCATGCGAGGTGGGGCTCGAATCGACCATCGTGGACCTTTCGCGCGGCGCGCCCGTGCTGCTGCGCCCGGGCGCGATCACGCGCCGCGACATCGAGAGCGTGCTCGGCATCGCACCCGCCGCGCGCGACGCGGATGCCCCGCGCGCCTCCGGCACGCTCGCCGCGCACTACGCGCCGCGCACCGCGCTCGCCGTGGTCGATGCCGCGGCGCTCGCCGCCGAGCTCGCCCAGGACGCGGGCGCCGCGGTGCTCGCGCTGCGGGCGAAGCCCGCCGGCGCCAACGCCGCGGCGTGGATCGCGGCCCCCGCCGATCCCCTGCGCTACGGGCACGCGCTCTACGCCAGCCTGCGCACGCTGGACCGCGCGGGGGCCACCCGCATCCTCGTGGAAGCCCCGCCGCGCCTCGACGCGTGGGAAGCGGTGAACGACCGCCTCGCGCGCGCCGCCGGGGGCGCCGGGGCGCTGGATGATGAACCGTAGCAACGGGAAGCTTTCGCCGGCGCGGATGTTCACCGCGTGGAACTCCCCCACGCCTTCGAAAGTCCGATCATGATGTCTCCCGCCCGATGGCTGCCCGCGCTGCTGTGCGCCGCGATGATCACCGGCTGCGCTCCGCTCATCACCCAGAGCCCGGGCGCGGGCCTGAGCCCGGTGAACGCCGTGGCCGACGGCCCCGACAAGCACTTGATCCTCTTCGGCTACGACGTGGTGAGCTACTTCACCGACCACCGCGACGAGGCCGGCTCCGCCGCGATCAAGTCGGTGTACAAGGACGTGACCTTCCGCTTCGCCACTCCCGGGCACAAGGCGCTCTTCGACGCCGACCCGCGGAAATACATCCCGCAGTTCGGCGGCTACTGCTCCGACGGCATCGTGTACGCGGTTCCCTGGGGCGGGGATCCGGACACGTGGGAGATCTTCGACGGCAAGCTCTACATCTTCGGCGGCAAGGGCTCGCACGACGCGTTCATGCTCGACGTGCCCCGCAACCTCGCGCTCGCGCACCACTACTGGGACACGGAAGTGAACGGCTCGAACGCGTTCTTCCAGCGCACCAAGCGCCTCGTCTTCCACGTGCCGCACTGGAAGAGCGGCGCAGAGCTCGCCGCGGAAGTGGCGCAGGCGAAAGGGAAAGAAAGGGCGAAGTAGGCCCCTCAGATGCCCGTGGCCTCGGCCATGAGCGCGCGCCAGCGCCGGTAGCGCGCGCGTAGCGGCGCGTCGTCGGCGGGCGCGAACACTTCCTCCCGGGCTCCGGCGTTCCATTCGCGCGGCCGGCCCGCGGCGAGGTAGCCGATGCCGCGCGCCGTGGCCTCGGGATCGTCGCGCCGGTGCACCGGCAATCCGCTCACGGCGGCGAGCCTTGCGCACAGGCCGTCGAGGCGCGAGACGCCGCCGCTCACGCGGATGCGCCGCGCGCCCGGGAGGTACTTGTCCATCTCGTCGATATTGGCCTGCAGCAGGAAGGCCATGCTCTCGACCACCGCCACCGCCTTTTGCGCGGGCTCCCCCTCGCCCACGAAGCGCGAGGCGAAGTCGGGCTTCCAGAACGGCCCGCCGAGCCCCGCGATGCCGTTGAGGAAGAGCGGCGGCGCGCGATGCTGCTCGAGCCACGCCGGCAGGCGCGCCTCGGCGTCCGCGATGCCGAGCTCGCTGCGCAGCCATTCGAGCGCCGTGCCCGCGCCGTTCACGTTGCCCTCGACCGTGTAGACCGTGGTCGTGCCGTCGTCGAGGATGATGCCGGTCAACTGGCGCGGCACGTACGGCGGCGCGCTCGCGAGGGCGCGTTGCACGAAGGCGCTGGTGCCGATGTTCACGTACGCCGAGTCCTCCTCGGGCCAGCCGAAGGCGAACACCGCCGCGGACTGGTCGCCGTTCACGGCCACGAGCGGAATCGCGTTCTCGCCGATGCGCAGCGTGCCGAAGGGGTGGCAGGTCGGCACGCTCTCCGGCAGGAATCCCGCCGGCAGCCCGAAGAGCGCGAGCAGCTCCGGATCCCAGTCGCGCGTGGCGATGTTCCAGAGCTGCGTGCGCGCCGCGCATTGCGGATCGGCGAGCATCGGATGCTCGTCGAGCAGGCGAAAGACGAGGAAGCTCGCCTGCGGGCCCCAGCACAGGGTGCCTGCCGCGCGCGCCGCGCGCACGGCGGCGCTGTGATCGAGCGCCCAGCGCAGCTTGCTCGCGCCGTAGTGCGCCGAGAGGAAGAGCCCCGTCCTGCGATGGACGTCCTCGCCGCGCGGCTCGAAGCCGCGCAGCCAGGCGTGGGCGCGCCGATCCTGCCAGCTGAAAAGGGGCGCGAGGGCATGGCCGTCGCGCCGGTCCCAGCACGCGCAGCTCGCGCGCTGGCTCGCGAGGCCCGCGGCCGCGATGTCGCGGCCGCGCTCGCCCAGCGCGCCCAGCGCCTCGTTCACGGCGGCGAAGATCGATGCCACCATCTCCTCGCCGTCCTGCTCCGCCCAATCGGGCTGCGGATGCGCGAGCGCGATGTCGCGCTCGCCGTGGGAGAGCACGCGCCCGCGTGCGTCGAGCACCACGGCGCGGCTCGCGTGGGTGCCCTGGTCGATGGCGAGGTAGAGGGGATCGGCGGTCATGGGGCGGCGAGCGCCGCGCGCGCGCGGCACTGGCTCACTGCGCGAGGGGGCCGAATCTTCCCGCCTGGTAGTCGGCGATCGCCTCGGCGATCTCGGCGCGCGTGTTCATGACGAACGGGCCGTGCGCCACCACCGGCTCGCCGAGGGGGTCGGCGTGGCCGAAGAGCAGCAAGGCGTCGTCGAGCGCGCGGATCGCGACCGTGTCGCCGTCCTCGGAGAGCTCGAGCAGGGTGTGTTCCCCGCCTTCTTCCGCGCCGATCGCGACGCGCCCACGCACGACGTAGAGGAAGACGCTGCGCCCGGCGACGCCGGGGAACTCGACGCCGCCTCCCGCGCGCAGCTCGACCGTGGACATGAACACGCCCGTGAGCGATTCGATCGGGCCCCGCGCGCCGTTCCACGCCCCCGCGATGAGGTGCACGGTGCCCTTGCCGTCCGGCGTGGGAAGCGCCGGGATCTCATCGCGCTGCACGCCCACGTAGCGCGGCGCGGTCATCTTCAGGCGCGCGGGCAGGTTCACCCATAGCTGCAGGATCTCGAGCGGACCGCCGTGCTCCGTGAATTCGCGCGGAGAGATCTCCGCGTGCACGAGGCCGCGCCCGGCGGTCATCCACTGCACGCCGCCCGCGCGGATCACGCTCTCGTGCCCGGCGGAATCCTGGTGCGTGAGGCTGCCCTGGAGGATGAAGGTCACGGTCTCGAAGCCGCGGTGCGGGTGCGGCCCGAACGGCAGGCCGCGGTTGCCGGGGCGATAGACCTGCGGCCCGTGGTGGTTGAGGAAGAGGAAGGGATCGACCTGCTCGAGCTGCGGGCCGGGCAGGGGCCGGCGCGTCACGAGCTCGCCGATGTCGTCGCGCCAGGCGGCGTGCCGGCGCAGGAGCCGCCGCGCGCTCATCGTGTGCCCGCGGTCGCGGGCTCGCGCAGCGCCTCCCCGTTCAGCGTGGTGAGCGTGACGCTCCCGTCGGGCCCGCGCGTGCGCTCCTCGAAGCGCAGCGACCCGTCGGCCCCCACCGCGAGCACCGTCGAGCAGCGCGTGCCGTAGTCGGCGCCGACGATGAGCGCGCTGGAGAGCCTGCGCTCCCATTCGAGCCCCACGCCGGTGTCGGGCAGCTGCGCGTCGCGCACCGCGGTGCGATCGGAGAGCAGCGCGAAGAGCCGCGGCGCCGGGTCGTCCTCCTCGAGGGCGGAGCGCATCGCGGCGCGGCCCGCGGTCACCTTGGGCCACGGCTCGTCGAGCACGTGGTTCGAAAGGCCGTGCACGCCCGGCTCCACCGCGCGCGCCTGCCCCTCGCGGCTGCCGAAGTACCAGAGCTCGTTGCCGTCGCCCACGAGCAGGTTGAATCCGTTGTACTCGTGCGCGCGGGAGGCGAGCGCGCGCAGGTATTCGGCCGGGCCCGCGGCGCCCGCGAGGAACTCGGTGACGAGCCCTCCGCGCGAGCGCGCCGTGGAGCGACGCTCCGCGGGGTCGCGGAAGTTGGTCACCGCGGCGAAGCGCCCGCTGCGCGTGACGCCCATCCACGTGCCCCCCGCCTGCAGGTCGCGCCCGGCGAGCAGGCCCGCGGGCTCATCCCACCATCGGGCGGGCTCGGCGGGCCGCTCGCGCCACTCGTCGCGGTTGGCGGCGACCAGCAAGGCAAGATCCGCGCGGCAGCGCCACGCGACGACGATCAGGCACAAGGCCTCAGCCCTCCGAGGGGATCTTCGCGAGCAGCGCCGCGTAGCGCCGGTTGTCGAAGGGGGAGGACTCGGCCAGCATGCGGTTCATCTCCACGCGCAGCGCCGATGCGATGTGGTGCAGCGCCTGGCTGCGCGACTGTCCCGCCGCGGTGAGGCGATCGTAGGTCGCGCGGGTTTCGGGCGGATCCCCGGTCTCGATCTGGTTCATCACGGTATCGAGGAAGGCGTCCCGGACGGTCTTGTCGTTGTCCATCGCGGTCTCCGTGGTCGATGGGGGAACCCCATTCTGACACGACCCTAGCGCATGTGCGCCGGGAGCCACGTCACGAGGGCGGGGAAGGCGTAGATCAGGCCGACCGCCAGCGCCATCAGCGCGAAGAGCGGCATCGCGGCGCGCGCGATCCAGGTGATCTCCTTCTTCGTCATCCCCTGGAGCACGAACAGGTTGAAGCCGACGGGAGGCGTGATCTGGGCCATCTCGACCACCAGCACGAGGAAGATGCCGAACCAGACGAGGTCGATCGCGGCGCGCTCGATGGTGGGCAGGATCACGCCCATGGTGAGCACCACCATCGAGATGCCGTCGAGGAAGCAGCCCAGCACGATGTAGAAGACCATGAGCCAGAAGAGCAGCCACGGGCGCGCGAGCCCGAGGCCGGTGATGAACTCCGCGAGCTTGCGCGGCAGCCCGATGTAGCCCATCGAGAGCGTGAGGAACGCCGCGCCCGCGAGGATGAAGGCGATCATGCAATACAGTCGCGTGGCGCCCATGAGGCTCTGCGCGAACACCTTCGCGTTCATCGATCCCTGCACCCAGGAAAGCGCGAGCGCGCCCACCACGCCCAGGGCCGCCGCCTCGGTGGCGGTGGCGATGCCGAGATAGATCGAGCCCAGCACCACGCCGATGAGGCCCACCACGGGAATGAGGTGGCGCGAGGCGTGGACCTTCTCGCCGAAGGACATCGGGCGATCCGGCGGCGGGATGCGCTGCGGGTGCAGCAGCGCCCACACGATGGTGTAGCCCATGAACAGGCCCGCCAGCAGCAGCCCGGGAAACACCCCGGCGATGAAGAGCCGCGTGATCGACACGTCGGCCGTCACCCCGTAGACGATCATGATGATCGAGGGCGGGATCAGCAGGCCGAGGGTGCCCGCCCCGGCGAGCGTGCCGATGGTCATCTCCTCCGGGTAGCCGCGCTTGCCCAGCTCGGGCAGCGTCATCTTGCCGATGGTGGCGCAGGTGGCCGCGCTCGATCCGGACACCGCCGCGAAGAGCGTGCAGCCGATGATGTTGGTGTGCAGCAGCCGTCCGGGCAGGCGCGAGAGCCAGGGCGCCAGGCCCTTGAACATGTCCTCCGAGAGCCGGGTGCGGAACAGGATCTCGCCCATCCACACGAACAGCGGCAGCGCGGTGAGCGTCCACGAGGAAAGCGACCCCCACACCGTGACCGCCATCGCATCGCCCACCGGGCGCACGGTGAAGAACTCCATCCCCAGCCACGCCACGCCCAGCAGCGCGAGGCCGATCCACAGCCCGCTGCCCAGCAGCGCAAAGAGCAGGACCACCAGGGCGGCGGTGACGAGCAGGTCCACGGCGCTACTCGATCGCCTGGATCTCGCCGGCCGGCGCCGCGGCGAGCTTGCGCCGGCGCGCGAGCAGCACGAAATCGTCGGCCATGGCCACGAGCAGCACGAGCGAGCCCAGCGCCATCGCGACCTGCGGGATCCACAGCGGCGTCGCGTCGTTGCCCTGGGAGATGTCGTTGTACACGTGGGATTGCCACGCGAGGCGCACGCTGTAGAACGCGAGCACGCCGCAGAAGAAGGTGCCGGCCAGGTGGCACCAGAGATCGAGGGCGCGCTCGACGCGCGGGCCGAAGCGCTCGAGGAAGAGCGTCACGCGGATGTGCTCGCCGCGCTTCAAGGTGTGGGCGAGGGCGAGGAAGCTCGCCGCGGCCATGCAGTAGCCCGCGTAGGCGTCCGAGCCGCGCAGGTTGAATCCCGCCAGGCGCCCCACGACGCTCGCGAGCACCATGGCGAGCACGCCCACCATGAAAAACGCCGCGAGGTAGCCCGCGGCGTCGTAGAGCTGGTCGAGGCGTTGGCGCACGCCGTGCCGGCGGTTCGGGGAGGCGTCCCTACTTGCGGTAGGCCGCTACGATCGCGCGCCCGTCGGGGCCGGCGGCCTGGAGCCATTCCTTCGTCATGGTGTCGCCGACCTTGTGGAAGTCGCGCTTGAGCTGCGCCGAGGGGGGGGCCACGTTCATGCCGTTCTTGGCGAGCTGCTCGAGGTACCACTTGTTCTTCTCCTCGGAGACCTTCCAGCCGCGCGCCTCCGCGGCGGCCGCCGCCTTGAGCACCGCCTGGCGCGTGGCCTTGTCGAGCGCGTCGAAGGACTTGCGGTTGGCGAACACGATGTTCTTCGGGATCCAGGCCTGGGTGTCGTAGTAGTTCTTCACCACTTCCCAGGCCTTGGTGTCGTAGCCGGTGGCCCCGGAGGTGATGTTGGCGTTGACCGCGCCGGTGGCCATCGCCTGGGCGAGCTCGGCGGCCTGGATGGTGACCGGCTGCGCGCCCACGAGCTCGGCGATGCGCGAGGTATACGGGTTGTAGGTGCGCATCTTCAGGCCCTTCATGTCCGCCATGGAATTGATGGGCTTGGTGGAATAGATGCCCTGGGGCGGCCACGGCACGCTGTAGAGCACGACCATGCCCTGCTTGGCGAAGCGGCGCTCGATCGCCTTGCGCGAGACCTTCCAGAGCTTGGCCGCGTCGGCGTAGCTGGTGGCGAGGAACGGCACCGAATCGACGCCGAAGACCGGGTCTTCGTTGGAGTAGCCCGAGATGAGGATCTCGCCGATCTGCGCCTGGCCGCCCTGCACGGCGCGCTTGATCTCGTTCGCCTTGAAGAGCGAGCCGTTCGAATGCACGGTGATCTTGAGCTTGCCGGCGGTGGCCCGATCGATGTCGGCCACGAACTGGACGATGTTCTCGGTATGGAAGTTGCTGGCGCCATACGGGGTCGGCATGTCCCACTGGGTCTGGGCGAAGGCGGCGGCGCAGGACGCGGAAGCGCAAAAGGCGATGAGGGCGGATGCGAGCTTCATGGGGATCCTCGAGAGGGGGGTGCCCGGGCAAGCTAGCAAACGGTGGGGTGCATGTCAAAATGGCCCGATGAGCGCACGACAGGCGGGATGGCAGTTCTGGATCGACCGGGGCGGGACGTTCACCGACATCGTGGCGCGCCGGCCCGACGGCGCGCTCGTCACCCACAAGCTGCTTTCGGACCATCCCGAGCATTACTCCGACGCGGCGATCGCGGGCATCCGCCACCTGCTGGGCGTGGCCCGCGACGAGCCGATCCCGGTGGAGCGCATCGACGCGGTGAAGATGGGCACCACGGTCGCGACCAACGCGCTGCTCGAGCGCAAGGGCGAGCCCACGGCGCTCCTCATCACGCGCGGCTTCCGCGACCAGCTGCGCATCGCCTACCAGAACCGGCCGCGCATCTTCGACCGCCACATCCGCCTGCCCGAGATGCTCTATTCCAAGGTGGTGGAGGTCGACGAGCGCATGGGCGCGCATGGCGAGGTGGTGCGCCCGCTGGACGAGGGCGCGGTGTGGGAGGAGCTCCAGCGCGCGCGCGCCGAGGGGCTGCGCTCGGTCGCGATCGTGTTCCTGCACGGCTATCGCTATCCGGCCCACGAGGCGCGCGTGGCCGAGCTCGCGCGCGAGGCGGATTTCGAGCAGATCTCGGTCTCGCACGTGGTGAGCCCGCTCATGAAGGTGGTCTCGCGCGGGGACACCACCGTGGTCGACGCCTACCTCTCGCCGATCCTGCGCCGCTACGTGAACCACGTGGCCGCGGAGCTGCCCGGGACGCGGCTCATGTTCATGCAGTCCAACGGCGGGCTCACCGACGCGCTCCGGTTCCAGGGCAAGGACTCGATCCTCTCGGGCCCCGCGGGCGGCATCGTGGGCATGGTGGCGACCTCGGCTGCCGCCGGCTTCGACCGGGTGATCGGCTTCGACATGGGCGGGACCTCGACCGACGTGTCGCACTACGCGGGCGAGCTCGAGCGCGAGTTCGAGACGCTGGTGGCGGGCGTGCGCATGCGCGCGCCCATGATGTCGATCCACACCATCGCCGCGGGCGGCGGCTCGATCCTCTCCTTCGACGGGCAGCGCCTGCGGGTGGGGCCGGGCTCGGCGGGCGCCAACCCGGGCCCGGCCTGCTACCGGCGCGGCGGCCCGCTCACGGTCACCGACTGCAACGTGATGCTGGGCAAGATCCAGCCGGCGTTCTTCCCGCACGTCTTCGGGGTGCGCGGCAACGAGCCGCTCGACGCGGCGCTGGTGCGCGAGAAGTTCGCGGCACTCGCCGGGGAGGTGGGGCGCGCCACCGCGACTGCGCAAACGCCCGAGGCGCTCGCCGAAGGGTTCCTGCGCATCGCGGTGGCCAACATGGCCAACGCGATCAAGTTCATCTCCGTGCAGCGCGGCCACGACGTGACCGAGTACACGCTCGCCTGCTTCGGCGGCGCGGGCGGACAGCACGCGTGCCTGGTGGCCGACGAGCTCGGCATGACGCGCGTCTACATCCATCCCTTCGCCGGCGTGCTCTCGGCCTACGGCATGGGGCTCGCGCAGGTGCGCGCGCTGCGCGAGGAGGCGGTGGAGCGCCGCCTCGAGGAAGCGCTCGACGACGTGGTGGAGAAGTCCGTGCGCCTGGGCGAGCAATGCGTGGACGAGCTCAAATGGCAGGGCGCGATGCTGGGCCGCCTGGACAAGCGCGTGCACCTCAAGTACGAGGGCACCGACACCTCGCTCGCCGTGCCGCTGGGCGCGCCCGAGGCGATGCGCGCGCAGTTCGAGCAGCTCTACGCCCACCGCTTCAGCTTCCTCATGCCCGATCGCGCCCTCGTGGCCGAGGCGGTATCGGTGGAGGCGGTCGGTGGCTCGATCGCCGAGGGCGGCGGCGACGCCACGCCCGCCGAACCCGCCGCAGCGCCGCCCGCCCCGCCCGCGCAGCCCGTGGAGCGCGTGCCGATGACCACGGGCGGCGAGCGGCGCGATACCGCGGTGCACCTGCGCGAGCGCCTGGCGCCCGGCACGCGCATCGCCGGGCCCGCGATCCTCGCCGAGCAGAACGCCACCACGGTGGTGGAGCCCGGGTGGGAAGCGCTCGTCACCGCGGCGGGGCACCTCGTGCTCGAGCGCGTGGTCGCGCGCGAGGCGCGCTACGCGCTGGGCACGGGGGCGGACCCGGTGATGCTCGAGGTGTTCAACAACCTCTTCATGTCGATCGCCGAGCAGATGGGCGTGCGCCTGGCGCAGACCGCGTACTCGGTGAACATCAAGGAGCGGCTCGACTTCTCCTGCGCGCTCTTCGACGCCGAGGGCAACCTCATCGCCAACGCGCCCCACATGCCCGTGCACCTGGGCTCGATGGGCGAGAGCATCCGCACCGTGATTCGGCGCAACGCCGCGAGCATGAAGCCCGGCGACGTCTACGTGCTGAACGACCCGTACAACGGCGGCACGCACCTGCCGGACGTCACCGTGATCACGCCGGTGTACCTCGACGCCGCCCAACCCCTGTTCTACGTGGGCAGCCGCGGCCACCACGCCGACATCGGCGGCATCACGCCCGGCTCGATGCCGCCGTTCTCGAGGAACGTCGAGGAGGAGGGCGTGCTGCTCGACAACGTGAAGCTGGTCGAGGACGGGCGCATGCTCGAGGACGAGATCCGCGCGCGCCTCGCCGGCGCGCGCTACCCGGCGCGCAACCCCGACCAGAACATCGCCGACCTGCGCGCCCAGGTGGCGGCCAACGAGAAGGGCGTGCAGGAGCTGCGCCGCATGGTGGCGCACTTCGGCCTGGACGTGGTGAAGGCGTACATGCGCCACGTGCAGGACAACGCCGAGGAATGCGTGCGCCGCGTGATCGGGGTGCTGAAGGACGGATCCTTCGCCTACGAGATGGACAACGGCGCGGTGATCCGGGTGGCGATCGCCATCGGCGCGCGACCGGCGCAGCGCCACCATCGACTTCACCGGCACGAGCGCGCAGCTCGAGAGCAACTTCAACGCCCCGGCCGCCGTGGTCTACGCCGCGGTGCTCTACGTCTTCCGCACCTTGGTGGACGACGACATCCCGCTCAACGCCGGGTGCCTGAAGCCGCTCACGGTGATCGTCCCCGAGGGCTCGATGCTCAACCCGCGGCCGCCCGCGGCCACGGTGGCGGGCAACGTCGAGACCTCGCAGTGCCTCACCGACGCGCTCTACGGCGCGCTGGGACTGATGGCGGCCTCCTACGGCACGATGAACAACTTCACCTTCGGCAACGAGCGCTACCAGTACTACGAGACGATCTCGGGCGGCACCGGCGCGGGGCCCGGCTTCGACGGCACCGACACGGTGCAGGCGCACATGACCAACTCGCGCCTCACCGACCCGGAGGTGCTCGAGTGGCGCTATCCGGTGCGCATCGACGCGCACGAGATCCGCCGCGGCAGCGGCGGCCGCGGCCGCTGGCACGGCGGCGACGGCGCCACGCGCCGCGTGCGCTTCCTCGAGGCGATGACCGCGGCGATCCTCGCCGGCCACCGGCGCATCCCGCCCTACGGCATGGCGGGCGGCGCGCCCGGGGCGCTCGGGCGCAACTGGGTCGAGCGCGCCGACGGCACGCGCACCGAGCTCTCCTACGCGGACGAGGCCGCGGTCGGTCCCGGGGACGTGTTCGTGATCGAGACGCCGGGCGGCGGCGGCTATGGAACGGCGCCTTGACTTTTTCGTTTGCAATCGAACCGGCGCAAGCGTTGTGCAAAAATTAACTTTCAGCGGCAATCGCGTCGCGTATAAAATGAGCACCCGTCGCGCTGCGCCTGCCCGCGCCGCGGGCATCGAAAGCCCCTTCCCAAAGTGAGAATCGGTTCCGTCCAGCTCAAGAACAACCTGATCGTCGCGCCCATGGCGGGCGTGACGGACCGGCCGTTCCGCAGCCTCTGCAAGCGCATGGGCGCGGGCATGGCGGTCTCGGAGATGGTGGCGTCGAACTCGCTCCTGTGGGGCTCGGAGAAGACGATCCGGCGCGGCAACCACGAGGGCGAGGTCGAGCCGCGCGTGATCCAGATCGCCGGCTCCGACCCGGCCATGATGGCCGAGGCCGCGAAGTACAACGTCGACAAGGGCGCCGACATCATCGACATCAACATGGGCTGCCCGGCCAAGAAGATCTGCAATGTCTATGCCGGAAGCGCGCTCCTGCAGGACGAGTCCCTGGTCGCGCGGATCGTGGACGCCGTGGTGAAGGCCGTGCACGTGCCCGTGACCCTCAAGATCCGCACCGGGTGGAACCGGGAGAACCGCAACGCGCTCGCCATCGCGCGCATCGCCGAGAACCACGGCATCCAGTCGCTCGCGATGCACGGGCGCACCCGCGCCTGCATGTACACGGGCGAGGCGGAGTACGACACCATCCGCGCGGTGAAGCGCTCGGTGGGCATCCCCGTGGTGGCCAACGGCGACGTGACCACCCCCGAGAAGGCGAAGTTCGTCCTCGACTACACCGGCGCCGACGCGGTGATGATCGGGCGCGCCGCCCAGGGCCGCCCGTGGATCTTCCGCGAGATCGAGCATTACCTGAGGACCGGAACCCGGCTCGCCCCACCCGGGGTGGCGGAGATCCGCGAGGTCCTGGTGGGCCACCTGCACGACTTGTACGCCTTCTACGGCTACGAGCGCGGCGTGCGGGTGGCGCGCAAGCACATCGCGTGGTACACGAAAGGACTCAAGAACTCCGCCGTGTTCCGCGCCCGCATGAACACCCTGGAGACCGCCGAGATGCAGCTCGAAGCCGTGGCCCGGTTCTTCGACGAGCTGCTCGCGCACTCGGCGCGCCTCGAATACGACGAAGAGGTCGCACTTGCAGCGTAAACACAGGTATGGCGACAGGTCCGAGGCCGGCGTGCGCGAGAACGAGCTCGCCTCCACGGTGCGCAAGGTGATGAAGCAGTACTTCAAGGATCTCGACGGCGAGAAGCCCTCGGGCATCTACGAGATGGTGGTGTGCGCGGTGGAAAAGCCGATGCTCGAGGTCGTGATGTTCCAGGCGCAGGGCAACCAGACGCGCGCCGCCGAGCTGCTGGGCCTGAACCGCAACACCCTGCGCAAGAAGCTGCACCTGCACGGCCTCGACTAGCGCCAAGCGCGGGGAGAAATTCCGAGGCCGGCACCATCCGGCCGGGGGCGACCCAGATGACGAAAATACGCCGCGCCCTCCTCAGCGTCTCGGACAAGACCGGCATCGTCGAGCTCGCCCACGCGCTGCTGCGCCACGGCGTGGACATCATCTCCACCGGCGGCACCGCGCAGCTGCTCAAGCTGAACGGCGTCGTGGTGACCGAGGTCTCGGCGTACACGGGCTTCCCCGAGATGATGGAAGGCCGCGTGAAGACGCTGCATCCGAAGGTCCACGGCGGGATCCTCGCCCGGCGCGGCGAGCCCGGGCACGAGCAGGCGATGCGCGAGCACGGCATCCCGCCCATCGACATGGTGGTGGTGAACCTCTATCCCTTCGCGCAGACCGTGGCCAAGCCCGGCTGCACGATGGAAGATGCGATCGAGAACATCGACATCGGCGGGCCGGCGATGGTGCGCGCCGCGGCCAAGAACCACGCGTTCGTCGCGGTGGTGACCGACCCGGCGGACTACCCGCGGCTCATGGCGCAGATGGACGCGCAGCGCGGGGCGCTCGACGCGGCCGAGCGCTACGCGCTCGCGGCCAAGGCCTTCAGCCACACGGCCGAGTACGACGGGATGATCTCGAGCTGGCTCACCGCGCGCGACGCGAGCGGCAAGGCGCGCACCTTCCCCGACCGGCTGAACCAGCAGTGGCGCCTCGCCCAGGCGCTGCGCTACGGCGAGAACCCGCACCAGGCGGCCGCGTTCTACGTCGAGCGCGACCCGCCGCGCGGCGCGCTCGCGAACTTCAGGCAGCTGCAGGGCAAGGAGTTGAGCTACAACAACATCGCCGATTCCGACGCGGCGTGGGATTGCTGCCGCGGGTTCGACGTGCCGGCGTGCGTGATCGTGAAGCACGCCAATCCGTGCGGGGTCGCGGTGGGCGCCACGCCGCTCGAGGCCTACCGCAAGGCCTTCGCCACCGATCCCACCTCCGCCTTCGGCGGCATCATCGCCTTCAACCGCCCCGTGGACGCGGAGGCGGCCGAGGCGCTGGGGGGCCAGTTCGTCGAGGTGGTGATCGCGCCCGGCTACGACGAGCCCGCACGCAAGGCGCTCGCGGCCCGGCAGAACGTGCGCCTGCTGGAGATCGCGCCCGAGCGCGAACTCAACCGCTTCGACATGAAGCGCGTGGGCGGCGGGCTGCTGGTGCAGACCGCGGACGCCTTCGACGTGGCGGAGCTGCGCATCGTGACGCGCAAGGACCCGACGGCGCAGCAGCTGAACGACCTGGTGTTCGCCTTCCGCGTGGCCAAGTTCGTGAAGTCCAACGCGATCGTCTTCTGCAAGGGCGGGGCCACGCTGGGCGTGGGCGCGGGGCAGATGAGCCGCGTGGACTCCACGCGCATCGCCGCGATCAAGGCGAAGCACGCGGGCCTCAAGCTGCGCGGCTCCGTCGTTGCCTCGGATGCGTTCTTCCCGTTCCGCGACGGCCTGGACGTGGTCGCCAGGGCGGGCGCGCGCGCCGTGATCCAGCCCGGGGGCAGCATGCGCGACGCCGAAGTGATCGCGGCCGCCGACGAGCACGGCCTCGCGATGGTGTTCACCGGCATGCGCCACTTCCGGCACTGATGGGCTCGCTGCCCGCATCGCGCCGGCCATGAAGCTGCTGGTCATCGGCTCGGGCGGGCGCGAGCACGCCATCGCGTGGAGCCTGGCGCGCTCCCCCAGGGTCTCGCGCGTGTACGTGGCGCCCGGCAACGCGGGCACCGCGCGCGAGGACGGCGTGTTCAACGTGGACGCGACCGCGATCCCCGACCTGGTGCGCTTCGCCACCCGCGAAGCGATCCATGCCACCGTCGTCGGCCCCGAGGCGCCGCTCGCCGCGGGCGTGGTCGACGCGTTCCGGGAAGCGGGCCTGCGCATCTTCGGGCCGACGCGCGCCGCGGCGCAGCTCGAGTCGTCCAAGGATTTCGCCAAGCGCTTCATGGCGCGCCACGCCATCCCCACCGCGGGCCATGCGACCTTCACCGACGCGCGGGCCGCGCACGCCCACCTCGAGGCGAACGCGGCGCCGATCGTGATCAAGGCCGACGGGCTCGCCGCGGGCAAGGGGGTGGTGGTCGCGGCGACCGAGTCCGAGGCCCACGCGGCGATCGACATGATGCTCGCCGGCGGCAAGCTGGGCGAGGCGGGGCACCGCGTGGTGATCGAGGAGTTCATGGCCGGCGAGGAGGCGAGCTTCATCGTCATGGTGGACGGCAGGAACGTGCTGCCGCTCGCCTCGAGCCAGGACCACAAGCGCCTGCGCGACGGCGACGTGGGCCCCAACACCGGCGGCATGGGCGCCTACTCGCCCGCCCCGGTGGTCACTCCCGAGGCGCACCATCGCGCGATGCACGAGGTCATCCTGCCGGCGGTCAGGGGCATGGCCGCCGACGGCATTCCCTACACCGGCTTCCTCTACGCGGGACTCATGATCGACGCGCACGGCGCGCCGCGCGTGGTGGAGTTCAACTGCCGGCTGGGCGACCCGGAGACCGAGCCGATCTTCCTGCGCATGAAGGGCGATTTCCTGGCGCTCGTCGATCACGCCATCGACGGCACGCTCGATGAGGCCGAGGCGCAGTGGGACCGGCGCGCCGCCCTGGGCGTGGTGCTCGCCGCCGCGGGCTATCCCGATGCCCCGCGCAAGGGCGACGAGATCCGCGGCGTGCCGAAGGACGCGGACGACTTCCACGTCTTCCACGCGGCGACGGCCGAGCGCCGCGGGCGCCTGGTCACCAACGGCGGGCGCGTGCTGTGCGTGACCGCGCTGGGCGAGAACGTGAAGATCGCCGCGGAGCGCGCCTACGAGGTCGTCGAGAAGATCCGCTTCGACGGCATGCAGTTGCGCACCGACATCGGGCACCGCGCGTTCAACCGGCGCTGATCCCATGGACACCGCCGCCGTCCGCGCCTACCTCCTCGAGCTGCAGGAGCGCATCGTCGCGCGCTTCGAGGCGCTCGACGGCGGGCGCTTCCTGCGCGACGAATGGACGCGCGCCGAAGGCGGCGGCGGCATCTCGCGCCTGCTCGAGGGCGGCGAGCTGCTCGAGCGCGGCGGCGTGGGGTTCTCGCACGTGACGGGCACGCGCCTGCCGCCCTCGGCGAGCGCGCACCGCGCGGAGATCGCCGGGCGGGCGTGGGAGGCGATGGGCGTCTCGCTGGTGCTGCACCCGCGCAATCCCCACGTGCCGACCGTGCACATGAACGTGCGTTGCTTCGTGGCGCGCGACCCGGCGGAGGCGGCGCGCGACGTGTGGTGGTTCGGCGGCGGCATGGACCTGACGCCGTACTATCCGCACGACGAGGACTGCGTGCATTTCCATCGCGCCAACCGCGACGCGCTGGCGCCGTTCCCGGGGCTGCACGAGCGCTTCCGCAAGGCCTGCGACGCCTACTTCTTCCTCAAGCACCGCAACGAGCCGCGCGGCATCGGCGGCACGTTCTTCGACGATTTCAGCGAGGGCGGATTCGACGCGAGCTTCGCGGTGATGCGCGCGGTGGCGGAAGCGTTCCTGCCCGCCTACGTGCCGATCGTGGAGCGCCGGCGCGCGCTGCCCTACGGCGAGCGCGAGCGCGAGTTCCAGGCCTATCGCAGGGGGCGCTACGTCGAGTTCAACCTGGTGTGGGACCGCGGCACGCTCTTCGGGCTGCAGTCGGGCGGGCGCGCGGAGTCGATCCTCATGTCGATGCCGCCGGGCGCGACGTGGCGCTACGACTGGAAGCCCGCGCCCGGGACGCCCGAAGCGCGCCTGGCCGAGGTCTTGATGCCGCCGCGCGATTGGGCCAACCTGTAGCGATGTACGAGCGCTACAACGCGCCGCTCGCGCCCGCAGCCACGCACCGGCGCCGGCTCCTCGGCGCGGCACGCACCGGGTTCGCGATGATCGCCGCCTCGCTCGCGGCCGGCATGGCGGGCTACGCGTACTTCGAGGGCCTGGGGCCCGTGGACGCCTTCGAGAACGCCGCCATGATCCTCTCGGGCATGGGCCCGCTGTACAACCCCCAAACCGTCGCGGGCAAGCTCTTCGCCGGGGCCTACGCGATCTACTGCGGGTTCGCGGTGCTGGGCATCGCCGCGGTGATCTTCGCGCCGGTGGTGCATCGCACCTTCCATCGCCTGCACATCGCCGATGCGGACCGGGACCCTAGGACGTAGCCGCTCCCTCCATGAGCAGGATGCGGCCGCGGCTGTTGGCCTGGCGCATTTTCTTCGGACCGGCATACTCGCTCGAGTCCCACCACGCGCGCGCCGCCTCCATCGAGGGGAACTCGATGATCACGCGCCGCCGGGCGGGCCAGTCGCCCTCGAGCGCCTCGACGGCTCCGCCGCGCGTGAGGAAGCGCCCGCCGTACTTCGCGATCGTGGGGGGAACCTGCACCGTATATTCCCTGTAGCCGTCGGGGTTGACGATCTCGATCTCCGCCAGCACGTAAGCCGCCATTGCGCCTCCTCCCGGGTCGATTCCCGAGCGCATCGTAGCGCGGAAGCGCCATGATCGAAACCCGCATCGTCCCCGCCGTGCGCGACCTGGGCGACGGCTTCCAGGTGCGCCGCGCGCTGCCCGCGCCCGCCAGGCGCGCCGTGGGCCCCTTCGTCTTCTTCGACCAGTTCGGCCCGGTGAGCCTCGCGCCCGGCCGTGGGCTGGACGTGCGCGCGCACCCGCACATCGGGCTCGCCACGGTGACCTATCTCTTCGAGGGCGAGATCCTGCACCGCGACAGCCTCGGCACCGTGCAGCCGATCCTGCCCGGGGAAGTGAACTGGATGGTCGCCGGGCGCGGCATCGCGCACTCGGAGCGCACGCCGCCGCGGCTTCGCGCCTCGGGCTCGCGACTGTCGGGACTGCAGACCTGGATCGGGCTGCCCGCGGCCGACGAGGAGGTCGAGCCCTCGTTCGCGCACCACGGCAAGCTGCCGATGGTGGAGGAAAACGGCGTGTCCGTGCGCCTCGTCCTGGGCGACCTCTTCGGCATGAGCTCGCCCGTGGCCACGCTCTCGCCCATGTTCTACGCCGACGTTGCGCTCACTCCCGGCAGGCACTTCGCGCTGCCCTCCGATCCCGACGAGCGCGGACTGTACGTGGTCGAGGGAGCGGTCGAGATCGCAGGCGCGCGCCACGAGGCCGGCGTGATGCTCGTCTTCGAGATCGGCGCGGAGGTGATCGTCGCGAGCGCGGGCGGCGCGCGCTGCATGATCTTCGGCGGCGCCGCGCTCGACGGGCCGCGCCACCTGTGGTGGAACTTCGTGTCCAGCCGCGGCGAGCGCATCGCGCAGGCGGCCAGCGACTGGAAGGCGGGGCGCTTCGCCCCGGTCCCCGGCGAGAGCGAGTCGATCCCGCTGCCCGAGGGCGGTCCCTACGCCGCGGGATTTCCCCAGGGCGATCGCGCTCAGAGGCGGTCGTAGGCGGCGCGCACGGGATCGGCGCCGTGGATCTTCTCCAGCCGGCGCACGATGAAATGCCCGCGCGCCATGTCCTGGTAGTGGCCGATGAATATCGTGTTCACCAGTGCGCCGCCCGCCGCGCCCAGGATCGGGATCGCCTGCGCCGCGGCCTTCTCGGTCACCACGACGCCGAAGCGCGCGCCGATGAGCGTCACCAGGCGCAGCAGCGCCGGCGCCCCGCTCTTGGCGAGCCCCTTCTTGGCGAGGTGCTTGGTGGCCTCGCTCACCGCGGTGGCGAGCGCCGAGCGCGCGGCGAAGTAGCCCGAATCGGCGGCGTTGTCGCGCGCGTCGCGCGAGCTGCCGAGCGCGAACACGGTGAGGCAGGCCACGCGGGTCTCGAGGTGGCGCGGATCCTCGCCCTCGGCCGCGGCGATGTCGGCGATGGAGCGCAGCATGAGCGTGGTCGACAGGGGCAGCTCCCAGGTGAGGGCGGCCAGCCCGAACGCCCCTCCCGCCGCGCCGGAGGCGGCCGCCGCGAACTTGTGCAGGCGATCGCGCGAGGGCGAGTGCCGCACTTCTCCCAGCGAGCGCACGGCCACGTCGAGCGCCGTCATGAGCGCGGCCTCGGTGGCGGTGTGCACCGAGCGCTGCCAGCGCCTGGGCAGCAGCTTCACGCCGCGCTCGACGGGCGAGCCGGCGAGCGAGGAGAGCTTGGCGGCGATCCCCGGGTGCTCGAGGATCTCCTTGGCGCGCTTGAGCTGGGCGAGCTCGGTCTTCGTAAGGGGCATCGGCGGGCTCGCGAGGAGCGGGTCTTCACGGGCGCGCCGGGGCGGCGCCCGTGTCCCGCATCCTAGCCTACCCGCGGGTGCGCGCGAACAGCCGGCTGGGCAGGCCGCGAATCTGCTCGACCAGGCGCGCGGCGCCGGTCGAGGAGCTGCCCGGATCGCCCGGCAGCGCGCGCGGCGACTTGCCGAGCATCGCGTGCCAGCGCAGGGCGGAGTCGACCTGCGTGCGCAGGTCGCCCGCGTCGAGCGGGCGCGTGAGGAAGCGGTAGATGTGGGCCTGGTTGATGAGCTCGATCACGCGCTCCGAGTCCGGCGCGTCGGTGACGACGATGGAGAGCATCTCCGGATGCTGCGAGCGCAGGCCCGCGAGGAACCGGGCGAGGCCCTGGTCGTCGGCCGCCATCGGCGCGACGATGACGCCCACCTCGTGCGCCTCGATCATCGATACCGCCTCGACGCGCGAGGGCGCGTGCAGCACCTCGACGGAGCTTCCCAGGAGGTGCTGCAGCCCGACGCCCAGCTCCGGCGCGCGCTCGATCACGAGCACCGCGGCGGGGCTGCGCGGGGCCGCCTCGCCGGTGGCGCCGGCCTGCGGCGCCTCCAGGCCGATCGCCACCGCGTCGGCCACGTCGGCCTGCAGCTCGGCGTTGTCCCAGGGCTTGCGCAGGTAGCGGAAGATCTCGCCTTCGTTCACCGCGCCCACGATCGCGGCGAGGTCGGAGTAGCCGGTGAGCAGCATGCGCACCGTCGCGGGGGCGATCGCCTTCACCTCGCGCAGCAGCTCCACGCCCGTGGCGAGCGGCATGCGCTGGTCGGCCACCACCACGTGCATGCCGAAGCGGCGCACCAGCTCGAGGGCGTGGGACGCGCTGCGCGCGGTGAAGACCTGGTGGCGGTTGCGGAAGATCGCGCGCAGGGCGTTCAGGATGCGCTCGTCGTCGTCCACGAAGAGCACGCGCGCCTCCCGTGCGTCGCGCGCCGCGACGAAGGTCGCCTCGCCGGGGGCGCGCGCATGCTCGGCGGTCATCCCGAAGGCGAGCTGCAGCGCCTGGGAGAACTCCCACGCGGACTCGAAGCGCTCGGCCGGGTCCTTGGCGAGCGCCCGGGCGAGCACGGCGTCGACTTCCTCGGTGATCTCGGGGTTGAGCGAGGACGGCGCGGCGGGGTTGTCGTTGAGCACCCGGCGCAGGATCTCGGCGGGCTTGCCGTCGAACGGGCGCTCGCCGGTGACGATCTCGTAGACGATCACGCCCACCTGGTAGAGGTCGCTCGCCACGGTCGCGGTCTCGCCGCGGCACTGCTCGGGCGACATGTACTGGGGCGTGCCGAGCACGTCGCCCACCTGCGTGAGGCTCGTGCTCTCCACGCGCGCCACGCCGAAGTCGGTGATCTTCACGCGCCCGTCGTCGCTCAGCAGGACGTTGGCGGGCTTCAGGTCGCGGTGCACCACGCCCTGCCCGTGGCAGTAGGCGAGGCCGTCGAGGATCTCGCGCGCGATGTTCCACGCGTCGGCGCGATCGTACAGGCCCACTTCCTTCAGCCGCAGCGCGAGCGACTTGCCCTCGACCAGCTCCATCACGATGCAGGCGAGCTCGTCGGTCTCGACGAAGTCGTAGACCGCCGCCACGCTCGGGTGGTTGATGCGCCCGGCGACCTGGGCCTCGCGGCGGAAGCGCGCGAGCGTGCGCCCGAGCTCCACCTCGTCCAGGGCGGCCTTGGAGATCATCTTGAGCGCCACCGGGCGCTGGATGCCCTCGTCGAAGCCGCGGTGCACCGCGCCGGCAGTGCCCCGGCCGAGCAGCTCGCGCACCTGGTAGCGGCCGATGCGATCGGGAACGTTCACGCCGCCGCCCCGTGGCTCGCCGCGTCGGCCGCGAGCTCCGCCGGCGGGTTCAGGGGCAGGGTCACCGTGAAGGTGGTGCCCACGTCGACCTGCGAGCGCACGTCGATGTGCCCGCCGTGCTGCGAGACGATCTTGTAGGCGATGGACAGGCCGAGCCCGGTGCCCTTGCCCACTTCCTTGGTGGTGAAGAAGGGATCGAAGATGCGCGGCAGCGCCTCGGCGGGAATGCCGCGGCCGTTATCCGTCACCTCGATCGCGACCGCTCCCGTGCCCGCGCAGTGCGTGGCGACCGAGATCTGCCCGCGCGGCTTGTCCATCGCCTGCACGGCGTTGGTGATGAGGTTCAGCAGCACCTGGTTCACCTGCGAGGGCGCGCAGGTGATGGCGGGGACGTCGCCCAGGCGCTTCTCGACGTCCACGCGGCGCAGCATCGGGCGCGCGATGAGCAGGGCGGCGACCACGCCGTCGTTCACGTTGAAGCTCGCCACGCGGCTGCGGTCGGTGCGCGAGAAGTTGCGCAGGTTGTTCACCAGCTCGACGATCTGCTCGATGCCGTTCAGCCCGTCCCAGGTGAGGGCGTCCAGGTCCTCCATGACGTGATCCGCGCGGATCTCGCCCAGTCGCGCGACGAGCGCCGCACGCGCCTCCTCGAGGGCCTTCGGGTCGCGCGGCTCGGCGCCGAGCAGCTCGGCCAGGCGCGCGGCCAGGCGCTGCGCCTCGCGCAGGTCGGGCACGCGGCTGCGCGCGATGGACAGGCTGTTCTTCACGTAGGCGAGCGGCGTGTTGATCTCGTGCGCCACGCCCGCGACCATCTGGCCGAGGGAGGACATCTTCTCCGTCTGCACGAGCTGCGCCTCGGATTCCTTGAGCTGCTCGACGGCGCGCCCGAGCTCGCGGGTGCGCTCGGCCACGCGCGTCTCGAGGCCCTCGTTGGCCACGCGCAGCGCGAGCTGGGCCGCGGCCACGCGCCAGGCGAGGACACCCACGCCCAGCAGCATGGCGGCCGCATAGGCGAGGAGGTAGATGCGCCAGCGCGCCTGGTCGTCGAGGGAGGCGGAGAGCCGGCGCGAGAGCGTGCGCGCGGCCAGGTCGATGCGCTCGCCCAGCGTGAGGAACGCGAGCCGGCGATACGCGGCGGCCTCGTGCGTGCGCGCCGCGAAGAAGGCGCGCACCGCCTCGTGCGCGACCAGCGCGGCCGAGGCGAGCGCGGGATCCGCGGCGGCAGCGGCGGCGGGGATTTGCGCCAGGGACCGCTCGAGCGCTTCCGTGGCCGATTCGTGCCGCGCGATGTCGTCGCCGTGGGCGGCCTGGCGCACGTGTTCCACGCGCGCGGCGAGCGCCTCGAGGCGCGCGGCGCGCCGCGGGTCGCCCGCGGGGGCCCTTCCCGGGCTCGCGGGCAGCGCGTCGAGCGCCCGGTCGAGCGAGCCGAGCGCATCGATCGAGGCGGCATGGGCCGTGGCCAGCGCGCGAAACGCCTCGCCCTTGACGGTGATGCCCGCGCGCAGGGCGGGCAGGTCCGCGGCCACCGCGCCGCGCGCGGGCTTGCGCTCGAGCTCGCGCATGGCCGGCTCGAAGCGTGCAGCCTGGTCGGGGGCGGGCGCGGCGCCACCCGGGCGCGCGGCGCCCAGCTCGTTGGCGAGCCGGGAGGCCTCGCGGTCGAGCCGCGCGTCCACGTCCTTCAGCTCGCGCAGCAGCTCGAGGGCGCGCGCCCCGCCCCTGATGTCGCCGCCCTCGGTGCGCACGAACAGGAACAGCAGCGTGCCGAGCAGGCCGGCGGCGGCGAGCGCCGGCAGGATCGTCTTCTTGCTCGAGTTGGAGGACATCGGCGCGCCTTCGGGAGGATCCCCCGGAGCGGGGGTGAAACGGACAAGGCTCATTGTCCGCCCGGGCGCCCGGGCCTTCTGTGAGGCGCATCACTCGCCTCGCGCCGGTTCAGGTTGCAGATGTAAGCCGCCGGATCATTCGCCCAGGTAGGACTCGCGCACGCGCGGGTCGCCGAGCAGCGCGCGGGCCGCGCCGCCGAAGGCCACCAGCCCGCCTTCGAGCACGTAGCCGCGGTGGCTCACCTCGAGCGCGAGGCGCGCGTTCTGCTCCACCAGCAGCAGGGTGACGCCCTCCGCGGCGATGGCGCGGATCACCTCGAAGATCCGCTCCACCATGAGCGGGGCGAGTCCCATGCTCGGCTCGTCGAGCAGCAGCAGGCGCGGGCGGCTCATCAGCGCGCGCCCGATGGCGAGCATCTGCTGCTCGCCCCCGGAGAGCGTGCCGGCGGTCTGGCGCCGGCGCTCCTTCAGGCGCGGGAAGAGCGCGAACACGCGCTCCTCGTCGGCGCGCACCGCGGCGCGCTCGCGCCGCGCGTAGGCGCCCATCGCGAGGTTCTCCTCGATGGTGAGCTGCGCGAACATGCCGCGGCCCTCCGGCACGAGGGCGAGGCCGCGCCGGGCGATCTCGTGCACGCGCAGGCGCGAGATGTCGGCCCCGTCGTAGACCACGCGCCCCGAGGCGGCGGGCACGAGCCCGGTGATGGCGCGCAGGGTCGTGGTCTTGCCCGCCCCGTTGGCCCCGATGAGGCACACGAGCTCCCCCGGCTCGACCGTGAGGTCGACCCCCTTCACCGCGCGGATGCCGCCGTAGGCCACCTGCAGCTGCTCCAGCGCGAGCAGGCTCACCGCGGCGCGGCCTTTTCCGGGGCCTTGCCGAGGTAGGCCTCGATCACGCGCGGGTCGCGCTGGATCGCGCGCGGCTCGCCCTCGGCGATGTTGCGCCCATAGTCGAGCACCAGCACGCGGTCGCACAGCCCCATCACCAGGCGCACGTCGTGCTCGATGATGAGCAGCGTCACGCCGTCGGCGCGGATCGACTCGAGCAGCCGGCGCAGCTCCGCCTTCTCGGTGGCGTTCATGCCGGCGGCCGGCTCGTCCAGGGCGAGCAGCCGCGGCTCGGTGGCGAGCGCACGCGCGATCTCGAGGCGGCGCTGGTCGCCGTAGGAGAGGTGGCGGGCGAGCTCGTTGCCGTGCTGCGCGATGCCCACGTAGTCGAGCAGCTCGCGCGCCCGGCGCTCGATCCCCGCTTCCTCGGCCCGCGTGCCCGCGGTGCGCAGGATCGCGCCCACCACGCCGGCGCGGGTGCGCACGTGCCGGCCGATCATCACGTTCTCGAGGGCGGAGAGGTTGGCGAAGAGGCGGATGTTCTGGAAGGTGCGCGCGATGCCCAGGGCGGCGACGCGGTCGGGGGTCGGGTTGGAGAGGACCGCGCCCTCGAAGCGGATGGTCCCGCGGTCCTGGCGGTAGATCCCGGTGAGCACGTTGAAGAGCGTGGTCTTGCCCGCGCCGTTGGGGCCGATGAGGCCGTAGATCTCGCCGCGGCCGATCGAGAAGCCCACGTCGGACAGGGCCACCAGCCCGCCGAAGCGCTTGGTCACGCCCTCGACCGCGAGGATCGCCCCGCCGGGCTGCCCGCGCGCCGCGGCCTCAGCGCTCATCGTGCGGCACCGTGAGCTCGCGCTTGCGCACCGCCGAGGGCAGCAGCCCCGCGGGCCGCACCAGCATCATCACCACCATCGCGAACCCGAAGAGCAGCATGCGGATCACTTCCGCGTCGATGAGGGAGCGCCCGAAGAGCCATTGCTGCACGGGGGCCACGGTGTAGCGCAGCACCTCGGGCACGTAGGTGAGCAGCACCGCGCCCAGGATCACGCCCCAGATGTTGCCCATGCCGCCCAGCACCACCATCGAGAGCACCATCACGCTCTCGGTGAGGATGAAGCTCTCGGGGCTGATGAAGCCCTGGATCGCCGAGAACATGCCGCCGGCCACGCCGCCGAAGGACGCTCCCATGGCGAAGGCGAGCAGCTTCATGTTGCGCGTGTTGATCCCCATGGCGCGCGCCGCGAGCTCGTCCTCGCGGATCGCCTCCCAGGCGCGCCCGATGCGCGAATCCTGCAGCCGCAGGTTCACCACGATCACCGCGAGCAGCATGGCGAGCAGGAAGTAGTAGTACTTGATGGTGCCGGAGAACGCGAGGCCCGCGAGCCGGCTCGTGTCGCCGAAGTCGATGCCCATCACGTGGATGGGGTCGATCGACCAGATGCCCTTGGGGCCGTTGGTGAGGTTGAAGGGCTCGGAGAGGTTGTTGAGGAAGATGCGGATGATCTCGCCGAAGCCGAGCGTGACGATCGCGAGGTAGTCGCCGCGCAGCTTGAGCGTCGGCGTGCCCAGCAGCACGCCGAAGGTGCACGCCACCGCCGCTCCGATCGGCAGGATCGCCCACCACGGCAGGTGGATGTCGAAGTGCGGCGAGGCGAGGAGCGCGTAGGTGTAGGCGCCCACGGCGTAGAACGCGATGTAGCCCAGGTCGAGCAGGCCCGCGAAGCCGACCACGATGTTCAGCCCCAGGGCGAGCAGCGCGTACAGGATCGCGAGGTTGGTGATGCGCACCCACGCCGTGCCCGCCATCGCGAGCACGAAGGGCAGCGCGAGCAGCGCCGCCGCGATCATCGCGAGCCCCGCCCACTTCGCGCGGGGATCGCGCCGCAGCGCGGCGAGCCGGTCCGTGGGCAAGCGCATCGCCGGGCCCGCCCGCGCCTAGGCCCGGTCGCCCACGCGCTCGCCCAGCAGCCCCGAGGGGCGGAAGACGAGCACGAGGATGAGGACGATGAACGCGTACACGTCCTTGTAGTTGCTCCCGAACAGGCTCGACTCGGGGCTCGCGAAGCACACGCTCGAGAACCCGGGCAGGAAGCGGTCGAGGAAGCAGACGTTGGTCCAGTCGCCCACGTAGCCCGCGCCCAGCGACTCGATCAGCCCCATGAGGATGCCGCCCAGCACCGCGCCGCCGAGGTTGCCGATGCCGCCCAGCACCGCGGCGGAGAAGGCCTTCAGCCCCAGCAGGAATCCCATCTGGTAGTGGGCGATCCCGTAGTAGGTCCCCACCATGACGCCGGCCACCGCGCCCAGCGCCGCGCCCACCATGAAGGTGAAGGAGATCACGCGGTTCACGTCCACGCCCATGAGGCCGGCCACCTGCGGGTTCTGCGAGGTGGCGCGCATCGCGATGCCCATCCGGGTGCGGTGCACGAGGGCGAGCAGGCCGGCCATCATCACGATCGAGGCGACGATGACCGCGATCTGCACGTTGGAGATCGTGGCGCTGGTGTCGGTGTGGCCGAGGTGGATCAGCTTCAACTGGATGATCTGCGGGAAGGCGATGATGTTGCGGCTCCACACCAGCAGCGCCAGGTGCTGCAGCACGATCGATACGCCGATCGCGGTGATGAGGGGCGCCAGGCGCGGGGCGTTGCGCAGCGGCCGGTAGGCCACGCGCTCGATCACGTAGCCCACGATCATGCACACGGGGACCGCGGCCGAGGTGCCGAGCAGCACGATCGCGAGCGGCGGCAGGCCCGAGCCGGCGAGCGCCACGATCACCGAGAAGGCGACCATGCAGCCGATCATCACCACCTCGCCGTGCGCGAAGTTGATGAGCTGGATGATGCCGTAGACCATCGTGTAGCCCAGCGCCACGACGGCATAGACGCAACCGAGGGTGAGGCCGTTGACGACCTGCTGCAGGAAGGTGTCCACGCGGCGATTTTACTGGCTCCCGCGCCCGCGCGGCACCGATTCTCCGGGGCAAAAAAAACGGCACCTTCCGGTGCCGTTCATTCCCGCGGGCGCACCCGCTGAAGTATTTTTCTTCTTTCTTGTTGGTCTTGCTATTTTTTCGTTGCGTCCGCCTTGGGCGCTTCCACCTTCGCGGGCGCGGCGGCCGGCGCGGCGGGGGCCTCGGCGGCGGGCATGAAGGGCGAGCTCTGGCCGTTCTTCACGATCGCGATCGGCACCACCTTGCCGCCCTCCATCTTGAAGATCGTCATCTCGGCATCCTTGCGGTCGCCCTTGTCGTCGAACTCGACCTTGCCCGTGGCGCCGGCGAAGGACACCTTGAACAGGTCCGGCGCGAACTTGGCCGGGTCGGCCGAATCCGCCATCTTCATCGCCTCGATCACGGCGTTGGTCGCGTCGTAGAAGTACGGCGCGTACTGCTTGATCTCGCCGAACTGCTTGGTGAACGCGGCGACGAACTCCTTGCTGGCGGCCTCGCGCGGCAGCCCCGCCTGCGAGCACACCATGCCCTCGGCGGCCTTGCCCGCGAGCTTGCCCATCTCGTCGGTGCACGCGCCGTCGCCGAACGCGAAGATCGCCTTGATCCCCAGCTCGCGCGCCTGCTTGAGCATGGGTCCGCCGGTTGCGTCCATGCCGCCGTGGAAGATCACGTCGGGGCGCTTGGCCTTGATCTTGGTGAGGATCGCCTTGAAGTCGGTTTCCTTGTCGGTGGTGCGCTCGCGCCCGACGATGTGCACCTTGTCGGCCTTGAGCGTCTTCTCCACCTCGTTGGCGAGCCCCTCGCCGTAGGCGGTCTTGTCGTCGATGACGGCGACCTTCTTCGCCTTGAGCTCGTGCGCGATGTAGGAGGCGATCGCGGGGCCCTGCTGGTCGTCGCGGCCCACGGTGCGGAACACGGTCTTCATCCCGCGCTCGGTGAGCGTGGGGTTGGTCGCCGAGCCGGAGATCATCGGGATGCCGGCCTTGGCGTAGATCTCGGAGGCGGGAATGGACACGCCCGAGTTCAGGTGCCCGATCACCGCGGCCACCTTCTCGTCCACCAGCTTCTGCGCGACGGTGGTGCCGACCTTCGGATCGGCCTGGTCGTCCTCGCTCACCATCACGAACTTCACCGGCTTGCCGCCGAGGGTCATGTGCTTCGCGTTGGCTTCCTCGACGGCGAGGCGCACGCCGTTCTCGTCGTCCTTGCCCAGGTGCGCGATCGACCCGGTGAGCGGGCCGGCGTGGGCGATGGTGACCGTCATCTCGGCGGGGGCCGCGGGCTGCGCGGGGGCCTCGGCCTGCTTGGCCTCTTCCTTCTGTCCGCAACCGGACAGGGCCAGCACCAATGCCGCGGCAAGGCCCAGCGAATGCGAGCGTTTCATAGGGGAATCTCCTGGAAAGGTCTGCGAAGGGTTCTGGGGGCGGGGGGCGCGGGAAAGCGCCGGAAAGGGGCGCATTATGCGGACGCCGCGCGAAGCGTGTCAATTTTCAGGCGCGCGGCGCCCCCCGGATCCTACTTCTGGGCGAGGACCCACTCCACCAGCTTCTTGATGTCGGCGTCCTTCACGTGGCCGTTCGGGGGCATCGGGACCTCGCCCCAGGTGCCGCTGCCGCCGTTCTTCACCTTCGCGACGAGCATCGCCTCGGCGCCCTTCTTGCCGCGGTACCTGGCCGCGACGTCCTTGTAGGCGGGGCCGACGATCTTCTTGTCCACCGAGTGGCAGGCGAGGCAGCCGCTCTTCTGCGCGAGCGCGGTCTCGTCCGCGGCGAGCGCGGGCAGGGCGAGCGCCGCGACGAGCACGCCGGCGGCGAGGACGGGGATCTGCTTCATGGGGAGCTCCTGTGGGGGCGGGGGATGCGGCGCTAAGGGCGCATTTTCGGCAATTCGAGCGCCGCGCGCAACGCATCGGGCGAGCCCACCGGCGGCAGGCACGTGGCGCCCTCGCACACCCACGCGGCGAGCCCCGGTGGCGCGGGCTTCGCGAGGGGCTCGGGCAGGCCCGCGGTGCCCGGGGGAATGAAGAGCGCGATGGTGGTCGGCAGGTAGGCCGTGTCGAGGAGCGCTCTCCACGGCGCGAAGTCGCCGCCCGCTCCGGTGACGATCACCGTGCGCGTGGGCTCGAGCTGCTCCTCGAGCGCGGCGAGGAGGCTGCCGAAGGCGGATGGATGCGCCTCGAGCTGCGGGCGAAAGAGCGCGATCGTGTCGCGCGCGGCATCGGACGAAGCGCGGCTCGCCCACCAGCAGCGCGAGGCGCGCGAGCGCCCACGCCGCGACGCCGTTGCCCGAAGGTGTCGCGTTGTCGGGGCCGGGCTTGGGCCGGGCGATGAGCGGCTCGTGCCCGTGCGAGGTGAAGAAGAACCCGCCGCGGCGCGGATCGTGGAAGCGCTCCATCAGCACGTCGGCGATCTCGCGCGCCCAGGCGAGGTCGCGCGGATCGAACGCGGCCTGCATCACCTCGAGCAGCGCGGCGAGGAGGAACGCGTGGTCGTCGAGGTAGGCGTCGAGGTGCGCGCGGCCATCCTTGGCGGTGGCGAGCAGCTTGCCGTCGCGCCAGAGCGTGGCGCGGATGAACCCGAGGGCGCGGCGCGCCGAGTCGAGCCAGCGCGGCTCGCCGAAGATGCGCGCGGCGCGCGCCATGCCCGCGATCATGAGCGCGTTCCACGACGCGAGCACCTTGTCGTCCAGGCCGGGCCGCACCCGGCGCTCGCGCGCGGCGGCGAGCTTCGAGCGCGCCGCATCGAGCAGCACGCGCGCCTCGCCCTCGCCGCGGCTCAGGTGCCCGCGGAAATCGGCGAGCGGGGCGGCGATCACCAGGTGCCAGGCGTGGCCCTCGAAGTTGGGCGCCCGGTCGAGCCCGAACGCGAACGCGGCGACCTCGAACTCCTCGGGCGTGAGCAGCGCGCGCACCTCCTCGACGTCCCAGACGTAGTACTTGCCTTCCTCGCCCTCGGAGTCCGCGTCGAGCGAGGAGTAGTAGCCGCCCGCGGGCGACTGCATCTCGCGCATCACCCAGTCCGCGGTCTGCGCGCACACGCGCGCGAAGAGCGGCTCTCCGGTGGCGGCCCAGGCGTCGGCGTAGGTGCGCAGCAGCCAGCCGTTGTCGTAGAGCATCTTCTCGAAGTGGGGGATGGCCCACTCGGCATCGACGCTGTAGCGCGCGAAGCCGCCGCCCACCTGGTCGTAGATGCCGCCTTCGGCCATCCGGCGCAACGTGAGGCGCACCATCTCGAGCGCGTGCGCATCGCCCGTGGCGGCATGGCGGCGCAGCAGGATATCCAGCGTGTCGGCGTGCGGGAATTTGGGCGCGCCGCCGAAGCCGCCGTGCACCGGGTCGAAGGTGTCGGCGAGCTGCGCGGCTGCCGCGTCGAGCGCCCGACGGGTGAGGACGGCGGAAGCGTCCCCGCCCGGGGGCTGCATGCGCTCGAGGGCCGCGGCGAGGCGCGCGTTCTGCGCGCCGATCTCGGCCGCGTTCTCGTCGTAGTAGCCGCGCACGCGCTCCAGCAGCTCGCCGAAGCCGGGCATGCCGTAGCGCGCCTTGTCCGGGAAATAGGTCCCGCCGAAGAAGGGAAGCTGGTCGGGCGTGAGGAACATCGTGAGCGGCCAGCCGCCGGTGCGCTGCGTGAGCATCGCCTGCGCGGTCTGGTAGATCTGGTCGATGTCGGGGCGCTCCTCGCGATCGACCTTGATGTTCACGTAGAGCTCGTTCATGAGGCGCGCGATCTGCGCGTCCTCGAACGACTCGTGGGCCATCACGTGGCACCAGTGGCACGCGGAGTAGCCCACGGAGAGCAGGATGGGTTTCCCGGTGCGCTTCGCCTCGGCGAGCGCCTCCTCGCCCCACGGATACCAGTCGACCGGGTTGTCCGCGTGCTGCCTCAGGTACGGGCTGGTCTCGTTGGCGAGGCGGTTGGGCATCGTCTTGCCGCGCCTACTCCTCGACGATCGAGGGCTCGTGCAGGACCGGGAAGTTCACCGAGTTGGCCATGAAGCAGTGGTGGTGGGCGCGCTCGTGCAGCGCGTGCGCGGCGGCGGTGTCGGTGCCGCGCGCCACGGTGACCTTCGGGTGCAGCACGACCTCGACGAGCTGCGTCCTGCCCGTGGCGCCCTTGCCCAGGCGCCCGCTGGCGCGGTCCTCGTAGCGCAGGATCGCGATGCGGTTCTTCTGGGCGAGCGCGAGGTAGGTGAGCAGGTGGCACTCCGAGAGCGAGAGGATCATCAGCTCCTCGGGGTTGTAGCCGCGGTCGTGGCCGCCGAAGGCGGGCGCGGCCGCGCCGGGCAGCGGCGGATGCCCGGCGACGGCGAGCCGGTTGTCGCGGGAGAAGTCGGCCTCGGGCGGCAGCTTCTGCGCCGGGTCCGCGGGATACGCGAGGGTGGTTTCGAATCGATGTTCCGGGGTCATGGGGCCTCCGCGGCGCTCACGGCGCTGCGCGCACCGGCAGGCGCACGATGCCGAGCACGAGCGAGCACCCGCACAGGATGATCGCACATCCGGCGATGCGTCCCGCGGTGAGCGGCTCGCCGAGGAAGGCCACGCCCCAGAGCATCCCGAAGACGGGCACCAGCAGCGTGACCGTGATCGCCTTCACCGGCCCCACGTCGGCGATGAGGCGGTAGTAGAAGATGAACGCGACGGTGGTCGAGACGAGCGCGAGGCCCAGCATCGCCATCCACGCCAGGGCGGGAATCGCGCTGAGATCGCGCCCGAGCGGCGTGAAGGGCACGAGCGTCAACGCGGCCATGAGCAGCGTGCCCGCGGCCGTGCCGAGCGGGCTCGCCTCGCGCAGGTGCACCTTGGTGAACACGATCGTGTAGCCGTAGAGCGCGGTGGCGGCCACGGAGAGCGCGGCCGCGAAGAGCTCGCGCGGGCTCATCGGCGCGGGCGTCCATCCGACCAGCACCGCGGTGCCGACGAGGCAGAGCGCGATGCCCGCGGCCTTGGCGGGCGTCAGCGGATCGCGGATCCACACCGCGGCCACGATCGAGGCGAAGAGCGGGGAGAGCGCGTTCAGGATCGCCGCCGTCGAGGCGTCGATCACCGTGAGCGCGCGCGCGATCAGCACGAAGGGAGCGGCCAGGCCCACCGATCCCACGAAGAGGTATGCGCGCCAGTGCCGTTTCCAGCCCACCTCGCCGCCGCTCGCCGCGACGAAGACGGCGAGCGCCACGCCAGCGACGAGCACGCGCAGCTCGATCAGCAGCACCGGACCCATGAACGGCACCGCGTAGCGCATGAAGAGGTATGAGCCGCCCCACATCGCGGCGAGCGCGACGAGGCGCGCGAGGTCGACGGGCCTCACGCGAGCGCGGCTTCGCGCGCGCCCTCGAGCGCGAGCAGGCGGCGCTTGCGCTCCACGCCGCCCGCGTAGCCGGTAAGATCGCCGCCGCTTCCCACCACGCGATGGCAGGGGACCACGATCGAGAGCGGGTTGCGGCCCGTGGCCGCGCCCGCGGCGCGCGCCGCTGCCGGGCGCACCCGCGCGCGCGGCGAGCTCGCCGTAGGAGAGCGTGGCGCCGAACGGGATGCGCGCGATCGCCTCCCACACGCGCCGCTGGAACGCGGTGCCGCGCGGGGCGAGCGCGAGGTCGAAGTCGCGCCGGCGCCCCGCGCAGTACTCGCGCAGCTGGCGCGCGCAGGCGGCGAGCTCGGGCGCAGCGGGATCCTCGATCCATCCGGCCTGCACGGCGGGCGCGTGGCGGGCGCCTTCGAAATAGATGCCGGTGAGCGCGCTTTCGTCGCAGGTCGCGTACATCGGGCCGAGGGTCGTGGTGAAGCGCAGGTAGCGGGTCGGATTCATGTCTTGTCCTCGAGGGATTTCCAGAGATGCAGCACGGCGTAGGAGCGCCACGGCCGCCAGCGCTCGGCGTACGCGACGGCGCCGCGCCCGCGCTCGCCCAGCGCCTTGAGCACCGCGACGTCGGGATGGGGAAAGGCGTCCGGCCAGGCGAGCGCGCGCATCGCCACGTACTGCGCGGTCCACGGGCCGATGCCGGGCAGGGAGTCGAGCGCGGCGAGCGTCGCGTCCACGGGTGCGCTCGGCTCCAGGCGCAGCGTGCCCTGCTCGAGCGCGCGCGCGAGGGCCACGATGGCGCGCGCGCGCGTGGCGATGATGCCGAGCTCGGCGATGCGCGCGGGCTCGAGCGCGGCCACCTCCGCCGGCGGCGGGAACACGCGGCGCAGCGCGGGATACGAGGAGTCGAGCGGCGCGCCGAAGCGCTCCGCGAAACGCCCCGCGAGCGTCGAGGCGGCCTTGACCGTCACCTGCTGGCCCAGGATCGCGCGCACCGCGATCTCGAAGCCGTCCACCGCCCCCGGCAGGCGCAGCCCCGGATGGCGGCGCGCGAGCGGGCCCAGCGCCGCGGCGATCTCGTCGGGACGGCACGCGAGGTCGAGCAGGTGCTTCATGCGCGCGAGCACCGCGGGCAGCGCGCCCGCGAGCGAGGGGCCGAGCGTCACGCGCAGCGCCGCGCGCCGCGGCGAAGGCGCCACGCACACGTCGCCCGCGAGCACGCGCCCGCGGTGCTCGATGCGCAGCGTGCGCAGGTAGCGGTTGCCGTCCACCGCCTCCACGCCCGCGATCGCGCGCCGGGCGAGGAAGTCGCGCATCGCGCCCCAGTCGTAGGGCGGGCGGTACGCGAGCTCGAAGGCGAGGCGCTCGCCCGCGGCGGAAACGGGCGCGCTGCGGCGCAGCTCCCCCGGCGTCATGCGGTAGCGCGTGCGGAAGAGATGGTTGAAGCGCCTGAGGCTCGCGAAGCCGCTCGCGAGCGCCACCTCGATCACCGGCATCGCGGTGTCGGTGAGCAGGCGCTTGGCGAGGAGCAGGCGCTGGGTCTGCGCGTATTCGACCGGGGCCACGCCGAACTCCTCCTGGAAGACGCGCCGCAGGTGCCGGTCGGTGACGCCGAGCGCCAGCGCGAGCTCGGGCAGGCGCGCGTCGGCCAGGCGCCCGTCGTCGATCAGCCCCGCGGCCGACTGCGCGAGGCGCCGGTTGGCGTCGACCGTGGAATGCCCGGGCGCGAGCTCCGGGCGGCAGCGCAGGCAGGGGCGGAAGCCGTGGGCCTCCGCCGCGGCGGCGCTGGGAAAGAAGCGGCAGTTGACCCGGTGCGGCATGCGCGCCGTGCACACCGGCCGGCAGTACACGCGCGTGGTGGCCACGCCCACGAAGAAGCGCCCGTCGAAGCGCGCGTCGTGGGTGCGCAGGGCGCGGTAGCACTGGTCGGCATCGAGCAGCATGCCGCCATTATCCGCCCGCGGGGATCAGGCGCTCGCCGTTTTCGGACGGCGAATTCCGAACCACAGCAGCCACAGCACCGCGCCACCGGCCACGGCGATGAGCGGCAGCGTGACGAACACGAGCACGCGCCATCCCTCGGTGTTCACGAGCACCCCGGAGGAAAACGACGAGACCGCCAGCACGGCGAAGACGGTGACCTCGTTCACGCCCTGCGCCTTCGCCTTCTCCGCCGGCGGGAAGGAGGCGGCGATCAGCGTGGTGCCGCCGATGTACATGAAGTTCCAGCCCACGCCCAGCAGCACGAGCGCCCACCAGAAATGCACCACGAGCTGGCCCGAGAGCGCCACCGCCGCGCAGGCGAACATCGCGGCCACGCCCACGAGCATCACCTGCAGCACGCCGAAGCGCCGGATCAGGTCGCCGGTCACGAAGGAGGGCGCGAACATCGCGATCACGTGCGAGGCGATCACCGTGGCGGAGGCCGAGTAGGGGTGCCCGCAGAATCCCATGGCGAGCGGCGTGGCGGTCATCAGCAGGTTCATCACGCCGTAGCCCAGCGCGCCGGCCGTCACCGCGACGACGAATGCCGGCTGGGAGACGATCTCGCGCAGCGGCCGCGCGCTGCCGTGGGAGACGCTGTCCTGCGCCGCCGGGATACGCAGGCGCGAGACGATCGCCATCGCGATGAGCCCGTAGACGAGGAGCGAGGCGTACGAGGCGGCAAAGGTCGGCGCCACGAGCTCGCGCGTGTACTTGCTCACCTCGGGCCCCACGATGCCGCCCACGAGGCCCCCGGCGAGCACGTAGGAGATGGCGCGCGCCTTGAAGGCGGCGTTCGACTCCCCGGCCACGTCGGCGGCCGCGAAGCGGTAGTACTGCCCGAACGCGTTGTTCACCCCGAGCAGCATCGTGCCCAGGCACAGCAGCGGCAGGCTGCCGGCGAACATCGCGGCGCAGGCGACGACGGCGCCCACGAGGCCGAACACCCCGCCGGTGAGGAAGCCGTTGCGCCGGCCCACGCGGCGCATCCACATCGAGGCGGGGTAGGTGCCGAGGAAGCCCCCGACCACGTAGCCGCTGGCGGGCAGCGTGGCGAAGGCCTTGTTCACCGCGAGCGCATAGCCGGCGAGCGCGCCGATCGAGGTGAGCGTCACCGCGTTGGTGAGCAGCAGCGCCTGGCAGCAGGCGAGGAGGAAGACGTTCCTGCGCGACGATTGCATCGGGAAGTGAAGGGGGCGGATCAACCGCAGTATGCTACGCGATCTTCCCGCAACTCCTCCCGGCGATGAACTACAGAAAACTCGGCCGATCCGGCCTGAAGGTGAGCGAGCTCTCGTTCGGCTCGTGGGTGACGTACGGCAACCAGCTCGACACGGCGGCGGCGCGCGAATGCATGGCCGCGGCGTGGGACCGGGGCGTGAACTTCTTCGACAACGCCGAGGTGTACGCCGCCGGCAGGAGCGAGGAGATCATGGGCGAGATCCTCGCCAAGCTCGCGTGGCCGCGGCTGAAGTACGTGGTGTCGACCAAGTTCTACTGGGGGATCACCGACGGTCCCAACGAGAAGAACACGTTGAACCGCAAGTACCTGCTGAACGCGATCGACGCCTCGCTCAAGCGCCTGCGGCTCGATTTCGTCGACCTCGCCTACTGCCACCGCCCGGACCCGGACACGCCCGTCGAGGAGACCGTGTGGGCGATGCACGACATGATCGAGCGCGGGAAAGCGCTCTACTGGGGCACCTCCGAGTGGAGCGCCGCGCAGATCACCGCGGCCCTGCAGGCGGCCGAGCGCCACCACCTGCGCAAGCCCGTGGTGGAGCAACCCGAGTACAACCTCTTCCACCGCGCGCGCGTGGAGCAGGAGTACGCGCCGCTCTACGCCGAGCCGGGGATCGGGCTCACGACCTGGAGCCCGCTCGCCTCGGGCCTGCTCACCGGCAAGTATCGCGACGGCGTGCCGCCCGGCAGCCGCGGGTCGCTGCCGCGGCTGAAGTTCCTGGTGGAGGACCTCACCGACAAGGCGAAGAACGCGGCGGTGGCGAAGCTCGCCGCGATCGCGCAGGAGCTCGGCTGCTCGGTGGCGCAGCTCGCCATCGCGTGGTGCGCGCGCAATCCGCACGTCTCCTCGGTGATCACGGGCGCCTCGCGCCCGGCGCAGGTCGTGGAGAACCTGGGCGCGGTGGACGTGATCGCGCGCCTCACCGGCGAAGTGATGCAGCGCATCGACGCCGCCACCGCGGGGCTCGCCGACTAGGGATCCGCGCGCCGGTAGGGGATGCCGGAAAAGCCGATGTCGGAGATGCGAAAGCCGTTCTGCGCGGCGAGCACCGCGATCGCGTCGGCGATGTTGTGCGGGTCGATCGGCGTGGGCCCGATCACCACGCGCGAGATGAGGCTGGAGACCTCGCGCGGCTCGCGCGCGAGCGCGAGGCTCAGCTTCACGGAGGCGTGGTTGCCCGCGAAGACCGCGATCATGCGCGGGTGGTCGAAGCCCACCGGCCCGGAGATGAGGCGCCACTCCTGCTCCTCGGCGAAGCGGTGGTCCTTGATCACGGGGGCGACCAGCAGGAAGGCGGCGTTGAACTGCCCGATCAACGCGTGGCGCTGGGCGCTCGTGGCCGGGCGCGCGGCGCGGAACGATTCCAGCAGCGTGGTCACCAGGTCGTTGGAGATGCGCACGTGCAGCGCCTGGTCGTACACGCAGCGCCACAGGCGCAGCGAATTGCGCTGCGCGAGGTCGAGCAGCGTGCGCGTGTCGAAGCCCAGCGCGATGCCGCGCCCGTCGTTGCCGTAGGAGCGCCACTGCGAGAGCAGGTCGGGCTGCTCGCAGAAGCTCGCCACGCAGATGTTGGTGCGTCGAAAGCCGTCGAGCTGCGCCGCCGCCTCCTGCAGGAACTGCCCCTCGGCATCCTCGAGCGCGCTCACGCGCGAGGCGACGAAGCTCTGGAAGTGCGAGATCGCGAGCGTGATCTCGGAGATGTCGTTGGACGCCGTGAACTTCGACATCCACAGCGACTTGGACGACAGGATCCCCTTCACGCCGTCCAGGTCGGTGTAGTGGAACAGGTGCTCCGGGGGCGCGAGCTCGTAGGCGCCGCGCGAGGCGAGGTGGTCGATGGAGGCGGGGATGGCCATCGGGCGCGCGCGGGCTTCGCGCCGCTCAGTCGGTGACCGCCCCCAGGCTCGCGGTGCCCACCAGCTTCGCGTACTTGCCGAGCACGCCGGTCGCGTAGCGCGGCACGGGCGCCCGCCACGCGGCGCGGCGCTTGTCGATCTCGGCCTCGGGCACCTCGAGCTGCACCAGGCGCTGGTTGGCGTCGATCGTGATCGCATCGCCCTCGTGCACCAGCGCGATGGTGCCGCCCACGAAGGCCTCGGGCGCGACGTGGCCCACCACCATGCCCCAGGTGCCGCCGGAGAAGCGCCCGTCGGTGATGAGGCCCACGGAATCGCCCAGCCCCTTGCCGACGAGCGCGGAAGTGGGCGAGAGCATCTCGCGCATGCCGGGACCGCCCTTGGGGCCTTCGTAGCGGATCACGAGCACGTCGCCGGGCCGGATGCGGTCGGCGAGGATCGCGTCCATCGCCTCGGGCTCGCTTTCGAACACGCGCGCGGGCCCGGTGATCGAGAGCTTCTTCAGGCCCGTGATCTTGGCCACGCAGCCTTCGGGGGAGAGGTTGCCGCGCAGGATCGCGAGGTGGCCCTGGGCGTACATCGGATTCGTACCACGGGCGGATCACGTCCTGGCCGGCGCGCGGCTCGGCGGGCACGCCGGCGAGGTTTTCCGCCACCGTCTTGCCGGTGATGGTCATGCAATCGCCGTTCAACACGCCGTTGGCGAGCAGGATCTTCATCACCTGCGGGATGCCGCCCGCGCGGTGCAGGTCCACCGCGACGTAGCGCCCCGAGGGCTTCATGTCGCACAGCACCGGCACGCGCTGGCGCATGCGCTCGAAGTCGTCGATGTTCCACGGCACGCCCGCCGCGTGCGCGATCGCGAGCCAGTGCAGCACCGCGTTGGTGGAGCCGCCCGTGGCCATCACCACGGCGATCGCGTTCTCGAGCGACTTGCGCGTGATGATGTCCTTCGGGCGCAGGTTCGCGTGCACCGCGGCCACCAGCACCTGCATGCTCTGCGCGGCGCTCTCGCGCTTCTCCGCGTCCTCGGCGGCCATGGTCGAGGAATACGGCAGCGACATGCCGACCGCCTCGATCGAGGAGGACATCGTGTTGGCGGTGTACATGCCCCCGCACGCGCCCACGCCCGGCAGCGCGCGGCGCTCGATGCAGTCGAAATCCTCGCGCTCCATCTTGCCGCCGGTGTAGGCGCCCACCGCCTCGAACACCGACACGATCTGCAGGTCCTGGCCCTTGTAGTGGCCCGGCTTGATGGTGCCGCCATAGACGAAGATGGCGGGGATGTTCATGCGCGCGATGCCGATCATCGCGCCCGGCATGTTCTTGTCGCAGCCGCCGATGGTGAGCACGCCGTCCATGAACTGGCTCTGCACCGCGGTCTCGATCGCATCCGCGATCACCTCGCGCGAGACGAGCGAGTACTTCATCCCCTCGGTGCCCATGGAGATGCCGTCGGTCACGGTGATGGTGCCGAACATCTGCGGCATCGCGCCGGCCGCGCGCGCGGCCGCATCGGCCGCGTCGGCGAGCGGCTGGATGCCCGCGTTGCACGGGTTCATGGTCGAGTGGGCGTTGGCGATGCCGACGATGGGCTTGTCGAAATCGGCGTCCTGGTAGCCGATGGCGCGCAGCATCGAGCGGTTGGGCGCGCGGGGCACGCCGTGGGTGATGGTGAACGAGCGCAGCTTTTCGGTCATGGCGGGAGACCCGGAGGCGGGCCGCGGAAGGGCGAGCGTCCCATTCTAGACGATCGATGCCGCCGCGCCGGGGCTCTGGGATAATGGGCGGCTTACCGCGAACCGAAAGCCCGCGCCTTGCTCGTCCACCCGCAGTTCGATCCCGTCCTGCTGCACCTGGGCCCGCTCTCGGTGCGCTGGTACGGGCTCATGTACGTGATCGGCTTCATCGTCTTCATCGTGCTGGGCAAGTGGCGCGTGCGCCGGGGGCTGGGACAGGGCATCACCGAGCGCGACGTCGACGACATGCTCACCTACGGCGTGTTCGGCGTGATCCTGGGCGGGCGCCTGGGCTACGTGCTGTTCTACAAGCCCGACTACTACCTCGTGCATCCGCTGGAGATCGTGCGCATCTGGGCCGGCGGCATGAGCTTCCACGGCGGCTTCCTCGGCGTGCTCGCGGGCGTCGCGCTCTTTTGCTGGCTGCGCAAGCGCCACTGGCTCGCGACCATGGACTTCGTGGCGCCGCTCACCCCGCTCGGGCTCGCGGCCGGGCGCCTGGGCAACTTCATCAACGGCGAGCTGCCCGGGCGCCCGACCACGCTCCCCTGGGGCATGTGGTTCCCGCAGGTCGACCCCCATCCGCTCGCGCGCCACCCTTCTCAGCTCTACGAGTTCGGCCTCGAGGGGCTCACGCTCTTCGCGCTGCTGTGGTGGTACTCGCGCAAGCCCCGGCCGACGGGCGCGATCTCGGGCGCCTTCCTCGCGGGCTACGGCACGTTCCGCTTCCTGGTGGAGTTCACGCGCGAGCCCGACGATTTCCTGGGGCTCCTCGCCCTGGGCATGTCGATGGGCCAGTGGCTGTCGCTGCCGATGATCGCGGCCGGCGTGGGATTGCTCGCCTGGGCCTACCGCAAGCGCCCCGCGTGACGGCCCTCGCGCGCTTCAGGGCAGCGGGATGCGCAGCACGATGGGATTGCGCAGCGTGTCGGGGTTCTCGAGGCGCCCGCGCCGGTCGTAGTGGGTGACGCCCGTGGCGGCGAGCAGGTAGAAGGCGCCGCCGGCCACCGCGCCGGTGGTGGGCTCGTCCAGCGCCGAATGGTGGTGCGAGAGCAGCGTCTGGATGCGCGTGATCGCCGAGCCGTCGGAGGAGAGCGTCATGAGGATCACGCGGCCGGGATTGGTGCTGTTCTGCACGCCGATGAGCTTGCCCTGCCACTGGTAGAGCCCGTCGATCGCGGCCACCGTCTGGCGTGGCGGCACGGCCACGCGGGCCGCCACGCCGTCGGCGAGGTTCACCGCCAGGATGCCGCTCGCGTGCGCGACATACAGGCGCTTGCCGTCGGCGGAGGCCGCGAGGCCGTTGCTGCCGCGCACGCGTCCCGGCGCGAGCACCACGCGCGGCTCGCCTTCGGCGGGGATCTCGAACACCGCGCCGCTGCCCGAGTCCGAGGCGTACACGCGCCCGCCGATGGCCACCGCCACGTCGTTCAGCTGCACCGCCGCGGGCACGTCCACGCGGCGCAGCATCCGCCCGGTGTCGACGTTGAACGCGAAGATCGAGTTGCGCGGCACCTTCGAGCCCGCGTCGGTGAGCGCCGTGGTGCTCACGGCGTAGAGCACGCGCCGCGGGCCGTCCATCGCCAGGCCGAGCACGGAGTCCAGCCCCGCGGCGGCGCTCGCGAAGGTGGTCACGGTGTTGAACGCGTCGATGCGCAGGATCTTGCGCTCGGGAATGCTGCCCATGAAGAAGCTGTGCGAGTGCTCGTCGTGCGCGATGCCCTCGGGCAGCAGCTCGCGGTCGCCCAGCTCGAAGGCGGTGGGCGCGAAGTCCAGGCGCGGCAGGCGCGCTTCCAGCTTCGCGCGCACGGCCTGGAACGCGGGATCCTTCCACACCTTCTCGAATCCGAGCTCGCGCGCCGGCAGGAACCCCTCGCCCAGCGCGTCGACCTTGTCGAGCGCGGCCACGCACGCTTTCGCGTCGCCCAGCTCGGCCTGGAAGCGCGCGAGGTAGAACCAGAGCGTGGGATCGGTGGGACGCTCCTCGAGCAGGTGCTCGACGGCGCGGATCGAGGCGCGCGTCCCGGCCGGCTCGTGCTGCGCGAAGGCGAGGGGGCAGAGCGCGGCGAGGACGAGCGCGAGGAAGGCCTTCATGGTTCCATTATGCGGTTGACGCCGATGCTTGACAGTTTGTGCGGTGCAACATCAGGATAAACGGTTGGACGGGGGATCGGAGCATCCATGAGGTTCTGCATCATCGGCGCGGGCGCGATCGGCGGGTTCGTGGGCGCGCGCCTGGCGCTCGGGGGCGAGGAGGTCACGTACATCGCGCGTGGGCGCAACCTCGACGCGATCAACGAGGGCGGCATGACGATCTACTACCGCGACGGTCGCACGGAGACCGCCGCGAACGTCGACGCCACCGACAACTACGCGAGCGCGGGACAGTTCGACGTGGTGGTGCTCGCCATGAAGGCGCACCAGCTGGCCGAGGTGGCCCACCGCCTGGCGCCGCTGCTGCGCGACGATACGGTCGTGATCCCGATGCAGAACGGCATCCCGTTCTGGTATTTCCACGGCCAGGGCGGCGAGCTCGAGGGACGCGCGGTGGAATCGGTGGATCCGGGCGGCATCATCAAGGACGCGATCGCCGCGCGCCGCATCCTGGGCTGCGTGGTGTATCCGGCCGCGGAGCTCTCCGCGCCGGGCAAGGTGGTGCACATCGAGGGCGAGCGCTTCCCGGTGGGCGAGCTCGACGGCTCGAAGAGCGAGCGCGTGCAGCGCGTGTCCGAGGCGCTCGTGCGCGCGGGGCTCAAGTCGCCGGTGCTCGAGGACGTGCGCGCGGAAGTCTGGCTCAAGCTCTGGGGCAACCTCACCTTCAACCCGATCTCCGCGCTCACCCACGCGACCCTCGCCGGCATCTGCGAGGATCCGCACGGGCGCGCGCTCGCCGCGCAGATGATGCGCGAGGCGCAGGCGGTGGCCGAGAAGCTCGGCATCACGTTCCGCGTGTCGCTGGAAAAGCGCATCGAGGGCGCGGCGAAGGTCGGGCGCCACAAGACCTCGATGCTGCAGGACGTCGAGGCGGGCCGGGCGATCGAGGTCGACGCGCTGGTGGGCTCGGTGGTGGAGCTGGGCGAGCTGGCCGGGGTGCCCACGCCCACCATCCGCGCGATCTACCAGGCGGCCAAGCTCCTCGACTGCACCATGGGCCAGGACATGGTCGGGGTGCGCAGCGTTCCCCTGCCGTCGAGCTGAGGGGAGCGCTGCGCGGGCCGCGGCGCCGCTACGGCCTCAGAAGCGCCACGCGAGCCCCGCCGAGGCGAGGTCCACGTCGCGCCGGCCGCCCGCGAAATCGAGATTGTCGCGGTCCCAGTCGACGCGCAGCGCGAGCTGCTTGCTGATGTCGAACGAGGCGCCCACGCCATAGGTGCCGCCCCAGCCGCTGCGCTGCCCGGTGTCGGCGAGCGTCGCGGGATCGGCCGACACGTCGGTGCGCCCGTATGCTCCGCCGCCCTTGGCGAAGATGCGGAAGCGATCGGCGATCGGCACCCCGAAGGTGAGGCCCAGGTTCGCCGCCCAGGCCTTGGCGCGCCCGCCCGAGCCGGCGACCTTGCCGAAGTCGGTGTAGCCGACCTCGAGGCCGAGGAACTGGTTCACCCTGCCGCCCGAGTACAGCTTCCACCCGGTGTCGCGCTTGTCGCATGCGAATGCGCCGCTCGCGCGGCAGTCGGTCTCGAAGCTCGAGGTGCCGGCGCTCACGCCGAGATAGCGCCAGAAATCGCCTTGCCAGGGGGCGGAAGCGTAGGTGTCCTCGGCGAGGGCCGGTCCCGAGGCCGCGACGCCGAGCGCCGCGAGGGCGCAATACAGTTTCGTCTTCATGCACGATCTCCTTAGAACGGAAAATGCGCGCGCAACGTGCCGCGCTCCCGGTTGACAGCGCGCGCGCGGACAATGTTTCCCGGCGCCGCGCCGGATGCATGTCGCCCCGGGGCGACGCGCGCGCCTGCGAGGGGCGCGCGCTGCGCTATAATTGCGGTCCCTTCGCGTGGGGTGGTAGCTCAGCTGGGAGAGCGTCGCGTTCGCAATGCGAAGGTCGAGGGTTCGATCCCCTTCCACTCCACCAACCGATTGAACGAGCCAGCCGCGCGCTGGCTTTGCCCCGGCCCGGCCCGCGCGCAACCGCGATGAATCCCTTCGACTCCGTCCGGCGCCTCGATCCCTGCCCGTGCGGAAGCGCGCGTCGATACAAGGATTGCCACGGCCGGCTTGCCCCGGTTCCCGAGTTGGCGCGCGCGCTCGCCCTGCGCACGGCCGGCGCGAGCCGGGAAGCGCGCGCGGCGCTCGAGCCGCTCTTCGCCGCCGCGCCGCCGGAGCCGGAGGCGTGGAACCTCGCCGGCCTGATCGCGCAGGACGAGCTCGACCTCGCGCGCGCCAAGGCGAGCTTCCGGCGCGCGATCGAGCTCGCGCCCGCGTTCCCCGAGGCGCACTTCAACCTCGGCCTCGCCCTGCTCCTCGAGGGCGACTACGTCCAGGGCTGGGCGGAATTCGAATGGCGCACGCGCCGGCCGGGATACCGGGACTACGCGAACCATCGCTTCGGCATGCCGCGCTGGCAGGGCGAGCCGCTCGCGGGGCGCACGCTGCTCGTGCACGCCGAGCAGGGGCAGGGCGACACGATCCAGTTCGCGCGCTTCATCGAAGGCTATGCGGAGCAGGGCGCGACGGTAGACCTCTTCTGCCATCCGCCGCTGGTCTCGCTGATGGCGCGCGTGCCCGGCGTGCGGCACGCGACCGACCGGCTCGACGAGCGCCCGCGCCACGACTTCCATGCCCCGATCCTGGACCTGGGCGTGCGCCGCCTGCTCGCTCCCGGCGCGGCGCACTGGCGCCACGCCTACCTCGCGCCGCTGCCCGAGCGCGCCGCCCGATGGGCGCCGGAGATTCGCGCCGTGCCCCGGCCGCGCGTCGGGATCGCGTGGAAGGGCAGCGCGCTGCACGCCAACGACGCCAACCGCTCGCTCACCCCCGCGCTCGCCGCGCGGCTGCTCGCCGCACCCGCGGGCTACGTGAACCTGCAGACCGACCACGGAGTGCTGGACGCGGGCGAGCGCGTGGCGCTCGACGCGGGTCCGCGCATCGCGGACTGGGACGACACCGCGGCGATCCTCGCGGAGCTGGACCTGGTGGTGACGGTCGACACCGCCGTCGCGCACCTCGCGGGCGCGATGGGCAAGCCGGTCTGGACGCTCGTGCCGTTCAGCCCCGATTGGCGCTGGGGGCTCGGGCGCGAGGACACCGCGTGGTACCCGTCGATGCGGCTATACCGGCAGGAGCGCCGCGGGGAATGGGGCCCGGTGATGGAGCGCATCGCCGCCGAGCTCGGGGCGCTGGCCCGGTCCGGCGCGGCGTAACGTTTCGCAAGATTCGGAAGGAAGCGTCACCTCGTGCGCGCGGGAGCGTGGAGTATCCTTGCCCCACATGCGCGCCGCAGAACAAAGCCTCGCCCGCGAGCCGGGCCCCCCCGCCGCCCAGCGCCGCCCGCGCGTGCTGCTGGTGGAAGACAGCACGCGGCTCGCCGCCTCGATCCGCGACTACCTCGAGCGCCACGCCTTCGAGGTGTTCGTCGAGGGCGACGGGCTCGCCGTGGCCGAGCGCTTCGAGCGCGTGAAGCCCGACCTCGTGATCCTCGACCTGATGCTCCCGGGCAAGGATGGGCTCACGCTCTGCCGCGAGCTGCGCCGCCACGAGCGCATCCCCATCCTCATCCTCACCGCGAAGGGCGAGAACATCGACCAGGTGCTGGGCCTGGAGATGGGCGCCGACGACTACGTGGTGAAGCCCGTGGAGCCGCGCGTGCTGCTCGCGCGCGTGGAAGCGCTGCTGCGGCGCACGCGCTCCGCGCCCGCGCCGCAGCGCGAATCGCGCCTGTCCGCGGGCCGGGTCGCGATCGACGCCGCGCGCCGCTCGGCCACGCTCGATCGGCGCCCCGTGGAGCTCACCACGGGCGACTTCGACATCCTGTGGCTGCTCGCTTCGCGCGCGGGCAGCGTGGTCACGCGCGACGAGATCCTGCGCGTGGTGCGCGGCATCGACTACGACGGGCTGGACCGCTCGATCGACGCGCGCATCTGCCGCCTGCGCAGGAAGCTGCAGGAGGCCGGCGGGAGCGAAGCGATGATCAAGACGGTGCGCCTGCGGGGCTACCTCTTCACCGGCGACGCGTAGGACGCGCACCGGGATTCACGGCCGCGCACGCCGATGCTTCGCCTCTTCCTGCGCCTGTACCTGTTCCTGATGCTGCCGGCCACGGCGGCGTTCGTGCTCTTCATGTACGTGACCGACCAGGTGATGGTGCAGCTGCACGCCGAGGAGCAGCGCGCGCGCGCGGGCGTGGCCTTCGACCGCGCCGAGCGCATCATCACCGACAAGCGCGTGCCCGACTGGCAGGGAAGGCTGAAGGAGATCGAGAAGACCTTCCGCGTCGAGCACGAGATCATCCCGATGGACCGCGCGCTCGACGACCCCTTCATGTCGTCCTCGGAGCGCGAGCGCCTGCGCGCGGGCGACGTGGCGTTCCGCGACCGGCCCGGGGGCGGCGCGGTGTACCTGCGCCGGATCGGCCACACGGACCGGGCGCTGCGCATCGAGTGGGTCGGCGCCTACGAGTACCTGATGGGCTACTACGCGATCATCCTCGCGCTGGTGACGCTCGGCCTGTGCGCGATCCTGTGGCGCTGGACGCGCCCGCTCTGGCGCGACCTCGAGAGCCTCAAGGCCGCCACGGCGCACGTGGGCACGGGCGACTTCGGCGTGCACGCGCAGGTGGCCCGGGGCTCGCTGCTGCAGCCGATCGCGGACGCGTTCAACGTGATGGCCGCGCGCGTGCAGGCGCTGCTGCAGTCGCACCGCGACCTCGAGCAGGGCGTGGCGCACGAGCTGAGGACGCCGCTCGCGCAGCTCAAGTTCGACCTCGAGCTCGCGCGCACCAGCGGCGAGGAGCGCGAGCGCAGCGAGCGCTTCGCGGCGATGGACAAGGACGTGGTGGACCTCGAGGAGCTGGTGGCCGAGCTGCTGGTGCTCGCCAACCTGCGCGAGGCCCCGCCGTACCAGCCGCGCGAGGTGCCCGCGGCCGCGCTCGTGGGCGACGTGCTGCGCCGCGCGCAGGAGGAGATGCGCGCGACCGGGCGCACGATCGCGATCGATCCGCCGCGCCACCTGCCCGAGAGCATCGCCTGCGACGCGAAGTACCTCACGCGCGCGCTGGTGAACGTGCTGCGCAACGCCGTGCGCTACGCGAAATCGCGCGTGGCGCTCACCGTCGAGCGCGCGGGCGCGCACACGGTGATCAGCGTGGACGACGACGGCCCGGGCGTGCCGCCCGCCGATCGCGACCGGCTCTTCGAGCCGTTCTCGCGGCTGGACAACAGCCGCGAGCGGGGCAGCGGGGGCGTGGGGCTGGGGCTGGCGATCGTGAAGAGCGTGGCGGAATGGCACGGGGGCGAGGCGAACATCTCGGATTCGCCCCTGGGGGGAGCGCGCGTCTCGATCCGGTGGTGATCGGAGCGTGGGAGGGGCACGCGATCGCCGGTTCGAATTTCGCGCGACCCGGATACCGCAGGCGTGACCCATCCGGGCGAGCTGATCGCGCATTCGGGAGCAGGCAAACACGCCGGCTCCCGAATGCGCGACCGGCCGGTCGGGTCGCGGCTTCAGGGTCGCGCGAATCGAGCCGGCGAATCGCGGCCGGGCGCGGCTTCAGGTTCCGAGAGACCGACCGGGAATCCCTCGCCTCGCGGGCGCGGGCGAGGAAGCGCTCGTTGGCGCAGAAGAGCGGGACGTCGCCCGATTCGGAGTCGTGCAGCCAGTTGGCGCACTGCATCGTGCGCTGGCACGCCCCGCACTTGCGGCAGACGACGGTGAATTCCGCGCCGAGCCCCGCGGCCTCGATGCCGCGGCGCGAGACGCCGTAGCGGCGCATCATGCGCCCGAGCAGGCCCGGCGGCTCGAGGCGCGCGCCGTTGTGCCAATCCCAGGCGAGCGCGAGCGCGGCGGTGAGGACGATGCCCAGCGCGAGCGCGGACATGACGAAACCGCTGATGGTCATCCATTCCATGAAAGCTCTCCCCGGGTGGTACGGCTATCCGTTTCTTGTACGCCGTCCGGGGACCCCCGATTTGCGTTAGATCAACCCTTGCGCCGCGGGGAGCGGGGCGTGCGGGCCCTGGGGGGCGCGGGGCGGGCGCGGCGCCCGGGCTTGGATCGCAGGGCGAGCCAGCGCTCGAACTCGTCGGCGGGAAGCGGCGGGCACAGCAGGTAGCCCTGGCAGGCGGAGCAGCCCTCGCGCGCGAGGAAGTTCAATTGCGATTGCTTCTCGACTCCCTCGGCGACGACGTCCAGGCCGAGGCCGCGCGCCAGGCCGATCACCGCCGAGACGATCGCCGCCCCGCCGCCGTGCTCGGCGCGCCGCGAGCGCGACGCGTCGATGTCGGCCACGAATCCCTTGTCGATCTTCAGCACGTCCACCGGCAGGTGGCGCAGGTGCGACAGGCTCGAGAAGCCGGTGCCGAAGTCGTCGATGGCGATCTTCACGCCGAGCGAGCGCAGCTTCGCGAGCACGAGGCTCGCGCCCTCGACGTCGCGCACCATGCTGGTCTCGGTGATCTCGAACTGCAGCCAGCCCGGCTCGCACCCGGTCTCGTGCAGCGTGCGCTTGAGGTCGGCGATCATCGCGGTGTCGCGCAGCTGCCCCGCGGAGAGGTTCACGCTGATCACGATGTCGCCCAGGCCCGCGTCGCGCCACGCGCGCGCCTGCCGGCACGCGGCGTCGAGGACCCAGTGGCCGATCGCGTGGCCCAGCCCGGATTCCTCGGCGAGCGGGATGAAGCCCTGCGGCAGGACCATGCCGCGCTCCGGATCGTGCCAGCGCAGCAGCGCCTCGGCGCGCGGCACGCGCCCGGTGGCGATCTCGACGATGGGCTGGAAGTGCAGCGCGAGCTCGCCGCTCTTCAACGCCCGGCGCAGCGCCATCTCCACCTGCAGGCGGTGCGTGCGGCGCGAGGCGAGCTCCGAGGAGAAGAGCCGGAAGCTGTTGCGGCCGAGCTCCTTCGCGTGGTACATCGCCGCGTCGGCGTTCTTCAACAGCGTCTCGGCGTCGGAGCCGTCCTCGGGGTGGAGTGCCAGGCCCAGGCTCGCGCTCACGTGGATCTCGTTGCCGTCCACCTGGAACGGGCGGCGGACCTCGTCCAGGATCTTGTGCGCGACCAGCTCCGGGGCGCTCTCGTCGGGGAAGTCCTCCAGCACCACCACGAACTCGTCGCCGGAAATGCGCGCGAGCACGTCGCTCTGGCGCAGCGCCGCGCGGATGCGCCGCGCGAGCTCCTTCAGCAGCACGTCGCCCACGCGGTGGCCGAGCGTGTCGTTCACGTCCTTGAAGTGATCGAGGTCGAGGAACATCACGCCCACGCGGCCGTGGGCGCGCCGGGCGCGGGAGAGCGCGGCGTCGAGCCGGTCGTTCAGCAGCACGCTGTTGGGCAGGCCCGTGAGCCCGTCGTGGGTGGCCATGTACTGCAGGCGCTCCTCGGCCTGGATGCGCGAGGAGACGTCCTGGGCGAGGGAGAGGATCGAGATCACGCGCCCCTCCTCGTCGCGCAGCGCCGAGTTGTGCCACTCGACCCAGATCACCGAGCCGTCCTTGCGGTAGTTGCGGTGCAGCAGCGTCGCGTGGCGCTCGGGGCCCTCGACGAGCGCGCGGATCATGCGGCCCACCGCGGCCTCGTCCTCCTCGTAGACCAGGCGCCAGCCGCCGAGCGAGCGCCCGAGGACCTCGTCGGCCTTCCAGCCGAAGATCATCTCCGACTGGCCCGACCAGCGCACGATGCGCAGCTCCGTGTCCCACTCGATCACCGCGAGCGGCGTGTTGTCGAAGTGGGCCGAGAGGATCGAGCTCGCGCGGCGCAGCTCCTCCTGCACCAGCTTCTGCTCGTGGATGTCGGCCGTGGTGGCGTAGTAGCCGAGGTACTCGCCGTCGACCATGCGCGGGGTGAGGCGCACCGTCATCCAGCGCGACTTCCCGTCGGCGAAGCGGATGAGGCGCTCGACCGCGAGCGTCTCGCCGGCGCGCACGCGCTCCAGGTGCGGCTGCAGGTTGTGGAAGCGGTCGTCGCCCAGCACCTCGCGCACCTGCCGGCCGATGATCTCCTCGGCGCGCAGCCCGATGTAGGCGAGGAACGCGTCGTTCACGTAACGGTAGCGCGTGCCGGCGTCCACGTAGCACATGGGCGTGGGGATCGAGTCGATCACGTGGCGCAGCTGGCGCTCCTTGTCCTCGAGCTCCTCCTGCGCGCTGCGGATGTCATGGATGTCGGTGGACACCACGTAGTAGCCGCGCACGACGCCGGCCGCGTCGCGCCGCGGCGTGATGCGCACGCGCGTCCAGCGCTCCTCGCCCGAGGGCAGCCGCATCTGGCGCTCGTAGGCGGACTCGGTGCCCAGCACCGCGCGCTCGATGTGCGGGCGCAGCTCCGCGATCACGGAGGCGGGATAGACGTCCTCGGGGAACTTGCCGAGCGCGAACTCGCGCGTGAACCCGCGCGTGGCGAGGAAGAGGTTGTTCACGAAGGTGCAGCCGCGCTCGAGGTCGACGTAGCAGATCGCCTCGGGGATGTTCTCGGCGAAGAAGCGCAGCTCCTCCTCGCTCGCGGCGATGCGCTCCTGGGCGCGCTTCACCTCGTCGATGTCGTGGCTCACGACGTACATGCCGAGCACGCGCCCGGCCTCGTCGAAGTGCGGCACCGCCTTCACGTGGAACCAGTGCGTCGAGCCGTCCGCGAGCGCGATGCGCCGCTCGTAGGTGGCGACCTCGCCGCGCTCGAGCACCTTCTGCGTGCGCTCGGCGATCCAGGCGGCGACTTCCTCCCCCATCAGCTCCGCGGTGGTCCGGCCGACGATCTGCTCGACCGGGACGCCGCGCAGCGCGGCGAACTGGCGGTTGGCGAAGCGCACGCGCCGCTCGCGGTCGAGGTAGGCGACGGAATCGGGGACGTTGTCGGCGAACAGGCGCAGCTGCTCCTGCTGCGCGCGCAGGCGCTCTTCCGCGAGCTTCATGTCGTGGATGTCGCTGCCGACGATGTAGTAGCCGCTGAAGTGCGCCTCGGAATCCATGATCGGCGCGAGGCGCACGAGGTGCCAGCGCTGCTCGCCGCCGGGCGGGCCCACGAGGCGCTCGTAGGAGCAGGTCTCGCCGGCGCGCAGGCGCTCGACGAAGGGCTCGAAGTAGAGCGCGGAGGCCTCGGGCCCCAGCACCTCGGCGACCGAGCGCCCGACGATCTCGTCCAGGCCCAGGCCGCGGATGCGCTGGAACACCTTGTTCGCGAACACGTAGCGGAAGTTCGCGTCGACCACGGCGATCGGCCCCGGGATGTTCTCCGCGAAGTAGCGCAGCTGCGCCTCCTGGCGCTCGAGCGCCTCGCGCATGCGGTGGTCGTGGTCGATGTCGATCAGCAGCGTGTAGAAGCCCAGCACCGCACCGTCGGGCGCCACGTCGGGCACGAGGTGCACGCGCACCCAGCGCCGGCCGCCGTCGGGCAGGCGCGCCGCGCGCTCGTACACGCGCTTCTCGCCCGCGAGCGCCGCGGCCACGTGCGGGGCGATCGTCACCATGGTCTCGGCGTCGAAGACCTCGTCCACGCGCCGCCCGATCGCCTCCTCGGGCGTGGCGAAGCGCCAGTCGAAGCCGGGCCGGTTGGCGAAGCGGAAGCGCAGGTCGCGGTCGATGTAGCTCATCGGCACGCCGATGTTGTCGATCACGAGCTGCAGGCGCTTCCTCTGGTCGTCCAGGGCGAGGCGCAGGCGGTGGTCGTCCTCGATGTCGATGGTGACCACGAGCACGCCGCGCAGGACGCCGTCGGCGTCGCGGTCGGGGATGAAGTGCACGCGGATATGCCGCGGCTCGCGTCCCGGCCACTGCGCCTCGCGCTCGTACTGGCACGCCTCCCCGGCCATGGCGCGCGCGAGGTAGGGCGAGACCGCTCCCATGATGTCCGCGTTGGCGACGTCCTCGACGCGACGGCCGACGATCTCGGCGGGCTCGCGTCCCGACCAGTCGCGGCTGGGGCCGTTGGCGAAGCGGATCACGCCGCGCGGATCGAGGTACACGATGGGGAATCCCACCGCGTCGATGAGCAGCGTCAACTGGCGCTCGCGATCGGCGAGCGCGACCTCGGCGTCCTTCAGCTGCTGCACGTCCACCAGCACGACGAGCACGCCCACGATGGCGCCGCCTTCCTCGCGCAGCGGCAGGTAGTGCGCGCGCACCCAGAGGCCGGCGCGCGGCCCCTCGAGCGTGCGGCGGTTGAAGACGACGGTCTCGCCGCCCAGCGCACGCTGCAGCTGCGAGCGGCGCGAATCCTGGGGCTTCAGCGCGTAGACCTCGTCGGGCGTGCGCCCGAGGAAATCCTCCTCGCGCCGGCCCCAATGCGCGCAGTACGCCGGGTTCACGTAGCGGTAGCGCTGCTGCGCGTCGAGCACGCACGCCGGCAGCCCGACCAGGTCGAGGCCGGGGCGGAGGGTTTCGACGCGCGCGTCCAGCCCGGGGCGCGCGAGGGCGGATTGGGGGACCATGGCATGCATTTTCCCCTGCGGGAACGGTAAACTGCCAGTCCGTCCGTCCGCCCATTCCTGCCGCCCGGGAATGCCCGATATTTCAGTTGTAACGCAAGCCCGGGAACAAGATCCGATGAACCTGCACAGACTGCTCCTGGAGCGCGCCGGCGCGGGCCGGCCCGTGCGCGCCGTGCTGATCGGCGCGGGCAAGTTCGGCTCGATGTACCTCTCGCAGGCGCAGCGCACCGCGGGGGTGCAGATCCTCGCGGTGGCGGACCTGGCGCCGGAGCGCGCGCGGGCCGCGCTCGAGCGCGTGGGCTGGAAAGCGGAGCGCTACGCGGCGCGCACGCTCGACGAGGCGGCCAAGGCGGGCACCACGTGCGTCACCGACGATGCGCTCGCCGCGATCGCGCACCACGCCACCGAGGTGGTGATCGACGCCACGGGGCATCCGGCCGCGGGCATCGCCCACGCGCTCGCCTGCTGCCGCGAGAAGAAGCACGTCGTGATGGTGAACGTCGAGGCCGACGCGCTCGCGGGCCCGCTGCTCGCCCGGCGCGCGCGCGAAGCGGGCATCGTCTATTCGCTCGCCTACGGCGACCAGCCCGCGTTGATCTGCGAGCTCGTGGACTGGGCGCGCACCGCGGGCTTCAGCGTGATCGCCGCGGGCAAGGGCACCAAGTACCTGCCCGCGTATCACGCGGCGACGCCCAAGACGGTGTGGGGCCACTACGGCTTCAGCGAGGAGATGGTGGCCGCGCGGCGACTTCAACGCGCAGATGTTCAATTCCTTCCTCGACGGCACCAAGAGCGGCATCGAGATGGCGGCGGTGGCCAACGCCACGGGGCTCACGCCCGCGCCGGGCGGGCTCGCATTCCCGCCGTGCGGCGTGGACGACCTGCCGCGCGTGCTGCGTCCCGCGACCGTGGGGGGAAGCCTGCACCACGCGGGACAGGTCGAGGTGGTCTCGAGCCTCGAGCGCGACGGGCGTCCCGTGTTCCGCGACCTGCGCTGGGGCGTGTACGTGACCTTCGCCGCCGAGAGCGAGTACGTGCGCCGCTGCTTCCAGGAGTACGGCATCGTGACCGACCCCTCGGGCGAGTACGCGGCGATGTACAAGCCGAGCCACCTGATCGGGCTCGAGCTCGGCATCAGCGTCGCGAGCGCGGCGCTGCGCGGGGAAGCCACGGGGGCGGCGACGGGATGGCGCGGCGATTGCGTGGCCACCGCCAAGCGCGCGCTCGCCGCGGGCGAGATGCTCGACGGCGAGGGCGGCTTCACGGTGTGGGGCAAGCTCATGAGCGCGGCGGATTCCGCGGCGCAGAAGGCGCTGCCGATCGGGCTCGCGCACAAGGTGAAGCTGAAGCGCGCGATCCCGGAGGGGCGCGCGGTGAGCTGGGACGACGTCGAGCACGACGCGCATTCGGAGGCGGTGAAGATCCGCCGCGAGATGGAAACGATTTTCGCAAGGAGCGATTGATGGCATCGAGGGGCTGGCTCGCCGCCGCGCTCGCCGCCTGCGCGCTGTCGGCGCACGCGGAGGTGACGGCGAAGGATTTCTGGGTGCGCGGCACGGTGCCGGTGCAGAAGACGACGGGTGCCTTCGGCGTGCTCACCAGCACCACCGACGCGAAGCTCGTGGGGGTGAGGTCGCCCGCGGCGAAGATCGTCGAGCTGCACGAGATGAGCATGAAGGGCGGCATCATGCACATGCAGGCGATCGACTCGCTCGCGCTTCCCGCCGGCAGGCCCGTGCGGCTGGGCCCCGGCGGCTACCACGTGATGCTGATCGACCTCGCGAAGCCCCTGCACCCCGGCGAGACGGTGCCGCTCGAATTCGTGGTCGAGGACGCGAAGGGCGCGCGCAGCACCGTGGACGTGCAGGCGGTCGTGAAGCCGCTCACCACGCCATGAAGCTCTCCACGCGCCTTGCGCAGAAGGGGCGCCCGCGCGGGGCGCGCCCCGGCACGGTGAACCTCCCGGTCGCGCGCGCCTCCACCGTCACCTTCGAGTCGATGGCGCACATGCTCGAGACGCAGCGCCATTTCGACGCCGACGAGGTGGTGCCAACCTACGGCATCGTGAACATGCCGCTGCGCGCGGCCTTCGAGGAGCTGATGGTGGAGCTCGAAGGCGGGCATCGCGCGGTGACGCTGCCCTCCGGGCTCGCGGCGGTGGCGGTTGCGATCCTCGCGTGCGTGAAGGCGGGCGACCACGTGCTGGTCGCCGACAGCGTGTACAGCCCGACGCGCCGGTACTGCCAGCGCTCGCTCGCGCGCCTGGGCATCGAGACCACGTTCTACGATCCGCTCGTGGGCGCGGGGATCGAGGCGCTGATGCGGCCCAACACGCGCGTGATCTACCTCGAGAGCCCCGGCTCGCTCACCTTCGACGTGCAGGACTTTCCCGCGATCGCCGCGGTGGCGCGCGCGAAGGGCGCCGCGGTGATCCACGACAACACGTGGGCCACGGGTGCGTTCTTCCGCTCGTTCGACCACGGTGCGGATCTCGTGGTGCAGGCGGCGACCAAGTATCCCGCGGGGCACTCGGACCTGCTCATCGGCGCGGTGGTGGCGAACGAGCAGTGGTGGCCGCGGCTGCGGGATACCTCGCGCGAGCTGGGGCAGACCGCGAGCCCCGACGATATCTTCCTCGCGCTGCGCGGCATGCGCACGCTCGACGCGCGCCTGCGCCAGCATGAGCAATCGGGGCTCGAGATGGCGCGCTGGATGGCCGCGCACCCGGCGGTGGCGCGCGTGCTGCATCCGGCGCTGCCTTCGGACGCGGGGCACGCGCTGTGGAAGCGCGATTTCCTGGGGTCCACGGGACTCTTCGGCGTGGAGCTGAAACCCTGCTCGCCGTCGCAGCTCGCCGCCTTCATCGACGGGCTCGAATGCTTCGCGCTGGGCTACAGCTGGGGCGGCTACGACAGCCTCATCGTTCCGGCGCGGCTCGACGGCGCGCGCAGCGTCCGCCCGTGGAAGGGCGGGCCGCTCATCCGGATGCAGATCGGGCTCGAGGCGCCGGAGGACCTGATGGCCGACCTCGAGCAGGGACTCGCGCGGATGCGCGGCGCGTGAACGCCGAGCCCGCCGCGCGGGCGCTCGCGCAGGCGATCGCCGCGGCGACGGGCACGCGCTTCGAGGCCGTCGATGCCGAGGGCGTGAGTGGCGGATGCATCCACACGGCGCTCAAGCTCACCGGCAAGGACGGACGCGCCTTCTTCGCGAAGGTGAACGCGGCCGATCGCGCGGACATGTTCGCGGCCGAGGCCGACGGGCTCGCCGCGCTCGCGCAGGCCCGCGCGGTGCGCGTGCCGAGGGTGATCGCGCACGGCGCGGACGACGAGCGCGCGTGGCTGGTGCTCGAGTGGCTGGAGCTCGCGGCGCTCGATGCCGCAAGCGGCGCGAAGCTCGGGGCCGCGCTCGCGGCACAGCACGCGATCGCGCAGCCGCGCTTCGGCTGGGCGCGCGACAACTACATCGGCGCCACGCCGCAACCCAACGGTCTCGCCGACGACTGGCTCGCGTTCTGGCGCGCGCGGCGCCTGGCGCCGCAGCTGGCCCTCGCCGCGCGCAACCGCCTGCCCTCGCGCATGATCGACCGCGGCGAGCGCCTCGCGGCCGATTGCGAAGCGTTCTTCCGCCACCACGCGCCGGCGAAGTCGCTGCTGCACGGAGATCTCTGGGGCGGCAACGCGTCGGCACTTTCCGACGGACCTCCGGTCGTGTTCGATCCCGCCGTATACGTGGGCGACCGCGAGGCCGACCTCGCGATGACCGAGCTCTTCGGCGGCTTCCCTCCGGATTTCCACGCCGCGTATCGCGCCGCCGCGCCGCTGCCCGACGGCTATCGCGTGCGCCGCGATTTCTACAACCTCTACCATGTGCTCAATCACGCGAATCTCTTCGCGGGCGGCTACGTGCGCCAGGCGGGGGAGTCGATCGAGCGGCTGCTCGCGGAGATCGGCTAGGGCGGCTTCGCGCGCGCCTTCGTGGCAGAATGCCCGCGAAAGCGGAGGGCTGCCCATGACCGTGCTGCCGGACGAGATTCGCCGCGAGCTGGGAGCGTCGGAGCGCCTCGTGTGGTCGGGCCAGCCGAAGCAGGGGTTCGTCCTGCGCCGGACCGAGGTGTTCGCGATCCCGTTCAGCCTCGTGTGGTGCGGCTTCGCCGTGTTCTGGGAGTGGTCGGTCCTCAACTCGAAGGCGCCGTGGTTCTTCGCCGTGTGGGGACTGATGTTCGTCATCGTGGGCATCTACTTCGTCGCGGGCCGCTTCTACGTCGATGCGCTGATGCGCGCGAAGACCTGGTACGCGCTCACGAACGAGCGGGTGATCATCGTCGCGGGGCTCATCAACCGGACGGTGAAGTCGCTGCAACTGCGCAGCCTCTCCGACGTCTCGCTCTCGGAATACGCCAACGGCTCGGGGATCATCGCCTTCGGCGCCGCGTCCTCGCTCTCTCCCCTGTACGGCGGCTGGGCCGGATGGCCCGGGATGCAGGGGCAGATCGGCCCGCGCTTCGACCTGGTGCCGAACGCGAAGGCGGTCTACGAGACGATCCGCGGCGCGCAGAAGGCGGCGGCGTGAGCGTGCCGGGGGCAGCGGTGGAGCTCACAAGGGAAGACAATGGGCTTCCCAACCGCCGTGGAGGGACATCCATGACACGTCTCATCACACCTTTCGTCCTGGCAGCATCGGTGGCCGGCGTGACGCTGCCGGCCGCGGCCCTGGCCGACGATCTCCCGGCGCTGCGCAAGGGCATGTGGGAGTACCAGCGCACGATGACGGGGCAAGGCGCTGGCGGAAAGGACGTGCATATGACCTCCAGGAAATGCGCGGACCCCTGGGCTGGCATGAAGGCGATGAGGGCGCTGCTCGCCAAGCAGGGCTGCAAGCTCACGCCCGCGTCCATGAAAGGCAACGTGCGGACTTCCGCGACCGAATGCCCGATGCAGGGCATGACGGTGCGCTCCGAAAGCGTCATGACCATCCTCGACGACAGCACCTACACCGTCGACATCACCACCACCGCCGGCGGAAAGAGGAGCAAGGAAGTGCTGGCGGCAAAGCGCGTCGGGGATTGCTAGCGGTCGAGCGGGCTCTCGTCGCGGGGTGCTATCGTCGTGCCATGAGCGCGGAAACGGACGACGAGCAGGCCCGGGAACAAGCGCGCGAAGCGTTCATCGCGGGCATGAAGAGCCGGATGGAGCAAGCGCAGGCGAGCGGCCAATCCCCCGAGGAGATTCGCAAGCAGGCCGCCGCATTCGCCCGCGAGGAAATGCAGAGGCAAATTCCCCAGATCGCCGCAAGGACGCGGTCCTGGTGGTCGGGATTGCGCACCTTCCTCGTCGTCGGCGCGATCGCATTGGGAATCTCCCTCGGCCTGGCATGGTTCGTCGAGCACGGCTACGCGGCACCGGCGTGCGAGCGCTATGCCGCCGTCCACGAGCTCACGTACCAGGGCTTCAACTATCCCCTGATGGGCAGAGGCAGCGCCGCGAACGCATCGTCCGGGAGCTGCATATTCGATAATCGCGCCGGCCGCCGGAGCACCGTGTCATTCGGCAAGGTGGGAGCGGGCTGGGCGACAGTCCTGCTGATCACCTTCGCCCTGGAGATCGAGCTCACGGTGCCGGTTGCCTTCGTGCTGGTGGCCTTGATCATGGCGGCGCTGAGAAGGCGCAAGTAGCAGCCGCGTCACCGGTCGAGCGGGCTCACCACGCCGCGCCCGCCGCGATTCAGCACGTGGGTGTAGATCATCGTGGTGCTCACGTCCTTGTGGCCGAGGAGCTCCTGCACCGTGCGGATGTCGTAGCCCGCCTCGATGAGGTGGGTGGCGAAGGAGTGGCGCAGGATGTGGGAGGAGACGGGCTTTTCGATGCGCGCATCGCGGGCCGCGACCACGATCGCGCGTGCAAGAGTCTGCGCGAACCAGTGATGGCGCCGGCGAATCCCGGAGCGAGGATCGATGGACAGGTGGCCCTGCGGAAACACCCAATGCCATGCCCACGAGCGCCCGGCCGAAGGGTTCTTGCGCGCGTAGGCGAACGGCAACTCCACGCCCGGGACATTCGCGTCGCGGTCGCGCTCGTAGACCGCGCGCGCCGCCCCGAGCTGGCGGCGCAGCGGATCGACCAGGCTCGCGGGCAGCATCGTGATGCGATCGCGCCCGCCCTTGCCCTGGCGCACGACGATCTCGCGCCGCGCGAGGTCGACATCCTTGACGCGCAGCGCCAGGCACTCCGAGATGCGCATGCCGGTGCCATACATGAGGCGCGCCATGAGGCCGTGCAGCCCCTCCATGCAGTCGAGGAGGTGGCGCGACTCGTGCTGCGTGAGCACCGACGGCAGGCGCCGCGGCTTCTTCGCGCGCACCACGTCCGCAAGCCACGGCAGCTGCAGGCCGAGCACCTCGCGATAGAGGAAGAGGATCGCGGCGAGCGCCTGGTTCTGGGTGGCCGCGGCCACGTTGCCGACGTTGGCCAGCGAGGAGAGGAATGCGGCCACTTCTTCCCCGCCGAGCTCGCGCGGATGGCGCCGCCCGTGGAAGGCCACGAAGCGCCGGATCCAGAGCGTGTAGGCGCGCTCCGTGCGCAGGCTGTAGTGGCGCACGCGCACCGCCTCGCGCACGGCGTCGAGGAGGGTGGGGGCGGCGGGACTTACCATACACAGGGGCAGGAAGCCGGGAAGACTTCCTCAACGCCTGCAAGTGGTTGGCGTTGACCGGTGTTAACGGGCCATTCACAATGATTGCTTACAGGACAAAGGTTTGTCCTTACCCGATAAACCCAATACAAGTTAGATTGCACTTCGAGAGCCATGCGCGGTCAAATTCATTCCGTCTGCGCTTAGGCACCACGGCCGACGGTCGCCCGCTAACGGAGCTCACGGTGTCGCCAGCGCACGTTCCTTACAACCGGTGTTGGTACCGGCCGACTTCAAGTTTAACATCGGGAAGCTCCACGTGAAGGGCATCGTGGGCCGCGGGAGGCGCAGCGTGAACAACCGCCGAGATACCCGAAGTGCAATCTAACAACGCGTTCGAGCGGACCGTGGGGCATCGTGGGCCGCGTCTGGCCGCGGCACGGTCATCGTGGCCGGCCGCTCAACTCGGTCGTTAGAGCGCATTCGATGCAAGCACGTGTATCGCGATTGAACCTCCGCTAGAATGGGTCCGTCTGTCGCGGCGGCCGGTATTATGGTCCACGGCGGGCGTGGGAGCAGCTGCTCGCGGGGCACATTCTAGTCGCAGGCGAATCGCCGAGCAATTTCCGGCAATGGCGGCGTCACTGTTGGCGTTCGGCTGCATTGATCAATGCCGGTGCGTTCGTCGTCTGATGCTGCCGGTCACACGTCGTCTGCGGCATACTGGTGCGCAGCACTCGGCCATGAGACGCTGCCGGCTAAGTGGACACACGATGGCGCTTTACCGTTCGACGCTTCCACGCTTGGGTCTACCTGCACGAGGTTTTGACCGTCCATGAGGCGTGCGAATGTGTCTAACAACGCGTTGGAGCGGACCGTGGGACATCGTGGGCCGCGTCTGGCCGCGGCACGGTCATCGTGGCCGGCCGCTCAACTCGGTCGTTAGACCGCAATGAGAGAATGCGCGAGATTCATCACTTGCATTGCCATCGCCGTAGGCGGATGCGGAACTCAAGCTCAGACGATCATTCCGGCTGAGACTATGCCCAAGCTCGAGAGCGCCACATGTCCGAACCTGCGCCCTTTCGCGAAATCGGTACCCCGCTTCCCGAAATCCATGCTGGACGAACGTCGAGAGGGGTGGGTAATCCTAGAGTTTGACGTTTCCCCGAATGACGCCATGCCTCACAACATACGTGTTCGCGCGTCGAGCCACCCGGGCGGAAAGTTCGAGAAGGAGGCCGTGCGGGCGCTTCAAAGCTCGAAGTACATCGTCAACTCCGCTCATGAAGCGTGCCTGTCCGTTACTGAGTTCAAGATCCGGAGGTGACAAATTGCGGTCTAACAACGCGTTGGAGCGGACCGTGGAACAGCGTGGGCCGCGTCCGGCCGCGGCATCGGCATCGTGGCCGGCCGCTCAACTCGGTCGTTAGGCGTTGAGAAGCGACGCGCCGGTAAATTTAATGCATCGAGAGCGAGCGAGTTGACGCGCCGTCAGGAGTGAAATGAAGACATCGCAAGTGAGTCAACCGAGCGCGAGCACCGGGGTTAAAGAGCGTAGCGGCCCTGGGGGCGGAAGCGCGAGCAAGACAATCGTGGCCCCGCCAGCCGCTCCGAAGCACGCGTTGCACCAGCCCAAGCAGCGGTGGCTGGCGGTGAACAGTCGCCTAACAATGCGTTGGAGCGGACGAGGCTGCGGCCGGTCGCGCAGTGCGCTCCGGCCGCTCGCCGCTCAACTCGATCGTTAGGCGTTGAGAAGCGACGCGCGGTAAATTTAATGCATCGAGAGCGAGCGAGTTGACGCGCCGTAGGAGTGAAATGAAGACACCGCAAGTGAGTCAACCAGCGCGAGCACCGGGGTTAAAGAGCGTAGCGGCCCTGGGGGCGGAAGCGCGAGCAAGACAATCGTGGCCCCGCCAGCCGCTCCGAAGCACGCGTTGCACCAGCCCAAGCAGCGGTGGCTGGCGGTGAACAGTCGCCTAACAATGCGTTGGAGCGGACGAGGCTGCGGCCGGTCGCGCAGTGCGCTCCGGCCGCTCGCCGCTCAACTCGATCGTTAGGCATTGCACGCCGTCGAGAACTGAGGCGACGTGTCGAAGTGCCGACGATACATCGAAGCTGCGACGCATCCAAACGCTTTCGCTGCGCGGGCTTGGCAGCGACTTGATTCGATCGCTGAGCTCCATCGCACATTCGATCAGGACGGGGTGCGCTACCAGCTCCGTTCCTGGCTCGCATCCCGGAACGAGCTGGCGCTGATCTACGCGATGGTCGCGTCGACCATCGTAGCGAGCGGCGGCGGCGTATGTGCGACGTGCTTCGATCTCGATCAATCGCATCATGAACATTCGCTCGAGGAGCAGTCTGCGAGTATCCATGAGTGAAGAAGTCGGAATGACGTGCAATCTAACAACGCGTTGGAGCGGACCGTGGAGACAGCGTGGGCCGCGTCTGGCCGCGGCACGGCATCGTGGCCGGCCGCTCAACTCGGTCGTTAGACAGCATTCGATGGCCCTGCCCGTTTCGATAAAAGGGGTCTAGTTTGTGGACGGCGGCGCGGTATTGGTCAAGAGTCCCGAGCGCGGCTGGGAACTGCCGGGTGGTCACCTCGAGCCAGGTGAATCGCCTGAACAAGCACTTTCGCGGGAAATGGCGGAGGAACTGGGCGTTCGCGTTTCGGTCGGGATGCCGGTGCATTCGTACGTGCTGGAAATGGTGCCTGGTCACACAATTTTCTATGTTGCATACCAATGTGAGACGCTCGGGCCATTTACGCCCCGGCTAAGTGAGGAACACACAGAGTGGCGCATTTGCCGTGTTGAAGAATTGTCCACCTTGACTCTTCCTGCCGAATTTGGAGAGTCCATCAAGAGGTGCGCGAATGCTGTCTAACAACGCGTTGGAGCGGACCGTGGGCCATGGTGGGCCGCGTCTCGCCGCGGCACGGTCATCGTGGCCGGCCGCTCAACTCGGTCGTTAGACGCATTCGAATCATCGGAGCAATCACGTCTACGCATGGCCCAAGAGTCGACGGTCGGCTCGCGAACAGCTCACGGTGTGCAAGCGTGCGTTCTCGGTTACGGCTGTTCGTACGTCGGAGTTCATGCAAGGGCATCGTGCTGGAGCCAACTGGCGCCATCAACGTGCAATCTGATGCGTTCAACGACGTGCTCGTGGGACGCGTCTGGCCGCGGCATCGGTCATCGTGGCCGGCCGCTCAACTCGGTCGTTAGGCGTCATGCGAAAGTGGAAGCGATGGGTCATTGCAGCGGTGGTGATTGTTCCACTCATCTATGCCGTTGGCTGGTGGATGATTCGCCACTCGGGTGCCTACGAGCAGGCGGAGTTCTTCCTTCGCAACAGTCCTGCGGTTCGAGCACAAGTCGGGCCTATCGAGCACATCTCATTAGCTGCTTTGGGATCCTCGATCAAGGTATCGGGGGAGTTTGGCTCCGCTCAACTACAAATGCCCTTCACTGGTGCGAGCGCCGAAGGGACAGCTCTCGTTGACCTCGAGAAGCGAGGAACCTGGGAGGTACGCCGCGCGCGCCTGCTCCTCCCTGGCAAAGCCCCGATGGACGTTATCGGAAAATGACGCCTAACAACGCGTTGGAGCGGACCGTGAGGCATGGTGGGCCGCGTCTGGCCGCGGCACGGTCATCGTGGCCGGCCGCTCAACTCGGTCGTTAGACTGCATTCGAGCGCAGCGATGGTCGATCATCTCAATGCGCGTGGTAGCAATCGTGAGTCGCTTCGCGAATGCTGGCGTGCATTGACGAGTGGCACTACGTGTCCGGTCATCGCAGGGTGGCTCTCGCAATGGACGTCAGCCTCGAGCGATGTCAGCTCGATGTGCTGGCCGATTCCTCGCGACCTGGTGTGCATCTGATGACCGGCAGTCATCTGCGTGCTGGCGAAGTCGTGGAGCACGACATTCTCGGTCCGCGTTGCGGCCGATCCTGATACCCGAGCACGTTGCGTCGAGCGCTCGGCGACACGCGCGCATGAGTTGGCGGCGAAATGACAGTCTAACAACGCGTTGGAGCGGACCGTGAGGCAGCGTGGGCCGCGTCTGGCCGCGGCATCGGCATCGTGGCCGGCCGCTCAACTCGGTCGTTAGAACGCATTCGAATGGCGCCGTGCAAGTTCGTCGCGCTCGTGGTAGGCGGCCATCCTGGTCATCGCATCACGACCATCGGCGGCGCAGCTCTGCGCAACTCGATGCAGTCGCTCATCGTGCTCGAACCTGCGGCTTTCGCGAACGTGGCGGGCAGCTCGTCGCGATCTCATGCTCGGCATCGGACGTGTCCGGGCATCGTCGGCTACTCGCGCATGTCGTCCGCTCGAGGATGTCAGTGTCAATCGCATGTCTCGCGCGACCAACCGTCGTGACGTTCGAGTCGTCGACACATGGACGCGTGCAACACTCGTCGTCGAATGTGCACTCGCCGGTCGCGAATGCGACTGTCGGTGCGCCGACATTGAAGCAGCTCGGGCAGGTGGCGAATGCATGAGTCTAACAACGCGTTGGAGCGGACCGTGGAACATCGTGGGCCGCGTCTGGCCGCGGCACGGTCATCGTGGCCGGCCGCTCAACTCGGTCGTTAGATCGCATGCAGCAACGGAGTCCATTATGGCAGCATCGTCGCAGTCTGAGCGTCAGCTGCAAGACATCGTCGCAGCTCTGACGCTGGACGTCACATGTGCGGTCGCGACTCGCGAGTACAGTCTCATGGCTTCGAAGCTGTCGGCGAACGTGCGAGCGGCATCCGTCTGACTCGACGCGGCAGCCATGGTTCGTGGCATGCGCCGCTCTCGTCACTTCGTGACGACCACGGTACGTGTCATTGCTTCGGAACTCGGCCGTCGTATCGTCTTCTGTCGTGCCGACCGTACGAGTCATCGTGCCGCATCATTCGGAGCTTCGATAGCGCCAATTCTGAGCAGAGTCGCGAATGGGTCAAGGCCAGTGCGTGTCTAACAACGCGTTGGAGCGGACCGTGAGGCCATCGTGGGCCGCGTCTGGCCGCGGCACGGTCATCGTGGCCGGCCGCTCAACTCGGTCGTTAGATGGCATTCGGGCACCATGGCGAACGAGCTATCTCGATAGCGAAGCGGTTGCGCGAGACGTCGGTGCCATGTCGGCTACGGGCAAGATCTATGCTCGAACGCTGACGAACCTGCCTCTCGTTGCAATGTCGCGGCCATCGGGGCAATCGCTGCGGATAGCCTTGTATCTCCGCGTCAACGCGCGATACATGTGCGGCATGCCGTCGCGAGATTTCGAGCGATGGCTGAGTCGGGTGAAGAGCCAAGGAAGATGACACCTAACAACGCGTTGGAGCGGACCGTGAGGCAGCGTGGGCCGCGTCTGGCCGCGGCACGGTCATCGTGGCCGGCCGCTCAACTCGGTCGTTAGGTCTCATCTCATGAGGCACTTGCTATACGCATTCATGTGGATGTTGATGGTCGGCTGTGCCATTGTGAGCATGGGGTTGCTCTGGGCTGCTTGGAAAATGCATCTCGACATGCGCGCCGGAGGCGCTGGAGCGGCGCAGGCGGATCTCGGCGTCTTTATGCTCGCCGTTGCAATCGGTTTACCTTGTGCGATCGTCGCGGGCGTAGACCTTGGCATTGCGGCCGCAATCGAAAGCAAGCGCTCCATCTCAGGGCATGCATTCCCGGGATTTCGCCCATTCAAGTACGTTGGCGGCTTCAGTGCCGTTGTCGCGCCAGTCCTAATGATCGCACTGCTAGGCGGATGGCGATGAGACCTAACAACGCGTTGGAGCGGACCGTGGGACAGCGTGGGCCGCGTCTGGCCGCGGTACGGCCATCGTGGCCGGCCGCTCAACTCGGTCGTTAGGTGGCTGATGAGGGTGCTAATCTGGTTTGCGCGATTCCTAATCGGCGTTGTCGTACTAATCGTCACGCTGTATTTCGTGATTTCGCTGGGTGTGACATATTTCAAATTGACGGGCCAGATCGTCGAAGGAAAGCGGATGTTCTTCGAAATGTACACACCGACGTGGGCGGGCCTTTTGACGTTTCAAGCAATCTCTATCGCAATTTTGACCGTCGCGCTCTTCTTGCGGGCCAAGTTACCGAGGCGCACAAGTGGGTCTAAGCAGTCGGGCGCATCAGCCACCTAACAACGCGTTGGAGCGGACCGTGGGCTATCGTGGGCCGCACTCTGGTTGCCAATCGGTGGTTGGCTGGCTCTGCATGCGGCAAGCGGCACCGTGGCCGGCCGCTCAACTCGGTCGTTAGATTGCACTTCGAAGACATCGGGCCAAACGAGGCTACGTTTCGCGCTGATAACCCCGGCTTCGCTTGGCGGTGGTGCCAGGTTGCTTCGGTCAGTAGCTGCGCGAACGTTCAGCGCTCTGCCCTCTCGCAGGTTGCTGGCACATCGGGGCTTCGCTTCGGTTGGCCGCGCACTCCACGCACGCGACAATGGAGCCATCGCGGCAAGCCCGGAGGTTGGGGTGGAATACTCAGGTCGGGTGCAAGGGCAAGAAGTGCAATCTAACAACGCGTTGGAGCGGACCGTGAGGCATCGTGGGCCGCGTCTGGCCGCGGCATCGGCATCGTGGCCGGCCGCTCAACTCGGTCGTTAGACGTCGTTCAGAGGTATCAATCGACATAGCGAATATGCTATACTGCGGTTGTGGCCTGGTCCGTTACTTTCTTCAACGACCGCGTCGAGGCGGAGATCCTCGCCCTCGCGCCCGGATTTGTCGCCCGATTCATCCGGTACGCCGAACGAATGGAGTTGTTCGGTCCAGACCTGGGAATGCCGCACACTCGCGCGATGGGTGGCGGCTTGTTCGAACTCCGGATCAAGGCCGCGGAGGGAATTGCGCGGGTCTTCTACTGCACGGTCGTTGACCGTCGCATCGTCATTCTTCACCAATTTGTGAAGAAGTCGGAGAAGACACCGCCCAAGGAGCTCGAGATCGCGCGGCGCCGAATGAAGGAAGTGAAATGACGAGTAGCCTCAAGCAATTCAAGCGACGTGCTCTTTCGCGCCCTGCGGTCAGGGCCGTGTACGACGCGTCGGCCGAAGAGTTCGCCTTCCTGGACGAAGTGCTGAAAGCCCGCGCAGAGTCTGGTCTGACGCAGGCCGAGGTTGCTGAACGCATTGGCACCACTCAATCGGCGATCGCGCGGTTGGAGTCGGCGGAACCGAAACACTCGCCGTCCATCGCCACCCTGCAGAAATACGCCAAAGCGCTTGGATATAGCGTTCAAGTCAAACTAGTGAAGGAACGACGTCTAACAACGCGTTCGAGCGGACCGGGGAAGAGCGTGGGCCGTAGCGGCGCGCACGGGAAATGATGCGTGCCACTACGGCAAGTGCAGCGTGGCCGGCCGCTCAACTCGGTCGTTAGACGTCGTGCAAGAGGCCGTCTAGAATTGGCCAATGCGCTTTGAATGGGACAGCGAAAAGGCGGCGGAGAATCTCCGCAACCACCGCGTCTCGTTTGACGAGGCAGCGACCGCGTTCTTTGATCCGCTCTCGATGACAGTCCCGGATCCCGACCACTCCGTTGGAGAGCGGCGATTCATCACCATGGGCGCCTCCTCGGGCGGACGGCTTCTCGTCGTGGCACACACCGAGCGCGGCTCAACCCTTCGAATCATCAGTGCAAGATTGGCCGGCGCCTCAGAGCGCAAACGCTATGAAACCTAAATCTTCCGGTGTCGCCGAAATGCGTCCTGAATACGACTTCTCAAACGCCGTCCGTGGGAAGTACCACAAGCGCCTGGCCAGGGAAGGCTCAAACATCGTGGTATTGGACCCAGATATCGCGAAGGCCTTTCCCAACTCCGCCTCGGTCAACGAAGCATTGCGGGTGGTGCTCAAGGCGGGGCGTACGGCACGACGTCTAACATCGCGTTCGAGCGGACCGGGAAAGGTCGTGGGCCGCAGCGGCGCGCCCAAGAAATGATGCGCGCCACTGTGGCAAGCGCAGCGTGGCCGGCCGCTCAACTCGGTCGTTAGACGTCGTTTGAGGAGCGTCGGTGCGAATTCTCGACGGTGAAAGCCAGGTCCCGCTTCACGAGGTTCAGCTGTATCTCACGCCAGAGGAGGCATCTGAATTCCGTGCCAAGCTCGAGCAGCTCCTCAAGAATCCCGATGCGAATGAACACGAGCACCTCATTTCTGACGGGCGCGAAGTGTCGTTCTCAATCATCACGCCAGCTAAACTCAAGAACCTGTCGCGGTATTCGAGCGCTGAGCAGAAGATGTTCAAAGCGAGGTAGCGCAAATGCAAACGACGTCTAACAACGCGTTGGAGCGGACCGTGAGGCATCGTGGGCCGCGTCTGGCCGCGGCCTGGGCATCGTGGCCGGCCGCTCAACTCGCTCGTTATGCGTGAACAAAACCATGGCGCGAACTGAAGCATCGCGAGTCGGCTCGATCGTCATCGCGGCCCTGTTTGGGATCGCCGTCGCATTTGCGTTTGTCCCGTTGCTGGGCATTTCCTCGGCAATCGCGGCGCCGAAGGAGCTGTTCGCCTGGGCCAAGTCGAACGGGCTTCTCGATCCCGCGCTCTTTGCCTGGGAAGCGCTGGTGATCGGCGGCCTTGGGATTGCCCTTCCAACATTGGCCGCGATGGTTGCGTTGTGCGCTGCCTATCCGAGCAATCGGGTTGTTCTGCTGTCCGCGCTATTGAGTGGTGTCCTCGCTGGGTACTACCTCGTCGTTCCAGCCGCTTACTTGGAACCGTCGCTCCTTTTCATCAATCGCCGCTGGTGGTCATTTGGCCGGGAGCTGTCCTTGGTCATTGTGGTCAGCCTCGTGTTCTTTTGGCAGTGGCGTTCACGCATAACAACACGTTGGAGCGGACCATGATGCGTCGTGGCCGCACCGTGCTCGCAATAGATTGCGTGCTCGCCGGTGCGGAAAGTGCATCGCGGCCGGCCGCTCAACTCGGTCGTTAGGCAGCTTTGAGGGGCGGCGGGGAGTAAAATTGCGCTGTGAAGGTCAACGAGCTCATCGCATTACTTGAGAAGGATGGTTGGGTTCAAGTTCGAATGAAGGGAAGCCATCGGCAATTCCATCATCCGACTAAACTGGGAACCGTTACCGTCGCGGGGAAGCCGAGTATCGACATCCCTCCGGGAACGCTCAACAGCGCACTGAAGCAGGCCGGACTGAAAAAGTGAGGGGAGCCATGCAATACATGGTCGTGGTTGAGAAGGGCGCCAACTCCTTTGGTGCCTATGTTCCCGATCTGCCGGGCTGCATTGCCACGGCGGAATCACGCGACGAGGTCCTAACTCTCATCCGTGAAGCGATCGAATTCCACATCGAAGGCCTGCGCGAGGATGGGCAACCCATTCCGCCTGCTACGTCATTCAGCGCGATCGTGGACGTCAAAGCTGCCTAACAACGCGTTGGAGCGGACCGTGAGGCATGGTGGGCCGCGTCTGGCCGCGGCATTGGCATCGTGGCCGGCCGCTCAACTCGGTCGTTAGGAGGCATGTGAAAGCGCTGGCCGCCATCTTGCTTAGCGTGGCGTGCCTGGGCGCTTCGGCCTCGGCGGGAACCCGATCTAAGGAAGCGCTTTCGGAGTTCTTTCGGTCGAGTGATGGCTCGCGGTCACTGCAAATGTCGGCCAATTCAGTAGAGATTTGCTCCAATTGGTGCCAGCTCTACACATCGAAGCGTGGTATCGCGGCGCCGGAATTCTGGGATCTCATATTTCTTCACGAGTACTACTACATCGGCCGCGGCCCTGTGAAAGAGTTTCGCGAGAAGTACGCCCCGCTTGCCGAATCGCTAATGTCGAGATACGGGAAATGGTGCCCCCACGCGGAGCCAGCCGCTCGCCCTGGGTGCGTCATTGGATATCTTGGAATTCGAAACGCCATTCGCTTTGCCGATGTTTTCGAGAAGAACGGCCAGCGTTGCGAAGTCTGGAGCCACCTGGTTCACTCGAAGACAATTTACGGGAGCAAATGCCGAAAGGTCGAACATGCCTCCTAACAACGCGTTGGAGCGGACCGTGGAACAGCGTGGGCCGCGTCTGGCCGCGGCATCGGCATCGTGGCCGGCCGCTCAACTCGGTCGTTAGCGGTCATTGGATATGCCGCCTATAATTAGCGCATGAGCAGCCAATTTGATGACCTGACGAAGCGCATCCGGGCTCTCCCAGACGGAGAGAAGGCTGCGCTTGTCCGCATGCTCATCGACGACCTAGAACCAGGACAAGATCCGGATGTCGAGAAACTTTGGCTCGAGGAAGCTGAGCGTCGATACGCGCAGTACCTCCGAGGCGAGGTCGAGGCGATTCCCGGTGATGAGGTAATGGCCGAAGCGCGCAAGCGCCTGAAGTGATCGGCTATCGCTATCTTCCCTCGGCGAGGGAAGAGCTGAACGAGGCCGCCGCCTTCTACGAGGCGCGGGTTCGCGGGCTAGGTGATGCGTTTCTCGATGACGTTGATCACGCGGTTGAGGCGACGCGAGACAACCGCCGAATCGGAGCGTCCGTGGGGCGAGGCTTTCGGAAGACGATTCTTCGCCGTTTTCCATACAGCGTCATCTATGTCCACCGGAATGATGAGATCGTGATCGTGGCCATCGCACATCAGCGCCGGCGTCCGGGTTATTGGCGGGGGCGACAATGACCGCTAACAACACGTTGGAGCGGACCGTGGGGCATTTTGGGCCGCACCCTGGTTGCCAACCGGCGGTTGGCTGGCTCTGCATGCGGCAAACGGCAGCGCGTACGGCCGCTCAACTCGGTCGTTAGCCATCCAATGAATCGCCATCTTGGAATTTCCGCGGTAACGTGCGTAATGCTGGGCGGATGCGCTACCGGGTGCAGGACCGAGACATACTTTAAGCCCGAGATCCCTCCATCCGGCGTCGATCTCGAAGTCAGTCGCAGCAATTGGGGCCTCGAGTTCCGCGTCCATCAGGACGTCTACGTAGACCTCGCCGAATGCGGTTGGGGTTTCCGGTCTGCTGGCGGCGGTGCGGTAACGCTTTGTCTGACTGTTGCACCGGAAGACGGCGTGCCTGTGCAGTTTCATGGCCGTCTCGTGCGCTTCGGTGACGGGCGGGGGGCGCAGACGAGTTCTGCTGAAATCGACAGGCTGCACTATTCGATCTTCTGCAAAGAGTCTGGCCCGGAGCCGCGCTGCAGCTCCAGCCTTTCGCCAAGTACCGATAGCGAACTTTCACGGGCTCGAGGCAACTCCTATGGGGGCTCGTACAGTGTCGGAGTGGACATCGCTCCCGAAAGCCCATGGCGCGGCACGCTAGACTCGCAGTACGGTTACATGCTGATCCCGCATCGATACAAGCTGCGGCAATACAAAGCTTCCGTGGCCTTTCCGCGAAACGACAGCGCTGTGGTCTCCACGGCCCTGCCGCCGCTCATCGTAAACGGACGGACCCACGTACTGCCATCAGTAGTGTTCCATCGTGTCACGGAGAGCGTCTGTGCGTACGGCACTTGAGGATGGCTAACAACGCGTTGGAGCGGTCCGGGAAACATGGTGGCGCGCCGCTGTGGCGCGAAGCGCCAGCGTGGCCGGCCGCTCAACGGAATCGTTAGCTGTCAGATGAATATTCGCGAAATTGAACCGGCGGACGTTGAGAGCGTGCGTGGACTCCTGATCGCGAGCGGTTGGGGCCATCGGGACACGGTCGCGAATCGATTTCGCGAACTTGTATCGCGATCGCAAATCGCGCTTGTCGCAGTCGAGGGCGGTGAGGTTTTGGGTTTCGTGCGCGGCCTTACTGATGGAATGTCGAACGGCTACATCTCAATGCTCGTTGTTGCCGAGAAGCACCGGGGCAAAGGAATCGGTCGCGCCCTGGTGAAAGCCGCAATTGGGGACGACCCACACATCACGTGGGTCCTTCGGGCCGCGCGAAGCGATGGCTTGGGCACGTTCTATGAGAAGCTCGGGTTTTCTCAATCGCAAGTTGCAATGGAGCGGCCACGTGCATCTGACAGCTAACAACGCGTTGGAGCGGACGTGAGGCAGGGTGGGCCGCGTCTGGCCGCGGCACGGTCATCGTGGCCGGCCGCTCAACTAGGTCGTTAGCCATCACGGGAGGGTCGTATGAACAATCGCTTTGCCAGCACACTCGTCGTCTTTCTAGCGGGCGCCGTTGTCGGAGTTGCGATTGAGCATCTCCCCGCAGCAATTGCCGCTTCGCAAGCGTCATCGCCCCATTTGGACAAGCGGACGTTTCGCGTGTTCATCGACGAAGTGAAGAGGAATTTCGTGTTTGGCGACGAGTTCGTCGGACACTATTCCAAGGTTCTCACGATGTCCGACGGTTCGCGCCGTGTCATCGAGCTCACGCCAATGGTGCACAACGGCATGGAGGTCGTCGAGTTGAAAGACGGCGGCGGCCATTCATACATGGGTTTGAACGGAACCACGACCAACGGAACACTCATGGTTCAGATCAGAGACGAGGCACTGACTCGCCGCGAGCTGAAGGAATGGGGTTGGAAGATACCGTGATGGCTAACAACGCGTTGGAGCGGACCGTGAGGCATGGTGGGCCGCGTCTGGCTGCGGCACGGGCATCGTGGCCGGCCGCTCAACTCGGTCGTTAGGCAGCTTCCGAGGGATCGCCGCGGCTTGACATGCCATATATGATATAGACACAATATGGCATGTGGCGCATCGAGGAACATCGTCGCGTGGACAAACAGGCCACGAGCGCGCCCGTGGAAATCTTGAAGCGATACGAGAAGTGGAAAGACATCGCGGCGATGTCCGGTCCAATGGGACTTCGGCTCATCAAGGGCTTTCGCGACGAGGCATTGGCCGGAGAGTGGAAGGGCTACCGTTCATCCCGCTTGGGGGACCAGTGGCGTGTCATTTATCGCATCGTGGCGGACGAGACGTTGTTCCAAGTCGCGTCAATCACCGCCCACGACTATCGGAGACCTTGATGAGAGACTATCGCCCCGCCAAGAAGCGAGCGACTGTGAGCGTCGGGGAGTCTGTTCGGATTCTTCGCGAGCTCCAGGAGCTGAGCCAGAACCAGCTTGCCGAGGTATCGGGTATTTCCCAAGCCACGATCTCCGCAATCGAAAACGACCGTGTTCGCCTGGGTGTCGAGCGCGCCAAGGTGTTGGCCCGTGCGCTGAAATGTCATCCAGGCGTGTTGGTTTTCCCGGGGTGGACGCATGAGGAAGCTGCCTAACAACGCGTTGGAGCGGACCGTGGAACAGCGTGGGCCGCGTCTGGCCGCGGCACGGTCATCGTGGCCGGCCGCTCAACTCGGTCGTTAGGTTGCATGTTGGATACGATGTGCCCTGTCCGGGTAGGCTCGCCGCAAGCCTTGCGCAGCGAGGTTATTGTAGCTACAATAACCAATGCGCATCACGTTCGACCCAATCAAGCGTGCACGCACTCTGGCTGATCGCGGGCTGGATTTCGAGGATGCCGCAATTGTCTTCGAGGGCGTTACGGTCGAGGTTGAGGACCTGCGCAAGAACTACGGCGAGCGTCGCGTCATTTGTTATGGCTTGCTATCCGGCCGTCTCGTCGTGATCGGCTATACCCCTCGGGGCACAACTCGCCACATATTCAGCATGCGAAAGGCAAACGATCGTGAAAAAGTCCGTCTCGCGCCGTACTTTGAAATCCGACCTCGCCAAAGTTGACGCGCACTCCATTCGCGCTCACGAGTACAAAGAGCTTCCGGAGCTAACCGCACAGTCTTTGTCCCGCGCGACGGTGAACAGAGGGGGACGGCCTCGCTCCGCGAATCCGCGCAAGCTCATCTCGATACGGCTCCCGGTTGACGTCATCGAGCGATGGAAAGCAACGGGGCCAGGCTGGCAGACGCGCATTGCCGAGCGCCTGAGCAAACGTCGGTGAGATCCATGCAACCTAACAACGCTGGTCGCGGGCGCTGGAGAAAGCGGAAGGGTTTCGCCCAGGTCCGCCTCACCGATGGGACCATTCGACCTGCTGAGGTACACTGGTACGAAGCAACCGGGATTGGTCGCCGCGAACTCAAGATCAAGCAATTCATCGACTGAAGCGTATGGCCTCAAACCCCACTAAATTCGTCATTTGCCTGCGAAACAAGGGCTACGAGGCTTCACTGGAGCAGCTGAAACTCTATCGCCTGCTTCCTGATCGCGAAGCCCAGAAGCACAAGCTTGTCCGAATCGTGGATGAGTCGGGCGAGGACTACCTATTTCCGGCCAGCTTCTTCACGCCAATTGAGCTTCCCCAGCCAATCCGCCGGGCAATACGGGCTGCCATCTAACCACGCGTTGGAGCGGACCGTGAGGCATCGTGGGCCGCGTCTGGCCGCGGCATCGGCATCGTGGCCGGTCGCTCAACTCGGTCGTTAGGTGTCATTCGCCAAGCTCAAACGCTTGTGGCACGATAAGCACTGCGTCGAGGTGTGAACTATGTCTACGCCGAAGGAAGATCTAACCCGCCTTATCGAGAGCCAGCCTGATGACGCTTCGCCCGACGAGATCGTGCGAGAGCTGGCTTTCCACGTCATGATTCAACGCGGCCTCGCGGACTCGGATGCGCGGCGCACCATTTCGAACGAAGAAATGGCGCGGCGCATTCGGTCATGGCACAAATAGCCTGGACAGACGAAGCACTTCGCTGGCTCGAGGACATCTTCGAGTACATCGCTGCGGACAATCCCGATGCGGCGAATCGAACGGTCGAGGGCATATTCGAGCGGGCGCAAGCACTGGCGCAATACCCCGAGCTGGGTCATCGCTATCTGCCCTCGAGCCGCAATGTGCGCATTCTCCTTTACGGGCATTACCGCATCGCCTATTTGATCAAGGGAGATGGAAACGTGGACATTCTTGGGGTGTTTCACGATGCGCTCGACATCACGAAGTATCAGCTGTGAATGACACCTAACAACGCGTTGGAGCGGACCGTGAGGCATCGTGGGCCGCGTCTGGCCGCGGCACGGTCATCGTGGCCGGCCGCTCAACTCGGTCGTTAGGCATCTCGTACGCAGCGGCGTAAAATGGAAATTGCCATGAACTTTGAGATCGAGTGCGAGCGCGAGGATGACGGTCGGTGGCTTGCGGAGGTGCCGCAACTGCCTGGCGCTCTTGCGTACGGCCACTCGGCAAACGACGCCATGGCGAAAGCGCAAGCCCTTGCCCTTCGAGTCTTGGCTGAACGTCTCGAAAATAGCGAGACTGGACCCCAGGCGATCACCTTCAGTATTGCGGCGTGACCTCCTGGCCGTCGTCGAAGGCGCGTCGCGTTTACGCGGCGTTGCTGGGCGTTGGGTGGCAACTCAAGCGTCAATCCGGGTCACATCGCACGCTTAGTCGCGCTGGATACGCGGATTTCGTCTTCGCATTTCACGACGGAGAGGAAATTGGCCCAAAGATGCTCGCCCGAATCGCCAAGCACACGGGCATCACTCCGAATGACCTGTAGAAACGAAATGCCTAACAACGCGTTGGAGCGGACCGTGAGGCGTGGTGGGCCGCGTCTGGCCGCGGCATCGGCATCGTGGCCGGCCGCTCAACTCGGTCGTTAGGCCGCACAACGCCACCTTCTCACGGAATCGCCATGCCGAAGATCAACGTCTCTGCCGTGCCGGTGCGCATCGGAACCGGCTACCCTCATCAGTTCAACGACGCTTGCGCAGGCCGAACTCGCAAGAGACTGGGGGACGCCGGTGGGCTCACCGCGTTTGGCGTCAACCTCATGACGCTACCGGCAGGCAAGTGGTCCAGCCAAAGGCACTGGCACAGCCACGAGGATGAATTCGTCTATGTACTCGAAGGCGAGCTAACTCTCATCGAGGACGACAATGAGACGGTGCTCCATGCCGGAGACTGCGCGGCATTCCCCAAGGGCACCGGTAACGGACACCATCTGCAAAACCGCGGCTCTACTGTGGCTGTGTACCTTGAGGCAGGGTCACGCCATCCTGATGATCTGACGACCTGCTCCGACATCGACATGATGAGCGCAAATCGCGACGGTGCCTTCGTTCACAAAGACGGAACACCCTATCCGTAGGCCGAGAGGTGCGGCCTAACCCCTCGCTCAAGCGGAGCGCCAACGGCGTGCCACCGGGCCCCGTCCAGCGGTACGCGGTACATTTTCGCTGGCCGGGGCCAGGCGTCACGCCGTCGTCGCCCGCTTAGCTCGAACGTTAGGCCGCAGGAGGGAGATGCATGAGACGCCTTTGGACAATCATCGGGGTTCGCGACGTAGCCCGAAGCTTCAAGTGGTACCGGTCGCTTCTTGGCATGCCCCAGAAAGAGCCCGAGCATACGTACTTCGGTCAACTCCAAGACGCGGATGGGACGGTGCTGCTGAGCCTTCATGAGTGGGGCGCTCACGAGCACCCGACGCTAACGAGCCCCGACTTGGCCCAGCCAGGCAACGGCCTCCTCCTCTTCTTTCGCGTCGATAACTTCGACGAGGCGCTAGAAAATGCCCGGGCCTTGGTAGGCCGCCTCGAAGAGGAGCCCCACATGAATCCAAACACACGAACCAAAGAGTTCGCGCTGCGTGATCCCGATGGCTACTACGTCATGGTCAGTGCGCTGTCTGCGGCCTAACCCGTCGCTCAAGCGGACGGCCCTGCCGCGGGCACTTCGGCCCGGCTCTGAGTGTTTGGTGTGGCGGCAGGTCCGCCGCTCAGCTCTGCGTTAGCGGGCATTCGGCAACGGGCGGTGATAGAGTAACCATATGGGCCAAATGTCTCTTTCCGAGTTGCTGAAACTGCCGGTGCCCGAGCGGCTGCGGCTGGTCGAGGCCATTTGGGACAGCATCGCCGCAGCACCCGAGGCACTGGAGCTCTCGGATGCGGAGCGCGAGGAGCTCGACCGCCGTTGGGAGGCCTTTGAGCGTGATCCTTCGGCCGGGTCTCCCTGGTCGGAGGTCCGCGCGCGAATTCTGCGCAATGGATGAGCGTCGAGCTCATCATCCGGTCCGAAGCTGAGGCCGACGCCCTCCTGGCATTCCGGTGGTACAACGAACAGCGTCCCGGTCTCGGACAGGAATTCCTTGCCGAGCTCGACAAGGCCATCGAGTCTATTCGCGCCAATCCCGAGGCGAGCCGCAAGGTTCACCGCGAATATCGCCGCGCGCTCACACGTCGATTCCCGTACGCGGTCTTCTACACGGCGAGCGTACAACGAGTCATTGTTTTCGCCATCCTGCATACGGCGCGAGATCCCCGGCTCTGGAGGCAACGTGGCGAGAATGCCCGCTAACAACGCGTTGGAGCGGACCGTGAACCATCGTGGCCGCACTCGGCGCGCCCAGGAAATCGTGCGCGCCGGTGCGGAATCGGCGCCGTGGCCGGCCGCTCAACTCGATCGTTAGAGCGAGGACGTCCAGTTTGACGCATAGACGCATTGTATATACAATCGACCTATGCGGTTTTCCTGGGCTGAAAGGAAGCGGCGTCTGAACCTGAAGGAACATGGTTTGGACTTCACTGATGCACCCAGAGTATTTGAAGGGCCGACCTTCACCTTCGAGGATGATCGCTTCGCGTACGACGAGCAGCGTTTCGTGACCTTGGGCTTTCTCGCGGGAATGGTCGTTTCCATGGTTCACACTGAATCGCCGTCGCGGATCCACGTGATCTCTTCTCGAAAGGCGACGCGAAATGAAGAAGCCATCCTCTTCAAGAACCTCCAAGACTGACCTATCCAGAGTTCGCGCCATGACGAACCGTCAAATCAGGGTATCTGCGGATCACCCCGAGGCCGACGTCAGGCACATCGTCCGCGGCATCGTGCGCCAGGGCCTCAAGCCCGTGAGCTCGAAGACGTCCATTTCGCTTCGTGTGGATGCCGACGTACTGGAGTGGTTCAAGGCCCAGGGTCGCGGATACCAAACCAGGATCAACGCCGTTTTGAGAGCATTCAAAGATGCCTCGCTCTAACAACGCGTTGGAGCGGACCGTGACGCATCGTGGGCCGCGTCTGGCCGCGGCATCGTGGCCGGCCGCTCAACACGGTCGTTAGCTGGCAAGGACAATGACGCCGCAGATTTGGCACCGCGTGGCAGCGAAGGTTGAGCCGCATAGGCGATACCTCATGAGGGCCGCCAATTGGGGAATGCTGGCGTCGGGAGTGATTTGCGGCAGCATCGCGCTAATGCGGTGGAGCTTTGAGTGGTTCATGCTCGGGTTGTGGCTAGTGTTGGTTCAGCTGTTCTGGTGCTTTGGCTTGTACCTCATCATCCAACAGTATGGTGTCCTTCCAGCGCGAAGCGATTCGGGGCCAGGGGCGCTGTGGGATGCGGCAATATCGTGGTATGGCGCGATCTTCTATTCCGTGGTGTTTGCCGCGCTAGTCTTGGCAACGCTGGTAGCTCCAATACTTCTCGTGAAGATCCTTGCCAGCTAACAACACGTTCGAGCGGAAGGTGAAGTGGCGCGGGCCGCGTCTGGCCGCGGCATCGGCATCGTGGCTGGTAGCTCAACTCGATCGTTAGGCGCCATCGAGGTCCACATGAACCAAATGATCCGCGCTGCCCGAGCCGCCGCCCTCGGCGTAGCAAGCGTCTGCGTTTGCGGCTTCGCGGTCGCACAGGCGTCGTGGACGATAAGCGTCTTCCCGCCGAATCCGCGCTCCACGGACGTCGTTCACGTTCACGTCGTAACGGATATCCCGTCCGCTTGCGCTGAGCGCTCTTCTTTGTCCGACGTTGCAACCAGCGTATCGGGTCAATCGATTCAGATCTTCCTGTCGCTGCCATCGTGCTTGATCGGCGTGCCTCCGCCCGGGCAAATCGAATTCGAGACCTACGTCGGACCGCTTCCCGAGGGGATGTTCGAGATCCATACGCTTGCACGGGCGATCCTTGGCAACGGCACCTTCGGAGGCTCGACCGAGAGAGGAATGCTGTCCTTCCAGGTCGGCGCCGTTGGCCCGATAGCGCTCGATCCGCCCGGTCCCAAACCGTTCCGTGACGTGCGGGTCAAGGTTGCGGGGGCCGCGCTCGGCGTGGACCTGGACGGGCGCCCGGACTTGTTCGATCCGGTCGATACCCAAGTCACAATGTCCGGAAACAAGATAACCGTGTCACCTCTCATGAAGGGTGCGCCCGACTTCAGCGCATCCATCCCGACGCCGCCTCTCGATCAGCTTGTCGGCGCCCTCCCTCCCGGCGACTACGTGCTCGAGGTCCTGAAGCGGTCGCAGGGCAGGGGCTCGTCCGGGCCCGTTGGCAGCACTATCGGCTTCACGGTTCCTCCCAGGGCCCTCACCGAGCCCCTGACCGATTACACGGATCTGTGGTGGGTGCCGTCGGAGTCCGGGTGGGGCCTGGGCCTCTTTCACCATCCGTCAAACCAGATTTTTGCGACGCTCTTCGTCTATGGCGTCGACGGAAAACCCTCGTGGTACGTGATTCCCGGCGGCCAATTCACGGACCAAACGCACTTTGAAGGCTCGGTCTATCGGACCACGGGGCCATACCTCGGGATTGCGTTCGACCCCGCTCAAGTTGGCATCACCTTGGCGGGCACCGCCCAAATCGCGTTCGATCCGTATGATTCGAATTCGGCTACCGTGAATTTTGTAATTGACGGGGTGGTGTTTCACAAGTCCATTCAGAGACAGTCGTTCTAGTGAGCGGCTCGAAATGACGCCTAACAGCGCGTTGGAGCGGACCGTGGGCCGCCAATGGCCGGACGCTCAACTCGGTCGTCGGGCCTCGCGCGGGCCCGCACACTTCAGGGGAACTCATGTTTGACCACGTCAAATTCGGCGTCAGCGACTATGCAGAGAGCAAATCGTTTTTCCTCAAGGCACTCGAACCGCTCGGCGTAACGGTTGTCTCGGAGTGGCCGCCGAACGGTGTCGAGCTTAGCCAACCGAAGGGCAAGGTTTCATTGTGCCTGTATCAAACCGAGGAGAAGCCGGCGCCTCTTCACTTGGCGTTCGTTGCCGAGAATCGCCAGCAAGTCGACGCTTTCCATCGCGCGGCGCTGGAGGCGGGTGGCAAAGACAATGGTGCGCCTGGTCTGCGCCCGCACTACCACGCGAACTACTACGCAGCTTTCGTCATCGGTCCGGACCGGCACAACATCGAGGCGGTTTGCCACGAACCCGAGGCCCAACCATGAGCCGCCTCCTTCGATCAACAGCATCGCTCGTTTTCGCCAGCGCGGCCTCCCAAGCGATGAGCGCCTGTCCGACGGCGATTGGTGGCCGGTCGAGCGGGAGGCTCGGGAGGCGCAGTTCGTCTTCGTGGGACGCCGATCGCGGAGTGGCCTGATCCAGGGGTCGAGGGCCGTGGCGAATGGATTGCCGGCACCTTTTATCGGCTCAGAGTCGAAAGGGTCATTGGCGGGGCTCCTTTGGCCGCCATCGACCTTTTCAGCGAAAACAGCAGCGGGCGTTTCCCGATGAAAACGGGCGTGCCTTACCTGGTCTTCGCATCATCGTGCATGGGCCGGCTCTATGCCTATGCGAAGGGCAATTCAGGCGTGCTTCGCGAATCTCAACACGTCTTGGCGGAAGTAACGCATGCTCGGGCGCAAAGGTGAGGTCGTCGGGTGGCCAGATGAACGACAATGCGATCACCTTCGAAGCCACATGCAGCGACGATGTCGCTTACGCCGCAGCCAAGACCCTTGTCGGCCGCCATCTGCGCAGATTTTTCGGATGGAAACTCGTTATAGCGTCGATAATCAATGTAGGCGCGTTCGCTGTTGCGATTGCACTGGGCGTAAGGGGCTGGGTGGCCATTGTCATGGGGCTGCTCATTGGGGCAAGCATTATCTATTGGCCATTCGCGTATCTGTTCCGTCCCCGCAAGGTCGCACGCCGGGTCAGGAACCAGTTTCGATCCCCCGTGATCGTTACTGCCGATAGCGCTCGACTTCAACTGGCCGCACAGAACCGAAGTGTGACGTTACCTTGGGACGACTTTCGCGAGATCGCCGAATACCCTGGCTACTTCTTGTTGATGCGGTCTGCGTCGCTTGGCATCGTTTTGCCCAAGCAGAATATGCCGCCGGCTGCCCAAGAGCTGGTGCGCAATGCCGCGCTGGCAGTTGGGCGTCGCAAGTAGCTTAGAACAGTCTTCGCATATTGGAGCCAGCCATGCTCGAAGGTTCGTGCCACTGTGGGGCCGTACGCGTCACGTTGCCATTTGCTCCCGAGGTAGCCACCTCCTGCAATTGCTCTCTGTGTCGCAGGCTTGGCGGCACTTGGGCGTACTACGAGTTCGGAACGGTCAAGATCGAAGGGCATCCAGAGAGCACCGCCGAGTACATATGGGGCGACAGGACGCTTCGGACAATTCACTGTAAAACCTGTGCCTGCGTCACGCACTGGGAGCCGCTGCATCCAGTCCCCGGTTCGAAGCATGGCGTCAACCTGGCAAACTTTGAGCCGAGCTTGCTGGCTTCGGTTCGGGTGCGCCGCTTCGATGGAGCCGACACGTGGAAATTCGTGGACGAGTAGCGGTTCGGGCGGCGACGCCTATCATCACCGCCTTTGAACGCTCGCCCGATGGCGGCAAGGGGCTGGCGCGTGATACGCGCGTTCGCTGGGCGCTTGAAGAGGTGGGCCAACCCTACGAGGTTCGCCTTGTCTCGTTCCGTGCGCTGAAGGAACCCGCGCATCTGGGCCTTCATCCTTTCGGCCAGATTCCAACCTATGAGGACGGCGATCTCGCCCTGTTCGAGACAGGCGCGATCGTCTTCCATGTCGCCCAGCGCCATGCGGGTCTATTGCCGGACGATGCCAATGCCCGCGCGCGTGCGATCACATGGATGTTTGCCGCGCTCAACACCGTGGAGCCGGCGATCCTTGAACTCGCAACCGCCAAGCTTCTGGAGGGCGATAAACCCTGGAGCAAGGAGCGCCTGCCTCTGGTCGAGGATCGCGTCCGCGATCGGCTAGGCCGCCTTTCTGCTCGCCTGGGCGATGCCGACTGGCTCGATGGCGCGTTCAGCGCGGGCGACCTGATGATGGTGTCGGTGCTGCTCAGGCTGAAATCATCGGGCATCCCGGACGAATTTCCGAACCTGGCCGCCTATGTCGCCCGCGGCGAAGCGCGGCCCGCATACAAGCGGGCTTTCGCCGCCCAATTGGCGATAAACGCCGGCAAGCCACCAGCCGGCTGATGCGAAACAGCTGGCAGCCAAGGATGACGTCTAACAACGCTTTGGGGCGGACCGTGAACCATCGTGGCGCGTTGTGTCCTTGCGAGTCGGCATCGTGGCCGGCCGCTCAACTCGGTCGTCGGGGCTACGGAGAACAGCATGTTTGACCTTCGGGGAATCCGCGTATTGATTGCAGGAGGCTCGTCTGGCGTTGGCCTGGCAACTGCCGAACTATTGATCGGGTGTGGTGCAGCAGTCGTTCTCAATGGCCGGGACCGCGCCAAGTTGGAACGGGCGAAACAACAACTGGGCGCGCAGGCGTCCATTTCCGCATTCGATGCCGCGAACCCTGAGGAGCGAGCTCGCGCCCTGGCCGCAGTCGGAGCGTTCGATCATCTCGTGGTGGCGCTCAGTGGCGGGAAAGGCGCGGGGCCATTTACTGAAATTGCACAGCCCGACTTGCGTAGCGGGTTCGAGGCAAAATTCTGGGTGCATTTCTCGCTGGCGCAAGAATCGCTCGCGTATCTTGGCCAGTCCGGATCCATCACCTTCGTCTCGGCCATTTCGGCACGCGCGGCGAATCCCGGCACGGCTGGCCTTGCCGCAATCAACTCAGCCATCGAGGGGATGGTCAAGCCGCTTGCGGTCGAGTTGAGGCCGCGTCGAGTAAACGCGGTCTCGCCAGGGGTGGTTGATACGCCCTGGTGGAACTGGATGACGGGAGATCAAAAGCAGGCGGCTTTTGCCAAATTTGCGGCGTCCACCCCGGCCGGCCGTGTCGGGAAGCCCAGCGATATTGCGCAATCAATCGTATTTCTCATTGGCAATTCATTTATGACGGGATGTGTTCTCGAGTGTGACGGTGGTTTACGTTTGGTTGGCCAATCGCTCTAACCATATGGTTCAACGCAGTGCAGACAAAGTTGCGCGGGAAATTGAGCCCGGCGAAATGATGCGTGCGCCGGGCCACACCCGCTTCGCGCTGGTTCTGCTTTGGGTGGCTTGGCTCATCAGCGCCTGCGCATGGATCGTTCATTTGTACGAGGCGCGCGGCACCGCCGCCGATCTTTACTCCGTCGCTGGACTTCCGGCGGCGCTGACACAGGGCGTCTTGATCTATTTCATCGGCAGAGGCAGTAACCTCGCTCGGCTCGTGGTCCTGCTGGCCGCCATACCCGCCCTTATCGTCGTGCAAGTATTTTTTTCGGCCCAATTCGACCTTTCCCCGCTCCGACTTTGGATTGAAACGGCGCTGAGAGGCGCGGCAATCGTATTTCTATTGACGCCCCAGTCAACACGCTGGTTCAAGCGAGCTCGAGTGACGGAGTGACCTCCGACAACGCATTGGAGCGGACCGTGAGGCATCGTTGGCCGCGTCCGGGCGCACGCACTGGACATCGCGCCGGGCGGAGTCCTACACTTTGCGCGGGTTTACCCCGGTCACGGGAATCGAGCAGGCCAAATGACGCCTGACAACGCGTGATGAACGTTCGAATATTCACAGCCACGGGCCTGACCCGAGAGGAGGACCTGCGTGGCCGAACAGCAACCCTCTTTCGACGCGGCGAAGTACAAGAGCGCGCAGCGAGAGCAATGGAACAAGGACGGCGCAGCGTGGCGACGCTGGAATCCCACCCTGGATCGTTGGTATGGCGACGTTACCCGCCGGATGCTCGACCTGGCGCGGATTCAGCCAGGTCAGCGCATCCTGGACGTCGCGGCCGGGGCAGGTGAACCGGCGGTCAGTGCCGCCGAACGGGTCGGCCCGAACGGTTACGTGCTGGCGATCGACATCGCGGAAGGGATCGTTGAGCTCGCGCACCAGGTCGCCTGTGAACGCGGGCTCACACAGGTGGAGACCCGCGCCATGGACGGCGAGAAACTGGACCTCCCCGACGCCTCCTTCGATGCGGTGCTGTGCCGGCTTGGTCTGATGTATATGCCGCACCCCGTGACCGCACTACGGGAGTGGCGCCGTGCTCTGAGACCGGGTGGCCGGGTCGCCGTCGTCGTCTTTTCCACGCCCGATCGAAACAGTTGGGGTGCCATGCCCGCTTCCATCATCCGTCGGCGCGCGCAACTCCCGCCTCCCGCTGCGGGGCAACCCGGCCCGTTCAGCCTTGGCGCTCCCGGAGTGCTCGAAGGCGTCTTCCACCAAGCCGGATTTGCCGACCCCGAGGTTCGCGCCGTGCCGGTGCCCCTGAGAATGGCCAGTTCTGCCGAATACGTGCGGGTCGCCCGAGAAGCCTTCGGTGCATTCAATGCCATGATGGCGCACCTGCCCCCTCAAGAACGCGAGTCGGTGTGGAACGAAGTGGAAGGCTCAATGCGTAGTTTCGAATCGTCTGCTGGGTTCGAGGTGCCGGGTGAGTGCCTTGTCGGTGCGGCCACGAAGTATCGGAGCGCCGAACAGCATGGCATTCATACCGCTTGATTTCAGAGGAGACGCAGCATGGACCGATTCACGGGCGGTTGCCTTTGCGGCAACGTCCGAATCGTGGCGTCGGGACTCCCATACCGAGTCGGCCTTTGTCACTGTCTCGACTGCCGCAAGCATCATGGGGCCCTTTTCCACGCTTCCGCGGTGTTCCCTCAGGATGCGGTGACGATCGATGGCGAAACACGCGAGTACGCCGGGCGGTTCTTCTGTCCCCGCTGCGGCTCGTCCGTTTTCGCGCGCACCGCGGACGAAATCGAAGTGAACCTGGGGTCCCTGGACGCGCCGGACCAACTGAAGCCAACCTACGAAAGCTGGATCGTCCGTCGCGAGTCGTGGTTGCCGCCGTTCGCGCTCACGAGGCGATACGAGCGCGATCGCGACGCAGCGGGTCGCTTTGAGGAGTAGGGCAGCGCCACTCGGGAGGCTCGAATGAAGAGAGTCACAGGCATCGGAGGAATCTTCTTCAACGCGAACGACCCTGTCGCACTGCGAGCCTGGTACAAGCACCACCTGGGCATCGACGTCCAGGAATGGGGAGGCGCCGCGTTCACCTGGACCGATGCAGCGGGCAATCCGACAAGAGGAACGACCGTGTGGTCCATCGGGGCCGCCGATGGTGAGCACTTCGCGCCAAGCAAGTCGACCTTCATGGTCAACTATCGCGTCGAAGACCTGGCCGCCGTACTTCAGTCGCTACGGGACGAAGGATGCGACGTCCTGGAGAAGACGGACGACTCCGAGTACGGAAAGTTCGGTTGGGTCATGGACCCGGAGGGCAACAAGGTTGAGCTCTGGCAGCCCCCGCCGGGGCAGTGAGCTCCCAGGACATCATGAGTTCTTGGCTCCGAGTCGTGCTCGCGATCGCTGCCGGATTCGTTACCTGGTTCGCGGTAGCTACCGTTGGCGACATGGCTATCCGCTGGCTTCTTCCCGGCTATGCCCAGGTCGAGAAAGCCATGGATTTTTCCCTGGGCATGCTGCTCGCCCGCCTGGTGCTTGGCGCCGCTGCATCGCTCGCCGCGGGTGCCGCATGCGCCGCCATTGGTCGGAACGCTCGCCTTGCCGTTTACCTGTTTTCGATGCTGCTGCTTGCGCTGTTCGTCCCGGTGCACGTGAATCTCTGGGCCAGGTTTCCATTGTGGTATCACGCCGTGTTCCTGGGCTCGCTCATTCCGCTGGTCATCCTGGGCGGCAGGTTGCCGGGGCCGCGAGGTTAGGAGGCACACATGGTATTCGCGCTCGCTACGGATGACGGCGCATTGATGGGCTTAATGTCCCTTCCAACGATGCATAACCACCGTCGGGGAAACCAATGCACCGAAAGCTGATCTCCTCCGGCTCACCCTTCGAGGCCGAAATTGCATACTCGCGGGCTGTCGCGCAAGGGGATTGGGTCTTCGTGTCCGGAACGACCGGCTTCGACTACGCGACGATGACGATCGCCGGCGACATCGAGACCCAAACGGAACAGTGTCTCAAGAACATCGACGCCGCCCTGTCCCAGGCCGGTGCCAGTCTTGCCGACATCGTGCGCATTCACTACGTGCTTCCCGATGGCAGCGAGTTCCCAAGATGCTGGCCGGTGCTGCGCAAGTACCTGGGCGCGATTCGTCCTGCAGCAACGATGATCTCGGCCAAGCTGCTGGACCCTCGCATGCGAATCGAGATCGAGGCAACGGCCCTCAAGCAGTCCAATCACAAATAGGCAGGAAATGGCACGGCACTTTATACAGCCAAGGGGAGCCATCGCATGGCCGCAGTCTTTCGCCTTTCCGGACTAAGCAGAGTATTTCGCGCGGATGGGGCCGATTGGGGGATGGGGATCGTCGGGGCGGCCGGAATGGCGGCCTTCGTAGTCTTGATCGACCTGCGCGATCGCGGCACTCTGCGTTGGCAGTCGGTGGGCTTCCTGGGATTGGCCCTTGTCACTTGCACTGGTTGCTGCGGGTTCTGGGGAGTGCGGTCCTGGCGCCGACTCTGGCGTTCCGGACGCACGCGATCCGAGAGAATGCTCTACGACTACGGCGTTCGAGGCTGGGGCGCTTCCATGTTGCTTGCGATGCCCCTGGTATCCGGGGCGGTGGTGTCGCAATTCGTCGATCTCTTCCATGACCCATGGGCCTGGTTGTTTCTGGTCACGATGGTGTTTGCGACCTTCATCGTCGGGTTGCCATTCTTCCTGTGGGGCGGATACGCTTTCGGGTCGGCGCTGGGCGACATGTTTCCAGATGACCGGGCTGAAGCGGGGAACTCAGCGCAGAGCGATCTGCCACCGGCTGTCTGACTGGAGGCACCTCGACAAATGATACGTACCATCTGTGCGGCCCGGTCTCGAGTTCAGCTTCTCGGAGGCCGACGCCTCGTCGTCCTCACCGGTCGTAATTTCCGTTACCGGCCGCGAATTGACGGATGAAGACCGACAGGCCAACGCGCCGGCAGTCTAATGTCGCCCTACGTCATGAAGAAGACCTATCAGGGTAGTTGCCACTGTGGCCGCATCAGGTTCGAGGTGGAGACGGACCTCGACCATGTTCGCATCTGTGATTGCTCCATGTGTCGTCGTCGCGGCGGGCTGCTCCATCGGGTGGCGGAGGACGACCTCAAGCCTCTAACGCCGCTGGATCAGTCGACGCTGTACCAATGGAACACGAGGACCGCGAAGGACTACTTCTGCCCTGTGTGCGGAATCCAGCCGTTCCGCCGTCCGCGCACGGCGCCCGAGCAATGGACGGTGAACGTGCGCTGTCTCGAGGGCGTGGATCTCGAGGCCATTCCCCGGAAATGCGTTCACGGCAGCGAGTTGAGCAGCGTTCCCCCCGCATGACGATGCGTCGGGAGGCTACGCAGCGTCTGCGCGCATTCGCAGTTAACATCGGGACAAGCTCACGCGTCCGCCAAGGGAAAGTCCATGTCCAGAATCGCCGGGAAGCTGAAGGAGCTGGGCCTCACGCTGCCCGCGCCCCTGCAGCTGCCGCCGGGGGTCGCCCTGCCGTTCCCGTGGGTGAGGGTGGCGGGCAACCGGGCGCTCATCTCCGGGCACGGGCCCACGAACGCTGATGGATCATTCCGACAGCCGCTGGGCAAGGTCGGCCTCGACGTGACGCAGGAGCAGGCCTACCTCGCGGCCCGCCTCACCGCGCTCGCCATCCTCGGAAGCCTGGAGCGCGAGCTGGGAAGCCTCGATCGCATCGCCGCCTGGACTCGCGTCTTCGGAATGGTCAACTCGGCGCCGGGGTTCAACCGGCAACCTGCGGTGATCAACGGCTTCACCGACCTCATCCTCGAGGTGTTCGGCCCGGAGGTCGGGGCGCATGCGCGCAGCGCCGTCGGGCTTGCCGAGCTTCCGTTCAACATTCCGGTCGAGATCGAAGGCGAGGTCGAGCTGCACGAGTGACCCCCGATCCGCGGTTGGACGTCATGGAGGAGCATCGAAGATATCCCGGTGGAATCCCTGCACCTGGGTTGTGTCGTCAGCGGGATCGCGGGCCTGATGCTGTGGCTCGCCATCCATTGGAGAAAGCGCGACAAGGGCGGCGCCCGGTTCGGCCGTCAAATGCCACCGGAGGTGGACCGGCCGCGCCGGAAGTTCCCGGTGGTAGAGTGTCGTGCGCCGCCGGTGGCGGTCGCGTGCACCTCTCTCCACTTCGTTCAAGGGTTTCATGGCTGGCGTGGAAGCACACTATTCGGCCCGCGATATCGAGACGCGAATCCTGGCGGCGCTTCGCGCGACGCAGCCTCGAGGAGGGACAGGTCCGGCTTGTGAGGGGCGTCTTCCGGGCGCAATGAGCTCCCGGACGGGCCGCGGCGGATTTCCGGACATCGCGCGATGAGCTGTCGCTTCCTTGCAGTCGTGGTCGCGTTGGCATGCAGCGTGCCGGCGCACGCGCAGAATTACATCGCCATGTGGGAGGTCGACGACGCCGAGGGGAGCCTTGCCGTGCAGCTCCACTCGGACGGAAGCTGCCGCGTCATCGTCCGCGGCAAGGCGCTCGACCGTGCCACGAGCATTTCGTGCACCTATTGGGTTCACGGATCCCGGATCAACTTGCGAACGCAGGGGCAGCGCGCGGGCGAAGGCCTTGGCGAGATGGACCTGGAGTACGTGCCCCAATCCGACACCGTGATCATTCATGGCCGGACACCGCGCGTTCTTACCCGGCGACCCGCTTCCATCGATGGATAGGAAGGGACACCAATGAACGCCAGAATCCTGATGACCCTCAGCGCGTCGTTCCTGGCGATCCTCGGCGCCGGGATCACGTTCCTTCCGCAGGAGCTCCTGGCCCATGCCGGCGCACCACCCGAGGGGACTCCCGTCCTCATGGTGCAGATGCTCGGCGCGCTGTACCTGGGCTTCGCCATCCTGAACTGGATGGCCCGGGGAAGCCTGATCGGGGGAATCTACGGCCGCCCCGTCTCGATGGCCAACTTCTTCAATTTCGCGATCGGGGCCGTGGCGCTGGTGAAGGGCCTCGTCGCCGGCCCATTCGCACCCGAAGTCGCCGCGATGGCCGCGGCGTACTCCGTGTTCGGGATCTGGTTCGGGTGGGTGCTCTTCGTCCATCCGTCCGGGAGAACTCCTGCTTGAGGAGGCGGTAGTATTACGGCTCCCTGCAACGGTCCAGGAGGTTCCCATGCGCTATCTGCTCAAGGTTCGCTTCCCGGCCGACACCGGCAACGCCGCGCTTGCGGATCCGAAGTTCGGAGAGAAGATGCAGCGCCTGCTCGCGGAGATCAAGGCGGAGGCCGCTTACTTCACGGCGATGGATGGGCAGCGCGGCGGCTACATCGTCCTGAACATGGATGACGCCTCGCAGATTCCGGGCGTCGCGGAGCCCTTCTTCATGTGGCTCAAGGCCGACATCGAGTTTCTTCCCGTCATGCTGCCCGCGGACCTGGCGAAGGCGGGACCGTCGATCGCGGCGGCCACGAAGAATTGGGGCTAGCCGGACGCAACGATCCCCGCGACACCGCGGGGCGAGACGGCAGCATGGAACCCGCCGTGGAAATTCGCCCGCTGCGCCCGGAAGATTCGATCGACGAACTGACGGACCTCCTGCATCGAGCGTATGCGGAGCTGGGTCGGATGGGCCTCAACTACACCGCGGTGGACCAATCCGCCGAAACCACGAGGAAGCGGGTGGAAAACCGCCAATGCATCGTCGCCGTGGACGGCGCGAAGATGGTCGGCACGATCCTGGTGAACGCGCAGGTGCCGAATACCCTGGGCGCCTACATCGGAAGGCCGGAGCTGGCGAGCTTCCACCAATTCGCGGTTGCCCCGGAGTACCAGGGGCGCGGCGTGGGTTCGCTCCTTCTCGCGCAAGCCGAGCAGTGGGCGCGGAGTTGCGGATTCACCGCGATGGCGCTGGACACGGCCGAGCCCGCCGCACGGCTCGTGGCGTTCTATGTCCGGCGCGGCTACCGCAGCGTCACCACCGCGCAATGGAACGGGAAGGCCTATCGAAGCATCATCATGAGCAAGGAGGCGCCGCGCGGCCAACCGGATTCCGCGCAGTCCGATCCGCCGGGGAGCGTCGAATGACGAACAGGTTGCTTGCGTGCAAGCGGCGATAGCGGGCGCGCCGGTTTCGATAAGGCGTGCCGCCGTCCTGCTGTGGGCTTCGGCGGCCCTGGTGCTCGTTTCCATCCTGGCGGGACTCCTGGATCGGGATGGCGCGTCAACGCCTGCGGACGCGGTCGCGGATCTCGTCTCGCTCGGGCTGCTGGCCCTCGTCGCCTGGAAGCTGCCGCAGGGCCGCGATTGGGCCCGCTGGGTCCTCGCGATCGTCGTGGCTCTCGGGGTTTCGTCCGTGGTAATTTCCATCCTGGTTTTTCCCGACCTGTGGCAGGCGATGTCGGGCGCGCTTCGCGCGTACACGATCATCCAGACCGCGCTGCAGGTCACGGCGCTGGGACTCGCGTTCACGCCCGGAGCGAAGACCTGGTTGCGCAGCCCTTGAGGAGGATCGGCCATGTTCCTGCACGACGCGCCTGACAGTCCGGAGTCCGCCCGCCTCTACCGGGGCGATCTCGAAAGCGATGGATACGTGATGAACCTGAGCCGGCTGTGGGCGTGGCGTCCGGATCTCTGCGGGGCCTTCGCCGCCCTGCGCTCGTCGCTCATGAAGGACTCGTCGCTTTCGCCGCGCGAGGCGGCGCTTTCGGATTGGGCGCGCCGCGTCGCGAAGGATCCCAATGCGACGACCGCCGCGGACGTCCAGTCCCTGCGCGAGGCCGGCCTCGCCGAACGGGAGATCTTCGAGGCGACGGCCTTCGTCGCTTTTCGTCTCGCGTTCTCCACGATCAACGACGCTCTCGGCGCCCAACCCGATTGGCAGCTCGCGCAGGCGGCCCCCGCCGAGGTGCGCAGCGCGGTCGCCTTCGGCCGCCCGGTCGCGGTGCGCGGCTGAATCCCAAGATGGCCGATTCGGCAGCCGTGTGCGTGCAGCCAGGTGGCGCGAATGCGCCGGCGCGCATCGCCTCCTCGATGGAGACCGGGGCGCTCGGCGTCTTTCACCTGAAGCGCATCTGGTCCGCGGCGATCGCTTCCCGCCAGGGAGCGCGGATCGATCGCGTGGGTGAAGAGCGCGTGGATCACGCGGTCGTCCACGCGCTCGGACTCGGTCTGCACCAGATGTACCAGCATCTCTTCCAGAATGCGCCGACCTTCGAGGAATTCGAGGCGTGGATCGTCGCCAAGGCGGGGCAGCCCGACCGGGTGCTGGTCGAACGACTCAACGCCGAGATCGGCGGCGCGCCCCGGCCCCGGGTGGTGCAGGAGTGGCTCTCCGCCATCGAGGAGCATGAGCCCGTGCTCACGCGCGAGGAGTTGTCCGCCTGGGAAGAGAACGGATACGTCGTGTTGAAGGGCGCTGTTGCGCAAGAAGCGCGCGCGGCCGCGGAGCGCGTGATATGGGAATGCGCAGGCGCGGACCCGGATGCGCCCGAATCGTGGTATCGGGTGGCCGGCCCGGCGATCCACGGCATCATGGTCGAGTTGATCCAGAACCCGGCGCTGCAGGCGAATCGACACTCCGCCCGCATCCACAAGGCCTTCGCGCAGCTCTGGGGGACCGCCGACCTGTGGGTCACGGCGGATCGCTGCGGCTTCCACCCGCCCCAGCGCACGGGCCACCCGTTTCCCGGGCCCGACCTGCATTGGGACCTCGATTTCTCCCGGCCGCTCGGCTTCGGCACGCAGGGCATCCTCTACCTCACGGACACGCCGCCCGAGCAGGGCGCGCTCACGCTGGTTCCCGGTTTTCACCATCGCCTCGCCGACTGGCTGGCCAAGCTTCCACCGGGAGCGGATCCGCAGAAGCAGGACCTGCATGCGTTGGGCTCGATCGCGGTCGGCGCACGCGCCGGCGACATGGTCATCTGGCACCACGCCCTTCCGCATGGAAGCCGCCCCAACCTCGGCCTGCGCCCGCGGATCGTCCAGTACATCAACATGTTCCCCGGGCGACGATGAGCAAACCCGAACGCAAGGTGCGTGCGTTGCGCCCGGACCGCGAGGTCATGACGCGCCAGCGCCTGCCGTACTTCATCGGCATCTCCGGGCAGACGGTCGGGGCGCACGGGCTGTCGATGCACATCGTGGTCATTCCGCCGGGCGCGCGGGCGGAGCCGCACATGCACGTGGGCTACGAGACGGGCATCTATGTCCTCGAGGGGCGGGTGTGCACGCGATGGGGCCCGGCGCTCGAGCACGAGGTGGTGAGCGAGGCCGGCGATTTCCTCTTCGTTCCGCCCGGCGTGCCGCATGAAGCGATCAACCTGAGCGCGACCGAACCTGCACGCGCGGTCGTCGCGCGCAACGATCCCGAGGAGCAGGACAAGGTCCAGCCGTATGCGGGTCCACCCGCAGGCGGGAAGAAGGAGAAGGGAGATGCCTGAGATCCACCGCGGCGGCTGCACCTGCGGATACATCCGGTACCGGACTCTCGGCGCCCCCGAGAGGACGACCATCTGCCACTGCACGTTCTGCCAGCGCCTGACGGGCAGCGCCTTCCTGGTGGAGCCGGTGTTCCTGATCGAGAACGTCGAGGTGGAGAGCGGAACGCAAAGCACCTACGAGCATCGCTCGCCCGACCACGGGCGCACCCTGAAGGTGAACTTCTGCCCGAAGTGCGGCACGCACCTGAGCCTGCGGTTCGAGCGCTTTCCGACCATGCAGGGCATGTGCGGCGGCACGTTCGACGATCCGCGCTGGTTCAAGCCCGACCGGCACATCTTCACCGGGAGCGCGGTGCCCTGGATGATCTTCCCCGGGGATGTCGACTGCTACGCGCGGCACGCGCTGAAGCTCGACGGAAGCCCCGAGGTTCCCTGGCAGAAGGCGCAGTCGGGAGGTGCGCGGTGAGCAAGCTTCGAGTCCAGAGCTTTTCGATGTCCGTCGACGGCTTCGGCGCGGGGCCCGGCCAGGACCTCATGAATCCGCTCGGAGTCGGCGGGCGCGCGCTGCATCAATGGTTCTTTCCCACCAGGACCTTCCGCAAGACGTTCGGCCAGGACGGAGGCACGACGGGAATCGACGACGACTTCGCCGCGCGCGGATTCGACAACCTGGGAGCGTGGATCCTCGGGCGCAACATGTTCGGGCCGATTCGCGGCCCGTGGCCCGACGCGAGCTGGAAGGGCTGGTGGGGCGACAACCCGCCGTATCACACGCCGGTGTTCGTGCTGACCCACCATGCGCGCGAGTCCCTCGCGATGGAGGGCGCCACCACGTTCCATTTCGTCACCGGCGGCATTCACGAGGCGCTCGAGCGCGCCGTGGATGCAGCCAAGGGAAAGGACGTCCGGCTCGGCGGCGGCGTGGCCACCATCAGGCAATACCTGCAGGCGGGCCTGGTCGACGAGATGCACGTGGCCATCGCGCCGGTCCTGCTCGGCTCGGGCGAGAGCCTGCTTTCGGGCATCGACCTGCCCGCACTCGGCTACCGGTGCGCGGAGCACGTACCTACGCCCAATGCCACCCATGTGGTCCTCAGGAGATCGCGCGCATGAGCACACCGTCCATCGTCATATTCACGCGCGCACTCGGCGGATCGCTGGCGCTCGTTGCGCTGGCGGCGTCCTGCGCGGAGGCGAGAGACGCGGTGAAGGGGGCGTCGGCCGCTCCCGGGATCGCGCAGCTGGCGTATTTCGAAGGCACGTGGCGCTGCACCGGAAAGATCCGCTTCTGCCCGTCCACGCCGGAGTGCGCGACCACCGGCAACACCCACATCGAGAAGGCGATCGGCGGCACCTGGCTGCACGTCACCGGTGACGAGACGATCGCGGAGGCCGTTCCGGAGACGATCCACTTCGCCCTCTACTTCGGATACGACTCCAGACGCAAATCCTACGTGGCCCTCGGCGTGGGCGGCCCCGGCATCTACGGGACGCAGTACAGCGAGGGCTGGAGAGGCGGCAAGCTCGTGCTGAGCCCCGACAAGTACCTCGCCCGGGACACGTTCGTGAAGAAGGGCGCGGATGAATTCGCGCACACCGCCGACACGCAGGGCAAGGACGGGAAATGGTCGAACATCCAGGAAGAGACCTGCCGGCGGGTGCCTTGAGCGATTCGAAGCATCGCGTCGGCTGACCGGCATGCCGCGCCTGGAAGCCATTGCCGTGGTCGCCTCGGTGCTCCTGGCCGCCGGGTGCGCATCGCCGGGCGGGCCGGGGTGCGGCTCGGGAGAGGAGCGAAACGTGAACGACGTGATGTATTTCGGGACCGCGCGGCCCCATGGCACGGTGACCCCCATGGAATGGTCGGAGTTCCTCCGGACGTCGGTCACCCCGCGCTTCCCCAGGGGCCTCACGGTGTGGCCCGCGTCGGGGCAGTGGCTGGGCGCCGACGGAGCCATCACGCGCGAGAGCTCGTTCGTGGTGAGCCTCGTGCACCCGGACGACGAACGCAGCGAGCGGGCGGTGCGCGCGATCGCCGCGGAGTACAAGGCGCGCTTCGAGCAGGACGCGGTGCTTCGCGCCAGGAGCGATGTGTGCGCGTCGTTCTAGCCCCGGGCATCGCGTGATGGACGATTCCTTGCCCTGCCCCGTCTGCAAGGCCGCCAGCTCGCTGCTCGATGCCGTGGACTTCAACAAGTCCTGCGAGGAGGCGAACGGAAAGGTCCTCGATCGCGCCGGAATTGCGGTCCGCTATTACCTCTGCGGCAATTGCGGCTTCTGCTTCGCTCCCGAGATCGCGGCCTGGAAGCTGGAGGAGTTCGAGGCGCGGATCTACAACGACGAGTATGTCCTCGTCGATCCGGAGTACCGGGAAACCAGGCCCCGTGCGAACGCAGCGGCGCTGATTTCGCTGCTCGGCGAGCGGGCGCGGTCGATCCGGCACCTGGACTATGGCGGCGGCAATGGCCTGCTCGCGAGCGTCCTCGCGGACTCGCACTGGCAATCCGCCTCCTACGATCCGTTCGTCGACCGGGGCGTCGATATCGCCGGGCTCGGCAAGTTCGACCTGATCACCGCGTTCGAGGTCTTCGAGCACGTTCCCGATGCGCGGCAACTGATGTCGAACCTGCGCGCGTTGCTCGCCCCCGGCGGCATCGTGTTGTTCTCCACGCTGCTGTCGGATGGAAACATCGGTCCGCGGCAGAAGCTGGGCTGGTGGTACGCGGCGCCCCGCAACGGGCACATCAGCCTGTATTCGAGGCGGAGCCTCGGCCTGCTGGCCCAGGAGCACGGATTCGCCTGCGGCAGCTTCTCGGCGGTGTCGCATGTCCTGTTCACGCAGGTGCCGCCCTGGGCGCAGCACTTCCTGCGTGTCGGCTGATACGATTCGACGATGACGAGCGGCCAGAAGAACCTGTGGGCGGCGGGCATCGGCTCGTTCTGGTCAACCTTGGCTAGGTCGAGAATGAATCGCTCGATTGCCGTCGCGACGCTTCTGTCGCTCGCAGCGACACTTGCCGTTGCGCAGGCGCCGCCGCCCACGCCCTGCCCGTCCTCGCCCGAGCGCCACCAGTTCGATTTCTGGCTCGGCCGATGGGACGTGCTCGACGGCGGCAAGGTCATTGCCACCAGCACCATCGAGAAGAGCACCGCGGATTGCATCGTCCACGAGCACTACGTCGAGTCCGGGGGCTACTCGGGAAAGAGCATCAACTTCTTCGATCCCGCGCTGCGGCGCTGGCGCCAGACGTGGGTGGACAGCGCCGGCAACGTAAGCGAGTTCTCGGGCGCGTACCGCGACGGGGCGATGCGCTTCGAGGGCGAGTCGCACGTCTCGGGCGGCCGCAAGGTCCTGCGCAGGATGACGCTTTTCAACCAGCCGGGCGGGCGCGTGCGCCAATACTCCGAACGCTCCCTCGATGGCGGAGCGACGTGGAACATGAACTACGACTACGAGTACGTGCGGCGGCGCTGAGGATGGCGCACCCGATGATCCGGACATTCCCGACCGCCGCGCTCCTCGCGATCGCCGCTGCCGTGCCGGCCGCGGCCGAGCCGGTGCGGCCGCCCGCACTCGCGACCTCGGACGAGGCCGCCGTGCGCGAGCTCGAGTCGAAATCCTGGGTCGCCTGGAAGCACCATGACGCGGCGTTCTTCGAGCGGTTCCTCTCGGATGACCACGTCGAGATCCACGGCTACGGCATCGCCGGCAAGGCCGCCGTGGTTGCGGGAGTACGCAGTCCCGCCTGTGTGGTGCGGGGCTATTCGCTCGGTCCCCTTTCGGTCACGCCCGTATCGGCGGACTCCGTGCTCGTGACCTACCGCGCCGAGCAGGACACCGTATGCGGGAAGTCCCGGGTGCCGAGCCCCGTCTGGGTATCGTCGCTTTACGCGAAGCGCTCGGGGCGATGGGTGAACGTGCTCTTCCAGCAGACCCCGGCCACGTAGGCCTTCGTGCGCGCGCTCGCGACGGACCGCCTCGTGCTCGAGCCGCAGCTCGCCGCGCATGCGCGGGAGATGTTCGCGGTCCTCGGCGACCCCGCGCTCTACGCATACGAGAACGAGCCGCCGCCGTCGGTCGAGTGGCTGCGCACGCGCTTCGCGAAGCTCGAATCGCGCCGCTCCGGCGACGGCAGCGAGCAGTGGCTGAACTGGGTGATCCGGATTCCCTCCTTCGAGGCCATCGGCCAGGTCGCGCCGGGCGAAGCGCTGATGGTGCTGGCCGAGGCATCGCGCATCGCGGCGAAGGCGGGCGCATGAAGCGCACCGGCGCCGGCAGCCTGGGCCCCGAGTCCCGCTCTCGGGCAAACTCGATCGAACATCGGCCGCCATGGGAGGGCACGCAATGATCCAGGGTCTGCGCACGGTCATCTATCCGGTCACCGACCTCGCCCGCGCCAAGGCGTGGTACGGCGAGGTGCTGGGAATCGCCCCGTATTTCGACGAGCCGTTCTACGTCGGCTACTCCGTGGGGGGATTCGAGCTGGGCCTGATCCCGGACGGCGCGCCGGGACGCCAGGGCGCGCTCGCCTACTGGGGCGTGGCGGACGCGCAGGCGGAGATGGATCGCCTGGGCGCGCTGAAGGCGGCGGTGCACGAGCCCGTGAAGGACGTGGGCGGCGGCATCAAGGTCGCTTCCGTGGTCGATCCCTTCGGCAACATCTTCGGCATCATCGAGAATCCGACGTTCGATCCGGCGGCGATGCGCTAGCGCCCGCAATCAAGCAGCCTCGCATCGCGATCGAAGATCTATGACGGCGAGCAGAAGGCGACGCCTTCGTCGATCCAGTCGGCGGACATCTCGGAGCGCAGTCGCGTGTCGACCATGAAGCGGTCGTTCGATGCATCCGGCGCCGCGCGCGCGTTTTTGGCTGCGTAGACTGGACGTGCTCCCGCGGGGCATCGCCCGTCCTGCGGGAGCAACGCCCAGAAGGCCACCATCTCGAACTTCGATCCGGTAACGGGCCCGGCATCGGGCGCGGTGCCCTCGCCCAGCTCGCCTGCACCCGGCGACCGGCAGATCCCCGGGTCGATCGCGTAGTAGTGGGATTTCGATGCCGCGTCGTAGTAGCGGCACACGGGCTGCGCCTGCGAAGGTGCATCTTCTTCCCGCAGCCAGGCGTTGAACCGCCATCCCGTGCGCTTCCAGCCGGGTTGCGCCCCGGAATCGAGCGCGGCGATCTCTCGCGGTTTGGCCGCAAGGAGGTACTGGCCGAGCGAGGGCGAGTAGTACTCGACCACCGGGGACATCGGGGAGACGGCGAAGTCGCACGCGGACGTGAGCTGCGCCGCTCCACCGGATGCCGGATGACCCCATGCCTCCAGGCGATAGGTGCCCGCGGGCAGCCCCGGTATGCGCACCATGGCGAATGCAACCGTCCCGGGGGGATGTGCCGCCATTTTCACCCGCGCGCCGGGAGCGTAGGAGAAATCGACGCGGACCGTCGTGCCGGACACGGTGGCGTGCATGCTCGCGGGATCGAGATAGTCCGCAGCGCGCACCAGCACGTCGAGCGGTTCGTAGGCGCCGGGCTCGCGCGGAGCGAGGTAGACGCCCTCGTATTCGGGCGGCAACACGACGAAGGAGCTGGTCACGATTTCGGCCGGCGCGTCCGGCCGTTGCGCGTCGAAGAAGCGCGCGACGAGCGTGTAGTTGCCGGGAGCGACCTCCCCCAGCGGCACCGGGACCTCGGCCGGGTCGGGACGCTCGGGTCCGAAGCCGTTCGGGGCCAGCGCATAGTCGAGGGTGAATGTTGCCCCCGAGCGCGCGTAGCGCGTGGCGGGCGAGTACACGGGGCGGTCGCCGCCCTGCAGCCTCACCGAGACCTCCTGGCCATACGAGGGCAGCGCGGGATCCGCGAGCGCGGTCGCGCCGCTCCACGCCTGTGGAGAGAGCACGAAGATCGCTGCGGCTACCAGCACGGCGACGGCGATATCCTGCCAAGTTCGATAGCGCATGTCCCGCCTCCTGACGACCCGAATGGATGTCATTGCCACGCTCCCAGGCTAGCGCGCGACCCTCGTCTCCGGAATGAGACAAGCGCGCGCGCTGGCGTCGGCGTCTTCCGGCCGGGCGTCGGCGCGTTCCGACGCGTGGTTCCGAAGCCCCCCGCACGTAGGACAATTCCGACAGCCGAAACCCGCCCGCGCTGATGCAACCGGGCGCGCCCGTTGTGGTCTCATAGAGCCTTCCACACTGGGGACGGGCGAATGCCATGATCAGGCTGCTGGTCGTCGACGACCACGACGTGGTCCGAATGGGTCTGCGGCAGGTCTTCTCGGGGCGTATCGACATGGAAGTGGCGGCCGAGGCGCGGACCGGGGAGGAAGCGATCAACCTCGTGCGCGCGCAAGCCTTCGACGTGGCGCTGGTGGACCTGTCGCTCGCCGACATGTCGGGGGCGGACGTCCTCAGCCGCTGCAAGGCGATCCGTCCCGAGATGGCGGTGCTGATCGTGAGCGGCTACCCGGAAGACCAGTTCGCGATCAACCTGCTCAAGGCGGGCGCCGCCGGCTTCGTCGCCAAGGACTCGCCCCAGGAGAATCTCGTGAGCGCCGTGGTGGCGGCGGCGCAGGGCCGGCGCTACGTGAGCCCGCGCACCGCCGACAAGCTCGCGCAGGGGCTCACCGGCCAGGCCGCCGACGTGCCTTCGCACGCGCAACTCTCGGAGCGCGAGTTCCAGATCTTCTGCAAGCTCGCCGCCGGCCGGGGCGTCTCGGACATAGCGCGCGAGCTCTTCCTCAGCGTGAAGACCGTCAGCACCTATCGCGCGCGCGTCCTCGAGAAGATGAACTTCAAGTCGAACGCCGACATCACCTACTACGCGGTGAAGAACCAGCTGATCGCCTGATGATGGCCCGCCCGCTCGAGCGCCCGGTCGCAAGCCACTCCCCGATTGCGGCGCTCGTGGTGGAGGATTCGCCGCAGATTGCCGAGCGCCTGGTCGAGCTGGTGACGATCTCCGGGCGCGTCGCGGTGGTCGCGACCGCCGCGACCGAGAAGGAGGCGCTCGCCGCGTGCGAACGCCACGCCATCGAGCTCGCGATCGTCGACCTGCAGCTCGCAAGCGGGACCGGCTTCGGGGTCATCCGCTACCTGCGCTCGAGCGCCCTCGGGCGCGAGCAGCAGCCCTGCGTCGTGGTGCTCACCAATCACGCCGTGCCGGCGCTCAAGGCCGCGGCGCTCCAGGCGGGCGCGGATTTCTTTCTCGACAAGAGCAAGGACTTCGCACGCATTCCGGGGCTGGTCCGGGACCTGCTCGCGCGCCACCCCCCGCAATAGCGATCAGGCCGCGCGGCCTTCCGGGCGCGCGGGACCGGGCGCGGGCTTGCCCTCCAGCGGCACGACGGCCTGGATGATCGTGCCGTGGCCCGGACGGCTCTCGATCCCGAACGTGCCGTGCACGGAGCTCACGCGATGGCGCATGCCCGCGAGGCCGTGGGAGAGCTTGCTCGCCACGCCAAGGTCCGGGATGCCCACGCCGTCGTCGGCGATCACCACGCGCAGGCCCTTCGCGAACCGCTCCACGCTCAGGGTCACGTGCCTGGCGCGCGCATGCTTGACGATATTGTTCAGGCTTTCCTGCACCAGCCGGAAGAGCGCGATCTCGAGATCCGAGGGCAAGCGCTCGAGGTTCGGGGTCACGTTGAGCTTGCAGTCCAGGTTCGCGGACTTGCAGGTCTCGTCCACGTACCACTGCAGCGCCGCGGCGAGTCCCAGGTGGTCGAGCAGCGACGGGCGCAGGCTCTCGATGATCCGCCGCTTGAGGTCGATGCCCTCGTCGATGAGGTGCGACAGGCGCTGCATGCGCTCGCGGCACGCGGGGTCGCCGCCCAGGTGGCCCTGCAGCCACGACAGATCCATCTTCGCGGGCGTGAGGATGCCGCCCAGCTCGTCGTGCAGCTCGCGCGCGAGCGCGGCCTTCTCGCGCTCCGAGTTCGCCTGCAGGAATGCCGAGAGCGACGAGAGCTCCTCGGTGCGCTTGGCCACCTCGCTCTCGAGGCGCTCCGCCTGCCGGGCCTGCGCCTTCATGCTTTCGCGCAGGCGCCGCTGGTCGCGGATGAGCAGGAGCGCGAGCATGGCGATGAGCACCACGTTCAAACCCACGACGGTGAAGATCGCCGAGCGGCTCGCCTCCATCGAGTCGCGCCAGCGCAGGTTGTGCTTCTCCATCTGCGGGGCGACCAGGCGGTCGAGCTCTGCGAAGCCCTTGCGGATCTTCGCGTTCGTCTGCCGGGCCTCGTCGCTGTCGAGCAAGGCCGCGCCGCCGGAGGCGTGCTGCAGGTCGACCGGCTTCACGCTGCGCTGCATCTCGTCGACCTTGATCGCCAGGGACCGGCCGAGATCGGCGAGGCGGTCGCGCACTTCCTTGTCGCGGTAGGCGAGGTCGAGGATCTCGCGCTGTATCGCCGGAATCGCGCGCACCGAGCGCTGGAACGACTCGAGGTTGCCCAGCCCGCGCGAGAGCAGGTAGCCGCGCTGCGCGGCCTCGGCCTCGATCACGGATTTCTCGAGCTCGAGGACACGGGCGTGCAACTCGAAGCCCCTGCCGAGGTCGGCGACGTCGTCCGTGAAGGAGCGGTAGGAGAGCTCGGAGACGACGAGGGTGGCGCCCGAGACGGCCGCCGCAACCACGAGCGGCAGCCAAAAGCGCGCCGGCAGGACGGCGCTGGTCCCGGGGGTCGCGCCCGGATTCGAGGTCGGAGCCATGGGCTCGCAGGAGTTTACCCCATGGCCCCGCCCCTCTCGGGGCCGGTCAGCCGTGATGGATGCGTCCGCCCTCGACGTGGACGCGGTCATTCACCCGGATCCCCTCGAGGTCATTCATGGCGTAGGCCTCCTCGCGGCCGTCGCGGAAGCGCACGGTGACTTCCCAGTACCCGTGCTCGCTGTCGTGGTCTTTCTCGATCTCGTTGCCCACCATGGCGCCGCCGATCGCGCCGACCACGGTCGCGGCATCCTTGCCGGCGCCGCCCCCGATCTGGTGGCCAATGACGCCGCCCGCGATTCCCCCGAGCAGCGCCCCGGCCCCGTTGGTACCGTGGCCGCCCTCGCGCACGTGCCGGATGGCGACCACGCGCGCGGATCCGGAGTGGGACTCGTCGCCGGCGGCGCTCGCGAGCGGGTCGACGTGCGTGGGTTCGTCGTAAGCGTAGTAGGCCGTGCGCGGGTAGTGGTCGTCCGCCCGGGGCGGAGCGCTGCCGCACGCAGGCAGGATCGCGCAGACGGCGATCCCCGGCAGGATGTGGAATCTCATGTGTCGTACCTCCTTCAATGAGGGCGCCGGAAGACGCCCATCAGCAATGACACCAGGAATGCGATGAGAAAGATGAAGAAGAGGATCTTCGCCATTCCGGCCGCGCCGGCCGCGATGCTGCCGAAGCCGAGGACGCCGGCGATGAGCGCGATCACCAGGAAAACGGCCGCCCAGTAAAGCATTTCGCTCTCCTCAAGGCGCAGGGATTTCCGATCGCGTCCCGCGGGGGCGCCGCCCCGCGGGACGCCCGCGTCACTTGCTGGCGAGCCGGATGTCGTTCTTCACCTCGCGCACGCCGTTCACCTCGCGCGCCAGCCGCGCGGCGCGCTCGACTTCGGCATAGTTCTGGGCGAATCCGGACAGCTGCACCGTGCCCCTGTATGTGTCGACCTTGATGTCGAGGGCGCTCACTTCCTTGTCCGCGACGAACTTCGCCCTCACCTTGGCGGTGATGGTCGTGTCGTCGAAGGTCTGCCCCGCGCTCTTCTCGCCGAGGTTGGCGCAGCCCCCCATCGCGATCGCGGTACCGAACAACGTCGCGGCCAGCAGTCGTCGTTTCGCGTTCATGCCGATCTCCTTTTCGTGGGTCGAGCGTCCAGATTAGGGCCGCGTCCTGCGCAGGACCGTAAGACTGCGGCGCGCAGGATGCGGGGAGTTGCGCCGATTCACGCGTGGGATTCTTCCGACAGGGATGCGGCGTCCGACGGCGGAGGACAAGAGGTCGCGGCGCCCGCCGACAGTCCTCGCTCCTGCGGCGGGGCACGATGAAGTCCCGACCGAATCGACGCGGGTCGCGCCCGCATCAGGAGCTGCCATGAACCGAATCCTCGTGGAAACGGCAGTTGCCGTGGCGCTGGCCTTCGTCGCGCTCGCGGCGTGGGAGGATCCCGGCGAGCGCATCAACATGCAAGACGGAGCCGGCCAGGCGCTGGCGCGATTGCGGCGTGCGCTCGCCTCGACGAGCGAGGCGATCGCCACGCAAGCCTGGGACGTTCCGAAGGATGCCCGGATCGCCCGCGAGGCGATGCGCGATACGGTGATCGACGCGTCGATCAGGGCCGACCTGGTGAAGGACCCGGACTTGAGCGTGCTCAAGATCGACGTCGACGCGCACCACGGCGTGGTGGTCCTGAACGGCCTCGCGGAGAACGAGGCGGCGCGCGAGCGGGCCGGGCGCATCGCGCAGAGCGTCAAGGGCGTGCGCGAGGTACGCAACTTCCTCGTCGTGAAGCGCGCCTAGCGCGCCCGCGGGCGAGCGCACCGGGCGCTCCGCAGGCTTCCTGTGGCAACATGGCGTGGAAGCCGAGGAGCGCCTTCATGGATGAATCAGGATTCCCGACCGCGGTGGTCGCCGCCGAGGCGGCCCCGCGCACCACGCCCACGATCTATCCCGCGCCGTATGCCTCGCGCGTGGCGGGAAGGCAGAAGCGCCCGCTCGGAGACCGGTTCGGGCTGAAGAACTTCGGCGTGAACCTCACGCGCCTCGCGCCGAATGCCCAGTCCGCGCTGCGCCACGCGCACACGAAGCAGGACGAGTTCGTCTACATCCTGGAGGGACATCCCACGCTGGTGACCGACGAGGGACGCACGCGCCTTGCTCCCGGCATGTGCGCGGGCTTCCGGGCGGGCACCGGGAACGGGCACCATCTCGTGAACGAGTCCGGCGAGGACGTCGTATACCTCGAGATCGGCGACCGGCCCGCGGGCGACGAGGCGAGCTATCCCGACGACGACCTGCACGTCGCGATGGTCGAGGGGCGCTGGCGCGTCACCCACAAGGACGGAACGCCGTACTGAATGCGACTCTGGACGCTGCATCCGAGGTATCTCGATTCCCGCGGCCTGGTGGCCCTGTGGCGCGAGGCGCTGCTGGCGCAGGCGGTCCTGCGGGGACGCACCGAGGGCTATCGCCACCATCCGCAGCTCGACCGCTTCGAGCGCCATCCCGCGCCGCGATCGGCCATCAACGCGTACCTCCGGCACGTGCACTCCGAGTCCCGGCGCCGCGGCTATTCCTTCGATGCGAGCAAAGTGGGACCCGTGCGCACCCGATCTTGCATTCCGGTCACCTCGGGACAGCTCGCCCACGAATGGCGGCACCTGCTCGCCAAGCTGCGCGCGCGCAGCCCATCGGACTATCGCAAGTGGCGCCGCCTCGACGATCCGCTGCCCCATCCCCTGTTCGCGATCGTGGCCGGTCCCGTCGAGGCCTGGGAGCGCGCCGATTCCTCCCGTGCGCGATGACCTGGAGACGATCGTCGAGTTCCTGCGCGGGATCGGCATCGACGTGCGCGAGGGCGCGGTGCCCGCGGATTCATTCCTGCCCGGCGTGAGCGTCTGGAACGGGGCGCTCGTGTTCGATCGCGCCGCCTTGCGCTGGCCCGGCGACCTGTTGCACGAGGCCGGACACATCGCCGTCGCCCCGGCGTCGTTGCGCGCCTCGCTCAGCGACGCGCTGGATTCCGCCGGGCCCGCGCCGCACGCCGGCGAGGTGGAGGCGATCGCATGGTCGTACGCGGCGGTGGTGCGCCTGGGGCTGGATCCGGCCGTGCTGTTCCATCCCAACGGCTACAAGGGCCATTCCGCCGGGCTGATCTTCTCGTACTCGCACGGCGTGTATCCCGGCGCCTTCGGCCTGGCCCAGGCGGGCATGACCGCCGTGGGCGCCGAGGCCGGCGCCGCAGGGCTCGCGACCTACCCGAGCATGATTCGATGGCTGCGCGCATGACGGCACCGGGGCGCGCGATGCGCGCCGCCTGCCTCGTGGCGCTCGGCCTCGCAATGACGGCCGCGCACCCCGCCGAAAAGCGGGCAAACTATTTCGACGACCCATTCCTCGAGGTAACCCATGCGATCGCCGATTGCCCGACTCCGCGCGGGCCGATGATTACCGAGGCCGAGATGCGCGCCGAGTCGCACGTGCGCGCCGAGCGCGGCACGAGCTGCTACCTCGCGGGCCGCTGCCGCCTGCCGAATTCCTATCTCTACGACCGGGAGATCATCCCGCGCGTGAAGAAGGCGATCGTCGCAGCCGGGCGCTACGCGGACACGAGCCTGTGGGTCGAAGGCCAGCGCCGCTGGGTCTGGCTGAAGGGCTGCGTGCGCACGCGCGCCCAGCGCGCCGCCCTCGAGCGCCTGGTACGCGACATCGACGACGTCGAGGCCGTCATCAACGAGCTGGCGGTGAAGAGGCCCGGGACGCCGCGCGAGCCCACGATGCCTCGCGCCCCCGCGCCATCGGGTGCGCCATGGAAGTGACTTTTCGTTCCGTCATCACCTGCCCCCGCTGCGGAGCCCGGGCGCAGGAGGAGATGCCGACGGACGTCTGCACGTTCTTCTACGAATGCAGGCAGTGCCACGAGCTGCTGCGGCCCCTCGACGGCGACTGCTGCGTGTTCTGCTCTTACGGAAGCGCAAAATGTCCCTCGGTGCAGATGAGGGACGGATCCGGTGGATAGCGATCGAGGAGGCTTGCCGTGCCCGCCGCGTGGCTAGCGACGATCAAGGCGGTCCTGCCCTACCTGGACCACGTCGTGTCGGTGGTCTCGCCCGTCTTCACGAAGCGCAAGATCGATTCGATCTCGAACCAGTCGGAGCTGCTGCAGCGACAGATCGACGAGCTCCAGCAGGCCGCGGCGCAGAACACCGCGAACGTGAAGGAGCTCGCCGAGCAGCTCAAGCGGGTGGTGATCGCGCTCGACCAGGCGGCGGTGAACCTCGAGGCGGCCAACCGGCGCCATTGGACCCTGTGCATCATCGCCGTCGCACTGTCGGCCGTGTCCGTGGCTGCCGTGCTCGTCCTGGCGATGGCAAGATAGAAGGGCGCAACCCACCTCGAGCGCAAGGAGAAGAAGATGTCCAGTGTCGGCTACCACGAGCCCGTCGAAGAGCTGTCCGACGCATCGCGCGACATGCACCGCGCCATCGTGTCCCTGATGGAGGAGCTGGAGGCCATCGACTGGTACCAGCAGCGCGCCGATGCCTGCAAGGATCGCGAGCTCAAGGCGATCCTCGAGCACAACCGCGACGAGGAAAAGGAGCACGCCTCGATGGTGCTGGAGTGGATCCGGCGCAAGGACCCGAAGTTCTCGAAGGAGCTCAAGGACTACCTGTTCACCGACAAGCCGATCGCGCACGGCGCGCCGTAGCGCATACGCGGCGGCCCCGCCGGGCGACGCTTCCCACCAACGCCATGTTGCTCGCATACCGCTACCTCTTTCCCGCGCTGTGGCTGGGCTGGGTCGCGTATTGGTGGGTGCATGCGCGCGACGTGAAGGCGGCCGCGCGGCGCGAGCCGCTCGCCTCGCGCCTGTCGCACATCGTGCCGCTCATGGTGGCGGCCTTCCTGCTGTGGGTACGAAGCCTTCCGGTCCCGGTCCTGGGCGAGCGCTTCCTGCCGTGGGCCCCATGGACGTTCTGGGCCGGCGCGGCGCTCACCGCGGCGGGATTGCTCTTCTCCATCTGGGCGCGCCACGAGCTCGGCCGCAACTGGAGCGGCACGGTCACGATCAAGCAAGGCCACGAGCTCGTGACGAGCGGCCCGTACGCGCTCGTGCGCCACCCGATCTACACCGGGCTGCTGCTCGCCGTCGCGGGCAGCGCGCTGGCGCGCGGCGAGTGGCGCGGTGTGCTCGCGGTGTTGCTCGCCTTCTGGGCCCTGTGGCGCAAGCTCGGGATCGAGGAGCGCTGGATGCGCGAGCAGTTCCCGGACGCATACCCGGCCTACGCGAGCCGGGTCGCGGCGTTGCTGCCCTTCGTGCTGTGAGCCTGCGCTTTCCGTTGCGCGGCGAGTGGACGGCGATCCGCACGCCGGCCGCCCGGATTCCAAGCCACGGGACCGATTTCTTCGGGCAGCGATTCGCCTGCGATTTCGTGCGGCCCACCACCCGGGCCTGGGCGCCCTTCGGTCCGGCCCTCTGGGCCTGGGCGTACGGGATCGTGCCGGCGCACCGGTTCGCGGCGTGGGATGCGCCCGTGTGCGCCGCCCAGGACGGGCGCGTGCTGCAGGCGGCCGACGGCTGGCCCGACCGGATCTGGGTGAACGCACTGTGGGAGTGGGGCCGGCTGCTGGCCCATCGCGCGCGGCCGCCGAGGATCACCCGCACGGATTGGCGCGCGCTCACCGGAAACTACGTGCTGCTCGAAGGCGCCGACGGCGTCGCCCTGTACGCGCACTTGCGCCGCGGATCGCTCGCCGTTCGGGCGGGCGAGCGCGTGGCCGCGGGCGATCGCCTCGGGCGCGTGGGCAATTCGGGCCGCTCGAGCATGCCGCACCTGCACTTCCATCTCATGGATCGCGCCGATGCGTTCAGCGCCGTCGGCCGTCCGTGCGTCTTCGAGGGCTACGAGCGATGGGACGGCTCGGCATGGCGCGCGGTCGGGCAGGGGATTCCGGGCTATCGCGAGCGCATCCGCGCGCTCTAGGACGGCGCATGCCCGGGGCCCGCGGCGTGCTGTACATTGGAAGCCTCGAACGCCCCGGAGGCCGCCTTGCACGACGCAGTGTCGCCCGAAGAGCTGGCCAAGTGGAATCGCTGGTTCGGGATCGAATGCAACAACCGCGCGTGGCGTCTCGCCGAGGCGCTCTCGCGCACGCCGGAAGAAGATGCCGAGATGCTGCATAGCGCGCACGCCGCCGCCCTGCACTGGGGCAAGGTGGGCGGGGAGCAGCACCGGGCGCGCGCGGCGATGCTGCTGGCCCACGTGAGCGCCCTGCTGGGCGACGGCAAGCGCGCGCTCGGATGGGCGCGCGGCTCCTTCGACTACGTGATGTCGCACGACAGCCCGGCCTGGGAGATCGCGTTCGCCCACGCGGTGCTCGCGAACGCGGCCGCGGCCGGCGCAGAGGGCGCCCTGCACGCGACCCACTACGCCCGCGCCAGGGCGCTGGGATCGCAATTGGCGCAGGAAGAGCGCGCCATCTTCGAAGCGACGCTTCGCGTCGTTCCGGTCCCGGCGGCGGCATGACCGTGAAGCGCCTTGCCGCGCTGGCAGCCCTGCTGGCCGTCCTCGGGGCCCGCGCCGCCGGACTGGCGTACGACGAGGGAGCCGACGCCAAGGCCGCCATTCGCGCGGCGCTCGTCCAGGCGCAGCGCGAGCGCATCCCGGTGCTGCTGGTCTTCGGCGCGAACTGGTGCCCCGACTGCCGGGTGCTGGACGCGGCCCTGCACGAGGGCCGCAGCGCCGCGCTGATCGAGCGCGACTTCCGCGTGGTGAAGGTCGACGTCGGAAGGTTCGACCGCAACCTCGACGTGGCCGCGCGCTACGGCGTGCCGATCCGCAAGGGCATCCCCGCGGTGGCCGTGGTGTCGCCCGACGGCGGCGTGGTCTATGCGACGCGCGAAGGCGAGCTCGCCGACGCGCGGCGCATGGGCGAGGACGGCCTCTACTCCTTCTTCAAGCGGATCTCCTCCGCAGGAAAGCCGAAACGATGATCACGGAAAAGATCAAGGTGCGCATGGAAAACGGCCAGACCATGGAAGTCGTGGTGCTGGACAAGCGCGCGAGCGCGATCAGCATCGTCCTGGGCGAAGGGATCCACAGCGTGAAATGCCAGCTCTCGCCCACCCGCAACGGCCTTGCCTATGCCGGCAGCGTCATGGGCCGCGAGCTCGTCTACGAGCGCAGCCGCGAGCAGGTCCAGGCCGACCTCGACCGGGACCACCCGGCGGTGGGCAGGCCCAGGGCCCGCTGACGGGCGCTGCCGGCGGCGTCGGCCGTTCGCCCGCGCGGAACCACGGGAGCCGGGAGATGTCGCATGGGGGTCCGCCCGGCATCGCGAGGAGGCCCGCATGAAGACCGTCGCCGTCGCAGCAGCGCTCGCCTGCGCCACCTTCGCCGCGGGTGCGGCCGCGGGTCCGCGCGTGGATCTCAACGCGCCGGGCGCCCTGCGACAGCTGCGCCAGGACAATCCCGCGGACTATGCGAAGGTAACGCGCATCCTCGCCGAAGTGCAGGACCGGCCCACGCAAGACGTGCCGATCTGGATGGCCACGCGCTTCGACGCGAAGCAAATCTCCTACCGGGACTTCCTGCTCACGAGCTACCCGCCGCAGAAGCGCCTGTCCTTTTCCCTGGGCGACACGCATTACTTCGGCACGGTCACGCTCACCCGCGATCGCGCGCGGGCGATTCCCGCGGCGCGCTGAGCGCCGCGGCTTCCCGGGGCGGGCGCGCGGGCCGCGTTTGACGCGCGGGGTCGCGCGGTATTAGGGTCTTCCGTCGCCACCCGCCCCGAGGGCACACAACCATGACCAGGAAGCCGCCGTTGCACGCGTTCGCCGTGGCCCTGCTGCTGGGCGCGAGCGCCGCCGCGCATGCCGCCAAGCCCTTCGACGAGGTGCACGTGGCGGCCAACCGGGACCGGTATACGGGCCGCTGCCCGGTCACCATCGTCTACAGCGCGACCGTCCGCTTCCAGCCCCACGATCGCGGATTCGTCTTCAACTACCACTGGGAACGCACCAACGGCGCGGCGGGACCGGTGCGCCGGGTCCGGGTTTCGCCGGGCGAGCGCTCCATGCTGCTGCGCGAGAGCTCGCGCGTGGGCCGCAGCGGCGAAGAGCTCGACGCCGCCGCGACCCTCTACCTCAACTCGGGCGATACCCACGAGCGGCACCTGTCGCCCACGATACATGTCGCTTGCCGTTAGCGCGCCGCGCAAGAGATGCGGCGCCGCCGCGACGCGCTCCTGAAGGGCGCCGCTTGAGCGGTGCGCTGGAATTCCGCCGCCTCGCCGAGGGTGACCTGCCGACGCTCTTCACGTGGCTCGGCCGTCCGCACGTGGCCAAGTGGTACGGAAACGCGCCGAGCTCGTTCGCGGAGGTGGTCGCCAGGTACGGAGGACGCACCGAGCCCGGCCATCCGGTGTCCGCCTACATCGTCACGCACGACGGCCGCGACGTGGGATACGTCCAGTGCTACCCGGTCGCGCTGTTCCCGGAGTACGCCGCCGAGCTCGGCACGGAGCCCGGCGTGGCGGGGATGGACGTGCTGATCGGCGAATCGTGGCTCCTGGGGCGCGGGCTCGGCTCGCGCGTGATCCGCGCGTTCGCACGAGACATCGTGTTCGCCGACGTGCGGGTGCCGGCGTGCGTCGCGGGCCCGGAAGAAGGCGACGCCGCCGGCGTGCGCGCGTTCGAGAAAGCAGGCTTCCGGCGCTGGAAGGTGGCGAAGGCCGAGGGCGGGCGCACCGAATGCGTGATGCGCCGCGAGCGCGTGGACGGCGATCCGGCGGCGGCGCCGGAGCCGTTGGCAGGGTAGCGCCCGACCCGCCGCCGTGACGGATTCGATTTCCGCCATCCGGCTCGCGCGCCCCGGCGATGCGCGCGGCGTGCACGCGATCTACGCGCCCATCGTGCGCGACACGGCGATCTCGTTCGAGCTCGACGCGCCGAGCGAGGAGGAGATGCGCGGGCGCATCGTGGACACGCTCGCGACCCATCCCTGGCTGGTGTGGGAGGAGGCTGGGCGCGTGGCGGGGTATGCCTATGCCAGCCGGCACCGGGAGCGCCTGGCGTACCAGTGGTCGGTGGACGTGTCGTGCTACGTGCATGCGGACTTTCGCCGGCGCGGCATCGGCGCGCGCCTGTACCGCGCGCTGCTCGAGCTGCTGCGCGCGCAGGGCTACTTCAACGCCTACGCGGGAATCGCGCTGCCGAACGCCGCGAGCGTGGCGCTGCACGAATCCGTGGGCTTCCGGCCGGTCGGTGTCTACCGCGGCGTCGGATACAAGCGCGAGGCCTGGCACGACGTGGGCTGGTGGCATTGCCGGCTCGCGCCGCTCGCCGCGGACCCGCCGGCCCCACGCGCGTTGCCGCCGCTCGATGCTTCCCGCGGCGAGGGCGAGGAGCCGGCCTAGGTCTTCAGGCGGCGGGGGCCGGCTTCGGATACTCGACCAGCCTGGAGGCCCTGCGCTCGAAGGAATCGCGCTTGGTGAGCAGGCGCTCCTGGCGGCGCGAGATGAGCGCGTAGTGGCGCAGGCCCTCGATGCGGTCGTGGGTCTTCCAGCACGATTCGCCCGCCGTGACCCACTCGGCCGGATCGATGCGGCGCATGTCGAACGGCGACGAATAGCTGCGCAGCGTCTTGTGCCCGCGCCGGTTCGAATACTCGTGGAAGTAGGACAGCGCCAGCTCGCGCAGGCTGCGATAGATCGGATCGCGGTAGCGCAGCGGCGTGCCGTTGGTCTTCGAGATCGCGCCCCACGCGCCCGCGCGCCGGAAGAGCGCGAGCACATGCGGGTAGTCGCTCTCATGGCAGTCGAGGTGCATCACGAGCGGCGGCTCGCCGTGCACCCAGAGGGCGCAGGCGGCCACCATCGCTCCCTCGATGCAGTGGGCGCGGCGCTGGCGCAGCACCTCGCGCACCGACAGCACCGTCTCGCCGCCCAGCTCGTGGTTGATCGGAATCGCGTTGAGGAACGCCTGGATCTTCTCGGGCGAAGACAGGCGCGCGAGGATGGCGAACTCGCCGCGCGTGAGGCCGAGGTCCTCGCGGCGGGCGAAGCGCTTGCTCAGGTTCGAACCCATGGGGCTGGCATCGGCGAGGCCACGGCGGCCGTCCCGGCAGATGATAGCGGCAAAGGGAAGCGCTCTCGTGGCGGACATGTTGCGGGCGGCGCGATGCGGCTCACGGCACGCAGACGCTGCGCCGCCCGTGCGGCCCTTCGACCACCGCCACGCGGATCGGCACGCCGTACAGGCGCGAGAGATGCTCGGGCGTCAGCACCTCGTCGGCGTGCCCGAGGGCGAGCGCCGTCCCCTTGTGGAGCAGCAGCGCACGATCGGCCACCCGGAAGGCGTGGTCGGGATGGTGCGTGGAGACGAGCACGCCGATTCCCGCCTGGCGCAAGCGCACCAGCTCCTCGAGGATCAACGCCTGGTTGCCGAAGTCCAGGTTCGCCGTCGGCTCGTCCATCACGAAGTAGCCGGCCTGCGTGGCGAGCGCGCGCGCGATGAGCGCGAGCTGGCGCTCGCCGCCGGAGAGCGCGTGGATCGAGCGCTCGGCGAGCGGGGCGATGCGCAGCGTGGCGATGGAGTCGTCGGCGATGTCGCGGTCGCGCGCGCCCGGACGCGCGAAGGGGCCGAGGTGCGCCGTGCGGCCCATCTCGACGAACTCGCGCACCGAGAAGTCGAAATAGCTGGTGGAAGCCTGCGGAACGTAGGCCACCCGGCGCGCGAGCTCCCTGCGGTGCCAGGAGGCGAGCGGGCGCCCGTCGAGCTCGATGGCGCCACCCAGCGCCGGCTGCAGGCCGAGCAGCGTGCGAAAGAGCGTCGACTTCCCGCTGCCGTTGGGGCCGAGCACGCACACGATCTCGCCGCGCTCGAGCGCCACGGTGAGGTCCGCGCCGACCCGCTTGGAAGGGTAGCCGAACTCCAGGTCGCGCGCGGCGAGCGTCACGGCGACTTCCGATACGTCGTGGCGAGCAGCGCGATGAAGGCGGGAGTGCCGATCAGCGCGGTGACGATGCCTGGCGGCAATTCGGTGGGCGCGACGGTGCGGCACAGCGTGTCCACCAGCAGCAGGAAGCCCGCGCCCAGCACGACCGACATCGGCAGCACGCGCGCGTACTCCGCGCCCACGAGCATGCGCGCGGCGTGCGGGATCACGAGCCCCACCCAGCCGATGGTGCCGGCGAGCGCGACCGACGCGGAGGTGGCGAGCGTTGCCGCGGCGATGACCGCGAGCCTCAGCTTGCCCACGTCCACGCCGAGCGAGCGGGCTTCCTCGTCCGGAAGCGACAGCAGGTTGATGCGCCAGCGCAGCAGGAAGAGCGGCAGCAGCCCCACGAGGATCAGCGGCACGGCCATCCAGAGGTCGGCGGGCATCGCGCCGGCGAAGCTGCCGAGCAGCCAGAAGGTGATCGCGGGGAGCTGGTTGTAGGGATCGGCGACGTATTTCGCCATCGCGATGCCGGCGCCGAAGAGCGCTGCCACGACGATGCCCGTGAGGACTAGGGTGAGGATGGGGTCGTGGCCGCGCACCCAGGTGCCCACGCCGATCACCAGCGTCACGGCGACGATCCCCCCGGCGAACGCGAGCCCCTGGATCGCGAACACCGGCAGCGAGAGCAGGATCGCGCCCACGGCGCCCAGCGCGCATCCGGCGGACACGCCGAGGATGTCCGGGGAGACGAGCGGATTGCGGAACAGGTTCTGGTAGGCGCTGCCGGCGCCTGCCAGCGCTCCGCCCACCGCGAGCGCGGCGGCGATACGCGGGGCGCGCACCTGCCACAGCACCGCCTCGGCGCTTTGCCCGAGGCCGCTCGCGCCGCCGTCGAACTTGGCGCGCACGCTCGCGAGGATGGCGCCCAGGTCCAGCGGGAAGCGCCCCACGGCGAGGCTCCACGCGACGAGCACGACGAGCAGCGCGCCGCTCGCCGCGAGCCAGGCCGCGAAGCGCGCGCGCGGCAGGATCATCGCGGCGCCACGCCGGGCTCGCCCAGCAGCGCGTCGAGCTGCGCGGGCGTCGGCGCCTGATGGTAGAAGAGGCGATAGAACTCGCCCACCTCGCGCCGGTAGTCGAAGTGGAAGGCCTCGGGATAGAGGATCTCGGCCAGCCACTCGAGCCCGATCAAGCGATTGATGCCGGGCGGATAGTCGAACCACCCGAACGGCAGGTGCGGGGACAGATACACGCGCCTGTCGCGCACCGCGCGCGCGCTGCCCCACAGCGGCAGCGTCCAGATTTCGCGATAGAAGTTGGGGTCGTTGGTGACGATGACCTGCGGATCCCACAGCACGACCTGCTCGAGTCCCACGGTCGCGAGGCCGCCCCTGCGGCCTGCGGCCACGTTGCGCGCGCCGAGGAACTCGAGCATCTCGACGTTGATCGAGCCCTCGAGGCCGGTGACGTTGCCCTGGGCGCCGCGCGCGTAGTAGACGCTCGGGCGCCCCTCCGCGGGCACGGCTGCGATCTTCGATCGCAGCGCGCCGATCAGCCGCTCGGCGTAGACGGCGAGCTGCCTGCCGCGCGCCTCGGCGCCGATCGCCCGCGCGGCCTTCTCGATCTGCGCCACGCTCGCGTCCAGGTGGCCATCGAGCAGCACGTAGGGAATGCCGGTCTGCTCCTGCACGCGCTCGGCGAGCGAGACGAAAGTGGGCGAGGTCGAGCCCACGTCGATGATCAGGTCGGGCTTCGCGCGGATCACCGTCTCGACGTTCGCGGTGTTGCCGCGCCCCGTCAGTCGCCCGAGATCGGGCAGGTCCGCGTAGCGACTGGCGATCCAGGCCGCCTCGTCCGGGCGGAATGCCCGCGTCCAGCCGATCAGCTTGTCGGGGGCGAGCGCGAACACGAGCACCGAGGCCGGCGGGCCGGCCGCGTAGACGCGCTCCACCCGGTCGGGGAGCATGACCGTGCGCCCGGCATCGTCGACGAAGGGGCGCGCGGCGCCGGCGAGGCTCGCCAGGGCGAGCCCCGCCGCGGCCAGGGAGACGCGCAAGCGGTGAAAGACGGGAACGGAGCGGCGCACGGGTGGGATTCCAGGCAGGACGAGCGCCATTATCGCCGCTTGCCCGGCGCGGCCCGCGCCCGCGCGCGATTCAGCTGCCCGATCCGGCGTTCGGGAAGAAGAGCTGCTGGCCCTGGATCTTGTAGGCGGCGATGGTCGACTGTCCCTCGGGCGAGATGAGCCAGTCGATGAACTTCTGTCCCGCCTCCTTCTTCACGTACGGATGCTTCGCGGGGTTCACGAGCATCACGCCGTACTGGTTGAAGAGGCCCTTGTCGCCTTCGACCAGGATCACGAGGTTGCCGCGGTTCTTGAACGAAAGCCACGTGCCGCGATCGGTGAGCGTGTACGCGTCCATGCCCGAGGCGGTGTTGAGCGTGGGACCCATGCCCGAGCCGGTCTCCTTGTACCAGGGGCCCTTCTCCTTGGCGAGGTCGACGCCGGCCGCCTTCCACGAGCGCAGCTCCGCGGCGTTGGTGCCGCTCTTGTCGCCGCGCGACAGGAACGACGGCCTTCGCGGCCACGATGCGCTCGCAGCGCCTCGGACAGGTGCTCGGCCCTTGATGTGCGCCGGGTCCGACTTCGGCCCCACGATCACGAAGTCGTTGTACATGACCGGGTAGCGCTTGACGCCCCAGCCCTCGGAGAGGAATTTCTCCTCGGCCACCTTGTTGTGCACGAACACCACGTCGGCGTCTCCGCGCCGGCCCATGTCGAGTGCCTGGCCGGTGCCTACCGCGACCACGTGCACGTCGATGCCCGTGTCCTTGGTGAACGCGGGCAACAGGTGCTTGAACAGGCCCGAATGCTCCGTGGAGGTGGTCGAGGCGACGGTGATGAATTCGTTCGCCCGCGCGGGGGTGGGGCCCGCCAGCGCGACGCAGAACGCCGCGACGGCGAGCGCCGGGGCGAGCGCCCATCGTTTCAGGTTCGACGCCATGGCAACTCTCCTTTCAGGAACTGGACCGCCTCCGGGGATCGGGGCGAATCGAAGAAGCGATCGGCGCTCGCCTGCTCCGCGAGGCGCCCTTCGTGCAGGTAGAGGATCTCGTGCGCGATGCGCCGGGCGAGCCCGAGGTGGTGCGTGGTCATCACGATGCGCGTGCCGGAATCGTGGATCGCGCCGATCTGGCGCTCGACCTCGGCGGCCGCCGACGGATCGAGGCTCGCGGTGGGCTCGTCGAGATAGAGGATGCGGGGCCGCAGCGCCCAGGCGCGCGCGAGCGCCACGCGCTGCTGCTCGCCGCCCGAGAGCACGCGCGCGGGGCGCTGCGCCAGCTCGGCGAGGCCCACGCGCTCGAGCGCCTCGCGCGCGCGCGCGCGACGCTCCTCGCGTCCGACGCCGCGTGCCGCCAGCGCGTACTCGATGTTGGCGAGCGCGCCGCGGCGCAGCATCACGGGATGCTGGAACACCAGCGCCTCGCTGCGCGCCGGGCGCGGCCCGCCCGCCCAGGTGATGCGGCCCGCGGCCAGGGGCACGAGGCCGTGCAGCGCGCGCAGCAGCATGCTCTTGCCGGCGCCGTTGGCGCCCAGGATCACCGTGCGCATCCCGGGCTCGAGCCGGAAGGACAGGTCGTGCAGCACCTGCCTTCCGCCGGCCCGCACGCACAGGCCCTCGACCTCGAGGGGCAGCGCGGCGATCGGGGCCCTATCCATAGCGCCGCAGGCTCCAGTCGCGAATGCCGTGCGCGACAATGTTCAGGCCCAGCACCACCGTGAGCAGCACGATGCCCAGGGCGAGCGCCAGCGGCAGGTCGCCCTTGGCGGTCTCCAGCGCGATGGCGGTGGTCATCACGCGCGTGACCCCGTCGATGTTGCCGCCCACGATCATCACGGCGCCCACCTCGGAGGCGGCGCGTCCGAACCCCGCGAGCACGACCGTGAGCAGCGAGTAGCGCGCATCCCACAGCAGGGTGCGCATCGCGCGCGCCACGCGCACCTCGAGCGAGGCGAACTGCTCGCGGTACTCGCTCCACGCATCCTCGACCACCTGGCGCGAAAGCGCCGCGACGAGCGGGGTAACCAGGATCGACTGCGCCCAGATGATCGCCGCGGGCGTGAAGAGGATGCCGAGCGAGCCGAGCGGGCCGGCGCGCGAGAGCAGCATGTACATCGCGAGGCCCACCGACACCGAAGGCAGCCCGAGGAAGGCGTTGAGGAGCACCACCGCGGCGTGCCGGCCGGGGAAGCGCGCCACGGCGATGAACGCGCCCAGCGGCAGGCCGGCCGCGCAGGCGAGCAGCCCCGCGGCCACGCTCACCTGGAGGGACAGGGCGACCGTGTGCACGAGCTCCGGGTCGGCCCCGGCGATGAGCCGGGCCGCCAGCCCGAAGCTGGCAAGAATTTCAAACATCCGGAATTTTTGCCTAATTCCGTAAAACCCGCAAACGGGGCCGGTGCCGGGCCGTAAAATGCGCCATGGACCGCCCGCCGCCCGCCCCGCCCGACCGAGCGCTGCTCAACGTGCGCGAGGTGGCCGAGTGGCTGCGCCTGAAGGAGCGCAAGGTCTACGACCTGGTGGCCCGCGGCGACCTGCCGCACACCCGCGCCGGGGCCAAGATCCTCTTCGCGCCGGCCGAGGTGCGCCGCTGGCTCGCCGCGCGCGCGGGCGGGGCGGCGGCGCGCCCTGCCGCCCCGCCCACGATCGCCGGCAGCCACGATCCGCTGCTCGAATGGGCGGTGCGCGAGTCGCGCTGCGGGCTCGCCCTGCTCACGCAGGGCAGCCGCGACGGCCTCGAACGCCTGGCCGCGGGCGAGGCCTGCGCGGCGCTGCTGCACCTGCCCGATGCGGCCATCGCCGATTTCAACCGGCACGCGGCCGACGAGCGCCTGCGCGGGCGCAACGTGGCGCTGGTGGAATGGGCGCGGCGCGAGCAGGGGCTGCTCGTGGCGCGCGGCAATCCCAAGGGGCTGCGCGCGGTCGGGCAGCTCGCGCGGCGCGGCGTGCGCGTGGCCCTGCGCCAGCCGGGTTCGGGCAGCCGCGAGCTGCTCGAGCGCCTGCTCGAGCGCGAGCGCGTGAAGCCCTCGGCGCTGCACGCGAGCGGCACGCCGGCGCCCACGGAAAGCGACCTCGCCGCGGCGATCGCTTCGGGCACGGCGGACGTCGGGCTGGGGGCGCGCGCGGTGGCGCACCTGTTCGGGCTGGACTTCGTCCCGATCGCCGTCGAGCGCCTGGACCTCGCGGTGTCGCGCGCCGGCTGGTTCGACGCGCCGCTGCAGGCGCTCTGGAAGTTCGCGCGCTCGCGGCGCTTCGCCGCGCACGCCGCGGCGCTCACGGGCTACGACCTCGCGCACGCGGGCGAGGTCAGCTGGAACGATCAGGCGTAACCCACGCTGTGCCGGTCGATCGCGATCGCCTTCACCAGGGCGAAGACCGGCATTCCGGGCGCGAGCCCCAGGCGCTCGGCCGATTGGCGCGTGAGGCGCGCCACGAGCGGCGTGGGCCCGACGCGCAGCCACACGTCGACGATCGCGCCGAATTCCCCGCCCACCGACTCGACCTTCGCGGCGAGCACGTTCTGGAAGCTCGCCGCGCGCGGCGCCTCGAGGGCGATCGCCACGTCGCGGGCGCGCACCCGCGCGCGCACGGGCTCCCCCGGAAGCGCGTCGACGTTGGGCACCACGAGCTCGCCGCCGTCGAACGCGAGCACGGAGAGCTGGTAGCGCTCGTCGTGGCGCTCGACGCGCGCGTCGATCACCGCCCCGGCCTCGAAGCGCCCGGTGAGCGGCTTGAGGTCCGCGCGGCTGAGCACCTCGGCCACGTCGCCCTGGGCAACGGTGCGTCCGTCGGAGACCAGCACCAGCCGATCGGCGAGCCGCGTGACCTCCTCCACCGCGTGGCTCACGTAGACGATGGGCAGGCGCACCTCGTCGCGCAGCAGCTCCACGTAGCGCAGGATCTCGGCCTTGCGCGCGCCGTCGAGCGAGGCGAGCGGCTCGTCCATCAGCAGCACGCGCGGGCTGGCCAGCAGCGCGCGCCCGATCGCCACGCGCTGCTTCTCCCCGCCCGAGAGCGTGTCGGGGCGCCGCTCGAGCAGCGCGGCGAGCCCGAGGAGGGCCACGATGCGCTCCGGCGCCATGAAGCGCTCGGCCCGCGGCGTGCGTTGCTCGCCGTAGGCGAGGTTGGCGCGCACCGAGAGGTGCGGGAACAGCAGCGCGTCCTGGAAGACGAAGCCCACGCGCCGTTGCTCGGGGGCGAGGTCGATGCCGCGCTCGCTGTCGAAGAGCGTGCGGCCGGCCACGACGATGCGCCCGCGGCGCGGCTGGACCAGCCCGGCGATCGCCTCCGCGATCGTGGTCTTGCCCGATCCCGAGCGCCCGAAGAGCGCCACGATCGGCGCGTCGCTCTCGAAGCGCGCGTCGAGGACGAACGAGCCGCGCTGCACGGTGACGTCGACCTCAAGCACGGCGAAGGCTCCTGCCGCGGCGCGCCAGCCACTCGGAGGCGGCGAGGGCCGTGAGCGAAAGCAGCACCGAGAACAGCGACAGGCGCAGCGCCTGCGCATCGCCCCCCGGGACCTGGATCGCGCCGAAGATGGCGAGCGGCAGGGTCTGCGTCTCGCCCGGAATGTTGGAAACGAACGTGATCGTGGCGCCGAACTCCCCGAGCGCGCGCGCGAAGCCGAGCAGGGCACCGGTCACCAGCCCCGGCCAGGCGAGCGGAAGGGTGAGCGTGAAGAACACGCGCCAGGGGCCTGCCCCGAGCGTACGCCCGGCCGACTCCAGGCGCGGGTCGACCGCGTCCATGGAAAGCCGGATCGAGCGCACCACCAGGGGAAACCCCATCACCGCCGCGGCGAGCGCCGCGCCGGTCCAGCGGAACGCGAACGTGATGCCGAAGGGTGCCAGCAGCGCGCCCAGCGGGCCGTTGCGCCCGAAGGCGAGCAGCAGCGCGTAGCCGACCACTACCGGCGGCAGGACCAGGGGCAGGTGCACGATCGCGTCCAGGAGCGCCTTGCCCGGAAAGGCGCGCCGCGCGAGCACCCAGGCCGTGGCGATCGCGACCGGCAGGCTCACGGCCACGCTCGTCGCGCCCACCTTGAGGCTCAGCGCGATCGCCTGCGCTTCGTCGTGGGAGAGCATCCTCAGGAGGCCGCGCCGAAGCCGTGGCGCTTCCAGATCGCGCGCGCGGCGGGCGCGGCGAGGTAGGCGGCGAACGCGTCGGCGGCGGCCGGGGCGCCGCGCAGCACGCCGAGCGGATAGACGATCGGCGGATGGCTCGATTCAGGAAAGGTGTCGACCACCGCCACGCGCGGCTCGGCCAGGGCGTCGGTGCGATACACGATCCCGAGCGGAGCCTCGCCGCGCGCGACGAGGGCGAGGGCGGCGCGCACGTTCGCGGCCGGAGCGAGCCGGCCTTCGACCGCCTTCCACACGCCGAGCGTGCCGAGCGCGGCGCGCGCGTAGCGGCCGGCCGGAACGGCGCCCGGGTCGGCGATGGCGAGGCGCCCGTCGCCGAGGGCGGCGGCGAGCGCGAAGCCGGGCGCGATGCGCAGCCTCGGCACGCGCGCCGCGGGGGCGATCAGCACCAGCGCATTGGAGAGCAGCGCCACGCGCGGTCCCCGCAGCAGCCCGCGCGCGGCGATGTAGTCCATCCAGGCCTGGTCGGCGGAGAGGAAGACCTGCGCCGGTGCCCCGGCCTCGATCTGGCGCGCGAGCGACGAGGTGGCGCCGTAGGAAATGCGCACATCCCGGCCGGCGCCGGACGATTCGAACGCGCGCGCCACCTCGTCGAGGGAGCCCTTGAGGCTCGCGGCGGCGAACACGACGAGCGGGCCGGCCCGGGCGCTCGCGCCCAGGGCGAGGGCGCAGGCGAGGGCGGCGAGGAAGCGCGCGGCGGGCATCGAAGTCCTCCCGGCGGGCGGGGCGGATCCGTAATATACCATCGGATACAACGCCCGCCGGCGCGGGCTAGCGCGGCCGGTCGGCGAGCAGCCGCGAGAAGTCGGCGAGGTCGCGCTCGAGGGCGCGCTCGACGTGCGCGTGCATGGCGCGGTAGCGCGCGAGCACGCGCCGCCCGAAGGGCGTCACGCGCGCGCCCCCGCCACCTGCGCCGCCGGCCGCCGAGGCGACCACGGTCTCGCGGAAGCAGCGGTTCATGGTGTCGACCAGGAGCCACGCGCGCCGGTAGGACATCCCCATGCGCCGCGCCGACTCGGAGATCGAGCCGGTGGCGGCGATGGCTTCGAGAAGCTCGGCCTTGCCGGGGCCGATCGCGATCTGCGGCCCGAACATGAGCCGCAGCTTGGCGGGGCCGCGCGCGTGGCGCATGGGCACGCGCGTTGCGCGCGTCAGGCGGTCTTGCGCGCCGTGCCGACGATCTTCTGCAGCTCGCCGGACTGGTAGAGCTCTTTCATGATGTCGCAGCCGCCGACGAACTCGCCGTTCACGTAGAGCTGCGGGATGGTGGGCCAGTTGGCGAACTGCTTGATGCCGTCGCGGATGTCGGGGTTCTGCAGCACGTCGACGGTGAAGACCGCCTCGGCGCCCGCCATCTTGAGCAGCTGCGTGGCGGTGGCCGAGAAGCCGCACTGCGGGAACTGGGGCGAGCCCTTCATGTACAGCACGATGGGATGGCCTTGGACCTGCTCTCGGATGGTGTCCTGGACGCTCATGGGGTTTCTCCTGAATTCAGCCTATTTTACCGCCAGCGACGCGGGCAATGCCGGCCAGGTCCGAAATCGAGACGATTTCGCGCAGGCCCGCCGCGGCGAGCAGCGCGGCTACCGCCGCGCCCTGGTCGTATCCGTGCTCAAGTAGGAGCGAACCGCCCGGATTCAAGTGCGCCGGCGCCCCGGCGACCACCGCGCGGATGGAATCCAGGCCGTCGGGGCTGCCGTCGGTGAGGGCGCGCGAGGGCTCGAAGCGCAGGTCGCCCTGGGCGAGGTGAGGGTCGCCGCGCGCCACGTAGGGGGGATTGCACACGATGAGGTCGAAGCGCCGCCCGCCCAGCGGCGCATACCATTCGCCCTCGAGCAGCTCGATGCGCTGCGCACAGGCGCGGGCGAGGGCGTTGGCGCGCGCCACCTCGAGGGCGGCCCGGCTTGCGTCGGTGGCGGTGAGGCGCGCCGCGGGACGCTCGCAGGCGAGCGTGATCGCGATCGCCCCGCTGCCGGTGCCCAGGTCGAGGACCGCGCCCTCGCCCTCGCGCGGCAGGCGTGCGAGCGCCGCCTCGACCAGCGACTCGGTCTCCGGCCGCGGGATGAGCACGTCGGGGCCGACCGCGAAATCGCGTCCGTAGAACTCACGGCTTTCCACCAGGTAGGCGACGGGCAGGCCGATGGCGCGCTGCGCGACGTAGAGATCCACCCTGGCGTCCTCGCTTTCGGTGAGCACCCGCATCGGGTTCGCCGCGAGATAGGCGCGGTCCACGCCCAGCAGGTGCGCGACCAGCACGTGGGCGTCCACCCGCCCGATCGCCTGGGCGGATTCCTCGAGGGCCGCCCGCAGCGTGCGCCGCATCGGCTTCAGGAGGCGCGCGTGAGGCTCGCGAGCAGCTCGGCCTGGTGCTCGGCGGAGAGCGCGGAGGTGAGCTCGGCGAGGTCGCCATCCATGATCGCGTCGATCTTGTGCAGCGTGAGGTTGATGCGGTGGTCGGTCACGCGTCCCTGGGGGAAGTTGTAGGTGCGGATGCGGTCGGAGCGATCGCCCGAGCCGATGAGGCTCTTCCTCTCGGAGGCCTCCTTCGCCTGCTGCTCGCGCTGCTGCTTGTCCTTGATCCGCGCGGCAAGCACGCGCCAGGCCTGCTCGCGGTTCTTGTGCTGGCTCCTCGCGTCCTGGCACTCGACCACGATGCCCGTGGGCGCGTGGGTGAGTCGCACCGCCGAGTCGGTCTTGTTCACGTGCTGCCCGCCGGCGCCGCTCGCGCGGAAGGTGTCGACGCGCACGTCGGCGGGGTCGATCTCCACGCCGCTCGCGTCGTCGGCCTCGGGCATCACCGCGACCGTGGCGGCCGAGGTGTGGATGCGGCCCTGGGTCTCCGTGGCGGGCACGCGCTGCACGCGGTGCCCGCCGGACTCGAACTTGAGCTTCGAGTAGGCGCCGTTGCCCACGATGCGCGCGATGATCTCCTTGTAGCCGCCGGCCTCGCCCGGGCTCTCGGAGACCACCTCGACCTGCCAGCGGTTCCTTTCGGCGAAGCGCGCGTACATGCGGAAGAGGTCGCCCGCGAAGAGCGCGCTCTCGTCGCCGCCGGTGCCGGCGCGGATCTCGAGGAAGAGGTTCTTGTCGTCGTTGGGATCGCGCGGCAGCAGCATTGCCTGCAGCTCGGACTCGATCGCCGCCAGGCGCTCGCGCCCGGCGCGGATCTCGTCCTCGGCGAAGGCGCGCATGTCGGGATCCTTCGCCATCTCCTCGGCGGCCGCCACGTCGCCCTCGGCCTTGCGGAAGGCGGCGAACGCCTGCACCACCGGGTGGATCCCGGAGCGCTCCTGGGAGAGCCTGCGGTAGCCGTCGAGGTCGCGCACGGCCTCGGGATCGGAGAGCTTCGCGTCGATTTCCCTCAGCCGCGCGTCCAGGCTCTCGAGCTTGCCTGCGATGGAGGCCTTCATGGACCGCGCGAGGGATCGCTCTCGTCGACCTCCGGATAGAGCGTCTCGATGGCGCGCTCGAGCGCCTCGCGCTCTGCCTCGCGCGCGCGCGACAGGGCCTGCGTGGGGTGGTGCAGGAACTTGTTGGCGATGCCCTTGGCGAGAAGCTCCAGCACCACGGCCGGATCCTCTCCCTTGGCCAGGCGCGCCCTCGCCTTGGCGAGCTCCGCCTCGCGATAGCCGTCGGCGCGCCGGCGCAGCTCGACGATGGCCGGGACCGCGGCGCGCGCGCCCTGCCATTCGCGGAAGGCGCCCACCTGGCGCGCGATGATCGCCTCGGCATCCGCCACCGCGGAGCGCCGGGACTCGGCGCCCTCCTGGACGATCGCGCCCAGGTCGTCGATGGTGTAGAGGAACACGTCGGGCAGCCCCGCGACCTCGGTCTCCACGTCGCGCGGTACGGCGAAGTCGACGATGAACATGGGCCGGCGCCGGCGCGCCTTGAGCGCGCTTTCAATCAGGCCCTTGCCGAGGATCGGCATCGTCGAGGCGGTGCCGGTGATCACGATGTCGAACTCGGAGATGCGCGCCGAGAGCTCCGTGAGCGCGATCGCCTGGGCATTGAAGCGCTCGGCGAAGGCCTCGCCGCGCGCGAGCGTGCGGTTGGCCACGACCACCGCCTGGGGCTGCTGCGCGACGAAGTAGGTCGCGGCAAGCTCGACCATCTCGCCCACGCCGATCAGCAGCATGCGGGTGCGCGACAGGTCGCCGAAGAGGTTCTGGGCGAGCTTGAGTGCCGCGGCCGACATGGAGATCGACTGGGCGCCCAGCCCCGTCTCCGTGCGGACCTGCTTGGCCACCGAGAAGGTGTTCTGGAACAGCCGCCCGAGCATCGAGCCCAGCGAGCCGACGCTTTGGGCGACGCGCACCGATTGCTTCACCTGGCCCAGGATCTGGGGCTCCCCCAGCACCATGGAATCAAGTCCCGAGGCCACGCGGAAGGCGTGCTTCACCGCCTCCTCGTCGCGGAAGGCGTACAGGTGGCCGTCCAGGCTCACCCCGGCGCGATCGGCCTGGACCGCGAGCCAGGCGCGTACCGACTGCTCGTCATCGGCGCGGCAGTAGACCTCGGTGCGGTTGCAGGTCGACACCAGCACCGCCTCGGCCACCCCCGGCTGGGCGGCGAGGTCGGCCAGCGCCTCGCCCTGGTGCTCCTGCGGGAAGGCGAGCTTCTCGCGCAATTCGAGCGGCGCGCTGTGGTGGTTGATGCCTAGGACGTGAAGTGCCATGGAAGCCCAAAATTATAGCAGCCGGCCCTTGCAGCCCTCTGCCGCCCTCCGCGCGGCGGGGGCTTGTTGGTATCATGGAGCCGAACTTTACAAACAAAACGCAAAAGGCGCATTATGGTCCTGATTTAACGAGAACTTTCTCGGAGCATTCCGGACTTTTCATGGCTGCGCAGCCAACCCAATTCAGCGCCCTCGGGCGCGCGCTCGTCCAGCAGGGCCGCCTCGTGCAGGCCGACGCGAACGTCATCCAGGCCGAGGCGACGCGCTCGGGGATCGCGTTCATCCAGCAGCTCGTCGCCTCGAAGAAGCTCTCCGCGAAGGAGGTCTCGCTCTTCGCCGCGCAGACTTTCGGTTATCCCCTGCTCGACCTGAACGCGGTTGACGTGGATCAGCTTCCGCTCAACCTGATCGACTCCAAGATCGTCGCGAACCACCGCGTGATCGCGCTCGGCAAGCGCGGCAATCGCGTGTTCGTGGCGATGTCGGATCCGTCGAACGAGCAGGTGCTGCAGGAAGTGAAGTTCGCCACCGGCATGACCATGGAGCCGGTGGTGGTCGAGGACGACAAGCTCGCGACGATCGTGCGCAAGCTCACCGACTCGACCGCCAAGTCCCTCGAGGCGGCCACCGAGGACGTGGACCTGTCGGGGATGGAGATCACCGACGGCGAGGCGCAGCCCGACGTCGTGGTCGAGGACATCGACGACGCCCCGGTCGTGAAGTACGTGCAGAAGATCCTGCTCGACGCGATCAACGGCGGCTGCTCCGACATCCACTTCGAGCCCTACGAGAAGTTCTACCGCATCCGCTACCGCACCGACGGCATCCTCTACGACGTGGCCCAGCCCCCGCTCGCGATCAAGGAGAAGATCGCCTCGCGCATCAAGGTCGTCTCGCGGCTCGACATCTCGGAGAAGCGCGTGCCCCAGGACGGGCGCATGAAGATGACGCTGTCCAAGACGCGCGCGATCGACTTCCGCGTCTCGACGCTGCCCACGCTCTTCGGCGAGAAGATCTGCATGCGCATCCTCGATCCGTCGAGCGCCACGCTCGGCATCGACGCCCTGGGCTACGAGCCCGAGCAGAAGGAGCACCTGCTGCGCGCGATCGGGCGTCCCTACGGCATGGTGCTGGTGACCGGGCCCACGGGCTCGGGAAAGACCGTCTCGCTCTACACGTGCCTGAACATCCTCAACAAGCCGGGGATCAACATCTCGACCGCGGAGGACCCCGCGGAGATCAACCTGCCGGGCGTGAACCAGGTGAACGTGAACGACAAGCAGGGGCTCACCTTCGCCGTGGCGCTCAAGGCCTTCCTGCGCCAGGACCCGGACATCATCATGGTGGGGGAGATCCGCGACCTGGAGACGGGCGAGATCTCGATCAAGGCCGCGCAGACGGGGCACATGGTGCTCTCCACCCTGCACACCAACGACGCGCCCACCACGCTCACGCGCCTCATGAACATGGGGATCGCGCCCTTCAACATCGCCTCCAGCGTGATCCTCATCACCGCGCAGCGCCTGGCGCGCAAGCTCTGCTCGTGCAAGCGCCCGGAAGACATCCCCGAGGAGGCGCTGCTGCGCGCCGGCTTCAAGGAAGAGGACCTCGACGGCAGCTGGCAGCCGTTCGGTCCGGTCGGATGCGACATATGCAAGAATACCGGCTACAAGGGGCGCCTCGGGATCTACCAGGTGATGCCCATCACGGACGAGATGGCGCGCATCATCATGAAGAACGGAACCGCCATCGACCTCGCGGACCAGGCCAAGCGCGAGGGTGTCAACGACCTGCGGCAATCGGGACTGCTCAAGGTGAAGAAGGGACTCACGTCGCTCGAGGAGATCGAGGCCGTGACTAACGAGTAGGGGGATCGACATGGCAGCTGTGGCGAAGCGCGACACCGGCAAGGACGTCAAGCTCTACAACTACTCCTGGACCGGGAAGGACAAGACGGGCAAGACCCTGCGCGGAGAAGTGCGCGCGGGCGGCGAGCACGTGGTGCTCGCTCAGCTGCGTCGCCAGGGCATCCAGGTCACGGGCGTCAAGAAGGTCTCGTCCCGGGGCGGCAAGAAGATCACCGACAAGGACATCACGATCTTCACGCGCCAGCTCGCGGTGATGATGAAGGCGGGAGTGCCGCTGCTGCAGGCCTTCGACATCGTGGGCCGCGGCCACGGCAACCCCTCGGTGGGCAAGCTCCTGCTCGACATCAAGACCGACGTGGAGACCGGCTCCTCGCTCTCGCAGGCGTTCCGCAAATACCCGGCCTACTTCGACAACCTCTTCTGCAACCTGGTGGGCGCGGGCGAGGCGGCGGGCATCCTGGACACGCTGCTCGAGCGGCTCGCGACGTACAAGGAGAAGATCCTCGCCATCAAGGGCAAGATCAAGGGCGCGCTCTTCTACCCTGTCGCGGTGATGGTGGTGGCGGGCGTGGTGCTCGCGGTGATCATGATCTTCGTGATCCCGGTGTTCAAGGACCTCTTCAAGAGCTTCGGCGCGGACCTGCCCGCCCCGACCCAGATCGTGATGGCCATGTCGGATTTCTTCGTCGCCAACTGGTTCTACCTGCTGGTGGGCACGGTGGGCACCGTCTGGACGTTCATCTACACGAAGAAGCGCTCGCTCACGATGCAGCGTTTCCTCGACCGCATGATCCTGAGGCTGCCGGTGTTCGGGGACGTGATCCGCAAGGCGGCGATCGCGCGCTGGTGCCGCACGCTCGCCACGATGTTCGCCGCGGGCGTGCCGCTGGTGGAATCCCTCGACTCGGTGGCGGGCTCCGCGGGCAACTACGTGTACTACGAGGCCACCAAGAGGATCCAGAACGAGGTCTCCACCGGCACCGGCCTCACGGCGGCGATGACCAACACCAACGTGTTCCCGAACATGGTGCTGCAGATGTGCGCCATCGGCGAGGAGTCCGGCTCGCTCGATGCCATGCTGGGCAAGGTCGCCGACTTCTTCGAGCAGGAGGTCGATGAGGCCGTGGATTCGCTCTCCTCCCTGATGGAGCCCATGATCATGGTGGTGCTGGGCGTGATGATCGGCGGCATCGTGGTTGCGATGTACCTGCCGATCTTCAAGATGGGCGAGGCGGTCTAGGACCGGCACCGGCGGCCGCGAGGACATCGGGCGCGGGGAGCGATCCCCGCGCCCGGTCGTTTCCACGGCCCGCACCACGACGAACGATGGACATCCTCTCCGTCCTGCAGCACTCGACCCCATGGCTCGCCGCGGTCGCCGGCGTGGTCGGGCTTTGCATCGGCTCGTTCCTGAACGTGGTGATCCATCGGCTGCCGCGCATGATGGAGGCGCAGTGGAAGGCGGAGTGCGCCGCGCTCGAGGGGCGCGAGGCCCCCGCGGCCGAGACGCTGAACCTCGTGACGCCGCCCTCGCGCTGCCCGTCGTGCGGCGCCCCCGTCAAGGCGCTGCAGAACATCCCGCTGGTGAGCTGGCTCGCGCTGCGCGGGCGCTGCGCTGCGTGCAGGGCGCCGATCAGCGCGCGCTACCCGGCGGTGGAGCTGCTCGCCGGGGCGCTCGCCGTGCTCTGCGCGGTGCGCTATGGGTATTCGGCGGCGCTGCCCGGGGCGCTCGCCTACGGCTGGGCGCTGCTCGCGCTCACTTTCATCGATTTCGACACGCAGCTGCTGCCCGACGACATCACGCTGCCGTTGTTGTGGCTCGGCCTCGTGGCCAATTCGGCGGGGCTGTACACGGACCTGCGTTCCGCGGTGATGGGCGCGGTGGCCGGCTACCTCGTGCTCTGGTGCGTGTACTGGGCCTTCCGGATCCTCGCGAAGAAGGAGGGGATGGGCTACGGCGACTTCAAGCTCCTCGCCGCCATCGGGGCGTGGACCGGATGGCAGGTGCTCCCGGTCGTGATCCTGGTCTCGGCGGGCCTGGGCGCGGTGATCGGGTCGGCTGCGCTCTGGATCTCGAAGCGCGGTACCGACACGCGCATTCCCTTCGGCCCCTACCTTGCCCTGGGAGGCATCGTGGGGCTGTTGTGGGGACGCGAGGCGGTGGTCGCGTGGCTGGGGCGCTTCCCCGCGTGAGCTTCACGGTCGGGCTCACGGGCGGCATCGGCTCGGGCAAGACGACGCTGGCCGCGCGCTTCGCGGCCCTCGGGGCGGGCGTGGTGGACACCGACGAGATCTCGCGTCGGCTCACCGCCCCGGGCGGCGAGGCGATGCCGGCCCTGCGGGAGGCGTTCGGGGCGCGCTTCGTGGCCGCCGACGGCGGGCTCGACCGCACCGCGATGCGCTCGCTCGCCTTCGACGATCCGCGGGCGCGCGCGCGCCTCGAGGCGATCCTGCACCCCGCGATCCGCGGCGAAGCCGACCGCGCCCTGGCGGCCTGCCCGGGGCCCTACGCGCTGCTCGTGGTGCCCCTGTTGTTCGAGACCGGCGGCTACCGCAACCGCGTCCAGCGCACGCTGGCGGTCGACTGCGACGAGGCGCTGCAGGCGCGGCGCGCGGCCGCCCGCTCGGGCCTGGACGCGCAGGAGGTGCGCGCCATCATGTCCGCGCAGTGGCCCCGGTGGCGCCGCCTGCAGATGGCCGACGACATCGTGTGGAACGGCGGCGCGCAGGCGGCGCTCGACGCGCAATGCGCTCGCCTGCACCGGGCCTACGTCGAGCTGGCGGCGCGGCGCGCTGAAGGATTTGTCAATGCCGGTGCATTGCCCCACAATCCGCCCCAATCCTAGGCGGGGTCCGTGATCACCTACGAATATCCCCTGAACGAGCGCGTGCGCACCCTGCTGCGCCTCGAGGACCTCTATGAGCGCGTGGGTTACTTCCTGGGCAAGGACAACGCCCACGACCACCACGCCTGCCTCACCGGGATGTTCGAGATCCTCGAGGTCGCAAGCCGCGCGGACCTCAAGAGCGACCTGCTGCAGGAGCTCGACCGCCAGCGCACCTTCCTCGAGGCGCTGCGCAACAACCCCGCGATCTCGGAGGAGAAGCTCGACGGCGTGGTGGGCGAGATCGACCACGCCTTCGCCACCCTGCACGCTACCTCGGGCAAGCCGGGCCAGAGCCTGCGCGAGAACGAATGGTTCATGTCGATCAAGCAGCGCGCCGGCATCCCCGGCGGCACGAGCGAGTTCGACCTGCCCTCCTACCACCACTGGCTGCACCACCCGGCGCAGCGCCGCCGCGACGACCTCGCCGAGTGGATGCGCCCGCTCACGCCGGTGCACGTCGCGCTCGCCATCGTGCTGCGGGTGCTGCGAGAGAGCGGGCGCACCATCTCGCTCGTGGCCTTCCAGGGGGTCTACCAGCAGACGCCGGCGGAGAAGCCCGCGCAGATGCTGCGCCTGTCCCTGGGCGACGAGCTCGCCTGCGTGCCGGAGATCAGCGCCAACAAGTACGCGCTGAACGTGCGCTTCCTGCTTCCCGAGGGGGTGCAGAAGAGCCGTGTCTACGACCGCGACGTTCCCTTCGAGCTCGCCTTCTGCAACCTGTGAGCTCCGCATCCCCGGCCGAGCGCAGCATCGAGTGCCCCGTGTGCGGCGCGAGGACCGTCTTCGCCCCGTCGAACCCGTGGCGCCCGTTCTGCTCCGAGCGCTGCCGGCGCACCGATCTCGGCGCGTGGGCCTCGGAGTCGTACCGCATCGGCGCCAAGCCGGCTCCGGACGAGGCCGGCGCCGACCCGCAAGATCCTGAAAGCTGAACCAAATTCGCGCTCTTTTGCGAACGGGCGGTCGGTCGGCTAGAATGGCCCGGTTTTAGGAGCGGCACCTCGGTGGTTCCCGAAGTCGATCTCCCGCCCTACGTCCACCTCTCGGTTCCCAATCGATCGTTGGGTCCTGCCGGCAGACGTTGGGCGATAGGGTTGATCGCGGCGACGGCTTCGTGCATCGCCGCGGGAGCCGCCGCCGTGGGCGCGTGGCCGGTGATGCCCTTCGCCGGCCTGGAGGTCGCGCTCGTGGCGCTCGCGTTTCGCGTCGTGCAGGCGCATGACGGGGATTTCGAGCGGCTGGAGATCGGCGAGCACGAGGTGCGGCTGGAGGCACGCGAGGCGCGGCGAATCACGCGCTTCGTCGCGCACCGGCCGTGGGCCCGCGTGGTGGTGAGCGATCGCGGGAGGCGCTGCACGCTTCGGCTCGCGTACGCCGGGCACGCGGTGCCGCTGGGGAGGTTGATGTCGGACGAGGGGCGGCGGGAATTCGCAGCGCGTCTGCGCGGGCGGATCTCCGTCACCGGGAACTAGAGAATTCTGGATAACATGAAGGTCTGGCCATGCATTTGAAACGCTTCCGCGCCCTCATCGCCCTTCCCGCGGCGCTCGCCGCCAGCCTGCCGGCGCTCGCAGCCTACGACGTGGACCTCCTCACGCCGGCCTCGCCCATGGCGCGCGATGCCTATAACCTGCATTGGGGAATCATGTGGGTGTGCCTGGGGATCTTCGTCGTCGTGTTCGGCGCGATGTTCTGGTCGATCTTCAAGCATCGCAAGAACGCGGGCGCCAAGGCGGCCCAGTTCCACGAGAACACGACCATCGAGGTGATCTGGACGATCGTGCCCTTCGTGGTGCTGATCGGCATGGCCTACCCCGCCACCAGGACGATGATCGAGATGAAGGACGCGTCCGGCGCTGACATGTCGATCAAGGTCACCGGGTACCAGTGGCGCTGGGAGTACGACTACCAGAACGACGGCATCAAGCTGATCTCCAACCTCGCCACCCCGCGCGACCAGATCGACGACTACGACGGGGCGAGCAAGGCGAAGAACGACCACTACCTGCTCGAGGTCGACCAGCCGCTGGTCGTGCCGGCGGGCAAGAAGGTGCGCCTGCTCGTCACCTCGGGCGACGTGATCCACGGCTGGTACGTGCCGCAGCTGGGCGTGAACCAGTACGGCATCCCGGGATTCATCAAGGACGTGTGGTTCGAGGCCGACAAGCCCGGCACCTATCGCGGGCAGTGCAGCCAGATCTGCGGCAAGGAGCACGGGTTCATGCCCATCGTGGTGGTGGCCAAGACGGCCGACGATTACGCCGCGTGGGTGAAGCAGGAGAAGGCCAAGATGGCGGCGGCCGCCCCCGCGCCGGCCGAGGCCGCGCCCATGCAAGTCGCCGCCGCGGCTGCGGCGCCGGCGGAAGACCTGAACAAGAAGTGGTCGCTCGGCGAGCTCAAGGAGAGCGGCGCGAAGGTGTTCGCGGCCAACTGCGCCGCCTGCCACCAGGCCAACGGCAAGGGAGTGCCGGGCGCCTTCCCGGCGCTCGACGGCTCCAAGGTGGCCACGGGACCGAAAGCCGCGCACATCGCGACGGTGCTCAAGGGCCGGCCCGGCACGGCGATGGCCTCGTTCCTGCGCCTCACCGATGTCGAGCTGGCAGAAGTCATCACCTACGAGCGCAACGCCTGGGGCAACAAGACCGGCGACGCGATCCAGCCCAGTGAGATCGCCGCCGCCCGCAAGGCGCTCTAGGCCCCCCGAACCGAGATAGAGAAAGCGAAGCCACCATGAGCACAGCCACCCACGCTCACGACCATCCCCACGCCGACGCCCACGATCACCACGGGCCGCCGGCCGGCATCACCCGGTGGCTCTACACCACCAACCACAAGGACATCGGCACGATGTACCTCGTGTTCTCGTGCGTCATGTTCTTCGTGGGCGGCACGATGGCGATGGGGATCCGCGCGGAGCTCTTCAAGCCGGGGCTGCAGCTGTTCAATCCGCAATTCTTCAATTCGCTCACCACCGTGCACGGCCTGGTCATGATCTTCGGGGCGATCATGCCGGCGTTCGTGGGCTTCGCGAACTGGCTGGTGCCGATGCAGGTCGGGGCGGCGGACATGGCCTTCCCGCGGATGAACAACTGGAGCTTCTGGCTGCTGATCCCCGCGGCGACCCTGCTGCTCGGCTCCTTCTTCGTGCCGGGAGGGGCGATCGCCTCGGGCTGGACGCTCTACCCGCCGCTGTCGATCCAGCAGGGCATGTCGATGGACATGACGATCCTCGCGATCCACATGCTCGGCGCCTCCTCGATCATGGGATCGATCAACATCATCACCACGATCCTGAACATGCGCGCCCCGGGCCTCACGCTCATGAAGATGCCGCTGTTCGTGTGGACGTGGCTCATCACGGCCTACCTGCTGATCGCGGTGATGCCGGTGCTCGCGGGCTCGATCACGATGTTGCTCACCGACCGCCACTTCGGCACCAGCTTCTTCAACGCGGCCGGCGGCGGCGACCCGACGATGTTCATGCACATCTTCTGGTTCTTCGGGCACCCCGAGGTGTACATCATGATCCTGCCCGCGTTCGGGATCATCTCGCAGATCATCCCGGCGTTCGCGCGCAAGCCCCTCTTCGGCTACGCCTCGATGGTGTACGCCACCGCCTCGATCGCGATCCTGTCCTTCATCGTCTGGGGCCACCACATGTTCACGGTCGGCATGCCCGCGGCCGGCAACCTCTTCTTCATGTACGCGACCATCCTCATCGCGGTGCCCACGGGCGTGAAGGTCTTCAACTGGATCGCGACCATGTGGCGCGGCTCGATGACCTTCGAGACGCCGATGCTCTTCGCGATCGGGTTCCTGTGCCTGTTCACGATCGGCGGGTTCTCGGGCCTGGTGCTCGCCATCGCGCCGGTGGACATCACGCTGCACAACACCTACTACGTGGTGGCGCACTTCCACTACGTGCTCGTCTCGGGCGCCCTCTTCGGCATCATGGGGGGCGTGTACTTCTGGCTGCCGAAGTGGAGCGGCAAGATGTACAACGAGGGGCTCGGCAAGCTGCACTTCTGGCTGTCGATGATCGGCTTCAACCTCGCGTTCTTCCCGCAGCACTTCCTCGGGCTCGCGGGCATGCCGCGGCGCATCCCCGACTACGCGCAGCAGTTCGCGGAATGGAACATGTGGTCCTCGATCGGGGCGTTCCTGTTCGGCGCATCCCAGCTGATCCTCGTCTACAACGTGATCTCGACCATCCGCAGCGGCAAGCCGGCCGAGCAGAAGCCCTGGGAAGGGGCGGACTCGCTCGAATGGACCCATTTGCCCACGCCGGTGCCGTACCACACCTTCGAGACCGCGCCGGTCATCAAGTAGGCGCCCGATGGTGGACAAGCAGAGAAAGAGCGCGCTGGTCACGGGGCTCGTGCTCGCCGCGATGGCGATCGCGATCTACCTGGTGGTGATCCTGAAGACCATCGCGCCATGATGCGCGCCGACGCAGGGCCCGAGCTTCGCAACCGCAGCGCCCGGCGCACTGCGGCGGCGGTGAACGCCCAGTCGTGAGGCGATGATGTGGAAGGCCTTCAAGGCGGTCTTCTGGAGCTTTTTCGGGGTGAGGAGACGGGCGGACTACGAGGCGGACACCCAGCGGCTCAAGCCCCAGCACGTCATCGCCGCGGGGCTGATCGCGGCGCTCGCATTCGTGCTGGTGCTCTTCGGGATCGTGAAGCTGGTGACGCGCTAGACGGCAAGGCACGGACGGGAAACGACGCAACCGCACAAAGGGACATTCCAAGTGGCCAACACACATACGACCGGGTATTACTTCGCGCCTCCTTCGCACTGGCCCGTGGTGGGCTCGATCGCGCTCTTCTTCCTCGCGATGGGGGGCGTGCTCCTCTTCAACGGCTACGGCTCGGGTTGGATCTCCTTCGCGATCGGCTTCTTCACGCTGCTCTACATGCTGTTCGGCTGGTTCGGCACCGTGATCCGCGAAAGCGAGGGCGGGCTCTTCAACCACCAGGTGGACTCGTCCTTCCGCTGGGCGATGAGCTGGTTCATCTTCTCGGAGGTGATGTTCTTCGCCGCGTTCTTCGGCGCGCTCTTCTATGCCCGCGTGTACTCGGTGCCATGGCTGGGCGACCTGGACAACAAGCTGCTGTGGCCGAATTTCGCGGCCCACTGGCCCACCGCCGGCCCGTACCGGCCGCCGGAGTTCTCGCCGATGCACGCCTTCGGCATCCCGGCGATCAACACGCTGCTGCTGCTCTCCTCGGGCGTCACCGTCACCTGGGCGCACTGGGCCCTCAAGAAGGGCGACCGCAGCAACCTCATCTTCGGGCTTGCGCTCACGATCATCCTCGGCCTCACGTTCCTCACCCTGCAGGCCTACGAGTACGGGCACGCCTATTCGGAGCTGAACCTCAAGCTCACGACCGGGGTGTTCGGCTCGACCTTCTTCCTGCTCACCGGCTTCCACGGCTTCCACGTGACGCTGGGCGCGACGATGCTGATCGTGATCCTGTTCCGCTGCGTCGCGGGGCATTTCAAGCCCGACCACCACTTCGGCTTCGAGGCGGTGTCGTGGTACTGGCACTTCGTGGACGTGGTGTGGCTGCTGCTGTTCATCTTCGTCTACTGGCTCGCCTAGAGGCCGGTGCTCGGGATCCAGCCGAAGTAGTACGACCCGATGAGCAGCACGAAGACGAGCAGCGAAAGCGCGATGCGGATGGTGAGCGAGATCACCGCCCGGTTGCTGTTGCCCTTGTCCTTGTAGACGAAGTACAGGCCCGAGAACAGGCTCACCACCACGGCGAGCAACAGCAGCAGAATCAGGATGCGCATGAGGGCATGGCCGCGGTGAGCAAGGGGTATCGCTAGTGTATCGCCCCCGACGGCGGCGCAGGTGGTGACGATCGGCGCATACGTCTTCGCGCCGCGCCCGGTGCCCACGATCGCCGCCGCCGCGTTCATCGCGCTCACGGTCTCGCTCGGCCGCTGGCAGTCGCACCGCGCCGAGGAAAAGGACCAGCGCCAGGCGCTGCTCGTGGCGCGCATGCGCGAGCCCGAGCTGCGGCTCACGGGCTCGGTTGCTTCGGCCGATCCGCTGCTCTTCCGCCGCGTGCGGGCCTCGGGACGCTGGGTGCGCGAGGGCCAGATCTTCGTCGACAACCAGGTCCACCTCGGGCGCGCGGGCTTCGAGGTGGTGACGCCGCTGCGGCTCGACGGCAGCGAAGCATCGGTGCTGGTGGACCGCGGATGGGTCGCGCGCGACGCGGGCTACCCGCGCGCACCCGCCGTGCCGGTGCCGCCCGGCCCGGCGCAAGTGTCCGGGTTCGCCACGCTGCCGCCGGCGCGCTACCTGGAGCTGTCGACCGACACGATCTCCGGCCCGGTGTGGCAGAACCTTTCGATCGAGCGCTATCGCAGGCACACCGGCATGGCGGTGCTGCCGATCGTGATCCTCGCCGATCCGCCGGGGCCCGGCCTCGCGCAGATCCCGCAGTCGCCCGACGCGGGTTCGGCCCGGCATCGCGAATACGAGCTCACGTGGTTCTCGCTCGCGGTCACCGCGCTCGCGCTGTGGGTAGCGCTCAACCTGAGGCGCACGCGATGAACGTCGGGCCGCGCGCCAAGCTCCTGCTCATCGCGGGCGGCTTCGCGCTGCCCATCGTGGCTTCGGTGCTGGCATACGTGTACGTCCGGCCCGCGCCCACGGCCAACTACGGCGAGCTGCTGCTGCCGCCCGCACTGGTCACCGGGCAGCCCCTCGAAGGCGCGGCGGGGCGGCCCTTCTCGCTGCAAGAGCTCGAGGGGCGCTGGATCATGGTGGTGTCCGATTCCGGAGCATGCCCGCCGCCGTGCGTCGACAAGCTCCTCACCCTGCGCCAGGTGCGCCTCGCCCTCGGGCGCGACGCATCGCGGGTCGAGCGCGTTTTCGTGGTGGACGACCTGGCGCGGCCCGCGCCCGCCACGCTCGCGCCCTTCGAGGGCACCCTGGTGGCACTCACGCCGCGGGGCCTCGCACTCGCGCCGGGGGCCGGCAACGACCGGGCCCACATCTACCTCGTGGATCCGCACGGCAACGTGATGATGCGCTGGCCGGAGCACCCGGATCCCGCCCGCATGCTGAAGGACCTGCAGCGCCTGCTGCGTGCGTCACAGATCGGCTGAGCGTTTATAATCGAGGGCTCCCATGCTGCAGCAGACGATATCCTCCGCGCCCGGCCTCGGCGTGCAATTCTGGCGCCTGACCAAGCCGCGCGTCGTCTCGCTCATCGTCTTCACGGCGGTGATCGGGATGCTGCTCGCCTCGCCCGGCGTTCCCCCGCTGGGAACCCTCCTCTTCGCCACCATCGGCATCGCCTTGGCGGCGGGAGCGGCTGCGGCGTTCAACTGCCTGGTGGAGCAGAAGATCGACGCGGCCATGGCGCGCACGCGCTGGCGGCCGACGGTGGCGGGGACCATCTCGACCCCGCAGGTCCTGCTCTTCTCGGGCGCCGTGGGCGGCCTGGGGCTCGCGATCCTGTGGCACGCGGTGAATCCGCTCACCATGTGGCTCACGCTGGGCACCTTCGTGGGCTACGCGATCGTCTATACGGTGATCCTCAAGCCGGCCACGCCCCAGAACATCGTGATCGGCGGGGCTTCGGGCGCGATGCCGCCCATCCTCGGCTGGGCGGCGATCACCGGAGACGTCACCTACCAGCCGCTGCTGCTCTTCCTCATCATCTTCGCGTGGACGCCGCCGCATTTCTGGGCGCTCGCGCTGTACCGCCGCAACGAATACGCGCGCGCCGGCGTGCCGATGCTGCCGGTCACGCACGGGGAGGCCTTCACCCGCCTGCACCTGCTCCTGTACACGCTGCTGCTCGTGGCGACGACGCTGCTGCCCTTCGCCACGGGAATGGCCGGACCCTTCTACCTGGGCGCGGCCGGCTTGCTCGACCTGGTCTTCGTGGGCTACGCGCTGGCGATCTGGCGGCGCTACAGCGACGCGCTCGCGCGGCGCACCTTCGCCTACTCGATCTTCTATCTCGCGATGCTCTTCGCGGTGCTGATGATCGACCATTACCTGCCGCTGGCACACGGGTGATCGGGACGCCTCGCTTCGCCGCGGCGGTTCTGGCCGCCACCGCGCTCCTCCTGGCCTCGGGCTGCGACAAGCCCTTCGCGCTGCCGAAGAGCCCGTTCAACGGCGTGGATGTGACCGGCACGGATGTGGGCGGGGAGCTGCGCCTCAGCGACTTCAACGGCAAGGCGCGCAGCCTCGCGGATTTCCGCGGCAAGGTCGTGGCCGTGATGTTCGGCTACACGCAGTGTCCGGACGTGTGCCCCACGACGCTCGCGGAATTCGCCGGGGCGATGAAGCAGCTGGGGAGCGCCGCCGAGCGCGTGCAGGTGCTGTTCGTGACGGTGGATCCCAAGCGGGACACGCCGCAGCTGCTGCGCGAGTACGTGCCCGCGTTCTACCCCACCTTCCTGGGCCTGCGCGGGGACGCGCAGGCCACCGCCCGCGCGACGCAGGATTTCCACGTGTATGTGCAGATGCACCCGGGCAAGACGCCGGACAGCTACACCGTGGACCATTCCTCCCAGGTCTTCGTCTTCGATCCGAAGGGGCAGCTTCGCCTGATGATCCCCTCGGGCAGCGCGCCCTCGGCGATCGCCTCCGACCTGCGCATCCTGCTCGACTCCTGAAAGAAAACGGGGCCGAAGCCCCGTCCTTGCGCGCCCGGCCCGCCCGGTTTCAGAGCACCGCGGCGAGCTCGCGCTTCATCTTCTGCATCGCCTTGGCCTCGATCTGGCGGATGCGCTCGGCCGAGACGCCGAACTCGCCCGCCAACTCGTGCAGCGTCTTGGGCTCGCGCTCGGCGAGCCAGCGCGCGCGGATGATGCGCCGGCTGCGCTCGTCGAGGCTTTCCAGCGCGCGGCCCAGGCCTTCCGAGCGCAGCGTGTCACCCTGCTCGCGCTCGAAGATCTCGGCCGGACCTTCGGCCGAATCGGCCAGGTAGGCGATCGGCGTCACCGTGTCCTCGCCATCGTTGGGAGCCGGCTCGAGGGCGATGTCGCCGCCCTGCAGGCGCTGTTCCATCTCGATGACATCGCTCTCCTTCACATTGAGCGTCTTGGCAACCTGGCGGATCTCCTTGCGCGTGAGGGCTGCGGAGCTCTTCTTCATGCTGCGCAGGTTGAAGAACAGCTTGCGCTGCGCCTTCGTGGTGGCGATCTTCATCATGCGCCAGTTGCGCAGGATGTATTCGTGGATCTCGGCCTTGATCCAGTGAATCGCGAACGAGGCGAGACGCACGCCGCGCTCCGGATCGAAGCGCTTGACCGCCTTCATGAGTCCCAGGTTGCCTTCCTGGATGAGGTCGGCCTGGGGCAGGCCATAGCCCATGTAGTTGCGCGCCACGGATACGACCAGGCGCAGGTGCGACAGCACGAGGTCGCGCGCGGCCGTGAGGTCGTTGTGCTCCTTCAGGCGCCGTCCGAGCGCGATCTCCCGCTCGGCCGTGAGCATGGGCACGGTGTTGACCGCGTGGACATAGGACTCCAGGCTCGAAACCGGCGGCAAGGCCGGAAGCGTGATGCTGGTCATCGGCTCAAAACCCTCCTATCTGGTCTCATTTTAGCACTCGCAAGATTAGAGTGCTAAAGGCCCTCGAGGTTCCCGCTATCGAGGGCCGGCGAACCCCCGGAGCTCGCGGCCGACGGCCAGCCATGCTCCGGCCAGGCCCAGCCCAGCGGCCCCGGTGACCAGCGCCAGGCATGTCCAGGGGTCTATGAAAACAACTTTCAATTCAGCGGCATACTGAGGGGTGAGCGCCAGCAGCTCGGTGCCCAGCCATACGGCCATGCCGGCGGCCAGGGCCAGGGCCGCCACCCCCGCCAGGGCGCCCTGGAAGGCCCCGTGGTAGAGGAAGGGGCGGCGCACGTCGGCGGCCGTCGCGCCGATGAGCTGGCTCACCTCGATCTCCTGGCGCCGCGTGACCACCTGCAGGCGGATCAGGTGGCCGACGATGAAGAGCACGGTGAGGCCCAGCAGCACCCCGACCGCGAGCAGCACGTGCTCGCCCAGCCGAACCCAGCGCCCGAGGCGCTCGGACCACTCGAAGTCGGCGACGACCTGATCGACCTTGGGCAGCTTCGACCATTCGGCCTTGGCCGCGCCGATCCGTGCGGCGTCGGTGGTGCTCACGCGCACGGTGAAGGCATCGGGCAGGGGGTTGCGATCCAGGCTCGCGAGCAGCTCCGCCAGGTGGGTGCTCGCCTCGAGCTCGGCCAGCGCCTCGGCGCGCGGGATGAAACGCACCGCCGTCACGTCGGGATTGGCGCGCAGCGTGCGCTCGACGCGCTTCGCGTCCCCGGCGTCGGCGTCCAGCGTGAGGTAGACGTTCACGTGCGGATCGGTATCGAGCCCGGCGGTCACCGCGCCCACGCTGCGCAGCACGACCGCGGCGATCACCGGCAGCGCGATGGCGAGCGCGAGCACCAGCACCGATACCGCGGAGCCGAACGGCTGCGCGGCGAGCCGGCGCACCGCGTCGGCGAAAGCCAGCCGATGCAGCCTCACCCATTGCATCACGGGGCCACCTCCCCGGCGATCACGCCCGCGGCGAGGCAGACGTGCCGGCAGCGCAGGCGCGCCACGCTCGCCTCGTCGTGGGTCGACAGCAGCACGGTCACGCCGACCTGGTGGAACGAGTTGAAGAGCTCCACGATCGCGCGCGCGTATTCGACATCGAGATTGCCCGTCGGCTCGTCGGCGATGAGGATCGACGGGCGGTTCACGATCGCCCGGGCGATGCACAGCCGCTGCTGCTCCCCGCCCGACAGCGCCACGGGATGCGCCTTCTCGCGCGCGAGCAGTCCCACCTTGTCGAGCGCGGCGCGCACGCGCCGGCCCGTCTCCTCGCGCCGGAAGCCCGCGATGCGCAGCGGCAGGGCCACGTTCTCGAAGGCGGTGCGGTCGAAGAGCAGCTTGTGGTCCTGGAACACGAAGCCCACGCGCCGGCGCAGCACCGCGAGCGCCGTCTCGCCGAGCGCGGCCAGGTTCTGCCCCTGGATCACGACGCTGCCGGAGCTCGCGCGCTCGATCCCGGCGGCGAGCTTGAGCAGCGTGGACTTGCCCGCCCCCGAGTGCCCGGTCACCGCCACCATCTCGCCCGCGGCGATCTCCAGGCTCACCCCGCGCAGCGCCTCGTGGCCGCCCGGGTAGCGCTTGGCGACCGCGGAGAATTGGATCACGCGAAGAGCGCTTCCACGAAATCGGCGGCCGCGAAGGGGCGCAGGTCGCCCGCCTTCTCGCCGATGCCGATGAAGCGGATCGGGACCGGATGCTCGCGCGCGATCGCGGCCACCGCGCCGCCCTTCGCGGTCCCGTCCAGCTTGGTCACCACGAGGCCCGTGAGCCCGAGCGCCTCGTCGAACGCCTTCACCTGGCGCACGGCATTCTGCCCCGTGTTGGCGTCGATCACGAGCCAGGTCTCGTGGGGCGCGCTCGCGTCGGCCTTCGCCATCACGCGCTTCACCTTGCGGATCTCGTCCATCAGATGCAGCTGCGTCGGCAGCCGGCCCGCCGTGTCCGCGAGCACCACGTCGATGTGCCGGGCGCGCGCCGACTGGATCGCATCGAAGATCACCGCGGCCGAGTCGCCCTTCTCCTGGGAAACCACCGTCACGCCATGGCGCGCCCCCCATTCGGCGAGTTGCTCGCGCGCCGCCGCGCGGAACGTGTCGCCCGCCGCGAGCAGCACGCTCATCCCGCGCGACTGGAAGAGTTGCGTGAGCTTGGCGATCGTCGTGGTCTTGCCGGCGCCGTTCACGCCGGCGAGCAGGATCACGTAGGGACGGGGAAACGATTCGGGCAGCGGCTTTTCGAGCGGGGCGAGCAGCTCGGCGAGCGCGGCCTTGAGCTCGCCTTCGAGCGCGGCGGCGTCCGCGAGGCGTTGCTCGCGCTGCACCTTGCGCAGCCGCTCGATCAGGCCGTGGGTGGCCGCCACGCCCACGTCGGCCTCGATGAGGCGCGCCTCCAGGGCCTCGTAGAGCGCCTCGTCGATCTTCGGGCGCGCGCGCAGCAGCCCGAGCGCGCCCTTCCAGCGCGAACGCGTGAGCTCGAGATCCTTGCGCAACAGCGACTTCAGGTCGGAGCCGGCGCCGGCAGCGGTCGGGTCCTGCTTGGAAAACAGGGGAGGCATGGCGGTCGGCCCGTGCGGGCCGGCGAGAGGGAACCGAAATATTTTACGGTATCATCGGCTCGACGATGAACGCCATGCGACGCACCGCGACCGAAATTCCGGCCGCGCGCAAGGCGCCCCCCGGGCGCAATCGCGTGCGCATCATCGGCGGGCGCTGGCGCAGCCGCGTCGTGCGCTTTCCCTCCGCCGCCGAGCTGCGGCCCACGCCCGACCGCGTGCGCGAGACGCTCTTCAACTGGCTCGGCCAGAGGCTCGATGGACTCGCCTGCCTGGACCTCTTCGCCGGCAGCGGCGCCCTCGGGTTCGAGGCGTTGTCGCGCGGGGCCGCGCGCGTCGTGATGGTCGAGCGCGATCGCATCGTGGCCGAAGCGCTGCGCGGGGCGGGCCGCGAGCTGCAGGCCGCGGGGCTCGACATCGTGCAGGGCGATGCGCTCGAGTACCTGCGCCGCGGCGGCGAGCGCTTCGACGTCGCGTTCCTCGACCCGCCCTACGCGAGCGGGCTCGCCGCACCGGCGCTCGAGGCGCTGCCCGCGCGGCTCAACCCGGGTGCGCGCGTCTACGTCGAGTCCGCGCGGCCGATCGCGCCCGCGCCCGGCTGGCGCGCGCTTCGCGAAGCACGCGCCGGGGCTGTACGCTATGCGCTTTTCGAGCCCGCGAGCCCATGACCATCACCCGAGCGGTCTACCCCGGTACCTTCGACCCGATCACCAACGGGCACGAGGACCTGATCCAGCGCGCCTCGCGCCTGTTCCACGAGGTGGTGGTCGGCGTGGCCCACAGCCAGGCGAAGCGGCCGTTCTTCTCGCTCGACGAGCGGGTCTCGATCGCGCGCGAGGTGCTGGCGCCGTATGCGAACGTCACGGTGCTGGGCTTCGCCGGCCTGCTCTCGGAGTTCGTGAAGGAGCAGTCGGCCTCGGTGATCCTGCGCGGCCTGCGCGCGGTCTCCGACTTCGAGTACGAGTTCCAGCTCGCGGGCATGAACCGGCGCCTCGCCCCGGGCGTGGAGACGCTCTTCCTCACGCCGTCGGACAAGTACCTCTTCCTCTCGGCCACGATCGTGCGCGAGATCGCGGTGCTGGGCGGGGACATCACCGCCTTCGTGCATCCGCTCACCGCCGAGCGCATGCGCGAGAAGATCGGCCGCGGCGAGGCCTAGGGCGCCGCGGGCATCGCGTTGCCGTCATAATCGTCGCATGGCGCTCAAGATCACCGACCAGTGCATCAACTGCGACGTCTGCGAGCCGGAATGCCCCAACGCGGCCATCTCCATGGGGCCGGAAATCTACGTGATCGACCCGCGCCGGTGCACCGAGTGCGTGGGCCATTTCGACGTCCCGCAGTGCCGCCAGGTCTGCCCGGTCGACTGCATCCCCCTCGATCCCGAGCACGCGGAATCGCCCGCGCAGCTGCAGGCGAAGTTCGAGCGCCTGGAGCGCGAGAAGGCCGCCGCCGGGGGCGGTTGAGCGCCTAGGCGAGGGAAGGGTCGCGCTCGACGTCGAGCAGGTGCTGCAGGCGCTCGCGGTGCAGCTCGAGCTGCTCGCGCTGCGCCGCCACGTCGGCCCCGATGGCGCGCACCTCCTCCAGGCGTCCCACCAGGTCGGTGTCGGCGTTCTGGATGCGCCCCATGCCCTCGATGCGGCTGTTCGCCTGCTCCTGGTAGGCGTTGATCTGCGCGTCCAGCGGGCGGATGAAGCCGTTCATCCACGTGCGCACCTCGCGATCGGCGATCTCGAACACATGGATCACCTTGAGCGCCACGGTGTCGAAGAAGAGCGCGCCGAGGGTCTTGCGCCGGCGCAGCAGCAGGCTCGAGGTGCCCTTGAAGTCGCGCTCGCAGCGCTCCTCGAGGCGGTCGAGCTCGACGAGGAAGCGCTCGGTGGCGAAGCCGGGCGCCTCCACGGTCGGGATCTGGTAGTCCTGCGCGAACTTGCGGCTCACGTTGCCCATGAGCGTGCGGGCCTCGTCGATCACCGCGATCGCCCCGCGCATCCTCTCGCGCACCTGGCCGAAGAAGCCGTCCAGGGCCCCGCCGATCCCGCCGGAGAACGCGCTGTTCAGCACCGCCACGCGCGCCTCGATGCCGGCCGCGCGAACGGTGTTCGGGTCCAGCAGCCGCGCGAGCTCGTCCGCGTGCCGGTTGTGCACCGTGCGCAGGCCCATCATCATCGCGCGCGCCTGCTCGAGCCGCCCGCGCTCGACGCCCGCCTTGCGCGCGAGGACCTCGACCAGCTTCTGGTTCTTGCCCTGCAGCGCCTGCATCTCCTCGAGCTGCTCGCGCGCGAAGGCGAGCCGGCTGGAGACGAGCGCGTGCGCCTCGGCGAAGACGGCGCGCGTTTCCGCGCGCACGGCGGTCGCGTGGTCGAGCCGGCGCTCGTGGACCATGCCGCGCGAGAGCGCCTGCTCGAGGCGGTAGAGCCGGCTCTTGAGCAGCGCGTCGCGGTCGCCCCGCGCCTTGGCCACCAGCGCCTGGCGCGCCGACAGCGCGAAGATGCGCGTGGGCGCCACGTGCAGCGCCTCGGAGACGGACTGCACCCGCAGGTCGATCTGCGTGAGCACCTCGCCTTCGGCCATCCCGGCGTCGCGAAGCGCGTCGATCTTGTTCAGCACGACGAAACAGGAGCTCTCCAGCCCGTCGATGGGGGCGAGGTGCTCCTCCCACAGCTCGCGGTCTGCGTCCGCCACCCCGATGTCGGCGGCGACGATGAAGACGATGGCCGCCGCGTCCGGCACGCGATGCACGGTGAGCTCCGGCTCCGCGCTGAGCGTGTTGCGCCCCGGCGTGTCGAGGATCGCGAGCCCGCTCTCCAGCAGCGGATGGGGAAAGTTGAGGATCGCGTAGCGCCAGCGCGGGATGCGCACCGGCCCCTCGCCCGTGACGGCGTAGCCCAGGTTGCCCGCCTGCGTGGCATCCACCTCGATCGACTCCGAGACCGCCTCGCACGCGCCCGCGACCGCCTCGGGCTGCGACGGGTCGAGCGCCACCTCGGTCCAGGCGTCGATCTCGGCGATGTGCTCGCGCAGGGCCTTGGGGCTCTCGCGGGTCTCGATCGGCAGCAGCCGCAGCGAGGGCGCGCGCGCGCTGTCCCAGACGATCTCCGTGGGGCACAGCGTCGTGTGCTCGGCGCCCGCGGGCAGCAGGCGCGCGCCCAGCTCGGCGAAGAAGAGGGCGTTGATGAGCTCGCTCTTGCCGCGCGAATATTCGGCGACGAACGCGATCGTGAGGCGCTCGGCGGCCAGGCGCCGCTCGAGGTACGCCAGGCGCGCGGCGGTGTGCTCGTCGAGGACGCGATTCACCACGCCCCAGCGCCGGAAGGCGGCGAGCGCCGCCGCGGTCTCGTCGCGCCAATGCTTGAGCCCCGCAATGTTCGCCTCGAAGGCGCGCGAGGAGATGGCCCAGGCGCCGGTGGCGCTCAGCGTTGACATGCGGGGCAATAGAACGTGGAGCGCTGGCCCTGGCGCAGCGCGCGCACCGCGCCGCCGCAGGTGCGGCACGGCAGGCCCGCGCGGCCGTACACGGCGGCCTCGAGCTGGAAATATCCGGGCGCTCCGTTCGCGGAGGCGAAGTCGCGCAGCGTCGTGCCGCCCGCGGCGATGGCACGCTCGAGGGTGGAGCGCACGGCCGCCGCGAGCCGGTCCCAGCGCGCGCGCGAGATGCGGCCCGCGCTGCGCCGCGGATCGATGCCCGCCGCGTGCAGCGCCTCGCTCGCGTAGATGTTGCCCACGCCCGTCACGATCCGCGCGTCCATGAGGAAGTGCTTCACGGCCGTGCGCCGACCGCGGGCCTTCGCGTGCAGCGCCGCGCCGGTAAATCCGGGCTCGAGGGGCTCGAGCCCCAGCCCGCGCAGGAGCGCATGGCGTTCGGCCGGGCCGCGCACCCAGAGCATCGCGCCGAAGCGGCGCGGGTCGGTGAGCCGCAGGGCACGTCGTCCCTCGAAGCGCACGTCGACGTGATCGTGGGCGCGCGGGGGCAGGTCGTCGGGCACGAGCGTGAGGCGCCCGGACATTCCCAGGTGCACGAGCAGGTGTCCTTCGCGGCAGTCGAAGAGCAGGTATTTTCCGCGCCGGCGGATCGCGATCACCCGCTCGCCCCGCAGACTGCCCGCGAGGTCCGCCGGGACCGGCCAGCGCAGCGCGGCATTGCGGACCACCACGCCGCGGATGCGCCGTCCCACCACGTGGGGCAGCAGTCCCTGGCGCGTCGTCTCGACTTCGGGCAGCTCCGGCATGGAGGAAAGCGTCTGCGAGGGGGATTCCCTGGGGATTATACGTTCCACCCCATGGCACGCGACCCGCGCGCCGCCGGGCCGGGCGAATCGGCGATCGCCGGCGTCGGAGGCCCGGGAATCGTTCTATGATAGGTGCATCAAGGCGCCGGCAGGGCGCTCGTCGGGAGCACGGAATGGCCGCAGGCAATTGGTGGGTCGGACTGGCGACGGCGCTGGCATGCGCCGCGATCGCGCCAGCCCATGCGCAGGACCTCGATGCCGTCGCCTCGCGCGAGGAGAGCGCGGCGAGCACGGATGCGATGTTCGAGTTCCTGGTGGCGGAGTTCGCCGCCCAACGCGGCGACTCCGAGGGCGCGATCGCCATCTTCGAGCGCCTCGCCCGGGAGCTGAACGATCCCCGCATCGCCCGGCGCGCCGTGGAGACGGCGATCCGCGCACGCGAGTACGGCCCCGCGCTCGAAAGCGCCTCGGAGCTGCTCGAGCTCGATCCCGATTCCACCCTCGCGCGCGAGATCATGGCGGCGCTGCTCGCCAACGAGGGCGACCTCGCCAAGGCGCAGGCATCCCTCGCGTCGATCCTGGAGAAGAGCTCGAATCGCGACGCGCTGCTGCTGCGCCTTTCCTACCTGTTCGGCAAGTTCGCCGACAAGGCGGCCGTGCTCGCGGCGACCCAGGAATTGACCGCCCCGTACGCCGCGATGCCCGAATCCCACTACGCCGTGGGCGTGGCCGCGCTCGTCGCCGGGCGCGACGAGCTCGCGGACCGCGAATCGAAGGAGGCGCTCGAGCTGCAACCCGGGTGGGAAAAGGGCGCCATCCTGAGGGCGCAGGTGCTGCGCAAGTCGGCGCCGTCGCAGGTGATCCCGTTCTACCGGGATTTCATCGCCAGGCAGCCGGACTCGATCGAGGTGCGCATGCAGCTCGGCCGCGAGCTCGCCGCCGAGCGCAAACTCGCCGAAGCGCGCGAGCAATTCCGCGAGGTGGAAAAGCTCTCGCACGATTCGCAGGCGGTGTACGCGATCGGCCTGCTGTCGCTGCAGCTCGACGATTTCGCCGACGCGCAGTCCGCGTTCACCCGCGCCCTCGCGCTGGGCTACCGCGAGCCCGCCGCGATCTACCTCGGCATGGGCCAGGCCGCCGAGGGGCTCAAGCGCTACGACGAGGCGATCAGCTGGTACCAGAAGGTCGACACGGGTGAATGGGTGCGCGCGCAGTTGAAGATCGCCACGCTCGTGGCGCGCCAGCAGGGCCTCGCCGCGGGGCGCGATTACCTGCACCACATCGAGCCGCGCTCCGCGGACGACAGCATCCAGGTGATCCAGGTCGAGGCGCAGCTGCTGCGCGACGCCAAGGAGTGGCAGGAAACCTACACGATGCTGAGCGCCGCGGTCGAGAAGTACCCCGACTCCTACGAGCTGCTCTACGACCGCGCGATGGCCGCCGAGCGCATCGACAAGCTCGACGTGATGGAGACGGACTTGAAGCGCGTGATCCAGATGAAGCCCGACTACGCGCACGCCTACAACGCGCTGGGCTACACGCTCGCCGAGAAGACCAATCGCCTCGCCGAGGCGAAGGAGCTGATCGAGAAGGCCTACAAGCTCGCGCCCGAGGACCCGTTCATCATCGACAGCCTCGGGTGGGTGCAGTACCGCCTGGGCCACGTGCAGGAAGCGCTCAAGCAGCTGCAGATCGCCTACTCGTCGCGGCCCGATCCCGAGATCGCCGCGCACCTGGGCGAGGTGCTGTGGAAGAGCGGCCAGCACGACAAGGCGGAGAAGATCTGGCGTGCCGCGCTCTCGGAGAACCCGAACCACGAGTCGCTGCTCGCGGTGATGCAGAAGTACCGCCCGTAAGGCGCGGTCCGCGCCAAGCGCCGTCGCGATGATCCCCCGCATCGCGGCCCTGCTCCTCGCTTCGGCGCTCGCCGCGTGCGCCACGGTGGCCGAGGCGCCCCTGCCCCGGCTGGAGTCGGTGCCCGCCGCATTCGAGATGACCGGACGGCTCGCCGTGCGCGACGGCCAGCGCAGCGAGATCGCGCGCCTGCGCTGGACGCGCACGCGCGCCGGCGACCTCTGGGTCATTTCCTCTCCGCTGGGCAACGAGGTCGCGCGCATCGAATCGGGCGCGGACGGCGCCACGCTGGTCCAGGCGGACGCTGCGCCGCAGCACGCCGCGAGCTTCCCGGCCCTCACCGAGGAGCTCTTCGGCGTGGCGCTCGACCCGGATTGGCTGGCGGCGGGACTGCATGGGCAGGCGCCTGCGGGCGCACCGTCGGGCTGGAAGCTCACCGTGGACGAGACGCAGCCCGCCGGTGCGGTAAGGCTTGCCAGGCGCCTCACCGCATCGCGCGACGACGTCGTGGTGCGGCTGGTCGTCGATGGCTACCGCGCGCTCGAGGACTGAAGCCCTTGCGCCTCGACGGCCCGGACTATCCGGCACCCGCCAAGCTGAACCTCTTCCTGCACGTGGTGGGCCGCAGGCCCGACGGCTACCACCTGCTGCAGAGCGCGCTCACGCTCATCGATCGCTGCGACCTCGTGCGCCTGCGCGTGCGCGGCGACGGCATCGTGCGACGGGCGAACGACGTGGCCGGCGTGCCGCAGGAGCAGGACCTGGCGGTGCGCGCGGCGCGGCGACTGCAGGCCGCCTCCGGCACCTCCCTCGGCGCGGACATCGAGCTCGACAAGCACATTCCCATGGGGGCGGGCCTGGGCGGCGGCAGCTCCGACGCCGCGACCGTGCTGATCGCGCTCGACCGGCTGTGGAAGACGGGGCTGGGAGACGACGCCCTGCACCGCCTGGCCCTGGAGCTCGGGGCCGACGTTCCATTCTTCGTCCACGGCCGCAGCGCCTGGGTCGAGGGCATCGGGGAGCGGCTGCGCGCGCTCGAAATTCCGCCGCGCTGGTACGTGGTCCTGGTGCCTCCCGTCGCGGTCCCGACGCAGGCGGCATTCGCCGCGCCGGAATTGACCCGCAACACGGAAGCCCTTAAAATGGAAGACTTTTCGGCGCAGCTACTGGCCGATTTCGATTCTGCGGTTTTTGGCACTCCGAGGCTTCACAACGATCTGGAGCCCGTCGTGGCTGCCCGCTATCCGGCCGTTCGCGAGCACCTCGAATGGCTGGGAGCGCGGGGCAGGGCGCGCATGACGGGGTCGGGCGCCTGCGTCTTCGCCGCCTACGCCGGCCGCGAGGAGGCGCAGCGGGTGTTCGACGAGCTGCCGGGATCGATGCAGGGATTCATCGCGCGGGGACTCATGCAACATCCGCTGCGCGCGCGGTAGAAACGGTTCCGAAGGGGAGTCGCCAAGTTGGTTAAGGCACCGGATTTTGATTCCGGCATTCGAGGGTTCGAATCCTTCCTCCCCTGCCCGATTTGAAACGTCGCCACGGCGAGAGCAACGATGGCCTTCGATAACCTGATGGTGTTCAGCGGCAGCGCCAACCCGAAGCTCGCGCAGAAGGTGGCCAAGCACTTGAACGTGCAGCTCGGCAAGGCCACGGTGTCGAAGTTCAGCGACGGCGAGGTGATGGTCGAGCTGCTCGAGAACGTGCGCGGCAAGGACGTGTTCGTGCTGCAGTCGACCTGCGCCCCCACCAACGATCACCTGATGGAGATGATGATCATGGTGGACGCGCTGCGCCGCTCGAGCGCGGCGCGCATCACGGCGGCGATCCCGTACTTCGGCTATGCGCGCCAGGACCGCCGCCCGAGGAGCGCGCGCGTGGCGATCTCGGCCAAGGTGGTGGCGAACATGCTCACCATCGCGGGCGTGAACCGCCTGCTCACGATGGACCTGCACGCCGACCAGATCCAGGGCTTCTTCGACATCCCCGTGGACAACGTCTACGCGACGCCGATCCTGCTGGGCGACCTGTGGAAGCACGGCTACAAGAACCAGGTGGTGGTCTCGCCCGACGTGGGCGGCGTGGTGCGCGCGCGCGCGGTGGCCAAGCGCCTCGAGACCGACCTGGCGATCATCGACAAGCGCCGCCCGCGGCCGAACGTGTCGTCGGTCATGAACATCATCGGCGACGTGAACGGGCGCACCTGCGTGATCATGGACGACATGGTCGACACGGCGAATACGCTGTGCGAGGCGGCCAAGGCGCTGAAGGAGCAGGGCGCGGTGCACGTCGTCGCGTACTGCACCCACCCGGTGCTCTCGGGGCAGGCGGTGGAGCGCATCGAGAAGTCGGTGATCGACGAGCTGGTCGTGACCGACACCATCCCGTTGAAGCCGGAGGCGGAGGCGTGCGCCAAGATCCGCCAGATCAGCGTCGCGGAGCTGCTTGCCGAGACGATGCGCAGGATTTGCGAAGAGAGCTCGGTGAGCTCGCTGTTCGTGGAGTAGCGAAGTCGAAGTGGAGGGGACGTCCCTCGAATTGCGGTGAGCCTGGTCGCGGGCCATCGCGCAACCGGAGTGAACATGAAGATCGCCATCAAAGCCGAACCGCGCAAGTTGCAGGGAACGGGTGCGAGCCGCCGCCTGCGCAGGACGGACAAGGTGCCCGGAATCCTCTACGGAGGGGGCAAGGAAGCGCAACCGATCGAGCTCGACCACAAGGACCTCTTCTTCAAGCTGAAGCAGGAGGCCTTCCACGCGTCGATCCTCGACATGGAAGTGGGCAGCGAAACGGCGCAGGTCCTCCTGCGCGACTACCAGATGCACCCGTTCCAGCAGCGCGTGCTGCACGCCGATTTCCAGCGCGTGGCCGCGGACAAGAAGATCCACATGAAGGTTCCGCTGCACTTCGTGAACGCGGAGATCTCACCGGGCGTGAAGGTGGCCGGGGGCCTCGTGCAGCACGTGCTGAACGAGCTCGAGGTGCGCTGCCTGCCCAAGGACCTGCCCGAGTTCATCACGGTGGATCTCGCGCACCTTCAGGCGGGGCATTCGCTGCACCTGTCGGCGGTGACACTGCCGGCAGGAGTGGAAGCCATCGTGCCGAAGGGCGAGGATCCCACGGTCGCCACCGTCGTGATCCCGCGCGTGTTGACGGCCGACGAGGAGGCAGCGGAGCTCGCTGCGACCGCGGTGGTGCCGTCGGCGGCGGATATCCCGACCACCGCACAGACGGTGAAGGAGGAGGAGGCGGCGCCAGGCGGCGGCAAGGACAAGCCGACCGTGAAGGACGACAAGAAAAACATGAAGGAAGCGAAGAAGTAAGCCCGCGAGCGCGGGGAGCGGCGCCCGCCGGCCATGCCGGCGGGCGTTTTGTTTCTCCGGCCCGGGCGCTGCGAGCGCGCGACCATGGAACATATCCGACTCATCGTGGGCCTGGGCAACCCGGGGCGCGAGTACGAGCGAACCCGGCACAACGCGGGCTACTGGTGGGTGGACGAGATCGCCGCGCGCAAGCGCGCGCACTGGTCGAAGGAATCGAAATTCTCCGGCTGGACCGCGAAGGTGCACGAGGGCGCGCGTGAATTCTGGCTGCTCAAGCCCGCCACCTTCATGAACGAGAGCGGGCGCAGCGTCTCGGCGCTGATGCGTTTTTTTCGCATCGCGCCCGCCGAGATGCTCGTCGTGCACGACGAGCTGGACCTGCCGCCCGGCACGGTGAAGCTCAAGCGCGGCGGCGGCACGGGCGGGCACAACGGCCTCACGGACATCGTGGAAGCGATCGGCGAGCGCGACTTCTGGCGGCTGCGCGTCGGCATCGGCCACCCGGGGCACAAGGACCTGGTGGCCGACTACGTGCTCGACCGGCCGCGCAAGGAAGAGCTCGCCGCGATCGAGGGACCCTTCGAGCGCAGCCTCGAGCTGCTGCCGCGCCTGGCCGCCGGGCGCATGGGCGACGCGACCACCTGGCTGCACACGGTGCCGAAACCGGACGCCGAGGAAGCGGAGCAACCGGCCAGGACGCCCGAGGCGAAGAAGCCATGACCCTGCAATGCGGAATCGTCGGCCTGCCCAACGTGGGCAAGTCGACGCTGTTCAACGCGCTCACCAAGGCGGGGATCGCCGCCGAGAACTATCCGTTCTGCACCATCGAGCCCAACGTGGGCGTGGTGGAAGTGCCCGACGCGCGGCTGGAGGCGCTGGCCGCGATCGCCAAGCCGCAGAAGGTGGTCCCGGCGATCGTCGAGTTCGTCGACATCGCGGGGCTGGTGGCCGGTGCCTCGAAAGGCGAGGGCCTGGGCAACCAGTTCCTCGCCAACATCCGCGAGACCAGCGCCATCGCCAACGTCGTGCGCTGCTTCTCCGACGACAACGTCGTGCACGTGGCGGGCAAGGTGGACCCCATCTCCGACATCGAGGTGATCCACACCGAGCTGGCGCTCGCCGACATGGCGACGGTGGACAAGGCGATCATCCGATTCAACAAGGGAGCGCGTTCCGGCGACAAGGAGGCGGTGAAGACGGTCGCCGTGCTGGAGAAGGTGCAGCAGGCTCTCGACGGATTGCATCCGGTGCGCACCATGAACCTCTCGCCGGAGGAGCACGCGATGCTCCAGCCGCTGCAGCTGCTCACTTCCAAGCCCGCGCTCTACATCGCCAACGTCGACGAGCACGGCTTCGAGAACAACCCGCTCCTCGAGCGTGTGAAGGACTACGCCGCGAAGGAAGGAGCCCCGGTGGTGGCGATCTGCGCCAAGCTCGAGGCCGAGATCGCGGACCTCTCGGGCGAGGACAAGGCGGTGTTCCTCGCCGACATCGGGATGAAGGAGCCCGGCCTCGATCGCCTCATTCGCGCCACCTACGACCTGCTCGGCCTGCACACGTTCCTGACCGCGGGCCCGAAGGAGGTGCGCGCCTGGACCGTGAGGAAGGGCGCGACCGCTCCCCAGGCTGCGGGCGTGATCCACACCGATTTCGAGAAGGGATTCATCCGCGCGGAAGTCATCGGCTACGACGATTACGTGAAGCTGCATGGCGAGGCGGGCGCGAAGGAGGCGGGCAAGATGCGCCTGGAGGGCAAGGACTACGTCGTGCAGGACGGCGACGTGGTGCACTTCCGCTTCAATGTCTAGCGGGCGGCCCGCGCACAATCGGTAACACCAGGCGCGCGCGGCGACGCTAGACTGCGCCCATGTCGAGAACGCTCCCCCTCGCGGCGCTCGTGCTCGCCGCGACGCTCGCCATCGCGCAGGCCGCGTGCGCGACGCGCGTGCTCTTCGTCGGCAACTCCTTCACGAGCGCTGCGCGCGTTCCCGAGCGCCTGGCCCAGCTCGCGCACGCGATGGGCAAGGACGTGACCTGCGATTCCGTCGCGTCGTCCTCGTTCAGCCTGGAAGACCACTGGAAGGACGGGCGGGCGCTCGCGGCGATCGGCAAGGGCTGGGACGTGGTGGTGCTGCAGCAGGGCCCGTCGACGCAGCCCGGCGAGGCCGGGCAGCTCGCGGACTATGCCCGGCGCTTCGCGCAGGCGATCCGCAAGTCAGGCGCGCGGCCGGCGCTGCTCATGGTGTGGCCGTCGTCGGACCGGTTGCGCGAATTCCCCGCGACGATCCAGGCGTACCGCGCGGCGGCGAAGGCTTCCGGCGCGACCCTGATTCCCGTGGGCGAGGCGTGGCTGCGCATGCTCACGAAGGATCCGCGCACGCGGCTGTATTCGGGCGATTTCCACCCGTCCGCGAACGGCAGCAGCCTCGCGGTGCTCACGATCTATTTCTCGCTCTTCCCCGCGGGCCCGCAGGAGTTCACGGAGAAGTACGTGGCGCGCATCGCGCACGAGCTGGAGCTCGACGACGAGACGCGCGACCAGTGGTTCGACGCGGCGACGCTTGCCATCGACGAGCCGCTGGCGCTCAAGTAGCCGCGCGTTCCTTGACCTTGATGGCCGATTCGCTGAAAATACTCGGCTCTTTCGGCGAGTTAGCTCAGCGGTTAGAGCAGCGGAATCATAATCCGTTGGTCCGGGGTTCAAATCCCTGACTCGCCACCAATTCCAGAAATCTCCGACGACGCCCACAAGCCCGCATCGCGCGGGCTTGTCTCGTCCAGGCCCGTCACTCGGGCTTGCGCTCCCAGAGCTGTTCCCGATGCTCGCTGCCCCAGGTCCGATCGACGCGCTCGTCCACGAGGGCGAAGCCGTACTTGCGGTAGAGATAGGCGGAAGCGCCGAGGTCCGCGACCGTCGTGAGCCAGACGGAAGGATCACCGCGCTGCTCGGACCACGCGAGCGCGCGCGCCATCAATTCATTGCCCAGGCCCCGCCCGCGTCCGGCGTCGGCTGCGATGAAGAAGCGCAGGCGCGATCCGGGGCGCTCGCCCGGCCGGCCGTCCATCGCCACGCCCGCGAGGAACGCGTCGCCCTCCCAGGCGCTGAACGCAGCGACATCGTCGCGCGAGCCGAAGTGCTTCGCGATCTCGCCGAGCTGCTCGGCGCACAAGGCCTCGAAGACCGCGGGCCACCCGAGGCCGCGCACGTAATACAGGCCATGCCAGCGCACGATCTCGCCGACGAGGCCGGGGCAGTCGCCCTCGACCCAGCGCACGCGCCCGTCGTCCGCATTCATCACACGAGGCCGCGCATCGCCGGGCCTATCCGAGGTTGAGCGTGATCGCGTCGGGCCCGAAGGTGACCGAGGCCGGGTAGGTGACGCCTTCGCGCCCGGCGCTGAGCGCCACGCTCACGTCGGGGTTCTCCGCCTTGCGCAGCGTCTCCTCGACCATCCGGCAGATCGCCTTCTTGCCGATCTGGATCGAATCCATGAGGTGGCGTTTCGCGAGGAACTCGCGCACGGCGTGGCGCGCGTTCGGCACCTTCGCGTCGGGCTTGCCCGACAACCGGATGTTGAGCGTGACACTTTCGCCCTGGACGTCCAGGTCGAACTGGTCGCCGTACAGGTCGTGGGTCCAGCTGCCGTCGGCGTAGCAGACCTTCAGCCGCGCTGGCGGATTTCCGGATGACCTTGGGCACGGGGACTGGCTGGCGCCGCTTGATTCTTGTCATTAGTCGGCAATGATACGTGCAAAGAATCGCAAGCTCCATGAGAAAGGCCTTCGTCTATCTGTACCGCTGCGCCATTCCCTCGCCGGGGCTGGGGCGCGAGTGGGGCACGATGGAGGCGATCCTCGCCGTCGAAGGCGGGGCGCCGCTCATGCGCTCCGCGATGAAGGTGGACGCGTCCCTGCTCGACGAGGCGGGATTCCTTCCCTACGGGCTGTCGCCCTATGAGCTGGAAAGCGGAGTCGAGCGGTCCAGGAAATAGAACCGATCTGCGGCGCGTGAAATGCCGCGGGTGCCGGCACGCCCCGTCACGGTGCGCATCGGCGGCAATCGGCGCGCAAAAGGGCCGGAGCTTGACGCGCGTCAACGAAGGGACGCTGAACGCCATCGCGTCCCGCCTTGCGTCCCTACAATGGGCGTCGCAGTGAGACGTTCATTGCGATGGAGGCAAGATGCGAACCGAAGGCAATGGGGTCGGGTCCCGCCAGTCCGCGAAGCTGGTGGAGATATTGGCGCGGCAAACCAGCCAGCCGCTCGACGAGGCCCGCCGGGTCTACGAATTGCAATTCCTTGAATTGGAAAAGATCGCGCGCGTGAGGACTTACCTGCACATCCTCGCCGCCAAGCAGGCGCGCGACATCCTCCTGGACCATTGAGCGGCGCCCCCGCCGCCGCGCCCGCGCGAATCCTGTAGGATTTCGCCTTCGCACCACCCGTGGTGGACCCTGTCCGGATTCAGCTCCGCGACCCAGGATCGAATGGCGCAACCGAAGAAGGTCTACATCCGCACGTTCGGATGCCAGATGAACGAGTACGACTCGGCCAGGATGGCCGACGTGCTCGCCGCCGCCGACGGCTACGAGCAGACGGCTGATCCCGCCGAGGCGGACCTGATCCTCTTCAATACCTGCTCCGTGCGCGAGAAGGCGCAGGAGAAGGTCTTCGCCGACCTGGGGCGCGTGCGCCCCCTCAAGGCCGCGCGCCCCGGCGTGTTGATCGGGGTGGGCGGCTGCGTGGCGAGCCAGGAGGGTGGGGAGATCGTGCGCCGCGCACCCTACGTCGACCTGGTCTTCGGCCCGCAGACCCTGCATCGGCTGCCCGAGCTCATCGCGCAACGCCGTGAGAGCGGCCGAGCGCAGGTGGACGTGTCGTTTCCAGAGATCGAGAAGTTCGACCACCTGCCGCCCGCACGCGTCGAAGGCGCCTCGGCATTCGTCTCCGTCATGGAAGGCTGCAGCAAGTACTGCAGCTTCTGCGTCGTTCCCTACACCCGCGGCGAGGAGATCTCGCGCCCGCTCGCCGACGTGCTCGCGGAAATCGATCACCTCGCGCGCGGCGGCGTGAAGGAAGTAACACTCCTGGGCCAGAACGTGAACGCCTACCGCGGAGTGCTCCCCGACGGCGCGGCCGCGGACTTCGCGCTGCTGCTCACGCAGGTCGCGAAGATCGGCGGCATCGAGCGCATCCGCTATACGACGTCACATCCCCTCGAGTTCAGCCAGCGCCTGATCGACGCGTACGCGCGGCTGCCGAAGCTGGTCTCTCAGGTGCACCTGCCGGTGCAATCGGGATCGGACCGCATCCTCGCGGCGATGAAGCGCGGCTACACGGCGCTGGAGTACCGCTCGATCGTGCGCAGGCTGCGCGCGGCGCGGCCCGACATCTCGCTCTCGAGCGACTTCATCGTGGGCTTCCCCGGCGAGAGCGACGCGGACTTCGAGCAGACGATGCGCCTGGTCGAGGACGTGCGCTTCGACGGGTCCTTCAGCTTCATCTACAGCCCGCGCCCCGGCACCCCGGCGGCGAGCCTTCCCGACGAAACGCCGCACGCCGTGAAGCTCGCGCGGCTGCAGCGCCTGCAGGCACGCCTGCAGGAACTGAGCGACGAGTATTCGCGTGCCATGGTCGCCACGCGCCAGCGCGTGCTGGTCGAAGGAGCGTCGCGCAAGGATCCGGGCGAGCTCGCGGGCCGCACCGACAACAACCGGGTAGTGAATTTCGCGGGGCCCGCGGATCTCGCGGGGCATTTCGTCGACCTCGAGATCGAGGCGGCACTCCCGCACAGCCTTCGCGGCCGCGCCACGAGCGCGCAACCGCGACCGTAGCGCACCCAAGACCAAGGAGCCTCCATGAGCCGCCGTGCCTTCCCCTCGATCCTCGCCCGCGCCGCGCTCACTACCGCGCTCGCCGCCGGATCCGTCTTCCTCGTCCACGCCGCGGCACCCGCCCAGGGCCACGAGGCGCCCGCGGCGAACGCCACGCCCGCGGCTCCCGCGGCCCCTCCGCCGGCCGCGGCGAAGCCCCCGGCGCCGCCCCATCCGTTCAAGGACGTGATCAAGGACGCGAAGCAATACCCGGGCTTCTTCACCGTGTGGAAGAAGGACGAGAACACCTGGATCGAGCTGCGGCCCGACCAGATGGACAAGCCCTTCTACTTCGCCGCGGTGCGCACCTCGGGGCTCGGCGAAAAATTCGTGATCGCGGGGCTCATGGACGCGCGCTACGTCGTCTACTTCCGCAAGGCGCGCGGGCAGGTCCAGCTGATGGCGAAGAACACGCGCTTCATCGCGCGGGACAACCCGGCCGTCGAGCACGCCGTCGCCGACAGCTTCTCCGAGAGCCTCGTCGCCTCGGCACCGGCGGCGAGCGAGCCCGATCCCGACACCCACGCGATCCTGGTCGACGCGAACGCGCTGCTGCTGGGCGACATCCCCGGCGCCTCGACGATGCTCGAGGGGGCCTTCCACCTGCCCTACGCCCTCGACGCGAAGAACTCGAGCATCACGCGCGCCGATCCCGGGCCCGAGGCCACCGGCTTCAACGTCCAGCTGCACTTCGCGGTGCCGAAGCTCCCGGTGCAGGACCCGCACAAGAA
>CAWBYB010000009.1:0-469119 GCA_963792865.1 uncultured beta proteobacterium
GACCATGGTCCTCGGCGTGAAGACGCGTCGCTGAAGCCCATGGAAGCTGAGCTGGCCGCGAGCGTCGACGCGGGGACCCTGGTGGACTGGTTGCATGACGGGCGCGAGATCGCGCTCCTCGACGTGCGCGAGCACGGCCAGTACGGCGAGTCCCATCTCTTCCACGGCATTCCGCTGCCCTACAGCAGGCTCGAGCTGGAGATCGCGCGGCTCGTTCCGCGCCGGGCGACGCGCCTGGTCGTGTACGACGACGGCCTGCTCGGCGTGGCGCAACGCGCAGCGCAGCGCCTCGCCGCGCTCGGCTACCGGAACGTGCGCGTCCTCGAGGATGGCACGGCGGGATGGAAGCGCGCGGGCCATGGCCTCTTCGCGGGCGTGAACGTGCCGAGCAAGGCGTTCGGCGAGCTCGCGGAGCACCACTATCACACCCCTCGATTGAAACCCGCCCAGGTTGCGGCCATGCTTGCTTCCGGCCAGCACCTCGCGCTCCTCGACGGCCGGCCCTTCGCCGAATACCGCAAGATGACCATTCCCGGCAGCCTGTGCTGCCCGAACGGGGAACTGGTCTACCGCGCAGGCGCCATCGTCGCGGACCCGCGCACGCCGATCGTCGTCAATTGCGCCGGGCGCACCCGCAGCATCATCGGCGCCCAGACGCTCATCAACTTCGGCATTCCGAATCCCGTGTACGCGCTCGAGAACGGAACCCAGGGCTGGTCCCTCGCGGACATGGCGCTCGAGCACGGCGCCTCGCGCCGCTATCCGGACGTGGCGCAGGGAATCGACATCGCGGCGCTGCGCGCGCGCGCGAAGGCGCTTGCCGGGCGCCAGGGCGTGCGCTTCGTGGGCGACGACGAGGTCGAGGGCTGGCTCGCGGACGAATCGCGGACCACCTATCTCTGCGACGTGCGCACGCCGGAGGAATTCGCCGCGGGAACGCTGCCCGGAGCGGCGAGCGCGCCCGGCGGGCAACTCCTCCAGGCCACCGACCAGTGGATCGCGGTGCGCAATGCGCGCGTCGTGCTGGTGGACCATGAAGGGGTGCGGGCGCCGGTCATCGCGGGTTGGCTGCTGCAAATGGGCCACGACGCCTGCGTGCTGCGCGAGGGAACCGCTTCGCGGGTGCGCGCCGTGCTCCAGGCCGTGGCGCTTCCGCAGATCGGCTCGGTCACGGCGGCCGAGCTGGCCGCCATGCTCGACACGAAGGCTGCCACCGTGGTCGACCTGCGCCCCAGCATGGCGTACCGCAAGTCGCACATCGCGGGGAGCCTGTGGTCCATCCGGCCCTGCCTCGATGGGGTCCGGGAACGGCTTGGCGAGTGCGTGGTGCTGGTCGCCGACGAGCCCGGCATCGCGCGCATCGCGGCGCAGGATCTCGCGCGGTCGGGCACCACACGCGTTGCGATGCTCGCGGGCGGGTTCGCGGCGTGGGAGGCGGCGGGGTACCGCGGCGAGGCCACGCCCGATCGCCCACCCGACGATGAGTGCGTCGACTTTCTCTTCTTCGTGCACGACCGCCACGACGGCAACCAGGAGGCGGCGCGCCGCTACCTGGCGTGGGAGACGGGACTCGTGTCGCAGCTCGATGCGCGCGAGCTCGCGTCGTTCCGATTTCGCGGCCACGATGCCGCCGAGTGATTCGGAGGGGCCGCTGGAAGCGGCGGCGGGCGCGATCACCGACGAAGCGTTGCTTCGCGATCGGATCGCCCGCGACGGTTTCGCGCTGGTACCCGCGGGCGTGATGCGCCCGCTGCTCGGGTGGCCGGATGCCCTGCCGGATTGGGACGATTTCCGCGCGAGCTGGGACGACCTCGCGCTCGACGAGCACCTGCCCGACGGCCACCGCTATCGCCGCCGGCGCCACGCCACGCTTTCTGCGCGCGCGGGCGAGCGCGAATTCCGGCGCGAACCGCACCAGGCGCACTATCAGAGCCTCGACTACAACCCGCTCGTGGGCGGCATCGAGCGCTGGTTCGAGCCGATCCACCCGCGGATCGCCGACGGGCCCACGTTCCATCGCATCGTGGACTTCTGCCTGCGGCTGTTCGGCGCGCTGCGCCCGGATGCCGACTGGCACATCGAGTGCCACCAGTTCCGCATCGAGGCGCGGCGCGACGCGGCGGGCGAGCCCACGCCCGAAGGAGTGCATCGCGACGGCGTCGACTATGTCCTCGTGCTGCTCGTGGACCGCGTGAACATCGAAAGCGGCACGACGACGGTCCACGGGCGGGACGGCCGCATGCTGGGCAGCTTCACGCTGGCCGCGCCCTTCGATTCCGCGCTGGTCGACGACGCACGCGTCATGCACGGGGTCACGGCGGTGCGCGCCGTCGACCCGTCGCATCCCGCCTACCGCGACGTGCTGGTGATCACGTTGCGCCGCCTGGACCAGCCCTCGATATGATCCAGCCGCTACAGGGCCTTTGTCTTCCCATGCCGGATTTTCGCCCGCGGATCGGGGGACAATGAAGCATCGACCAGCGGCGCCCCGGCGCCCGCCGCGCAAGAATGAGGAGAGTTCCATGACGTCCCGCAAGATCCTGATCCTCGGTGCCTCGTACGGCTCGCTGCTGGGCGTGAAGCTCGCGCTCGCCGGCCACACCGTGACGCTCGTGTGCCTGCCCGCGGAAGCGCAGCTCATCAACGCGAAGGGCGCCGTCGTGCGCATGCCCGTGAAGGGCCGCGAAGGGCTGGTGGAAGTGAACTCGCGCGCGCTCCCCGGCAAGCTTTCCGCGGCGGGCACCGCCGGCATCGATCCGCTCGCCTTCGACCTGGTCGCGCTCGCGATGCAGGAGCCGCAATATGGCTCCGCGGGCGTGCGCGAGCTGCTCGACGCCGTGGCGAGGTCGCGGGTGCCGTGCATGTCGATCATGAACATGCCGCCGCTGCCCTACCTCGCGCGCATTCCCGGCATCGACGCTTCGCGCTGCCGCGAAAGCTATACGGATCCCGCCGTGTGGGACCGCTTCGACCCGAAGCTGGTCACGCTGTGCAGCCCCGATCCCCAGGCCTTCCGCCCGCCCCAGGACGAGGTCAACGTGCTCCAGGTGCGCCTGCCGACCAACTTCAAGGCGGCGCGCTTCGACGCGGAGGCACATACCGCGCTGCTGCGCGAGCTCGCCGCGGATATCGAGGCCGCGCGCTTCGAAGTCGGGGGCGAGCGCATCGAGCTGCCGGTGAAGCTCAAGGTGCACGAGTCGGTGTTCGTGCCGCTGGCCAAGTGGGCCATGCTGCTCGCGGGCAACTATCGCTGCGTGCAGGCCGAGAGCGTGCGCTCGATCCGGGAGACGGTGCACGGCGACCTGGCCGCCTCGCGCGCGGTCTACGAATGGGTGGTGGAGCTGTGCGTGTCGCTGGGCGCCAGCCGCGCCGACATGGTGCCGTTCGACAAATATGCGAATGCGGCGCTCTCGCTCGAAAGCCCGTCCTCGGCGGCGCGGGCGCTTGCGGCCGGGGCGCCGCGCATCGAGCGCGTCGATCGCCTGGTGCAGGCGATCGCGGCGCAGCGCGGCCTGCGCTTGCCGGCGCTGGACGAGACCGTGGCGCTGGTCGACGCCTGGCTGGTGCGCAACCGCCGCAAGGGCTGATCGCGCGCCGTCGGTCCTAGCCCGAGCAGGCTGGGACCGGACTCGAGAATACCTGGCGCGTGATCGACTTGGTGACGTTCACGCCGTTCACCGAGTAGGCGAGCGTGCCGTGCTCGCCGTCGCTGAAGGTGAAGCGCATGGTGCCCACCTTCATCACGGCCACGTTGGACGGCATGAACGGCGCGCTGAACACGGGCCCGGTGGTTTGGTAGAGGTCGCCCAGGTAGGAGCCTCCCGGCTGCAGCGCCCCGTCCGACATCACCAGCCACAGTCCATGGCCGGACGCATCGTAGGTGAAGAGGGTGGCGAACAGGATGTTCCCCTGATGGGTGACGTTGATGCCCCAGCCCGATTCGGCCGGGTTCCACCACAGGTCCTGGTAGTTGGTGAGCCCTGCGCGTGAAGCGGTGGTCGGCTGGCAGTCGGCCGCCTGGGCTCCGTACACCTGCTTCTGGATCGCCTTGGTGACGTTGGTGCCGTTCACGCTGTAGCTGAGCGACGCGGTGTCGGCCGAGGTGAACGCCACCGTCATCGTGCCCACCTGGGTCACGTTGGCGCTGCCGATCGGCGTGAAGGGATTGGCGTTGAACGCCGGCCCGGTGGTCTGGTAGAGCGCGCCCGTGAAGGTCTGGGCGCCGGCCTGGCGCTCGCCGTCGGACATCACCAGCCACAGGGGATTATGGTTCGCGTCGTAGATGAAGAGCGTGCCGAAGAGGATGTCGCCCTGGTGGTCGAAGTTGATGCCCCACCCGGACTCGCTCGGGTTCCACCAGAGCGCGGTGTAGTTGGCGGAGGCCGCGTTGAGCGACACGTCGTCGATGCGGAACGACGTGAAATTGGTGGAATCGTTGACCGCCGAGAACTTGAGCCGCACGCTCTGGCCCCTGTAGGCGGACACGTCGTAGGCGGTGCTGTGCACCCACAGGCCGGCGGTGTCGTTCACGTTCGACAAGCTCGCGAGCGTCGTGAGCGTCGCGCCATTGGACGGGTTCACGAGCGAGACGGTCATGACGTCGAGCGGAGTCGCCGTCGAGCCTTCGGTAGTGCCGATCCGGTACCAGAACTGCACGCTGGCCGTCGTGGCGTCGGCCGGTATCGCCGCGTCCTGGGTCAGCGTGTCCGTTCCGCTCTCGTATCCGCCCAGCCAGGCATCCCAGCTGCCCGCGTGGGCGTTGCTCGCTTCCATCGTGATGATCGGCGCGCTGATTCCGGAGGTCTGCGTCCACGCCACGGCCCCCGACTCGAAGTCCCCGTTGACGAGCGCGTTGGCGCCGGTGCTCACCGGCACGCCTTGCGTGACGGTGAACGTCCTGCCGCCGATCAGCACGCCGCCGACTCTCGTGCTGCCGGTGTCGTTCGCGGCCACCGCATAGGAGGCGGTCCCGCTGCCGCTGCCGGTGCTCGTGGCGGTGATCCAGTCCACGGTGCTCGTTGCCGACCACGGGCAGGACGCCTGGGTGGTGACCCCGACGCTGCCCGCGGCTGCGGACCCGGATACGGACTGGTTCGAGGTCGACAGGGAGTACGTGCAGGAGGTGCTCGCCGGATTGAGGTACATCGCAAGGTACGGATAGATCTGGTCGAACCGCGAGTAGTTGTCGAAGAGGTTGCCGGAGGAGGCCGTGCAGCTCGAGGGCCCGCCGAGCAGCCCGCCGCGGAACTGGTACTCCGAGGCCGGAGACCCGACCGCGGTGAAGATGCCCGAGCCGCTGCTCCCGGGCTCCGTCACGCCGGTGGCGGTGGAATTCCAGTCGGCGACGATGAAGCTGCCGGTCGCAAGGCTCGTGCTCGCGAAGCCGCCGAAAGTGCCCAGGCTCACCTTGGTGACGTCGCCCTGGGGATGATGGATCGCGGTGAGCGCGGTGTTGGAGGACAGGGTTGCCGCATTCCACCCGGCATAGACCGCGCCCGACGGCGGCGTGCCATTCAGGCGCAGCAGCAGCCCATCGGAGGATTCGTTGGCGAAGAGCAGCGTCGCGCCGCCGGGCAGTTGCGTGTAGCTCGGATTGAGGGCGCCCAGGCCGCTTCCGCAGGTTGTCGCGTCGTAGAACCAGCCGGTGGCGAGCGTATCGGCGGAGGCCTGCGTGCTGATGCAATGGTTGGCGGAATAGAAATACGGAATGAACGATCCGTTGGCGGGATTGAGCAGCGTGCCGGTGCAGAGGAACGAGGCTCCGCCCGCCGACTCCGAGAACACCATCCGCGCGACCGACTTGCCGGCGCTCGCGAGCGCGGCGTCGCTCGCCGAGCGGCACACGAGGTCGACCTCGCACGATCCCGCGGCCTTGGCCAGGCTTTCGGCGTTCGGATCGGCCGGGCTCGCGAAGAGGTGCGAGACCTCGGTGATCGCGAGCGCCGCGTCCGAGGGTGTGCCGCCCGCCGGGATGTAGACCTCGACGATCGCGTGGTCGCCCTGGAGCACGGGGCCCCAGTAGGTGGCGCCCTTCGATTGCACGTCGCTCGCGGTGAAGGGCCCGTACACCGTGCCGATGTCGCCGCGCCCGGCGAAGCGCAGCTCGCTGCCGGGGCCCATGCGCGCGACGGCGAGCCCGATGCGCAGCGCGCGCGCCCCGGACGACGAGACCTCCCAATGCGCCGCGATCCCGCCCGCGACCGGGATCCATTGCAGCGCTTCGGTCGTGGCCCGCGTGGAGGCGGCCACCTTCCTGCCGATGCCGATCTGCAGCCGCTTGTTCACGGCCCGCGTGTTGGCCTGCTTCGCCGCGTCGATGAGGCCCTGGTCCGCCGCGCCGAGATCGATGTGCGCGGCCGGGAAGATGTCGGGGTCCAGCCGCAGCGAGGCGGCGACGTAGGACTTCGTGGAATAGGGCGCCGGCGCCGAGGGCGTCGATTGGGCCATGGCGGGCGATATGCAGCCCGCGATCGACGACGCGATCCCGAGGGCGGCAAGCGTGAAACGCAATGCTTTTGAATGTTGCACGCGGACCTCCGTTCGAACTGCGACCGCCGGTTGCGTGCGCGGTGGGCAAATTATCGCACGGCACACCGCAATCAACCGCCTTCTTCGGGCGGACGGACGTTGCGAAACGTTGCCAGTAGCATGAGATCGTAGGCGATCTTGAGAGTTCCCGCGGCCAGGAGCGGCCAACCGAACGGGGAGAGCGTCAGCAGGTACCCCGCGAGGAACGGGCTCGCCGCCGACGCGAGGCTGCGCGGGACCGCGGTCACCCCGGCCGCCGCGGGTCGCTCGGCGGGGGTGACGATCGCCATCACATACGAGCTGCGCGTGGGCACGTCCAGCTGCGAGAGCGCGCTGCGCACGAGGAGCAGGGCCACCACGCCCGCCAGGCTCGGCATCAGGGGAATGGCCAGCAGGCAGATGTTGGCGGGCAGGTGCGTGTAGACCATGGTGTTGACCAGGCCGAGGCGGCGGGCCAGTCGGGGAGCGGCGACAAACGACAGCGCCGAGAGCACCCCGGTACAGAAGAAGAGGTTGCCCGCCGCCGCGCCCGAGAGATCGAACGCCCGGAATAGCCAGAGCGCCACCATCGACTGGACGACGAAGCCGCCGCCGAACGCGTCCAGGCTGAAGAGCGCGGCGAGCCGGTAGATCCTGCGCTTCGACGGGCCGAGCGCCGCGTGGGGCAGGGCCGCCTGCGATTCGAGCGCCTTCGGCAGGCCGCGATAGGCCAGCGCGCAGGCCAGGCCCAGGGCCGCGTAGGCGACGAACATCCACTGGAAGGATGCTTGCGGGGCGAGGCCGGCGAAGCGCTGCAGCAGGGATGGAAGACCCGCCGCGAGCGATCCGGCGGCCGCGCCGAGTGCGCCCACGAGGCTGTAGCGCGCGAAGGCCGCGGTGCGCTGGCGGTCGTCGACGAGCCGCGACATGACCGCGTGCTCGAGCGGCAGGAACACGCTCACGTCCCCGCTCGAGGGATTGAGCGTCCCGACCACGGCGACCGCGAGCAACGGCCAGAATGCGGTGAAGAGCGCGAATCCCGCGCCGGTGGCCGCCATCAGCACCGTCGCCGCGAGCAGCACCGCGCGATAGGCGAAGCGATGCGCGGTGAGGCCCACCGCGAGCGCGAGCAGGCCCGAGCCGAGCAGCGTGGCGGTGGCGATGACGCCGATCTCGAGCGGCGTGAATCCCAGCCCGAGCAGGTGCAGCGGCAGCAGCAGGCTCACGAAGCCGTCGCCGAAGGCGCGCAGCCCTCGTGCGACGAGCAGCGGGCGCATGTTCGCGCTCGCCATATCAGGGTCGGTGAACGCCGAAGGCGATCGATTCGTTCGTGATGGCGGTGTCCATGATCGTCCCTGGAAGGGGAAGCAGATTTGGACGGGACACCGTCTGGGCCTCGCGGCCGCCGGGGATCTGCGTGAGGCCCCGATGCGGTGCATCGTAGCGAAACTGCGCGTGTCCGGCAAGTCGCGCGGCCCGCATCGAGGGATAATTCAGGAAGCGCGCCGCGCGGATCGTCTCCGGCGCGCTGCCAACCCTTTGCGAGCAGGAAGGAATGCCATGAAGCGATGCGCTCACCTGGACCAGGTTCACGACGTGACCCCGCGCACGCCGCAAGGCTGCGAGGAGTGCCTCAAGATGAACGCCCAGTGGGTCCACTTGCGCCTGTGCCTGCACTGCGGCCACGTCGGATGCTGCGACTCGTCGCCCAACCGGCACGCGACCAAGCACTTCCACCAGACCGGCCATGCGCTCGTGAAGAGCTTCGAGCCGGGCGAGGACTGGGCCTGGTGCTACGTGGACGAGCTCATGCTGGAGCCGGCGCCGGTGCCCGGCGCGGGCGCCGCGGAGTGACTCATTCGCCCCGGAAGATCCTCTGGAAGGATCGGTGGCCGGCGTACTGGTGCCAAAGCGCCATCACCGCGTGCCCCACCAGGTAGGTCCACATCACGGGTCCGAGCAGCTGGTGCAGGTACATGAGGCGGGAGACGAGCGGCGTCACGGCGTTGTCGGGCCAGAGGAGGACATAGAGCAGCGTGCCGGTGATGGCGAATTCCGTCGCGAGCAGCAGGCCCAGCCCGTGCACGGTCCCGGCGAGCGCGCCGTCGGCGGGCATCTCGCTCCAGCGCAGCCGCGCGAAGGCGCGCAGGTCGCGCTGGAGCGCCGCCCGGCCTTCGGCCGTGAGCCACGGAAAGAGGCGCCCCTGCGATTGGCGCTTCCACACGGCGCTGCGATAGGCCCAGTTCGTCCCGAGCACCGCGAAGGCGAAAAGGCCCACCCATTCGTGCCACGAGAACCAGTAGGCGCCGCCGGGAGTCATCGCGCGCCCCTTGGCGTGCGGGTGGTCCATCACCAGCGTGAGCGTGAGTTGCGCGACGATGGCGGCGGCGATGAGCGCGTGCATCACGCGAATTGCGGGGCTGTAGCGAGGTGTTGCGGTCATGGATTTCCGATCGGGGCGCGACCCGGATTCCCCGGGACCGCGGGCGCCATTGTACGTCACCGGCCGCGGTCCCGACGCGCGATCACGGCGACCAGGAGTAAAATTGAGTGATCCCAGCAGCATGACATTCGAGGAGACGCCATGGATACCGCCGCGTCGCGCGAACGATCGTTCGACAATCACATCGCGGGGGAACGCATGCCTTCGGCCGACGGGCGCCGGTTCGCGTCGGTCAATCCCGCTACCGGGAAGACCTGGGGGCATTTCGCCGAGTCGGGCCGCGCCGACGTCGATCGCGCGGTGCGCGCGGCCGCGGCCGCGTTCGAGGGACCATGGTCGCGACTGTCGCCCACGCGCCGCGGGCGCCTGATGATGGCGTGGGGCGAGCGCATCGCCGAGCACGCCGAGCAGATCGCCGCCGTGGAGTCGCAGCAGAACGGCAAGCTCATCGCCGAGATGCGCGCCCAGGCGAAGGTGGTCAAGGACTGGCTGTACTACTTCGGGGGCCTCGCTGACAAGATCGAGGGCCGCGTGATCCCGCTCGAGCGCGCGAGCGTGCTCAACTACACGCTGCGCGAGCCGCTGGGCGTGGTGGGCGTCATCGTGCCGTGGAATTCGCCCACCTTCCTCACGATCATGAGCGTGGCTCCCGCGCTCGCCGCCGGGAACACCATCGTGCTCAAGCCCTCGGAGGTGACCTCGGCCTCCGCGTTCGACCTGGTGCGCCTCGCCGAGGAGGCCGGCATTCCCCCGGGCGTGATCAACGTGGTGACGGGCGGGCGCGAGGCCGGCGAGGCGCTGGTCGAGCACGAGGGCGTGGCGAAGATCTCGTTCACGGGCAGCGAGGCGGGCGGCAAGGCGATCGCGGCGAAGTGCGGAGCGCGCCTCGCCTCGTGCACGCTCGAGCTCGGCGGCAAGAGCCCCAACATCGTCTTCGGAGACGCGAATCTCGACCAGGCGGAAGCGGGCGTGCTCGCCGGAATCTTCGCGGCCGCGGGCCAGACCTGCGTCGCGGGCTCGCGCGCCTATGTCCACGAGAGCATCTACGACGACATGCGCGAGCGCCTGGTGCGCCGGGCGCGCGCCATCCGCCTGGGCGACCCCCTGCAGGCCGAAACGCAGATGGGGCCCGTGGCCACCGCGGCGCAGCTCGCGAAGGACCAGCGCATGATCGAGCGCGCCGTGGACGAGGGCGCGCAGCTGCTGTGCGGCGGCCGGCGCGCCGCCGTGGCGGGCTTCGAGGAAGGACTCTTCCTCGAGCCCACGATCCTGCACCAGGCGGGACCGGACGACCACATCATGAAGGAAGAGGTGTTCGGCCCGGTGCTGTGCCTGGCGCCGTTCCGCGACGACGAGGAGGCGGTGCGCATGGCCAATGCGACGCGCTTCGGCCTGGCCGCGGGCGTGTGGACGCGCGACCTGCGCCGCGCCCACACCATGGCGCGCCGGCTGCAGGCGGGCACCGTGTGGATCAACACGTATCGCGCGCTCACCTTCAATTCCCCCTTCGGCGGCTTCAAGTCGAGCGGCTTCGGGCGCGCCAACGGCATCGAATCGGTCGACCAGTACCTGCAGACCAAGAGCGTTTGGTGCGAGCTGGGAACCGAGGTGCAGGATCCCTTCGTGCTGAGGACCTGACCGGATGGCCGACGACGTCGTGACCACCGCGCCCGCGGAGCTCGTCACCTCGGGCGACCCGCTCTGGTACCGGGACGCGGTCGTCTACCAGCTGCACGTGAAGGCGTTCTACGATTCCAACGGCGACGGCGTGGGCGACTTCGCAGGGCTCGCGCAGAAGCTCGACTACGTGCGCGACCTCGGCGTCAACACGATCTGGCTGCTGCCCTTCTATCCGTCCCCGCTGCGCGACGACGGCTACGACGTCGCCGACTACACCAACGTGCACCCGGCCTACGGGACCCGCGCGGAGTTCCGCCAGTTCGTGCGCGACGCGCACCGGCGCGGGCTGCGCGTGATCACCGAGCTCGTCGTGAACCACACGTCGGACCAGCATCCCTGGTTCCAGGCTGCGCGGCGCGCCCCGCCCGGGTCGGTGAAGCGCGACTACTACGTGTGGAGCGACGACCCGAAGAAGTACGCGGGCACCCGCATCATCTTCACCGACAGCGAGAAGTCGAACTGGGCATGGGACGACGTGGCGAAGGCCTACTACTGGCATCGCTTCTTCAGCCACCAGCCCGACCTCAACTTCGACAACCCCCAGGTGCTCAAGGCGATCTTCCGCGTGATGCGCTTCTGGCTGGACGCGGGCGTCGACGGCTTCCGCCTCGACGCGATCCCGTACCTGGTGGAGCGCGAGGGCACCAGCAACGAGAATCTCCCCGAAACCCACGCGGTGCTGAAGCAGATTCGCGCGCTGATCGATGCGCACTATCCGAACCGCATGCTGCTCGCGGAGGCGAACCAGTGGCCGGAAGACGTGCGCCAGTACTTCGGGGAGGGCGACGAGTGCCACATGGCGTACCACTTCCCGCTCATGCCGCGCATGTTCATGGCCATCGCCCAGGAGGACCGCCACCCGATCACGGAGATCATGGCGCAGACGCCGGACATCCCGGCCAACTGCCAGTGGGCGATCTTCCTGCGCAACCACGACGAGCTCACCCTCGAGATGGTGACGCACAAGGAGCGCGACTACATGTACCGGCTGTACGCGGCCGATCCGCGCGCGCGCATCAACGTCGGCATCCGCCGGCGCCTGGCCCCGCTGCTGGAAAACGACCCGGCGCGCGTGAAGCTCATGAACAGCCTGCTGCTCTCGATGCCCGGCTCGCCGATCCTGTACTACGGCGACGAGATCGGCATGGGCGACAACATCTACCTGGGCGATCGCGACGGCGTGCGCACGCCCATGCAGTGGAGCCCGGAGCGCAACGCGGGGTTCTCGCGCGCCGATCCCCAGCGCCTGTACCTGCCGCCGATCATGGACTCGGTGTACGGCTACGAGGCGGTGAACGTCGAGTCGCAGGGGCGCGAGCTCTCCTCGCTGCTCAACTGGACGCGGCGCATGCTGGCGGTGCGCAAATCGGTCTCCGCATTCGGGCGCGGCGCGCTCGAGTTCCTGCGCCCTGGCAATCGCAAGATCCTCGCCTACCTGCGCACGCACGGCGACGAGATCATCCTGTGCGTGGCCAACCTGGGCCGCAACGCGCAGCCCGTGGAGCTCGACCTCGCGCGCTTCAAGTCACGCGTGCCGGTCGAGCTGATGGGGCGCACGCCGTTCCCGCCGATCGGCGACCTGCCGTACCTGCTCACGCTCTCGGGCCACGGGTTTCTCTGGTTCAGGCTCTCCGCCGGTGGCGACGTGCCCGAATGGCACGAGGAGCGCATGGCGCCGCTCGAGCTGCCGTTCCTCGTGCTCTTCGACGGCTGGGCGAGCCTTTTCCGCGACCGCGTGGTGCCGTGGCGCATCGCGATCGCCGAGCGCGTGCGTGCGCAGCTCGAAGTCGAGGTGCTTCCGGCCTACGTCGCGACCCGGCGCTGGTATGCCACCAAGGGAGATGCGATACGCCGCGTGAGCCTCGTCGACCACGTCGAATGGCGCCGCGATGGCCACAGCTGGCTCTTTACGCTCGCGCACGCGGAACGCGGCAAGGCCGAGACGCACACCTATTTCCTCCCGCTCTCGCTCGCGTGGGAAGACCGCGAAGAGGAGCGCGTGCGCGCCCTGGCGCCCGTCACCATCGCGCGCGTGCGCCAGCAGGCCGAGGTGGGCGTGCTCGCCGACGCGCTGGGCGATGACGCATTCTGCCGCGAGCTGGTCGCCGCGATCGGGGCGGGCGAGGAGATCGCCATGGCGCGGGGCCGCCTGAAATTCCAGCCCACCAAGGCGTTCGCGTCCCTGGCCGGCCCGGCGCCCCGCGAGCTCAAGCCCTCCTTCGGGTCGACCCAGGGAACCAATACGGGCATCGTGATCGGCGAGCGGCTGTTCCTCAAGGCGTACCGGCGCGTGCAGGCGGGGGTCAATCCCGAGGCGGAGATCGGGCGCTTCCTCACCGAGGTCGCCTCGTTCCGGCACAGCGTGCCCGTGGCCGGCACGATCGGCTACGTCGCCGAGGACGGCCGCGAGGCGACGCTCGCGCTGCTGCAGGGATTCGTGGACAACCAGGGCGACGGCTGGCGCTACACGCTGGAGCACCTGGAGCGCTTCTTCGAGCGCTCGCGGACCGGCTCCGAAGCGCCGGTCCCGGCGGAGGAAGCCCACGCCGGCTACCTGTCCCTCGTGGGGACGCTCGGCAAGCGCACCGCCCAGCTGCACGCGGCCTTCGCGCGCGCCACGGGCGATCCCGCGTTCGACCCCGAGCCGTTCACGCCCGCCGACATCGCGGCGTCGGTGCAGCGCGTGAAGGCCCAGGCGGGCGCGGCGCTCGACCGCCTCGAGCAGCGCAAGGCGGCGCTTCCCGAGGCGGCGCAGACCGACGCGGCGCTGGTCCTCGATCGGCGCGCAGAGATCCTCGCGCACATCGACGCGCGCGGGCGTGACCGGCCCGCGGGTCCCAGGACGCGCGTGCACGGCGACTATCATCTCGGCCAGGTGCTGCTGGTGGAGAACGACTTCATGATCGCGGATTTCGAGGGCGAGCCCTCCCGCACGCCGGCGGAGCGGCGCGAGAAGATCTCACCGCTCAAGGACGTGGCCGGGATGCTGCGCTCCTTCGATTACGCCTTGCATGCGGCGCTGCTGCAGGCGGACACCGAGTGGCCCGAGTCGCATGCGGGGCTCGAGCTGCTGGGCCTGTCGTGGCGCGAGGCTGCCTGGCGCGCATTCGTCGACGGCTACGATGCGACGGCCCGCGCCGCGGGGCTCGCCTCGCCGCACGACGAGGCGCACGGCCTGCTCGAGCTCTTCCTGCTGGAGAAGGCGCTGTACGAGCTCGCCTACGAGGTGGACAACCGCCCGGACTGGGCGCGCATTCCCCTGCGCGGCCTGGTGCGTATCCTGGGCCCGGGCATGTAAGCGGAGGAGACATGGAAAACTGGAACGTGTTGCTGGAACCGGTGCGGGCGTCGCTGCACCAGGTAGGCGAATTCCTGCCGCGGCTGCTGCTCGCCCTGGCCATCCTCCTGCTGGGCTGGCTCATCGCCAAGGCGGTGCGCTTCGCGATCGTGAAGGCGCTGCGAGCGATCAACTTTCCCGTGATGACGCAGAAGTCCGGGATCGACGGCTTCCTGCACCAGGGCGGCGGCGATCTCGACACGACGGGCCTGCTGGGCGTGCTGTCGTACTGGCTGGTGATCATCGCCGCGCTCATGGTGGCGTGCAGCACCATGGGCCTCGCGTACGTGACCGAGCTCGTGGGGCGCGTGCTGCTGTTCGTGCCCGAGGTGATGGTGTCCGTGCTGATCGTCGCCTTCGGCGCGTACTTCGCGCGCTTCGTCGGCACCGCGATCGCGACCTACAGCCGCAACATCGGCATGCGCGACGCCGACGTCCTGGGCCATCTCGCCACCTACGCGATCATGGCGTTCGTGATCCTGATCGCCCTGGAGCAGCTGGGCCTCGGCGACATCATCCGCCAGACCTTCCTCATCATCGTGGCGGCGGTCGCCCTGGGCCTGGCGATCGCGTTCGGGCTCGGCGGGCAGAAGCGGGCGGCCGAGCTGCTCGAACACTGGTCGCGGCGCGCCAAGGAGCGCGACGAGGCGCGCGGCCCGGCGCCGCCGGTGATCTGAAGTCACGCGGCGCATTCCACCACGGCGCAGGAAAAGGAAGGGGAACCCACCATGTATCGAAGAATTCTCGTGCCCGTCGACGGCAGCGCAACCGGCGCGCGCGGGCTGCGCGAGGCCATCGCGCTCGCCCGGGACCAGGGCGCGAAGCTCCGCCTGGTCCACGTGGTGGACGAAGCCACGATCCTCGGCGGCGCGACGGCAGGGGTCGATCTCGAGCCCCTGATCGAGTCCCTCGTGAAGAGCGGCAAGTCCGTCGTCGAACGCAGCCGGCGCGCGGCCGCGAAGCTCGGTGTCGATGCCGAGTCCGTGATCTACGAATCGGTCGCGGGGCCCGCGGCGGACTCGATCCTGCGCGAAGCGAGGAAATGGCGCGCCGACCTCATCGTCATGGGCACGCACGGGCGCCGCGGGATTCGCCGCCTGGTGCTCGGCAGCGACGCCGAGCAGGTCTTGCGCCAGACGAAGGTGCCGGTGCTGCTCGTGCGGAGCTAGGCTTCAACGCCTGAAGGTCGGCGCGGCGAGCCCCTCGATCGCCACGTTGAGGCAGGCCGGCAGTCCCGAGCCGAGGGCGCGCTGCGCGGCGGGAAGCAGTGCGGCGGCCTCGGTCACCGTCTCGCCGTAGCCGCCAAAGGCCTCGCAGACCCGGTCGTAGCGCGTGGGCAGCAGCTCGCAGCCGATGGCGCGCCGCGCGCCGTAGTCGCGCACCTGGATCTGGTACTCCGCGTTCCAGCGCGCGTCGTGACCCACGACGAGGACGAATCCAAGCGCGTAGCGCACCGCCGTGTCGATCTCCGCCGGGTGGAAGCCGAAGGTGCCGTCGCCGAGGAAGGCGAGCACCGGGGCCGCGGGCCGGGCAATGCGTGCCGCGAGCGCGTAGGGCAGGGCGGCGCCGATCGATCCGGCCACGCCGTTGATCACGCGGTTCGGCGCATGCAGGCATGCCTGCGCCCACTGGCCGAACTCGCCGCCGTCGCAGACGAGGACCGCGTCGTCATCGCGATCGAGGATTGCCTGCAGGGGGCGGCATGCCTGCACGGGATGCAGCCTGCCGGGCGTGCTCGCGGTCGCGCCTTCCCAATCGCGCGGCCGGTACGCGACCGCCGCGCGCACCTCCTCGAGCCAGGTGCCACGCACGGGGCGGGCCACCCCGGCGAGCGTCTCGAGCGCGCCATGGGCCTCGGCCGCCGCAGTCGCGACGAGGCGATGGCCCACGGCGCGGCGTGCGCAATCGATTTCGGCAGGATCTGCGTCCACCTGCAGGAATTCGCAACGGCCGTCGAATGCCGGCGCTGCGCCGAACTTGAGCGTGAAATCGAGCCGCTTGCCGACGAGCAGTACGCGGTCCGCGAGCGCGAGCACCTCGGAGAACGCGCCCAGGCTCGGGTCGGCGATGCCACGCGGGCTCTCCATGCCGATCACGGGAATTCCGCTCGCTGCCTCGAGCGCGCCCATGCGTGCTCGTCCGGAGCGGGTCATGCACGCGGGTCCGCACAGGATGATCGGGCGCGCGCCGCCACGCAGGCGCTCGAGCATCGCGGCCGCAAGCGCCGGGTCGAGCGGCATCGGTTGCGGCGCGAAGTCCGCAATGCCCGGCAAGCGATCGGACGAGCAGGCCGCCTCGAGCGCGTCGCTGGGCAAGCTCAGGTGCACGGGCCCGGGACGTCCGCTGCGCGCGATGGATACCGCGCGGGCGAAATCCCGGGCGATGCTATCCGCGTCGGCACAGGTCCAGGCGGCCTTGCACAGGGGGGCGGCGATCTCGGCCTGGCGCATTTCCTGAAAAGCTCCCCGGCCGAGCTGTGCCTTCGGGGCATGTCCCGAGAGCAGCACCACGGGGGCCTCGGCCATCGCGGCCGTGTAGAGCGCCGAGACGGCGTTCGCGTGGCCCGGGCCGCCGGTGACCATCGCGACACCCACTTCGCCCGTCAGCCGCGCCCATGCATCCGCCATGTGCACTGCCGCCGCTTCGTGGCGCACGTGCACGAGGGCGATACCCGCGTCGAGCGCGGCATCGAACACCGGCATGATGTGGTTGCCCGACAGCGTGAAGATGCGCGCCACGCCCGCCGAGTCCAGTGCCCGCGCGAGCACGTCGGCACCCCGATGCTTCCCGATCTTCATCCCCCCCGCCCCCCCATGTCCCGGAGCCGCGATTGTCCCCGATATGCGCGGCGCGAAGAACCGCGCCGCCTGCGAAATGTCCGGACCGATCCGCGCTCCGATGGCACAATACGCGCGCCGCTCCCGAATGCCCGGGTGGTGGAATTGGCAGACACAAGGGACTTGAACGCGATTTGAGCCTCCGGGGGGAAACGCCCGGAGTGAAGCCCGTCAAACTCGGTGAAGGCCCTGGATTCGCTCCGAGCTCACGCCGAGCCAAGCCCGCGCCGTGCGGCGGGAAGGTGTAGAGAGCAGACGGCGGGCACCTACGGCCGCGAGGCTACGGTGAAGGCGTGCTCCAGACCACGAACGGCGCAAGCCGGCGGCGAAAGCCGAAGTGGCCCGAAAATCCCTCGGCCTCGCGGCCGTACCGGTTCGATTCCGGTCCCGGGCACCAGGCGACGCGCGCAGGTCGCGCGCCGTCTATCTGCTCGCCCCGCTCACGCTCCAGCCGCTGCCCGCGCCGAGGATGCCGGAGCCGCCCGCCATCGCGGTGCCGTTCATCAGCCACACCGCCACGCTGCCGTCGACGTTTTCCCACACGATGTCGGCCTTGCCGTCGCCGTTGAGGTCCCCCGTGCGCTTGGCACTCCAGCCGCCGCCCGCATTGAGGATCTGCGTCTGCGTGGTGGGTGTGAGGCCATTCATCAGCCAGATCGCCGCGCGCCCGTCGGCGTGCTCGAAGTAGAGATCGGCCCTGCCGTCGCCGTCGAAGTCGGCGGCGTGCGCAACACTCCACCCCGTGCCCGCGCCGAGTATCCCGGCGCCGCTGCTCATCACCGCGCCGTTCATCAGCCACACCGCGAGGCTGCCGTCGGCGTTCTGCCACACGAGGTCGGCCTTGCCGTCGCCGTCCAGGTCCGCCACATGCGCCACACTCCAGCCCGATCCGGCGTTGAGGATCTGGTTGGTCGCGGTCGGTGTGAGCCCGTCCATGAGCCAGATCGCGACCCTTCCATCGGTGTGCGTCCAGACGAGGTCGGCCTTGCCGTCGTGGTCGAAGTCACCGGTCTTGGTCACGCTCCAGCCGCTGCCCGCGCCGAGGATGGAGGAGCCCGCGCTCATGGTGGTGCCGTTCATGAGCCAGACCGCAGTCGTGCCATCCGTGTGCTGCCAGACGATGTCGGCCTTGCCGTCCCCGTCGAGGTCCGCCACGGCCACCGCGCTCCAGCCGCTGCCGACATTCAAGATCTGGTTGGTCGCCTTCGGAGCACTGCCGTCCATGAGCCAGACGGCCGCACGCCCGTCCGGGTGCTGCCAGAGCAGGTCCGCCTTGCCGTCGCCGTCGAAGTCGGCGATCTGCGCCACCGTCCAGGCGCTCCCTCCGGCGAGGATCTCGGCCGTTGCCGTGGAGGTAAGCCCGTCCATCAGCCAGATCGCCACGCGCCCATCGGCGTTTTGCCACAGCAGGTCGGTCTTGCCGTCGACGTTGAAGTCCGGCAGCGAGGCGATCGCGGTGGGCAGGGTGACGTCCCCGGAGAACTGCGCATTGTTGCTCGCAAGCTGCGCGCCCTGCAGCAGCGCCACCAGCGCCGGCATCCCCGGCATCGAGGAGACCACCTGCAGCGGCGGGCCCGTGGTGCCGTCGAGGGTGAAGATGGCCGCCACCGAGATCACCCGGCCCGCGGGAATCACGAACGTCTTGCCGGTGGCCGAAGTGAAGGTGAGGTTGTGGAACGCAGACGCCCCGCTCAAGGTCGAGCTGCCGCCCCCGCAGGCATCGGCGAAGGCCACCGTTCCGCTGCCCGCCTGGAAGGCGCCGACATTGCTCCAGTTGCCCCCGAGGGTGAACGTACCGGAGCCGCCGTCCAGCGTGCCGGTCCCGGTGATGGTCACGTCGCGCACGCCCCCGAACTGCGAGCCTGCGATCGCGAGCGTGCCCTGCAGGAGCAGGTCGCTGCATCCGAGCGCCACGCTCGCACCCGAGGGAACCGAGATCGTCGCACCCGGCGCAATGGCGAGCTGCGCGGCCCGCAGCGGCGTGCCGACGCCGAGAAGTGCGCTCGCCAGTAACGCCAGCCTCGCACCGATCGCATGGATTCTGCTCATGGCTGCCCCCTAGCGCTGCACAGTGCTTACAAGCTCCTGGCGTCCCAGTCGTCCGAGCACCTTGGCCATCCGCGCGGTCTCCTGCTTGAGCTCGGCGATGTCCGCGACGGCCGATTTCAGCCCGGCGATCTCCGCGGTTTGCGACCGGCGCTCACGCTCGAGCTCGGCGATGCGATCCGTCTGCCGCGAAAGGAGCGCAGCCTGGACGTCGATCCTGCGCTGCTGCTTCTGGTACTCGTTGAGCAACATCGGCGCGAGGAACTGGTACATCACCGTCTCGACTTTTCCGTCGGCCGAATACGCCACCATGCCCGGATAGACCTCTGCGACCTCCTCGGCGATGAGGCCGTACTGGAGCGTGGGGCCCGATGGATTCCGGTCGGATTTGTAGTGGAAGGTCACCGGGCGCAGCTTCATGAGGCCGCTGCTGGAATCCGCCATATTCGCGATGTCGTCCTTGAAGCGGCGGGATGACGGGATGACACCCAACTGTCCGGTGGACGGATTGATGAACACGGCGATGCCGCTCGCTAGGATGTTCAGGATGCCCGCGATGAAGGTGGTCGACTGGCCCGAGCCGATACGAATCGTGTTGCTTTCGCCCCCGACGCCGGAATTTCCGATGTCTATGTTGTTGTCGCCCGTGGTCAGCAGGTTGCCGGCCCCGTATCCAACGGCGATATTGTTGTTCCCGGACGTGTTGCCCCCAAGCGCCCCCGAGCCGACGGCGGTGTTGGATTGGCCGGACGTGTTGCCGGACAGGGCAGCCTCGCCGTTTGCGGTGTTGAAAATGCCGTTGGTGTTGCTTGTCAGCGCGCCCTGGCCGGTGGCGGTGTTGTTCGTTCCCGTATCGTTCGCGGCGAGCGCATCCGCGCCGGTCGCCGTGTTGTTGTCGCCGGTCGTGCTGCTGCCGAGCGCGCCCATGCCCACGGCCGTATTGCTGCTCCCGCTGGTATTGGCTGCCAGCGCGCTCGCCCCGCTGGCGGTGTTGCCGTTGCCGAACGTATTTGCGAAGAGCGCGGACTTTCCGCTGGCGGTGTTGCTTCCGCCGTTCGAGTTGTTCCGCAGCGCGTTGGAGCCTATTGCAGTGTTGTCGAATCCGGTCGTGTTGACGCCGAGGGCGAGGGTGCCCACGCCTGCGTTGCCGAACCCCGTCATCGTCAGGTTCCCGGCGCCGGCACCGATGAAGGTGTTGTTGGCCCCGAAGTCGTGAAGGAAGAGGAGCGACCCCTTCATGATGTTGCCCGTCGTCGCCGTGGAGGTCACCAGGTTGAGATTGCCGTTCACCGTGGTGCCGTCATCGCCGACGTGAAGCTGGGTTGCGTTGCCGGCGGCATTGGTGACCGTCACCCCGCCGCCCGAGGGCGGCGTGAGGACGATGTCGGCCGCACGAAGCGGAAGCGAGGCCGCGATGAAGGAGAGGGCGAGGGCGTGGACGAGCGGGCGCTTTTTCATGGTCTGCTCCCTTATGAAAGGTCGAAACAAGACCGCGGTGTTCCCCGGGGTTGGCCCCGCACACTTGCAGGGCAGGGCCCTCTCCCGCAAATGACGTTACTGCATTTCCAATCCTGCGGTGACGGTGGCGTTGCGTTGCAGCTTGTCCATCGTGGCGACCACCCGGGCCACCGATTGTTGCAGCCCGGCGATCTGCGCCGCCTGGGTCCGGCGCTCGCGCTCGAGCTCGGCGATGCGCTCCGTCTGCCACGACAGGAGCGCCGCCTGCCTCTCCGCGAGCGCAGCCTGGCCGTCGATCGTGCGCTGCTGCTTCTGGTACTCGTTGAGAAGCATCGGTGCGAGGTACTGGTACATCACTGTCTCGACCCGCCCGTTGCTCGAATGCGCTACCAGCCCCGGATACACCTCGGCCACCTCCTCGGCGATCAGGCCGTACTGGAGCGCGCGGCCGGCGGGGTTGTGGTCCGACTTGTAGTGGAACGTCACCGGACGCAGCTTCATGAGGCCGCTGCTGGCTTGCGCCATATCCGCGATGTCGTCCTTGAATCGGCGGGAAGAGGTCAGCGTTCCCAGTTGGCCGGATGAGTTGATGTAGACGGGAAAGCCGTCGCTCGCCGTTGCCCCGGCGATGCCGGCGATGAACGTTTGCGTCTGCGTCCCGCCTATGCGAATGGTGCCGGCCTCGTCCGCCACGCCCACGTTGCCGATCATGATGTTGTTGTTACCCGTGGTGAGGTTGTAGCCGGCGCTCGCTCCCAGGGCGATGTTGGAGGAGCCGGTGGTGTTGCTGAAAAGCGCGCTGTCTCCGCCGGCGGTGTTGGAGTTGCCGGTCGTGTTGTTCCGGAGCGCGCCCCTGCCGCCGGCGGTGTTGCTGCCGCCGACCGTGTTGTTCGTGAGGGTTTGGTAGCCGATGGCGGTGTTGGTGCCGCCCGTCGTGTTGCTGGAGAGCGCCGATTCGCCGTTGGCGGTGTTGCCAAAGCCGGTCGTGTTGTAGAGGAGCGCCTGATCGCCCGTGGCGGTGTTGCTGTTGCCCGTCGTGTTATTGATGAGCGCCTGGAACCCGCTGGCGGTATTGTTGATGCCGGTGGTGTTGTTGATGAGCGCCTGAAAGCCGATGGCGGTGTTGCCGTAGCCCGTCATCGTGAAGTTGCCGGCGCTTTCCCCTATGAAAGTGTTGTAGAAGCCATAGTTGCTGATGAACGGGTTCCCGCCCTTCAGGATGTTTCCCGCCGTTGCAGTCGAGGCGTCCAGCGAGAGGTTGCCGGTCAACGCGGTGCCGTCGTCGGCCACGCGAAGCTGGTTCGCGTTGCCGGCGGAGTTGGTCACCGCCACCCCGCCGCCCGAAGGCGGCGTGAGGACGATATCGGCTGCGAACGAAGCGGAAGAGAGGCGGCGAGGAAGGAGAAGGCGAGGGCGAGGGCGAGCGGGCGATGTCTCATGGTCTGCTCCCTTTTCATTGGTCGATACGAGACCGCGAAGTCCCCGGGATTGCCCCGAGCGGGCGACAGGCAAGGCGGTCGCCCCGGATCGAACGTTACTGCATTTCCCGTCCTGCGGTAACCGTGGCGTTGCGTTGCAGCCTGTCCATCGTGGCGACCATCCTGGCCATCGATTGTTGCAGCCCGGCGATCTGCGCCGCCTGGGCCTGGCGCTCGCGCTCGAGCTCGGCGATGTGCTCCGCCTGCCGCGTCAGGAGCGCCGTCTGGCCGTCGATCCTGCGTTGCTGCTTCTGGTATTCGTTGAGCAGCATCGGCGCGAGGAATTGGTACATCACCGTCTCGATCTTTCCGTCGTTCGAATGCGCCACCAGCCCCGGATACACCTCCGCCACTTCCTCGGCGATGAGGCCGTACTGGAGCGAGCGTCCGGCGGGGTTGTGGTCGGACTTGTAGTGGAAGGTCACCGGGCGCAGCTTCATGAGGCCGCTGCTGGATTCCGCCATGTCCGCGATGTCGTCCTTGAAGCGCCGGGAGGAGCTGATGGTTCCCAGCTGGCCGAAGCCGTCGATCAGGACGGGAACCGCACCGAGACTGCCGGTCGTGACGCCGCGGATGCCGGCGATGAAGGTCCTGGTCTGGGAGTCCCCGACGCGAATCGTATTGTCTTCGGCCGCGGATCCGATATTGCCGACGTGGATGTTGTGGCTTCCGGTCGTAAGGTTGACGCCGGCGTTGTAGCCGACGGCGATGTTGTTGCTGCCGGACGTGTTGGAGAGGAGCGCAAACGCGCCACAGGCGGTGTTGCTTGCGCCGCCGTCATTGCTGTAGAGCGCGTGCCGCCCCATGGCCGTATTGTCATTGCCGGTCGTGTTGAGGATAAGGGCATTCACTCCGCTTGCGGTGTTGCCGCCACCGCTCGTGTCGCTGCTGAGCGTGTTCAAGCCGCTGCTCGTATTGTTCTGGCCCGACAGCGTGAAGTTGCCCGCACCCCGCCCGATGAAGGTGTTGAAGGCGCCGAAGTCGTGAATGAAGGGAAGGCCGCTCTTCAGGATGTTCCCCGTGGTGGCTGTCGAGCCGTCCAGCGCGAGATTGCCGGTGAGCGTGGCGCCATCGTCCGTGACGCGCAGCTGCGTTGCATTGCCGGCCGCGTTGGTTATCGCCACTCCGCCGCCCGAGGGGGGAGTCAGCGTGATGTCGGCGGCGAGAGCCGAGGACGCGGCCAGGGTTGCGGAAAGGGCGAGGGAGCGAATGGCGGGACGAATGCTCACGGTCTTCTCCTTTGCGGCGTCGGTCGAAAGAACGATGCGGCTGTCGCGTCTTTCGTGATGGTGCAGGTCTACGGGCTCACGGGATTCACGCTCCATCCGGTGCCGGGGCCGAGGATCCCTGTGCCACTCGTGAGCGCCGTGCCGTACATGAGCCACACTGCCACGCGCCCATCGGTGTTCTGCCAGACGATGTCGGCTCTGCCGTCACCGTCGAGGTCCTCCGTGCGCTGCGCGCTCCAGCCCCCGCCCGCATTGAGGATCTGCGTCTGCGTGGTCGCCGTGAGGCCGTTCATCAGCCAGATGGCGGCACGCCCGTCGGTGTGCTGGAAGAAGAGATCCGCGCGCCCGTCGCCGTCGAAGTCGGCCGTGTGCGTGACGCTCCACCCCGTTCCCGCCGACAGGATCTCCGAGCTGTCGGCTATGGCCGTTCCGTTCATGAGCCAGACCGCCACGCGCCCATCGGTGTGCTGCCAGACGATGTCGGCGTCGCCGTCGCCGTCCAGGTCGGCCGTGTGGGTGACGCTCCAGCCGCTCCCGGCATTGAGTATCTGCGCGGTGGCCTTCACGCTGGCGCCGTTCATCAGCCAGATCGCCACGCGCCCATCGGTGTGGGTCCAGAGGATGTCGTCCATGCCGTCGCCGTCGAAGTCTGCGGTGCGCGTCACGCTCCACCCGGTGCCGGGACCAAGCAGCGTGGCGCCGCCCGTCATGGTGGTGCCGTTCATGGTCCACACCGCCACGCTGCCGTCGGTGTTCTTGAAGAGGAGGTCGGCCTTGCCGTCGCCGTTGAGATCGGGCGTGTGGGTGACGCTCCAGCCGCCGCCGGCATTGAGGATCTGCTGCGTGGCGCTCGGCGTGGTGCCGTTCATGAGATAGATGCGCGATGCGTCCGTCGGTGTGCTGCCACACGAGGTCGCTCTTGCCGTCGCCGTTGAAATCGGCTACTTGCACCACACTCCAGCCGGTGCCGGCGCCGATGATTTCGGCGGTGGAGGTGGGCGCGATGCCGTCCATCTGCCAGATCGCCGCGCGACCGTCCACGTTCTGCCAGAGGACATCGTCGAGGCCATCGCCATTCATGTCCTGCGACTTGTTCGGCGCGAGGAGAGCGCTGAACGGGACGGTGGAGTTGATGCGCACCTGTCCGTAGAGCGGCGGCTCGGAGTTCTCGCAGTGCTGCTCGAAATCGGCAGCGAAGCTCTGCACGCTGCCGTCGAGGTTGTAGACCGCCTCCTGCACCACGAATCGGCCGCTGATCTGGCTGCATCCCCGGCCGTCGCCGGAGAAATCGAGGCCAGGAAGCGTCGGTGTCGGAAATATCGCCGCCGACTCGTAGGTGCCCACCGTCAAGGGTCCGCCGTTCGGGGCGGCGAGGTCCAGATAGAACCAATGACCGTCGACGCCGGTGAGGCTGAATTGAAGGCTATTGTCGTAGTTGCCGCTCGCGGTGAGCTGGTTCGCAGGCGCGAGGAAAAAGTGGGTCTCCCCCTGTCCGATGTAGTCCCCTGCACTGCTGCGAAACCGCAGCCCCGTGAGCGCACTTCCCTTCGCATAGGTGTTCAGCGAGTAGACCGTGTCCAGTCCGCCCACGCTCAGAGTGGCCTGGCGCAAGCCCCCCGGGATGGGTGAGCTCTTCAGTCGCACCTGCACGAGGTCGAGCTCGTTCGCGATGCCAGCCGTGGAGGTGAATGCTCCATTGTTTATGCTGTACTCGCCGCCACCGGAGATGGAGATCTGCACCGGCGTGTTGATGCCGTAAACGCGCGAGTAGTTCGAATACGCGATCGATCCCGGCTTCACGGGGTCGTTCGCGTACAGGGCCATGGCATCGGGCTGCGTGTCCGCCGTCGTCGGCTGGAACGTGAACGGGACTGCGGAGTTGATCCGGATCTCGCCGAAAAGCGGCTGCGTGCTGCCTTCGCACCACTGCTCGAAGTCCGCCGCCAGGCGGTGCGGCACCGCGACCAGATCGAGGTCGAGGATCACGAATCGGCCGGAGAGCGTGTTGCAGCCGTTGTAGTCCAGGTTGAATTCGAGGCCCGGCGAGGCTCCCGCGAATGGAGTGCGGGCTGCATCCTCGTAGGCCCCGAGCGTCAAGGGAGCGCCGAGTGGGCCCGCCAAGGTGAGGGTGAGGCTACGTCCGTCCGGACCGGTGCCGGAAACTACGACACCGCCGGACGTCGAGATTTGCAGATCCCAGTCCGGAGTCGTGCCGAAGAGGGACTCTCCCCCGCCGACGTTGTCCCCGGGAAGACTGTCGACGAAGATGCCGGTCTGCGGCGCTCCGGGCGTTGCCGTGATGAGCGTGAACGTCCCGGCGATATCGCCGTCGACGAGGACCGTGGCCGCCACGCTGCCGCCGGCCGTAGGCGAGGAGTAGCGGCGCACCTGGATGCGGTCCCGGTTGTTGACCGTGCCGTCCGCGGTGGTGAACGCTCCATCGTTGATGTTGTATTCGCCATCGGTCACCGAGATGGAGGCAGGCGTGTTGATGCCGTAGATGGTTGCCGAGTTGGAGGTGGCGAGCGTGGATGGCTGAAGCAGCAGCTGCCCGTTGAAGCCGAAATTGTCGGGACGCGTCCAGCCCGCCGGCCGGTCCTTCGAGAGGGGAATGGACGAATTGATGCGCACTTCGCCCCAGAGCGCCGGGCCTCCCTCCTCGCAGTGCTGCTCGAAGTCCGCCGCGAGGCTGGTGACCTGGCCGGAGCCGTCGTAGCTGATCGACAGGATGACGAACCGCCCCGACAAGTTGTTGCAGCCGCGGCCTTCACCGTCGAATGCGAGGCCGGGAGAGGTGCCCTGGAAGGGATATCGCGCCGCCGTCTCATAAGGTCCGGAGCCGAGGACCATGCCCTGCGGAGCCGCAAGGGTCAGGTTCCACCCCGTCGGATAGCTCACGGTGATGGCGACGGAATTCTGTCCGCTCGAGCTCATCGTGAAGGCGTCCGCGGGCGAGACGAACGTCTGGGTGGTTCCTCCGCCGATGTAGTCGCCGGGGTCGCTCTGGAACCAGAGCGTGGTGGCGGCGTGCGCCGTCGCGGCCGCTGCAAACAGGAGGATCGAAGGCAGGAGGGCGCCGAAGCGTCCGCCCCAGACTCGCCACCCGGAAGGAACGCAAGACGCACGGCCGGTCTTCGTGTTCATGTTCTTGTGAACCTTCCCTGTAGCCGAAGACGCGATCCGATTCTAGCGCGCAGGCGCCGTTAGCGCACGTTAGGAGCGCGGCCCCGGTTCGCCCCGGGCCCGTGAATCCCTACTGGCTCGCGCCCGAGACGCTCCAGCCGGTTGCGGGACCGAGGATGCCAGTGCCGCTGGCCATCGCCGCGCCATTCATGAGCCACACGGCGACGCTGCCATCGGTGTGTTGCCAGACGATGTCGGCCTGGCCGTCTCCGTCCAGATCGGTGGCGCGCACAGGGCTCCATCCGGTGCCGGGGCCGAGAATCTCCGCCTGCTCGACGGGAACTAGCCCGTTCATCAACCAGATGGCCACGCGCCCGTCGGCGTTGCGCAGCAGAAGGTCGTCGCAGCCGTCGCCGTCGAAGTCGGCGGTGAGCGCCACGCTCCAGCCAGTGCCGGCGCCCAGCACCGCAGCGCCGAAGGCCATCTGGGTGCCGTTCATCAGCCAAAGGGCGATGGTGCCATCGGCGTGCTGCCAGACCAGGTCGCCGATGCCGTTGCTCCGCAGGTCGGCTACCTGCACGACGTTCCATCCGGTGCCCGGCGGAAGAATCTCGGCGGTGGAAATCGGCGTCATGCCGTTCATCAGCCAGATGGCGTAGCGCCCGTCGGCATTCCTCCACAGCAAGTCGGTCTTTCCGTCGCCGTCGAAGTCGGCGGTGCGCACCACGCTCCAGCCAGTCGCGGGCCCCATGATCGTTGCGCTGCTTGTGATGTTCGTCCCGTCCATGATCACCGCCGCCACGCTCCCGTCGTTCGCCTGTGCCAGCAGGTCGGCCTTGCCGTCGCCGTCAAGATCCGGCGCGTGGGTGAGCGTCCATGCCGTTCCCGCGGGCAGGATCTCGGCGCCGGAGGTGGGCGCCGTGCCGTTCATGAGCCAGATGGCATAGCGCCCGTCGGCATGCTTCCACAGCAAGTCGCTCCTGCCGTCGCCGTCGAGATCTGCCACGTGCGCCACGCTCCAGCCGGTACCGCCGTCTAGCAACTGCGCGGCCGAGGTTGCCGCGGTGCCGTCCATCAGCCAGATCGCCGCCCGGCCGTCGGCGTTCGTCCAGAGCAGGTCGCCGGCGCGGTTGGCGTCGAAGTCGGGGCGCGGATCGCTCACGAGCGCGAGCTCCGGACGAACCTCATAGCTCGAGGTCGGGCCGTAGGCGAAGTTCGTGACATCCCGGCCCCAGCACTTGACGCCGCCGGCCGTGGTCACGGCACAGAGATAGTGGTCGGCCAACCCCAAGGACGTGGCCCCACTTGTCAGACCCGGCAGGTCGTACGGTGTCGGCGTCCACGGAGTAATGCCATCGCCGAATGGAAGGCCGCCCCAGCACTTGACGGTTCCGCCGGTAGTGATGGCGCAGCTCTCGTTCCCGCCCGCGAAGACGGCCGCCACGCCGCTTGCGAGGCCTACGACATCCACCGGCGCCAGGCGCTGCGAGTACGTTCCGTCCCCGACGCCCGCCGCGATGTTCGAGCCCCAGCACTTGACGCCGCCGTTCGACATGAGGGCGCAGGTGTGCTCTTGGCCTGCGGTTAGCTTCTCGACCCCGCTCGCGAGACCGACGACGTCCACTGGGACGTAGCGATCGACGGTCGTGTTGTCACCGAGCGCGCCCTGATTCTGGCCCCAGCATCTGGCGCCGCCGCCCGCCAGCACCGCGCAAGTATGGTTCCCCCCCGCGGCGATGCCCGTCGTTCCACTGGAGAGTCCGGAGACGTCGACGGGCGACCCTCGGTCGATCTGGGTGCCGTCGCCAAGCTGCCCGTTGGCGTTGTGCCCCCAACACTTGATGCCGCCGGCCGCGGTGAGAGCGCAGGTGTGGCCCGCCCCGGCGGAAATAGCGACCACCCCGCTGGTAAGACCCAGAACGTCCACGCTCGTCGAGCCAGGACCCGATGACGGCATGCCGTTTCCCAGCTCGCCCCAGGTGTTGTCCCCCCAGCATTTGACGCCACCCGCCGCGGTCAACGCGCAGGCGTGAAAGTCCCCGACCGCGAGTTGCACCACTCCAGTGTCGAGTCCCACGACACCCACGGGCGCGAAGCGAGGCTGGGTCGTCCCGTCGCCAAGATAGCCCCCTTGGTTGTAGCCCCAGCACTGCGCGCCGCCCGTGGAGGTGATGGCGCACGCGTGAACGGCGCCGGCGGAAACGGCGGTTGCCGCACCAGAGAGCCCGATGATATCGATGGGCGCGATGTGGACTTGGCTGAGCTTGCGGCCTATGCCCACGGATCCCCAGCAATCGACCTTCCCCGTGGTCAGGCGGGCGCAGGTCGAGTACCAACTGGCGCTGATGCCCGTAACGATCCCATGGAGATCGACCACGTCGCCGGGAATGCCCCGTCGAGCGGTAAACGTTCCGTCCCCCAACTGGCCCGAATCGTTCCTTCCCCAGCACTTGACGCCGCCGTCCGACATCAATGCGCAGGTGAAGCTCCAGCCCGCGGACAGGGCCGTCGCCCCGGAAAGCCCCGTGACGTCTACCGGCGTTTGGATGTCGCTCGATCCGTTGTCGCCGAGTTGCCCTTGATCATCCTGGCCCCAGCACTTGGCCGTCCCGTCTACGGCGAGCGCGCAAACGTGCGTTTCGCCCGCCGCGATCGCCGCGTATCCGGATATCAGTCCAGGGACATCCTCGGGCACCCAGTTCTGGTACACCTGGCTGACGAACGGATCGAGTCCCATTTGGCCGTAGTAGTTGGTTCCCCAACACTTGACTGCGCCGGCATCCATTACCGCGCAGGTAAATCTGTAGCCCGCCGAGATTGCCCGCACGCCAGTGGCAAGCCCCGCAACGTCCAATGGGGTGGCACTGTATGACGGACTGCCCTCGCCGGCGCCCAGCTCCCCGCTATTGTTTTCCCCCCAGCACTTCACGCCGCCTGCAGAGGTGAGCGCGCAACTGTGATATCCGCCCACCGTGACCGCGACAATGCCGCTCTCCAGGCCCGGGACATCGAAGGGCACGACACCCGAATTCCAGCACTTCACCCCGCCGCCGGCGGTCAGCGCGCACGTCTCCCAATCGCCCGCAGCGACGGCGGTGACGCCTTGCAATCCCGCCACGGGGACGGCCGTACCATGGGAGTAGTTGCGAAAGTAGCCGTCCAGCCACAGGCCCCAGCAGTGGGCGGTGCCGAGCGTATCGACACCGCACGCTCGATATGCACCGCTCGAGACTTGGACGATATTACCCAGCGGCGCCAATGCGCAGGTCGGCATTGCGCATGTCAGCGTGAGACCACCAATGAAGGCGAGGGCGGCGGTGCGAATGCAGCGACGCGAAGGACTGCCAAGCGTTTCCCTGTCGCTCATTCTCTCGATTTCCGTGACCAAGGCGGCAGGTCAGCTGCGCGATACTGAGTCCTGCTTTAACCCCAAATCAATGGCGCCGCGGTGGGCGCCGTAAAGCTAAGCCGTGACGCTCACCTTCCCGATCGCGTCGGCCATGCGCTCCACCGCCTTCCTGATGTTGTCCATCGAGGTGGCGAACGAGATGCGCAGGTAGCCCTCGGCGCCGAACGCGGAGCCGGGCACGGCGGCGACGGCCTTGGGTTGCGCGAGCAGGTAATCGCACAGCGCCATGTCGGTCGGCGCCGCGAGCTTGCCTTCCGCGTGCAGGCTGCGGATCGCCTCGCGGCAATCGGGGAAGGCGTAGAACGCTCCCGCGGGCGGCAGGCATTTCACGCCGGGGATGCGGTTCAGGCCCTCGGCCACGAACTTGCCGCGCTCCTTGAACGCCGCGGCCATCGGCTCGATGCACGACTGATCGCCCGTGAGCGCCGCCTCGGCCGCGTACTGCGAGATCGAGGTCGCATTCGAGGTGCTGTGGGACTGCACGTTCTCCATCGCCTCGATCAGCTCCTGCGGGCCGCCGCAATAGCCGATACGCCAGCCCGTCATCGCGTACGCCTTCGACACGCCGTTCATCGTGACGGTGCGCGGATACAGGTCGGGGCAGACGTTCAAGATGTTCACGAACTTCGAGCCGTCGAGCAGGATGTGCTCGTACATGTCGTCGCTCGCGATGACGATCCGCGGATGCTTGCGCAGCACCTCTCCGAGGCCGCGCAGCTCTTCCGCGGTGTACACGGAGCCGGTCGGATTCGACGGGCTGTTGATCCAGATGAGGCGCGACTTCGGCGTGATCGCGGCCTCGAGCTGCGCCGGGGTGAGCTTGAAGCCCTGCTCGATGCCCGTGGACACGAAGACCGGCTTGCCGTCGGCCATCATGGCCATGTCCGGATACGACACCCAGTACGGCGCCGGGATGATCGCCTCGTCGCCCGCGTCGAGCAGGGCGAGGCACAGGTTGAACGAGGTCTGCTTGCCGCCCGAGGACACCAGGATCTGCTTGTCCGTGTAGTCCAGGCCGTTCTCGCGCTTGAACTTGGCGATGACCGCCTTCTTGAGCGAGGCCGTGCCGCTCGCCGGGGTGTACTTGGTGAGCCCCTTGTTGATGGCCGCGATGGCCGCATCCTTGATGAATTGCGGGGTGTCGAAGTCCGGCTCGCCCGCGCCCATCGAGATCACGTCCTTGCCTTCCGCCTTCAGGCGCGCCGCCTTCGCGGACACGGCGAGCGTGGGGGAGGACTTGATGGCCTTCAGGCGATGGGCGACGAGCGACATGCGGTTCTCCGGGGCTTGCGGGTGGAAAGGGGAGGCTGCGCCCCCATTTTACGTCCTGGAGGCGGTGGAGCGCACCCCGCAAACCCGCTAAAATCTCCTGTTGCCCACCGGAATCCCCGCCCCCTGATGGAAGTCGTCACGTTTCCCGAGAGCCCGTTTCGCCTGCACCAGCCTTTTGCCCCCGCCGGCGACCAGCCCCAGGCCATCGCCAAGCTCGTCGAGGGCCTGGACGACGGCCTCGCCTACCAGACGCTGCTGGGGGTGACCGGATCGGGCAAGACCTACACCATGGCCAACGTCATCGCGCGCACCGGGCGCACGACGCTCGTGATCGCGCCCAACAAGACCCTCGCCGCCCAGCTCTACTCGGAGTTTCGCGAGTTCTTTCCCGAGAACGCGGTCGAGTACTTCGTCTCGTACTACGACTACTACCAGCCGGAGGCGTACGTTCCCTCGCGCGACCTCTACATCGAGAAGGATTCCTCGATCAACGAGCACATCGAGCAGATGCGCCTGTCGGCCACCAAGAGCCTGCTCGAGCGCAAGGACACGGTGATCGTGGCAACCGTCTCCTGCATCTACGGCATCGGCGACCCGAACGACTACCAGGACATGCGCCAGGTGCTGCGCGAGAAGGACCCCGTGTCCCAGCGCGACTTGCTCGCGCGCCTGGCGGGCATGCAGTACACCCGCAACGACATCGACTTCCGGCGCGGGACGTTTCGCGTGCGCGGCGACACGATCGACGTCTTCCCGGCGGAGAACAGCGAGCAGGCGCTGCGCGTCTCGCTCTACGACGACGCGATCGAGTCGCTCACGCTCTTCGACCCGCTGACCGGGGAGCTGCTGCACCGCATCCCGCGCTTCACGCTCTACGCCAAGAGCCACTACGTAACGCCGCGCGCGACCGTGCTGCGCGCGATCGAGGCGATCAAGGTGGAGCTGCGCGAGCGACTCGCCGAGTTCCAGGCCCAGGGCAAGCTGCTCGAGCTGCAGCGCCTGCAACAAAGGACCCACTTCGACCTCGAGATGATGAACGAGCTGGGTTTCTGCAAGGGCATCGAGAACTACACGCGCCACCTCTCGGGACGCGCGCCGGGCGAGCCGCCGCCCACCCTCATCGACTATCTGCCGCGCGAGGCGCTCATCGTGATCGACGAGAGCCACGTGACGGTCCCGCAGATCGGCGGCATGTACAACGGCGACCGCTCGCGCAAGCAGACCCTGGTCGATTACGGGTTCCGGCTGCCCTCGGCGCTCGACAACCGTCCGCTCAAGTTCGAGGAGTTCGAGCGCCAGGTGCGCCAGGCCATCTTCGTGTCCGCCACGCCCGCCGAGTACGAGCGCACTCACGCCGCGCAGGTGGTGGAGCAGGTGGTCCGCCCCACGGGGCTGGTGGATCCCGACGTGATCCTGCGTCCCGCCTCCTCGCAGGTGGACGACCTGCTCTCGGAAGTGGCCAAGCGGGTGGCGGTGAACGAGCGCGTGCTCGTGACCACGCTCACCAAGCGCATGGCCGAGGACCTCACCGACTACCTCGCCGAGCACGGCGTGAAGGTGCGCTACCTGCACTCCGACATCGACACGGTCGAGCGGGTGGAGATCATCCGCGACCTGAGGAAGGGACTGTTCGACGTGCTGGTGGGCATCAACCTGCTGCGCGAGGGCCTCGACATCCCGGAGGTGTCGCTGGTGGCGATCCTGGACGCGGACAAGGAAGGCTTCCTGCGCTCGGGCCGCTCGCTGATCCAGACCATCGGGCGCGCCGCGCGCCACATCAACGGCGCGGCCATCCTCTACGCCGACGCGATGACCGACTCGATGAAGGCGGCGATCGAGGAGACCGATCGCAGGCGCGCGAAGCAGGTGGCCTTCAACCTCGCGCACGGGATCGAGCCCAAGGGCATCTCCAAGCGCATCAAGGACATGATCGAGGGCGCTTACGACGCCGACGACGCGAAGGAGACGCGCCGGGCCGCCGAGGAAGAGGCGAAGTACGACACGCTCTCGGAAAAGCAGCTCGACCAGCGCATCCGCAAGCTCGAGAAGGAGATGCTCGACGCCGCGCGCAACCTCGAGTTCGAGCGTGCGGCGAGCCTGCGCGACGACCTGAAGACCTTGCGCGACCGGTTGATGGCGGTCGGAGGCGAGGGCTGATGAAGCGGGGCGCCGCCGGTCGCGCCCCGGAGCGCACGAGTAATATCCCGACTTCCACGAGGCCGGGTCCCACGGAGGCGCGATGTCCACCCGCAGGCAGTTTCTTCTTCGCTCGGTTGCGGCAGGATTGTGGATGTTCGGCTGCCACTTTGCGCCCGAAGCCGCCGCGGACATGGTCGTGCAGATCGCGGGCGCTCCCATCGCGCTGCCCGACGCACCCGGACTGACGGCGCTGCGCAACAAGCGCTCACCCTATTACCGCTTCACCCTCGCGGCGCAGGGCAAGAACGCAGATCATCTCCTCGCCAACTACCTGCCGCCGGCGGATGCCGCCGCCGCCGATGGCGGTGGCGTCCCTTCGCCCGGCGAGTGGGCGAGCGCGTTCACCCTTGGCGGAGCCGGAGGACGAGCGGTGACCGAGGATGAATTCCTGAAGGAGTTCCTTCCGGCGGTCGAGTCGTCGATCCGGGAGCCGGGTCCGCTTGAGGATCCCGATTCGCAGAAGGGAATCGAGCAGCTGGGAAAGGATCTCAACGCTCCCCCCGGGAAGCTGCGGCTGGTTCAAACGCGGCCAGCCGGGATCTACGTTCGAAAGCCGGGTTACTTTGCCTACGCCTCCGCGTCCCAGGTCCGCGCAGAAAAGGCGGACGGCACGGTGAACGAGGTGCGCATAGTCGACATCACGGGTTTCATGCTCGTGAAGCAGCGCTTGTTTTCGTTCGGCCTGTATCGCGAGTACCGGGAGCCACTCGACATCGAGCGCGCGAAGACGGACGCCGCGATGTGGGCCGAGTCGATCATGCGCGCAAACCGGTAGCCGATCGCATGAGCGTCCAACGCGTCTCGATGCTGGTGGTCTGCACGGGCAACATCTGCCGCTCGCCCACCGCCGAGGGCGTGCTGCGCGAGCTAGCGCGCCGGCGCGGGCTGGGCGCGGGCTTGCGCGTCGCCTCCGCCGGCACCCACGACTATCACGTGGGTGAAGGCCCCGACCCGCGCACCGTGACGCATGCCGCGCGCCGCGGCTACGACCTCGCGGGCCAGCGCGCCGCGCAGCTGAGTCGCGAGGACTTCGACGCCTACGACTACGTCCTGGCCATGGACCGCGGGCACCTGCGCATCCTGCGCTCGATGGCCCCGGCCGAGTCGAACGCGAGGCTGGGGCTATTCCTCGATGCGAGCGCGCGCTGGCAGGGCGAGGACGTGCCCGATCCGTACTACGGAGGAGCCGCCGAATTCGAGCGCGTACTCGACATGGTCGAGGAGGCCGCCGGGCGCTGGCTCGATCGCGTGGCGGCGGAGCTCGGTCCATCCGCGTTTCGCCTCGAGGACGGTGCGCGGCGATGAGCGCCAACGTGCCTTCGGTCGCCGAGCGGCTGCAGGCCGCGGAGAAGCTCGCGCACGCCGGCCAGTTCGCGCAGGCCGAGGCCGCCGCGGCCGAGGTGCTGCGCCGGGCGCCGGGCAACGCGCACGCGCCGTACATCCTCGGCCTCTGCGCGCTGTTCCAGAAACGCTATCCCGAGGCCCTCGAGCGGATGGATCGCGCCCTGTCCGCCGACGCGGGGCATTCCCAGTATCACTTCGGGCGCGCCCTGTGCCTCGCGAGCCTGCAGCGCGTCGACGACGCGCTCGCCTCCTACCAGCGTGCGCTCGAGCTGCGGCCGGCCTTCTTCGAGGCGGCGGCCAACATGGGCAACCTGCTGGAAAACGCCGGGCGGTTCGCGCCCGCGGCCGAAGCCTACCGGCGCGCGCTCGCGCTGCGGCCCGGCCAGCCGCTGGTGCTCAACGGCCTGGGCCTGTGCGAGCTCGCGCAGGGCCGCGTCCAGGAGGCGATCGAAGCGCTGGAGCACGCGCTGCGAGCGCAGCCGGACTTTCCGCAGGCGGGCAACAACCTCGCCACGGCGATCGCACGGCGCGGCGACAATCGTCGCGCGGTGGAGCTGCTGCGCCGGGCGGTGGCGCTGCGCCCCGGCTTCGTCGAGGCCTGGATCAACCTGGGCGAGCAGCTCTACGTCCTGCGCGAGGATGCGGCGGCGATCGAGGCCTTCGATCGCGTGCTCGCCCTCGAGCCTTCCAACGACGAGGTCCGCTACCTGCGCAACGCCATCGCCGGCGTCGCCATGGAACGCGCGCCCGACGCGTTCGTGAGCCGCTTCTTCGATCGCTTCGCCGCCGATTTCGACCGTCGCCTCACGCAGGATCTCGACTACCGCACGCCGCAGGCGCTGGCCGAATTCCTGCTGCCGCAGCTCGACGGCCGCGAAGGCTTGCGCGTGGCCGACCTAGGCTGTGGCACCGGGCTCTCGGGGGTCTTCGCGCGCCCGAAGGCGGCGTTCCTCGCCGGGGTGGACCTGTCGGAGAAGATGCTGGCCCGGGCGCGCGAGCGGGGCATCTACGACGAGCTGGTCCGGGACGAGATCGCCGCGTACCTCGACCGGATGCCGCCCGCCTCGTTCGATCTCGCGCTCGCCGTGGACGTGTTCGTCTACGTGGGCAACCTGGAGCCGATCCTGCGCGCCTGCGCGCGGGTGCTCGGCCCCAACGGGCTCTTCGCTTTCTCCACCGAGCGTCTCGACGACCCGGGGGAGAGCTTCCGGCTCGCGCGCACCGGACGCTACGCGCACTCCCCGGCGTACGTGGCGCGCGCGGTCGCGGACGCGGGCCTGCGCATCGCGCAGTCGCGCGAGGTCGTGATCCGCAAGGAAGACGGCGCGCCCGTGCGCGGGGAGCTCTACGCCATCGCCGCGGGGGCGTAGCGCTTCGCCATCGCGGTGAGGGGCAGCGCGCGGATGCGCCCGGCCTGGCCGGCGCAGCCGAAGGCTTCGAAGCGCTCGCGGCAGAGGTCGCGCGCGGCGTTGCGCGCCGGCTTGAAGAAGGCGCGCGGATCGAATTCCTCGGGATGCTCGGCCATCGCCTTGCGCATCGCCCCGGTCATGGCCAGGCGGATGTCGGTGTCGATGTTCACCTTGCGCACGCCGTGGCGGATGCCCTCGCGGATCTCCTCCACCGGCACGCCGTAGGTCTCGCGGATGGCCCCGCCGTACTTGCGGATCACCTCGAGCCACTCCTGCGGCACCGAAGACGAGCCGTGCATCACCAGGTGCGTGTCCGGGATGAGGGCGTGGATCTGCTTGATGCGGTCGATCGCCAGGATGTCGCCGGTGGGCTTGCGCGAGAACTTGTAGGCGCCGTGCGAGGTGCCGATCGCCACCGCGAGGGCGTCCACGCCGGTGAGGCGCACGAATTCCGCGGCCTGGTCGGGATCGGTGAGGAGCTGCTCGCGCGTGAGCTTGCCTGCCGCTCCGGAGCCGTCCTCCTCGCCCGCCTCGCCGGACTCGAGCGAGCCGAGGCATCCGACCTCGCCCTCGACGGACACGCCCAGCGGATGCGCCATCTCCACCACGCGGCGCGTCACCTGCACGTTGTAGTCCCAGTCGGCGGGGGTCTTCATGTCTTCCCTGAGCGAACCGTCCATCATCACGCTCGAGAACCCCGAGCGGATCGAGGCTTCGCATACGGCCGGGCTGGCGCCATGGTCCTGGTGCATCACGATGGGCAGGCGCGGGCAGGTCTCGATCGCGGCTTCGACCAGGTGGCGCAGGAACGCCTCGCCCGCGTACTTGCGCGCGCCCGCCGAGGCCTGGAGGATCACCGGGCTCGCGGTGGCCTCGGCGGCCTCGAGGATCGCCTGCACCTGCTCCAGGTTGTTCACGTTGAAGGCCGGCACTCCGTAGCCGAATTCGGCGGCATGGTCGAGCACCTGGCGCAGCGAGACGAGCGGCATCGATCGGACTCCCGTGGTTGGCGGCGCCGTGCGGCGCCCGTGGCCGGATATCGGCGCAGGCACGCGCCGATGCCCGACGATAGCCCCGCGCGCGGCACGGGACCACTCAGATTTTCTGCGGCGATTGCGAAGCTTTGCTTATGGGCGGGCGCGGGTGCGCTCCGCACGTGGGGAGCCCGCGCCGGGCTGCGGCGCTGCGACACCCCGCAGTCTGCCTCAGATCTTCGTGCAGCTCTGGCGCATGCGCCGGCCGAGCGCCATGAAGAATTGCAGCGCCTTCTGGTTCTCGGGGTCGCGCATCATCGCGAGGAGCGGGAAGAGCCCGCCGGCCGGCGGTGGCGCCACCTTGACCTCCTTCGAGGCCTCCGCGAGGCAGGCGAACATGTTCTCGATCAGCTCGAGGTTGTCCACCAGCGCCGGCAGCTTCGCGGCGATGCGGTCGAGCGCTCCGGAGTTGTTCATCTGGTCGAGCAGCTCGATCAGCTTCGTGACGCCGCTGCGGTTCAGGCCGTCCACCATCATGGTGGCCTCGCCCGCGAGGGCCGCGAAGCGCCCGATCATGTCGTCCGTGACGGCGTCCTCGGCCGCGCCCAGCACGCGCGCGTAGCGCGCCATGCGCTGCATGTCGCCGGTGCGGACCATCTCGGCGAGCGCCGGCAGCGCGTCGCCCACCCCGCTGCGGTTGACCTGGTCGAGGAGGTCCATCGCCTGGCTCGCGCTGTCGACGAGCCGCCCGATCATGTCGTCGCTCACCGAGTCGCGCGCCGCCCGCATCAGCGACTCGACCTCGGTGCCCGGCTTCGCTTGCTCCGTCACGTCGTTCATGGCAATCCCCCTAGAGCAGGCCGCGGGCCGAGACCCAGTAGAGCTTGTTGTACGCGAGCTTGAACCAGTGCAGTGCGCGCGTGGGCTCCCGCGGGTCCGGCGGCTGGTTGTAGTTGAACATCGCGTAGGTCGCCTTCTCGCTTCCCGCCTGGATGAAACAGAACACCTTGCCGTCGTAGCGGCGCACCGGTGCGCCCAGCTTCACCATCGCGGCGATGTTCTCGCCCACCACCTCCGCTTCGAAGTGAGCGGTGGACCCCGCCTTGCTGATGGGCAGGTTGGTGGTGTCGCCCAGCACGAACACGTTCTCCCGCCCCTCCATCTTGAGTGTATGGCGGTCCGTGGGGATCCAGCCGTTCTGTCCCAGCTTGTTGGTCTCGATCACCTCCATGCCCTTGTGGGCCGGGATCGAGATGAGCATGTCGTAGGCAGTCTCCGAGCCTTCTTCGCTCTTGAGGATCTTCTTGGCCCCGTCGACTTCCTTCAGGTTGAAGAGCGTCTCGTAGGTGATCCCGCGGCGCTCCATCTCCGGCGCGGCCCACTTGGCCACGTTCTCGAGGGTGTGCACGCGGCCCACCGGGTAGGTGTAGTGCAGCTGCACCTTGTCGCGCATGCCGCGCTCGCGGAAATAGTCGTCGAGCAGGAAGGTGATCTCGAGCGGCGCCATCGGGCACTTGTGGGGCACGCCCATGGCGATCACGATCTTGCCGCCCTTGAACTCGCGCAGGCGGTTGAACATCTTGACCGCCGTCTCCTCGGTGTAGAAGAACTCCGCGTTGTCCTTCAAGCCCGGGATCGCGTCCGGCCAGATGCGCGAGCCGGTGGCGATGGCGAGCAGGTCGTAGTCCACGACGCGCCCGCTCTTGGTCTTCACCTGGTTCTTGTCGAGCATGAACTGCTCGACGGGATCGACCGCGAACGCGATGCCCGGCTCGAGCAGGCTCGCCTGGTCGCGGTAGAGCTCGTCGGGGGTCATGCGCCCCACCGCCACGTAGAGCAGCCCCGGCAGGTAGGCGTGCTTGTCAGACGCAGAGAGCATCTCCAGGCGCACCTTGCCCGATTTCATCTCGGCCTTGAGGCGCCGCGCCAGGTTGTTGGCCAGGATCGTGCCGCCCATGCCTCCGCCGACGACGAGAATCTTCATAGCTCCTCCTCCTTATTTTGACCGGCGCACCGTGACGTGCCAGACACCGTCCTTCTCGGCCGAGCCGAGGTGCTCGTGGCCGACCTTCTTCAACCACTGCGGAATCTCGTTGGCCGAGCCCTTGTCCGAGGACAGCACCTCGATCTCGTCTCCGATCTCGACCATCTTGATCGCGGCGATGAGCTCCATGAGGGGCCCGGGGCAGAAGCTGCCGCGGGCATCTACCAGCTTTCTATCGGCCATTGCGACTCTCCAGTTGACCCGGATCAGAAAGACCAGACCTGGCCCGTGGCCGCGATGTCGAGGAACTGGGTGAGTCCCATCGGCTCGCCGAGGTAAGGCTCCAGATCGCTAGTTTGCACCGCCAGCACGTCCATGGCCATGGAGCAGGGATGGATCTTCGCGCCGCCCAGGTCGACCGCGTGCGCGAACAGGTCCTGGAACGGCATCACCTTCTTCTGCTCCATCAGCTCGCCCATCGGGCCCTCGACGGGTGCGCGCTTGCCGGCGCCCTTCACGAAGTAGCGTAACGCGTTCATGGAGAGAAAGACGAGGACCTCGCTGCCGCTCACCGCTCCGACCGAGGCGATCATGCCCGCCATCTGGAGCTGTTCGCGCTTGTCCGACAGCGCGACGATGCTGATTCTGCCCGATTCCAAGGTGGCCTCCCGCGAGCCGCCGGCGGCGCGGCGGCAATGCTTGATCGTCGGGCATAGTAGATCACCGCGGCGCCGTGTTTCGTTCCGCCCGGACCATAGAATTTACTTCTGTGGACGTCAATAGAACTTCGTCGCTGGCCCGGAAACGTCCGGCCTCCGGCGAGCGGCCGGCCTGGCCCGCCTAGAGGAGAGCAAGAGCAGCACCTGGTCGTCCTTGAGTCCGTCGAGGATTTCCTTGGCTCCCAGGATCGGTCCCGGGCAGATGAGGCCGGCAAGGTCGACCAGCGCGCCTGCCTCCTACCATCCGCCCCTGAGGATCCACTGCTGCAGCATCGGCATGCGATCGACACCCCAGAATGGTTCGCCCTCCACGATGAAGTAGGGGGAACCGAAGACGCCGGCGGCGATCGCCGAGTCGACTTCGCGCTTCACGCGCTCCTTCACGGCGGGATCCTCGAGCGCCTTCGCGAGTGCCTCGGCGTCGATGCCGATCGACTGCGCGATCCCGATCACCGCGCCGGGCGAGCCGATGTCGCGGTTATCGGCGAAATATGCTTTGTAGAGCGCCTTGGCGAGCGCGCGCGCTTGGGCGCGGTCGCGATCCCACGTCCAGTAGAACGCGCGGCAGGCCGCCACCGTGCCGATGGGAAAGGCGTCGGGCTGGCGAAACGCGACGCCGTGCAGGCGCGCCGAACGCGCGAAATCCTTCTTCGCGTAGGCGCCTTTGAGCGGGATCTCGGTGAGCGGCGCCTGGCCGGTCACCTTGAACACGGGCCCCAGCAGCATCGGCCGCCAGACCACTGGCCGGCCGGTGCGCTGCTCGAGGCCATCGACGAGCTGGCTCGCGATGTAGCCGTAAGGCGAGGAGAACTCGAACCAGAAATCGATCGGCGCGCCTTGCCCGCTCATGGCGTCGGGGCGCTGTCGGATCGCGCAGGATCCGATCCGGGTTGCGTCTCGACCAGCTGCAGCGGTTCCTCGGCGACCTGGTCGGCGCGGCGACGGCGCGGCTTGCTGCGCCGCGGCGGCTCGTCCTCCGCTGCCGGAGGCTCGACCGGCGCGTCGTGCTGGGTCTCGACGAGCTCCAGCGCGCTCGGTTGGGACGATTCCCCTCCACCACGGCGCCGACGGCGGTGCGGCCGGTGCGCTTCCTCGATGCCTTCCTCGTGCTCGCTCACGGCATGGAAAGCGACCGGGGCGTGGATCGGCGCGGCCAGGGCAGGGGATGCGACTGGCATCTCGACCGCCTCGTGAGCCTCCTCATGTGGGCTGGTCTCGCGCAGTGGCTCCTCATGTGGCTTGGGCTCGGGCCGCGCCTCCTCGTGGTACGGGCGCTCCCTGCGAGCCTCTTCGTGGGGACTTTCGTCGTAACGCTCCTCGTGACTCGGAGCCGCCTGGACCGCCGGCGCGCTGTCGAACATGTCGGATTGCGGCACAGGCTCCGTACCCGGAGTCGCGCGCGCGGACTGCTCGCCGCGCTCGGCACGATCACCGCGCTCGCCGCCACGGCCGCGGCCGCGTCGGCGCCGGCGTCCCTGTCCCTCGCCGCTTTCGGGAACCACTTCCGCAGCCGGATGGGCTTCCAGCCGCGGGGCTTCGGCGTTGCTCTCGGCGCGGGGCGCCTCGGCCGCGGGGCGGGGCCCGCGAGGCGGCTGCCCCTGGCGGCCAGCACGATCGTCGCGGCGTGCCTCGCGCGGCTCACGCGGCTCACGGGGTTCACGAGGTTCGCCGCGCTGCTCCGTGCGTGCCTCGCGCGGTTCGCCGCGCTGGTCCGCGCGCGGCTCCCGCGGCTCGCGCTTGGGCTGCTCGGGACGACGCTCGTGCCGCGGCTCGCCGCGGCGCGCTTCGCCACGGCCTTCGCCGCGACCTCGCGGCTCGCTGCGCTTTCCGTCGCGCCGCGTTTCCTCGCGGTCGCGGCCGCCGCGCCCACGCTCCTGGCGCGAGCCTTCGCGCGCAGGCTTGTCGTCCGGTTCGGTGCCGGCCACTGTCGCCGGCGCCTGCGGCTCGGCGGGCTTGCGCAACCAGCCGAACAACTTGCCCAGCAGGCCATGCGGAGCCTCCTCGGCCGTGCGCGCCGGGGTGGCGCGAGCCTGGGGCGACGCGACGGGACGTCGCGCTGCCGGCTCGTCGGGCTGCGCCGAAAGCGGCGCCGGCTGGTCGGGCGTGATCCCCTTCACCAGCGGCTCCGGCCGGGGCGGGCGCACTTCGGCGCTCTTGCCGGGCAATCCGACCGGCTCCTCCGGAGGCACTGTCACCATCTCGTAGCTCGGCGTCTGCACATCGAGCTGCGGCGCGTCGTGGCGCAGCCGCTCGACCTGGTAGTTCGGCGTGGCGAGATTCGGATTCGGGATCAGCAGCACGTTCACCTTGAGGCGGGCCTCGATGCCGAAGATTTCCGAGCGCTTCTCGTTGAGCAGGTAGGTCGCGACGTCCACCGGGACCTGGGCGTGGATCGCGGCCGTGTTCTCCTTCATGGCCTCTTCCTGCAGGATGCGCAGCACGTGCAGCGCGGTCGAGGCCGTATCGCGGATGTAGCCGGTGCCGTGGCAGCGCGGGCAGGGGGAATGCGTGGTTTCCTCGAGTGACGGCTGCAGGCGCTGGCGCGAGAGCTCGAGCAGTCCGAAGCGCGAGATCTTGCCGACCTGCACGCGCGCCCGGTCGTGGCGCAGCGCATCGCGCAGGCGGTTCTCCACCTCGCGCTGGTTCTTCGCGCTCTCCATGTCGATGAAGTCGATGACGATCAGGCCGCCCAGGTCGCGCAGGCGCAGCTGGCGCGCGACCTCGTCGGCCGCCTCCACGTTCGTGTTGAAAGCGGTCTGCTCGATGTCGTGTCCGCGCGTGGCCCGCGCGCTGTTCACGTCGATGGCGACGAGCGCCTCGGTGTGGTCGATCACGATCGCGCCGCCCGAGGGCAGCGTCACGTCGCGCCGGTAGGCGCTCTCGATCTGGTGCTCGATCTGGAAGCGCGAGAAGAGCGGGATGTCGTCGCGGTAGTGCTTGACCTTGTTCACGTTGGCCGGCATCACGGTGCTCATGAACGACAGCGCCTGCTCGTAGATCGCGGGCGTGTCGACGAGGATCTCGCCGATGTCGGGCTGGAAGAGGTCGCGGATCGCGCGCACCACGAGGCTCGACTCGAGGTAGATGAGGCAGGGGCCCTTTTCCTCCTCGGCGGCCTTCTCGATCGCATTCCAGAGCTGCATGAGGTAGTTCAGGTCCCACTGCAGCTCCTCGGCGCTGCGGCCGATGCCGGCGGTGCGGGCGATGAGGCTCATGCCCTCGGAGACCTGCAGCTGGTCCATCACCTCGCGCAGCTCGGTGCGGTCTTCGCCCTCGATGCGGCGCGAGACGCCGCCGCCGCGCGGATTGTTGGGCATCAGCACGAGGTAGCGGCCGGCGAGCGATATATAGGTGGTGAGCGCCGCGCCCTTGTTGCCGCGCTCGTCCTTGTCCACCTGCACGATCATTTCCTGACCCACCTTGAGGTGGGTGGACATCTTCGAGCGGCCGAACTCGGCCCCGTCGTTGACCATGTACTGCTTGGCGATTTCCTTGAAGGGCAGGAAGCCGTGGCGGTCCGAGCCGTATTCCACGAACACCGCCTCGAGGGACGGCTCCACGCGGGTGATGACACCCTTGTAGATGTTGCTCTTGCGTTGCTCCTTGCCGGCGGACTCGATGTCGAGGTCGACGAGCTTCTGACCGTCGACGATGGCGACCCGGAGTTCCTCCGCCTGGGTCGCATTGAAAAGCATGCGCTTCATTGTTATCTGTCTCCCGCGCTCGGAATACACGGAAGAGGGCCCGTTCGTCCGGGGCCCGGAACGACGAGTGGCTTCAGAAGTCGGTTCTGGTTTGCATCACTGGTTCAGTGAGCCGAAAGATGAGCGATCTCTGGGGTTCTTCGTCTGGCCTCTCGCGGGCTCGCAGAGCGGGCAGAGGCTGGAATTCGTGGTGCGCCGAGCGCGTGTGATTCGTTTACCATCGCTGCTTGGTCTTGCAGGCGAGCGACGTTGGCCTGCTTGGACGCCCTTCGCGGCGTCCGGCTCGTCGGGTTCGACGGGTCGATTTCTCTGAAATCAACCACATATAGTATACGCAGCATGCCGACCGAAGGCAAAGCATCGAGTCCCCCGGGGTCGGCTGCGGTGAGCTGGATCGAAGTCTCGGAGGACGAGGCGGGCCAGCGCATCGACAACTACCTGTTCGCCCGGCTCAAGGGCGTGCCCAAGAGCCACATCTATCGCATCCTGCGCGGCGGGGAGGTGCGGATCAACAGCAAGCGGGTCGCCGCCTCCGAACGGATCGCGGCGGGTGATCGCATCCGAGTGCCGCCGGTGCGCGTGGCAGCCCGCGGCGAGCCGGTCCCGGCGCCGCACTTCAAGCTGCCCATCCTCCTCGAGGACGAGGTGCTCGTGGCCATCGACAAGCCCGCGGGCCTCGCGGTGCACGGCGGCAGCGGCGTGGCGCATGGCGTGATCGAATCGCTGCGCGCGATGCGCCCCGAGGCGCGCTTCCTCGAGCTCGCCCACCGGCTCGACCGCGAGACCTCGGGGGTACTGCTCGTGGCCAAGAAGCGCTCCGCCCTCACCGCGCTGCACGAGATGATGCGCACGCGCTCCATGGACAAGCGCTACCTGGTGGCGGTCGCGGGTCGCTTTCGCAACGAGCGCCAGCGCGTACGCGCCGCGCTCGTCAAGCACGTGAACCGCGAGGGCGAGAAACGGGTCTCGGTGGCGCGGGAGGGCCAGGAGGCGGAGACCGTGTTCCGGCGCCTGGCGCGCGGGGCCGACGCGAGCCTGCTCGAGGCCGAGCTCGTCACGGGGCGCACGCACCAGATCCGCGTGCACCTCGCGCACCTGGGACACCCGGTGCTGGGAGACGACAAGTACGGGGACTTCGAGCGCAACCGACAGCTTCGCAAGCTGGGGCTGCGGCGCATGTTCCTGCATGCCGCCTCGCTCGCGTTCACCCACCCGCTCACCGGCCAGCCGATGCGCATCGAGGCGCCATTGCCCGCCGACCTCGCGCGCTTTCGCGACGCGCACATCGCGGAGCGCGCCCCGTGAGCGCCTACGATCTCGTCGTCTTCGACTGGGATGGCACGCTGATGGATTCCACGCGCCTCATCGCCTCTTGCCTGCAGGGGGCATGCCGCGACGTGGGGGCGCCCGTGCCGAGCGAGGCGGATGCGCTGTACGTGATCGGCCTCAACCTGGCCGCCACCTTCGAGCACGTGGCGCCCGGACTGGGCGCCGAGGAGCGCCAGCGGCTCGCGGAGCGCTACCGCCACCACTACCTCTCCCGCGAGCACGAGGCGCCGCTCTACGGAGGCGTGCGCGAGATGCTGGCCGAGCTGCACGGACGCGGCACGCGCCTCGCGGTGGCCACCGGCAAGGCGCGCCGCGGGCTCGAGCGGGCGCTGGACACGACCGGACTGCGGCCGTGGTTCGAGGCGACGCGCTGCGCAGACGAGGGTTTCGCCAAGCCCCACCCCGACATGCTGCTCGTGCTGCTCGAGCTCACGGGCGTGCCGTCGCGGCGCGCGCTGATGGTAGGGGACACTACCCACGACCTCGAGCTCGCGGCCAACGCGGGCATCGACGCCGTGTCGGTGTCCTACGGCGCGCATCCCGAGGAGCTGCTGTCCACCCGTCCCGCGCGCGCCCGGTGCGGGAGCGTCGAGGAGCTGCGTCGATGGCTGGCCGCGAACGGGTGATCTGCGCGTCCGGCGCGCTGGTCGACGGCGCGGCGGGCGTGCGCTTCGTGCTGCGCCGCCTCGGAGGGGCCGAAAAGGGCTTTGCCGTGCGCTTTGGCGGCGCGGTGCGCGCGTACGTGAATCACTGCCCGCACCTGGGGACCGAACTCGACTGGGAACCGGGCCGGTTCTTCGAGGAGACTGGTCTATACTTGATCTGCTCCACGCACGGAGCGCTTTTCGAGCCGGCAACGGGGCTTTGCGTCGCGGGACCGTGCCGCGGCGAGTGTCTCGAGCGGCTCCAAACCAGGGAACGCAACGGTCAGGTCCTCCTCTTGAACGACGCCCCCCCGCCGGCCAGGCCGGAAGCGATGCCATGAGCGACCCGGATCCTCCGCTGTGGGAGCGCACGGTCCTCGAGGGCGTCGCGCTCAAGGCGATCGAGGAGCAGCGGCGCGCCCGGCAATGGGGAGCGCTGTTCAAGCTGCTGTGGTTCATCCTCGCCTTCCTCATCGTGTCCGCGTGGCTGGGGTGGGTCGGCCGGCCCGATCGCGAGCTCGTGACGTCGGGCAGGCACACCGCGGTCGTGGACCTCGAGGGCATCATCGCGCCTGAAGGCAGGGCCTCGGCGGAGCGCCTGATCAAGGCGCTCGACCGCGCGTTCAAGGATCCCAACACGGCGGGCGTTGTGCTGCGCATCGACAGCCCCGGGGGCAGCCCGGTGCAGGCCGGGTACATCAACGACGAGATGCGCCGATTGCGCGCCAAGTATCCGAAGGTTCCCTTGTACGCCGTGGTGGAGGACGTGTGCGCCTCGGGAGGCTACTACGTCGCCGTCGGCGCCGAGCGCATCTACGTGAACAAGGCGAGCCTCGTGGGCTCGATCGGCGTGATCATCGGCGGCTTCGGCTTCACCGGCGCGATGCACAAGCTGGGCATCGAGCGGCGCGCGTATACGGCGGGAGCGAACAAGGATTTCCTCGATCCCTTCGCCCCCGAGGATCCCGTGCAGCGCGCGCACGCCCAGAAGATGCTCGACGAGATCCACCGGCAGTTCATCCAGGTCGTGCGCGAGGGCCGTGGCGCGCGCCTCAGGGAGTCCCCCGACACTTTCTCCGGCCTGGTCTGGACCGGCGAGAAGAGCATCGAGCTGGGGCTCGCGGACGGCTACGGCAGCGTGCAGTCCGTGGCACGCGACGTGATCAAGGCCGACAAGCTGGTCGACTTCACGCCCGAGGACAATGTCCTCGAAACGCTGTCGCGGCGCCTGGGCGCGAGCTTCGGTACGGCATTCGGACTCGCGGCGGAGCGATCCGCCACGATTCCTCTCGAGTTGCGGTAGCCGAACGATGAGTGCCATCGCCGGCGCAGCGTTGGTCGATGTCGAGCTCGTGCGCGAGGCCTTCGACCGCTCGGCGGTGGGCCTGGCGATCGTGACGCCGGAGGGAATCTTCCATCGGCTGAACCGCGCCTTCTGCGCGATGACGGGTTACGCTCCCGACGAGCTGCTGGGGCAGTCGTTCCGCGGCATCACCCACCCGGACGACATCGCGCGCGACGAGGAGCAGCTGCGCCTGGTGCGCGCCGGCCGCGAGCCGCCGGGCACCGTCGACAAGCGCTACCTGCGCAAGGACGGCTCCGAGATCTGGGTGCGTCGCAGCATCGCGATCCTGCGCGATCCCGCCGGGCAGGCGAGGTTCGTGATCGGCGCGTTCGTCGACCTCACCGAGCAGCGCGGCAAGGACCGCTCGCTCAACAAGCTCAACGCCTTCCTCACCGCCATCGTCGAGACGGCGCCGGTGGCCATCTACACCACGGACGAGGAAGGGATCGTGAACTTCTGGAATCCCGCGGCGGAGCGCATCTTCGGATTCACCCGCGAGCAGGCCGTGGGCGGTCCCGCGCCGTTCGTTCCCGAGGCTCGCCGCGACGAGGCGCAGGCGCTGCAGCGCCGCGCGCTGTCGGGCGAGGTGCTCGACGTGATCGAGCTCGAGGGGCTGCGCGCCGACGGAACCCCGATCGCCATCCGCGGGGCCATGGCGCCGTTGCGCGGCGATGCGGACGAGCGCTCGGGCATGCTGGTCGCGTGTGTCGACGTGACCGAGGCGCGGCGTGCCTCGGGCGAGCTGGAAAGCCATCTGCACTTCACGCGCGCGCTGATCGACGCGATCCCGAGCCCCGTCTATTTCAAGGATCGCCAGGGCCGCTACCAGATCCACAACCGGGCCTGGGGAGAGCTCTTCGGCGGCGGCGCCAACTGGCTCGGCAAGACCGTGTTCGACATGTACGACGCGAACATCGCCGCGCAGCACAACGAGCGCGACCGCGCGCTCTTCGAGCGGCCGTCGTCGACCACGTACGAGCTGCTCATGCCGACCGCTTCCGGCGAGATGCGCCAGATGCTCTACAACAAGGTGAGCTTCGTCGATCGTCGGGGAGAGGTGGCGGGGCTGATCGGCGTGGTGACCGACGTGACGGGCTACAAGGAGACGGAGCAGGCGCTCGAGGCGAGCGAGGCGCGCTTCCGGGTGCTCACCGAGAGCTCGCTCGACCTCATCTCCGTGGTCGGAGAGGACGGCACGATCCTCTACCAGAGCGCGGCCCTGCGCAACCTCCTGGGCTACGACCCCGCCGACACCATCGGCAAGAACGTGTTCGAGCTGCTCCACCGCGACGACGTGGACGCGGTGCGGGTGGCCTTCCGGCGCATCGTCGAGGCGCGCCAGGCGAGCGAGCCCGTCGAGCTGCGCTTCCGCCACCGCGACGGCGCCTGGCGCACCTTCGAGGCGCTGGGCACCAATTGCCTCGCCAACCCGCACATCAGCGGCATCGTCTTCAACTCGCGCGACGTGACCGACCGCAAGGTGATCCAGCAGCGCATCCAGCACCTCGCCTACCACGACAACCTCACGGGGCTGCCCAACCGCTCGCTGCTGCAGGACCGCCTCGCGCGCTCCATCGCCCGGGCCGAGCGGGCCAACCGCAAGGTGGCGGTGCTGTTCATCGACCTGGACAATTTCAAGAACATCAACGACACGCTGGGCCACGACGTGGGCGACGAGCTGCTGCGCCACGTCTCGCGCCGGCTCTCCGAGTGCGTGCGCATCGAGGACACCATCGCCCGGCAGGGCGGCGACGAGTTCATCGTGCTGCTCGACAACCTGGACGACAACCGCGGCGCCTCGGTGGTCGCGCAGAAGATCCTCAACTCGCTGCGCCAGCCGTTCCCGCTGGGCGGGACGGAGCAGCACGTGAGCGGCTCGGTGGGCATCGCCCTGTACCCGGAGGACGGGCGCGACGCGCAGACGCTCATGAAGAACGCCGACACCGCCATGTTCCACGGCAAGGGCCTGGGCAAGAACACCTACCAGTACTTCACCTCGCAGATGAACATCGCGGTGAAGCGGCGCATGACGCTCGAGTCCGCGCTGCGCCGCGCCGTGATGCAGAAGGACTTCGTGCTGAACTACCAGCCGCAGATCAACCTGGAAACCGGCGAGATCATCGCGGTCGAGGCGCTGGTGCGCTGGAAGACCGAGGACAGCGGCACCGTGATGCCGGGCGACTTCATCCCGCTTGCCGAGGAGACCGGCCTCATCAACGAGATCGGCGAGTGGGTGCTGCGCGAGGGCTGCCGCCAGGCGAAGGAGTGGGAGGACCTCGGCCTGCCGCGCCGGCGCATGGCGATCAACCTTTCGGCGCGCCAGTTCGGCGACCGCGCGTTCCTCGACATGGTGACGCGGGTGCTCGCCGACACCCGGCTCGATCCCGCCTGTCTCGAGCTCGAGATCACCGAGAGCCAGGTGATGCGGCAGACCGAGGGCATGATCATGCTGCTCAACCGGCTCTCCGACATGGGAGTGCACCTCGCCATCGACGACTTCGGGACCGGGTACTCGAGCCTTTCGTACCTCAAGCGCCTGCCGATCCAGAAGCTGAAGATCGACCAGTCCTTCATCCGCGACATCACCGTGGACCCGAACGACACCGCCATCGTCGTGGCGATCATCAACATGGCGCGCAGCCTCGACCTCGAGACCATCGCCGAGGGCGTGGAGACCGCGGGCCAGCTCGCGTTGCTGCGCTCCAAGGGTTGCCGCATCGGCCAGGGATTCTATTTCTCCGCGCCGGTGCGTCCCGAGGCGCTCTACCCGCTGCTCCGGCGCAACAACCTCTACCTCAAGTCGGCCGGCTGAAGGCGGCGCGGGCGGGCGCCGGATCTCAGCCCTTGCGGGCCGGAACCCGCCTCTGCGCCTGGAGCAGGAAGGTGGCAGGGCGCTTGCCGATGGCGGGGACGGGGCGCGACCTCCAGTCCTCGATGCGACCCATCCGGATCCAGGCGTCCGGGGCCGTGAGCGCCGCGGCCACCGCCAGGCGCGTGCCGGGACGGCAGGCTGCGAGCAGGTCGGCGAGCAGCGCCTCGTTGCGATACGGGGTCTCGATGAAGATCTGGGTCTCGTCCTCGTGCGCGGACTGCTGCTCGAGGCGCCCGATCGCCGCGCGACGCGATGCCGATTCGGCCGGAAGGTAGCCCACGAAGCGGAAGCGCTGCCCCTCGAGCCCGCTCGCCGCCAGCGCGAGCAGCAGGGAAGAGGGGCCGGCGAGCGGCACCACGGCCACGGCACGCGCGTGGGCCGCGGCCACGAGCGCGGCGCCCGGGTCGGCCACCCCGGGCAGTCCCGCTTCCGAGAGCAGCCCGAGGTCGCGCCCTGCGAGGGCGGGCCCGAGCAGCGATGGCACGGCGTCCGCGGGCGTGTGCTCATCGAGCTGCGCGATGGCGAGCTCGCGCATCGGCCTGGGATGGCCGCATGCGGCCAGGAAGCGCCGCGCCGATTTCGCCTCCTCGGCGACGAAGCAGTCGAGGGCCCGGATACGCTCGAGGACAGGGGCCGGCAGAACGTGCGCGACCGGCGCGTCCTCCGACAGCCACGCGGGTACGAGGAAGAGGCGTCCGTTGGACATCAGGGGACGTCGAATCCTTCCGCGCGCAGCATCGCGGCGAGCGCCATCAGGGGCAGCCCGACCAGGGCCGTCGGATCGTCGCCGCCGAGGCGTTCGAGCAGCGCGATCCCCAGTCCCTCGATCTTCGCGCTGCCGGCGCAATCGAGCGCCCGCTCCCGCACGAGATAGCGGTCGACCTCCGCCTCGCCGAGCGGGCGGAAGGTGACCTCGGTCGTGACCAGGCGTTCGTGCCGGCGCCCGTGGCGCGCATTCCACAGGCACAGCCCGGTGTGGAATTGCACGGTGCGGCCGCTCTGCGCAAGCAGCTGGCGGCGCGCGCCCGCGAGGTCGCCCGGCTTGCCGATGGGCGCGCCTTCGAGCTCGGCCACCTGGTCGGAGCCGATAATCCATGCCTCGGGGAAGCGGTGGCCGCCGGTCTCGGCCTTCAGCCGGGCGAGGCGCGCGGCCGTATCGTGCGGAGCCTCGCCCGGCAGCGGACGCTCGTCCACGTCCGGGGACCAGGATTCGAACGGCAGGCCGAGCCTTCCCAGCAGCTCCCGCCGGTACGGAGAGCCAGAAGAGAGGACGAGCGTAAGTGTAGTCAAAACAGTAGTTTACTGAAACTAGTTAAAGTAATATCTATATTCAATATCCGATGAGCGACGATCTGAAGATCCATCCCGAGCGGCTCTCCTCCAAGCCGACGATATTCGAAGGGCGCTTCACTCCCGCCGAGCTCGGCCGCCTCGCGGACGATCTCGCCAGCGGCGAGGGCGAGCTGCGCTGCCGTGTCACGGCGTCCCTGGACCAGCAGCGTCGCAAAATCGTGTCGTGTATAATCGAGGGCTTCGTTTTTCTCACGTGCCAGAGCACCCTGGAATCCTTCCGGCACGAGGTCTGCATCGCCGACCGGCTCGTGCTCGTCGACCGCGAGTCCGAGATGCCGGCGATCGAGGAGGAAGGCGAGGCGGAAGACTACATTGTCGCCGACGGGCCGCTCGACGTCCGCACCCTGGTCGAGGACGCCGTCCTCCTGTCCCTTCCCATGGTGCCACGCAAGCCGGGGCGGGAGGGTGGGAGCCGCGAGGAGGCGCAACCGGGGCAGTCCCCCTTCGCCGCGCTGGCGGGCCTCAAGCGCAAGGATTCAACGAAGGGACACTAGGAGATACTCATGGCCGTACAACAGAACAAGAAGTCGCCGTCGAAGCGCGGCATGCATCGGGCGCACGATCACCTCGGCACCCCCCCGGTGGCGGTGGAGCCCACCACGGGCGAGAACCACCTGCGCCATCACATCTCGCCGTCGGGCTACTACCGCGGCAAGAAGGTCATCCAGAGCAAGGACTGAGGACGCACGGCCTCCGGGCCTCATTGCAGCCGCTGCGGTGAAGACCGTCATCGCCGTCGACGCGATGGGCGGGGACCACGGGCCCACGGTCACCGTTCCCGCCTGCCTCGATTTCCTCGCCTCCCATCCGGAAGCCGAGTTGCTGCTCGTCGGCCTGAAAGAGCCGCTCGAGCGCGAGCTCGCGCGCGCGCATTCGATCCACGGCGCGCGGCTCACGGTGGTCGCGGCGAGCGAGGTCGTCGGCATGAGCGAGGACGTGCGCAGCGCCATCCGCACCAAGAAGGATTCCTCGATGCGCGTTGCGATCGACCTGGTGAAGCAGGGCCGCGCGCAGGCCTGCGTGAGCGCGGGCAACACGGGCGCGCTGATGGGCACCGCCAAGTTCGTTCTGAAGACCCTGCCCGGCATCGACCGGCCCGCGATCTGCGCCGTGCTGCCCACGCGCACCGGGCAGGTGTACGCGCTCGACATGGGCGCGAACGCCGAATGCACGCCCGAGCACCTGCTGCAGTTCGCGATCATGGGCTCCACGCTCGTGCAGGCGGTGGAGGGCAAGGCGAACCCCTCGGTGGGGCTGCTCAACATCGGCTCCGAGGAAATCAAGGGCAGCGGCGTGGTGAAGAGGGCGGGCGAGCTCCTGCGCCGCAGCCCGGTGAATTTCCACGGCAACGTCGAGGGCGACGACATCTTCAAGGGCACGACCGACGTGGTGGTGTGCGACGGCTTCGCGGGCAACGTGGCGCTGAAGACCTCCGAAGGGCTGGCGAAGATGCTGGGCGATTTCCTCAAGGAGGAATACACGCGCGGGATCTTCTCGCGCCTGGCGGCGCTGGTCTCGTGGCCGGTGATCCGCCGCTTCCGCCGCCGCGTGGACCATCGCCGCTACAACGGCGCGGCGCTGCTGGGCTTGCGGGGCATCGTCGTGAAGAGCCATGGATCGGCCGACCGCCTCGCGTTCGCCACCGCGCTCGACCGCGCGGCCTCGGAGGCGAGCCACGGCCTGCTCGAGCGCATCGGCGAGGAGATCGCGCGGCTCAATGCGCTCGCCCCCGCGGCCTCGGTGGAGGCCGCCTGATGGCCGGCCAATCCGGCGCGCCGTACGCGCGCATCACCGGCACGGGCAGCTACCTGCCCGCCCGTTGCCTCACCAACCGCGACCTCGAGGCGCTGGTCGACACCACGGACGAGTGGATCGTGGCGCGCACCGGCATCCGGCAACGTCATATCGCCGCCGACGGAGAATTCGCCAGCGACCTCGCGCTCCACGCGTGCCGCGCCGCGCTCGCCGCGGCGGGGCGGACGTCCGCGGACGTGGACCTCATCATCGTCGCCACGTCGACGCCCGACATGGTCTTTCCCTCGAGCGCCTGCCTGCTGCAGGCGAAGCTGGGCGTCACGCGGGGGGCGGCGTTCGACGTGCAGGCGGTGTGCGCCGGATTCGTCTACGCGCTGGCCACTGCGGACCTGTTCATCCGCGCGGGCCAGTTCCGCCGCGCGCTGGTGGTGGGCGCGGAGGTCTTCTCGCGCATCCTCGACTGGAAGGACCGATCCACCTGCGTGCTCTTCGGGGACGGGGCGGGCGCGGTGCTGCTCGAGGCGTCGCCGCAGCCTGGAATCCTCTCGAGCCATCTGCGAGCGGACGGCAACTACGCAGGCATTCTCAACACGCCCGGGCACGTGGCCGGCGGCGCGGTCCAGGGCGATCCCACCCTCAAGATGGACGGGGGCGCCGTGTTCAAGCTCGCCGTGCGGGTGCTCGAGGAGAGCGCACGGGAAGCGCTCGCGGCCAACGCGCTCGGCGTATCGGACGTCGACGCCTACATCCCGCACCAGGCGAACGTGCGCATCATTTCCCATGTGGCGAAGAAGCTCGGCATTGCCGATGCGCGCTGCATCGTGACCGTCGATCGCCACGCGAACACCTCCGCGGCATCCATTCCGCTCGCGCTCGACGTCGCCGTGCGCGACGGGCGGGTGCGCCCGGGACACACCGTGCTGCTCCAGGGCGTGGGCGGCGGATTCACCTGGGGCTCAGTGCTCCTGAGGTATTGAGGACAGCATGCCGATCGCCATCGTGTTTCCGGGGCAGGGCTCGCAATCCGTCGGGATGATGAATGGGTATTCGGGCGATGCCGCCGTCGAGGCGACATTCCGGGAAGCCCATGCCATTTCCGGCGTCGACTACGGGCGCATGGCCGGGGAGGGGCCGGCCGAGCTGCTCAACCAGACCGTGAACACGCAACCGCTCATGCTGGTGGCGGGCGTGGCCTGCTGGCGGGCGTGGCGCGCCAGGGGTGGACCGATGCCGGCCTGGTTCGCCGGGCACAGCCTCGGGGAATATTCCGCGCTCGTGGCGGCGGAATCGATGCGCTTCGAGGACGCGCTGCCCCTCGTGCGCCTGCGCGCGCAGGCGATGCAGGAGGCGGTCCCCGAGGGCAGCGGCGGAATCGCCGCGATCCTCGGCCTGGACGACGCGAAGCTCGCCGGCCTGTGCGCCGACGCCGCCCAGGGCGAAGTGGTCGAGCCGGCCAATCTCAACTCCCCGGGGCAGGTGGTGATCGCGGGCCACCGTGGGGCGGTGGAACGGGCCATGGCGCTCGCGAAGGAAAGGGGCGCGAAGCGCGCCGTGATGTTGCCGATGAGCGCTCCATCGCATTGCAGCCTGATGGCGCCCGCCGCGCAGCGCCTGGCGGCGCAGCTGGCGACGATCGAGGTGCGCGCGCCGGTCGCGCCGGTGGTGCACAACCGCTATGCGGCCGCGTTCGACGATCCGGAACGCATCCGCACGGCGCTCATCGAGCAGCTCGACCATCCGGTGCGCTGGATCGAGACCGTGCAGTTCCTCGCCGGCCAGGGGGTGGAGCGCATCCTCGAGTGCGGCCCCGGCAAAGTGCTCACCGGGCTGTGCAAGCGCATCGCTCCCGGCGCAGAGTGCATCTCCCTCCATGATGCGGGTGCGCTCGACGCCGCCCTTGCGCGAGGCTAGGACCATGCTGAACGAACAGATCGCCATCGTCACCGGTGCCTCGCGCGGCATCGGGCAGGGCATCGTGCAGGCGCTCGCCAAGGCCGGGGCCACGGTCGTCGGGACGTCGACCAGCGCCGAGGGCGCGCAGGGCATCTCGAAGGCGATCGCGGAGCTCTCCGCCCGCGGCGCGGGCCGCGTGCTCGACGTGCGCGATGCGGTGCAGTGCGCGGCCCTCGTCGGGCAGGTGCAGGAGGAGTTCGGTGCGCCGACGATCCTCGTCAACAACGCCGGCGTCACGCGCGACAACCTGCTCGCGCGCATGAAGGACGAGGAGTGGGACGACATCCTGGCCACGGACCTGAAGTCGGTCTTCGTGCTCTCGCGCGCGGTGCTGCGCGGCATGATGAAGGCAAGGGCGGGCCGCATCGTGAACGTCACCTCCGTGGTGGGCTTCACCGGCAACCCGGGACAGACGAACTACGCCGCCGCGAAGGCCGGCATGGTGGGCTTTTCGAAGTCCCTGGCGCGCGAGGTGGGCAGCCGCAACATCACGGTGAACTGCGTGGCGCCGGGCTTCATCGAGACCGACATGACGCGCTCGCTCGCCGGCGAGCAGGTGAAGCGGCTGGTCGAGAACGTGCCGCTGGGCCGGCTGGGCCGGGTGGACGATGTGGCCCAGGCGGTGCTCTTCCTGTGCTCGCCCGCCGCCGGCTACATCACCGGCGCCACGATCCACGTGAACGGAGGGATGCACATGGAGTGAGCGCGGCCGGTCATCGGAATCATGCGTACCCTATGGTAGAATTACGCGCTTTTCTGAAGCAGTTCAAACCACAGAAACAGCTTGGAGGAAGTCGATGGACAACATAGAAGCCCGGGTGAAGAAGATCGTTGCCGAGCAGCTCGGCGTGGCCGAGGCCGACATCAAGAACGAATCTTCCTTCGTGGAGGACCTCGGCGCGGACTCCCTCGACAACGTGGAGCTCGTGATGGCGCTCGAGGAAGAGTTCGAGTGCGAGATTCCCGACGAGGAAGCGGAAAAGATCACCAACGTCCAGCAGGCCATCGACTACGTCAAGGGCCACGTCAAGCAGCAGTAGCCATCCCGGGCGCCTTCCCGTTCGCGCGGGCTGAAGCGCCCGCGCCCCAAACCATGTCGAAGCGAACCGTCGTCGTCACCGGGCTGGGCATCGTCTCGCCGGTCGGAATCGGCGTGGCCCAAGCCTGGGACAACCTGCTGAAGGGCGCGAGCGGCGTGGGGCCCATCACCAAGTTCGATGCCTCGGCGCTGCCCACGCGCATCGCCGCGGAGGTGAAGGGCTTCAACGCCGCCGACTGGATGGCGCAGAAGGAAACGCGGCGCAGCGACACCTTCATCCATTACGGCCTGGCCGCCACCCGGCTCGCGCTCGACGACGCGGGCTTCGCCATCGACGAGTCGAACGCCGAGCGCGTGGGCGTGAACGTGGGCTCGGGCATCGGCGGGCTGCCGATGATCGAGGACAACATCCGCGAGATGATCGCCAAGGGGCCGCGGCGCATCTCGCCCTTCTTCGTGCCCGGTACGATCATCAACATGGTGGCGGGGCTGATCTCGATCCAGTTCAAGGCGAAGGGGCCGAACGTCTCGATGGTCTCGGCGTGCACTACCAGCGCCCATTGCGTGGGCGAAGCCGGACGCATCATCGAGTACGGGGATGCCGACGTGATGATCGCAGGCGGCGCCGAGGCGTGCGTGAACCTCTCGGGCGTGGGGGGCTTCTGCGCCTGCAAGGCCCTTTCGGAAAGGAACGACGATCCGGCCACCGCCTCGCGCCCGTTCGACCGCGACCGCGACGGCTTCGTGCTCGGCGAGGGCGCCGGGATCCTCATCCTCGAGGAGCTCGAGCACGCGAAGCGGCGCGGGGCGCGCATCTACGCGCAGCTTGCCGGGATGGGCATGAGCGCAGATGCCAACCACATCACCGCGCCCAACATGGACGGGCCGCGACGCGCGATGCTCGCGGCGCTGCGCAACGCAGGGATGAACCCGGACGAGGTGCAGTACGTGAACGCGCATGGCACCTCCACTCCGCTGGGCGATGCCAACGAGACCGCCGCGCTGAAGGCTGCCTTCGGCGAGCACGCGTACCGCCTCGCGGTGAATTCGACCAAGTCGATGCACGGCCACCTGCTGGGCGCGGCCGGGGGCGTCGAGGCGGTCGTCACGGTGCTCGCCATGCACCACCAGGTCTCGCCGCCCACGATCAACATCCTCACGCCGGACCCCGCCTGCGACCTGGACTACGTCCCCAACACGGCACGCCCGATGAGGATCGAGGCCGCGCTGTCGAATTCCTTCGGCTTCGGCGGCACGAACGGAACGCTCGCGTTCCGCCGCTTCCACTGATCGGCCGCCGCGGCCGGACATGACCCGGGCCCTGCGCAAGGCCTTGCTGCTCGCCGTGGGCACGGCGCTGCTCGCGGCCGCGTGGCTCGCCTGGTTCGCCGCGCATCCCGTCGAGCTGCCCCGCAGTCCCTACGAGTTCACGGTGCGCTCCGGCATGAGCCTCAAGTCGGTTGCGCGCGCGCTCGCCGACGAGGGCGTGGTTGCCGACGCCCACAGCTTCTGGATCCTCGGCCGGGTGCTCGGCAAGGCCGCGGTGATCCGCGCCGGGACCTATCGCGTCGAATCGGGAATCACCCCGGCGATGCTGCTCGACAAGCTGGCGCGCGGCGACGTGGTGCTTGTCGAGGCGCGCTTCGTCGAGGGCACGACACTGCGCCAGTGGCTCGCGCAGCTCGCGGGCGACCCGCGCGTGCGCCAGACCCTCGCCGGGAAGACCGACGCCGACCTGCGCGCGCTCATCGGCACCGGCGACGAGAGCGTGGAGGGATGGCTCTTCCCCGATACCTATCGCTTCAGCCCGGGCTCGAGCGACGTGGAAATCCTGCGGCATGCCCACGCGGCGATGAAGCGCCGCCTCGCGCAGGCCTGGGCCGGGCGCGACCCGGACCTGCCCCTTGCGAGTCCCTACGAGGCGCTGATCCTCGCCTCCATCATCGAGAAGGAGACGGGCGTGGCCGCCGAGCGGGCGCCCATCGCCTCGGTGTTCGTGAACCGCCTGCGCATCGGGATGCGCCTGCAGACCGATCCGTCGGTGATCTACGGCATGGGCGAGCGCTTCGACGGCAACATCCGCAAGGCCGACCTCGCGGCCGATACGCCGTGGAACACGTACACGCGCGCCGGGCTGCCCCCCACGCCGATCGCGATGCCGGGGGCGGACTCCCTGCGCGCGGCGCTGCATCCTGCCCGGACGCCCTACCTTTATTTCGTCGCGCGCGGGGACGGCACGCACGAATTCTCCCGTTCGCTCGAGGAGCACAACCGGGCGGTGGCAAGATACCAGCTCGGGAAATGACCATGCGCGGACGATTCATCACGCTGGAGGGCATCGACGGGGCGGGCAAGTCGTCCCACCTCGAGCTGCTGCGCGATCTCGTGCGCCGGCGCGGCCACGAGGCCGTGGTGACCCGCGAGCCGGGCGGCACGGAGGCGGGCGAGCGGCTGCGCGAGATCGTGCTCCACCATCCCATGACGCCGATGGCCGAGGCCCTGGCCATGTTCGCGGCGCGCAGCGCACACATCGCCGAGCGCATCGAGCCCGCACTCGCTTCCGGCGCGTGGGTCGTGTGCGACCGTTTCAGCGACTCCACCTACGCCTACCAGTGCGGCGGGCGCCGCCTGGACCCGGAGGCGGTGCGCACCCTCGAGCGGCTCGTGCACCCGGCCCTGCAGCCCGATGCCACCTTCCTCTTCGACCTGGATCCCGCGATCGCCCACGAGCGCCAGCGCGGACAGGGGCGCGAGCCGGATCAGTTCGAGCGCGAGCAGGTCGATTTCTTCCGGCGGGTGCGTGAGGCCTATCGCGAGCGCGCGCACCGGAGCCCCGGCCGCATCCACGTGGTCGACGCCGCGGGCACCCAGGAAGAAGTACGCGAGCGCCTCGCCCAGGCGTTCGCCCGCGCCTTCCCGTGATCGCTCCCTATCCCTGGCACCACGACGCGCTCGCGGGGCTGCTCGCCCACCGCGAGCGCCTGTCGCATGCGCTGCTGGTCCACGGGCCCGCCGGCATCGGCAAGACGCAATTCGCGCGCGCGCTCGCGGCGGCCGCGCTGTGTGAGAGCCCGCGCGCCGGGCTCGCATGCGGCGCGTGCCCGTCGTGCCACTGGTTCGGGCAGGGCAACCATCCCGATTTCCGGGAGATCGTTCCCGAGTCGGAGCAGGAAGCCGAGGAGGAAAGCGAGGGCGGCGAGGCCGATACCGGCAAGCCGGAAAAGGCGAAGAGCGTCGTGATCAAGATCGAGCAGATCCGTGCCGTGGCGGATTTCATCTCCCTCACCACGCACCGGGCGGGCTACCGCGTGCTGCTGATGCACCCCGCGGAGGCGCTGCATCCGGCGGCCGCGAATGCGCTGCTGAAGACGCTCGAGGAGCCGCCGCCCGGGACACTGATCGTGCTGGTGAGCGATCGCCCGGCGCGCCTGCTGGCCACGATCCGCAGCCGCTGCCGCCTGGTGACGCTTGCGGCGCCGAACGCGCCCGACGCGCTGGCGTGGCTGCGCGGCGAGGGCGTCGACCAGGCCCAGGTTGCGCTCGCGCTGGCGGGCGGCTCGCCGCTCCTGGCGCGCGACATCGCGCAGCCCGAAGAGGCGCAATTCCGCGCGCGTTTGGTGGCGGAGCTGGCTCGTCCCGGCGGCGCGGATCCGGTCGCGTTCGCGGCCACCATCGATCGCGATGCGATCGAGCGCCTCGTCTTCTGGCTGCAGACCTGGGTGCACGACCTGGTGCGCATGCGCCTGGCCGGCGAGCCGCGCCACCATGTCGATTTCACCACCGCGCTCGCGGCGCGCGCGAAGTCGGCGGATCTCGATGCGCTGCTCGCGTTCGACCGTGAGCTCGCGGGGGCGCGTTCTCTGGTTTCGCACCCGTTGAATCCGCGCCTGCTGGCCGAGCATCTTCTCATGGCCTACAACCAGGCCACGCGCGCGAAAACCCCGGCCTAGGTCGCGGCACGGGAGTCACGGCGCCGGCACGTCAATCTCGTGCACGAAGCCGTCGGCAATGATCAGCCCCGGATTGGCGTCCCCGGAATGCGTGCCCGGACCATTGACCATGCCGCCGACCAGCCACTTGTCGCCGCGCGCGGCGATCGAACGCAACTGGTTCTGGCGCGCCCCGGCGGCCACTGCGATGCGCTGCTTCAGCGTGCCATCGGACTCGAGAACGACGAGCAGCGGCGCGCACGTTTCCGAGATGCTCCCGCCGTCGGGATTCTGCGTATAGCCCGCCGCGCCCGCGGCCAGGAAGCGGCCCTGCCCGAGGGGCGCGATGTCGAACAGCACTTCGCCGCGGTCGATGTCGATGGTGCGATAGCCGAGCAGCGCACCGTTGGTGAGATTGACGTGCCCGGCGTACGCATTCCAGCCGCCGCCGTCGGCGCGCTTTTCGGAGAAGACCCGACCGGCCAGAGCGATGTCGTCACCGCTGATTCGCAGCCCGTGCAGCTCGCTCACCTGGACCGTGTCGATCACGGTCGTCCCGCGCCGTTGCCCATCCGGCGCGAGGCGCGTAACCAGCAATCCGATCGTCACGTCGGTGGGCTCCGCGAAGTAATCGGCGTGGGCGGCGAACACCGCAGCCAGGCCCGCCCTTCCGACGACCGCGACGGCCACGTTGCCCGCCGCGTCGGCATCGAGATGGACGTGAAAGTGATTCTCGAGCTGCCCGAAGGTGTCGAAGCTGCCGGAGGTGATGCCTAGGCCGAACATCGACAGGCCCGGTTCCACGAGGCTGCGCCAGACGCGCGCGTACCCGTCCGCGCCGCGGTAGTCGAATCGGTAGGCGACCACGGCGTTGCGTCCGGTGCGCAATGCGACGGCGAGGTTCTCGCCGATGGCCGCGATGCGCACCGCGTCGCGAGTGAAGACCGGCAGGAGCGAGCCGTCGTCGTGGACGCCGCCATGGTCGTAGAACGGATCGTTCGGTGCCTGGGCATCGACCAGCTCGAATTCGCCACTCGCGTGGGCGAGGCGGTCCAGGCGCGCCAGTCTCACCGTTCGCGCCGTCGCCAACGCAACCGAAGTTTCCCCCGACGGATGGCGTGCAAAGTCGATGACGGCCCAGCCGGGAGGCGCGGAATATTGGCCGCTCACCGCTCCATTGTCGTCGAGCAGGACAACGCGCCGCTCGGGACCGGGCTGCGAGAGGGAGGTCGGCATTTCTTCCATGACCGTTGCGCCCTGGGCGCCGGTCTGGACCTTGACCACCGCCATGCCGGCAACGGCCAGCTCGAGAGGGACGGCGGGAGGCCCCATCTGGGCTGCATTGTCACCGCCCCCTCCGCCGCCGCACGAAGCAAGCGCGCCGGCGAGGGCGAAGGAAATGCAGATGTTCGACATGGTGGCGCGCTTGCGACGACGAAATGCCGGAAGGGTCATGGGAACCAGTTCATTCAGGGTTATGTCGGTGGCGACTCGCTCGCCTTAGCCGCCCCCGGACGGATCGTGCAGCGCTCGCCCCGGGTTGCGCGATGGGAGGACAGCGAGTCGGCCCCGAATATTCCGCCGGTATCATGACAATTTTGCCACCTGAGGCATTCTGCCGATCTTGCGCGGAAGGGGCCGCGGGCTTAGATTCGGAAGGACCGCACCCGGCATTCCCGTTTCATGCCGGATGATTCACCTTACAATCAGTAATTTGACGGGGGGCCGACGCTTGAGGACATGCAGCAGGGGCACCATCGGAACCTTTTCATGAGCGAAGCCGCGGCCGCCGCCCTCGTCCACCGGCCCGGGGTCTTTACCCTGGTGATCCGGTCCAAGTCCGCGCTGTACGCGGCATGGATGCCGCTGCTGCGGCATGGGGGAATTTTCCTGCCCAGCAACAAGTCTCATGTCCTGGGTGAGGAAGTCCTCATCCTGCTGTCGCTGCTCGACGACCCGAACAAGATCCCGCTGCAGGGCAACGTCGCGTGGATCAACCCGGCGCACAGCGCGGGCAACCGCCCGCAGGGCATCGGCGTGCAGCTGCACGACAGCGAGCTGGTGAGAGAGCTCAAGAAGAAGGTCGAGGGGCTACTTGCGGGCGCGCTGCAGTCGTCCCGCCCGACGCATACGATCTGAGCGGGGTGGTGGGGGCGCGGCCGCCCGGTTCGCCGAAGACGCAGGAGGATCCATGTTCTGGGAACGACCTCTCGACCATGCCCTCGCGAAGCTCAAGGAACGCGTCCATGCGCCGCTTCGCCTGGTCCTCTGGGACGGGCGCGAGGTGGCATTTTCCGAGCAGCCGCGGGTCACGGTGCGGCTGAACGGCATGGGCGCCGCCTCCGCGTTCGTGCGTCCCAGCATGCTGTCGCTTGCCGAGGCGTACATCGAGGGCCACGCCGAGCTCGAGGGCGACATGCGCGAGGCGATCCGCGGCGCGGAGGCGATCTCGCGCTCGGCTCCCAGGCCGCTCTTCGACGGGGCTCCCGGCCCGGCGCGCCATTCCAAGCGGGGCGATCGCGAGGCGATCCACCACCATTACGACGTCTCCAACGAGTTCTACGCGCTCTGGCTCGACCCGCGCATGGTCTATTCCTGCGCGTATTTCCGCGACGAGGGCGAAACGCTCGAGCAGGCGCAATTGCGCAAGCTGGATCATGTCTGCACCAAGCTGCGTTTGAAGCCGGGCGAGAAGTTCCTCGACATCGGATGCGGCTGGGGCGCCCTCGCCATACGGGCGGCGCAGAAGTTCGGCGTGGATGCAACCGGGATCACGCTGTCGGAAAACCAGTTCCGCCTCGCCAACGAGCGCATCCGCGAGGCCGGCCTGCAGGACCGCTGCCGCGTGCTGCTGCTCGACTACCGCGACGCGCCGGGCGAAGGCGCGTACGACAAGATCGCGAGCATCGGCATGTTCGAGCACGTCGGGCTGAAGAACCTCGCCACTTATTTCGGCGTGGTCCGGCGGCTGCTGCGCGAGAAGGGGCTGTTCCTGAACCACGGCATCACGACCGCGGACACGAACAACCGCGCGGTGGGTCTGGGCGCGGGGCAGTTCATCGGCCGCTACGTGTTTCCGCGCGGCGAGCTCCCGCACCTGCACCTGGCGGTGCGCGAGATGAGCGACCAGCAACTCGAGATCCATGACGTGGAGGGGCTGCGCCCCCACTACGCGAAGACCCTCGGAATCTGGAGCGAGAGCTTCGAGCGCCACCTGGCCGAGGCGGTCGCCGCCTCCTGCGAGCGCACCGCGCGCATCTGGCGCATCTACCTGGCCGGCTGCGCGCACGCGTTCGAGCAGGGCTGGGTCTCGATCTTCCAGATACTCGCCTCGAAGCAGACGCGCCCGGGGCGGGCCGATCTGCCGCTCACCCGGGACTGGATGTACACCGCCTAGGCGCCGTCGCGGCGGCCGGCTCCGGCGGCCGCGATCCGGCATTGATCCCCGGGTCGGTAGAATGGCCCCGATGCTCGTCGATTCTCATTGCCACCTCGACTTCCCGGAGTTGCAGGCCGATCTGGCCGGCGTGCTGCAGCGCATGGCGGAGAGCGGCGTCACGCACGCCCTCACCATCAGCACGACCCTGCAGACATTCCCGTCCGTGCGCGCGGTGGCCATGGGACGGGCCAACCTGTGGTGCTCGGCCGGCGTGCATCCGGACGAGCGCCGCGACGAGCGGGAAGTGACGGTCGACGAGCTGGTGCGGATGGCCGACGACCCCAAGGTGGTAGCCATCGGCGAGACCGGCCTGGACTACTTCCGCATCGAGGGCGACGCGGAGTGGCAGCGTGAGCGATTCCGCGTCCATATCCGCGCCGCGCGCGCGTGCGGCAAGCCGCTGGTGATCCACACGCGTTCAGCCGCGCAAGACACGCTGCGCGTGATGCGCGAGGAGGGCGCGCAGCGCATCGGCGGCGTCATGCATTGCTTCACCGAAACCTGGGAGGTGGCCGAGGCCGCCATGGCCATGGGCTTCCACATCTCGCTTTCCGGCATCGTCACGTTCAAGAACGCCGGGGCGCTCAAGGACGTTGCGCGGCGACTGCCCCTCGAGCGCATGCTGGTGGAGACCGACTCGCCGTATCTAGCACCGGTTCCGCATCGCGGGCGCCCCAACCAGCCGGCCTTCGTGCGGCACGTCGCCGAGGAAATCGCGCGGCTGCGCGAGGCCCCGCTCGAGGAAATCGCGCGCGCCACGACGCGGAACTTCTTCGGGTTGTTCCGGCACGCGCGGCCGGCGTGAGCGCCGAGCGGCTGCTGCTGTACTGCCGAGCGGGCTTCGAAAAGGAGTGCGCGCAGGAGATCACTGCGGTCGCCGGGGCGCTGGGCGTGGAAGGCTACGTGAAGACGCGGCCTGACAGCGGCTTCGCGGTGTTCAGCCCGCACGACGAGGAAGCGGGCGCGGGGCTCGCAGGGCGGATCGAGTTCCGCCGGCTCGTCTTCCCGCGCCAGATGGTGCGCACCGGAGAGCTGCTCGCCGCGCTGCCCGAGTCCGACCGCGTGACGCCCATCGTCGATTCGGCGCGCACGCTGGGTGCGCGCTTTCGCGAGCTGCGGGTCGAGATGCCCGACACCAACGACGGCAAGGCCCTCGCTTCCCTCACCCGGCCGCTGGCGCCCCACCTGGAGAAGGCGCTCGCGCGCGCCGGCGTGGCCGTGGATGACGTGCGGGCCGCGGAACGCCTGCACGTCTTCTTCGTGGGGGGGCGGGCGTGCTATGTGGGAGTGTCCGCGGTCGCCAACAGCTCGCGCTGGCCTATGGGCATCCCGCGGGTCCGCGTGCCGTCGTCCGCACCTTCGCGCTCAGCGCTCAAGCTTGCCGAGGCCCTGATGGAGTTCTTCGAGGAGCGAGAGCGCACGCGCCGCCTCGCGCCGGGCATGACCGCCGTGGACCTCGGCGCCTCCCCGGGTGGATGGTCGTGGCAGCTCGTGCAGCACGGCCTGATGGTGACCGCGGTGGACCACGGCGCCATCGATGCGCGCCTGCTCGACAGCGGGCAGGTGAAGCATCGCCGCGACGACGGCTTCCACTTCCGCCCGCCCGAGCCGGTGGACTGGATGGTGTGCGACATGGTGGAGAGCCCCTCGCGCATCGCGCGGCTGGCGGGCCGGTGGATCGCCCAGGGCTGGTGCCGCGAGACCATCTTCAACCTGAAGCTGCCGATGAAGAAGCGCTGGGAGGAAGTCGAGCGCTGTCGCGCCCTGATCGACGAGGCGCTGGGAGGCGGCGGGTACTTCCTGCGCCTGAAGCACCTTTACCACGACCGCGAGGAAGTCACCGCCCATCTGGCGCGCCGCTGAGGCGAGCGGCTACACTGCCCACTCGCCTCGTCCGGAACTACCTATGCCCCGCGTCGTGATCAGCGAATTCATGGACGCCCCCGCAGTGGCGAGCCTCTCCAGCCGCCTCGACGTGCGCTATCGGCCGGGTCTCGTCGACCAGCCGCAGGCGCTCGCGCTCGAGCTCGCCGAGGCGGATGGGTGGATCGTGCGCAACCGCACGCAGGTGCGCGGCGCGCTGCTCGCGGCGGCCGTGCGCGTGCGGGTCATCGGGCGCCTCGGCGTGGGTCTGGACAACATCGACGTCGAGGCGTGCCGATCGCGGGGCATCCAGGTCATCCCCGCCACCGGCGCCAACGCCGAGTCGGTCGCCGAATACGTGGTCACCGCCGCGATGCTGCTGCTGCGCGGCGCCTATTTCTCGACCCGTGCGGTGGAGGCCGGGACCTGGCCGCGCCAGACGCTCTCCCAGGGACGCGAAGCGGCGGGAAAGGTGATCGGGCTCGTGGGCTTCGGCGACATCGGGCGCATCACGGCACGCAAGGCCGCCGCCCTGGGAATGCGCGCGCTGGGCCACGACCCGATGGTGCGCGACGAAGACCCGGCCTGGGGCGCCGCGCACGCGCAGCCTTGCCCGCTCGACGCGCTGCTGGAGCAAAGCGACGTCGTCTCGCTGCACGTGCCGCTCGTGCCGTCCACCCGCGGGCTGCTGGATGCCGCGCGGCTCGCGCGCATGAAGCGCGACGCCGTGCTGGTCAACACGGCGCGCGGGGGCATCGTCGACGAGGCGGCGCTCGCCGCGATGCTGCGCGAGGGCCGGCTCGGCGGGGCGGCGCTCGACGTCTTCGAGCACGAGCCGCTGGCGGCGGGCTCCCCGCTCGCGGGCGCCCCGCGCCTGCTGCTCACGCCGCACATCGCCGGCGTGACGGTGGAATCGAACGAGCGCGTGAGCGCGCTCATCGCCGAGAAGGTGGCCGCGGCCCTCGCGTGAGGCCGGCGCCGCGCCGGACAACGTGCAGCGCCGCGATACCGGCACGCTATACTCGTGCCCAATGCTCGCGCGCGCGCTTCGCCTTTCGCAGCTGCTCGAATTGGCCGCCTGCCTCGCGCTGTCCGCATGGCTCTTCCGCGGGCATGCGCACCGTGCGGCGGCCATTGCCTTGGCCACGGTGGCCTGGTTCCTGGGCGTGCGGCTCGTGCTCGTGTGCATCTCGAGCCTGCTCGGATGGTGGCTCGGCTCGCCGCCGGCTCCCGGGCAGCGCATAGGATGGACCGGGACCGTGCGCATGGTGCTCGCGGAATGGCGCGCCTTCGTCGCGTTCAACCTGTTCCACCTTCCATGGGACCGATACGTCGTTCGCCCCGATCCCCTGGCGCAGCCCACCGGGCGCATGCCGGTGCTCCTCGTTCACGGCTACTTCGCCAACCGGGGCTACTTCCGCCCGCTGCTGCGGCGCCTGGAGGCCCGCGGCGTAGGACCCATCTTCACGCCCAACTTTCCCGCGTGCTTAGCCTCGATCGAACGCTTCGCGGATGAGCTGGACGCCGAGATCGAGCGCATCCTGGCGGGCACCAAACAGGCGAAAGTGGTGCTGGTGGTCCACAGCATGGGCGGCCTCGCCGCAAGGGCCTACCTTGCGCGGCGCGGGGCGGGACGCGTGGCGAGGCTCATCACCATTGCGAGCCCGCACCACGGGACCGCGCTGGCGTTCATGGGCCTGGGCCGCAGCGCGCGCCAGATGCAGCCGGACAGCGAGTTCCTCGCCTCGCTCGAGCGGCGCGAGGGCGCCGCGGGGCCGGCCGTGGACACGGTCTCGATCTACTCTCCGCAGGACAACATGGTGGCGCCGCAGGACACGTGCCGCCTGGCGTGGGCGCGCAACGTGGCGCTGCCCGGCTTCGGGCACATCGCGATCCTGGATTCGCCTGAGCTCGCCGACGCATTGATCCCGGAGCTGGAGGCCGCCGGCGTGCATGCCGCGCGCTAGAGCAGGGCGAGGACCTCTTCGGCGTGGTTCGCGACGTCGGGCCGGTCGATCACGTGGGCGATGCGTCCCTGCTCGTCGATCACGAACGTCACGCGGTCGGCAAGCCCCGCGGCGGCCTTGAGCTTCGAGAGCACGCCGGCGCCGCCCAAGGTGCCGTAAGCGCGCCCGATGGCCCCGTCGGTATCGGCGAGCAGGGGGAAGTTGAGGGCGAACTTGCGCGTGAACGCCTGGTGGGAGCGCTCGTCCTGGGTGGAGACCCCGAGCACCGCCGCGCCCTTGGCCGCGATCTGCGCCTGGTGGTCGCGCAGCGAGCACGCCTGCTTCGTGCATCCGGGCGTGTCGTCCCTCGGGTAGAAGTACAGCACGAGCTTGCGGCCGCGGTAGTCCTTCAGCGCCACACGCGCACCGTCGGTCGTCGCGGCTTCGAATTCGGGGGCTGGGTCGCCCGCCCTGAGGATGGTGGCCGTGTCCGCGCCCCTACCAGTGGATCCCCTGGGTGAACTGGGCGAAGGCGACCTGCTCCGGGGTGAGCTGCACGTCCTTCGCCTCGCCCGCACGGCCCTGCGCGGCGGGCGAATCGGGGAACATGCGGAAGGCGGCGTTCAGGATGATCTGCGTGGCCTTCGGCGCGACCGCGTGCAGCACCTCCCCGAATACGCCCAGGCGCGTGGCGATGCGCACCGGCCGGTGGATGATGGCCTCGACCACCAGGTCCGCCGCCTGGCCCGGTTCGAGCATCGGCACGTGGGCGTAGATCTTCGTGGGCGCCGTCATCGGCGTTTTCACCAGCGGCATGTTGATGGTGGTGAAATGGACGTTGTTGTCGACGAACTCGCTCGCCGCGCACTCGCTGAACGCATCGAGCGCGGCCTTCGAGGCGACGTACGCCGAGAAGCGCGGGGCGCGGGTGAGAACGCCGATCGACGAGACGTTGATGATGTGCCCGCCGCCCTGGCGAACCATCACCGGCAGGAACCCCATGATGAGGCGCAGGCCGCCGAAGTAGTTGAGCTGCATCGTGCGCTCGAAATCGTGGAAGCGCTCGTAGGACGAGGCGATGCCGCGGCGGATGGAGCGCCCGGCGTTGTTCACAAGGTAGTCGACGCGGCCGTAGTCCTTCACCACCCCGGACACGAGGCGGTCGCACTCCTCGAGGCTCGACAGGTCGCACGGCACGAAGCGCGCATGCGCGCCGAGCGCGGCCAGGCGCTTCATGACCGGCGCCGCCTTCTCGCGATCGCGCGCCACGACCACCACCCGCGCCCCCGCCTCCCCCACCTTGTAGGCGACCGCCTCGCCGATCCCCGACGTGCCGCCCGTGATCACCACCACCTTGCCGCGCACCTTGCCGGCGAGCGAGCGGTCCACGAAAAGGTCCGGGTCGAGGTGGCGCTCCCAGTAGTCCCAGAGGCGCCAGGCATAGTCCTCGAGGCGCGGCAGGGCGATGCCGGAGCCCTTGAGCGCCTTCTCCGCCGCGCGATTGTCGAAGCGGGTGGGGTAGTTGATGAACGAGAAGATGTCCTTGGGCATACCGAGGTCGGCGAGCACCTGGGTCTGCAGGCGGCGCACGGGCGCGAGCGACATGAGCGAATCGACGACGAACGACGGGATGAAGCTGAACATCTTCGCGTTGACGCGCATCGTCATCTGCGGCGCGTGAGCGGCGCGGGCGAACAGGTTGAGCACCTCCCCCACGCGCCGCGGGTCCGGGTCCGTGAGGTGGAAGCAGCCGCCGTCCAGCCCCTTGCGGTGCGCGATGTGATCCATGGCGTCGACCACGTAATCCACCGGCACGATGTTGATGCGCCCGCCCTCGATGCCCACCGTCGGCATCCAGGACGGCAGGATGGCGCGCGTCTTCTGGATCAGCTTGAAGAAGTAGTAGGGCCCGTCGATCTTGTCGATCTCCCCCGTCTTCGAATCGCCCACTACGATGCCCGGCCGGTAGATGCGCCAGGGTCGCTTGCACTCCTTGCGCACGACGCGTTCGGAATCGTGCTTGGTGCGGAAGTAGGGATGCTCGAGCTCCTCGGCCTCGTCGAACATGTCCTCGCGGAAGACGCCTTCGTACAGCCCTGCCGCCGCGATCGAGCTCATGTGGTGGAAGCAGCCCGCGCCGATCGCCTCGGCGAGCTGCACCGCGTGCCGGGTGCCCGCCACGTTCGCCTTTTCCTGCTCCCGGGCACCCGCGGCGAGGTCGTAGATCGCCGCCAGATGGAAGAAGTGCCCCACGCTGCCCTTGAGCTTGGCGAGCTCCGCGCTCGATACACCGAGCCGGGGCCGGCCGAGGCTGCCCGCCACCGCGATCACCCGCCGCTCGTCTGCGCCCCAACGGGTGCGCAGCGCATCGAGCTTCGCGATCGATTCCTTGCGCACGAGGACGTAGACGGGACCGTCGCGCCGCAGGAGCCTCTCGACCAGGAAGCGGCCGATGAAACCGGTGGCGCCGGTGACGAAGTAGGCCATGGATTCCTTTCCGGTGGGGCGCGCGTTCGTGTCCGTCGCATGATACACGCGGCTGTCGGGGGCCCGCGCCCGCGAAGAATAGGGTGAACCCTCTAAATCTCCCGCCTATGCTGCGAAGTGAATCGCCGTCAATCCACAACCAGGAGAAAACCATGTCCCGCACCCCGCAAACCACGCGCCGCACCCCGCGTCGCTCCGTCCGGCGCAGCAGCGCCGACTTCGCGCAAATCCAGTCCTCCGCGCGCCGCTTGATCGAGGACGGTCGCGACGCGGCGCTCGCCACGGCGCAGGCCGCGGGCAGGGCCGCGCTGGCCCGCGCCGGCGTGGCGCGCAAGCGCACCCTCGGGGCGCTCACGCAGCTCGAGAAGGTCTTCGAGCAACGCGTTTCGCGCGCGGTTTCCCGCCTCGGGGTGCCGTCGTCGCGCGAGGTGCGCGCGCTGTCGCAACAGGTCGCGCAGCTGCAGGCGAGCGTCGAGCGCCTGCGCCGCGCGCGCCCGCGCGCCTAGCGCGTGGCGCGCTTCGCCGCGCGCGGCAACCGTCCCCGGATCGGGCTCGCATTGGCCGGGGGCGGCCCCTTCGGTGCGATCTACGAGATCGGCGCGCTGGTGGCGCTGCAGGAGGCGCTCGAAGGGCTGGACCTGAACGAGCTCGACTGCTACGTGGGCGTGAGCGCCGGGAGCTTCATCGCCGCCGCGCTCGCCAACGGCATTCCCATCGGCGAGATCCATCGGCTGTTCATCGCGGGGGCCCGGGGCCGGGGCGCGCTCACGCCGGAGCTGTTCATGCGACCGGCGTTGCGCGAATACCTGCGCCGCGCGCGCCGGCTCGCGCCGCTGGCGGCGCGGGCGGCGTGGCGCTACGCACGCCATCCGCTGGCGCGCAGCCCCTTCGAGGCGCTGGCCGAACTCGGGGGCGCGCTGCCCACCGGGATATTCGACAACGAGAAGATCCACGAATACCTGGCCGCGGCCTTCACGCGCCCAGGCCACACCAACGATTTTCGCAAGCTGGGACGGCGCCTGTACCTCGTCGCCACGGACCTGGACAGCGGCGAGAGCGTGAGCTTCGGCCGCCCGGGGCACGACCGGGTGCCGATCTCCCGTGCCGTCCAGGCCAGCGCGGCGCTTCCCGGACTGTTCCCGCCGGTGGAGGTCGAGGGGCGTCACTTCGTCGACGGGGCCCTCAAGAAGACACTGCACGCTTCGGAGGCGCTCGCCGACGGGATGCGGCTGGTGCTGTGCGTGAATCCCATCGTGCCCTACGACGCGAATCTCGCCGCCCGGCGCGGCGGCGCGCGCCACGCACGCCTGGTGGAAGGCGGCTTGCCGGCGGTGCTGTCGCAGACCTTTCGCGCGGTGATCCATTCACGCATGGCGGCCGGGCTGTCGAAGTATGACGCGCAGTATCCCGGCGCCGATGTGCTGCTCTTCGAGCCCGAAACCGACGACACCGAGATCTTCTTCACCAACGTCTTCAGCTATTCGCGGCGCCAGCGGGTCTGCGAGCATGCCTACGAGCGCACGCGCGAGGACCTGCGCAAACGCGCCGCCACGCTCGGAGCGCTGCTCGCTCGCCACGGCATTCGCCTGCGCGCCGACGTCCTGGCGGACACCGGGCGGCGGCTCCCGGTGAGGCTCGACGCGTCGCGCAGCACCGCCGACAATCTGCGCGCCGCTCTCGCGGATCTGCGCGGATGGCTCGGGGAATCGGGCGCGCGCGGCACGGCGTGATACGCTAGCGCCCGCTTTCCCGGGGTGCGAGGAACTTGACGAGGACGGCGGCAGGGGCGGCTCCAATCGATGGCAATGCGGCGCGCAGCGCGCGTACTCGCGCGCGCATCCTCGCGCAGGCGCTGCAGCTGTTCAACGAGCGGGGCGCGCCCCACGTCACCACCGGCGCCGTCGCGGATTGCCTGGACATGAGCCCGGGCAACCTCTACTACCACTTTCGGAACAAGGATGCGATCATCGAGGAGCTCTTCCACCGCTTCGAGGAGCGCGTGGGCGTGGAGCCTGCCGCGGCGAGCTCGCCCGCCGCGGCGATCGAGGATCTCTGGCTGTACCTGCACCTGATGCTCGAGGCGATCTGGGAATTCCGCTTCCTCTACTTCGACCTCGATGATCTGGTGGGGCGGAATCGGCGCCTGAAGGCGCACTTCAACCGCATCGTCGATCGCAAGTCCGCGACCGTGGCCGCGCTCTGCCGGGGCCTCGTGCGGGCCGGCGCCATGCGCGCCACTCCCGCCGAGATCCGCACCCTCGCCCGGAACGTGCTGATCGTGGCGACCTACTGGCTCAATTTCCAGTCGCTGCGCGGCCTCGACGCGCGGTCCGTGGACGCGGCCCTTGGCCAGGGCGCTTACCAGGTGATGGCGCTCGTGGCCCCGTACTTGGGCGCCGCCTCCCGGCGACACCTCGAGCGGCTGGGCCGCCGCTACCTCGACGCATAGGCGAAAGGAGGGCATCGCGATGACCCGGTTGAAATGGCGGGCGTTTCCCTTCCCGGACAAGGCGTATCACTATCCGGGTGAGGCCCTGCGCAAGCACTGGGCCCGGCTGCATCGCGGCGATCGCGAGCCGGTCCCCAAGGATGCCGATGCGCTGCAGGCTTGGCGCCTGTTCCACGAGGGACGCTTCGCGGAGGCGCTCGCCGCCGGACTCGGCGCCGGCCCCGCGGGGATCAACGCCGCCAACAAGGCGCAGGCGATCTACGCCAACGGCGTGGAGACCCGCGAGAGCGCGCGCATCGCGCTGTTCGAGGAGGCCATGGAACGCGCCGCGGAGCTGGCCCGCAGCCAGCCGAAGAACGCCAACGCCCACTACCTCTACGCCTATGCGGCCGGCCGCTACAGCCAGCGCATCTCCGTGGCCAAGGCGCTGGCGCAGGGCTACGGCGGCAAGATTCGCACCGCCCTGGAGCGCACGCTCGCGCTGCAGCCACGCCACGCGGAGGCGCACATCGCCATGGGGGCTTACCACGCCGAGATCATCGACAAGGTGGGAGCGCTGGTCGGCGGTCTGACCTACGGCGCGCGCAAGGATGCCGGGGAGGCCCACTTTCGCGAGGCGCTCTCGCTCACCCCGGATTCGCCCATCGCTCACATCGAAATGGCCAACGGCCTGGTGCTCATGCATGGGCGCAAGATGGTCGAGGAAGCCTCCGGGCTGTACGCCCGGGCCGCCGCCCTTGAGGCGCACGATGCGATGGAGAGGCTCGACGTGGAGGTCGCGCGCGCCCAACTCGAATGAAATGCGTGTTGCGCAGGCGGTACGTCGGAGGAAAAAAGGCGTTCTTCCGAGTGAAAAGCATTGACAAGTTGTTTTCGCCTTGTGCATCCTCTCGCTGTCGCGCCTACCGGGCGAGATGAATGCAACTCAACGTCACCATCAGATTGGAGGATTCATCAATGGCAGCTAAGAAAGCCAAGAAGGCAGCGAAGAAACCGGCCAAGAAGCCCGCCGCCAGGAAACCGATGAAGAAGGCCGCATCGAAGAAGCCGGCGGCCAAGGCCAAGAAGTCCACGACCAAGCGCAAGCCCAACGCCGCCTTCATGAAGCCGATGACCCCGAGCTCGGTGCTCGCGGCAGTCGTCGGAGCCATCCCCCTGCCCCGGACGGAAGTCACGAGCAAACTTTGGGGTTACATCAAGAAGAACAACCTCCAGGACAAGATCAACCGTCGCATGATCAACGCCGACGAAAAGCTGCGGGACGTCTTCGGCGGCAAGAAGCAGGTCTCGATGTTCGAGATGACCAAGCTGGTCTCCAAGCACCTCAAGTGACACCGCCCGCCGGCTGACCGGCGGCTCCGATGCCAGCGGGCCGGCCCGAAAACCGGCCCGCTTTCCTTTTTCGGGGAAGACGCGTGAAATCCATCTCGACCCACGCCGCGCCCGCGGCCGGCGGGCACTATTCCCAGGCGGTGGTGCACGGAGGCCTGGTCTATGTCGCCGGGCAGCTCCCCATCGTCGCGAGCGATCCGCAGCGCCGGCTCGCTGATTTCGAGGCGCAGGCGGCCCAGGTGATCGACAACGTTGTCGCCATCCTCGAGGCGGCGGGAAGCGGTGCGGACCGTATCCTCAAGGCGACGGTCTACATCGCCGATATGGGCTGCTGGCCGGCCTTCAACGCCGTGTACGCGCGCAAGCTGGGTGATCATCGGCCGGCGCGCACCGTGGTGCCGGTGGCGGGGCTGCATTTCGGCTACCAGGTGGAGATGGACGTGATCGCCGCGCTCAGAGACTCCTGAAGCGCTTGGGCACCTTCGCCAGCGGGGCCGAGGCCTCGGGTGCGGGCGAGGCCGGATCGTCGCCCCAGGGGCTCATCAGCGCGAGCCAGAGCAGCTTGTCGAATTCGTCCGCGAACCGGCCCACGATGCGATCCGGATCCGGCACGAGGCCCGCGTCGGTGATCACGCCGAATTCGATCCTGCCGTCGTAGGACAGGATCGAGATGCCCAGGCCGATGCCGCCCGACTGGGGCACCCAGAAGTTGAGGTCCGCGATGCGCTGGCCGGCGAAATACAGCGGGTGCTGGGGACCGGGCACGTTGGTCATGACCGCGCTCGCGTTGCGCCCCAGCAGCTGGGTCACCTGATCCTGCAGCGCGCGCGGGCCATAGCCCACGGCGCTCAAGAGCGCGAGTGCGATCACCGGTTGGTAGGAGCCCTTCAGGGCGAGCATGCGCCGGCGGATCTCGTAGAGTCGCTCCAGCGGGTGCTCGATGCCGATGGGCACGTCGAGGAACACCAGGCCGAAGTGGTTGCCCAGGGCCGCGGCCTGCCCTTCCGGGCGGAGGTTCACCGGCACGATGGCCCGGATCTCGACCGGGTCGACGGGATCGCCCTTGTCGGCGAGGTAATCGCGCAAGGCGCCGGTCGCGAGCGAGAGCAGCACGTCGTTGATCGAGCAGCCCAGCGCCTTGCCCACGGCCTTCACTTCCTCGAGCGGCAGCGACTCGGCCCAGGCGGCACGCTTGCGCTTGCCGAGCGGGCCCTTGAAGCGCGTCTGGGCATCGCTGCCCATGAGCACCAGCTTCGCCGCCTCCACCGCGAGGTCCATTCCCTTGCCCAGCGCGCCCTGCAGCGCATCGCCGGTCGCGATGGGATGGCTGGCGAGGCTCACTCCCTGCTCGAGCAGCCCCTTGCCCAGCTGCGTGGCGCCGTCGAGGGCGACCGCGACAGGCTTGAGCAGGAGCGACCAGAAATCCGCTTCCTGGTTGCCGGAGGGCGCGACGGGAGCCGGTTTCATCGCAAGGCTGCCGCGGGCGGTGGCATGGGTCATCGAGAGCACGACTCCCGTGAGCGCGATGCCATCGGCATAGCAGTGATGGATGCGAATGATGAGCGCGCTGCCGCCCGCATAATTTTCGACCAGGTGGTACTGCCACAGGGGGCGCGCGGGGTCCAGGGGCGTGGAGGCGAGCTTGCTCACGAGCGCTTCGAGCTGCGCCTTGTCCGCCTTGCCCCGGAGCCGGGCGGAAACGACATGGAAGTCCAGGTCCGGCGGGCCGGGCGTTTCCCACCAGGCTCCCGTCGCATCCTGGACGGCGCGGCTCTGGAAACGTCGATAGGCCAGGAACCGGGACGCGATGACGCGCTTGACGGCGGGCAGCGTGAGCTTGTGCTCGAACTTCATGATCCCCACGATCATCATGAGATTCGTGGGGCTGTCCATGCGCAGCCACGCGGTGTCGACGCCGGAGATGCGTTCGCGCGGTGCGCTCGCCATGTGGGATGCCCAGTTTGTTGCCTGTGCTAACTTTACATGACGCCCGCGGCGGGCGAACCCCAGGGAGGCGCGGCGCGATGGCGGACGTGAAGAAGCAGTTCGAGGCGGCGGCGGCCGCGGTCCTCAAGGCGAAGAAGGATCCGGGCAACGACCTCAAGCTCAGGCTCTACGCGCACTACAAGCAGGCGACGGAAGGCGACGTGCAGGGCGAGAAGCCGGGCTTCACCGACTTCGTGAACCGCGCCAAGTACGAGGCGTGGGCGAAGCTGCGCGGCACCTCCCCGCAGGATGCGATGAAGGCCTACATCAAGCTCGTGGAGCGCGTTACCCGCGACTAGGCTTTGCGCTTCTTCGTGCGGGCGTGCCTCGCGCGCATGGTGGAGGTCGCCCGCTTGGCCCCTCGCTTGGCGCCTTTCTTCGCCGCGCCGCCGGCGCGCCCGCGCGACTCGGCGAGCAGCGATCGCACGCTCTCGGTGAGCTCGCCGACCTGCTTCGAGAGGTCGCTCACCTCGCCGCGCGTGAGCACCCCGAGGCGCCCGAGCGTCTTGGAGACCCGGTCCTCGAACACCTGCTCGAGCTTGTCGAAGCGCCCCGGGGCGCTGCCTGCGCCGTCGCGCACGGTCTTCAGCGCGTGGTCGGCGGCCCCGCGCGCGCGATCGCTCAGGCTGCGTCCCTGCTGCACGAGCACGTTGAACATCTTCGGGCCCTCGGACTTCGCGCGCTCGAACGCGCCCAGCCCCGCGAGCCATATCTTCTGCGCCGATTGCGCGAGCGCGTGATCGGAATCCCGCGGCGAGGAAGGGCGTCGGGTCGTGCTCTTGCGTGCCATGGCGGCCTCCTTCTTTCTTCGACGGAATGCCGAGTATAGGCCCGCGCCGGACGGCGCGCTCCGTATTACACTGCGCCCACGCGCCCGGGAGGACGATCGAGGATGGAAGCGACCGCGCAGGCAGGGACGGTGGAGAAGATCTGGCTGAAGTCGTATCCGCCGGGGGTGCCGGCCGAAATCGACGTCGGCGAGTACGCCAGCATCCGCGACATCTTCGCGCGCAGCTGCGCGAAATATGCGGCGCTGACCGCCTACACCTGCATGGGAAGCACGCTCAGCTATGCCGACCTCGACCGCCTCTCGCGCGATTTCGGCGCCTGGCTGCAGCACGGAGCCGGTCTCGCCCGCGGCGCCCGGGTGGCGATCATGTCGCCCAACTTGCTGCAGTACCCCGTGGTGTTGTTCGGCGCGTTACGGGCGGGCTACACGATCGTCAACTGCAATCCGCTCTACACGCCGCGCGAGCTCGAGCACCAGCTGAATGACTCGGGCGCCGAGGCGATCGTGATCCTCGAGAACTTCGCCCACACGCTCCAGGAGGTCGTCGGCAAGACGCAGGTGCGATCCATCGTCACGACGCAGGTGGGCGACCTGCTGGGCTTTCCGAAGTCCTGGATCACCAACCTGGTGGTCAAGCGCATGAAGAAGATGGTGCCGCCATGGAGCCTGCCGGGCGCCGTGGCCCTGCCCGCCGCGCTCGCAGCCGGGCGCGGCCAGGCACTGGACGAGCCGCCGCTCGGCCACGACGACATCGCCTTCCTGCAATACACCGGGGGTACCACCGGCATCTCCAAGGGGGCGATGCTCACGCACGGGAACATCGTCGCGAACCTGCAGCAGACCTCGGCGTGGATCGCCCGGGGGCTCGAGGAGGGCAAGGAGGTGGTGATCACGGCGCTGCCGCTCTACCACATCTTCGCGCTCACCGGCAGTTGCCTCACCAACATGAAGATCGGAGCCGAGAACGTCCTCATCACCAATCCGCGCGACCTGCCAGCCTTCGTGAAGGAGCTCTCGCGCCATCCCTTCACCTCGATGGCAGGGGTGAACACGCTCTTCAGCGCGCTGCTCCACACCCCGGGATTCGCCGAGCTCGACTTTTCTACCCTCAAGCTGTCGCTGGGCGGCGGCATGGCGGTGCAGCGCGCGGTGGCGGAGCGCTGGAAGGAGGTCACTGGCCGGCCGCTGCTCGAGGCCTACGGCCTCACGGAGACCTCGCCCGGGGCGTGCATCAACCCCCTGGTCGAGGGTTTCGAATACAACGGCACGGCGGGGCTCCCGATCCCGTCCACCGTCGTGACCATCCGCGACGACGAGGGACGCATCCTGCCCCTCGGCCAGACCGGGGAAATCTGCATCGCGGGGCCGCAGGTGATGAAGGGCTACTGGAACCGGCCCGACGAGACCGCGAAGGTGATGACCGAGGACGGCGCCTTTCGCACCGGCGACATCGGCCTGCTCACGCCCGAGGGCTACGTGAAGATCGTCGATCGCAAGAAGGACATGATCCTGGTCTCGGGCTTCAACGTGTATCCCAACGAGGTCGAGGACGTGGTCGCCATGATGCCGGGCGTGCGCGAGGTGTGCGCGGTGGCCGCCGCCGACGAGCATTCGGGCGAGGTGGTGCGGGTGGTCATCGTGCGCAAGGATCCCGCGCTTACGCGCGAGCAGGTGATCGAGCACTGCCGCAAGCACCTCACGGGGTACAAGGTGCCGAAGGTCGTCGAGTTCTGGAAGGAGCTCCCGAAGACCAACGTCGGCAAGGTGCTGCGCCGCGAGGTGAAGAAAGCGGCGCCGGCGCCGGCGGGCTGAGAGCGCTCGTCAGCCGGCGGCGGCGAGCCGCGCGAGGTCGGCCTCGAGACCCGGCAATGCGTCGCCTGGCAGCACCAGCAGGCGCGCCCGGCCTTGGCGATCGAAAGCGAAGACGCCGCTGCTGTGCGTCACGTCGTAGTCTCCGCCCGCGTCCGGCTTTCCGAGCCGGTAGCTCACTCGGTAGCGCCGCGTGAGGCGGTCCAGCTGGTCGGGGTCGCCCCGAAGGCCGACCACCGCCGGGCCGAAGGCCTGCGAGTACTGCGCGAGCACTTCCGGCGTATCGCGCGCCGGATCCACGCTGACGAAAAGGACGCGCACGTCTTCCCCCGCTTTCCCCATTTCACGCACCGCCCGCGCGAGCTTGGCGAGCGTCGTCGGGCAGACGTCCGGGCAGTGGGTGTATCCGAAGTACAGCAGCACCACGTGCCCTCGGTAGTCGCGCGCATCGACCGGTCGGCCGTGGTCGCTCGTCATGGTGAAGGCCAGGTCCGGCAGCAGGCCGGTCACGTCCTTCGCATGCCATCCCGAAGCGGAAAGATGGTCGCACGCGGCGAGCAGGGCGCAGGCCAGGAGGAGGGCGGCGCAGCGCACGGCTCTCACGTCTGCGGCTCCGCCCGGGACGCACGCGGCGCGGCGATCCGCCCCTTGTCGGCGCGCATCCAGCGGTCGAAGACCACGAGGGCCGCGATCACGTGCATCATCGCCGCGGGAATCCATGAGATGAGGCCGCCCAGCGTCTGGTCGGTGGCGGCGGTGATGTCCCAGGCGCGCCCGCACACCGCGTAGACGTCGAACAGGTCGCGGCCGCTCAAGGCGATGTAGGCGCCCAGCACGATCTGCGGCGGCATCGCGAGGATCAGCATCCAGATCCTCGGCCCGAACCCGACCCACGCCCCCTGCTCGCGCGAGCGCGGGTCGAGCACCAACGACCAGAAGAGCAGCCCATCGAGGAGCATGCTCCAGTTCATGACGGCGTACCACGGAGCGCTCAGCATCGCGACGAAATGGATGGGCGGGTACAGCCAGAAGAAGATCAGCCCGACGAAGAGGACCGGGGCCACCACCATGTTCTGAAGCACGCCCACGGAGCGGCGCATCGCCGGGTGCCGCCACGCGGGCCGCACCAGGCGCTCGAGCGAGGCCCGCCGGCAGCCCGCGGCCGAGCGCATCCAGAGGGCGCGAGAGCGCGATCAGGAATGGTCCGAGGTGGTGGAGCACGAGGTGCTGGATCCGGTGGATGAAGAACATGTGCTGCGAGATGTAGTCGAAGCGCGTCTGCATCACGAAGTAGACCAGCGCACAGCCCGCGAGGAAGGCGATGGGGCGTCCCGCGCCGGGACGCTGGCCGGGCGGCGTGCGGCGAAGGCCGCGGACGTACAGGAGGGCCGCGCCCACGCACAGGGTGAAGGCGGCGGGCGAGAACTCCCAGGGCATGAGGAACGCCGCCGCGGAGCGCAGCGCCTCCACGGCGGGGCTCGGAGCGACAGTCACGCTACCTCTCTCCCGGCGCGCGTGCCTCGAACGCGGCGGACAGCTTCTCTCCGCCCGAAAACTCGAGCACGACCGGCACCGCCTCGCCGGAGCGCGGCGCTCGCCGCGCCCGCAGCAGCATCAGATGGTAGCCGCCCGGGGAGAATCGCAGCTCGCCGTGCGCGGGCACCTCGAGGGTGGCGACACGCTCCATGCGCGATTGGCCGTCCCGCTCGACGGTGCGGTGGATCATCACGGCCTCGAACAAAGGCGACCGCGCGGCCACCAGCGTTGCCGGCGTGTCGGAGTCGTTTTTCAGGATGAAATACCCGGCGGCCGGCAGGCTGCCCGGAAGCACGCGCATCCAGGCATCCTCGACACGCAGGCCCGCGGCGCAGGCGCCGGTAGCGAAGCAGACAAGGGTCAGGAGCGCGAAGGAGGCGGAGCGAAGAGCGGTGCAATGCACCCCGGCATTTTAGCCGAATTGACCGCCATCTCCCCGGGAGCTCAGGCCGCCTTCTCGTAGACCGGGCCGTACTCGCGCAGTGCGTCCCGGATGCGCTCCACGCCCCAATCGAGCTGCTCGCGGTCGACCACCAGGGGCGGCGCGAAGCGCGCCACCGTGCCATGGGTGTCCTTGCTGAGCACACCGTGCTTGAGCAGAGTCTCGACAAATTGCCGCGCGCTCACCCGTGCCGGCTCCAGCTCCACGCCGATCAGCAGGCCCCGGCCGCGTACGTCCCTGATCACCGGGCTGGAGATCGCCTTCAGCCGGCGCAGCAGGTGGGCGCCCATCGCGGCAGCGCGCTCGGCAAGCCGCTCCTCGAGCAGCACTTCGATCGCGGCGAGACCGACCGCCGCGCCCAGCGGCGTTGCCCCCGAACGTGCTGCCGTGGTCGCCGGGCCGGAAGACACCCATCACTTCTTCGCGCGCGCAGAACAGCGGACACCGGCAGCAGGCCGCCGCCCAGCGCCTTGCCGAGGATGATGCCGTCGGGCTTCACGCCCTCATGGTGGCAGGCGAGCACCTTGCCCGTGCGTCCCAGGCCCGTCTGCACCTCGTCGACGATGAGAAGCACGCCGCGCTCACGGCAGATGCGCGCGCATTGCGCGAGATAGCCTTCGGGCGGCACGATGATTCCCGCCTCGCCCTGGATCGGCTCCACCAGGAACGCCGCGGTTTCGGGAGTGATCGCGGCTTCGAGCGCGGCGGCATCGCCGAAGGGCACGGCGGAGAAGCCGTCGGAGTAGGGGCCGAAGTGCTGGCGATACTGGGGTTCGGAAGAGAACCCGACGATCGTCGTGGTGCGGCCGTGGAAGTTCCCCGCGCAGGTAATGATCCGCGCGTGTCCCTCCGGGACTTTCTTCACGACGTAGGCCCACTTGCGCGCGCACTTGATCGCGGTCTCCACCGCCTTCGGCGCCGGTGCTCATCGGAAGCGCGCGATCCATGCCCGTGATCTCGCACAGCCTGGCGAGGAAGGGCGGCAGGCGGTCGCTGTGGAACGCGCGCGAGGTGACCGCGAGCCGGGCAGCCTGTTCCTGGAGCACCGCGAGCAGGCGGGGATGGCCGTAGCCGAAGCTCACCGCGGAATAGGCCGACAGCATGTCGAGATAGCGCCGGCCCTGGTCGTCCCAGAGCCAGACGCCTTCGCCGCGGGCCAGCACCACCGGCAGCGGCGCGTAGTTGGTCGCGCCGTAGCGCGCTTCGAGAGCGATCATGTCGCTCATGGCAGGTCCTTTCTTGCTTGTGGCAATAAAGGCGGGGGCCCGCGATCGCGAGCCCTCCACGTCGCAATTATACCGCAGCGAACATCGCTTCCCGGAGGCGCGCCTAGGCCCTGAGCGCGCCGGCGAGCGCGGCCGACATGCGCGCGGCGAGCGCGTAGATGGTGAGCTGCGGATTGGCCCCGAGGCTCGTGGGAAAGATCGAGGCGTCGTGGACGGAGAGGTTTTCCAGCTGGTGGTGGCGTCCCGACTCGTCCACCACGCCGTGGCGAGCATCCGGGCCCATGGCGCATCCACCCATCACGTGCGCGCTCACCACGCGGGCGGCGAGGGGGCGCAGCGCGAGCGCCGCGATGGCGCCTTGCGCCTCGCCCCAGGAGCGGGAGGGGACTGCGGCCTCGTGCACGGACGTCACTTCGCGCGCGCCGGCGGCGAACTGGATCTGCGCCATGGCGAGGAAGGCGCGGCGGGCGCCTTCCCAGAGGTAGGGCGTCATCGGGTAGTCGAGCACCGCCGATCCGTCCGGGCGCAGCGCCACGCGCCCGCCCGGCGAATCCGGGTGGAACCCATCGCGCAGCAGCGCGATCAGCACCTGCAGATGGGCGAGGCGCCCCATGCTGCGGGCGTGCTCCGCACCGAAGCCCGGCAGGGTAATGCCGGCGAGCACCGGGTGGATCGGCGCCGCCTCGAGCTTGAAGCCCGCCGGTCCGTCGAGCGGGGCATCGAGGAAATGGTCCGAATACACCGATTGGGGCGCGCCATAGAAGCCGGCAACCTCTTCCGGCATGATCGCCGCCGACACCACCGAGGGGTGCAGGAAGGTGCGCCGGCCGAGGGCGAGGGCGGGATCGGGCGCGTAGCTGCGCATCAGGATCGCCGGGCTGCCGATCGCGCCCGCGCTCAGGACGAAATGACGCGCCTGCAGGCGCACGCGATGCGCGGAAGCCCCGGCCCCGTTGCCCGCCGACCCGCGCGCTTCGCAGGCGACCGCGCGATCGCGCTCGATCACGAGGCGCTCGACATGCGCGCGGTGCACGAGCGTGGCCCCCCGCTCCAGGGCGCCGGGAATGGTGGTCACGAGCATCGACTGCTTGGCGTTGGTGGGACAACCCATGCCGCAATAGCCCAGGTTCCAGCAGCCCTTCACGTTGCGCGCAATCGCCCGGGTCGGGATGCCGAGCGTCTCGCCGCCGCGCCGGAGCGCATCGTTGTTGGCGTTGGGGGCGACGGTCCAGGGCGCGATGCCGAGGCGGCGTTCCATCGCCTCGAACCAGGGCGCGAGCGCCGCCTCGTCCATCGAGCGCAGCCCGAGGGAGTCGCGCCAATGGGCGAGGGTGCTGGCAGGGGTGCGGAAGCTCGACGTCCAGTTGACCGTGGTCGAGCCGCCCACACAGCGTCCCTGGAGGACGGCGATCGCGTGATCGCGTGTCTTGCGCGCCGCCGCTTCCTGGTACAGGCGCCCGTAGGCCTCGCCTTCGCGCATGCGGAATTCCGAGGAGCTCGCGAGCGGGCCTTCCTCCACGACGATGACCGCGAGCCCGGCCTGCGCGAGGGTCTCGGCGCTGACGCCGCCGCCGGCCCCGCTGCCGATGACGACCACGTCGGCCTCGAGGTCCAGGTTGCGTTCCAAGGTCGCGGCGTCGATCACCTTCCAGCCACGCGCGAGGCCCTCGCGGATCGGGTCGGCGATCATGGCGCTGCGCGCGCGTTTAGGCGCGGCGGACCCGGGTAACCGGTCGCGAGCCACGATGCGGGGTTGTCGTACCAGGCCGCCTGGAGCAATTGCGTGAGGGCCTGGTAGCCAGCGCGTGCGAAATCGAAGCGGCTCACGCGCCAGCGCGCGAGGAATCCGGCGATCTGCGCGGGTGACGCCTGTTCGAGCGGCGGGCCCACGCCCGCGAGCGCCCACCGGGTGGGCCCGAAGGCCAGCAGCGACATCAGCTGGCCCACCTCTTCGCGCGCGTGCGGCGGCAGCAGCGCCAGCTCGCGGTCGAAAGCGGTGATCGCTTCGCGCAGCGCCCGCCCGCGCCCCGGGTCCTGCGGGGGGAGGGCGCCCGCGAGTACGACCGGCGCGAGCGCGGCCGCGATCCGCGCCTGCGTGGCATCGAGCACGCGATACGGCGCCATGGCGGGCGCGCGCTCGAGCAGGCGCGCCGCGGCCAGCAGGGCCGCGCCCGCGAGGCCCACCTGTAGGAAGCGGCGTCGCGTGGTCAAGGTCAGCGCAGCAAGAGCTTCATGACGGCGCGGAAGCGCGCGCCATAGGGCGGTCGCAGCAGCTTCAGCGCGTTCAGGCGCGGCTGGAAGAACACCGCCTTGCGCTTGGAGAAGGTCTCGAACCCGGCGCGGCCATGGTATTCGCCCATGCCGCTCGGTCCCACGCCCCCGAACGGCAACTCGTCCTGGGCGATGTGCACGAGGGTCTCGTTCACGCTGACGCCGCCGGAGACGGTCTGCGCGAGCACGCGATCGATCGTGGCGCGGTCGTGGTCGAAGACGTAGAGCGCGAGCGGCCTCGGGCGCGCGTTTACGAAGTCGATCGCCTCCTCGAGCGTACGGTACGCCACCACCGGCAGGATCGGACCGAAGATCTCCTCGCGCATCAGGCGCGAACCGGGGTCGGGCCGCACCACGAGGGCGGGGGCCATCCTGGGCGAGGCGGAAAGGTCCTCCATGGCCGGATTGAGCACCTCGACGCGCTCGCCGCGCGCGCGCGCCTCGTCGAGGTAGCCCGCGAGGCGCGCGCGGTGGCGCGTGTCGATGATCGAGGTGTAATCGGGATTGTCCGCGAGGCGCGGGTACATCGCGCCCACGGCCGCGCGGGCGCCGGCGACGAACGCCTCGACGCGTTCTTCCGGCACGAGGGCGTAATCGGGGGCGATGCAGGTCTGGCCCGCGTTGAGGCATTTGCCGAACAGCACACGCGCGGCCGCCTCCTCGATCCCGATGCCGCGGCCCACGATCGCGGGCGACTTGCCGCCCAGCTCCAGCGTGACCGGAGTGAGATTCGCCGCCGCCGCCGCCATCACCTGGCGGCCGATCGCGGTCGATCCCGTGAACAGCAGGTGGTCGAAGGGCAGCGCGACGAACGCGCGCGCGAGGTCGGGGCCGCCGTTGAGCACCGTGAGCACGCCCGGGTCGATATGCGCGGTGACGAGCTTCTCCAGCAGCGCGCCGGTGCGCGGCGCGGCCTCCGACATCTTGACGAGCACCCGATTGCCGGCGGCGAGCGCTCCCGTCGCCGGACCGAGGGCGAGGTAGAGAGGATAGTTCCAGGGCACCACGATGCCGACCACGCCGAGCGGTTGGAACATCACGCGCGAGCGTCCCGGCAGGAACCAGAGGTTCGTCGGGCGCCGCTGCGGCTTCATCCAGCGCCCCAGGCGCCGGCGGGCGTGGCGGATGCCCTCGAGGGACGGAAAGATCTCGAGCAGGCGCGTTTCCGGCCGCGCGCGGCCCTTGAAATCCGCGTCGACCGCGTCGCACAGCGCCTCGACGTTCTCCCGCAGCAGTTGCTCGAGCGAGCGCAGCACCGCGCGGCGCGCGTGCGCGTCGAGGCCGGAGCCGGCGTCGCGCAGGCTGCGCTGGCGTTCGAAGGCGACGGCGAGCACCGGCGCAGGATCGGGGTTGGGTTCGGGAGTATCCATGGTGCAGGGGTCCGCCGGACCGGAGGCGGACCGCGGCGGCGCGCGGCAATCAAACGCTCGTTTGAATCGCTCGTTAGAATACCACCCGTGACCAGGCGATGCCGACATGGCCAAGGCCGCTAGCCCTTCCATCGCGGAGGCGCTCAAGGGGCATCTGCAGCAGCTCAAGGCGCTGCGCGGCCCGGGCTGCCGTCCGCCGCCGCGGCTGGCCGAGCTCAAGCGATGGCAGTCCGAGCGCCTCGCGCAGACCTACGCCGACCTCGCCTCGCAACCGCGCTACCGCGAAGCGACCGCGTTCTTTCTCGATGACCTCTACGGGCCGAAGGACTTCAGCGCGCGCGACCAGGAGATGCTGAGGATCGTGCCGGTCATGGCGCGCGTCCTGCCCGAAAGCGCGGTGGAGACGGCGGCCCTGGCGATCGAGCTCGAGTCGGCATCGGAAGCGCTCGATCAACGCCTCGCGGCCGCGCTCGGCGCCGGGGCCCTTGACGAGTCCGCGTACGGCGCGGCCTATCGCGCCAGCTCCACCCCGAAGGAGCGCCGGCACCAGATCGACCTGATCGAGTCGGTAGGCCTGCGCCTGGACGCGCTCGTGCGCAAGCCTTTCGTATCGAGCACGCTCAGGATCATGCGCAAGCCCGCCCATCTCGCGGGGCTGGGCGACCTGCAGGATTTTCTCGAGCGCGGCTTCGCGGCCTTTCGCCGCATGGACGGCTCCGAGGAGTTCCTCGCGCAGCTGCGCGCGCGCGAGACGCGGATCCTCAGCCGGCTCTTTTCCGGGGCCGCTGCGCCTTTTTCCCCCTAGCCGCGCTGCGGCCGGCGGACGATTTCGATGGCGCGGACGATTTCGGCGCGGGCGAGGCGAAGAGCGTGTCGAGCTCCTCCAGGATCGCGCGCTCGATCGAGCCCTTCATCGCGCGCAGCAGGAAGCCCAGCGACACCGACAGCTGCAGCTCGCGCGCCGTGATCGCCAGCGAGCCGGTGACGCCCGGGCGCTGGAAGCGCAGCACGTCCCCCTCCCATTCGCCGCGCAAGTCGAACTTGCGCCCCAGGTCCTCGGCCATGCGCTCGGCGGCCGCGCGTGCCGCGGCCATGCCCAGGCCGTGCACGCGGCGCACGTCGATGTCGGCCATGGTCAGCGCCCCGGCCCCATCAGCTTGTCCGGCAGCCACGTGGCGATCTCGGGAAACACGCTCAGGATCACGATCGCCAGGAACATGCACAGCACGTAGGGAATGGTGCCCCACATGACGGTCGTCACCGGCACGTCCGGGGCGATCGAGTTCACGATGTAGATGTTGAGCCCGACCGGCGGGTGGATCAGTCCCACCTCCATGTTGATCGTGAGGATCACGCCGAACCACACCGGGTCGAAGCCCGCGGCGGTGATGATCGGCAGCAGGATGGGGCTCGTCATCAGGATGATCGCCGCCGGCGGGATGAAGAATCCGCACACCAGGAGGAAGACGTTGATGAGGGACATCAGCACCCAGCGGTTCACGTGCATGTCCGCGATCCCCTGCGCGAGCGTCTGCGTGAGGTAGAGCGAGGTGAGCATGTAGCCGAAGAGCACCGCGCCGGCGATGATCATCAGGATCATCACCGACTCGCGCATCGTGTCGCGCAGGATCAGCCACCATTGCGAGGGCCGCCACATGCGGTAGATGGCCACCGCCATGATCACGCACAGCGCCGCACCCACGCCGGCGGCCTCCGAGGGCGTGGCCACGCCCCCGTAGAGCACCCACATGACGCCCACGATGATCGCGAGGAAGGGGGTGACTTTCGGCACCCCGGAGAACTTCTGCTTCCACGTGTAGCGGAAGTCCGGCGCGTGGCTGCGAAAGCCGCGCTTCCAGATGATGAACAGCGTCCACAGGATGAAGAGCGCCGTCAGCAGCAGCCCCGGCATCACGCCGGCGAGGAAGAGGCGCCCGATCGAGGTCTCGGTCGCGATGCCGTAGAGGATGAAGGTGACCGAGGGCGGGATGAGGATGCCCAGGGTGCCCCCCGCGCAAATGGAGCCCGTGGCCACGTCGTCGGGATAGCCGCGCCGGCGCATCTCGGGAATGCCCATGCGCCCGATCGCCGCACAGCAGGCGGGCGAGGAGCCGGTGAGGGCGGAGAAGATCGCGCAGGCACCGAGGTTGGAGATGACGAGCCCGCCGGGCAGGCGGTAGAGCCAGCGGTCCAGCGCCTCGTACAGGTCCTTGCCCGCGGGCGAGGAGCCGATGGCCGCACCCATCATGATGAACATGGGAATCGATACCAGGGTGAATTCGTCCAGCCCGCCCCAGAAGGTCTCCGCGACGACCCGCATCGCGTCGAAGCCCTGGAAGATCACGAGGAAGACCACCGAGACGGCGCCCAGCCCGAAGGCCACCGGCACGCCCGAAAAGAGCAGCAGCAGGGTTGCCGCCAGGACGATCATGCCTTCGGTGGTCGGGCTCACGGGTGGATCCTGTCGTGGGTCATGCCGAAGGGCGGCGAGCGGCCGCTCACCAGGCAAATGAGCTCGACGAGGTATTGCAGCACGAGCAGCCCGAGGCCCACGGGCATCGAGAGATAGGGAATCCACAGCCGGGCGCGCCAGACCGTGTCGGAGCGCCAGTTCTGCGCGTAGGCCTCGTGCCAGAACTTCGTGCACACGTAGAAGAGCACCGTGCAGAAGCCCATCGACAGCAGCACCGTGAAGAGGGCGAGCCAGAAGCGAAAGCGCGGGCCCAAATGCAGCGGCAGGACGTCGACGTTCACGTGCCCCCGGTGCATCAGCACGTAGGCGCTGCCGACGAAGGTCGCCGCCACGATGCTGTAGGTGACCACGTCGATCTGCCAGATCGTCGTGCGGTTGAAGCCGTAGCGCTCGATCACCATGTCGCAGATCACCAGCACGGCGAGGCCGATGAGCAGCGCCGCGACCACGCCGGCGACGCGCGACAGGAAGCGGACGGCCCGGATGAACATTTCCAAGGGCTGGCTTTCCAGCGGGGGATCGGACTGCGGAGACGCAGGCCCGCGGGCGCGAGGAAACCGCGCCGGCGGGCCCGCGCGCGGCTATTTCACCGCGAGTGCTTCATCGATCAGCATCTGGCCGTTCGGGACTTCCTTCGCGAACCGGGCGTAGCTGCTCTTCTTGGCGACCGCGATCCACGCATCGTAGTCGGCGTCGGAGAGCGTCACCACCTTGTCGTTGTGCTCGCGGAAGGCCTTCTCCGCGGCGGAATTCACCTCGTCGGCCTTCGCCTCGTAGTAGGCCTCCGCCTTCTTGCCGGCGTCGAGGAGCACTTTCTGCTGTTGCTTGCTGAGCTTGTCGAAGCTCTTCTTCGACATGAGCACCGGCTCGTACATGAACCACAGCGCGTTGTCGCCGGGGGCCGTGAGGCACTTGGCGACCTCATAGAGGCGCATGGAGCCGAAGGAGCCGAGGCTCGTGTCGGTGCCGTCGATCACGCCGCTCTGGAAGGCGTTGTAGATCTCGTTGGACGGCGGGCTCACGATGCTGGCGCCCGCCGCCTGCCACATCGCGGCGAAGGTCGGTCCGGCGGCGCGGAACTTCATGCCCTTCATGTCGTCGGGCTTCGTGATGCACTTGTCCTTGGCCGCCATTCCGCCCGCGAACCACGCATCCGAGAGCACGATCACGCCGTGCTTCTCGATGTCGGCACGGATTTCCTTCATGAACTTGGACTTGTTGATCCGCTTGGCCCGCTCCTGGCTGCGGATGAGGCCGGGCATCAGCGTGGCGCCGAACGCCGGCACCTTGCCGCTCGCGTAGTCGAGCGGGAAGAGCGTGATGTCCAGCTGCCCGTTCACCATCGCATTCCACTGCTCCTTGGGCTTGAAGAGCGAGGCGCCGGGGTATACCTGGACCGTGAGGCCGGCGTTGGACGCGTTGGCTTCCTTGGCGATCATCTGCACCATGTCGTCGCGCACGTCGCCCTTGCCTCCGGGAAACTGGTGGGATGCGCGCAGCGTCACGTTGGCGGCGAGCGCCGAGCCGCCGGCCGCGGCCAGGGCGAGCACCGCGAGCGCGCCGATCCAGCTGGATTTCTTCATTCGTGTCTCCTCGTGGGTTGTTGTCGATTGGGCCGGCTCGAACGGCCGGTTCGCTGCGCTAGTCTACATCGCGCGCCGATGCCGCTTCCACATCACGCGGCGCGCCGCACCCCTCCGGCCTTGCGCGCCTCCTCGGCGAGGAACTCGAGGCCCGCGAGCACGCCGCCCTTGCGGTGCGGCACCCCCGAAAGCTCGAGGCCCATCTCCACGCCCGCCAGGGTTCCGGCGAGCATGAGGTCGTTGAAATCGCCCAGGTGGCCGATGCGGAACACCTTGCCCTGCAGCCGGGCGAGCCCCGTCCCGAGCGACATGTCGAAATGCTCGAGCACCATCGTGCGGAACTTGTCGGCGTCGTGGCCGGGCGGCATCACGACCGCGGTGAGCGAGGCGCTGTACTCCTCGGGGTTCTGGCACAGGACCTCCAGCCCCCAGGCGCGCACCGCGCGGCGCGTGGCCTCCGCGTGGCGGGCATGGCGCGCGAAGACGTTCACCAGGCCCTCCTCCTCGAGCATCGCGATCGCCTCGCGCAGGCCGTAGAGCAGGTTCGTGGCCGGGGTGTAGGGGAACCAGCCGTTCGCGTTGGCGGCGATCATCTCGCCCCAGTCGAAGAAGGAGCGCGCGAGCTTCGCGGACTTGCTCGCCGACAGCGCCTTGTCCGAGATCGCGTTGAACGAGAGTCCCGGGGGCAGCATCAGTCCCTTCTGCGAGCCTGCGACGGTGACGTCCACGCCCCACTCGTCGTGCCGGTAATCGATCGAGGCGAGCGAGGAGATGGTATCGACCAACAGCAGTGCGGGGTGCTTCGCCTCGTCGATCGCCTTGCGCACCAGCGGGATGCGGGTCGTCGCGCCGGTGGACGTCTCGTTGTGCACGACGCACACCGCCTTGATCGCGTGATGCTTGTCCGCGGCAAGGCGCGCCTCGATCTGCGCGTGATCCGCCCCGTGGCGCCAGTCGCCCGGGATCATGTCGATCGCGAGCCCCAGCTTCTGCGCCATCTTGAGCCAGAGCGTGGCGAAGTGGCCCGTCTCCGACATGAGCACCCGGTCGCCGGGCGAGAGCGTGTTCACCAGCGCCGCTTCCCACGCCCCGGTGCCCGAGGCGGGATAGATCACCACGGGGAAGCGGGTGCGGAAGATGCGCTTCATTCCTTCGAGGACCGCCTTGCCGAGCGCCTGGAACTCGGGCCCGCGATGGTCGATGGTCGGACGATCGATCGCGCGCAGGACCCGATCCGGCACGTTGGTGGGACCGGGAATCTGCAGGAAATGGCGTCCGGCGGGCATGGCGTCCTCCTTGATCACCCCAGAATTATGTCCATAATGCCGCAGCCCCGTCCCGATTCATACGCACTCCGGTAAAAGCTCCCATGACCCTTGTCTCGCCGCAGCCCGTGCGCCTCCCCGCGGGCATCGCGCGCTCTTCCCTCGCGCGCCGCCTCGAGCAGGAGATCGATGGCGAGGTCCTGTTCGACCCCGCAAGCCGCGGGCGCTACGCGACCGACGCCTCGATCTACCAGATCATGCCCGTCGGTGTCGTGGTGCCGCGGTCGGCCGACGCCGCGATCGCCGCGATGCAGATCGCGCTGGAGGAGGGCGTGCCGGTCCTCGCGCGCGGCGCCGGCACTTCGCAATGCGGCCAGACGGTGGGTGCGGCGCTGGTAGTCGATGCGAGCAAGTATCTGAACCGGGCGCTCGAGATCGACGTCGCGGCACGCCGGGCCGTGGTGGAGCCGGGCATGGTGCTCGATGCGCTCAACGCGCAATTGAAGCCCGCGGGCTTGTGGTTCCCGGTGGACGTGTCCACTTCGGCCCAGGCCACGCTCGGCGGCATGGCGGGCAACAACTCGTGCGGCTCGCGCTCGCTCGCCTACGGCAACATGGTCGATCGCGTGAGCGCGCTCGATGCGTGGCTCGCCACCGGGGTGCGTGGGCGCTTCGGCGCCGATTCCTCGATCGCCGACCCGGCGATCGGAGAGCTTTCGCGCCGCGCCCATGGCCTGTGGGAGCGCGAACGCGACGAGATCGCCGCGCGCTTCCCGCGCGTGGCGCGGCGCGTGGCCGGGTACAACCTCGAGCGGCTCGCGCCCGACGGCTTCAACCTCGCCAAGCTGCTCGTGGGCAGCGAGGGCACGCTCGCCTGGTTCGAGCGCATCCATCTCGAGCTGGCCGAGCTCCCGCGCCACAAGGCGCTCGGCGTTGCCCACTTCCCGCGCTTCCACGACGCGATGGATGCCGCCCAGCACATCGTGAAGCTCGGTCCGTGCGCGGTCGAGCTGGTCGACCGCACGATGCTCGACCTCGCGCTGGGCAACCCGGCGTTCGCATCGACGCTGCGCCGCTTCGTGCGGGGCGAACCCGAGGCGATCCTGCTGGTGGAATTCGCGGGCGCGGAACGCGAGCCGCAAGTTCAGGGCCTGCGCCGCCTGGGCGAGCTCATGGGCGACCTCGGACATGCCGATGCGGTGGTGGAGATCGTCGCGGCGAGCGAGCAGAAGTCGTTGTGGGACGTGCGCAAGGCGGGGCTCAACATCATGATGTCGATGAAGGGCGACGGGAAGCCCGTCTCGTTCATCGAGGATTGCGCCGTGCCCCTCGAGCATCTCGCCGAATACACCGCGCAGCTCACCGAGGTGTTTCGCAGGCACGGCACCGAGGGCACCTGGTACGCCCACGCCTCCGTCGGCTGCCTGCACGTGCGCCCGGTGCTCAACATGAAGGGCGACGGGGCGCTGCGCATGCGCGCCATCGCCGAGGAGGCGGCCGAGCTCGTGCGACGCTACAAGGGCGCGTACTCGGGCGAGCACGGCGACGGGCTCGCGCGCTCGGAATGGATCGCGCCGTTCTTCGGTCCGCGCCTCACGGCGGCGCTTGCCGAGATCAAGTCGTGGTTCGACCCGCGCGGCCTGATGAACCCGGGCAAGATCGTGGACCCGCCGCGCCAGGACGATCGCACGCTCTTCCGCTATCCGCCGGGCTATCGGGCAAGCGCCGGGCGCACCGTGCTCGACTGGAGCGCGTGGGGCGGGCTGCCCGGGGCCGTCGAGATGTGCAACAACAACGGCCATTGCCGCAAGTTCGACGCCGGAACGATGTGCCCCAGCTACCGGGCCACGGGCGACGAGCGCGACCTCACGCGCGGGCGCGCCAATACGCTGCGCCTTGCGCTTTCCGGCCAGCTCGGGACCGAGGACGACGGCGACGACGCGGTGCGCGCGGCCCTCGACCTGTGCGTATCGTGCAAGGGATGCCGGCGCGAATGCCCCACCGGCGTGGACATGGCGCGCATGAAGATCGAGTTCACGGCGCGCGACCGCGCGCGGCACGGCTGGCGGCTGCGCGATCGCCTGGTGGCCCACATCCCGCGCTTCGCGCCGTGGGCCGCGCGGCTGCAGCCGCTGCTGTCGGCGGCGATGCGCATGCCCGGCGCGGGAGCTCTTGTCGCGGCGGTCGGCTTCGATCCACGCCGGCCGCTGCCCCGCTGGCAGGCATCGTGGCGCTCGTCGTTGCGCCCGGATGAAGGGACTGGGCGCACGGTGGTGCTCTTCGCCGACACCTTCAACAACTGGCTCGAGCCGGCGAATCTCGACGCGGCCGCGCGCGTGCTGCGCGCCACGGGCCATCGCGTGATCTCGCCCGCCGGCGACGACGGCCGGGCGCTGTGCTGCGGGCGCACCTATCTCGCCGTGGGGATGGTCGAGCGCGCGCGCGCCGAGGCAAGGCGAACGATCGAGGCGTTGCGACCGCACCTCGAGGCGGGAACGCCGGTGCTGGGCCTCGAGCCGTCGTGCACCTTCACGTTTCGCGATGAGTACGCGGCGCTTTTTCCGGGCGACGCCGCGGCGCAGTTGCTCGCGCACACGAGGCTCGCCGACGAGTATCTCGCGGCGGAGATTCGCGCGGGGCGCATCTCCCCGCCGTGGAGCAAGGGCGCGCCGCATGCGCTGCGCGTGCACGGCCATTGCCACCAGAAGGCGTTCGGCACCTTCGAGGCGACGCTCGAGCTGCTGCGCACCCTGCCGGGCGCCGAGGTGAGCGCGATCGAGTCGAGCTGCTGCGGGATGGCCGGCGCCTTCGGCCATGAAAAGGAGCACTACGACCTGTCGATGCGCATGGCCGAGCTCGCGTTGCTGCCCGCGGTGCGCGCCGCGCCGGAGGCGACGATCGTCGCCGCGGGAACGAGCTGCCGCCAGCAGATCACGGACGGCACGGGGCGCCGCGCACGGCATCCGCTCGCGGTGCTCGCGGAGGCCTTGTGAGCGGCGCGGCACCGGCGTCCGTGCTCGATGCGCTGCGCGCCGCGGTTGCGTTCGAGGCGTCGGGCGAGCGCAGCGGCAATGTGACGGTCGGCCGCGGGCGCTTCGAGGGCCGCGCGCTGCGCATGGGCCTGGTGGAGAACCGCGTCGCGAGCGGATCGATCGGCGCCATCGAGGCCGGCCGGCTGGCCGCGTTGCTGCGCGTGGCGGCCGCGGAGCGCTCGCCGGTACTCCTGTTCCTCGACTCCGCCGGGGCCAAAGTGTCGGAGGGCCTTGCGGCACTGGGAGCGTTCCGGCATCTCTTCCGCGCCGGGCTCGACGCGGCGCTCGCGGGAGCGCCCATCGCGGCGGCGCTGGGGCGCAATTGCTATGGCGGCTCCAGCATGCTCGCGCACCTGGCCGGCCATCGCCTGTTCTCCCCCACCACGCGCCTCGCCATGTCGGGGCCCGCGATCCTCGCCTCGGCCGCGGGGATGGACCCCCTGGACGACATGTTCCGCGCCATGGCGGAGGCGGCCGTCTCGGCGGGGGCGCGATCGAAGGCGAGCGGCGCCAACGTGCAGTGGGAGCCAGGGGCCGGCGTGGACGACTGGCTGCGCTCCGCGCTTTCTCCGGCAGGGGAGCCTGGCACCGCATGGCGCGACCGGCACGCGGCGCTCGGCGAGCGCCTGGCGTGCCCGCTCCTGGAACCGTCCTGGGAAGCGGTGCGCCGGCGCGACCTCGAGCGGATTTATCCGGATGGTTACGAGGCGCGCGAAGCCCAGGGGCTGCTCGATGGGCGGGGCCGGCGCGGGAGCGGCGAGGAGCGCTTCGTGGGCATCGTGGGCAATGCCCCGCTGGGAGCCGAGCGCGCGTGGCGCTTCGCCGACGCGGTGTGGCGCCTCGAGGATGTCGAGCGCCTGGAGGTCTTCCTCGACTGCGCCACCCATGCGGCGCGGCTCGAGGACGAGAGGATCGTGCTCACGGAATTCATCGTCGACATGAGCGTCGCCCTCGCGCAGTGCGCGGCGCGGGGCGTGCAGGTCGGCCTCACCGTGCTTGGCAAGGCCGGGGGCGGCGTGTACGTCGCCCTTGCCGCGCCGGCGCGCCGCGTCGTGAGCGCGTACGGCGCCGACATCCAGGTGCTTCCCGGCGCCGCCGTGGCGGCGATCCTCGGCGAGAGCCGGGAAGCGATACCATCTTTCGACGACTACCGGTCTGCCCGCGTGGCGGAAGAGGAAATGAAGCTGGGCCTGGTCTCCTGAAGACGTCCGTGAACGAAAACCTCTACGCCCTGTTCGAATCGCGCTTTCCGGCCGCGCGTGACGATCCCCTGCTGCTGCTCGAGTCGGGCTCCGTGCTCTCGTATGCCGAGATGCACGCGAACAGTGCGCGCATGGCCGCGCTCTTCCGCGATCGCGGCCTGGCCCCGGGCGAGCGGGTGGCGGTGCAAGTCGAGAAGTCGCCCGAGGCGCTGGTGCTCTATCTCGCGTGCCTGCGGGCCGGCCTCGTCTACCTTCCGCTCAACAGCGCGTACCAGGAAGGGGAGGTGCGCTATTTCCTGGAGAATGCCGAGCCGAGGGCTGTGGTGGCGCAGCCGCGCTCGATGCCGTGGCTCGCGCCGCTCGCCTCTAGCCTGGGCATCGACAACGTCTTCACCCTTGACGAGCGCGGCGGCGGAACGCTCCTGGAGGCGGCGCGCGCGGCGCCCGCGCAGTTCGACACCGTCGAGCGCACGGGCGACGATCTCGCCGCGATCCTGTACACCTCGGGCACCACGGGCCGGTCCAAGGGCGCCATGCTCACGCACCGCAACCTCGCGTCCAACGCCCTGGTGCTGCACCGCCTCTGGGGCTTTCGTCCCGGCGATATGCTGGTGCACATGCTGCCGCTTTTCCACGTGCACGGGCTCTTCGTGGCCTGCCACTGCGTGCTCATGAACGGCACGGCGATGCGCTTTCACGCGAAGTTCGATGCGCGCCGCGCGATCGACGACTTCGCGCGCTCCACGGTCTTCATGGGCGTGCCGACGTACTATGCGCGCCTGCTCGCGGAGCCCGGCCTCACGCCCGCGGCCTGCGCGTCGATGCGGCTCTTCGTCTCGGGTTCCGCGCCGCTGCTCGCCGAGACGCACCTGGAATTCGAGCGGCGCACGGGCCAGCGCATCCTCGAGCGCTACGGAATGACGGAGACCGGCATGCTCACCTCCAACCCCCTCGCAGGCGAGCGCCGCGCAGGCTCGGTGGGCCTCCCGCTACCCGGGACCGAGGTACGGGTCCTGGACGATGCGGGCCGGGACTGCGCACCGGGAACGGTGGGGCACGTGGTGGTGCGCGGCGATAACGTGTTCCCCGGCTATTGGCGCATGCCGGAGAAGACGCGCGAGGAATTCACCGACGACGGCTTCTTCCGCACCGGCGACGTGGGCAGCCTGTCCGCGGACGGCTACCTGTCGATCGTGGGACGCTCGAAGGACCTCATCATCAGCGGCGGCTACAACGTCTATCCCAAGGAGATCGAGCTCGCCCTCGACGAGCTCGACTGGGTGCAGGAATCGGCGGTCGTGGGCGTGCCCCACTCGGACTTTGGCGAGGCGGTGACCGCCGTCGTCGTTCCCCGACCGGGTGCGGGCGCGGCGAGCGAGGCGCAGGTCATTGCCGCCCTGAAGGGCAAGCTCGCGAACTTCAAGGTGCCCAAGCGCGTCTACTTCGTGGACGAGCTGCCGAGGAACGCCATGGGAAAGGTGCAGAAGAACGTGTTGCGGGAACGATTCGCCGCAGGCGGGAGCCGGCCATGACGAGCGCGCGCGCCATCATCAGCCGGATCGTGGAGTCGTTCGCCTCCGCCGGCATCGGGCGCGCGCCCGCGCAGCGCCGCGCCGAGAGCCTGACCAGGTTGCTGCGCACGCTGATCTCGGAGCGCGGCGAAGCCTCGGGCGCCGCCCTCGCGCGGCGCGCGGTCTCGCTCTACCGGCGCCTCGACGCTCCGGAGCGCTCGCAGTTCTTCCAGCTGCTCGCGCGCGATTTCTCGCCCGACCGCGACGCCGTGCTCGCGGCGGCCCAGGCCTATCATCGCGACCCGTCGTCGGCGAACCTCGCCGCGCTGCAACGCACGGCGGAGCCCCCGCGCCAGGAGGTGTTCCGGCGCATGAACATGGCAGCGGGCGGCACGGAGATGCTGGTGGAGTTGCGCGGCGCCCTGATCGAGGAGCTGCGCGAGCATCCGGAGCTCGCGTCCGTGGACCACGACCTCACGCACCTGCTGGGGTCCTGGTTCAACCGCGGCTTCCTCGAGTTGCGGCGCATCGACTGGAAGACGCCCGCCGCGATCCTCGAGAAGCTCATCGCCTACGAGGCCGTGCACCAGATCCACGGCTTCACCGACCTCAAGCGCCGGCTCGAGCGCGACCGGCGCTGCTTCGCGTTCTTCCATCCCGCGCTTCCCGACGAGCCGCTCATCTTCGTCGAGGTGGCGTTCGTGAACGAGCTGCCCTCGCACGTGGCGCCCATCCTCGCGCCGGAAAGCGCCGTGGGCGAGCCGCGCCGCGCACGCTGCGCGGTGTTCTACTCGATCACCAGCTGCCAGCCGGGCCTGAAGGGCATCTCGTTCGGCAACTTCCTGATCAAGCAAGTGGCCGACGACCTGCACGCGGAGCTCCCGAACCTCAAGGTCTTCGCCACGCTCTCGCCGGTGCCCGGCATGCGCGCCTGGGCGCGCAAGGCGCTGCAGCGCCCGGCCGGACCGCTGGAGCCCGAAGCCCGGCAACTGCGCGAGCGGCTGCTCGCCCTGGCGGCCGACACCCATGCGATCCCGCCCCAGGACATGCGCGAGCCTCTCGAAGGGCTCGCAGCCTGGTATCTCACGCGCGAATGGGTAGGCGGACACGGAGCCGACCCGGTCGCGCGCTTCCACCTCGGCAACGGGGCGCGGCTCGAACGGATCAACTGGGTGGCCGACACTGCGGACAAGGCGCTCGCCCAGTCCTTCGGCCTCATGGTCAATTACGTCTACGATCTGAACGACGTGGAGCGCAACCACGAGGAATACGTGAACCGTCGCCGCGTCGTGGCGTCCGGGACGGTGGACCGGCTCGCCAGGTCCGTCGAGCCGCTGCTGGCCGAAAGCCCGGGCCCGGCCCCCGTGTCCATCCCGTGATCGTCTATCCGCTCGCTTGCGACCAGGGGCATTGCTTCGAGGGCTGGTTCGCGTCGGCCGAGGCCTGCGAGCGCCAGGCCCTCGCCGGCCAGATCCAGTGTCCGGAATGCTCGAGCGCGCAGGTGCGCAAGCTGCCCGCCGCGCCGCACGTGCGGGCATCGTCCGCTGGAGGGCGGGCCGCGGCCGACGGGGCCACGCGCCGGGTGGCGCTCGCGGCGCTGCGCAAGGTCATCCTCGAGAACACCGAGAACGTGGGTAGCCGGTTCGCCGAAGTCGCGCGCCGCATGCACTACGGAGAAGAGGCGCCGCGCGGCATTCGCGGCCGCGTCACCTCCGGGGAGGCGGTGGAGCTGCGCGAGGAGGGCGTTCCCGCCCACGCCGTGCCCGCGGGCGTCATTCCCGCCGACGAGGTGCATTGAGGAGGCGGGCGGCGAGCGCCGCGGCGCTAGAACGCCGCGATGCCCGTCTGCGCGCGCCCGAGGATCAGGGCGTGGATGTCGTGCGTGCCCTCGTAGGTGTTGACCGCCTCGAGGTTCGAGCACGTGGCGGATCACGTGGAACTCGTCGGAGATGCCGTTGCCGCCGTGCATGTCGCGCGCGGCGCGCGCGATGTCGAGCGCCTTGCCGCAGGAGTTGCGCTTGATGAGCGAGACCATCTCGGGCGTGGCGCGCCCCTCGTCCATCAGCCGTCCCACGCGCAGCGCCGCCTGCAGGCCGAGCGCGATCTCGGTCTGCATGTCGGCGAGCTTTTTCTGGATCAGCTGGTTGGCGGCCAGGGGCTTGCCGAAGGCCTTGCGCTCGAGGGTGTAGCCCCGCGCCGCGTGCCAGCAGAATTCGGCGGCCCCCATCGCACCCCACGCGATGCCGTAGCGCGCCTTGTTGAGGCATCCGAACGGGCCCTTGAGCCCCTTCACGTTGGGCAGCAGGTTGTCGTCGGGCGCGAAGACATCGTCCATCACGATCTCGCCCGTGACCGAGGTGCGCAGGCTGAACTTGCCCTCGATCTTCGGCGCGGACAGTCCCTTGGCTCCCTTCTCGAGCACGAAGCCGCGAATCTCGCCCGCATCGTCCTTGGCCCAGATCACGAAAAGATCGGCGATGGGCGAGTTGCTGATCCACATCTTGGCGCCGTTGAGCAGGTAGCCGCCGTCCACCTTCTTCGCGCGCGTGATCATCCCGCCCGCGTCGGAGCCGAAGTCGGGCTCGGTGAGCCCGAAGCATGCCAGCAGCTCGCCCGTGGCGAGGCGCGGCAGCCACTTGCGCCGCTGCTCCTCGGTGCCGTAGGCGTGGATCGGATGCATCACGAGCGAGGACTGCACGCTCATCGCCGGAGCGGTAGCCGGAGTCGACGCGCTCGACCTCGCGCGCGATGAGCCCGTAGCAGACGTGGTTCACGCCCGCGCAGCCGTAGCCCTCGATGGTGGAGCCGAGGAAGCCCAGGGCGCCCATCTCGTCGAAGATCGCGCGGTCGTATTTCTCGTGCCGATGCGCTTCGAGCACGCGCGGCATGAGCTTTTCCTGGCAGTAGGCGCGCGCGCTGTCGCGCACCATGCGCTCGTCCTCGGTGAGCTGGCCTTCGAGGAGCAGGGGGTCGTCCCACTGGAAGGTGGGCTTGAGATCGTTGGGCTTCACGGGGTCCTCGGCGCAGGTGCGGACATTCTACTGCTAGAATCGCGGCCGACCTGAAGTTCCCACGAGGATCCCATGGCCAGGCAACGCCGACTCACCGTCGAAGATCTCTGGAAGCTCGAACGACCCGCCCAGCCGACGCTTTCGCCCGACGGGGCGCAGGTGTGCGTATCGGTCACCTCCCACGACATGGAGGAGAACAAGCCGCGCGCGAGCCTGTGGCTGCTCTCGGCCTTCGGCGGCGAGCCCCGTCGGCTCACGAGCTGCGGCGAGAAGGATGGCGAGCCGCGTTGGTCGCGCGACGGGCGCTGGATCGCGTTCATCGCCAAGCGTCCCGGGGTGGGCGCCGACAAGGGCGACGAGGAGCCGCAGGTCTACCTCATCGCGCCCGACGGCGGCGAGGCGCGGCGCCTCACCGACATCGCCACGGGCGCGTTCGCGCTCAAGTGGTTCCCGGATTCGCGCCGCGTCGCCTTCGTGTCGTGGGTGTGGCCGGATGCCCGGAGCCTGGCGCAGCTGGCGAAGCGCTACAAGGCGTGGAAGGAAGACAAGGTGAAGGCGCACGTGGTCGAGCACGACGCCTACCGGTGGTGGGACCGCTGGCTCTCCGACGGGCGCGTGCCGCACCTGTTCACCGTGGACGTGGACAGCGGGCGGGTGCGCGATCTCTTCGCCGGCACGCGCTACGAGCTGCCGCGCGCCGATCCCGCCGCCCACCACTACGACATCGCCCCGGACGGGCGCGAGATCGCGTTCACCTTCGACCCCGCCGACGAAAAGCGCTTCGACCACGAGAACCATATCGTGGCGCTCGACCTGCGCGGCGGGCGGTTCCGCACCCTCACCGCGCGCTCACCGCTGAACCACGAGAGCCCGAGCTATTCGCCCGACGGCAAGCGCATCGCGCTGCTCGCGCAGAACCTGCGGCGCAACCCGGTGGCTGCGCACAAGCTCGCCTTCATCGACCGGCGCCGCGGCGCGCTCGAGCTCGCGCGCGCGCGCTGGGATCGCAGCGTCCACGGGCCGCTTGCCTGGAGCGCGGCCTCCGATGCGGTGCTCTTCACCGCGGAGGACGACGCCCGCACGCACCTCTTCCGCTGGCCGCTCGGCGCGAGCGCGCCGGACGTGGCCGCGCGCGGCGGGACCGTCGGCGACTTCGATGCGGCCTCCGGAGCGATCGCCTTCGTGCGCGACGCGATGGGCTCGCCCCCGGCGGTGTACTGGAGCGCGGCGGGGGAGGCCGAGCGGCGCGTCGACCGGTTGAATGAGGGGCTGCTCGACGGCGTGAAGCTGGGCGAGGTGCGCGAGTTCACGATCGAGGGCTGGAACCGGGAAAAAGTCCACATGTGGGCGATCTATCCCCCCGATTTCGATCCGCGCCGGAAGTGGCCGCTGATGCACAACATCCATGGCGGCCCTCACGGAGCCTGGGGCGACAATTTCCACTTCCGTTGGAACAACCACGTGTTCGCCGCGCGCGGCTACGTCGTCGTGTGCGTGAACTACCACGGCTCGTCGTCCTTCGGGCAGCGCTTCGTCGAGTCGATCGACCACGAATGGGGCAAGCGCGAGCTGGCCGACGTGGAAGCGGGCACCGATTTCATGCTGCGCCGGGGCTACGTCGACCGCGAGCGCCTCGTGGCCGCGGGCGGCAGCTACGGCGGTTTCATGGTTGCCTGGATGAACGGCAACACCGATCGCTACAAGGCCTACGTTTGCCACGCGGGCTGCTTCGACTGGGTGAGCATGTTCGCCGACGACGCGTACTACTGGCATCCCAAGGAGCTGGGCGCGTGGTACTGGGAGAAGCCGGCGAAGGTGGATGCGCAGAATCCGCGCGCGCGTGCCCGCCGCATGAAGACGCCCACCCTGGTGATCCACGGCCTGCTCGACTACCGGGTGCCCGACGCGCAGGCCCTCGCGTACTACAACACGCTGCGCGCGAAGGGCGTGGCGACCCGCCTGGTCTTCTTCCCGGACGAGAACCACTGGATCCTCAAGCCCCAGAACTCGCGGCTGTGGTACCGCGAGTTCTTCGCGTGGCTCGCGCGCTTCGCAACGCCGGGCGGCAAGGCGAGGCGGCGCTAGAGCAGGTAGTAGGCGACTCCCAGGATCGCGCACGCCACCGCGGTCACCGCGGTGCGCAGGTCGACGAACCACGACGGGATGAGGCCGTGGCGCGAGAGCGTGAGGTCCGCCGCCCACACCGCCGCGAGCAGGCCGGTCGCGGCGCCGAGCTGCCAATGGGGCGAGTCGAGCCACAGCACGCCCCAGCCCGCGAGCGCCGGGATGGCGCTCAGGCCGAGCGCGATCGCGCGCGTGCGCTCGCTGCCCGATTCCTCCCTCAGGGCGAGCCCGCATTCGATCCCGCCGAGGTAGGACAGGATGATCGCCGCGAAGGTAACGAGCGCGGCAATGGCCGGCACCCGGATGTGCGAGTCGTGCGACAGGAGCGCGAGCGTGATCCCGGCGAAGATCACCGCGCCGGCGCCTGCGAGCAGCCATGCGATGCGCCGCACCATCAGTCGACCTTAGCGCCGGAAGCCTTGATCACGACTGCGTACTTGCGCGCCTCGCTGCGGATGAAGGCCGAGAATTCCTCGGGGGTGCTGCCCACCGGCTCCGCGCCCAGGTGCGCCATCTTCTCGCGCACGTCCGGCGCGCCGAGCGCGCGCACGAATTCCGCGTGCAGGCGCTGCACGACCTCGGGCGCGGCGTGCGCCGGCAGGAAGACGCCGAACCAGGTGCTGATGTCGAAGCCCGGCAGGCCGGACTCTGCGATGGTGGGAAGCTCGGGCGCGAGCGGGGTGCGCCTGGCGGTGGTGACGGCGAGCGCGCGCACCTTGCCGGCGCGCATCTGCCCCAGGGAAGAGGCGAGGTTGTCGAACATGAGCTGGATCTGGCCGCCGATGAGGTCGCGCATCGCCGGCGCCGCGCCCTTGTAGGGGACGTGCGTCATTTCGACCCCCGCCATGGTCTTGAACAGCTCGCCCGCCAGGTGACCGGCGCTGCCGGTGCTGCCGGAGCCGAAGTTGAGCTGCCCGGGGTGGGCCTTCGCGTAGGCGATGAACTCACGCACGTTCGTGACCGGCAGCGTCGGGTTGACCACGAGCACGTTGGGCGTGGCGGCGACCTGCGTCACCGGCTGGAAGTCACGCTCCGCGTCGTATGGAATGCTCTCGTACAGCGTGGGGTTGATGGCGTGGGTGGCCACCGCGCCCATGAGGATCGTGTATCCGTCCGGCGCCGATTTCGCCACGAAGTCGGCGCCGATGTTGCCGCCCGCCCCCGGCTTGTTCTCCACGATCACCGGCTGCTTCACGCTCTCCGAGACCTTCTGCGCGAGCATGCGCGCCACGGTATCGAGCGGGCCGCCGGCGGGGTAGGGGACGATGAACCGGATTGGATGCGCGGGATAGGCCTGCGCGAACGAGGAGGGGGAGGCGGCAAGGGTCGCCGCGGCGGCAAGCAGGACGAGGAAGCGCTTCATCGGCCGATTATCGCAGTGCGCGCGCGAGCACCACAAGCAGCCGGTCGACATCCCCGGCGTCGTGGTAGATGCCGAAGCCGAAGCGCAGGATGCGTCCGCGCCGGTCGATGGTCACCGATTGCGCGGCGATGCGCCGATGCAGCTCGTGCGCATCGTCCACGTCGAAGGCGAGGAAGTTGCCGCGCGGTGCCTCGGGGGCGGGGACGAGGCGCTCGGGCAGCAGGGGGCCGGGGCGGCTGCGCGCCAGCCCGTCGAGGAAGCGCTTCTGCAGTACCAGCACATGGGCATGCACCTGGGCGATGCCGATGCCTTCGGAGGCGAGCCAATCCATCGCAGCGTTGAATCGATACAGGCCGGATGCGTCGAACGTGGCGCCCCAGAATCGGAAGCCGTCCGGGGCGTAGGCAACGCCGCGCGCTGGGCGGCGCCTCGAGCGTGTCGAACGACGCGTACCAGCCCGTGTCGACCGGCCGCAGCTCGCACCCCGGGGGCACCGCGAGGAAGCACGCGCCCTCGCCGGTCATGGCGTACTTGTATCCCCCCGCCAGGTAGAAGGCACGCCGGTGCACGCGCGAAAGATCCAAGGGCAGCGCGCAAAACGCGTGATAGCCGTCGATCGCCACCAGGGCCTCGGGCGGCGCCGCCGCGCAGATCTCCTCGAGCCCCGGCACGACGAAGCCCGTGTCGAAGAAGACGTGGGAGAGCCACACCAGGTCCCAGGACGCGGATCGCTCGGCGGCAAGGAAACGGTGCACGAACGTTTCCCACGGCTGCAGCGCGATCGTCTCCACCTGCACGCGCCCGGCCTCCTCGAGGCGCCGCGTCTGGCGGCGAAAGCTGTGGAACTCGTGGGCGCTCGTGAGCACCCGCAGCCGCCGCCCCGGATCGAGGCACGAATACAGGCGCGCGACGAACTCATGGGTGTTGGGCGCGAAGGCGACCTGGCGCGGCTGCGACAGGCCGAGCAGGCGCGCGACGTGGTCCTGCGCCGACGGCACCGTTTCGCCGAGGATGCGCTCCCACTTGCGGTCGGCGAGCTGGGCGGAATCGATCCAGTAGCGCTCGTGGGCCGCCTGCGTGGCGTCAGGCCAGGGATGATGGCTGTGCGCCGCGAAATGCAGCCTTCCGGGATTCGCCGCGTAGAAGCGGGAAAAGTGCGCCTTGATCATCGCCGGCGCATTATCCCGCGTCGCGCTCACATGGAGGGATAGATCACCACCAGCATGTATACCGAGCCCGCGGCCATGGCCAGGAGCACGAGGGCGAGCCAGGTCGGCTGCGTGGCCGGTTGCGGCCATTGCTCGCCGGGCGGCACCTCCATCCATCCGTGCACCATGGGTCCGACGAGGCGCGCGCCGAGCTTCCACCGGTAGAAGGCGATGGCGGCGACGTGCAGCGCCGCCGCGCTCAGCACGACCCACTCGTTGTAGCTGTGGAAGGTGCTCATGCGCCTCACCAGCGCGTTGGAGACCTTGGCCGCGAGCGGTCCCTGGGTGGCGATCTCGTCATCGGCGAACAGGCCGGTCGCCGCCTGGGCGAGCACGACGGCGAGCAGCACCACGACCATCCAGCCGCCGAGGGGATTGTGGCCCGCGCTCACCCGGTAGCGGCCGGCCCAGGCCTCGCGCGCGTGCACGAACATCGCGCGCGGGCCGCGCAGGAAATGCGCGAAACGCGCGCTGCGGCTCCCGGCAAAACCCCACGCCACGCGAAAGGCCAGCAGCGCGAGCACGGCGTAGCCGCTCCTGAGGTGCCACTGCATCCACGGGTCGCCGATCTTCCCCGTGGCGAAGGAAAGGACCACCATCGCCGCGAATGCCCAGTGGAAGATCCGGGTGGGAAGGTCCCAGACCCGGATCCGTCCCGCGCGCCTCACTTGGCGCGATAGTCGTCGTGGCAGGACTTGCACGCGTGGCCGGTCTCGCTCACCTGCTTGCGAAGGGCCTCCATGTCGCCCGAGCGCACCACCGCGGGCAGCTTCTGCACCTCGGTCACCATCTTGTCCATCTTCGAATCGAAATCAGCGCGATGCGTCCAGATCTCGGGCTTCGCCTTGGTGTCCTTGTCCGTGCCTTCGCCGAAATAATGGCGCGGCACCGTCGCGAGCATCGCCGCGAAGTCGGCGTTGCTCTGGGCCTCTTCCTTGTCGAACGGCTTCTTGTTCTGGACCATGGCCGAAAGGCTGCCGAAGTTGAGCCCGAGCAGATCGTAGGCCGCCCTGCGATACTTGATCTGGTCCTCGGCCTTCATGTGCTGGGCCAGCGCGGGCAGCGCGGTAGCCGCCACCACGAGAGCGGCGATCGCCGATTTGTTCATTGCCTTGATTCCTTTCTGACGGTTGGATGTTCGTGAATCGGGAGGTTCCATGGTACGCATCGAGAAGGACACCTTCGGCCCCATAGAGGTCCCGCAGGAGCGACTCTGGGGCGCGCAGACGCAGCGCTCGCTCGAGCACTTCCGGATCTCGGGCGAGCGCATGCCCTCCGAAATCATACAAGCGCTTGCCTGGGTGAAGCGCGCCTGCGCGAGCGTGAACGAATCCCTCGGGCAGATAACAGCGCAGAAGGCCGCCGCCATCTCATCGGCCGCCGACGAAGTGCTCGCCGGGCGCTGGCCCGAGGAATTTCCGCTCGTGGTCTGGCAGACCGGTTCGGGCACGCAGACCAACATGAACATGAACGAGGTGCTCGCCAATCGCGCGAGCGAGATCCTGGGGGGAGGGCGCGGGGAAGGGCGCCTGGTGCACCCCAACGATGACGTGAACCGCGGCCAGTCGTCCAACGACGTCTTTCCGACCGCCATGCACGTGGCCGCCGTCGTGGCGCTGCGCCGCCGGCTGCTGCCCGCATTGGCGCGCCTGCGCGCGACCCTGGCGGCCAGGTCCGAGGCCTTCCGGGACGTGGTGAAGATCGGCCGCACTCACCTGCAGGACGCTACGCCGCTCACGCTCGGGCAGGAATTTTCCGGCTACGTGGCGCAGCTCGACCATGCGGCGCGCCACGTGGAGGACGCGTTGCCCCACCTTTCCGAGCTCGCGCTCGGCGGCACCGCCGTGGGCACGGGGCTCAATGCGCACCCGCAGTTCGGGGAGCGCACCGCGGCGGAGCTCGCGCGGCTCACCGGATGCGACTTCGTGACCGCTCCCAACAAGTTCGAGGCGCTGGCCACCCACGATGCGCTCGTATATGCGCACGGCGCGCTGAAGGGGCTCGCCGCCGCGCTCATGAAGATTGCCAACGACGTGCGCCTGCTCGCGAGCGGGCCGCGCTGCGGCATCGGCGAGATCACGATTCCTGAGAACGAGCCGGGCAGCTCGATCATGCCGGGCAAGGTGAATCCCACCCAGTGCGAAGCGCTCACCATGGCGGCCTGCCAGGTCATGGGCAACGACGTGTCGATCAACTTCGGCGGCGCGCAGGGACACCTCGAGCTCAACGTGTTCAAGCCGGTCATCGCGAACGCCTTCCTGCAAAGCACGCGGCTGCTCGCGGATGGGATGGCGAGCTTCGAGGAGCATTGCGCGCGCGGCATCGAACCCGACCGCGAGCGCATCGCGGCGTTGCTGCACGGCTCGCTCATGCTCGTGACCGCGCTCGCTCCCCACATCGGCTACGACCGCGCCGCGGAGATTGCGAAGAAGGCGCATCGCGAGGGCAGCGGCCTGCGCGAGGCGGCGGTGGCGCTGGGCTACGTGAGCGAGGCGCAGTACGACCAATGGGTGCGCCCCGAGGAAATGACCGGCGGGGGCGGGCGCTAGGACGGCAGTCGCGCCGCAGCGGGTGCGATGAGCCGGCAACGCAGGATTCGGCGCGCCGCCCGCCGAACGGCGGGGTCGCTTCTCACCTGCGCGGGTAGGGACTTCGGATGGGCCGAGCCGATAGGCGGCACACGCGGCGCAGGGATCGGGGAGCGGCCAAGGCAGCGTTCGATCGGGGGCTTCGCTGGATTTCGCCGTGCGGATTGCGCCGACGCTGCGCTTCGCGCTCACGGGCCAGCCACGAAGCATCGAGGTGAGCGCGCGGGATGCCGCGGCGGGAGAGGTCGTGGTAAGCGGCGCGAGCCTGGAATTGGTCTCGAACGAGCGGCGCGGCGTCCTGGTGCGCGCGGCGGTCGCGCCTCCGTTTGTCGGGGCGACCATCGAGGGCCTGGGGGCTCCACTGTACGTGACCGAACTAGGTGTCCGGATGGCGGTAATGACGCAGCGGGACGGAACCGGGGAATTTCGGCTTCGGTACCGGTTGCGGCTGGGCGCGGGTAGCTCGCCCGGGTCGTATCCCTGGCCCGTGGCGCTGTCGCTGGAGGTGCCCTAGGAGGCGGTGGGAACGGGCAAGGGAAGCTTAACGGAAGAAAGTTTACATAATACAAATTATGCGCAGTTGAACGTTAGAGTGAATCATGATGCAACAAATGCTTACAGCATATATCTAGAAACATACTTAAGAGTAGATGAGCCTAGGGGCTCAGTGAAAGTCGTGGCTGGACGTGGCCAAGCGGCCCAGCAGGACACTCAAGTCCTCGAGCCGGCGCGCCAGGACGTGCACGACCCGGCCTTCCTTCTGCACCTCGCCGCTCACGGCTAGGAGCCGTGCCCCGAGCAGTTCCTTGCGCTGGCGCTCCGCCAGGTCCCTCCAGACGATCAAGTTCACGTAGCCCGTCTCGTCCTCGAGGGTGACGAAGATCACCCCGCTCGCGGTGGCCGGGCGCTGACGGCAGGTCACGATCCCCGCGGCGCGGATGAACTGCCCATGGCGGGCGTGGGCCACTTCCGAGGCGCAGCGGATCCTGCGCCGGTCGAGGTTGGCGCGCAGCAGCGCCAGCGGATGGCGCCGCAGCGTGAGACCGAGCGCCTCGTAGTCCCCGACGATCTCCTCGCCTTCGGTGGGAGCGGCGAGCGGCGCCGGCGCGGCCGGGGCGGCGGGCAGCGCGAGGCGCGTGGGCTCGTCCACCGCGAGGGTCTCCCACAAGGCTTCTCGGCGATGCCCGGCAAGGCTCGCGAGCGCGTCGGCCGCGGCCAGCGCCGAAAGGTCGCCGCGATCGAGGCATGCGCGGCGGGCCAGATCATTGGTCGTGGCAAAAGGGGACTCGCGGCGCGCCTGCACGAGACGCCCTGCCGCCTGCGCCTTGAGTCCCTTGACGAGGCCGAGGCCCAGGCGCAGCGCCGGGGCGCCACCCTCCCCCGCCTCGAGCTTGCTGTCGACGTCACTCGACTGCACGTCGGCAGGGCGCACCTCCACGCCGTGGCGCCTGGCGTCCTGCACGATCGCCGAGGGGGAGTAGAAGCCGAGGGGCTGGCTGTTCAGGAGGGCGCAGGCGAAGGCCGCGGGCTCGTGGCGCTTGAGCCAGCTCGAGACATAGACCAGCAGCGCGAAGCTCGCGGCGTGGGACTCGGGGAAGCCGTACTCGCCGAAGCCCTGGATCTGCTGGTAGATCTGCTCGGCGAATGCGCGCGCGTAGCCGCGATCGAGCATGCCCGCCACGAGCCGGTCGCGGAACGGCTCGATGCCGCCGCGCCTGCGCCACGAGGCCATGGCGCGGCGCAGGCGGTCCGACTCGCCCGGCGTGAAGCCCGCGGCCACCACCGCGAGCTGCATCACCTGCTCCTGGAAGATGGATACCCCGAGCGTGCGCTCGAGCACGCGGCGCACGTCCTCGCTCGCGAAGGTGACCGGCTCCTTGCCCTGGCGGCGGCGCAGGTACGGATGCACCATCCCGCCCATGATCGGGCCGGGGCGCACGATCGCCACCTCGATCACGAGATCGTAGAAGCATGCGGGCTTCAGCCGCGGCAGCATCGACATCTGGGCGCGCGACTCGATCTGGAAGACGCCGATCGTGTCGGCGCGCTGGATCATCTCGTAGACGGCCGGATCCTCCGCGGGGATGTCCTGCATCGCCATGGGCGAGCCGCGATGGGCGCTCGCGAGGTCTAGCGCGCGCCGGATGCACGAGAGCATGCCCAGCCCGAGCACGTCGACCTTGAGCAGGCCGAGGGCGTCGAGATCGTCCTTGTCCCACTGGATCACGGTGCGCTCGGGCATCGAGGCGTTCTCCACCGGCACCAGGCGCGAGAGCCTGCGGTTGTCGATCACGAAGCCGCCCGGGTGCTGCGAGAGGTGGCGCGGGAAACCGATCAGCTCCTGGGTGAGCTCGATCACCTGGTTCACCACGCGGCTCGCGAGGTCGAAGCCGGCCTCGGCGAGGCGGCGGGTCATCGTTGCGCGGTCGTCCCACCACGACATCGACTTGGCGAGCAAGTCGACCTGGTCGAGGGACAAGCCCAGCGCCTTGCCCACGTCGCGCAGCGCGCTCTTCGGCTGGTAGGTGATGACGACCGCGGCGATGGCGGCGCGCTCGCGACCGTACTTGCCGTAGATGTACTGGATCACCTCCTCGCGTCGCTGGTGCTCGAAATCGACGTCGATGTCGGGCGGCTCGTTCCTTTCCTTCGAGATGAAGCGCTCGAAGAGCACCGACATGCGGCCCGGGTCCACCTCCGTGATGCCCAGGCAATAGCAGACCGCGGAGTTGGCCGCCGAGCCGCGCCCCTGGCAGAGGATGCCCTCGCCGCGCGCGAACTCGACGATGTCGTGCACGGTGAGGAAGAAGGGTTCGTACTTCAATTCCTCGATCAGGCGCAACTCGTGCGCGACGATCGCGGCGACGGAATCCGGCGCGCCGCGCGGATAGCGGCGCGCCATGCCCTGCAGCGCGAGCCGGCGCAGGTGCGTGGTGGGCGTCTCGCCAGCGGGCACCAGCTCCTCGGGATACTCGTAGCGGATCTCGTCGAGCGAGAAGGCGCAGCGGCTCGCCACGTCGAGAGTGGCGGCGAGCAGGCGCGCGGGATGGATCGCCGCCAGCCGGCCGATCGAGCGCAGGTGGCGCTCGCCGTTGGGCTGCAGCTCGCGCCCCACCTGCGCGAGCGGACGCTTCACGCGGATCGCCGTCATCACGTCCTGGAGCTTCTTGCGCGCACGCTGGTGCATGTGCACGTCGCCCGCGGCGACGCACGCCATGCCCAGGCGCTCGCCGATCGACTCGAGGCAGGCGAGCCGCGCCCCATCGTCGCGGCCCCGATGCAGCTCGACCGCGATCCAGGCGCGGCCAGGGAAGCGGCGCGCGAGCCAGGCGGCTTCTTCCTCCCGCGCTTGCGGCCCCGGGATCCAGAGCGCGAGCAGGCCCTCGGGCGGCGCGGATACGTCGTCGCGCGCGAGGCGGTACTCGCCCTTGGGCGCGGCCCGGCGCGCGCGGGTGATGAGCTCGCACAGTTGCTCGTAGCCGCGGATGTCGGCGGCGAGCGCCACCATCCTCAGTCCGTCGGATAGCGTGAATTCGGAGCCCACGATGAGCTTCAGCTTCACGTCCTTCGCCGCGCCGTGGGCGCGCACGACCCCCGCCACCGAGCACTCGTCCGTGATGGCGAGCGCGCGGTAGCCCAGCGCCGCGGCGCGATGCACGAGCTCCTCGGGATCGGAGGCGCCGCGCAGGAAGCTGTAGTTCGTGAGGCAATGCAGCTCGGCGTAGCCCGGGATCACGCGAATACCCCGTGCAGGTACCAGGCGAGCGGGTCGCGGTGCTCGCGATAGATCCAGAACGTCTCGCCGCGCGGATTGGCCGCCACGTAGTAGTCGCGGTGCACTTCGTGCCCGTCCCACCATCCCGCTTCGACGCGTTCCGGGCCCGCGCGCAGCGCGAGCGCGCCCTGCAGCGCCGGTTGCCCCTCGTGCGTGACCAGGCGCTGCGGGCGGTGCAGGAGCCAGAGTGGCCGCGAGGGCGGATGGCCGCCCTCGCCTGGACGGCGCGCCGTGTCGCGGCACGCGCGTGGCGCCGCCGCGCGGTCTGGCACCCAATCCCTTTCCGGGCGATGGTCGTCTCCCAGCGCGATGCCGAAGACGCGCTCGCGGCCCAGCCGCGCGGCGAGGCGCTCGAGGAGGCGTTCGCGCCCGATGGCCTGCTCGACCGCGCCCGGAAGCCAGGTCGCCGCGCGCGGCGCGTACGGCAGGAGCGCGTCGGCGCGCAGCTCGAGCGCGACGGCGGGCGCGGCGAGCGTGAGCCGCCCGAGCTTTTCGCGCGCGATGGCAAGGATGAAGTCCGCTTCGCGTTCGGGCGAGGCGAACTCGAAGGCCACCCGCGTGCGCGCCATGCGTCCGTGCACGAGCGTGAGCGCGAGTTGCTGCACGCCCGCACCGCGTGCGCGCAGGCTGCCTTCGAATTCGGCCAGCAGGCGGCGCAGCGCGAAGGCGAGCGCCTCGACCGACTCGACCTCGGCGGGCAGCTCCAGGCGCGAGCGCAGGCGCGGCGGCGGGCGATACGGCGCGCGCGGATCGGGGAGCGATCCCACGAGGCGATCGAGCGCGGCGGCGATCTCGGGACCGAACCGGCGCGCGATGCCCTCGGCGGGAAGCGCCAGCACGTCACGCACGCGCAGCACCCCGAGGTCGGCCAGCAGCGCGAGCATCCTCTGCGGCCAGTCGAGGAGGAAGAGCGGCAGCTCGGCCAGGCGTGCGCGCAGCTCCCCCGCCTCCAGGCAGGCGCGCACCCCTCGTCCCCGGGCCTCGGCTTTCGCGAATACGCGCGCGGCGAGCGGCGTGGGCGCGATGCCGAGGGCGGCGCGAAAGCCCAGCTCGTGCACACCACGGCGGATCGCCGAGGTGAGCTTCGCGTGCCCTTCGAACAACCTCAGGCTCGCCGCGACCTCGAGCACGAGGCCCTCGGCCTCGAGGCTCACCATCGGCGTGAACTGCCCGGCCCACGCCGCGAGGCGCCCGAGCGTTTCGCGCTCGCCCGCCTCGTCGCGTGCGACGACCTGCAGTTCTCCCGCCAGTGCCTTCGCCGCGGCCACCGCCTGGCCCTCGCGAATGCCGCAGGCCTTCGCGGCCTGGTTGGCGCAGGCGACAAGCGGGCGCTGCGCCGGGCCTTCGGAAATCACGAGCGGGGTGGACGAAACGCCCCCGCGTTCGGCGATCTGCAGGGGCAATGCGGGCAGCTCGAGTGCGACCCAGAGCATGGCGCGACTTCCTAGGCTGCAATCTGCGAGGCGAGCCGGGGAAGATCGGCAAGGGAAACGGGCATATCGGGCCGCGCTTCCGGCACGGCCCCGCTCCAGCCGGCGTCGATCGCGATGGGCTCGACGAGCGGCGGCCCGCGCCGCTTGGGGATGCGCAGCCGCGTCCGGTCCGCCTCCCGCTCGAAGACGACGCGCAAATGCGCGGGGGTCGAAAGCTTTTCGGTGGCGGTGGAGCGGAAGAGCACGGCCATGGCCCTGCCCGCCTGCGCCGCCATCTGCAGGCGGCGCAGCCAGGTGTACTCGGCGCCGCGCGCGGCGCGTTCGCCCTGCAGGGAATCCGGCCACAGGAGCACCGCGCCGCAGGCGCACGAACGCAGCGCCTGCTCCGCGGCCCAGAGAACGTCCTCGCGATGGGCCGGGCGCACGACGAGGCAGCGCCCGAGCGGAATGCCCGCCTGCGCCAGCGCGGGGGCATACGGCAGGTGCGGCGGGTTGAGCCACGCGATCATGCGATCGCCCTCAACGCACGTGCGTGCGAGCGCGCCCGCGAGGAAGGCGACCTCGCCGATGCCGACGGCGTCGTGCAGCACTTCCGAGAGCGTGCCCACGGGCCATCCGCCGCCGGGCAGCTCGCGGTCGAGCGCGGTGTGCCCCGTCGCAACGACCGGATGCGCGGCTTGCTCGAGCTCGCCGCCGCGCCAGACGCCGGGCAGCTGCGCCAGGCGGGCGACGCTCGCCTTCACGCGTGCCCTCGCGCGAAAAGGTTGCGGATCACGCCCACCGCGATGCCTTCTATGGCGAGCGGCTCGCGGCTCAGGTCGAAGTCCTGGACCTGGAAATCGGGGTTGGCGGGAATGAGCTGCGCCTTGCGGCCGCGCAGCTTGAGGCGCTTCACGGTCACCTCGTCGCCGATGCGCGCGACCACGATCTGCCCGCTACGCGCCTCGCTCGTGCGATGCACCACGAGCCAGTCGCCGTCGAGGATGCCTTCGTCCTTCATCGACAGCCCCTTTACTTGCAGCAGGTAGTCGGCGCGGGGGTTGAAGAGATCGGGATCCACGGGATAGCGGCCGAGCAGGTTCTCGATGGCGAGGATGGGGCTGCCCGCGGCCACGCGGCCCACGAGGGGAAGGCCGCCTTCGTCCTTCAGGCGGATGCCGCGCGCCGATCCGGGGGTCAGTTCGATGGCGCCCTTGCGCGCGAGGGCCGCGAGATGCTTGAAGACGCCGTTGGTCGAGGCGAGCCCCAGCAGGCGCGCGAGCTCGGGGCGCGAAGGCGGCCGGCGATGCTCGGCGATGTGGACGCGGATGGCCTCGAGCATCTCGGCCTGGCGGGCGGTGAGCGGCGTGTCCAGGGTGCCTCCGGCAGAAAATCGCATGGTGATAATATTATCACCTACGCGCTGCCGGATGCAAACGCCCCTTCCCTGGCGATCTTCCCGGGCCGCGCGCCCTGCCGCTCAAACGTGCGGGTGCTCCCTCGCCCAGCGCACGAAATCCGCCGCGGGCATCGGCTTCGCGAAGAAGAACCCCTGGGCCATCTGGCAGCCCATGTCGCGCAGCATCGCCGCCTGCTCCTTCGTCTCGACGCCCTCTGCCACCGAGGCGATGCGCAGTTTCCCCGCGATCTCCAGGCTCGATTCGAGCACCGCGAGGCTCGAGCGCTCCAGCAGGGCGTTGCGCACGAACGACTGGTCGATCTTGAGCTCCGTGAACGGGATGCGCGTGAGCTGCTGCATCGAGGCGTAGCCCGTCCCGTAATCGTCGATGGCCAGGCCGAAGCCCTTCATGCGCAGGCGCGAGAGGTTTTCCAGCACTTTCCCCAAGTGGGAGGCCGCCGCGGTTTCGGTCACCTCCACGATCACCTCGTGCGGCGTGATGCCTTCGGCTTCGACCACCTCGGTCAGCCGCTCGGCCAGGGATACGTCGGAGAGCGAGATGAGCGAGACATTCACCGAAACGCTCGCCTCGAGTCCCGCGCGATGCCACTGCCGGCAGGTGAGGCTCGCCAGGCGCAATATCTCCATTGTGAGATCGTGCATCTTCTCGCTCGCCTCGAGCGTTCGCACGAAGGCCTTGGGGGAGATCAACCCCTTCGTCGGATGCAGCCAGCGCGCAACGGCCTCGGCGCCGCGCAGTGCGCCGCTCGCGAGCTCGATCTTGGGTTGGAAGTACGCGGTGAACTCCCCGTGATGGATCGCCTCCGAGATCTGTTCCGGCGTGAACTCCGCGTCCACGTGCGGCGAGGCCGCGGGCCGAGCGGGGCGATGCAGGCTCAGCACCTCGAACAGCCTTTGCGTGGTCACGGGCTTGCCCACCGAGCCCAGCAAGGTGACTCCATACGCGCGGGCCATCGTCTCCACGCTCGCCACGAGCGAGTGATCGAGGCCGCTCGCGAGGACGAGGGACACGGGAGTTCCGGATTCGGCCACGTGGCGGATGAATTCCATGCCGTCCATCGCGGGCATGTCGAGGTCGCTGATCACGATGTCGACGGGTTCCCCCGGCGCGCGCAGGATCTCGAGCGCCGATTCGCCGTCCTGCGCGAAGAGCACGTAGCGGGCGCCCAGGTCCTCGAGGACGTGGCCCAGCGCCCAGCGCTGGAAGCCGTGGTCCTCGACGACCAGGAAGCGCAGTTTCGCGATGTCGATGGGGGGCGGGGTCGCGCTCATGGAGACTCTCCTGCGGGGCTCGGTGCGAGGGATTTGCCGGTTCCCGAGTCGATGTGCTCGTTCAGCCGGCCCAGCTCCCGGCGAAACGCCTCCATGCACGCGACGGTCGCGTCCCAGTCGCCGGCGCGGCTGGAACGCTCGATACGTTCGACCACTGCGGCCAGCGCGACGGCGCCGACCATGCGGCTCGCTCCCTTGATGCGGTGCGCGGCGTGCGCGATCGCCGGCAGGTCGCTGTGCCCGATGGCGCTTTCCAGCGCCTCGGAGTCTGCGTCATTGTAGCGGCGAAAGTCGGCGAGGACCTCGCGTCGGCTCTCCGGCCCGACGGCGATCGCCTCGAGCGCCGAGTCGTCCATGACACGATCGGCCGCCGGGGAGGGAAGCCACTGGCGCAGCTTCTCGGCCAGGCGGCGCAGCTCGACCGGCTTGGCGATGTAGTCGTCCATGCCCGCGGCGTAGCAGTTGGCGGCTTCCCCGCTCATCGCGTTGGCGGTGCAGGCGATCATCGGCGTGCGCTCCCGGCCTTCGCGCGCCTCGGTCGCGCGCACCTCGCGGGCGAGCGCGTAGCCGTTCATGCCCGGCATGTTGCAGTCGGTGACGATGAGGTCGAAGGCCCCCGCGTGCCACTTGCGCAGCGCCACCTCGCCGTCCTCGGCCGACTCGGCGAAGAATCCCAGCGCCGCGACCTGCTTCTGGAGCACCAGGCGGTTGACCGGATGGTCGTCCACCACGAGCACGCGCGCGCAATGCGCCTGCGGCGCCGCCAGGCTCGGCATGGCGTCGCCGCTGCCCTCGCCCGCTCCGCTGGTTGCGCTCGCGGGCGGCGTGACGAGGTCCAGGATCGGCAGCGTAAGCGTCACCACCATGCGCGTACCCTGCCCCGCCTGGCCTTGCACCTCGATGGTCCCGCCCATCAGCTCGACCAGGCGCCGGCAGATGGACAAACCGAGCCCGGTGCCTCCGAAGCGCCGCTCGGTATCCGAGCCGATCTGCGTGAAGGGCTGGAAGAGCTGTGCTCGCTCCGCATCGGTCATGCCGATGCCGGTGTCCCTGACCGTGAAGCGGACCACGTCGGCGCCTTCAAGCCGGTCGATGAGCACCGCGCGCAGCTCGACTTCCCCGGAGCTGGTGAACTTGATCGCGTTGGACACCAGGTTATTGAGGATCTGCTGCAGCCGCACCGGATCGACGAGCACCGAGGCGGCGATGCGATCGTCGTAGCTGTGGCTGAAGAGCAGCCCCTTGCCGCTCGCGCTGCCGCGATAGATGTTGACCACGCGCTCGAGGACCCCCCGGATCGAGGTGGGCTCGGCCTTGAGCTCGAGCTTGCCGGCCTCGACCTTGGAGAAATCGAGGATGTCGTCGATGATCCTCAGCAGCGAGCGCCCCGAATCGCGCACGATCGCGAGCGTCGACCTCTGCTCCGCGTCGAGTTCGGTCAGGCTCAGCAGCTCGAGCATGCCGAGCACGCCGTTCATCGGCGTGCGTATCTCGTGGCTCATGGTGGCGAGGAACCGGGTCTTGGCGCGATTCGCCGCGTCGGCGGCCTCCTTCGATTCCTCGAGCGCAGTCTGCATCGCCTTCCTCTCGGTGACGTCCGACCAGTGCCCGCTCCACAGCATGCTGCCGTCTTTCTCGCGGTGCGGGGCGGAGTAGACGTTCAACCAGCGCGTGGAGCCGTCGGCGCCGCGCACCGTGAAATCGAAATCGATGGGCGACCCCGTCTCCTCGCCGGCCGCCATGAGCTCGAAGAGGCGGCGTCGCGCGGCGGGCTCGAGGGTGCCGAGGATCACCTCGGGATCCTTGAGCGCGGCCTCCCGGTCGACTCCCCGCACGGCCGCGGTGCCGCGGCTCAGGAATTCGTAGCGCCCGCCCCCGTCCCGAAAGTGGCGGAACTGGTAGACGGCGCCGGGAAGCAGGTTCGCCATTTCCGCGAACCTGCTTTCCACCTTGCGCCGCGCCCTCGACTGCAGGACGTAGCCCGCGTAGCCCGGGATCATCACGGCCATCGAGACCAGCACGGCGAGCACCAGCACGAGGATCGCCTGGTCGTAATCCGCCTGTTGCCTCCGGCGCCTGGCGTCGAGCGTGAGGAGAGCCTGGGCGCGGATTTGGCCGGCCATTTGCCGAAATTGCTCGTTCACCGCCCGGCTGGCCGCGGCCTTGCGCCATTCAGCCGCGGCGGGGAGTCCTCCCCGGTCGCGCGCCTGCTGACCTTCCCGCATGAGCCCCGAGCGCCGCTCGTAGATCTCGAGCAGCCTGCGCGCTTCGGGCACCTGGACTTCCGGCAGGGTCGATTCCAGCGTGTCGATCAGGCCCCTGGTGCGCAGGAGCGCCTCGTTGCGCTCGGCGAGGTCACGCGCGAGGCCCGTGAGCAGGTAGCTGCGCTGCGCCGACTCCGCCTGGGTGAGCGATTCGTTGGCCCGGGCGATGGTCACCAGGACCTGCAGGGCCTCGTCGACCCACGTGGCGGAGGCCTTCATCCGGATTCCGGCGCCGTACACCGCCCAACCCGTCACGACGATCACCACGGCGGCGGCGAGGTAGCCGAACTGGCCGAGCGCGTCGCTGAACCGCGCCTTGTCGTCGCCGAACATCATCGTCGCGCCGCGAGCTCGCGATTCAGGCGGAGGGCTTCGCGCCGCAGCTCGACCAGGGCGCGGTCGACGCCCCGCGTGAACCTGGAATCCGGAAACGATATGTTGATCGCCGCGACCACGCCGCCCTGCGCGTCCCACAGCGGGACGGCGATGGCCGATTCGCCGAGCGAATACATGTGCCGGTTGACCGCGTACCCGCGCCTGCGGATCGCCGCGAGCTCGCGCTTGAGCGAGCGCCGGTCGCAAAGGGTGTGCTTCGTGAAGCGCTCCAGCCGGGCGCCGGCGATCAGGCGTTCCACCTCTTCCGCCCGCTCGTATGCGAGCATCACGAGTCCGATGCTCGTGGCGTGCAAGGGGCGCGCGGCGGCGAGCGGCGCGTCCGAGCGCAGGTCGTAGCTGCCTGCGGCCTTCACGAGGTATTCGACGTAGCCGTCGTCCCGAAGCACGCCGATGAAGCACGACTCCCCGGTCGCGCGGGCGAGACGCTCGACGGCGGGCGCGCCGATGCGGGCGAGCACCGCACGCGGGCCCCCGATCCATTGCCCGTTCGCGAGGGACGAGTGCAGGCCGAACAGGCGGTTCGCGTCGCGCACCACGTAGCCGCGGGCCTGCAGGGTCTCGAGCAGCATGTGCGTGCTGCTCTTGGGGATCTCGAGGCGGCGCGCGAGGTCCGATACCCCGAACTGGCCGGGATGCGTGGACAGCATCTCGAGCACGTCGAGCACGCGCAGCGCCGACTTGACCCCGGGAACATGGTTCATAGGCGTGAACGGCGTTCAGGATGGCTTAACACAGGTTAGGTTCATCGGGCATCCAGCGTCAAGCGTGGTTAACGAACCTCACGGTCCGACCCGCGGGGTAGGAGTTAGATTTCCGCCGTCGGCGCTAGGTTCCCGCGCGGGCCCTGCTTTACAATCGGCGGCGACGCCATGCCCCGCCAACTATTCCGACAAGAGGCGATCGACGCCCAGCGCGAGAAATTTCTCGGCGAGGCCACCATCGCCCGGCCCGTGCCCGCCTGGGTCTTCACGATCCTCGCCGCGGGAACCGCCGTGCTCCTCATCACGGTCGCCCTGTGGGGCCAGTACCAGCGACGCGAGCGCGCCGAGGGCTACGTCGCCCTCGACACCGGCGCGGCGCGCGTGCTCGTCTCCGACGCCGGGCGCGTGACGGAGCTGTTCATCAAGGAGGGCGAGGAGGTGAAGGCGGGCGATACGATGGCCACGATCTCGCTCGACCGCAGCACCGGGACCGGGCCATCCGCGAACGAGGCCGTGGCCGCGGAGATGCAGACGCGCCGCGGCATCCTCGAGAAGGAGCAGTCCCAGTGGCGCGAGCTGGGCGAGCAGCAGGTGGGGCAGGTTCGCCGGCGGGTGAGCGACCTGGAGAACGAGCTCACCCAGATCGACCGCGAGATGAAGCTGCAGCAGGTGCGCATCAAGAGCGCGCGCGACCAGGTCACCCGCTACAAGGGACTGGCCGGCGAGAAGCAGTTCGTCTCCGAGGCGCTGGTCAAGCAGAAGACGGATGAGGTCACCGACCAGGAGATCAAGCTGCAGGCCCTCAAGCGGCAGCGCTCGCAGGTCGAGCGCGATCTGGAGGCCGCGAAGCTCGACGTGCCCTCGATCCAGCTGCGCTCGCGCACGCAGGTCGAGCAGGTGGCGCGCCAGATCAGCGAGCTGCAGGAAGGCCTCGCGCAGGTGGAGGCCAAGCGCGAGAACGTGATTCGCGCCCCGATGTCGGGCGTGGTGACCAACATCGCCGTGAACCAGGGCCAGTCGGTCGCGGCCGATGCCCCGTTCGCCACCGTCCTGCCCAAGGGAAGCGGGCTGCACGTGGAGCTGCTCGTGCCCACGCGCGCGATCGGCTTCGTGAAGAACGGCCAGGACGTGGTGCTGCGCTACGAGGCGTTTCCCTACGAGCGTTTTGGCCAGTACCACGGCGTCATCACCGACATCGGGCGCAACGTCTGGTCGGCGGGGGACCATATCGGCCCGCTTTCGGCGAAGGAGCCCGTCTACCGGGTGGATGTGAAGCTCGACAAGCAGGCGGTGGCGGCGTTCGGGCAGGAATTCTCCCTGCGGCCGGGAATGCTCGTGAACGCCGACCTGCTGCTGGAGAAGCGCACGCTCCTGGAGTGGCTCTTCGAGCCGGTGCTGCAGCTCAAGGGACGCATCTGATGGGCTTCCTGTCGGAGATGCTCTCCCCGCACGTGCCCGTGATCCTCCAGAGCGAGGCGCCGGAGTGCGGCATCGCGTGCCTCGCCATGGTGGCGTCGTTCCACGGCCATCGCACCGACCTGTCGGCGATGCGGCTGCGCCTGTCGCCGTCGCTCAAGGGCATCACCCTGAAGCACGTGGCGCAGATCGCCGAAACCATGGGGATGACCGCGCGCGGCGTGCAGGTGCCGCTCGAATCGTTGGGCAAGCTGCGCCTGCCCGCGGTGCTGCACTGGGACATGAACCACTTCGTGGTGCTCACGAAGGTCGCGGGCCGCAGGATCACGGTGCACGACCCGGCGCGCGGCAAGCGCGTGCTGACGCTCGACGAGGCCTCGCGCCACTTCACCGGCGTGGCGATGGAGTTCACGCCGACCTCCACGTTCCAGAAGAAGGACGAGCGCGAGAAGATCCGCTCCTGGCAGCTGCTGGGAGTCGCCTCGGGGCTGAAGGGCACGATCGCGCAGATCCTGCTCCTTTCGTTCGCGCTCGAGGTCTTCGCCATCGCGATGCCCTTCTTCCTGCAGCTCACGGTGGACCGCGTGCTGGTGGGCCGCGACCGCGACCTGCTCACGGTGCTGGGCATCGCCTTCGGAGCCCTGGTGGTGATCCAGGCTGCGGTGTTCGCGGTGCGCGCGTGGGTGGGCGTCTACCTGAGCACGAACATCAACCTGAAGCTGCTCACGAGCCTGTTCAACCACATGCTGCGCCTGCCGCTCGCGTGGTTCGAGAAGCGCAACATCGGCGACATCGTCTCGAAGTTCCGCAGCGTGGACGCGATCCAGCGCACGCTCTCGACGACGTTCGTCGAGACGATGGTGGACGGCGTCATGGTGCTGCTCACCCTCGTCGTGATGACCTACTACAGCCCGATCCTCACGCTGGTGGTGGCGGCCGCGGCGGTCGTCTACGGCGCGCTGCGCTGGGTGTTCTACTACCCGCAGCGCTACGCCACCGACGAGCAGCTCGCCCACGAGGCGAGGAGCGGCACCCACTTCATCGAGACCCTGCGCGGGATGATGGCGATCAAGCTGAACCTGCGCGAGTCCGAGCGGCGCAGCGCCTACCAGAACCTGGTGGTCGACCAGACCAACGCCGGGGTGCGCGTGCAGAACGTGGGCATCCTGCAGCGCGCGGCCAACACCTTCATCTTCGGCATCGAGAACGTGGCGGTGATCTGGCTGGGGGCGATCGCCGTGCTGGAGGGGCGCTTCACCGTGGGCATGCTCTATGCCTTCATCGGCTTCCAGCTCATCTTCCTCACGCGGGTGATCGCGCTCATCGACAAGTGGAACGACTTCCGGATGCTGGACCTGCACGCCGAGCGGATCGCCGACATCGCGCTCACGGAGCCGGAGCACTCGAAGCCACTGCTGCCCTCCGACGCCACGGGCACTTCACTCACGATCGAGGCGAAGGACCTCGCGTTCGCCTATGGGCCGGAAGGGTTCGTGTTCAGGGGGGTGAATCTCACGGTCGCGCCCGGGGAGACGGTGGCCGTCGTCGGGCCGTCGGGGTGCGGCAAGACCACGCTCATCAAGGTGCTGCTGGGATTGCTCCCGCCGACCGAAGGCCAGGTGCGGGTGAACGGGCGCGACCTCGCGGACTGGGAGGCGGCCCAATATCGATCGCGCATCGGCGCGGTGATGCAGGACGATCAGCTCTTCGTCGGCACGATCGAGGACAACATCAGCTTCTTCGACACCGAGCACGATCCCGAGCGCGTGCGCGAATCTTCCCGCGCGGCGATGATCGACGAGGAGATCATGGCGATGCCGATGCAGTACAACACCATCGTCGGAAGCCTGGGCATGGCGCTCTCGGGCGGGCAGAAACAGCGGGTGCTGCTCGCGCGCGCGCTCTACCGCAAGCCCCAGGTCCTGTTCCTGGACGAGGCATTCGATCAGCTCGATGTGGCGTTGGAGAGGCGGATAAGCTCATCCCTCGGCCAACAGCCACTTGCCGTGGTAATCGTAAGTCACAGGCCCGAAACGATTGCCGCATCAATTCGGATGCTTGAATTGGCCAATCCCATCAAGTCAAGTTAAATCAAGTCAAGTTAAGGGCACTTCTCCGTTTCCGCGGCTTACCAACGGGAGTTGCATCAGCTAAAGCACACTTCGCCGCCGGCACCACCGCCGACCAACGCGAGTTCGAAGTCGGCCAATTCGGCAAAGCGAGCTTGGTTGGCCTTCCTGCGTCGACTGCTCGGCCAAATCCATTTCAAGTTGTGATTTATCCACGATCGTCTCCGTTGAGTTGAAGTTGTTCGGGTATCAGTTAAAGCTGACTTCGCCGCCGGCTCCGCCGCCGACCAACGCGAGTTCGAGGTCGGCCAATTCGGTAAAGCGAACCTGGTTGTTCTCCTGCATCGACTGCTCGGCCAGTTCCAGTTCAAGTTGTGATTTGTCCACGACTGTCTCCATTGAGTTGAAGTTGTTTGGGTATTAGTTAAAGCTGACTTCGCCGCCGGCACCACCGCCGACCAACGCGAGTTCGAAGTCGGCCAATTCGGCAAAGCGAGCTTGGTTGGCCTCCTGCGTCGACTGCTCGGCCAAATCCATTTCAAGCTGTGATTTATCCACGATCGTCTCCGTTGAGTTGAAGTTTGTTCAGGTATCAGCTAAAGCTCACTTCGCCGCCGGCTCCACCACCAATCAACGCCAATTGCATGTCATTCAACTCGCCAAGCGCGGCGTCGTGGCCACCGTCATTCACGAGATCAAGTAGCTCGACTTCCAAGTTTGCGCGGTCCATGAATTCCTCCTCGAGGTTAAGAAAGCGGAGCAACAAAACTAGCTACCAACAGAAACCACTCCAAAGCTGAGTCCGTCTCTTTCGGGTTTCGACGGTATCAACGGACTCCTTGCGACTCTTCGATCCAAATCAAATTCCTTACAGGCAACGAAGAACCGCTTGCAGCCCCCGTTTAGGGGGATTAAATTGCCAAGAAGGCCCAAAAAAAGAGTCGAGAAACTCGACTCAACTAACTGATTTACAAGGATACAGCAACCTCAGAATGTTGCATAAATACTACAAAAAAGCGCGACGTTGCCTGCCATTTCTCTAGAAAGTGACGTGGTTCATTGTTTTTTTGCGCAGCATATTCCACCGATAACTTGAAAACAACGATCTGACCGTGCCTGCCTCGATTTCCACAGAACTAGATCTCCTCACGCGATCGCTTGAGAACTCGGTCGAGCCAGATCTCAAGGTCGCCCTCTCCAAGGTCGCACTGGAGGTCAATTCGCGGCTGCAAAAGGGAGCGGCGGCGGCCTCGGCCGGATACATGGCGGAGGTGATCAAGACGCTCAAGCGCTTAAAGGGTCTCGCGCACCACGAGCTTCGCGTCAATTGCTTGATGGACATTTCCCATTTTTACTATCTGGGGGGGCAGACATTCAACGCAATTGAGCCAACATCTGATGCGGTCAGCCTCGCCACCGCTGCAGGCGATAAGGCACTCGAAAGGAGGGCGCTCAACATCCTCGGGGTCATGTACGCCGACACGGGCAATATCGCTCGAGCCATAGAGTGCTATTCGCAGGCGCTGGTCATCGCGCAGGCGCTTCGCGATTCGGACGGCGAATGTTCAGTGTGGGTCAACGTGGGAGTGGCATTGTCGTACGCGGCTCAATATCGCGATGCAATGACAAGCCTTGAGCATGTAGTCAGGTTGGCGGGTTCCGATCCAACGTTACGAAAGTATCGAACAACAGCTCTTTCGAATATCGCGTGGTGCTGCCTCCACCTGGAGGACTTCTCAAGAGGGCTTAAGGCGGCAGAAACCTGCTTGAAGGAAAGCGAAGAGCCTCACTCGGCCGGAGAATGCTTGGCGAGAGTTCTACGAGAGAACAACTACAGCCGCCTCCTCCTGGAGGTCAATGACATTGACAAAGCAGGCGAGAGATGTGCGATAGCGCGCCGTTACGCCGTCCAGTCGCGATCTGCGCGTGCGGAGATTTCCACTTCAATCGCGGAGGGCCTGTACGAAGTCCACGCTGGACGTGCGGACATAGGTATATCGCGCTTGACTGCCACGCTTGAAAAGGCGCGCCTTCTGCGCTCCATGCTCCGCGACACGCTGGCCGCGCTTGTAAAGGCGTATGAAATCGTTGGTCAACCGCAGCGCGCTCTTGTCTATTTGAGGGAAATGATTGAGGCACTAAGGACTACTCAGCAGGAAAATGTCCTTAAGCATGTCAAGCTTCACCTCGACCAACTGGGTGACGACGCGACGCTCGCAATTGCCATTCGATTGCAGCGCCATGAAGCCGCTCTCCGGGGCAAGGTGGCGGAGCAGGAGCTGTTCAAGTCGCGGATCGAAATGCTCGAGCGACTCGCCGTCACCGCGGAGCTTCGGGACGATTCGACGGGCGAACACTCATACCGAGTAGGAAAACTTGCAGCGCTGTTGGGCCAGGAATTTGGTTGCGATGAAGACACCTGTTACATGATCGAGCTTGCAGCGCGGCTTCATGACATCGGCAAGATCGGTGTACCGGACGCTATCTTGTTGAAGCCCGCGAAGCTGAATGACGCCGAGTGCCAAATCATGCGCACTCATACCACTGTTGGCGCCGAGCTTCTTTCCAAGAGCAACATTCCGCACATGCAGATGGCGGAAGAGATCGCTCGGCACCATCATGAGTGGTGGGATGGATCCGGTTACCCAAACAACCTTTCGGGATCGGCGATTCCACTGGCCGGCCGAATCACGGCTCTCGCCGACGTCTTCGACGCCCTGACCCATAAGAGGCCATACAAGGTGGCGTGGCCCATCGACGCCGCCATGGACGAGATCTGCAGGCTGAAGGGCAGGCAATTCGATCCCCAGTTGTGCGATCTCTTCATCGTGTTGATCGGTCGACTCAGGGAGGATCACATCGACATCGATTCCTTCCTGGGCCAAGCCGCGCATGGTTCGCCATTCCTGCAGGCAAGATCCAGAATCTGGAACATCCTTCATCGGAGCCACGATGCCGATGATGATGGGAGTGGGAGCCGCCTAGACCTCCAGCGATGATTCCCGCTCGGGAACACGCTCGCGTCCTGTCAAGTTGTCCGGCGTACGGGTCTCATTCGTAGCGGCTTTATCCGGTCGCCATTCGCAGTTCCCTCCCACCCTACCTGCTCAGGTAGGAGTCATTGGTGATGCAAGACGGCAAGATGCATGCGGGGCATCACCTCCGCAGAGTCGCCAATGGCTTCGCTGAACACCGATCGACTTGTCTCCCTCCTGTCTTCGGTCAAGTCTGCCGGCGACCCGGACGTAACGATTGTCTTGAAGAAGCTGGAGGAGGAGGCAAGGGAGCGAAGAAGTCGGGGCGAAGGTTGCTCAATGGACTTCTTTTCAACGACGTTTCATGCAGTCTCGAGGCTTCGTGGAAAGGCGAATGCCGCCCTGCGCCTCTCGTGCCTGTTCGAGTGCGCTTACTACTTCTTCCTCAAGGGGCAAACGCGGCAATCTATCGCTGCAATAAAGGAAGTACTTGCGCTCGCACATTCGGTTGACGACTCATCGTGGAAAGTAAAGGCCAACACGATGGCGGGAATCATCTACGCCGACGCGGGCCACACGAGCGAGGCTTTCCTGAACTACGCCGCCGCGTTGCAAGGGTGCCGCCAACAGGGTGACATCACCGCCGAAGCCAAGAGCATCATCAATCTCGGAGTTGCACTGAACTGCGGGGGCTTGTATCGCGAGGCGATTCCTTGCTTCCAGTGGGCCGCAAGTCTTGCGGACAGCACCGGGATATCGGATGAGCTGCAGGCCACCGCGGCAGCCAATCTTGCGCAGAGCTACTTCTATCTCGAAGACTTCGAGAAAGGACTCATCGCAATCCAGAAGTCGCTCCAGTTCTCGAGGGCGCCGTCCGACGCAGGGTCGGGAATGGCGCGCACCATTCGCGAGTTCACTTTGGTACAACTTGCATTGGAGCTAAGACAGTACGACTTGGCGATCGAACACAACCTCCTGTGCTCCAGGTTCTCCACGTTGGCAGGGCCTGGGCCGGGTGAGGTCTTGGCCATCATTGCCGGTGGCCTCTGCGAAGTTCACACGGGAGACGTGGCGAGGGGCCTGTCGATGCTCGAGTCAACGCTGACGATGTTTGACGATAGCGAATCGATTCGAAGCGACGCCTTGATCTCCCTTGCCAAGGCCTACGATCACGCAGGGCGACCAGAACGAGCGCTGCTTCACTTGCAAGCTCTGATGCGGCACATTCGTACCAAACAAGAGAGGTCCGTGGGCTCGCTCTTGTCTCTGCCCTTTCCGTTCATGTCCGAGGGCGGCTGGGTAGACGGCGCGATAGATGTGCGGGCCTTCGAGCTTCGGGAGGCGAGACTCCAGGCCGAGGTGGCCGTGCGCGAGACCGTGGCCTCGCGAATCGAGATGGTTGAGCGCCTGGCGATCACCGCGGGCTTAAAAGAGGAGGAATCCGGTCAGCACGGCTATCGCGTGGGCCGGTTGTCGTCACTGCTCGCTCGAGAGCTGGGGTGGGAGCAGGAGCGAACGGTATCGATCGACCTCGCTGCGCGCCTCCACGATATCGGGAAGATCAGCATTCCCGATCGTATCGTGTTCAATTCGGAAGCGCTCAACCGTGCCGAGCGGGAGTTCATGAACCTCCATACCGTCATAGGCGCCGAGCTTCTTGCCATGAGCAGCATTCCGCAGCTCCAGATAGCGGAGGAAATCGCCCTCCACCACCACGAATGGTGGAACGGCACCGGCTACCCGGACAAGCTTGCAGGCAAGCGCATTCCCATCCACGCGCGCATCGTGGCTCTCGCCGACGTTTTCGACGCCCTCACCCACGGCCGGCCGTTCGCGCAGCCGCGGCCGGTCGAGCGAGCGCTGCAGGAGATCCGGGATGGACGGGGAGCGCAATTCGATCCGGACCTCGCGGATCGCTTCGTGGACCTGGTCGGGCGACTCCAGGCGGAACATCCGGACCTGGACGCGTACCTGGGAAGGGCCGGGCGCAACTCGCCCTTCCTCCAGGCGCGCAATCGAATCAAGGCGCTGATCGCCGGGGAGCGACACCTCGATCACGACGCCGAGCTCGGAGCGAGGGAGACCCGGCACTAGCGTAGCGAGCCTTTGCTCGCAAAACCTACCTGCTCGGGTAGGGTGCTTCGCACGTCGGCAGCGGATACTAAAAATCAGCGATCAATGTCCGCAAGGATCAGTAGCGTCATATTGGGGTAGCCATGACTTCATTGCACGTCTCCCAACTCGAATCAATACTCAAGTTCACCACAAGTGCCAATGAACCGCAATTGAGGTCCGCGCTGGATCGAATACACGGCGAACTTCAGAATCGCTCCTGTCTCTCGTCTCCGGAGTCGACGGACTTCTTCACCTCGGCCTTACACTCCCTCTCCAGGATGAAAGGCACGGGACATGCCGCGGTTCGAATGATGTGCCTTCACAAGATCTGCGCCTATTTCTACTGCCGAGGCAACCACAGTGCCGCATTGAATGCGGCTCACCTTCATGACTCCCTCGCGGCAGGAATTGGCTGCGACTCCGAGGTGCGGCTAGCCAGGAACCTCAAAGGGGTCATTCATGCAGATCTGGGAAACATTTCCGAAGCACTCGTCTTCTATTCGCAGGCCCTAGACATCGCACGTAACCTCAATGACATCCCCGGTGAATGTTCCGTACTGAACAACATCGGAATTGCTCTTAACTACTCTGGCCTCTATCGTGAGGCGATTCCATACCTTCAAAGGGCGGTTCAACTCGCGCCATCCGACAATGAGCTTCGAGTCGAAGTGAGCGCACTATCGAATTTGGCCCAGAGTCAGCTCCATCTGGAAGAATTGCCGGCGGCGTTCGAGACGATACAGCGCTGCATATCTCTGTCCGTCGAGCCAACTGACGCAGTCTCCCGCCTTGGTCGCACCGTCCGCGAATTCAGCTACGTGCGCATCGCCCTCGCGATAGGTGAAACTGAGCTGGCCCGGGAGCGCGCGGAGTTGTGCAGGAAGTACGGCTTTGCCGCGAACATGAATCGCACCAGAATCATGGCGCAAATCGCTGTCGCTATCTGCGAAGTGCGCTTTGGAAATGTCGAGCATGGACTGGTGGCATTGGAACAGGCCCTGGTGGAGGGCCGGCCGATTGAACCCTGCTATACCGATGCGCTGGTTGCGTTGGTACAAGCTTACGATGAGGCAGGGCGGCCAGAGCAGGCCCTCGAATGCATGGGGCAATTAATCGACCACATCAAACAGGTTCGATTCAATGCCGTGCAAAGACTGCTTGCATTGCCGACGCACCTGATGTTCGACCCCAGGGTGTTGTCGACAAGCGTCGACTTGCGCTCAATTGAACATCAGCACGCACTGCTGCGGGCAAAGGTAGCCGAGCGGGCCGCGGTAGCGTCTCGCATCGAGATGTTCGAGCGCCTCGCCGTAACCGCGGACCTGCGAGAGGACGCGTCCGGAGAGCACGGCTATCGCGTTGGAAAGATGGCGTCGCTTCTGGCCGCGGAGATTGGTTGCTCGGCGGAGTCAGCCTCTGCCATGGATCTTGCGTCCCGGCTCCATGACATTGGAAAGATAGGAGTGCCGGACCGAATCCTGGGAAGCTCAGACGCCCTCAGGAAGGCCGAGAGGCACTTCATGGGCATGCATACCATTATCGGCGCTGAGCTCCTTGCCGAGAGCCATATTCCGCAACTTCGAATGGCAGAGGAAATCGCGCGTTACCACCACGAATGGTGGAACGGCACCGGCTACCCGGACAAGCTTGCAGGCAAGCGCATTCCCATCCACGCGCGCATCGTGGCCCTCGCCGACGTTTTCGACGCCCTCACCCACGGCCGGCCGTTCGCGCAGCCGTGGCCGGTCGAGCGAGCGCTGCAGGAGATCCGGGATGGACGGGGAACGCAATTCGATCCGGACCTGACGGATCGCTTCGTGAATCTGGTCAAGCGCCTCCAGGCGGAACACCCGGACCTGGACGCGTACCTGGGAAGGGCAGGACGCAACTCGCCCTTCCTCCAGGCGCGCAATCGAATCAGGACGCTGATCGCCGGAGAACGCGAGATGGCAAACACGTTGAGCTTCGTTGCGGGCAAGCATCATCATTGATAAATGTCAAGGCGGTCACTATGTCTTACCTCGCTGATTCGCTAAACGACGGCATACCTAAGTTCTCACTAGGTCGTGATGGCGCCGACGACGTTCCCGCCCGAGAACAGCTCCTAGCCCTCGAGAGTGAGACCCGCGTACAACTCAAGCTAGGCGCGGGTGATCCGGCATGGTTCGACGAGAAATCTATAGCCCTCCTCACACGCAAGGCCGCCGACTCACCTCAGCTTCGGAGCGAGGTAGCTTTGCTTTTTTTCCAATGGCATGCCAAGGAAGCTAGCTGGGAGCGCGCGTTTGATCTGGCAGCAATGGCTGTGGACTTGGCGCAGAGAGCGCAGGCGCCTGCCCTCGTACGACGTGCGCTAAACAGTCGCGGCCTGGCTCAAAGTAGATTGAGGGACATTGCAGGAGCCATCGCAAGCTATATTCAGGCCCTCGACATCGCAGACCGAATTGGCGACAGAGCCGGAAAGGCCGCGACCTTGGCCAACTTGGCCGAGGCTCGGTTCAATGCGGGCCTTCTCAGTGAGTCGATTGCCCTCAATCGATTCGTCATCGACCTGTCAGTAAACGAGCCACAGATGATGGTCATTCGGGCGGGCGCGAACCACAATATCGCGTTGGCATCCCTGCTCCTCGACGACATCGATACTGCATATTCGGAAATCCAATTGGCGCTTGAGGCCACCTCGGAACCAGAAGGGCCATTCATGGCGCTTCAAAGAGTCATCATGGAAACCACGCATTGTAGGGTGTTGCTCAGGCTCAGCCGACTTGCGGAAGCGCAACTCAGCATGAAAGTCGCGGTCAAGTACGCGGAGAAGGCGGCGAGTCGTCCGGCCCGGATTCACGCCCAACTCGTGCGCGCTTTGTGCCAGGCGGCAGCCGGCGATTGTTCGAATGCCCTGGAACAACTCAGCGCTCTCAGGGGGAAGATCAAAGATGACGAGCCTCTATTTCGCGACTTTCTGGAGATTGAGCTGCTTTGCAATTTCTATGCGGGGGAGAGGCGATTTGCTTTGTACTATCAAGAAAGATACCTCCTTGATCTTGCGCGATTCCAACGCAATGGTGCCATTGCGCAGGTTCGAGCATTGCAGCGGGGATTCCGAACTGGCGGCTGTGTTTCGGAGGCGGAACTCCTCGCCTTGCCTGAATTGGTACGTCGGCGAATTGTGAATCGATCGTCGATGCGTAGTGAGGAAATGTTCCTAGAGCAGCTGGAGGCAATCGCCAGTCTTGCGGAGCAGCGCGACGACGCAACTGGGGAGCATGCTCTGCGCGTGGGCAAGTTGGTCTCGTATGTGGCGGCCGCGTCTGGATTCTGCCAGTCACAGGCGGAACAACTGGAGTTGGCGGCTAGGCTACACGACATCGGCAAATTGGCGGTCCCGGATGTCCTTCTACTCAAGTGTGGAAGGCTGACCGGCAAAGAAGTCGAAGTCATGCAACGTCATACTTGGGAGGGGTGCCAAATACTCACCGACGTCATTGGAAGTGTTGAGCGCGAACGGCGATTGTCGGACACAAAGCACTTGGTGACGCTGCGACTTGGGGCCGAAATCGCACTTACGCATCATGAACGGTGGGACGGTTCCGGCTACCCACGCGGCCTGGCAGGTACAGCGATTCCAGAATCTGCGAGAATTACTGCGATCGCCGATGTGTTCGACGAACTCGTCCACACTCACCCATACAAGGACGCGAGTTCCATAGATGTTGCGCTGGCCGAGATTGTCTCGCAATCGGGGCGGCAGTTCGAACCCAGATTGTGCGCGATTTTTGCATCGGTGATTGAGGAGCTTAGGCAAAGCTACGGGCACGAACTAGAGAAATTTGCTGTGTTCGAATGCCCCGAGTCGGCATATCTCAAAGCGAAACGAGTTGTAGATCGAATTGTCGAAGCGGCCAGGAGTGGTTCGGCTTAGGACTTGATTGTGGGCGTCTGTGCACGCCCGTCGTATCTAGAGGCCTGACGTGGCGATCGCACCGCGGACGTAATATCCTTGGGGAAACGGTGGCGGCCGGCGAACATGCACTCGCATCGTCGCGTCGTCGCATCGTCGCATTGCCCATGCGGTTGTACCACATGTGTCGACCATGCCGAACCCCCGCTTCAACACCGCTTACCCCCAGACCAACCTCACCTTCGCCGCGAGCTCGACCAAGCCCGCGCAAGGCAAGACGGCCGCGCCCTCGCCCATCAAGAAGCTCGTCATCGTGGGCGGCGGCTCGGCGGGCTGGATGGCGGCGCTCATCTTCGCCGACGCGCTGATTCCCAAGGGCGCCGAGATCACCGTGCTCGAATCGCCCGCAGTGGGCATCATCGGCGTGGGCGAAGGCTCGACACCGTGGATGCGCAAGTTCTTCGAAGACCTGGGCATCGAGGAAGGCGAATGGATGCCGGCGTGCAACGCCACCTACAAATGCGGCATCACCTTCGACAAGTGGTCCACCAAGCCCGGCTTCGAGAGCTACTTCCATCCGTTTGCCTCGATGCTCGACAACCTCACCATCGGCATGTTCGTGCACAACGCCCAGGCTCGGATCGGCGGGGCCGACGCGTACGCCCACCCGAACCGCTTCTTCATCTCCTCGCACCTGGCCGAAGGTCGCCTCGCGCCGAAGCCGAACGACAATTTCCCGTTCGACATCTGGTACGGCTACCACTTCGATGCGGTGCTGCTCGGCCAATTCCTGCACAAGAAGGCGCTTGAGCGTGGCGTGAAGTACAAGAGCTGCCATGTCACTGACGTGCGCCTCGATGAAAAGGGCGACATCGCTTCGGTCGCCACGAAGGAAGGCGAAACGATCGCAGCGGATTTCTTCGTCGACTGCACGGGCTTCGCGGGGATCCTGATCCAGAAGGCGCTCGGTACGCCGTTCGTGAGCTTCGCCGACAACCTCTTCAATGATGCGGCGGTGGCGATGCCCACGCCGATGGTGGACTCGATTCCTTCGCAGACGGTGTCCACCGCGCTCAGGAACGGATGGATGTGGACCATCCCGCTCACCAACCGCTTCGGCAACGGATACGTGTACAGCACTTCCTTCTGCACGCCCGATGAGGCGGAGCGCGAGCTGCGCGAGACGCTCGGCCTGCTCGATTCCGACACCGAGGCCCGGCACCTGAAGATGAAGGTTGGACGCGTCACGAAGCACTGGAACCGCAACTGCCTCGCCGTGGGACTCTCGCAGGGCTTCATCGAGCCGTTGGAAGCAACCGCCCTGCTCTTCATCCAGCGCACCGCCACCACGTTCGTCGAGTTCGTCGAGGCGGGCGACATGAGCGAGGGCGCCCGCGAGCGCTTCAACCGGAAGATCAACGCCCACTTCGAGGGCACGCGCGACTACATCGTCACGCACTACAAGACCAACTCGCGCGAGGACACCGAGTACTGGCGCGCCAACGCGGCGAACCTCAACCTCTCCGAGTCCCTGCGCAGGCTCATCGGCATGTGGATGACGGGGCGCAGCATCGCCGAGGACGTGGGCCAGCAGAAGATCGGCTACGGTTATCCGATCTTTTCCTGGTACAGCATCATGGCGGGCATGGGGATCTTCCCCGACGCGAAGGATCTTCGACCCGCGACCGCCGCCGAGCAGTACGACATGACCGAGATCGACAACATGCTCAGCAGGAGCGCGAAGAATTTCCGGCCGCAGAAGGAAGTGCTCCGGGATATTCCGAAGAAGCGCGACGCCAGGTCGCTCCAGATCTACTTCTGGTAGCCGCTTTCCCCCGGAATCGGGGCTTTCCCCCGCTTCGAGGTTTGACCCGAAACGGCGAAAAAGCTAGAATAATCAGCTTCCCTTCCCCGATAGCTCAGTCGGTAGAGCGACGGACTGTTAATCCGCAGGTCGTTGGTTCGAGCCCAACTCGGGGAGCCACCTCTTCAAGACCTCAGGCTTCCGCCTCGGTCTTTCCCACGGCCGAAACGTGAGTCGAGCCTGACCACGTTCCCTGCCTCGCCCACAGCTTCGATCCGCGCAGCGCCGACGCGTACAATCGCCACGCGATCGATGCTCGCTGGAGAAGCGAACGGATGAAAGACCATCTCCCCGAATACCTCGCGGAGTTCCTTGGCACTGCGATCATGATGGTGATCGGCATCGGGGCGGTGGCGCTGATGTGGTCCCAGGGCAGCGTCATGCGGGACATCGTCCCGTCCGATCCCTTGCGACGGCTGCTCACCGGCATCCTTTTCGCCGGCGGCGCCACGGCCGTGGTGCTCTCGCCGCTCGGGCAGCGTAGCGGCGGGCACCTGAATCCGGCCGTCACCCTCGCCTTCTGGTGGAAGGGCCAGGTGCGCACGGCCGACGCGGTCTGCTACGTGCTCGCCCAGGTGCTGGGCGCCATTCTCGGCGTGTGGGTGGTGTCCGTCGCGGGGGGCGCGGCCGCGCAAAGCGTGCAACTGGGATTGACCCTGCCGGGCGAGGGATATTCCACCGCGGCGGCTTTCGCGGCGGAGATCGTGATCACCTTCGCGCTCGTCTTCCTGATCCTTTTCTGCGTGAACGACCAGCGCTTCGCCTCGCGCACGCCCTACCTCGCGGGATCGCTCGTGGCCCTCCTCGTTTTCGTCGAGGCGCCCATTTCCGGCACCAGCCTCAATCCCGCGCGCAGCTTCGCGCCGGCGCTGCTCACGGAAGTCTTTCACCACAACTGGCTGTACTGGATCGCCCCGTTCGCTGGCGCCCTCGCGGCGGTCAAGATCTTCGGATGGCTCTTCGACAAGGGCTCGCGCAGCGGCTGCGCGAAGCTCTATCACACCGAGCGATATCGTTGCATCTTCACCCAATGCATCTATACTCTGACTCCCGCGGGCACCGTGCTGATGCGCGAAGGTGAGGCGGCGAACAAGGCCTACGTGATCGAGCGAGGCGAGCTCGAGGTGCGAAAGCGCGATGAGTCCGGTGTCGAACGCGTGCTCGGCACGCTGGGACCTGGAGATTGGGTGGGCGAGATGGCGCTGCTCCTCGAGCTGCCCAGGTCGGCCACCGTGGTGGCCACGCGGGATTCGGAGCTGCGCGCCGTTACCGCGGAGAACTTCGCGCACGTCATCGCCGAGCATCCGGCGGAGACCCTGCAATTGCTGAAACAGCTCTCGGAGCGGCTGCACCGGGCCGACAAGGAGCTGGTGGTTTGAGCCGCGCATTCCGGGAAAGATCATGAGCACGAGCGAAAAGCAGCGGCTGGCCGAGATCAAGGAACACCGCGAGGAGTGGCAGCGCTGGGGACCCTACCTCAGCGAGCGCTCCTGGGGAACGGTGCGCGAGGACTACAGCGCCGACGGCGCCGCGTGGAGCAACTTCACGCATGACATGGCCCGCAGCAAGACCTACCGCTGGGGCGAGGATGGGCTGGCCGGCATCTGCGACCGCTACCAGGTGCTGTGCAGCGCGCTCGCGCTGTGGAACGGCCGCGATCCGATCCTGAAGGAGCGCCCCTTCGGCCTCATCCCGAGCGAGGGCAACCACGGGGAGGACTTGAAGGACTACTACTTCTACGTGGACAGCACTCCGACCCACAGCTACATGAAGTACCTGTACAAGTACCCGCAGGCCGAGTACCCCTACCAGCGGCTGATCGACGAGAACCGCAACCGCGGCGGCACGGGTCCCGAGTTCGAGCTGCTCGACACGGGGGTATTCGACGAGGACCGGTACTTCGACGTGTTCGTGGAATTCGCGAAGGCCGGGCCGGAGGACATCTGCATCCGGATCGAGGCCTTCAACCGCGGGCCGCAGGAGGCAGAGCTGCATCTGCTGCCGCACCTGTGGTTCCGCAACATCTGGGCGTGGGAAGCCGTGCGCCGCAAGGAGCCGCTGATCACCCGTGGCCCGTCGGGCAAGGGTTTCGTGTCGCTGATCGCGGACGACAGCGCCGCCGATGGCCTCGCCAACCTGCCGTTCGAGTACAAGGTCGGGCGGCGAATCCTCTATGGCGAAGCCGACGGCAAGCCGCTCTTCACGGACAACGAGTCGAACCTGCTCAAGCTGTACGGGCCCGCGGCCGACGACGGCCGCAGGTACGTGAAGGATGCCTTCCACCGGCATGTGGTGAACGGCGAGGCGACGGTGAACGAGGAGGAGATAGGCACGAAGGCCTGCCTCCACTACGTGCGGAAGGTCGCGGCGGGCGGCTCGACCGTGGTGCGGCTGCGCCTGTGCCCCGAGGAGATGAAATCACCGCTCGCCGAGGTGGACCGCATCGTGGCCACGCGCGTGCGCGAGGCCGACGAGTTCTACGGCGCGATCCAGCCGCGCGGCGCCAGCGAGGACGAGCGCCGCGTCCAGCGCCAGGCGTTCGCCGGGCTCATGTGGTCGAAGCAGAACTACATCTTCGACGTGGACCGGTGGCTGAACGGCGACAACCCGAACCTGCCGCCGCCCGCCTCACGGCACCACATGCGCAACAAGCATTGGCGCCACCTGAACTCGATGCGCGTGCTCTCCATGCCGGACAAGTGGGAGTACCCCTGGTTCGCGGCCTGGGACCTGGCGTTCCATACCATCGCCATCGCCCTCGTCGACTCGGAGTTCGCCAAGGAGCAGCTCTGGTTCATGCTGTTCGAGCAGTTCCAGCACCCCAACGGCCAGATACCGGCCTACGAATGGGAATTCTCCGACCTGAATCCGCCGGTCCATCCGTGGGCCGTCTGGCGCGTGTACAACATGGACCGGATCCGCTCGGGCAAGGCGGACAGGGCCTTCCTGGAGCGGTGCTTCCACAAGCTGCTGATCAACTTCGCCTGGTGGATCAACAAGGTCGACAGCAGCGGCAACAACATCTTCGAGGGCGGCTTCCTCGGCCTGGACAACATCACGCTGTTCGACCGGTCCGAGAAGCTGCCCGGCGGCGCGACGCTGGAGCAGTCCGACGCGACGGGGTGGATGGGGCTCTTCTGCCTCAACATGATGCGCATCGCCCTGGAGCTCGCGCGGGAAAACCCCACCTACGAGGGGCTCGCGACGAAGTTCTTCCAGCACTATGTCTACGTAGGCGCCGCGATGAAGCACATGGGCGGGCGCGACCACAACCTTTGGGACGAGAAGGACGGGTTCTTCTACGACGTCCTGCGTTATCCGGACGGCACCTTCGACAAGCTGCGGGTGCGCTCGATGGTGGGGCTCATTCCCCTCTACGCGGTCGAGCGTCTCGAGAGCGACTGGATCGCGCAATTCGGCGAATTCACCACCAGCCTCAACTGGTTCCTGGAGAACCGCAAGGACCTGGTGAAGGAGTGCGTCAACCGCATCGAGCGCGAGGGCCGGGAGACGTTCGCCCTCACCATCGTCAACCGCGACCAGCTCCAGCGCATGCTCCATCGCATGTGCGACCCGGACGAATTCCTGTCCGACTACGGCCTGCGCAGCCTGTCGAAGGCGCACCTGGCCAACCCTTTCGTCCTCGGCCACAACCAGGTGATGTACGAGCCGGGTGAGGCGGATTGCAAGATCAAGGGCGGCAACTCCAACTGGCGCGGTCCCATCTGGTTCCCGACCGCGTTCCTGATGATCGAGTCGATGCGAAAGCTCGCCAAGGCCTACGGAGACGATCTCACCGTCGTGGACAAGGACGGGCGCGAATGGGCCATCGGCGAGATCGTGAGGACCCACGCCGACCGCCTGATATCGATCTTCGTTCGAAACCGCGAGGGCGTTCGCCCCGTCTACGGCAGCATCGCCAGGTTCCAGGCCGATCCGCACTGGCGCGACTACCTCACGTTCCACGAGTACTTTCATGGCGACACCGGGGCAGGCCTCGGCGCGTCGCACCAGACGGGATGGACCGGGCTGGTGGCCTCCCTCATCGACGAGTGGCGCGCACACTAGCTACCGGCACGATGCATGACGCCCGGTGCCCCTACCCCCAGTGCCGGCTTCCCAAAACCGTTGCGTGAATGCGGGGACCCCCGCGATTGAAGAGGAAATATGGCTACTCATCAGCCCCTGAAGGGACAGAAAGCGCTGGTCACCGGCGCTAGCTCCGGGATCGGCGCCGGCGTGGCGATGTCGCTCGCTCACGCGGGCGCGGACGTCGTCGTGAACTACGCGTCGAGCGCGGCGGGCGCGGAGAAGGTGGTGAACGAGATCACGGCCGCCGGCGGCAAGGCGATGGCGATCCGGGCCGACGTGTCCCAGGCGGCCGATGTCGACACCATGTTCGATCGCATGATCGGCGAATGGGGGACCATCGACATCCTCGTGAACAACGCCGGGTTGCAGAAGGACGCGCCTTTCGTCGACATGAGCCTGGACGACTGGAACCGCGTGATCGGCATCAACCTCACCGGGATGTTCCTGTGCGCGAAGCGCGCGGTGCGGGAGTTCGTGCGGCGCGGCGTGCGGCCCGAGGTTTCCCGCGCCGCCGGGAAGATCATCTGCATGTCGAGCGTGCACGAGGTCATTCCGTGGGCGGGCCACGTGAACTACGCCGCCTCGAAGGGGGGCGTGAAGCTCCTCATGCAGTCGCTCGCGCAGGAGCTGGCGCCGCAGAAGATCCGCGTCAACTCCATCGGCCCGGGGGCGATCCAGACGCCGATCAACCGCCAGGCATGGGAGACGCCGGAAGCGCTCAACGCGCTGCTCGAGCTGATTCCATACGGCCGGATCGGCATGCCCGAGGACATCGGCAAGGCCGCCGTCTGGCTCGCATCCGACGACTCGGACTACGTGAACGGCCAGACGATGTTCGTGTGCGGCGGCATGACGCTCTACCCCGAGTTCGCCAAGGGAGGCTGACCGCCCGTCACGCCGGTGCCGGCACGACCGAGAAGATGTGCGCTCGGTAGCCGTCCAGCCTGACATAGAGGCCGCTCTCGGCCAGCTCCTTGCCGTCGCGCAGGTAGCGTTTGCCGTCCAGCAGGTCGTCCAGTTGGTGTCGCGCTGCGGAGTCGAGCTCGCCGCCGATCCCGACACGGCCCTGGGACGTGGCCTCGGCAAGATTGACCACTACGAGCCGCAAGCCGCCCGGTCCCCGCCAGCGATAGGCGAGCAGGTTGGCGTGCGAGCCGTCGCTGTCGGGCCCGACCTCCAGCAGCTTCCATTCGCCATCGTGGAACGCGGAGTCCTTGGCGATGCCCAGCACCTTCGCGTAGATCGCCTCCAGTTCCCGGTCGGGCGCCTCCGGCGCGGCGGCGTTCAGGGGCATGGGCAGGTGGATCGTCTTGCCCTCGAACTGGCCTTGGTGGAAGAAGCGCAGGCCTGGGAGCGTGCACAGCAGCGCGGCGAGCGAGGGCAGGCGGTGGCGGCCGAACGCGGTGGCGCTTCGCTGCTCGTCGTGGTTCTCCAGGAATCGCGCCATCCGCCCCTGGTAGACGGGGTCGGCGGTGAGGTGCGCGCGCACGTCCTGGGGCGATGCGCCGCGAAGCCGGTCGTACAGGCGCTTGTCGTAGGTGTAGCTGAATCCGATTTCCTGCAGCGCGCCTTCCATGTCCCAGTACACCTCGGCCATCCAGAGGAAGTCTGCGGGCAGCGCCGCGAGCGCTTCGTGCCAGAATTGCGCGGGCGGCGCGGGGCGGCCGCGCAGCAGGCCGGCCCACGTCCGGGCGAAGACCTCGTTCAGCACGAGCATGGCCATGTCGCAGCGCAGCCCGTCGCAGTGGCGCGCGATTTCTCGCAGCGTATCGACGAGTGCCGCCCGGGCCCGGGGATTGAAGTAGTCGATCTGGGCCGTGTCCGCCCAGGGCGCGAAGTACGGGTCCCGCCCGCGGGCGATGAAGTAGGGAGCGGCATCGGGTGGCTCGACCAGATGGAACGCCGACGGATCGCGGTGGAAATCCTCCTCCGTGCCCTGCAGGAAGAAGCCGGGGTGGTTCTCGATCCAGGGATGGTCCGGCCCGGTGTGGTTGGGCACGAAGTCGAGGATGAGTCCCATGCCCCGGGCGCGAAGCTTCCTGCGCACCGCATCGAGCTGCGACCACGTGCCGATCCGGCTGTCGGGCGAATAGTCCGTGATCGAGAACGGGGAGCCGACGACGGAGGCCACGGTCCAGCCGGGGAGCGCATGGTCGAAGACGCCGAACGAGGCCGCGTCGGTACGGAAGAGGCGCCGTCCCGCGGCGCTGCGCCGCCAGATGCCGAGCAGGTACACCAGGTCGAAGCCGAGTTCCGCGATGCGGTCCCATTCGGCATCGGGCACGTCGCCGATCCGCATGCGCCGGCCCGCCGCGGCCGACAACTCGTCCAGCCACGCCCAGGTGTTGATCTGGTAGAGATGCGGGTGGGGCCTCGCGCGACGGCTCGCACTGGCTGTCCGGGCGGCCGGGCTTCGACTGGTGCGAGGCGATTTGCCTGCGCTCATTTCGCTTCTCCGTGGTCAATTTCAGTCGCCAGGGTCCGTCGCGACGTCGACGCAGTCCTTCGTGCGGCTCGAAGGCCAGCGAATGTTCGGGCCAAGGTATGGTCGTTTTGCATGCCCACCACATGAACACCGCGAGAATTGTCGTCCATATCTGCCCAGCCCGCGGCAATGTCGATCCGGAAGGAGACCGGGAACAGTAGAAGACTGCGTTGATTTGCTTTTCTCGGTGCTGCACCATGGGCGAATCGGGTCATCGGGGCGGAGGCGAAAGTGCCGAATGGAACTTTGAGATCGCGTGGCAGCAGGGAAACGGGCACGACGTCTACGCCCAGTTCGCCGCCGGCGAGCCAACCCGGCGGGTCCACACCGGTATCGGGGTCAGGTCCTTCAGGCGGGTCGTCTGGATCATCTGCGACGAGCACGCTAAGCCAGGTTCAGGCCACGTACGATCAGATGGAAGCTCAAATCGAGGTCGACTTCGAGAAACGTGTGGCGAACGCCGAATCTGATTCGTCGATGGATGCGGATCGGAAGGCGGCCGAAATTCGCCGGCTGCTTGCCGAGAACGCGGCTGCCAAGAAGAAGCTGGCGCAGCAAAGGAGGCTGGCCCTCGCCGCAATGAGCAAGCGAAATCCGAAATAGGGGACGCCTGAGAACGGGGCGGGCGCGCGTGCCCAGTCGGCCTCCTAATCCGCAGGTCGACTTCCGGACCTCAGTGTGAGGACGATGAATCCCGCCACCAGGAGTATAAGCAGCGCCAGCGCGGGGAAACGCCACTCGTTCAGGATCGCCATCATCCCCTTGCGCTTTAGCACCGAAGGCCCGAACGTAAGCGCGTCGGTATCGTTGGGGAGCGGGCCGATTTTCGTAACCTTCCCGTTGTGGATGTTGATCGTGACGAGGTCCGCCCGGGAATTCCCGCCGAAATTCGTGTTGACCGCATAGAGCACCCCGCTGGGGGAAAGCGCCAGTCCGTTGATCAGGTCCGGGAAGGGCGCGCCCGTCAGCTTCGGCCCGCTCGTTATCTTGCCGCTGGCCAAGTCCACCTCGTCGAGAGTGCCGGTGCCACCGGAAGCGGCGATCAAAGCGCGGCCTCCGCCGATCAATGCAAGCCCCCCTTTCACCGCGCCTTCGCTGAGCGGGCGTCCCCGCGGGGTGGCCGCCCCGGTGTCGAGGTTCACGGTGCCCAATTGTTTCGTATCGGCAAGCCATATGAAGAGGGTGCCGTCCGCATCGAACTCGATGTCGGATCCGTTATGGCCCAAGTCGCCGATCAGCGTGACGTTTCCCGTCTCGGGGTCGACGCGGACCAGCGATCGCGGAATGATCTTCGACGTGGGGGCCGTGATGCCGTAGAACGCACCCGTGCTCGGATGAATTGCGAGGCCATCGAGGCCGACCGACGTGTTGCCCACGTGCAGGGAGCTGACCAGCCTCAGAGTGGCCGCGCTCGGATTGACCTGGTAGATGTTTCCTTCGACCCCTGTGTAGCCCGGGTCGGAGAACGTGCGCACGCTGACGGCGTAGAGCGTCTGTGCACTGGCCGCAGCGCACAACGAGGCGGCGAGCACCACGCACACCAGGATCGAAAGGCGTTTCACGACTCGTATCGGAGGGCTCTGGCGATCTTGCAGGGTTGAACCGCAGTCTCGGCGGCGGCGGCAGTTGGGGCGAGCCAGAATACAACAACTTGCCCTCTCAAGATAACGATCGAGCGCGCAGGGCCGCCTGCGGGAAATTCGCCGGTGCGCCGACCAGGTCAACCGGCCGTTTGGTTCACCAACCCCAGCCGAACGGCGATTGACGGCTCGAGACGTGGCCGGAGTCGGTCAGGAACACCGAGCCGTTGCCCGTTCCGGGGTAGTAGTAGTACCAGACCCTCCTGCCGTCGAGCGTGAACTTCTTCGATGGCGGGCCGAGCAGACCGGTGACCTCGCCCTCGTCCATCCCCACGCGGACCTTCGACCAGGTGGCCCTCAACGCAGCTTCCGGGCTGACGTAGCTCGCGCCCGCTTCGATCGTGGCGGCCCTCGGAGCCGCCGCCATGGGTGTCGGTGCAGCAGGAGTTGCCTGGGGCAACGCGACGGGGGGCGCGGTCGCAGCCGCTGTTGGTGGCGCCAGGGTCTCCTGCGGTGGCGGCGCAGCTACCCTGGGCGACGCCTGCTTCACCGGTGAGGCCGAAGTCGCCGCGGGCGCACCGCCTTCGAGGACGCTCACGCGGTGCTCGAGGTTGCGCACCATCTCCTTGAGCGCCCTGATTTCCTGCTGCAGGCTCGCGCTGTCCGGGTCGGCCGCGCTCGCCGCCGGAGCGGCGACGAGCGCAAGTGCCACGAGCACCGAAAGCGCGATGCGCGATCCCTGCAAACCCGGCCGAAGCGGCCGGGCTGCCTCGGAGGCCATCACGCTACTTCGACGCCGCGTAGGTCGCCGCCGCTCGGAGCTGGCCGACGCTCATCGTCTTCACGACGTTGGCCATGATCGGGGCGTTGGCGCGCGTCCCGGACTTGAAGCCCTCCAGCTGCGCGATCAGGTATTCGACGTGCTGGCCGGCAAGGCGCGGGAACGCGGCTGCGCCCTCCGCGTCCGGGTGGTGGCAGGCCGCGCAGGCAGGGACGCCCTGCTTGGGATCCCTTCCGTGTAGATCTTGCGGCCCTCGTCCATCAGCGCCGGATTGCCCACTACACCTGCCGCGGGCTTCTGCGACGCATAGTATTCGGCGAGGGCCTTGATGGTGGCGTCGGAGAGCTGCGAGGCCATGCCCCACATGTAGGCCTGCGCGTTCGGGTCGCCGCGCATCTTGCCGCGGAACGCATCGAGCTGCAGGACGATGTAGTCCGACTGCTGGCCGGCCAGGTTCGGAAATACGGGCGAGATGCTTTGGCCGTTTGGCCCGTGACACGCGGAGCACACGCCGGTGGCGAGTTCCTTGCCTTCCTGCTGGGCTGATGCCGTCGCGCTGGCGAACACGAGCACCGCGCCTGCGGCAAATGCAATGGTCCGTTTCATCGTCATCCCCCTAGAAGTTTATCCAGCCGAGCAGGTAGAGGGTGTTGTTGTCCGACGCGCTGCGACCCAGGCCGTCGTAGTTCGTGCCGCCCCCGTTGAACTTGCTGTACGTCGTGTATTGCAGGGCGAGCTTGGTGTTCTCGTACGGGACCCAGTCGAACTCCATCGTCCAGCCTTTGCTGTCGGGCTTGCTGTTGGCGAAGCCCGTCACCGGATCGCCCTGCGCGTAGAGGCCGTCATCCGACGAGCCGGTGGTCGAGAAGTAGCCGAGCGCGGCGCCATATTTCCGGTGGTAGAAGTAGCTTCCGGCGATCCGCAGCGTCTTGAGGTCGTTCGACAGGTTGCTCGAGCCGCCGGCGGCGTAGGTCGCGTCGAGCGTCTGCTTCTCATCGATGTAGGTCCCGAGCACCGATATCAGGTGCTCGTCGCCGATGTACTGGTATTGCGAGTCGATCGCCCGGTCACTGAACTTGTCGGTCGGCGCCCGATAGCGGCATGCCGCCGCCGGGGTACAGCCTCGCCTCGACGCCATAGGCGCCGACTTGCCAGGAGTTGCGGTCCCACTGGTGCTCGTAGGCGATTCGCCAGTAGGGCGCCATGCCCTTGACGACGCTCGGTGCTCGTGCTGTCGATCTGCGCGACGGCGGGCGCGGAGCGATATCCGCCGAGCTCCGCGTAGACCGAATTGTTGATGTAGAAGTAGACGCTCGCGCCGGCAACGCCTGCGTCCGCGAGACCGCCATCGATCATGGTGCCCGCGCCGGGTCCCGGCGCGGTGGCGCTGCGCTGGTCGAACGGCGATTGCCACGCCGGGGTCGTGTTCCACGGATCCTGCACGGTGGGGTTGTTGTTCACGCTGAGGCCCCACAGCAGATTGTCGTTCGCGAGCCTCGCGTAGCGGATGTCGGTGTTGTCCCAGCCGAACTGCCCCGCGGTTCCGTCGTAGGTCATCTGGACGAACGCGCCGAAGTTCGGCGCGATCCGCCCCGCGTAGAAGAGGCTCGCCTGCTGCGGAAACAGCACCTGGCCGTTCTTGGAGAGCTCGTCGGGCAACTGCGAGTCAGGCAGCGCGGTCTTCGTGGAGGTGTAGGAAGCCTGGAACATGAACGACAGCGGCGGCAGCTGGTTCAACGCCAGCGTCTGCTCGCGGTTCGCCGATATCCCGCTCACCTGCGGAAGGTTGTCGATGGTGTAGCCATTGAGCTTGAAGCGCCGCCCGAAGGGCGTGAGCTCGGGAAACACGGTGTGGCACGCCTCGCAAGCCATCCCGGTCTGGCGCGCGAAGCTCGGAACCGCGAGCGCTGTTGCGGGCGCGACCAACAACAGGATGGCGGCGGTGGTGAGCGCCGCCGTGATGCACGCGTTGATTCTCGATCTCATTTCCTCGCTCCTCGAAGTATCGCAACGACCAGATCGGTCGAGTGAAACTCGGGGAATGCGATGCCTGCTTGATCGGAATCAAAGTGCGGGAAGAATGTCGGAGCGCATGCCGCGACTCTTAATTCGATCTTGCGAAAAACCCACGCGAATCTTTCATCGGCTCGCGAATGGCTCTCGCTTGCGTGATTACTCCAGCGCGTACATGTTTCCGTCCGTGCTCCCGACATAGACCGTCCCGCCGGCCACCAGCGGCGACGAGAACATCGACCCGGTGCTGAACTGCCGATCGATCCCGACGATCTCGGACTCTCCCCAGGCAGAGCGGAAGAGCATCGGCGCATTGAACCGGCGGTCGGCCGTCAGCGCCCAGTAGTCGTTCCGCCGCGATGCCTCGGTCTGGAAATCCCACAGCACCTCGCCGCTCGCAAGATCGCGCGCCACGAGCGTGCCGTTGAGCACGCCCTGGAAGACGACGTCGCCGGCCACCGCGGGCGAGGAGAACATGTACGCCTTGCCCTGCTGCTTCACGAGCGTCTTGCCGGTTTGCGCGTCGAGCACGTAGTACAGGCTCGAGTCCGAAGTGGCGAAGATGACCTTGCCCTGCACGACCGCAGGCGACGTGATGACCCAGCTTCCCTGGTTGTTGAAGCGCCACTTCTCCTTGCCGGTGACGGCGTCGATCGCATAGAGGTTGGAATCCCTGCATCCCGTGTACACCACGCCGTTGGCGACGGCAGGCGAGCTCTGGAAGCCCACCTGGTTGTGGATCAGCGGATCTTCGCCGCCGTGGAAGCGCCACTTCTCCTTGCCCGTGCGGGCGTCCACCGCGTACAGGTAGCTGTCCCAGCTTCCGATGTAAAGGACTCCATCGGCGTACGCGGGAGAGGCGTGCACCACGTTTCCGGTCGCGAACTTCCACTTGAGCTCGCCCGTGGCGGCGTCGAGCGCGTAGAGGTTGCCGTCGCCGGCGCCGAAGTACACCGCCCCGCCGGCCACCACGGGGCTGGACAGGTATATGTCGAAGGGATCGTAATAGGTCTGGTCCTTCGGGGTCATTCCGTGCAGGCCCTTGGCCTCGAAGCGCCGCTCGCCTGCGGTGGCGAACTTCCAGCGCAGCGCGCCGGAGCGCGTGCTGAGCGCGTAGAAATTGCCGTCGTAGCTTCCCACGTACACCGTGTCGCCGGCGACCGCGGGGCTCGAGGGCACGGGTCCGCGCGTAGCGTGCTTCCACACCTGCCGGCCGTCTGCGGCGTCGACGGCGTACACGTTGCCGTCGTCGCTGCCGAAGTAGAGGACCTTGTCCCCGAGGACCGGCGAGGACACCACGCGGTTGCCGGTAGGGAACGTCCACTTCACACGATGGAATTGCCGCGGGCCCTCGCCCGGGTACACGCCGGAGTGGGACGCATCGCCGCGAAACATCGCCTGGGCGCCCGCTGCGACGGGCAATGCCGCCGCAAACAGCAGGAGCGCAATGCTCGACGCTTTCATGACGCGCTCCTCTGCGCTCGCCGCAGGACCAGGGGCACCTCGTACGGTCCCTGCACGAAGGTGCCGTCGATGCGGTGCGTGTCTTCGTGGATGCGGCCCTCGAAGACGATCTGGTAGGTCGTGCATTCGATGCGCAGCACGCCGTCGTCCTCGGCGACGAGGTCGATGGGAAGCTTGGTCTCCCGCTTGCCGACGACGACGAACTCGGCCGTGGCAGGCGATGCGCCGTGGTTCGCGATGTCCACGGTGACGTGGCGCGGATAGCCGCCGAACTCGTACTCGCCGACCCATTTGCCTACGACCTCGCGCCCTACCGCGGTGCTGCGGGGTGGCAGGTCGACCTGGGCCTGCCCGGCGCGGCTTAGCGTGAAGGCGGCTGTGTGCCCGCCCTGGCGCAGCTTGCCCTGCATGACCGCCTGGCCATCGAGGCGCGCGGTGAACGTCGCCGGTCCGTCGGGGGGCACCCCGAGCGCGTTGCCGGCGTCGAAGGTCACCTCGCTTCCGCTCACCTTGAGGTGCCCGAGCGGCGCGCCCTTGATGTCGAACCCGGGGATGACCATGGATCCGATCCAGGTTCCCGCGGCATCCTGCGTCAGGTCTACCACGAGGGGCAGGTCGCGCCCGGGAATATGCACCCTGCCCTCCCATCGCCCGGCGGGCGGCGGCGCGGCGACGCACGCAAGCGCGGAAATCGATGCCACGAGGACGACGATTCTTCGCATGGTTCTGCACTCCGGACGGAATGGCCCGGACGCTATCACGGATCCCGTACGCGGTTTGTATCGCTGGGAAATAGGGTGTGACAGGCGATTACGCGTCGAGCGCGAGGCTCAACGCGGGCGCGGCTTGGATTTCTTCCAGTGCTCGCGTCGATGCACTTCGGATTTGAACTCCACCAGCTCGGGGTCCATCGCGCTGCGCGACGAGACGATCCCGACCGGCTCGCCGTCGCGGACGACCGGCAGGTGGCGAAAGCCGTTCTCCTGCATCACGATCAATGCATGCCCGAAGGGGGTTTCCGGATCGATGGTGTGCAGCGCGCGTGTCATCACGTCGGCGAGCCGCGTGACCTGCGCATCGAGACCGCGCGCCACGACGCGGAACACCACGTCACGCTCGGTGAAGATTCCGACGAGGCGGCCGTGCTGGACCACCATGACGGCGCCGACATTCCTGGCGGCCATGAGCCGCGCGGCTTCGGTGACGAACGTCTCCGGGGGAGCAATGAGTATCTTGCTCTCCTGCATGACGCTCTTGACCGGCGAATCGAACACGGCATTCCAAGTGGGATCCCAGACCGGGGACGCTAGTCCTATCACCAGCGCGCGGTTTGATCGGGATCAATCGCGCGGCGCGCGGAAGCGCTACCAGGTGGAATGCACGCCGACCACGAAGCCGTGGGGAAGTATGCTGAAGAAGAACGGGCTCTTGTTCCTGGCCGCGATGTAGCCGACGCCCGTGCCCAATGCCCAACCGGCGATCACGTCGGTCTGCCAGTGCGCCCCTTCCCTGACCCGGGCCACCGCGTCGTACGCGGGCAAGAGCTCCAGCGCCCAGATCCAGGGTTGGCGATCGGCGTAGTTCACGATGAACGGCGTGACGAAGCTTGCCTGGAGCGTCACCTCGCCGCTCGGAAAGCTCTGGTACCTGGCGCCCTTGAACCATTCATTGGGGCTGTTGGCCTGGGATCGGGCGTTCGCGTCCGAACGCCCACTTCATGCCCTGTGCCGCGGCGGCGCTGAAGAGGGTCGAGTCGATCGTCTGCCAGAAGGTGTGGCCGGGCTCGCTCTCCCCTCCGAGCCACAATGCGCCGCCGAGCTCCGTTGCGATGACGCCGTATTGGAGCGCTTGCGTGTACTTTCGCGCCCAGATTCCGGAATCGGCCGGCGTGACGCGATGATCGATCCCGGCGCGCGCGCCTGGAGATGCGGCGAACACGACCAGGGTGGCCAGGCGAACGCAGGCGCGAGCGCCGCGCGCGAAGTGGCGCAGGCATTGTGCGACGGCATGCCGTATGGGCGATTGCATGGGAGGTAGATGTCACCACATCCGGGGCGACAGCGCACCCTCGGGCCCGCCTTCTGGAAAGCAGGATGACGGCTCCGGTTAAGACAGGGATGCCTCGGCGCGGGAATTGAGGGCTAGAATCTTCGTGGGCCCCGACGCCGAGACTCCGAATTCTGGGAGCATGAGCAGCAACCGGTCCATCGCCTTCTTCGACGAGCAGTTCCGCCGGCAGGCGCGAGAGGCGGAGCTCGAGTTGAATCCGTTCGAGGTTCTGGCGCTTCCCTGCCTTCGCGGGGAGGTCCTGGACCTTGGCTGCGGCATGGGCAATCTCGCGATCGCCGCCGCCCGCACCGGCTGCAAGGTGACCGCCTTGGACGCGAGTCCGGCGGCGATCGAGCATGTCCGCGCTCGAGCGGCCGCCGAGCGACTGCCGGTGGAGGCCTCGCTCGCCGACTTGCGCCGCTACGCGATTTCACGCGAATACGATTGCGTCGTGTGCATCGGTTTGCTGATGTTCTTCGATTGCCCTGCCGGCTCCAGGGCGCTCGCGGAATTGCAGGCACATGTACGCCCCGGAGGCTTCGCGGTGGTCAACGTGCTCGTCGAGGGCACGACCTACCTCGACATGTTCGATCCCTCGTCCCACTGTCTTTTCACGCCGGAGGAAGTCCGGAGCCGGTTCGCGGGTTGGGAGATCGTTCAGGCAAGGGCAGACGATTTCCCGGCGCCCGGACAGACCGTCAAGTGCTTCTTCACGTTGATCGCCAGGAGACCTCGTGCGACAGGTACCGCCACGGCGTGAATCCGGATTCAGGTAGGTGCGCGACCATGCCGACACTCACGATCCCGGAAGCGAAGCGATTCTACGATCGATTCGGCCTCAAGCAGGACAAGCAGGACTTCTACGAAGCTCCTGCCATCGAGTCCCTGCTCGCGAACGGCGACTTCGCTCGCGCCCTGCAGCGTCTTCGAGCTGGGGTGCGGAACCGGCCGCCTGGGCCAGCGGCTGCTGCGCGATCACCTTCCCGCCGCCGCGACTTACCAGGGCGTCGATATCAGCTCGACGATGATCGCCATCGCCACTGAAAGGCTCGCGGGATTCGGCGAGCGTGCGAGGGTGTCCATCGAGTCCGGGGAATCCGAACTGCCCGCACGATCGCAGTCGGTCGAGCGGTTCCTGGCTGCCTATGTCTTCGATCTGCTATCGGACGCGCAGGTCTCGCGGCATGCTGAGCGAGGCGCACCGAATCCTCGTGCCCGATGGCCTGCTCTGCATCGCGGGGCTCACGCCGGGCACGACCCCGCTGTCTCGCATGGCCATGGCCTTCTGGAGCGGCCTATTCAGGCTGCGCCCCTTCCTCGTGGGCGGCTGCCGCCCCATTCGCCTTGGCGAGCGTCTCGGCGGCGATCGATGGCAGATCAGGCATCGTGAGGTCGTCGTTGCGTGTGGAATCGCATCCGAGGTGCTCGTCGCGCGTCGCAGGTAGCGGTTCGCGAAATTCGCACGCTCCGCTCTTCCCGCTGTTTGATCCGGATCAACTCGCTTGCGCGATGGCGGGCTAAGACAGTTGTTTGGCCTATCTGAATGACTTCTCTAGCTGCGCGCACTGCGATTCCGGCCCGGTGGAGTTCACGGGCCATCCGCACCCCTTGCTGAGCCCCGACCTCGACCCGTGGGCCGCCAGGGCGCCCGGGATGGTCTTCGTGTGCATCGCCTGCGGCACCAAGTGGCTTCGGCGGCACGTGGCCGGGGGCGACCTCGCTTGGGAGCGGTACACGGCCTGAGCGCGCGGTCGAGTTGTCAGCGCGCGGGCAATCCGATCGCCTGCTTACAGCAGCTCTCCCAGGACTGTGGGTATCACCGTGCCCCCGACGTGGATTTCGCGCGTGCGGCCAACCGCGCGCGCGCGCAGCCTCACCAGGGAGGGCCGGCGCATTTCGTATCCCTGCTCGATGCGCAGCGACAAATCCTTCGCCGGGAAATACGCATGCTCCAGCAGGTACGCGCCCAGGAAAGCCGCGCCGTTGCCGGTGGCGGGATCCTCGCGCACTCCGTGTGCCTCGAAAAAGAATCTCGCGCACAGGTCGTTGCGGGTCTCGTGGGTCTCCCTGCAGAAGAGGTAGACCAGGGGCGGGAATCCCTCCGCGGCGAGCGGAGCGAACGCGGCCAGGTCGAGCCGGCAACGTTGCAGCGCTTCGAGCCCGCGCAACGCGACGATCATCGCCGCGGTGCCCGCCGAAAGCTGTTGCACGGGAGCCCGGTCGTCGATGTCTTCGGGGGACAAGCCCAATGCGGCCGCGATTCGCCCCGGCGCGCACGTCGGGCCTGAAGTCACCGCGGGCGCGAGAAACCACGCCACCTCTGCCTCGGTGGGGTTGGATTCGAACGTCACCGGAACCTGCCCCACCGCGAGGCTCAGCCGCACCGGCCCCGTAGCGCCGGGCGCAAGGTGGTGGCGCACGACCCAGGCCGTGCCCAGGATCGGGTGGCCGGCAAAGGCGATCTCGCGTGCCGGGGTGAAGATGCGAACGCGATAGGCCCCATCCCGATCGACAGAGGAGTCGACGAACGTCGTCTCCGAGAAGTTCATCTCCGCCGCGATGCGCTGCATGGCCTCGTCGGAGAGCGCCCCGTTCCCGACGACGACCGCCAGCGGATTGCCCGCGTAAGGACGCTCGGCGAAGACGTCGACGATGTGCAGGCGCTGCCCCGTGGTGGACATCACCGAGCCTTGCTCAGAAGTTGTACAGGACGCCCAGTCTAACGGCTCGGCTCTCCATCGGATGCGAAAGCAGGTCGCTCACGCCCGGCGCCGGCTCGCCGGGAAGCCGCGAGACGTAGTAGTAGGTGACGTCGTCGGCGCGGGCGTCGAGCAGGTTGAAGATATCGAAGCGGATTCGCGCCTTCGGTCCCAGCCGGTAGCTGGCCTGCAGGTTGAAGATCCTGGTCGAGCCGGATTTCACGCTGCCGTCCTCGATCAGGTCGCGCGGGCCGAAGTAGCGATAGAAGAGGCTCGCCGTCCACGGACCGAGGTTGCGCAGGGTGATACCCCCCTGCGCGGTCACCTGCAGCGCCTCCGGTATGTGGTCTCCAGCCGGATCGTCGTCGGAGAAGCGCGCGCGCGTCCATGCGAGATCGAGATCGAGCAGCAGCCACGGCCGGGGCGTGTAGTGGTTCGACCACTCCACGCCGTAGCGCTTCGACGGCCGGCCGGGCTCCGAGGTGCCCGTGTCGCCGCTGAACACGAGCTCCGAATCCAGCGCGAGGTACCAGATCGACAGCGACGACTGCAGGCCCGGAACGTCCTCGGTGCGCGCCCCGACCTCGGCACCCTTGCCGCGTACCAGCGGAGTGGACGAGTCGATTCGCTCGAGGGTCTTCGGGTCGACCGTGGCCACCACACCCCGCCCATCGTTGCTATGGAAGCCTTCGCCGGCATTGACGTAGAGCTCCGACTTTTGCCACGGCCCGAACAGCAGCGAAATCTTCGGCAATCCGAGGCCCGCGGTGCGGCGGCCCGAGTTTTGCGCGATGTTGCTGTCGACTGCGAATTCGTAGCTTTCGCCGCGCAGGCCGACGATGCTGCGCAGCCAGGAATTCCACTGGGCCTGGTTCTCGACCCAAAGCGAGTAACTCGTTTCCCGGACATTGTCTTCGCGGACCGTGTCGAGGCGGATTCGCCGCTCCGTATCGTACAGGCCGATGGGCGTGGCGCGGTCCTGGCGGATATCCCAGCCCACCGAGTTCTGCACCGACTTGCCGAGGAGCTCGTCGTACCGACTCCAGCTTCCATTCCATCCGAGGATCCTGCGATCGTCGCGCTGGTCGACCTGGTCGCCATGCGCCGGGTCGTTGAGGAAGAAAGTGAAATCGGAATACATGTTGAGGTAGTAGGAAATGCCGTAGGCGGTCGACACAAGGTGTCCTGCGCCCACGCTCGCCTCGTAGTCGGCCGAGAGGCTGTAGCGATGGCTCGTGCCGCCGTCGCTGGGGTCGAGCGAGCCGAAGCGCCCGATCAGGCCCTCGTCCACGGCGCGTTGCGGAACCTGGTTGGTCGCCGCCCAGATGCCGTTGTAGGCCATCGCCGTGAGGCCCCAATGGCCGTCGCCGACCGGCACCGTGTAGCGCAGCACCGCGTTGTACTTGCGGTAATTCTCGGCGACGTCCCAGGGCCCGTTGTCGTGGTAGGCCTCGAGGCCATAGACGAATTGGCCCGGCCCCGCTGCGGACGAGCCCGCAAACAGGGCCCTCGCGTACTCGTGGCTGCCCGCAGTCAACTCGGCCAGGTCGCCGTGCATCTTCCGGAAGTAGTCGATGCGCGCCGCCCCCGCCGTCGCGAAGTCGCCTTCCGACGCGAAATAAGGGCCCTTGAGGTAATCGACGCGGGAAACAAGCTCCGGGATCACGAAGTTGAGGTCCATATAGCCCTGGCCGTGGGCGTGGGCGCGCAGGTTGACGGGCATGCCCGCCACGGAGGTGGCGAAATCGGTGCCGTGGTCGAGATTGAAGCCGCGCAGGAAGTACTGGTTCGCCTTGCCCGCGCCGGCGTGCTGCGTGACGATCATCCCGGGGACAAACTCCAGCAGCTCGGCCGGGCGCAGGATCGCGCGGTCGTCGATCAGCTGCGGCGTGATCGCGCCCGCGCTCGCCGCGTCGGTGGTGCCTACGCCGCTCGCGTAGTGCCCGGTGACCTGGACTTCCTCGAGCTTCGGGACCTCCTGCGCGAACGCGGCTCCCGGTGAAAGCGTGGATCCAAGCGCGAAGGCGATTCCCGAAAGATGCCTCAGGCCCTTGCCTTTCCGCTGCCCGAAGTGCCGCGCCGGTGCTGCTCGCGCAGGCTGTTGTTCAGGTGGCCGCCGAGCACCGCGAGGATGCGCAGGCCTTCCTGGGTCCCGGGGTTGCGGACCGCGCTGAACATCTCGCCCATCCCCCCCTTGGCCGGCGGGGCGATCGCGAGGTCGCGGCTCGTGGCGCGCAGCGCCTCGGCCAGGCCGATCAGCAGGCGCTGGCTCTCCGGGTGGTCGAGCACCTGGAGCAGGCGCATGAGCCCCTTGTTGCGCGTGAGGCGGTCGAGCAACGTGATGCCTTCGCTCACCGCCGACGACAGCCGGGCGACGATCTCGTCCGACATCGCGTCCTGGGCCGAAGTGACGAGCTGCGCGAACTCCACGAGTCGCTGCAGGTCGCTGCCGTCGAGGCCGGAGGCGAGAGGCGCTTCTGTCTGGTTGTTCATGGGGAGACCTTTTCAGAGCAAGCCGCGCACGGTGGTCCAGTACATCTGGTTGTAGGCCACCTTGAACCAGTGCATGGGCTTCGAGGGCGGCTTCAGGTCGGGAGGATTGAAATAGTTGAACATCGCGTAGGTCGCGCGATCATGCCCGGCTTCGATGAAGCAATAGACCTTGCCGTCGTAGTCGCGCACCGGAGAGCCGATCTTCACGATCGAGGCCATGTTCTCCGCGAGCACCTCGGCCTCGAAGTGCGCGGCCGAGCCGGTCTTGCTCACCGGCAGGTTCGTGGTGTCCCCGAGCACGAAGACGTTGTCGTGGCCCACCATGCCCAGGCTCTGGCGGTCGGTCGGGATCCAGCCGTTCTGGCCGAGCTTGTCCCGCTCGATCACTTCCATGCCGCGGTGCGCCGGGATGGCGATGAGAAGGTCGTAGTGGGCTTCGGTGCCCTCCTCGCTGTGCACGATCTTGTTCTTCGCATCCACTTCCTTGATGTTGAAGAGCGTCTCGTACTCGACGCCGATGCGCTGGAACTCCGGCGTGGCCCACTTGGCGACGTTCTCGATGCTGTGGATGCGGTTGATCGGGTAGTAGTACTTCATCTGCACCTTGTCGCGAATGCCGCGTGCCTTGAAGTAGTCGTGCAGCGAGAACGTGACCTCGACCGGCGCGATCGGGCACTTGTGCGGCAGGCCCACGACGATGGCGACCTTGCCGCCCTGGAACTCGCGCAGGCGCTGGTACATCTTCTTCGCCGACTCCTCGGTGTAGAAGAACTCGGCCGCCTCCGTGAGCCCCGGAGTCTCGTTGGGCACCATGCGCGAGCCGGTGGCGATCACCAGCATGTCGTACTCGTGGACCTTGCCGCCCGCGGTCTTCACCCGCTTCTGGTCGAGCTGGAACTGCTCGACGGGATCGACGTGGAAGTCGATGCCGGGCTCGAGCAGGCTCGCCTGGTCGCGGTAGAGCTGGTCGGGCGACATCTGCCCGAACGCGACGTACAGCAGGCCCGGCTGGTACATGTGCCGATCGGTGGCCGACAGCATCGTGATCCGCACCTTGCCGGCCTCGATTTCATCGGCGAGCCGGCGCGCCAGGTTGTTGGCGACGATCGTCCCGCCCGTGCCCCCTCCGACGACTACGATCCTCATGGGATTCTCCTATTTCGCCTTGCGAATCTTGATGTGCCACACGCCTTCGACCTTCTCGCTGCTCACGATCTGGTGCCCGACCTTGTTGATCCACTCCGGCACGTCCTGGGCCGTGCCCTCGTCGGTCGACAGCAGCTCGAGCACGTCGCCCACGCTGGCCATCTTCATATTGCTGATGAGCTCCATGAGCGGGCCGGGGCAGAACGTGTTGCGCGCGTCGACGACCTTCGTTTCGCTCATTGCGGGGTTCCTTTGATTGGTTGCGTCTCGGTTCAGAACGTGAGCAGCTGGCCGCCTTCGGCATCGCTCAGGAATCGCGTGAGCCCGGTTGGCGGGCCGAACTCCGCCTCGAGGCCGCCGTCGGGGATCTTCAGCAGGTCGATCGCCATCGAGCACGGCAGCAGCTTCGCGTCGCCCAGCTCGGCCGCCTGCTTGAAGAGCTGCTTGAACGGGGGCACGCCCTTCTGCATCAGGGCTCCGACCTCGCCTTCCACCGGGGCGCTCTCGGAATGCCCCTTGACGAAGTACGGCAGGGAATTCATCGAGAAGAACACCGTCACCTCGTCCCCGGAGGCGGCCGCGACGGCCGCGATCATCGCGGCCATCTGCAGCTTCTCCCGGGTTCCCGAAACGCACACTATGTGGATCTTCTGGGACATCGCGTGCTCGCCTCCGTTCGAATCGTGCCGCGTGCGCGGCCCGGGACATCGTGGGTTACCACTTCTTCGACACCACGAGCTTGAGCGCCTGGTTGCGCAAGGTGAGCTCGGCAACGAGCAGCTTCAGGCGCCGGTTCTCCTCCTCGAGCTCCTTCACGCGCTGCGACTCCGAGACGCTTCCGGCCGCGTGCTTCAGCCGCCAGCGGTAGAACGTGGCCTCGGTGATCCCGAGATTGCGGCAGATGTCGCGGACGCTCGTGCCGTTCCGCGCCTGCTCCAGCGCGGCCATGACCTGCTCGTCCGTATGTCTCGGCTTCGCTATCGCGTTCTCCTCGGTCCGTGCGGCCGCGTCGATCGTCGCTCACCCATTGGCTTCGCCCGTCGGCGCGGCGATCGCATCGGCGTAGTCGTAGCGGCGCAGGCGGTAGATCGTGGTCGAGAGCAGCCAGCTCGCGATGAAGATCGAGACCACGAGGACGCCGAGCAGCTCCCAGTGGTCGCTGAGGACGTTTATCCGGTCCCAGATCGCGCCCTGGAGGCTGAAGTGCTTCGACATCAGCGCGAGGACCTCGATGCTCGCGACCGACAGCGCCACCACCGCGGAGACGATCGTCACCGTGAGGTTGTAGTAGAGCTTGCGGATCGGGTTGCGGAACGCCCAGTCGTATGCGCTCACCATGAGAATGCTGTCGGTCGTGTCCATGAGCGTCATCCCGGCGGCGAAGAGCGCCGGGAACGCGAGGATCATCCACACGGACAGCCCCTTGGCCGCCTCCGCGCCCGCGATGCCGAGCAGGCTTCCCTCCGTCGCCGTATCGAACCCGAGCCCGAAGAGCAACCCGATGCCCATCATGTGCCAGCTCTTGCTCACCAGCCGGAAGAGCGGGCGGAAGATGCGCGAGTAGAACCCGCGCTTGTTGAGGAGCACGTCGAGGTCCTCCTCGACGTACGTGCCGCCGCGCCGGACGTGCCGGAAGGTCTGGTAGGTGGACTTCGCGATCGCGAGGTTCAGCAAGGCCATGATGAGCAGGAAGGACACCGACACGAAGGTGCTGGCCATTCCGGCGGCGCTGTCGCCCGAATCGTCGGCGCCGGTGCCGGAGCCCCAGGCCGCGAAGGCTGCGATCGCCGCGACGTACACCACCAACGCCAGCGAATGCCCGATGGCGAAGTGCAGCCCGATCGTCATCGGCCGCTTCTTCTGCTGCATCAGCTTGCGGGTGACGGTGTCGATCGAGGCGATGTGGTCGGCGTCGAAGGCATGGCGCAGCCCGAACGTGTAGGCGAGCACCGCCGCGCCCAGCAGCACCGCGTTTCCGGCGAACGCGGCGATCGCCCATGCCCACGCGGCGACGTTGAAGGCGATCAGCAGGACATACAGCCCGATCACCTTCTTCCGGAACGTCCCCGTGTCGTCGCTGAAGACGTGGTGCAGCGTCGCAAAGATCCGGCTCATTGGATTCGCTCCATTTTTCGTCGTGCCCTCCCCGGGGCGCGCGCGTCTTGCGTCATGACTGGCGGTGCCAGCTGTAGCGGCTGATCAGCATCATGCAGATCGAGTCGAGCAGGAACCCGATGACCCCGATCACGAGCACCATCGCCGTGAGATGGTTGTACGACAGCGTCTCGCGCGCGTCCTCGATGGAGTAGCCGAGGCCGGACGTCACCCCGAGGAACTCCGCCGGGACGAGCACGATCCACGCCACGCCCAGCGCGAGGCGGATGCCGGTCAGCACGTCGAAGGCGATCGCCGGAAGGATCACTTGCGAGAGCATGTGCCAGGGACGGGCGCCGAGGTTGCGCGACACCTTGAACCAGGCCGGGTCGACCTTCGCCAGGCCGGCCGCGGTGGAAAACGCCACCGGCCAGACCGCGGCGATCGCGATCAGGAAGATGATCGCCTGGTCCCATTGCGCGAACACGATGACCGCGATCGGCTCCCAGGAGAGCGGGCTGATCATGCGCAGGAGCTGGAAGGGCGTGTTGCTCAGCTGGCGGAAGGTCTGGAAGCGGCCCATGGCGATGCCGATCGGCACGCCGCAGAGGATCGCCAGCAGCAGCCCCATGCCGAGGCGATATCCGCTGCTTTGCACCGCCCGCACGATCGAGCCGTCGGCGATGAGCACCGGGAAGGCCTGGAACGTCGGGATGGGCCCGAAGTTGGCGAAGGTGCGCGTCGAGGGATTGAGGTAGAGCAGCAATCCCCCGAGCCACCAGAGGCCGAACAGGATCACGAGGCCGAGGCCGCCGTAGAACAGGCGGGCGGCCGCCACCGATTTCGGGCGGGGAAACGCGAGCAACCCGGCCGGAGCGGTGGCAGCGCTCATAGCTCCACGACCTCCACGCGGGAATAGGGATCACCCTTCTGCGGGACGCTGAGATCCTTCTTCCACTTGGGATTCGCCTCGAGGGCCTTCTTGACGAAGTCGTAGTTGACGAGATCCTTGGACACGTGCTCGGGGCTCAGCCCGTCGAGGAAGCGCGCATCGCCCGTGACCACCGTCTTCTTCAGGTCGGACACGACGAGCTCCGTGGCCGACTCGTACGGCCAGCCCTGGAAATTGATGCGGTCCATGCCCCACTCCGGGTGCTTGATCGCCTGCGGATTCTTGTAGTACGCGGGGTTGTAGAACAGCATCGCGCGGGCGATCACTTCCTTCGGGAACGGCAGGTAGCCCTTGCCGTCGCGCGAGAGCATGTGCGCCATCGCCTCCCGGTTCTCGGCCAGGTGGATCTGCGCGGCGATCACGGCGTTATGCACGCCCTGCGCCCAGGCCGCGCGCGCCGGATCCATGACGTCCGCTTCGTGCATCACGACGACGCAGCAAGGGTGCCCCTTCCAGATGTCGCCGGTGAAGCGCAGCACCTTGCCGCCCGCCTTCAGCTCTCCCAGGGCGTTGAACGGCTCGGCCACGCAGTAGGCGTCGATCTTGCCGGCCGCGAGCGCGGGCGGCATGTCGGGCGGCGGCAGGACCAGGAAATTGCACTCGTTGGGAGCCAGCTTCGCGGTCTGCGGACGGATCACCGGCGTGATGCCCGCGTTCCTCAGCTCGAGCTGCGAGATGATGTTGTGGATCGAGTACCAGAACGGCATCGCGAACTGCTTGCCGCCAAAGTCCTTGAAGGTCTCGATGCCGCTGTTCTTGCCGACCAGGATCGCCGAGCCGTTGGTATGGTCCCAGGCCGTGATCTTCACCGGGAACTTGTTGTTGTAGCGCATCCAGATGGGGATCGGGATCAGCAGGTGCGCGAGGTTGAAGCGGTGCGACGAGAAGGCCTCGACGAGCGGCGACCAGCCGCGGATGAGGGTCGGGCGCACCGAGTCCAGGCCCTCCTTCTTGAGGAAGCCCATCTCGTGCGCCACGATCAGCGCGGCCGCGTCCGTGATCGGCAGGTAGCCGATGCGCACCACCGGATCGAACTTTTCGGCGGCGGCGAAGACGCGGCTGGCGGGAATCACGCTGCCCAGCGCGGCAGCCCCGGCGGCATTGAGCAGGCTGCGCCGGCTCACGCCAGTGCCCAGGATCCCGCGGAACATCGGGTCGTAGTCCAGGACGAGCTTCGGATCGTCTATGCAGTCGCCGTGCTTCGTGAGGTCGAGCGGCGATTCCTCGCATCCATCCACGTTCTGGTCGCCATCGCGTTTCGTCATGATCCGTTCTCCTGTGGTGTGCCCGTTGGGTAGCGCAATCGGATTCGGCCGCCGTACTGCTTCAGGCTCACGCGGTACCGAGGGAATCGGCCGCGTTCATCGCTTCGAACTTGGTGCTTGCATCCTGGCCGGCCTCGGCTTCGCCAGCGGAGGGCTCGGATTGGCCGCCGGCCGCGCCCTCGAAGCATTTCATCAGGCGCGCGCGCTCGGCCTGGACCGCCGGGTCCTGGCGCTCGCGCGGATCGCCGAGGTCGATGGTGAGATCGTGGAAGATCCGGCCGGGCGATCCGGCCATGATCAGCGCGCGATCGCCCATCAGCACCGCCTCGTCGATGTCGTGCGTCACGATCACCAGGTTCACGCCGAGGCGCTTCGCGATGGAGCGCACGTCGCGCTGCAGGGACATCCGCGTGAAGGCGTCGAGCGCCGAGAAGGGCTCGTCGAGCAGCAGCAGCTCGGGCTCCATCACCAGCGAGCGCGCGAGCGCCACGCGCTGCTGCTGGCCGCCCGAGAGGTCCTGCACGTTGGTGTCGGCGAAGTCCTCTAGATCGACCAGGCGCAACGCGTCCGCGACGCGCTCGCGCATCTGCGCCTCGGGCCAGCCGGCGAATCGCAGGCCGATGCCGACGTTCTGGGCCACCCGCATCCACGGAAAGAGGTGCGGCGCCTGGAACATCATGACCCAGCGCGGAGAAGGCCCTTCGACCGCCTTGCCGTCGAGATGCACCGCCCCTTGGGTCGGGCGCAGCAGCCCGGCCATGATGTGGAGCAGGGTCGACTTGCCGCAGCCGGACCGGCCGATGATGGCAAGCGCCTCGCCCGGCTGGGCTTCGAGCTTGACCCGGTCGAAGGTCTGCGCTCCCCGCGCGCCGTAGCGATGGCTGAGATCCTTGACCTCGATGTGGACTCCACGGATTGGCATCGATCAAATCCTCGGTCAGCAATAGTCCGCTACGGCTCCCGCCAATGCCGCGGGAGCCTGGAGCTTGCCGGTCGTCAGCAGGAGGGCCCTCGCCTAGTCGCGGGTCAGACGTTCGTGGACCTTCTTCATCCGGCGCGCGAGCTCCTCCTCGTCCACCAGGCCACGCCGGATCATGGTGTGGGCCAGCGCGAGGAGTTGCCGCTCCGGCTGCGGGACGTCCTTGTAGATCGTCTCCGACAGGTCGTCTTCCGAGGCGCGCCGTTCGAGCGCCCCGAGGCAGTCGCGTTCGGCCAGGGCCTCGCAGGTCGAGAACAACTCGACCTTCCAGGGCGGATCGGGATTGGTCACGCCATATTGCCTGGCGAGATCGTCCCAGACCCGTCCCTCGCTGCGAACCTTCTCGAGCAGCGAGATGGGAGCCGGGTCGGGGCTCCGGAAGGACGCGCCATTTTCCAGATCGCTCATCGCCCGCTCCTCAATGGTCGTGGTGCACCGGATGCACCGCGGGGTGCACCGGCCGCCGGTCGTCCACCTTGCGATCGGGGTGCGGCATGGCGACGCCGATCATGCAGTCGCGGGTCACGATCGAGGCGAGCTGCTCCTCGGTCCAGCCCTCGGTGCCGGCGGGCCGCAACGGCAGCACCATGAAGCGGCACTTCTGGTTCGAGTCCTCCACCCGGATCTCGACGTCGTCGGGCAGCTGCAGCCCGAATTCGGACAGAACCTGGCGCGGCCAGCGCACCAGTCGGCGCCGGTAGTTGGGCGTGCGATACCACTCGGGCGAGTGGCCGAGGATCGGGCGCGGATAGCACGAGCACAGCGTGCACACCACCACGTGGTGCACCTTGGGCGTGTCCTCGAGGACGCGCAGGTCGGTGTAGTCGCTCGGCGTGCCGAAGCCGGTGGGGTTGAGCCAGTCGATGCCGACCGCGAGCGAGGCCTTCACGCCGTCTTCCAGCGCGAGCTTCTTGAACTTGGGATCGAGCCAGGCCTTCGCGACGAGGCGCGCGGCGGGCAGCGGGCCGATGCCGTGGGCGAACTCGGCGAATCGCCGATGGTCCTCTGCGGTGAACAGGCCCTTCTCGATGGCCAGCTCGCGAACGGCGATCTCGAGAACCTCGAAGTCGCTCACCTCCTCGACCATCGGGGCGGCTTTGTGGGTGTCTGCCATGTGCATTCCTCTCTAGTGCGGTGTGCGTCGACGGGTCAGGCGGGTTCCAGCCAGCGCTCGGAGAACTCCGTCTGCAACGAGTCGTTCGCGTACGCGGCCGGATAGTCGCTCCAAAGGTCCTTCTGCTTGAAGCGCACGATGTAGAACCATTCGGGCTTGTGGGTGTTGTCCCAGGCCTCGTCCTCGGGGGCGGGGCTCTCGTGGGTCGCGACCGCCACCGTTCCAACTGCCCCGCGCGTGTAGACCTGGCAGCGGGTGTAGAAGATGTCGGGCAGATCCTTGATCCGCACGCGATCGCCTACCTTGAACTTCGGCTTGCCGCCTTCGCCCTTGAAACACTGGGGATCGCCTTTCCCCGTCGCCTTCTCAGCGTGGTGACTTTTGCTCATAGCGCTTTTTGACCTCGTCGATCTTGTTGATCAGTTCGGTGAGCGTGACTTTCTGCTTGTCGACCATGATCCGCGCGGCGGCGAAGAGCCACCGCCCGTAGTACGGCAGGCCGAGGTATTGCGTCTGGCCCAGGTCGACGTTCTGCCGGCGACGGCGCTCTTCCGCGTTCCACACTCCGCGCCACGCGAGGCATTCGCACGTGACGTAGGTGTTCAGCTCCCACTGCTCTTCCTGCTTCTCCTCCCAGCGGATCGGCACGTCGGGCTCGCCGCCGACGTCGTGGCCGGTGCGCAGGTAGGCCCGGTAGAGGTCGTGATCGATGGCGTCGGGATATGGCGCGTGCGTGGCCCGGTGCAGCGCCGGCTGCATCTGGCCGACCAGCTCGATGTGCCGCATGACCCGCTCTCGGATGGGCGATGACATGATCGTTGCTTCTCCTCGATTGTTGATGTGGGACAAACCCCCTGGCGCGGGCGGTGGATCCTGCCCGAACCACCTCGATGAACCGGAAACGACTGCGAGGATTCTGCCGATTCGAGATTGCGATCAACGGCTTGCAACGTCTTCTGAAGAGAGGCGGAAACTCCTGCGGGCGCTGCCGAAACATCGATCCACAAATTTATGCGGCAGGCAGCTAGAATTGTCCAAGACTATATTGTGATGGGGTCGATAGGCATCGGCTATGGAGCACAAGATGGATCGCAAGATCGTTTTCCCGCGCTCGATCCGCTACCTGCTCGCGGTCGCCGAGCACCGCAGCTTCACCAGGGCAGCCGAAGTGCTCCACGTGTCGCAGCCGACGCTTTCGCAGCAAATCAAGCAATTGGAAGAATCCCTCGACGTGCAATTGCTGGACCGATCAGGTCGCACGGTCCGGCTCACCGACGCGGGCGAGCTCTACCTGCGCCATGCCCGCCGGGCCCTGGGGGAGCTGGACGCCGGAAAGCGGGCGATTCACGAGCTCAATGACTTGAGCCGCGGCTCCCTGCGCCTGGGAATGACGCCCATCACGGAGTACCTGGCGACCCCGCTGCTGAACAATTTCACCACCCGCTATCCGGGCATCACGGTGAACGCCCAGGAGATGGCCCAGTGCGACATCGAGGCGGGCGTGGCCGAAGACAAGATCGACGTCGGCATCGCGTTCACCAATACGCTCTCGACCGAGGCGCTGTCAGGCGAGATCGAGACGCACGTGCTGTTCATCGAGACGCTCAACCTCGCCGTCGGCGAGGCCAACCCGCTGGCCGGGCAGCAGGCGCCCCTGGGCAAGCGCGCGCTGGAGCAGGAGCCGCTCGCGCTGCTCAATACCAATTTCGCGCTGCGCTGCCACTTCGACCTGTACTGCATCGAGCACGGCATCACGCCGCGCATCGCGATGGAGACGAACTCGGTGAACGTGATCGTGGAGATCGTGCGCGCCGGCCGGCTCGCCACCATCCTTCCCGATACCATCGCCTGCGCGCAGCGCGGGCTCTACCCGGTCATGCTCCTGCCCGAGCTGCCCCACCACACGATCACCCTGCTCTGCCGCAAGGGTGCCTACAAGAGCCCAGCCTGCATGGCCTTCGGCGAGATGGCGGCGGAATGGTGCGTCAGCCGCTGCGAAGTGGATCCCCAGCGGGCGAGGCCCTGCCCGATGGCGGAAACCTGCAAGGAGGAAGCGCGCAAGAACCCCGCCTCCGAGGCGACGATCAGCGCTTCGGCGTAGCCCGCCCGCGCCGAGCGGCCCGATCCGGAGCGCGGCGCGCGCGCGGTCACCAGGCCTTGTAGGGCAGATATTTCCCGTTCAGCGTGACCACGACGCGGTCTCCCTTGGGGTCCTTCTGCCTCTCGACGCTCATCGTGAAGTCGATCGCGCTCATGATGCCGTCGCCGAATTCCTCGTGGATCATTTCCTTGATGGTCTCGCCGTACACGCCCGTGATCTCGTACATGCGATAGATCAGCGGGTCGGTGGGAACCGTCTGGCTGAACACCTTGTTGGGGAAGCGCTGCAGCGCGGCCGACACGTCCTTGCCCAGCCCGAGCAGCTTGGCCACCGCATGCGCCTGCGCCTTGTCCAGGTGATTCATGCCGAGGCACGCCGAGCAGGTGTACTCGGCGGACATCTTCGCTGCCCGGGCGATGTCGCTCCACTTCAGGCCCTTGGCCTGCTTGGCTTCGAGGATGGCTTCCTTCATCGCGGTCTTGTTCATCTGATGTCCAGTCCCGTTCGTATGGAGGTGTGGGTTCGCGGTGGTATCGAGGCCGGCGACGGTGTGGCCTCGACAAGCGGATTTTTGTCCCCCCACCGTGATTTTGTCCAAGACTATATTGTGATTGCCTCGATAGGAATCGACTATGCACCGAAAGGAGTCACTCCCCCGGATTTCGTCCGGCCGCCGCGCCCGCAGGGGCATCGCCTGGGCGCTCGGCGCCCTCGCCTTCGCGGGTTCCGGCGCCCTCATGGCAAAGGACTGCACCACGCGCTCGGGCCCATACAAGAATGCCCTGGTCGAGCTCTACACCTCCGAGGGATGTTCGAGCTGCCCGCCTGCGGACCGGTGGCTGTCGTCGATCCGTCCAGGCGCCACGCAGCCCGAGGTGGTTCCGATCGCCTTCCATGTGAGCTACTGGGACTACATCGGATGGAAGGATCCGTACGCGGACGGTCGCTTCACGCAACGGCAGCGCGCGCTCGCGGTCGCGGCCGGTCGCGGCGGCGTCTACACGCCGCAGGTAGTCCTGGACGGCGCGGACTTCGACCGCTGGCGCAGGGCGAGCGCCGATCCGGCGTTCACGGAGGTCGAGCGGGTCCCCGCGAAGGCCGACCTGGAGCTCGCGACCGTGAACGAATCGGGAGCGATCGCGGCGACGGTGAAGGTGGACCTGAGAGGCACCGCCAAAGCGCATGGGCTCGACCTCGTCGTCGCCCTGACCGAGAGCCACCTCAGCAGCCGGGTGACCGCGGGCGAGAACCGGGGCGAGACGCTGCGCCATGAATTCGTGGCCCGCGACATCGCCTCGTTCCCGGTCGCGCCGGGTCGCGAGTATCGTGCGCGATTCGCAGCCAGGCCCGATTGGAAACGCGCCGACCTGCGCGTCGTCGCGTTCGTCCAGAATCCGGCGACACGCGAAGTCCTGCAAGCCATTTCCTCCGATTCCTGCGGTCCGTGAGCCGCGGGCGTTTCTCGCCGCCGCCGCCAGGGCCTATCATTACGAAGTGCCCCTGATGAGCGGGCGCCGCGCGCGGCGCCCGCCCCTTCGGGGCGTTCTTCGATCAAGAGAGGAGATTCGGCGATGAAGCTGAACGTGAAGGCATTCGGACTTGCCTGCGGGCTGTTCTGGGGGCTGGGACTGTTCGCGCTCACCTGGTGGATCATCGCCTTCGACGGCGCCACCGGACAGCGCACCTTGATCGGGCAGCTGTATCGCGGTTATTCGATCAGTCCGGCAGGCAGCGTCGTGGGGATGATCTGGGCGTTTTTCGATGGCGGGATCGGCGGCCTGGCATTCGCCTGGCTGTACAACTTCATGGTCGACCGGCTATCGCCCAAAGGCGCGTGACCCATCCGAGGAGAGACAGTCCATGGCTTACAAGACGATCCTGGTGCACATCGACGAGGGCAGGCGCTGCCCGGCGCGCATCGAAGCCGCGATCGGCCTCGCGCGGCGCTTCGATGCGAAGCTGATCGGGTTGAATGCCCTCACCCCGATCGACCTGCCGGGCTACGTGCTCGCGGGCGCGGGCGGCGTGCCGATCATCGAGCTGCAGAAGAAGGCGGCCGAGGAGCAGGCCGGGCGCGCGAAGGCCGTGTTCGAAAAGGCCGTCTCGGCGGCCGGGTTGCCGACGGCGGAGTGGCGCGCATCGCGGCAGAATGCCGTGGCCGCGGTCACTTTGCATGGCCGGTATGCGGACCTGATCGTCCTGGGCCAGCCTTCGGCCGACGAGGATACGGGCGTCGCCGGCGGATTCGCCGAGGACGTGGTGCTCGAGGGAGGGCGCCCCGTGCTGATGTTTCCGTACATGGGCGATTTCCCGGCCATCGGCAAGCGGGTGCTGATCGGCTGGAACGCAAGTCGCGAAGCCACGCGCGCGCTCACCGACGCGCTCCCGTTCCTGCGGGAAGCCGAACGGGCGCGCGTGATCGTGATCAACCCGAAGCCCGGCGAGCACGGCGCGATGCCGGGCAGCGACATCGCGCTCTACCTCGCCCGCCACGGCGTGAACGTCGAGGTGCAGGTCGATCGCGCGGTCGAGATCGACGTGGGCAACGAGATCCTGTCGCGCGCGGCCGATTTCGGCGCTGATCTCCTCGTGATGGGCGCTTACGGGCAATCGCGGTTCCGGGAAATGGTGATGGGTGGCGCCAGCCGCACCATCATCTCCTCGATGACGGTGCCGGTGCTGTTGTCGAATTGAGCGTGAGGTCTGGCGCATCGAAGGGCGCAAAGGGCGGCGGCCTGGTCGCGATCAACGCCGGCTCGTCCAGCATCAAGTTCGCGCTCTACGCGCTCGACGGCGACGCGCCTGCTGCGGCAATCGTGCGCGGAACGATCGATGGGGTCGACAGCGAGCCGCGCTTCTCCGCCACGAATGCGTCCGGGGCGCTGGTCGGGCGGCGCGAGTGGGGCCACGAAGCGTGCGGGGACCTCGACGGGCTGCTGCAATTCCTGGTCGAATGGATCGGCGGGCACCTTGGCGACGGGAAGCTGGTAGCTGCCGGGCACCGTGTCGTGCTGGGGGGCCTCGAGCACAGCGCGCCTTCGTGGGTCGATGCGTCGCTCATGGATCGCCTGCGTGCGGCAGTCCCGTTGGCGCCGCTGCACCTGCCGCGCAACCTGGAGCCGATAGATGTGCTGCGCAGGCATTACCCCGACTTGAAGCAAGTCGCATGCTTCGACACTGCGTTCCACCGTACCGTACCTCGCGTCGCGGAACTCTACGGCCTGCCCCGGCATCTGACCGAAGCGGGTGCCCGCCGCTACGGATTCCATGGACTGTCCTACGAATATGTCTCGGAGGCGCTCGGCGACGTGGATCCGGCCGCGGCTTCCGGCAGGACGGTCGTCGCGCACCTCGGCAGCGGCGCCAGCATGTGCGCGATGGTCGGAGGCCGCAGCGTTGCCACCACGATGGGCTTCAGCGCCCTGAGCGGGATCGTGATGGGCACGCGCCCGGGCGATCTCGATCCCGGGCTGCTGCTCTGGTTGCTGGACGAGCGAAAGATGAGCGTGGCCGAGGTGGCGAAGATGCTCTATGGGGAGTGCGGCCTGCTCGGCGTGTCGGGCATCAGCGGCGACATGCGCGTGCTGGTGGAGAGCGAGGATCCGCGCGCGAAGGAGGCGATCGAGCTGTTCGTCTACCGGATCGCGCGCGAGCTGGGCTCGCTCGCCGCGGCCGCGGGCGGGCTCGACACGTTGGTCTTCACCGGCGGCATCGGCGAGAATGCGGCGAGCGTGCGCGCAGCCATCTGCCGGAGCGCCGCGTGGCTCGGCATCGCGCTTGACGAGGCTGCGAACGATTGCGGCGCGGCGCGGATCAGCGCCCCCGGCAGCCGGGTTTCCGCATGGATGCTTCGCACCGACGAGGAATTGATGATCGCGCGCCACACCGCGGAGCTGTTGGCGCGACGTCGGCGGGAGCTCGCGACGTGAAGGGCGGCGCAAAGGCGCGCGCGCCATCGGCCGCCGCCTGCTACTTGATCCAGCCGATCGCCGTCGGCAGCCAGAGGGAGATCTGGGGGAAGGCGATCACGAGCGCGAGCCCGACGATCTGCACGCCGATGAACGGGATCACGCCGCGGTAGATGTCTCCCGTGGTGATCTCGGGCGGTGCCACGCCCTTGATGAAGAAGAGCGCCCAGCCGAACGGCGGGGTGAGGAAGGACGTCTGCAGGTTGGCGCAGATCACCGTTGCCAGCCACACCATGTTGGTGTGCTGGTGCACGAAGAACGGCAGGAAGAGCGGCAGCACGATGTAGCAGATCTCGATCCATTCCATGAAGAAGCCGAGCAGGAAGAGCACCCCCATCAGGAAGATGATCGTTCCCCAGTAGCCGCCGGGGATGGAGCTCAGCATCCGGTCGATCAGGTCGTCGCCATTGAGCCCCCGAAAGGTCACGCTGAAGGTGCGCGAGCCGAACAGGATGAGCATGATCATCGCGTTCACGTTGAGCGTGGTCTTCATGGTGTCGCGCAGCACCTTGAAGCTGAGCTTGCGCGAGAAGAGCACGATGAAGAGCGCGCCGAGGGCGCCCATCGAGGCCGCCTCCGTGGGCGCCGCGATGCCGCCCATGATCGAGCCCAGCACCGCGATGATGAGCAGGATCGGGGGAGCGACTCCCTTCACTGCCCGCTTGGCGAGCTGGCGGTGCGTCACCCCGGATCGCTCCTCGAACGGGATCGGCGGCGCGAGGCTGGGCTTGATCTTGGCGAGCACGAGGATGTAGAGGATGTACAGGCCGCCGAGCATGATTCCCGGTACGAGCGCGGCGGCGAACAGCGTGCCGATCGATTCCCCGACCAGGTCCGCGAGCAGGATCAGGATCAGGCTGGGCGGGATGATCTGGCCCAGGGTTCCCGAGGCGCAGATGGTCCCGCAGGCGAGCCCCTTGTTGTAGCCGCGCTTGAGCAGGGTCGGCAGGGACAGCAGGCTCACCGTGACCACCGTCGCCCCGACGATGCCGGTTGCCGCGCCCATGAGGATTCCGATGACGATGATCCCGATCGCCATTCCGCCGGGAACCCTGCCCGCCATGAGTCCCATGACGTCGAGCATCTCCTCGGCGATGCGCGACTTCTCGAGCAGCACGCCCATGAAGACGAACAGCGGAACCGCCAGCAGCGTGTAGTTCGTCGCCACCCCGTAGATCTGCAGCGGCACCAGGCTGAACAGGTTGTGCCCGAAGCCGATCAGGCCGAAGAGGATCCCCGCGGCCGCGATCGCGAAGCCGACCGGCATGCCGGCCAGCAGCAGGACGATGAAGCCCAGGACTTCGAGGCCCGCCAGGGTCTCGTTAGCCATCGCTCGACCCGCGGGCTCCGCGCAGCAACATCGCGGCCTTCTCCATGGCCAGGGCGAGGCTCTGGATTCCCAGCAGCAGGAGGCCCAGCGGAACGAACGACTTGAGCACCCAGACGTACGGCAGCCCGCCGGGGCTCTGGGAGACCTCGTGGTCGGCGAAGCTCTGCCCGACGAACTGCAGCGACAGGAACGAAAGGTAGACCGAGATCGGCAGCATCACGCCCAGCGCGACGACGAAGTCGAACCACAGCCTGGCGCGCTCGCCGTAGTACTGGTAGAACACGTCGACGCGCACGTGCTCGCCTTCCTTGAGCGTGAACGACACGCCCAGCAGCGAGATGATCGCCAGGCCCCACCACTCCATCTCCTGCGCCGCGATGCTGCTGCGGCTGAACCCGTAGCGCGCCAGCACCTCGCCGGCGATCAACAGCACCAGGGCGAACACCAGCCACGAGGCGGTGTGCCCGATGAAGTTGATCGCCGCGCTCAGTGCGCGGGAGAAGCGCAGCAGGAAGGCTTCCATGCGCTCCCGGCCTGCCCGCGTCACACCGGCTGCACGTGCGTCAGGTACTCGGTCTCGCCGATGGCCGACCACCGGTCGTGGGTCTTCTTGTAGGCGAAGTAGGAATCGTGCACCTTCTTCACGAGCGGATCCTTCGACGTGTACGTCGCCAGGGTGTCGAAGGTCGCCGTCTTGAGCCCCTTGATCACCTCATGGGGAAGCGGAGCCGTCTTCACGCCGTAGTTCTTCACCAGGTCGTCGAGCGCGGCGGTGTTCTGGGACTCGAGGTACATGATCCCCTCGATGCTGGTGGCGTGCGCCGCCTGCGCGATGATCGCCTGCAGGTCCTTGGGCAGTGAATCCCACGCCTTCTCGTTCACCGTGATCTCCGCGGTCGTCGAGGGCTCGTGCCACCCCGTGGTGTAGTAGTACTTGGCGGCGTTCTGCAGGCCCAGCCGCTTGTCGAGGAACGGGCCGACCCATTCGGCCGCGTCGATCACGCCGCGCTCGAGCGCCGGGAAGATCTCCCCGCCGGGCAGCGAGCTCACGGCCACGCCGAGCTGCGCGTAGATCTTGGCGGCGATCCCCACTTCGCGCATCTTCAGGCCCTTGAGGTCCGCGAGGCTCCTGATCGGCTTGCGGAACCACCCCGTCATCTGAACGCCCGAGGTGTTGGCGGGGAACGGAATCAGGTGGAACGGCTTGTAGACCTCCCGCCACAGGTCCATTCCGCCGCCATCGTAGAGCCAGGAGTAGTGGCCGAGGTACTCCATGCCGAAGGGAACCGTGGTGAAGTATTGCGCGGCGAAGGTCTTGCCCGACCAGTAATAGGCCGCGGCGTGGTTCATCTCGACGTTCCCGGCGGAGCACGCGTCGAAGCCCCCGAATGCCGGAAGGAGTTCGCCCGCCGCGAACACCTTGATCTTCAGGCGGCCGTCGGACATCTGCGCGCATTTCTCGGCGAACGACTCCGCGCTGCCGGGCCCGCTCTGGTACAGCGGCAGCCCGGCGGGCCAGGCGGTGGTCATGCGCCAGCTGAACGTCTTGCTCGACTCCGCGCGAGCGATCATCGGCGCTGCCAGGGTGCCTGCGGCGCCCGCGGCGAGACCTCCCTTGATGAAACCCCTCCTGCTGACTGCCATGGCTTTCTCCTTTGAGAATGGACTGCGGTGGCTGGGCTGCAGCGTGCGCGAGCATCCGTGGACACGCAATACCCGGCGTGCGGGGTCCCGGAGCATCGCAATACGATATACGCAAACGCAAATCCCATTCCAACATCGCGCCTGAGCCGGCGCGGGACCATACGTAGGAGGTGGGCGCGTCGCCCGTAGTTCGCCGTCGCGTCCAACTTGGGATCCGCGCGCACCGTATCTGGGAGCGCGCAGCCCAATACGCCAGTTTCCGGTGCATGGGGTAGGTCAGCCCGGGGAAGGTCGCGGGCCGTCTTGATGAATGTCAAGAGCAAGGTAAAAGCAAGGTTCGCGCAAGTCTTATTTCAGTCCAGCGACAGCTTCCCTCGGTACGGTGAAAGACGGAGGGCCAGCGCGCACCGCGGCCCGAGGCGAAACCGCAGCCACGCTCGAAGGGGCCGCATGTTCCAAGCAGCTGGTATGTCCGGCGCGTCGGACGCGGTGATCGCGCTTGCGCAGATCATGCTGATCAACGTGGTGCTGAGCGGCGACAACGCAGTGGTGATCGCGCTCGCATGCCGGCGGCTTTCCCCCAGGCATCAGAAGATGGCCTTCCTCTGGGGCAGCGTCGGCGTCGTGGTCCTGATGGTGGTCCTCACCGCCTTCGTGGTCTACCTGTTGAGCCTGCCCTATCTCGAGATCGCGGGCAGCGGCATGCTGCTCTGGATCGGCGTGAAGCTGCTCGTCGCGGACGGCGACGGCGGCGACGGCAAGGTCGCGCAGAAGGCGACGCTCGTCGCGGCGATACGCACGATCATCATCGCCGACATGATCATGAGCCTCGACAACGTCCTCGCGATGGCAGCCGCGGCGAAGGGCCACCTCTGGATGCTCGCCGTGGGCCTGGTCGTGACGGTTCCCGTCATCCTGTTCGGCAGTGCCCTGCTCATGAAGCTGATGGAGCGCTTCCCGATCCTCGTGATGATCGGTGCGGCCTTGATCGGCTGGGTGGCGGGCGAGATGGCCATCTCGGACCCCGCGGTCAAGGACTGGATCGACGTGCACGCAGCCATCCTGCATTCCGTGGCGCCCATCTTCTGCGCCGCATTCGTGATCGCCACGGGCAAGATCGTCGAGCGCATGGGCGCGCGGCGCCGCTCTCCCTCCGCGAGCATCGGCTGAATACGGCATTCCCGTGGCCGCTCTCCCCGCCCCCGCATACCGTGCCCTGTTCCCGGCTGCGGTGCGCAACATCCTCGTGGTCGTGAACGGCCTGCAGGACCACCGCGCGATCGCCGCCCGCCTCGCGCGTATGCACGGCGAGGAGCCCCTGCGCATCCACCTGCTCGCGGTCGAGCCCGCGCCCACGGGCCATGCGATGGCGTTCCTCAAGGGCATCGACGTGAAGCGCGTGCTGCGCGAGGGCGGCCTCGATCGCATGCGGGCGCTGCGCGGGCTGCTCGATGCCGCGGGCGTGCCGTATCGCCACCACGTCGAGGTCGGGCGATGGGAGGAGACGATCGCGCGCTTCGCCCAGGAGCGATGCTGCAAGAGCATCGTGATGGGGGAGAATCGCGGCAGCGCGCTGCGCAACCTCCTCCTGCGGCACGACGCCTGGCGCATCCGCGCGCACCTCGTCCGGTGCGGGTTCGCCTGCGAGATGCTGTAGCGGGGCGATTCCCCGGCTCGACCGCCGCTCCTGTCCCGGCGCGAGGAAGGCTCTGGTAGGATCGCGCCAAGTGACCCGCCTCTTTCCCTTCGTCGCGCTCCTGGCCTGCGCGTTCTGCGCGCTCGTGCGCGCGGCCCCCTCCGTCTACCTGGAGGAGCTCACCTGGACGGAAGTCCGCGATGCGGTCGCGCACGGCAAGACCACGATCATCGTCCCCGTCGGCGGCACCGAGCAGAACGGACCGCACATGGTGCTCGGGAAGCACAATGTGCGCGTGCGCGTGCTCGCGGGAAGGATCGCTGCCGCGCTGGGCGATGCGCTCGTGGCCCCGGTCATGGCCTACGCACCCGAGGGCTCGCTGGATCCTCCCGCCGCCCACATGCGCTTTCCCGGGACCATCACCGTGCCCGAGGACGCCTTCGAGAGAGTGCTCGAATCGGCCGCGCGCAGCTTCCGCCTGCACGGCTTCAAGGACATCGTGTTCATCGGCGATCACGGCGGCTATCGCAGGAGCCTGCGCAGGGCCGCCACCCTCCTCGATCGCGAATGGGCGGCCTCGCCCGCGCGCGCGCACGCGATCGACGAGTACTACCGCGCCGGCGAGGATGGATTCGCCGCCCTGCTGCGGGCGAAGGGTTTCCCGGAGCGGGAGATCGGGACCCATGCGGGCCTCGCCGACACCTCGCTCGCGTTGGCGGTCGATCCGTCGCTCGTGCGCGAGGACCGGCTGGCCGGGCCCGGCCTGGATCCCGCCCACGGAGTGCACGGCGATCCGCGCCACGCGAGCGCCGAGCTGGGACGGCTCGGGGCCGACCTCGTCGTCGAGCGCACCGTCGCGGCCATCCGGAAAGCGACCGCCCGAAGGTAAAATGACGGATTGCCCCCCGGAGCACCCCGCAGTGACCGCATCACGCCGTCTCCGTACCGCCCTCCTCGCCGCCCTCGCCATTGCCCTCCCATCCGCCCATGCAGTCGAAACGATTCCGGGCATGCCGCCCGTGCCCGATGCCTCGAACCTCTACAGCGAGGCCGCCGCCGGCAAGATGAGCCCCGCGGTGGCCGGGGCGCTCGAGCGCGTCTACGTGCCGCACGTGCAGTCCAACGACGTGTACGTGATCGATCCGTCCGCCTTCAAGGTCGTCGACAAGTTCAAGGTCGGTCTCAACCCGCAGCATGTCGTGCCTTCCTGGGACCTGAAGACGCTCTACGTCGCGAACAACGCGGAGCGCACCACCAAGGGCTCGCTCACCCCGATCGATCCGCGGAGCGGAAGGCCCGGCGTTCCCATCCCCGTCGACGACCCGTACAACATGTATTTCACGCCGGACGGGAAGTCCGCGATCATCGTGGCCGAGGCCCTCAAGCGCCTGGACTTCCGCGATCCGCACACCTTCGCGCTGCAGTATTCGATCGCCACGCCGCGCTGCGGCGGCATCAACCACGCGGACTTCTCGATCGACGGGACCTTCGCGGTCTTCACCTGCGAGTTCACGGCGAAGCTCGTGAAGATCGACCTGGCGCAGCGCAAGGTGCTCGGCTATCTCTCGCTTTCCAGGGGCGGAATGCCGCAAGACATCCGCATCTCTCCCGACGGCAAGGTCTTCTACGTGGCGGACATGCTGGCCGACGGCCTGTTCGTGATCGACGGCGCGAGCTTCCGGGAAGTCGGATTCATCAAGACGGGCATGGGCACCCACGGCCTGTATCCCAGTCGTGACGGCACCAGGCTCTATGTCGCCAACCGGGGCTCGCACCTGATCTGCGGTGCGAAGGCCGGCCCCGGCAGCGTCTCCGTGGTGGATTTCGCCACGCGCAAGGTCGTGGCCAACTGGCCGGTTCCCGGCGGCGGCAGCCCCGACATGGGCAACGTGAGCGCCGACGGCAAGTGGCTGTGGTTGTCGGGACGCTACGACAACGTCGTATATGCCTTCGATACGACGACGGGCAAGGTCAAGGTGATCCCCGTGGGCACCGAGCCCCACGGCCTCGCCGTGTGGCCCCAGCCCGGCCGATACTCCCTCGGCCACACCGGCAACATGCGCTGAAGGCGCGAGGCCCGCGCACCCCCATGCCCTTTCAATCCACCTACGGCACCCGCGGCATGGCGGTTGCGCCCCACGCGCTCGCGGCGCAATCCGCGCTCGCCGTCCTGCGCGAGGGCGGAAACGCGATCGAGGCCATGGTGGCCGCGGCGGCGACGATCGCCGTCGTCTATCCGCACATGAATTCCCTCGGCGGGGACGCGTTCTGGCTGATCCACGTGCCGGGCGAGCCGCCGCGCGCGATCGACGCTTGCGGTGCGGCCGCCGCCGCGGCCACGATCGACTACTACCGCGAGCGCGGCCTGGCGCGCATTCCGTTTCGCGGCGGCGTGGCCGCCAACACGGTGGCGGGGACCGTCTCCGGGTGGGAGCTCGCCCTCGAGCTCAGCCGCTCGCGCCTCGGCGGGCGCATGCCGCTTTCGCGGCTGCTCGCCGATGCGATCCACTATGCCCGCGACGGAATCGTGGTCACGCGCAGCCAGACCGCGACCACGGCCGCGAAGCTCTCCGAGCTGCGCGGCGAGCCCGGCTTCGATGCGACCTACCTCGTCGCGGGCGCGCCCCCGGCGAGCGGCTCGCGATTCCGCAACGCACGCCTCGCCGATACGCTCATGCGACTGGCCAGGGCGGGCCTGCGCGACTTCTATGAAGGCGAGCTCGCGCAGGCCATCGCCCGCGACCTGGCTGCGGTGGGAAGCCCGCTTGCCGCGGCCGATCTCGCGGCCCATCGCGCGTCGTGGCGGGCGCCCTTGTCCCTGCGGCATTCGCTGGGGACCCTCTACAACATGCCTCCGCCCACGCAGGGCGTCGTCTCGCTGCTCATCCTCGGCATGCTCGACGCGCTCGAGGTGGGACGGGTCGATCCGCACGGTGCCGAATACGTGCACCTGTGCGTCGAGGCGGTGAAGCAGGCATTCGGCGTGCGCGACCGCTACGTGACCGATCCGGCCTACATGGAGGTGCAGGCGCAGGACCTGCTCGCACCCGAGGCGGTCGGACGCCTCGCCGCGCGCATCGACCGAGCCCGTGCCGCGCCCTGGGGCGCCGGCAAGGGGCCGGGCGACACGATCTGGATGGGCGTGATCGACGGGGAGGGGCGCGCCGTGAGCTTCATCCAGAGCCTCTACCACGAGTACGGGAGCGGCGTCGTGCTCGAGTCCTCGGGCCTGAACTGGCAGAACCGCGGTTGCAGCTTCTCGCTCGACGAACGCGCGCTCAACGCGCTGCGTCCGGGCCGCAAGCCCTTTCACACGCTCAACCCCGCGCTCGCGCTGCTCGAGGACGGGCGTACCTTCGTCTACGGCAACATGGGCGGCGACGGCCAGCCGCAGACGCAGAGCGCGGTGTTCACGCGCACCGTCATCTTCGGCATGGGCCCGGCGGCCGCCATCGCCGCGCCGCGCTGGCTGCTCGGGCGAACGTGGGGACAGACGAGCGACACTCTGAAGCTGGAGGCGCGCTTTCCCGCAGCGGTGGGCGAAGCCCTCGCCCGCATGGGACACGAAGTGGAATGGCTCGCCGATTTCGACGAGACCGTGGGACACGCGGGCGCGATCCTGCGTGGCGCCGATGGTACGCTCGAGGGTGGCTCGGACCCGCGTTCCGATGGGGGCGTCGCGAGCTACTGAAACTACGGAGAAAGTGATGAAACGAGTTGCCGCGCTGACCATGACCGTCGCCTGTGCGCTCGCGTTCGGGCCCCATTCGGCCCGCGCCGCGCCCGATCCCGCCAAGGGCAAGCAGCTCATGGCCGACCATCGCTGCGACGACTGCCACGCGCGCAAGATGAACGGGGACGTGTCCACGATCTTCCTGCGCAAGGACCGCAAGGTCCGGTCGATGGCGCAGCTGAAGGCGCAGGTTGCGGCGTGCAATTCCTCGATGGGGCTGGGTTTGTTCCCGGACGATGAAGAAGACGTCGTCGCCTACCTGAACCGGGAGTACTACAAGTTCAAGTAGGCGCCATCCCGGGATTGCCGCCGACGCCCACGAGCCGCGGCAGGTTGAGCGTGGGCGGCGCGATCGTCTTGCGATCGCGCAGGTAACGCGCGATCACCTCCCACACGGGCTCGCCCCCGGCTCCCTCGGCCACCGGCGCCCAGCCGGCTACCTTGTACGTCTTCCAGGCTTCGATCGGCTTGCCGGCGAGGCGCATGTCGGAGATGCGCTTGCCCATCTGCGCTTGCGGCGTGCACGTGTACTCCAGGCCTCCCACGCGCACCATGTCGCCGCCCTGCTGGTAGTACGGATCGGGGTTGAAGAGGTTGTCGCAGACGTCCTCGAGGATCGTCTTGATGATCGCGCCCGAGTAGTGGCTCACGGTCGCGTGGGGATAGGTGATCGCCGACAGGTCCATCACGTGCTCCATCGTGACCGGGTCGCCCGGCAGCAACGTCGTGCCCCATCGGAATCCGGGCGAGAAGGCGATCGGCGCGCCCTGCACCGCCATCAGCGCATCGAGGATCACCTGGTCGGCGGTGCCGTTGAAATTTCCGCGTCGGTAGAGCAGGCCCTCGGTGATCGCGAGCTTCTCGCCCAGCCGCTTTTCGTAGGGAGCGCGATGGCGCGCGATGAGCGCATCCATCGCCGGATCCGCGGGTAGCAGGTTCGAGAACACCGGAAGCAGGCGATAGCGCCAGTCGCGGATGCGCCCGCCGCCATAGTCGAAGTCCAACACGCCCAGGAACTTTGCGTTGCTGCCGGCGTTGGTGACCAGGGTGGTTCCGGCCGCTCCCTCCACGCGCACCGGCACCGGAACCGCATCGTGGGTATGCCCGCCGAGGATGGCGTCGATGCCGTTCACGCGCGCGGCGAGCTTGAGGTCCACGTCCATGCCGTTGTGCGAGAGCAGCACGACGATCTTCGCGCCCTTCTTGCGCGCCTCGTCGACCTGCTTCTGCAGCTCGCGCTCCTTGATGCCGAAGGTCCAGTCGGCGATGAGGTAGCGCGGGTTGGCGATCGGGGTGTACGGAAACGCCTGGCCGATGATGGCCACGGGCACGCCGCCGATCTCGCGGATCACGTAGGGCTTGAAGACCGGGTCGCCGAAGTCGGCGGTGGCGATGTTCTGCGCGACGAATTCGATCGACCCCTTGAAATCGTTCTCGACCACGTGCTTCACCCGGTCCTGGCCGTAGGTGAACTCCCAGTGCCCCGTCATGAGGTCCACGCCGAGCAGCTTCTGCGCGTCGATCATGTCCTGTCCCCGGGTCCAGAGCGAGGGGCCCGAGCCCTGCCAGGTATCGCCGCCGTCGAGCAGCAATGCGCCCGGCCGCGAGGCCCGCAACCGTTTCACCAGGGTCGCGAGGTGTGCGAAGCCCCCGAGGCGCCCGTAGGCGGCGGCCGCGCGCACGAAATCGAGGTAGGTAAAGGCATGCGCCTCGCGCGAGCCCGCCGCGATGCCGTAGGCCTTGAGGAAGGCGTCGCCCACCAGGTGCGGAGGCTTGCCCGCGGAGCCGGCGACGCCCAGGTTCACGTCTGGCTCGCGGAAATGCACCGGGAGCAGCTGCGCGTGGCAGTCGGTGAAGTGCAGCAGGCTCACGTTGCCGAAGCGCGGCACGTCGTAGAGCGCGCCGCCATCGCCGGCGAGGGCCCCGCGCGCCGCGATCGGCAGCCCCGCGGCAGCCCCGATGGCCAGGGCCTCGAGGAATTCGCGCCGATCCATGCTCAGAATTCCAGGTCGTCGGCGATCGCGCCTGCTCCGGCGAGCGCGCAGGACTCGTCGGCTTCGCCCCCGGGCGCGCCGGACACCCCGATCGCGCCGAGCAGCGAACCGCCCGCCTCGATCGGCACGCCGCCCCCGAGTGCGGCCACGCGCGGCACGTTGCGCATCCCGGACAGCAGCTCGCCCGGACGCGTGACTTTCTCGAGCTCCGATGTCCTGATCTTGAAGGAGGCCGCGGACCACGCCTTGTCGGACGCAATCCCGATGGTATGGGCACCGGCGAACCGGTCGCGCAGCACGACCTGCGCGAGGCCGTCGCGATCTACCACTGCCACCGTCACCTGGTAGCCGCTCGCGCGGCACTTGGCGAGCGCGGCCTGGGCCGCCTTGAGCGCGGTCGCCGGCGCCAGCTGGCGCACGGTGAAGGTCGCGTGCTCGGCCGCGGGCGAGACGGCCGGCGCGATCGCGGCGAGCGCCGCGATCGCGAGGCGCAGCGCTCTCACTGGTTGACCGGCGAGTGGGGATCCATCAGCAGAGCCACCACGTCCTTGATCTGCTCCTCGGTGAGGATCGCGTGCTGTCCGAAGCGCGGCATGCTCGAGCAGGCGGCGAATGCCTGGGGGTTGTAGACCTTGCCGTAGGCGTACTTCTGCATCTCGGCCGTGTAGCCCCGATTCTTGCCGAAGTGGTACAGGCTCGGCCCTACGGTGCCGAAGGAAAGCTCGTGCTTCGCGAGCTCATGGCACGCGTAGCAATTGCCGCCTCCGGGTTTCGAGGGGTCCTCGTTCCACTGCTTGCCCTTGCCGGTCTGCGCGACCTTTTCCCCCGCCTTCCAGTCGCCGAGGTAATTGCCGTCGGCGGGATACTGGATCATCGCCTTCTGCTCCGCCTCGATGCGCTGGGCCTGCGAAGCTGGCAACGTCGCGTCGCCCGAGTACTTCGTGCACGTCGCCTGCACATCGTCCTGGTTCAACCGGTCGAGGGTGGCCTGCCCATGGCTCTTGAAGTCCTTCTTCATGAGGGCCACCGCTTCGTTTTCGGCCTTGTCCTTGTCCGGGCTCTGCATCGCGGCGCAGCCCGCCATCCCGACGGCCACCGCCACTGCGCCGGCCACCACGATTCGCTGATAGGTTTTTTCCACGGCTCGTTCCTCCCGGAATCAGCGCTTGAGCGCCGGAGCGTTGTAGATGCCGCCGTTGGCGTTGTACGCGAGGTACAGCGTGAGCGCGCTCACCGCGTCCGAGGCATAGCCCGGCTCGGGGAAGCGTTGCTGGCGATAGCAGTCGTTGATCCGGTGCTGCATGGTGCGCACCTCGCCCTGGGAGACCCGGTAACCCGGCCAGGTGGTGTAGGCGCGCTTGGCGTCGGCGGGATTGGTGAGGTTGGGCAGGTCCTGCAGCCGAATGCGGATGCCGTCGTGCGAGTGGCAGGTGGCGCAGGAGAAATCGTGCGGACCGGCGCGGTAGAAGAACATCGCCTTGCCGATCTCGTAGGCTTCGCGCTCCTTCGGGTTGTCGAGCGAGACATGCATCGGCATCCCACGCGACTCCGAGGTGATCCACGCAACCACCGCCTCCATCACGGACTTCTTCTCGCCCTTGCCGAAATGGTTCTTGGTGGCTTCGCCCGGGGGAATGCCCTGCAGCGTCCCCATGCACGTCACGAGGCGCGACTCGAGATCCTGGACCCTGCCGGTGTCGGCGAAGTACTTCGGCAGCACCGTGTAGGCGCCCTTCACCACCCCGGGCCCGAGCCCGATGTCGCATTGCTCGAGCGACGCGTGCTTCGGTCCGCGCGCCTCCTTCCACAGCCCCTCGCCGCGCGCTTCCCACAGCTCGGCCGGGTTGCCCTCGGCCAGTGCCGCACGGTAGCGCTCGATCTCTTCGATGGTGCTGCGGGGCTGCTGCGCGAAGGCCGCAGCGGCCCCCAGGGCCGCCAAGCCGAGTACCGCCAACCGCTGGGAAATCCGGTTCACTGGCTCCTCCTGTCTTTGTGGTTTCTTCTGGCCGAGGCTATGGCTTCAGGTAGACGTAGCCGTCCTTCTCCAGCCGCGCGATCTCCGCCACGCCCGAGGGCACGATGGTCGCCTCGGGGATGACCAGCTTCGGATCGATGTGGCGTGACTTGAGGGTGTTGGCGCAGACACGGAACTCGACGCCGCGGGCCTGCAGGGTGTCGATCGTGGCGTCGAACGGGTTGCCGTTCTTGTCCTTCGCGCCGTCGAGCATGAAGTCGATGCCGTGGCTGTGGCCCACGACCACGATCTTCGCTCCCGGGTCGGCGTTCAGGTGGTTCTTCACGTTCCGCAGCAGGGCCGCGGCTTTCTCGAGGCCCTCGTCGATGTGGTAGACGACCTTGATCGTGGGTTCCGCGAAGGCCGCCGCGGACCACATGAAGCACATCGCGGCCACGGCCGCCATGCGACGGATGCTGGCATTCATGGTCTGCCTCCCTCTGCGCTCAGGAAATCGTGGCTTCGTCGGTGCGCTTGTCGCCGTGATTGTCCACCCAGGTGATGGTCACCTTTTCTCCCGGCTTGCCGCCCGAGAAGCGGAACGACAGGAACGGGTTCTTGGACACCGCCGGGCCCCACTCCGCGGACAGCACCGTCCTGCCGTTGTGGGTCGCCGTCACGTTCTGGATGAACCACGCGGGGATCACCTTGCCCTTGCCGTCCTTGCGCTGGCCGGTCTCCATCTCGTGGGCCATCAGCACCTTCACTTCCACCTTGTCGCCCATCATCGTGGCGCGAATCTTCATCGGATCTGCCATGGTCGTCTCCTCAGCCGCCGCAGCCGCCGAGGGTCACCTTCACCTCCTTGGCCGTGTAGTAGTACTTGCCGTCCGCCTTGACGAGCGCGATCACCCTGGAGGTCTGCCCCATCTTCACGCGGGTGTTGATCCAGGGCTCGGTCCCGTCGGGGATGTCGAAGCTCGCGGCGAGGATGTTCGGATTCTTCTCGACCAGCAGCGAGATCGACTCCGTCTTGGCGAGCTTGCTCGCGATGGTGAACGGAACCACGGCGCCGTTCTCCGCGATGTCCGGCGAGTCGATGACGATCTGATTGCTCTCTTCGGGCTGCGATCCGCCGAGGGCCTTCACCGCGTCGGCGAACGACTTGGTCGCGAACGCCGACTTGTTCCATTCGGCCCTCGCGGCCCCGGGCTTGAGCAGGCCCGCTCCCAGCGCAAGGCCCATGACGGCCATCCCGCCCGCGCCCTGCAGCATCTTCCTGCGACCAGTGTTCATCACTCCTCCTTGTCTTACGATGGGCCGGCCGTCTGGTTGTTCGGGGCCGAAGCTTTTTTGTGGATGAGGCGAAAGGGTAACGCGAAACGCGACGCCGGACGGGGCCGTCGCGCAAAGCCCTGCCCCCAGTCTATGGAACCGAAGGAATATCAGTCAATACGAATATTCGATCGACCGATAAGGGGAAGGCACATCGCTCATTTCCAGCGCTCGGCCGCGGTGTCGTCGCTCGCTCGCACGTCGACCCAGCGCGCACCTTCCGGCGTGTCCTCCCGTTTCCAGAACGGGGCGCGCGTCTTGAGGTAGTCCATGATGAATTCGCAGGCCGCGAAGGCCTCGCCCCGGTGCGCGCTCGACACGCCCACCAGGACGATCCGCTCGCCGGGAACGAGCGGACCGACGCGATGGATCACCAGGGTTTCGAGGACGTTCCAACGCTCCCGCGCCTGCGCGCAAATATCCTCCAGCGCCTTCTCCGTCATGCCCGGGTAGTGCTCGAGGGTCATGCCCCGGATCGCGCGCCCGTCGTTGGACGCGCGCACCAGGCCCACGAAGCTCGCCACCGCCCCGACATCGGAGCGCCCGCGCGTGAGCGCCTCGAGCTCCGCGCCGACGTCGAAGTCCTCCGCCTGCACCCGCACGAGCGCCACCGCGTCAACCCCCGGTCACGGGCGGGAAGAACGCCACCTCGTCGCCCGGCTTGAGCGGGGTGGCGAGGTCCGCCATGTGCTGGTTCACCGCCACCCGCCACTGCTTGCCGGGCGCGAAGGCCTCGCTCCAGCGTGCGTCGCGCGAACGCAGTTGCTCCACCAGCGAGGCGACGGTCGCCGTCGGGCCGGGCAGGGCCACCTGCTCGCGGGAGGATCCGACGCTTTCGCGCAGGCTCGCGAAGAAGAGCAGCGTGACCATGGACCTAGCGAACCAGCCGGGCGCGGTCGAGGCCGAGGTGCTTCAGGACGAATCTCGCCACCTCCTGCGGATCGTCGACGTCGAGCTGCGGAAGCTCGGTGTCGAGGGGCTCGTCGGTGGCGACCGCGACCACGTGCGGATCGTCCGGGTAGAGCAGCGGCGTATGCGAGGCGCGCCGATGCACCTCGATCTTGGCGATCGGCTCGCTCTTGTAGCCCTCGACGATCACGAGATCGCAGGGCGAGAGGTGCTTCAACTGCTCCTGCAGCGCCGGCTCCGCCGCGCCGCGCAACTCGTGCATCAGCGCCCAGCGCTTCGACGAGCTCACCAGCACCTCGACGCACCCCGCGTGCCGATGCCGGTACGAATCCTTTCCGGGCTGGTCCACGTCGAACTCGTGGTGCGCATGCTTGATGAGCGCCACGCGCAGCCCCTCGCCCACGAGCACCGGGATCACCCGCTCGATGAGCGTGGTCTTGCCGCTGCCGCTGTAGCCCGCGATGCCGATGACTCTCATGGGTAAATGATACGACATCGGGCCGCTATTCTTCTCCCGGGGACTGCAGGCGCCTCACCCCGCCTTCGATCGCGCGCAGCTCGACGATCTCCGCGTCCTGCGAGGTGGCGCCGAGCTCCTTGAACCTGCGCGCCGAGACCAGCACGCGGCTTTCCAGCGAGCCGATCGCCGAGTTGTAGCTCGTGGTGGCCGCCTCGAGGGCGCGGCCGAGCTTCGCGAGGTGCTCGGACATGTCGCTCAGGCGCTTGTGCAGCTCCTGCCCCAGCAGGCTGATGGCGTGCGCATTCTCGGCGATGCTTTCCTGGCGCCAGCCGTAGGCCGCGGCCTTGAGCAGGGCCATGAGCGAGGCCGGAGAGGCCAGGATCACGTTCTGCGAGTAGCCGTTGTCGAGCAGCTCCGGGTCGACCTCGAGCGCCGCGCTGTAGAAGGCCTCGCCGGGGATGAACATCACGACCATCTCCGGGGTGGGCTGGAACTGCTCCCAGTAGGCCTTGCGCGCCAACGCCTGCAGGTGCGCGCGCACGAGCTGCGCGTGCTCGCGGATCTTGGCGCGGCGGGTGTCCTCGTCGGCGGCCTCGTGGGCGTCCAGATAGGCGCTGATCGGCGCCTTCGCGTCCACCACGATCTGGCGATTGCCCGGCAGGCGCACGATGAGGTCAGGGCGCAGCCGCCCGTCGTCCGTGTCAGCCGACTCCTGCTCGAAGAAATCGCAGTGCTTGAGCATGCCCGCCATCTCGACCACCCGGCGCAGCTGGATCTCGCCCCAGCGCCCGCGCACGTGCGGCTGGCGTAGCGCCTTCACCAGGTTGGCGGTCTCCTGGCGCAGCAGCGCCTGCACCTCGCCCATCTGCGCGAACTGCTGGCGGATCTCGCCGTAGGCCTGCTCGCGCACGCGCTCGAGGGCGTGGATCTTCTCGTCCACCTTCTCGAGGGAATCGCGCACCGGCTTCACCAGCGCGTCGATCGCCACCTGGCGCTTGTCGAGGTCGCCGCGCGCGACCTGCTGGAATTCGCCGAGCGAGGCCTTGGCGAGATCCATGAATGCGGCATTGTTGTCGCGCAACGCCTCGGCCGAGAGCGACTTGAAAGCGTTCTCGAGCGCCTGCTTCGCATCCCCCATGAGGCGCGCGCGCTCCTCGAACGCGGCGCTGCGCTGGGCGAGCTCGAGCAGCTGGGCGCGCAGGGTGACCGCCTCGCGCTCGAGCTCCGCGGCCTGCACGCCGCTGCGCTGGGCCTGCTCGCGCGCCGCGACGAGCTGGGCCTCGAGTTCCGCGCGCTTCTCGCCGGCGCCCGGACGGGCGCGCTGCACGAGGTAGCCCAGGCCGAAGCCCGCGGCAGCGCAGCCCGCCGCCACCACCAGGATGAGGATCACCGTTTCCATGCGCGAATTCTGGCAGATCGCGGGCTCGTGGGGTGAGCCTGGCGCCGCGGTCAGGATGGCCGCAAGCGTGGGCGGCCCTGCGCGACGGTCTGCCTCGGGGCCGAGTGCACGCGGCCCCGGACGAAGCCGATCGACGAAACCTAGGCCGCCTTCTCGTCGCGCGCGGCGCGCTTGCGCTCGTGCTCGGACAGGAAGCGCTTGCGCAGGCGGATCGACTTGGGCGTCACCTCGACCAGCTCGTCGTCCTCGATGAACTCGACGGCGGACTCGAGCGTGAGCTGGATGGGCGGGGTGAGCACGACGTTCTCGTCCTTGCCCGCGGCGCGCACGTTGGTGAGCTTCTTGCCCTTCACCGGGTTCACGATGAGGTCGTTGTCGCGGCTGTGGATGCCGATCACCATGCCCACGTACACGCGCTCTCCGGGGGAGACGAACATGCGGCCGCGCTCCTCGAGGTTGAAGAGCGCGAAGGCCACCGCCTCGCCCTGCTCCGAGGAGATCAGCACCCCGTTGCGCCGCGAGGGCAGCTCGCCCTTCACGGGCGCGTACTTGTCGAAGACGTGGCTCTTGATGCCGGTGCCGCGCGTGAGCGTCATGAATTCCATGTGGAAGCCGATCAGGCCGCGCGCGGGAATGCTGTAGTCGAGCCGCACGCGCCCCTTGCCGTCGGGAACCATGTCCTGCAGCTCGCCTCCGCGCCGGCCCAGCTCCTCCATGACCTTGCCCTGGTTGCCGGTGTCGACGTCGACCGTGAGGCTCTCCCAGGGCTCCATGCGCACGCCGTCCACGTCCTTGGCGACCACGCGCGGCTTGCCCACGGCGACCTCGTAGCCCTCGCGACGCATGTTCTCGATCAGGATCGTGAGGTGCAGCTCGCCGCGCCCCGAGACGCGGAACACGTCGGCGTCTCCTGTCTCCTCGACGCGCAGCGCCACGTTGGCCAGCAGCTCGCGCTCCAGGCGTTCGCGGATCTGGCGGCTGGTGACGTACTTGCCCTCCTGGCCCGCGTAGGGAGAGGTGTTCACCTGGAAATTCATCGTGAGCGTGGGCTCGTCGACGCCGACCATCGCCAGCCCCTCGGGCGTCTCCGGGTCCGCGAACGTGGTGCCGATCACGAAGTCCTCGATGCCGGTGACCGATACGATCTCGCCCGCCGAAGCCGCGTCCGTCTCCACCTTCTCGAGGCCCTGGAAGGTGTGGAGCAGGCCGATCTTCGCCTTGCGCACGAACTTGTCGCCGGACATGATCGCCACTTCCTGCGCCTTGCGGATGGAGCCGCGGCGGATGCGTCCGATGGCGATGCGGCCGAGGAAGTTCGAGTAGTCGACGGCGGCGATCTGCAGCTGCAGCGGCGCCGCGGGATCGCCCTTGGGCTCGGGCACGTGCTGGAGCACCGCGTCGAAGAGCGGGCGCATGTTCTTGCCCACTTCACCGGAGCGCGTCGTGGCCCAGCCGTTGAGGGCCGAAGCGTAGATCACCGGGAAATCGAGCTGGTCCTCGGTCGCGCCCAGCTTGTCCATGAGGTCGAAGGTCTGGTCCACCACCCAGTCGGGGCGCGCGCCGTCGCGATCCACCTTGTTCACGACGACGATGGGCTTCAATCCCTGCGCGAGGGCCTTGCGCGTGACGAATCGCGTCTGCGGCATCGGGCCCTCGACCGCGTCCACGAGCAGCAGCACGCCGTCGACCATCGAGAGCACGCGCTCGACCTCGCCGCCGAAGTCCGCGTGGCCGGGCGTGTCGACGATGTTGATGTGCACGCCTTCGTAGTCCACCGCCGTGTTCTTGGCGAGGATCGTGATCCCGCGCTCGCGCTCGATGTCGTTCGAATCCATCACCCGTTCGACCAGGTGCTGGTGCGCGGCGAAGGTGCCGGCCTGCTGCAGGAGCTTGTCGACGAGCGTGGTCTTGCCGTGGTCGACGTGGGCGATGATGGCGATGTTGCGAAGGGGGCGGCGCATCGGAATTCCGAAAAATTTCAACATTTTAGCATGCCGCGCTGCTGCATTGCACCATGCGGCTGGCGATCCCTCGCGGGCGCGCGGCATGGGAGAATCGTCGCATGAAGCTCGCCCTCAAGATCGACGTCGACACCCTGCGCGGCACGCGCGAGGGCGTTCCCAGGCTGGTCGAGCTGCTACTGCGCCACGGTGCCGGGGCCACTTTCCTCTTCAGCCTCGGCCCGGACCACACCGGGCGCGCGATCAAGCGCGCGCTGCGGCCCGGGTTCATCGGCAAGGTGGGCCGCACCTCCGTGGTGTCCCATTACGGAATCCGCACCCTGCTCTACGGCACGGTGCTGCCCGGCCCCGACATCGGCAAGCGCTGCGGGGACGTGCTGCGGCGCGTGCGCGACGCGGGCTTCGAGGTCGGCATCCATACCTGGGACCACGTGAAATGGCAGGACGGGGTGGCCCACGCCGATGCCCGCTGGACCGAATGGGAGATGGCGCTCGCCTGCCAGCGCTTCCGCGAGATCTTCGGCGCCGACCCAAGCGTGCACGGGGCCGCCGGCTGGCAGATGAATGTGCACGCGTATCGCCGCACGCAGTCGTTCGGCTTCCGCTATGCCTCCGATACGCGCGGCACGCATCCCTTCCTGCCGGTGGTGCGCGCGGAGATCGTCGCCTGCCCGCAGTTCCCGACCACGCTGCCCACGGTGGACGAGATGATCGGCCTGGACGGCGTCACCGTGGCCAATGTCGCCGAACGCCTGCTCGAGCGCACGGCGGCCGATCGGCGCGACCACGTCTTCACGCTGCACGCGGAGCTCGAGGGGATGAAGCTCGCGCCGGTGCTCGAGCGCCTGCTCGCGGGTTGGAAGAACCAGGGCTACGCGCTTGCCGCGATGCGCGAGCAGGCCGATGCGGTCAACCCCGAGCTCCTGCCCCTGCACACGGTCGTGGACGCTCCCCTGCCTGGGCGCTCCGGCACCCTCTCCACCCAGGGGCCGGCCTTTCTGGCCGAAGAATCATCCCCATAGCTTGCGCTTTTCAAGTTTTTTGTTCACTATGGGTTGTGGCCCACCGCTTTTCCAAGCCTCGATACGCAAGCCTCGACTAGGATGGTCGCCCGCGCGGTCCTGCCCGATTTCGAGCTTCCGGCCACCGGCAACCAGCGCTTCCGGCTTTCGGCCTTCCGCGGCCACCCGATCGTGGTCTACTTCTACCCGAAGGACGATACGCCGGGCTGCACCACCGAGGGCACCGACTTCCGCGACCTGCATTCCCAGTTCGTCCGGGCGAAGACCGCCGTCTTCGGCATTTCGCGCGACCCGCTCGCCTCCCACGAGCGATTCAAGGCCAAGTTCGCGTTCCCTTTCGAGCTGCTCTCGGATCCCGACGAGCAGGCCTGCGCGATCTTCGGCGTCATGAAGATGAAGAACATGTACGGCCGGCAAGTGCGCGGCATCGAGCGCAGCACCTTCGTGATCGACCGGGATGGCCGCATCGCGCGCGAGTGGCGCGGGGTCAAGGTGCCCGGCCACGCCCAGGAAGTGCTCGACTACGCGCGCGGCGCCGAGCTGTAGGACCCTTTTCCCACCACCCCTGCCGAGCTGATGCCCAACGATCCCCTGAGAGACTCCTCCGCGCGGCTCGATGTGGAGGAGACGCCGAGCTACGCCTCTCCTCCGGAGGCCCCCATGCCGCAGCGCAGACGTGAACGCGAACCCCGGGCCCGCGCGCCGAAGGCGGCGGTCACCAAGCTCTTCGTGCTGGACACGAACGTCCTCATGCACGATCCGACGAGCCTCTTTCGCTTCGAGGAGCACGACGTGTTCCTGCCGATGGTGACGCTCGAGGAGCTCGACGACAACAAGAAGGGCATGAGCGAGGTGGCGCGCAACGCGCGCCAGGCGAGCCGCTTCCTCGACGAGATCGTCTCCCAGGGCGGCGCCATCGAGAGCGGCTATTCGCTGCGGGCCAAGAGCGCGGGCGAGGCTGCCGGGTCGCTCTTCCTGCAGACCCACTCCGTGAGCGTCGAGATCCCCGACTCGGTCGCCTCGCAGAAGGCCGACAACGTGATCCTCGGCGTGGCGATGTACCTCAAGCAGAAGTACCCCAAGCGCGAGGTCGTGCTGGTGTCGAAGGACATCAACATGCGCATCAAGGCGCACGCGGTGGGGATCGCCGCCGAGGACTACTACAACGACAAGGTCCTCGAGGACACCGACCTGCTCTACACCGGCGTCATGCAGCTGCCGGAGGATTTCTGGGACAAGCACGGCAAGGACGTGGAGAGCTGGCAGGAGCACGGGCGCACGCTCTATCGCGTGCGCGGGCCGCTGGTGCCCTCGATGCTGGTGAACGAGTTCGTCTTCCACGAGGGCGACCGTCCCTTCCTCGCCATCGTGCGCGAGGCGCGCGGCAAGACCGCCGTGCTGCAGACGCTCAAGGACTACTCGCACCACAAGAACAACGTCTGGGGCATCACGGCGCGCAACCGCGAGCAGAACTTCGCGCTGAACCTGCTGATGGATCCCGAGGTCGACTTCATCACCCTGCTCGGCCAGGCCGGCAGCGGCAAGACGCTGCTCACCCTCGCCGCGGGCCTGATGCAGACCCTCGAGCACAAGGTCTACAGCGAGATCATCATGACCCGGGTGACGGTTCCCGTGGGCGAGGACATCGGCTTCCTGCCCGGCACCGAGGAAGAGAAGATGACGCCCTGGATGGGCGCGCTCGAGGACAACCTCGACGTGCTGATGCGCACCGACGACGAAGCGGGCGACTGGGGGCGCGCGGCCACGGCCGACCTGATACGCAACCGCATCAAGGTGAAGAGCCTGAACTTCATGCGCGGGCGCACCTTCATCAACAAGTACCTGATCATCGACGAGGCGCAGAACTTGACGCCCAAGCAGATGAAGACGCTCATCACCCGCGCGGGCCCGGGAACGAAGGTCGTCTGCCTGGGCAACATCGCGCAGATCGACACGCCCTACCTCACCGAGGGATCGTCGGGCCTCACGTACGTGGTGGACCGCTTCAAGGGCTGGAGCCACTCCGGCCACGTGACGCTGGTGCGCGGAGAGCGCTCGCGCCTGGCCGACCACGCGGCCGAGATCCTGTAGGGGGAAGGCCGGGGCACCCCGGCCTTCAGTGCTCCTCGATGCGCGGGGCGAATTCCTCGGCCAGCTCGTGGGTGTCGGGATCGACCCAGCCGGCGATGCCCATCTCCTCTTCGGCTTCCTCGAGGGTCTCGCCGGCCTCGATCGCCTCGTCGCCCGCGTTGCTCGCGGCCGCACGCGCCTCGGCCGCCGTGGAAAACGGGCCCAGCTCGCGGCTGCCCTCGCCGGCCTGCACGTAATAGCCGTCGGGACGCAGGACGAGCCGCGGGTCCTCCGCGGAATCCGGTGCTCCTTCTGGCGTCGTCTCGATCCGGCTCATGTCTGGACGTTACCGCAGCGCATCGCGTGGGCCTTGACCGGCGTCAACCGGCCGCGGCTAGCGCATGCCCTCGTTGAACTTCTCGAGCGCCGCGCTCCCCGGGCACAGGTCGCGCTCGCCCAGCTGGTTGAGGGGCACGGCGACGGTGTTGAGGCTCGCGTGCAGGTCGCGCGGCTTGGCGGCGAAATAGAGCAGGCCGGTCACGATCTCTCCTTGCGCATAGCGCGACTGCACGTGCGCCATGGCCGCCACGCGGTCCGAGGGATCGTATTTCTCGTCGAGCTTGCGCAGCCGCAGCACCGAGCCGTCGTGCTGGCGCACCTCCTGCACGGTGCCCGCCTCGTAGTCGGCGGTGATTTCCTCGTGCATCGAAATCACGTCCAGGCGGTTCACCGCCTCATTGTGCTCGCGCACGTAATCGTAGCTCCGGGTGGACCCCTCGTGGTTGTTGAACGCGACGCAGGGCGAGATGATGTCCAGGAAGGCGGCCCCGTCGTGCGTGATCGCACCCTTGATGAGCGGCACGAGCTGCGCCTTGTCGCCGGAGAAGCCGCGTCCGACGTAGGTGGCGCCGAGCTGCAGCGCGAGCAGCACGAGGTCGATGCCCTCGTCGGTGTTGATCGCGCCGCGCTTGGCCTTCGAGCCGCGGTCCGCGGTGGCGGAGAACTGGCCCTTGGTGAGGCCGTAGACCCCGTTGTTCTCGACCAGGTAGGTCATGTTCACGCCGCGGCGGATGCTATGGGCGAACTGGCCCAGGCCGATGGACGCCGAGTCCCCGTCGCCGGATACGCCCAGGTAGAGCAGCTCGCGGTTGGCGAGGTTGGCGCCCGTGAGCACCGAGGGCATGCGCCCGTGCACGCTGTTGAAGCCGTGGGACTGGCCGAGGAAGTAAGTGGGCGTCTTCGAGGAGCAGCCGATGCCCGAGAGCTTCGCCACCCGGTGGGGCTGGATCGCGAGCTCCCAGCACGCCTGGATCACCGCCGCGCTGATCGAGTCGTGCCCGCATCCGGCGCAAAGCGTCGAGATGGCGCCTTCGTAGTCGCGCCGGGTAAGTCCCAACGCGTTGGTCGGCAGCTCGGGATGGTGCAGCTTGGGCTTCGTGAGATAGGTCATGGGCTCAATCCGCGGCGGCGGTCTTCCTCAGGGGACTCACGTTGAAGGCCGACAGGCGCGAGGCGATCTGCTGGTGGATGAAGCGCGCGGTGATGGGCGTGCCGTCGTAGTGCAGCACCGGGGTGAGCTTCTCGGGGTGCATCATGGCCTCGGCGATGAGCAGCGTGCGCAGCTGCCCGTCGCGGTTCTGCTCCACCACGAAGACGTGGTCGTGGGCGGCCACGAAGTCGACCACCTCGTCGTGGAACGGGAAGGCGCGGATGCGCAGGGCGTCGACCTGCATCGCCTCCGCCTCGAGCAGCGCCAGCGCCTCGTCCATCGCGGCCGCGGTCGAGCCGAAGTAGATCACGCCGAAGCGCGAACCCTTGCCCGCGATGCGCGCCACCGGCTTCGGGATATAGTCCTTCGCGGACTGGAACTTCTTCAGCAGCCGCTGCATGTTGTCCACGTAGGCGCTGCCCTCCTCCGTGTAGCGCGCGTAGCGGTCGCGGCTCGTCCCGCGCGTGAAGAACGATCCGCGCTTGGGATGCGTGCCGGGGTAGGTGCGCCACGTGATGCCGTCGGCATCCAGGTCCAGGTAGCGCCCGAAGCGCTTGCCCGCCTCGAGGTCCGCGTACGAGAGCACCTTGCCCCGGTCGTAGCGCCGGCTGTCGTCCCAGGCGAGCGGCTCGCACAGGCGCTCGTTCATCCCGATGTCCAGGTCGAGCAGCACGAACACCGGCGTTTGCAGCCGGTCGGCCACGTCGAAGGCCATGGCCGCCATCTCGAAGCCCTCCTTCGGGTCTTCGGGAAAGAGCAGCACGTGCTTGGTGTCGCCGTGCGAGGCGTAGGCGCACGAAAGCACGTCGGCCTGCTGCGTGCGCGTGGGCATGCCGGTCGAGGGACCCGCGCGCTGCACGTCGAGGATCACGGCGGGGATCTCCGCGAAGTACGCGAGCCCGATGAATTCCTGCATCAGGGAGACGCCCGGGCCCGAGGTGCAGGTGAACGCGCGCGCGCCGTTCCACGCAGCGCCGATCACCATGCCGATCGAGGCGAGCTCGTCCTCGGCCTGCACGATGGCGTAGCGCGCCTTGCCGCTGTCGGGATCGGTGCGGTACTTGCGGCAATGCCTGCCGAAAGCCTCGGCCATCGAGGAAGACGGCGTGATCGGATACCACGCCGCCACCGTCGCGCCCCCATAGACGCAGCCCAGCGCCGCGGCGTTGTTTCCCTCGAGGAACACGCGCTTGCCCACGCGGTCGCTCCTGCGCACCTGCAGGCCGATGCCCGGCAGGTGGTCGCGCGCGTAGTCGCGCCCCATGTGCAGCGCGCGCACGTTGGGCTCGAGGAGCTTCTCCTTGCCCTTGTACTGCTCGGCGATCAGCTTCTCGACCGCCGCGATGTCGATCCCGAGCAGGTGGGAAAGCGCCCCGACATAGATGATGTTCTTGAACAGCTGGCGCTGGCGCGGGTCGCTGTAGTTGGCGTTGCAGATTTCCATCAGCGGCATGCCGATCACCTGCACGTCGTCGCGGAACTTCGACGGCGGTATCGGCTTGGTGGAGTCGTAGAAGAGGTAGCCGCCCGGCTCGACCTCGGCGACGTCCTTCTCCCAGGTCTGGGGATTCATCGCGACCATGAAGTCCACGCCGCCGCGGCGCCCGAGCCAGCCGCGCTCGGACACGCGCACCTCGTACCACGTGGGCAGGCCCTGGATGTTCGACGGGAAGATGTTGCGCGGGCTCACCGGCACGCCCATGCGCAGGATCGACTTGGCGAAGAGCGTGTTCGCCGATGCCGATCCCGAGCCGTTCACATTCGCGAACTTGACCACGAAATCGTTGACGGCTTGCAGCGGCTTCATTGCGGCGGGCACCCCCGGGGGCAGGGATCGATCCAAGCTCATAGTTTACGCTCTTAGAACTCGCGCCACTCGTCAGGCGCCGGAGGGCCGGCCGCCCTGCGCCGCACCCGGCCGCGGGCGGGCGCCGGGGCGCCCGCCACCGCGCCTCCGGCGGCCTCGTCGATCCGGAAGCGGCCCACCAGCTCCGACAGCCGACCCGCCTCCTCCTTGAAGGTCACGGCGGAAAAGGCGGCCTGCTCCACCAGGGCTGCATTGTGCCGGGTGGAATCCTGCATCTCGTCCAGCGCCTTGTGGATGGCCTCCACGCCCGCGGATTGCTCGCGCGAGGCCACCGCGATGATCCCGATCAGCTCGTTCACCTGTTCCACGCTGAGGGTCATCTCGTCGATCGCCATCCCGGCGTCGCGCACCAGCTCCGCCCCCGCGGCCACGTTGGTCACGGACTCGGAGATGAGCAGCTTGATCTCCTTGGCCGCTTCGGCGCTGCGCCGGGCGAGGTTGCGCACCTCCTCGGCCACCACGGCGAAGCCTCGCCCCTGCTCGCCGGCGCGCGCCGCCTCCACGGCCGCGTTGAGCGCGAGGATGTTGGTCTGGAAGGCGATCCCCTCGATCACGCCGATGATGTCCACGATCTTCAGGGAGCTGGCGTCTACGGCCTCCATGGTCGCATTGGCGCTCCGGGCGACCTCCGCCCCCTTGCGCGCCGCCACGGTGGCCTGCGCCGCGAGCTCGCTCGCCGCGCGGCAACTCTCCGCGTTCTCCTTCACCGTCGCGGACAGCTCCTCGGTGGCGGCCGCGGTCCGCCCGAGGGTCGATGCCTGCTCCTCGACGCGGGAGGAGAGATTCACGTTGGCGGACGCGAGGCCGTCGGCGGCCGCGCGCGCCGCATCGGCGCCGCGCCCGGCCTGGCCCACGAGCGACTCGAGGCCCGCATGGGCCTCGCGCAGGATGCGGCCGAGCTCGCCCATCTCGCCGCGTCCCGTGGCGACGCCCGGCAGGCGTGTGCGGCGCAGGTCGCGCTCGCCCAGTAGCCGCGCCAGCTGGCGGATCTCCTCCCATGCGCCATTCGGGGCGAGACTGAAGGCCGCGAGGCAGCCGATTGCGATGACGAAGGTGACGAATTCCACGATCGCCGCGATGCCCCAGCCGGGCGGGTTCGTCCAGACGGCCACGGCCAGGGGAACGCAGAAGAGCGCCCCGACCGCAAGCAGTTTCGCCTTGTTGCCCCCGTCCCCGAGGTACCGGACCGGGGCCCGCAACCATCTCATCGCCGCCTCCCGAGCGTGCGACTCAGAAGATTTCTACCTTCTTGTCCGGCGACACCGGCTCCTCGCCGAGCCCGCCGTCGGCCTTGCCTTCGGCCACCGCGTCGAGGCTCTGCCCTTCGCCCTCGCCCACCTGCCCGCCAGCGCGCGGCCTGAGGGCGCTCTCGGAATAGGCGCGCACGGCGCGATACAGGTCGCGCTGCAGCAGCGCCCGCGTCTCGTGGGACAGCAGTGAGAGCGACTCCGACGCGGCGCCGAGCGCCGGCTTGTGCAGCCGCTCGAGCTTCTGGCGCGTGATGTCCTGGAACTGCATCGCGACGATGATCTGGTTGATGTCCTTCTGGATCTCCACCGAGAGGTCGTTGATGCGCTGCAGGGTGATCTCGATCTGGCGCGTCTGCTCGATGGTGGCCGCGTTGAGGGTCGTGATCTCCGCGCGCGCGAGCTCGACCGCGCGGCGCGCGGCCTCCGCCACCTGGGTGGTGCGCTTGTTGCCCTGGCGCACCTCGTCGCCGATCGCGTCGAGCCCGTGGCGGGTCTTGCGCGTGAGCTCGTGGGCCTCCGCGCTGATCGCGCGGATGCGGTCGGTCATCTCGACGAAGTCGCGCGGGTTCAGGGTCTGCGAAGTCATCGCCACCGATCCGTCCAGCGCGATGCGCGAGATCTGCGAGGCCATGTTGCGCAGCCCGTCGATGGTCTGCTCCATCACCTGGGCGTGCTCGGTGACGCGCTTCTGGTGCCGGGCCATCTCGTCGGCGGCCTCGGAGAAGCTCGTCATGTGGGAAGTCACGTTCACCAGCTGCGAATCGTAGGCCTTGATGAAATCCGGCAGCGAGAGGATGCCCCTGTGCTGGTCCCCGTCGCCGCCCTTGAGCAGCGACATCGCCGCCTCGGTCTGCTCGTTGGCCTTGCCCACCACCACGCGGAAGCTCTTGCTGATCTCGTTCACCGCGCTCTCGGTGAGCTTGATCACCTCCTCGACCGATTCGGTGACGAGCCCCAGCTTCTTGCGGTTGGCGAGCGAGGCGGCGTCCCAGCGCTCGAGCATGGTGTCCAGCCCGACCACCACCTGCTGGAACAGGCGCGTGCGCTTGCGCCACTTGAGAAAGTCGTCGTCGCCCGGCGCGAGGGCGTCGTCCGAGGAGAGGTCGCGCATGACCAGGGCGAGCGCCACCAGCGCGGCGAGCGGCACCAGCCCGAGCGAGATCCACAGCGCCCACGGCGGGATGAGCAGCGCCATCCACAGCCACGGCAGGAACAGCAGCACGACGAACGCCGCCAGCAGGTACGGGTGGCGCAGCGCGTAGCGCAGGTACGTCTTCACGCGGCGGGCCCCCGGCCGGCCACCTCGGCGAGCAGGTTCAGCTCCCCGCTGGAGAGCAGCGCCTCGATGTCGAGCAGCAGCACCATGCGATCCTCGTGGGAGGCCAGTCCCGCGAGGAAGGAGCTGTCGACCAGCGCGCCGAGCTGCGGCGCGGGTTTCACGTCGCTCTCGGCGAAGCGCACCACGTCGGAGACCGCGTCCACCACCAGCCCGATGACGCGCCCGGCGATGCGCAGGATCACCACCACCGTGAACGAGTCGTAGCGCACGTCGGCCAGCCGGAACTTCACCCGCATGTCGATCACCGGCACGATCACCCCGCGCAGGTTCATCACCCCTTTCAGGTAATCCACCGACGAGGGGATCGGCGTGACCTTGTCGTAGCCGCGGATCTCCTGGACCTTGAGGATGTCCACGCCGTACTCCTCCTGTCCCAGCACGAACACCAGGACTTCCCGGGTCGCCTCGCGTATCGCGGTCTTGGTTGCCATTCGCGTCTCCCGTGTCACGCTCGCGCGCGGCTCAGAACTCCTCCCAGTCGTCGCTCGCGCCCTCGCGCAGGTCCGGCTTGCGCTGCTGCAGCGCCGGGGCCGCGGGCCTCGCCTCGGGGGCCTGCACCGCTGCCGCGGCGGGCCGCCCGAGCGCGTGCCCCGGGGCCTCGCGCGCCGCGCGGTCGATGCGGAATGCGCTCACCGCCCGCAGCAGGGAATCGGCCTGGCGGCGCATGGATTCGGCCGCGGCGGCCGACTGCTGCACCGCGGAGGCGTTCTGCTGCACCACCTTGTCCATTTCCGTGACCGTCTTGTTCACCTGCTGCACGCCCCGGGCCTGCTCCGCGGAGGCCTCGGCGATGGAGCCCATGAGATCGCTCACCTGCTTCACGTCGATCACCAGCGCCTGGATCGTGTCGCCGGCCTGCTCCACGAGGTGGGTGCCGGTCTCGACCTTCTCCACCGAGCGCCCGATGAGGTCCTTGATCTCCTTGGCGGCCTGCGCGCTGCGTTGCGCGAGCGAGCGCACCTCGGAGGCCACGACCGCGAAGCCGCGCCCCTGCTCGCCCGCGCGCGCGGCTTCCACCGCGGCGTTGAGCGCGAGGATATTGGTCTGGAACGCGATGCCGTCGATCACCGAGATGATGTCGGCGATGCGCTTGGCGCTGTCGCTGATCTCGGTCATCGTGGTCACGACGCGCACCACTTCCGCGCCTCCCTGCTCCGCGCGCTTCGAGGCGGTGCGCGCGAGGTCGTCGGCCTGGCGCGCGTTGTCGGCGTTCTGCTTCACGGTGCTGGAGAGCTGCTCCATGCTGGCTGCGGTCTGCTCGAGGCTCGAGGCCTGCTCCTCGGTGCGCTGCGACAGGTCGGTGGTGCCCGCCGCGACCTGGCCCGACGCGCTTACCACGGCCTCGGCCGAGACGCGCACCTGCGCCACCACGTCACCGAGCGAGGAATTCATCCGTCCCAGGGCCTTCAGCAGCTTGCCCGCCTCGTCGTCGCTCTTGGCGTGGATCTCGGCGCTGAGGTCGCCCTGGGCGATGCGCTCGGCGAAACGCACCGCGACGTTGATCGGCCCGAGCACGGCGCGCCGGAAGAATAGCCAGAGCGCGCCCAGCGCGAGCAGCATGGCGAGGATGGTGCCGCCGATCGCCAGGCGATAGCCGGAATCGGCGTTGCGCACCGCCTCGAGCGTGCGCTCCGCGCCGATGTCGCTGGCGGCCGTCTGCGCGTCGACCAGCACCTTCGTGGGTCCGCGATCGACTCCCTCGACCGCCTTGTCGCCCGCGTAGGGATCGAAATTGCCCTGCTTGAACGCATCCAGTCCCTTGCGATACGACTGGCCCGCCTCCCGGTGCAGCGCGAGGAACTTCTCGAGCATGGCGCGGATATTGTCGTGCGGCGTCGAGGCGAGCGCTTCGCGCGCGGAGCCGGCGGTATCGCCCTCGCTCTTGAGGAACGCCTTCCAATGCTCCTCGAGCTGGGCCGGGTCGCGCCCCCGCAGCAGCGCGTCCTTCCACTCCTGCACCTGCTGCTTGAACGACACCGTGGCGCGCAGGATCGCCTGCTGCGTCTCGAAGTCCTCGCGGCTGATGGCGTCGAGCTGCTGGATGGAGTGGTAGACGCGGGTGAGCGCCGCCACCGAAACGCCGAGTGCGACGGCCATGGCGCCGGCCATGAGCAGCAGGACTTTGAACTGGAGGCTGGAGGTCTTCATGGCGTGGCTGCGCGGCTCAGAAGAGGGTCACGTTCTTGCCGGCCAGCAGCTCGGCGAGCGCGCCTTCGGCGTTCTCGAGCTTCTCGGCGACCGAGGCGAGGAATGCCTGCTGGAAGTGCCGCGTGCACGCCTCCGAGGCGAGCCACAGCACGTCGGGATCGAATTCGACCACGGTGCAGTCGGTGACCGCGGTCACGGTGGCGAAGCGCCGCGACGCCGTGTGGCGGAGGAAGGCGGTCTCGGCCAGGCACTGGCCCGCGCCGTGGATGCGCAGCAGCGTGCCGCGCCGCGTGACGCGCATCTGGCCGCGCACGATCACGAAGAAGGTGTAGCCCGGGTCGCCCTCGCCCACCAGCGGCGAGCCGGCGCGCACGTCGAACCAGCGCGCCATGCCGGCCGCCTCGGCGAGGCTCTCGCGGTTGAAGCCGCGGAAGAACGGCAGGGTGCGCAGCTGGGCGAGCTGTGTCGTCGCGCCGTCGACCACCGCCGTTCCCTCGGAGATGCGCCGCAGGTCGGCGGCGAAGTCCTCCCAGTTGTCGTAGCGCGCGGCCGGGTCGCGCGCGGTCGCGCGCGCGTAGATGTCGTCGAAGAGCGGATTCAGGCCGCTGCGCGAGGCGCCCGGCCGGGGCAGGTTGCCGAGCAGGATGCGCGTGGCGAGCGCCGCGGGCGTGTCGGGCGGGAACGGGATCTCCCCCATCAGCATCTTGTACATCACGATGCCGAGCGAATACATATCTGACTTCATCGAGGCGGGCTTGCGCTCGAGCTGCTCGGGGGCCATGTACGCGGGCGAGCCGACCATGAGCGCGCGCGTGGCGTCGAACGCGAACGCCGTGTGCGCCACGCCGAAGTCGGCGACTTTCGCCTCGCCGTCGGCTCCCATCAGGATGTTGGCGGGCTTGAGATCGCGGTGGATCACGCCCAGCGCGTTGGCGTAGCTCAGCGCGTCGCACACGCTCTCCAGCAGCTGCGCCACGCGGTGCGGCTCGAGCAGGTTCTCGGGCTGGCAATAGCGATCCAGGCTGCCCGCCTGCACGTACTCCATCACGATGTAGGCGCGCTCGTCGTCGGCGGCGGCGTCGTAGACCTGCGTGATGTTCGGGTGGGTGAGCTTCTTGGCGAGCAGCGCCTCCTTGAGGAAAAGCGAGCGGAAGAGCGCGCGCTCCTCGGAGGCGAGCGCCTGCGCGTCGTAGACCTTGATCGCCACGTCGCGCGCCGGGAAGAGCTCCCGGCCGAGGTAGATCGTGGCCGACTGCCCCTGCCCGAGCACGCCCTGGATCTCGTAGGAGCCGATGCGCGCCGGCACTTCGCCCGGCTCCGCGGGCGGGGGAGCCATGTTCATCTTGACGCTCACGCGCGCTCCTCGCGGATGCGGCGCATGAGATGGTCGACGTCGAGCAGCAGGATGCTCGATGCCTCGCCTTCGCTCCCGGCCTCGCGCCGCGCGCCGATGCCCTGGATCGCCGAGGCGATGGCGCGGTCGCCCAGCTCGGGGGGAGGCAGGACCTCGTCCTCGGCGAGCGCCACGACGTCGGAGACGCTCGCCACCACGACGCCCACCATGCGCCGCTCCACGTTGAGCACGATCGCGCTCGCCTTGTCGAGCGCGATCGGCGCCGGGAATCCGAACATGAGCCCCAGGTCCACGATCGGCACGATGGCCCCGCGCAGGTTGATGACGCCGCGCACGAACGCCGCCACCTGGGGCACGCGCGTCACGCGGTCCAGCTCGCGGATCTCCTGCACCTTGAGGATGTCGATGCCGTAGGTCTCCTCGCCCAGGCGGCAGGTGAGGAACTCGCGCCGCGGTCGCTCGCCCTGGGCGAGGGGCTCGGCGTGAGCCGGGAGCTCGTTCATCGCGTGGCCTCCCGGCGCGCAGTGCGGGCGAGCGCGCGTTCGCGCAGCCGGCCCAGGGGCGCCACCTCGTGCACGGCGTCGAGCTCGATCGCCTCGCGCGGCATGCCGAAGATCACCGAGCTCGCCTCGTCCTGGGCGATGTTCCACGCCCCGGCCTTCTTCATCTCCGCCATGCCCTGCGCGCCGTCGCGGCCCATGCCGGTCATGATCACGCCGATCGCATCGGGGCCCAGGAACTTCGCCGCCGACAGGAACAGGAAATCCACCGACGGGCGGTGCAGGTTCATCGGCGGCTCGGTCGAGAGCTTGGCGAGCAGCTGGCCTTCGTCGCGCTTCACCCACAGGTGCTTGCCGCCGGGGGCGATGTAGGCGTGCCCCGGCAGGATCGGATCGTTGTGCTCGGCTTCCTTCACCGTGATCTGGCACAGGCCGTTCAGGCGCTCGGCGAACATGCGCGTGAAGTTCTCCGGCATGTGCTGCACGATCGCGATGCCCGGGCAGTCCTGGGGCATTCCGACGAGGAACTCGCGGATGGCCTCGGTGCCCCCGGTGGACGCCCCCACCACGATGAGGCGCTCCGAGGTCTTGACCCCGCGCGGCACCGGGCGCTTGGGCACTACCGCCGGCATGGTCACGGTGTCGTTGGGCCCTGCGCGGCGCGGCGGGCGCAGCCGGGCGCTGCGCGCGGCGCGGATCTTCTCCGCGATCATCTGGCCGTAGTCGTCGGGCGTCTGCTCGTTGAGCTTCGGCTTGGTCACGAACTCGACCGCGCCCAGCTCGAGCGCGCGGAAGGTGACCTCCGAGCCGCGCTCGGTGAACGAGGAGATCATCACCACCGGCCGGGGCTTGGCGCGCATCAGCTTGTCGAGGAACTCGAGCCCGTTCATCTTGGGCATCTCGACGTCCAGCGTGATCACGTCCGGGTCGAGGTCGCGGATCATGTCGCGCGCCTCGAACGCGTCGGCCGCCGCGCCGACCACCTCGATGTCGCCCTGCTCGTTGAGGATGTCCGTCAGGACGTCGCGGATCATGCGCGAGTCGTCGACGATGAGCACCCGGATCTTCGCGTTCGCGTTCATTTGAAGAGCTCCGCCCCGCCTTCGATCGGGCCGTGGAACAGGCGCGCGCCGTAGTCGCGCTCGCGCAGCACGATCGTGTCGTTGTTCACCTTGCGCAGCCGCTTGACCATCACCTTGCCGGTGCGCGGAAAGAAGTAGATCTTGCGCGGCCACACGTCGAGCAGGTCGCGCGCGGCGATGGGGATGCGCTCGAGGTTCAGGTACTCGACGATGAATTCCGCGTTCTGCTCGCCCACGTTCGAGAGCATGAAGCCCTGCAGCACGTTGCCCCCGCCGAAGACCTTCGCCTCCAGCCGGTCGCGCCGCCCGCCGAGCTTGAGGATCTGGTTGATGAGCAGCTCCATCGCGTGCACCCCGTAGCGCCCGCCGGCGCTGATGTTGCCGTGGGCGCCGATGAGCTTGCCCTCGTCGGGCAGCATGAAGTGGTTCATCCCGCCGATGCCCGAGTCCCGGTCGCGCAGGCACGCCGACACGCACGAGCCCAGCACCGTCACCAGCGCCATGTCCTTGTTCGTCGCGTAGTACTCGCCGGGCAGGATCTTGGCCGTCTCGACCTTGAAGTGCGGGTCGAAGTAGCGGTTGGGGATTTCCTCGCGCAGCGGATCGTCTTCGCGGATCATGGGATCCTCCCCGCGCGCGCGGCGAGCTCGTAGACCGTCTGGCCCTTCAGCCGGAAGCAGCGTCCGTTGTCGAGCAGGCTCTCGGCGTGGCCGGCGAAGAACAGTCCGTGCGGCTTCACCAAAGAGGCGAAGCGTTCGATCAGCCGCGCCTGGGTCGGCTTGTCGAAGTAGATCATCACGTTGCGGCAGAAGATGGCGTCCAGGCCGGGGGCGATCGGCCACTCGCGGTCCATCAGGTTCACGCGCAGGAACTCCACGTGGGCGGCGATCTCCCGGCGCACCCGCGCGCGCCCCTCGTGGCGGCCCGACCCGCGCAGGAAGAAGCGTTTCTGGCGCTCGGGGGCGAGCTTCTCGACCGAGGCGAGCGGATAGACGCCTTCGCGCGCATGCGCGAGCACCTGCGTGTCCAGGTCCGTGGCGAGCACTTCGTAGGGGCGCTGGGGCAGCGCATCGGCGAGGCACATCCCGATCGTGTAGGGTTCCTCGCCCGTCGAGCAGCCGGCGCTCCAGACCCGGTAGATCCCCTCGTCGGCCTGGCGGGCGCGCGCATGCTCCGCGAGGATCGCGAAGTGGTGCTCCTCGCGATAGAAAGCCGTCACGTTGGTGGTGAGCGCGTTGGTGCAGTGTTCCCATTCGGCGGGCTCGAGCTCGAGGAAGCGCACGTAGTCGTCGAACGAGCCGATGCCCAGGGCGCGCAGGCGCCGGGCGAGGCGCGCGTAGACCATCTCGCGCTTGGCCTCCGGCAGGCGGATGCCGGAGAAGCTGTAGATGCGCTCGCTGATCACGCGGAAATGCTCCGCGCTGAAGCGAAACTCGCGCGACGCGCTCCCCTCGCGGCGCTCTTCGGTGGCCGGCGTCATTGGAAGCCTCGCGCCGCGGCGCGCCCCGCGGCGGTGGTGCGGGTGATCGCGGTCACGTCCAGGATGAGCGCCACGCGCCCGTCGCCCAGGATGGTGGCCCCTGCCACGCCGGGGACCGCGTGCAGGTTCGAGTCGAGCGACTTCACCACCAGCTGCTGCTGGCCGATGAGGCTGTCCACGAGCAGGGCCGCGCGGCGATCGTCGACCTCGACCACGAGGCACAGCGGCTGGGGCCGCGCGGCCTCCGACGCCGGCAGGCGCACCACGTCCTCGAGGCGCACGATCGGAAGCTGCTCGCCGCGCACTGCGACCAGGGAAGGCTGGCCCACGATGGTGCGGATGTCCCCGTCGCCCGGCTTGAACGCCTCGGCCACGAATTCGAGCGGCACGATGTACTGTTCGTCGGCCACGCTCACGATCATGCCGTCGAGCACGGCGAGGGTGAGCGGAAGCTGGATCGTGATGGTCGTGCCCTCGCCCTTCGCCGAGGCGATGGAGACGTTGCCGCCGAGCGAGGTGATGTTGCGCCGGACCACGTCCATGCCGACGCCGCGCCCGGACACGTCCGTCACCTCGCGCGCGGTGGAGAACCCGGCCTCGAAGATCAGCGTCCAGACCTGATCCTCGCTCATGGACTCGTCGGCCGGCATGCCCAGCTCGCGCGCCTTGGCGAGGATGCGCTCGCGATCCAGGCCGCGGCCGTCGTCGGAGACCTCGATGATCACGCTGCCGCCGCGATGGGTGGCGCGCATGGCCACGGTGCCCATCTCGGGCTTGCCCGCGCGCTGGCGCTCCTCCGGGGACTCGATGCCGTGGTCGATGGCGTTGCGCACCACGTGGGTGAGCGGGTCGATCAGCAGCTCGATCAGCTCCTTGTCGAGCTCCGTCTCATGTCCCTGGGTGCGCAGGTTCACCTTCTTGCCCAGGCGCGCGGACACGTCGTAGACCAGTCGCGGGAAGCGGCTGAAGACGAATTCCATCGGCATCATGCGGATCGACATCACCGCCTGCTGCAGGTCGCGCGTGTTGCGATCGAGGGTGGCGAGGCTGTGGGTGAGGCTCTCGTCCTGTTCGTTGGCGATCGATCCCACGGACTGCTGCATCATCGCCTGCGCGATCACGAGCTCGCCCACCAGGTTCACGATGCGGTCGATCTTCTCCACGCTCACGCGGATCGACGACTGCTCGGCGCGCGCCCGCGCCGCCTCGGCGCTGCCCGCGGCCGGCAGCGGCTCGAAGAAACCGAATTTCTCGTCGGCGGGCGCGGCTTGGGCGGCCGGCTCCTCGTCGAACAATCCGTAGCCCTCGCCTTCGTCCTTCGCGGCGAGCGCGACGAACATCGACTCCTCGGCCGCGGGCTTTCCGGCCGCGGGCTCGGCCGCTGCGGCGGGCGCGGCCTCGGCGCGATAGCCCGCGAGGCTCCTGCGCGTGGCATCCATCGCCGGATCGACGCCGCGGTCGCCCGCCTTGAGGCGTGCCAGGTGCGCGCGGAAAGCGTCGCACGCATCGAGCAGCACGCGCACGGTCGAGGCGTCCGCCTGGCCCCTGCCCTTGCGCAGGCCGTCGAACAGGGTCTCCATCTCGTGGGTCGCCTCGGCGAGCTGCGTGAAGCCGAAGGTGCCGCTGCCGCCCTTGATCGAGTGGGCGGCGCGGAAGATCGAGTTGAGCAGTTCCGGATCGTGGCGCCCGGAGGCGAGCGCCATCGCCATCTCCTCGATCGACTCCAGGTGCTCTTGGGCCTCGTCGAAGAAGGTCGCGATGAACCGGTTGAGATCGATGGCCATCGAGCGGCCCTAGCGCAGCACTTTCTGGACGACCTCCAGCAGCGTGGCGGGATCGAACGGCTTCACCAGCCAGCCCGTGGCCCCCGCCGCGCGCCCCTGGGATTTCATGCTGTCCGAGGACTCGGTCGTGAGCAGCAGGATCGGCACGCTCTTGTAGTCGCGCAGCTCGCGCAGCGAGCGTACCAGCGTGAGGCCGTCCATGTTGGGCATGTTCTGGTCCGTGATCACCAGGTCCACGGTGGTCGCGGTGGCGCGATCGAGCCCCTGGGCTCCGTCCTCGGCCTCGATCACGCGATAGCCCGCGGACTCGAGGACGAAGGCGACCATCTCGCGCATCGTGGCGGAATCGTCAACGGCAAGGATTGTCTTCATGGGGTTCCGTTCAGAAGAGGTCCACGCTGCCCGCGCGTTGCTTGTCGCCGCGCGAGCCGCGGGCATCGTCGTCGATTTGCTTGATGCCGGCGACGATGCAGTCGAGCATCGCGCGCGAGCGTTCGATCCAGCGCTCGGCCTGGTGCGGATCGGTCACCGGGGGGGTGGCGAGCGAGAGCGCCTCCTCGAGCTTCTCGCGCATCTTGCCCACCCGCAGCTTCTGCGCGTCGATCAGCTGGTTCACCAGGTCATGGGACTGCAGGTGCTGGACCGCGCGATAAAGATGGTCGAGCACCAGCTCGTATTCGGTCGCCTTCTGCCCGCCGCCGCCCGCGTCCTCGCGCTGCGCCGCCACGATCCGGTCGGCCGCGCCGCGAAACGCGGTCATCAGCTCGTCGGAGGCCTCGCGCAGCAGCACCTGGCTGCGGGCGAGCTCGTCGGCGGTCACCGCGAGGCGCTCGTTGAGCGTCGTGGCCACCGTCACCAGCAGGTCCGCCGCGTGCTCGGCATCCGTCGCGTCGGTCGTTCCCGTCGTCTGCTGCGTCATGGTTCCGTCTCCCGCGCGGCGCCTCCGGCGCCGGTCAATTCGCCACCTGCACGACTTCGTAGGTGAAGCCGCCGACTTCGATCACGTCGCGGGCTCCGATCCGGTGGGTGCCCGGGCCCAGGTCCGCGCGGTTCAGGCGCGGCGCGCGACTGCCCGAGAACCGCGCCAGGAAGAGCGCATCTCCCCGGCGCACCACCAGGGCGGTGTCGCCGCCCGCGGTGCCGATCAGCGTGTTGGCGCGCTCCAGCGTCACCATGCTGCCCGCACGCGCTCCGGCGACCACGCGCAGCGCCAGCGTTCCCACGGCGGACCGCGCCTCCGCCACCGGCGGCGAGCGCAGCGCCGGGTCGCGCACGATCGCCATGGTGCGCGACAGGTCCGGGTCCGGGGCGGCCGGGCGCGGCGGCTCGGGCGGCGCCACGTTGGCCGCGAGCATCGTGCGCTCGTAGTCGGTGAGCACCGTGTCCTCCAGGTCGCTCAACCCGCCCGACATCAGCGCATCGTCGAAGAAATGCATCTTGTGGCGGCCCACCTCGATCATGTCCAGGTGGTGGACCACCTGGTGGCTGGTCGAGATGCCGTTCACCTTCACGCCGTTGGTGCTCGCGAGGTCCTCGACGTAGACCGTGCGGTTCACCAGCCGGAAGAGCAGGTGCCGGCCGGACACGGCCGGATGCTCGATCACGATGTCGCAGTCGGGATGCCGGCCGACCACCGTCACCGGCCGGGTAAGCTCCACCTCCTTGACGATCGCATCGTCGAAGCTCAGGACCACTCGGGCTGCCATATTCGATTACCGGCTCCGTCCTTCGCGTCCCGCGGGTCCACTGCCACGGACGCGCAATCCTTCCTGCCGCAAATCTCAAGATTCCCGCCGGTAGCGCGACCCCGCCCCTTCGGCCGTCTTGAGCTGATTGTCCACGTTCGCCGCACCCTCGACGCCCCCGGCCACCTCGGCAACCGCCGCCGATTCCTTGAGGGTGTCCACGACGCCGGCAAGCGTCACGGCTCCGTCGACGCACTGTACCGTGATATTGGTGGCCGCGGTACGCCCGTCCCGGCGCAGTGCGGAGCGCACGCTCCATTCCAGGGCCACATTGTCCACCATGCGCAGCGATTCCGCCGTCTCCTGGAAGCGCTCCTTGCGCATCATGTTCTCGATCTCGTCGACGCATTCCTCGACGCTCAGGCGCTGCGTCGAGAGCACCAGGTCGTAGTTCTCGGGGTCGCGCCAGTTGATCCCGAAATGGCGCTTGGTGATCGCGGTATGCGCCTCCTCGCTCATCTCGATCTCGTTCTCCACCCGCTGGCGGTTGTCCGTGCTCAGGCGCGACATCATGCGGGCGACGCGCGTCTCGAGGGGGGCGCAGATGCGCACGCGGATCACGTGCGGGATGTCCTTGAGCAGGTGCACGGCGCCCCAGCCGCGGATCACGCCGGTCGAGCCGTCGCGCAGGAAGCGGAAGGTCTCGTCGGCGGTGAAGATCGACAGGCTCGTCTTGTCCGTGGTGAGCCGCTCCCACAGCCCCGACTTGCCGTCGAGAAAGCGCTCCACGTGGCTCTTTCGCAGTCGCATCTTGTTGGCGATCGGCTCGATGATCTCGTGGTAGACAACCTTGCGGTTGGTGCGTGCCGCGATGCCGGCGGCGACGTCCTTCCCCAGGGATCCCATCTCGCGGGTCATTGCTATGAGTGGCATGGTCGCTGTCCTTTTTTATGGCCTTCGGCGGTGCGCCCGCCAGGCTCTGATATCGGATCGGTGGTGCCTCAGAATTCCTTCCAGTCTTCCTCCTGGCCTGCGGCGAGGGCGGTCTCGCGCCGCGCCCCGGTGGCACGAAGTTCCGTCGACGCGGCAGGCGCGGCGGAGCGCGTGAACGACGCCAGGGCGACGCCGGCGGCGGGCTGCTCCGCCGCCAGCGAAGCGACGGCACCGTCCAGGCGGAACTGCGCCACCGCGCGGGCGAGCCCGCCCGCCTGGTTCGCCATGCTGGTGGCCGCCGCGGTGGCCTCTTCCACGAGCGAGGCGTTCATCTGCACCACCGTGTCCATCTGGGTGATCGCCTTGTTGATCTGGTCGATGCCCGAGCTTTGCTCGTGGCTCGCCGCGGCGATCTCCGTCATGATCTCGGCCACCCGCTTGACCGAGCCCACGAGCTCGTCCATGGTCTTGCCCGCCTGCTCCACCAGGCGCGCGCCCGCTTCCACGCGGCCGACGGAATTCTCGATCAGGCCGCGGATCTCCTTGGCCGAGGCGGCCGAGCGCTGCGCGAGGCTGCGCACCTCGGAGGCCACGACCGCGAAGCCGCGCCCCTGCTCGCCCGCGCGCGCGGCCTCCACCGCGGCGTTGAGCGCGAGGATGTTGGTCTGGAACGAGATGCCGTCGATCACGCCGATGATGTCGGAGATGCGCTTGGACGAGGTGGTCACCTCCTCCATCGTGATGACGACCTTGCTCACCACCTCCCCGCCCTTCTCGGCGGTGGCCGAGGCGCTGCCGGCGAGCTGGCTCGCCTGCTTGGCGTGCTCCGCGTTCTGGCGCACGGTGGTGGTGAACTCCTCGAGCGTCGAGGCGGTCTCCTCCAGCGAGCTCGCGTGCTCCTCGGTGCGGCTGGAAAGCTGCTGGTTGCCCGAGGCGACCTGGTTGGCCCCCACGGCGATCGACTCGGACCCGGTGCGGATCTGCAGCACGATGCGCCCGAGGCCCTCGTTCATGTCGCGCAGCGCCGCCAGCAATTCGGCCGCCTCGTCCTTCCCGGTGGGCACGATCTGCGAGGTGAGGTCGCCCGAGGCCACGCGCTTGGCGATCAATACCGACTCGCGCAGCGGCGCCACGATGCTGCGGGTGATCGCCCAGGCGAGCAGGACCGCCATCACCAGCACCACCGTCTCGACCACGTAGGTCGTGGTCGCCAGCCGATCGCCGGTGACCAGCGTCGCCCTGGTGGCGTCCTCGTTGGCCTTCTTCTGCATGTCGGAAAGCCGGTCGAGCTCCGCCATGGTCTTCGTGATCGCCGGATCGATCTCGTTCATGATCATTGCCACCGCTTCCTCGTTACGGAAGACGCTTTGCAGCTCGATCGCCTTCTTGAAGGGCTCCTTCACCTGGGCGTCGAGCTTGTCGAGGTTTTCGAGCACCGTGCGTTCGGCCGAACTCAATTCCATGCGCGACATATTGGCCCGCGCGTCGACGTACTTGGCGCTCAGGTCGTTGGCGACCTTCTCCTGGCCCTGCATCGCCTTGAAGTCGGTGAGCAGCCCCACGTTGCGCATGACGCTCGAGCGCTCGAGGACCAGCTCCTTCATGTCGGCGGCCACACGCTCCTTGGCGTTGGCCGCGGCCGACACGGCGGCGAGGTCCGAGCGGCTCTTGGTGCCGAGGGCCGTGCCCCCGACGGATACCACCATCATGATGGCCAGAATCGCGCCGAAACCGAACGCGAGCCGGGTGCCGATTGTCAGGTTGCGAAGAACCATCGCGATCTCCTTGGTGGCGCGGGGACGCCGCTCGCCGTGCGTTCCCGGGCGCACGTACTTGGGTTTACCCGGACCGTGCCGACCTGGCCGGCCCTTGTCTGCCATCCCGGGGCACGCCAGGCGCCCTAGGGTGACGGCACTATGTTCGTCGGAGCATATCCGGTCAACCGAGCCGGGCTTTCAACCGTAACCGCCGGCAGGCTCAGCGGTGGAAATTCACGTCCACTTCGACCAGGCGGCCGTCCGCGCCGGAGTTGAATTTCCATTGCGAAAGGGTCCTGATGACGGCGCGGTCGAACAGGCGCCGGGGAACGGCCTCGAGGATCTCGACCCGGGTGACCTCGCCCGAGCCGTCGAGCGTGACGCGTGCGCGCACCGAGCCCTTGTCGGCCCCGGCGCGCATCGCCTCGTGGGGAAACTCCGGTTCCACCTTCGACATCACGTGGGGCGGGTCGCCCGCAAAAGCGCCCACGGAAAGCCCCAGGGCGCAGAGCGCGAGCGCCAGGCGCCCGAGCGTCGCGCAGCGTTGTTGCGTCGGCATGGTCCATCTCCTCTCGATGGTTGTCCTCTGATGCCGGCGAATTTTAGTGCCGCGGACGCAAAAGCCTATTTTTCGCGCGGTTACAGGCGTAACGTCACGCCGCCCGGCGCGGCGCGGCGGACTGCCTGCAGCCGGGTCCGGCACGGGCCGTCTCGAGCAGGAACTTCTGCATGTCCCAGGCGCCGGTCGGGCAGCGCTCTGCGCACAGGCCGCAGTGCAGGCAGACGTCCTCGTCCTTGGCCATGATCCGGCCGGTCTTGAGCGCCGCCGAGACGTAGAGGGATTGCGCGAGGTTGGCGGCCGGGGCGTTGAGGCGCGTGCGCAGCTCCGCCTCGTCGCCGTTGGCCGTGAAGGTGATGCAGTCCATCGGGCAGATGTCGACGCACGCGTCGCATTCGATGCACAGCCGCGGCGAGAAGACGGTCTGCACGTCGCAATTGAGGCAGCGCTGCGCCTCCTTCCACGCGAGCTGCGGATCGAATCCGATCTCGACTTCCTGGCGGATGTCCTTCAGCGCGATCGTGAGCTCCTGCAGCGGTACCTTGTAGCGCGTGTCGGGCGCGACCTGGTTGTCGTAGCTCCATTCGTGGATGCCCATCTTCTGGGAGACCAGGTTCACGTGGGGCGGGGGCCGGTCGGTCACCGGCTCGCCGTGGCAGAGGCGATCGATCGAGATGGCCGCGTCGTGGCCGTGGGCCACCGCCCAGATGATGTTCTTGGGCCCGAGCGCTGCGTCGCCGCCGAAGAGGACGTCGGGGCGCGTGGACTGCAGCGTGACCGGATCGACCACCGGCATGCCCGAGGCGTCGAAGTCCAACCCGATGTCGCGCTCGATCCAGGGGAAGGCGTTCTCCTGCCCCACCGCCACCAGCACGTCGTCGCAGGCGTGGACCTCTTCGGGCTCGCCCGTCGGCACGAGCGAGCGCCTGCCCTTGTCGTCGTAGACCGCCTTCACCTTGCGGAAGCGCATGCCGGTGAGGCGCCCCGCATCGTGCAGGAACGCGGTCGGCACGAGGTAGTTGAGGATCGGGATGCCCTCGTGCATCGCGTCCTCCTTCTCCCAGGGGCTCGCCTTCATTTCCTCGAAGCCGGAGCGCACGATGACCTTCACCTCCTCGCCGCCCAGCCGGCGCGAGGAGCGGCAGCAGTCCATGGCGGTGTTGCCCCCGCCCAGCACGATCACGCGCCGGCCGATGGCGGTGACGTGCCCGAACGAGACCGACGAGAGCCAGTCGATGCCGATGTGGATGTGCGCCGCCGCCTCGCGGCGCCCCGGCAGGTCGAGATCGCGCCCGCGCGGCGCGCCCGAGCCGATGAACACCGCGTCGTAGCCCTCGGCGAGCAGCGCGGCGAGGGAATCGATTCGATGGCCCGCGCGCAGGTCGATGCCCAGGCCCAGCACGTAGCCCACCTCCTCGTCGATCACGCTCTCGGGCAGACGGAAGCGCGGAATCTGGGAGCGGATCATGCCGCCCGCGAGGCGATCCGACTCGAAGATCGTCACGTCGTAGCCGAGCGGCGCCAGGTCGCGGGCCACCGTGAGCGAGGCGGGTCCGGCGCCCACGCAGGCCACGCGCCGCCCGTTGGGGCGCGCCGCCGGCCTGGGCAGGCGATCACGGATGTCCTCCTTGTAGTCGGCGGCCACGCGCTTGAGGCGGCAGATGGCCACCGGCTCGGGCTTCTCGCCCTGGTTCTCCTCGACGCGGCCGCGCCGGCAGGCGGGTTCGCACGGGCGGTCGCAGGTGCGCCCGAGGATGCCCGGGAACACGTTCGATTCCCAGTTCACCATGTAGGCGTCCCCGTAACGCCCCTGGGCGATGAGGCGGATGTACTCGGGAACGGGCGTGTGGGCCGGGCAGGCCCACTGGCAATCGACGACCTTGTGAAAGTAGCCTGGGACGGCGATGTCCGTGGGCTTCACGCTCTATCCTCCTCGGCCGCTCTTCGCTGAGCGGGTCCTTAGCGGGGACTGCATGCCTGAGTCTACACGCGGTCAGACGACTCCGCTCTCGCGCAGGCGCGCGAGCTCCTCCGGCCCGATTCCGGCCACCGCGCGCAGCACCTCCTCGGTGTGCTCGCCCAGCAGGGGCGGCGGCGCTTCGTAGGCGATCGGCGTGGCCGAGAATCGCATCGGATTGCCCACGGCGCGCACCTCGCCCGCCACGGGATGGGCCATGCGCACTTCCATGCCGCGGTGGCGCACCTGCGGATCGGCGAACACCTGCGCGAGGTCGTTGATCGGCCCGCAGGGCACGCCCGCGGGCTCCAATGCGCGCAGCCATTCCCGGGCCGGCTTCGCGCGCATGCGCTCGGAGATCAGGCCCACCAGCAGCTCGCGATGGCGCACGCGTTGCGGATTGGTGGCGAAACGCGGATCGGCGGGCCAGTCGGGCATCCCGAGCACGGCGCAGAAGCTCGCGAACTGGGGATCGTTGCCCACCGCGACGATGAGGAACTCGTCGGCGGCGCGGAACACGTGGTAGGGGACGATGTTCTGGTGCGCGTTGCCCATGCGGACGGGGGCCGCGCCCGACACGAAATAGCTCGAGCTCAGGTTGGCGAGCATCGCGACCTGCACGTCGAGCAGGGCCATGTCGATGCGCTGCCCGGTACCGCTCTTCGCGCGATGCAGCAGCGCGGCCAGGATGGCGCTCGTCGCGTACATGCCGGTGAACAGGTCGGACACCGCCACGCCCACCTTCTGGGGGCCGCCCCCCGGCAGGTCGTCGCGCTCCCCGGTGACGCTCATCAGGCCGCCGAGGCCCTGGATCATGAAGTCGTATCCCGGTCGGTCGCGGTACGGACCGTCCTGCCCGAAGCCGGTGATCGAGCAGTACACCAGCCCCGGATGCTCCGCCGCGAGGCTCGCGTAATCGAGACCGTGGCGCGCGAGGTCGCCGACCTTGAAGTTCTCCACCAGCACGTCGCTCTTCACGGCGAGCGTGCGGGCGATGGCGCGGCCCTCGGGCGCCGCGATGTCGAGCGTGACCGATTTCTTGCCGCGATTGCACGCGAGGTAGTAAGCCGCATCGCGCGTCTCGCGCCCCTCGCGGTCGCGCAGGAAGGGCGGGCCCCATTTGCGCGTGTCGTCCCCCTGGCCGGGGCGCTCGATCTTGATCACTTCCGCGCCCAGGTCGGCGAGGTTCTGGGTGGCCCAGGGTCCGGCCAGCACACGGCTCAAGTCCAGGACGCGAATGCCGGCGAGGATCGAATTCAATGTCGGGGGGCGAAAGCGCAGTGCGCCGCGATCGCTCGCGGCCGGGGGAGAATTATAGGGGTTCGCACGGCGAGCGCCCCCGTTCCCTTAGAATGCCGGGGAGATGGCGACCAAGGTGTTCACCCATGAGCTCAGGATCGGCATGTTCGTTGCCGACCTGGACCGGCCATGGGTCGACACCCCGTTCCTGCTGCAGGGCTTCCTGATCGAGGACGAGGAGCAGATCGCGGCGTTGCGCGCCCACTGCGAATACGTGATGGTGGAGCGCTCGCGTTCCACGGGCGACGAGTACGAGGGCCCGCCCGGAAGCGCGCCGCCGGGACGCACTCCGAGCGCCCCCTCGCATCGCGTGGTGAGCGTCGGCACGGGCAGCGCCGTCGACCCCGATGAGGTCACCCCGCTCTCCGAGGAGGCGCCGAAGCCCGCGCGCAACCGCCCCGAGCGCGCGCGCTCCGTGCCTTCGCCCGCGGCGCCGCGCGCGGCAAGCGCGCCGGGCGACATCGCGCCGGCGCCCATGGCCTCCCCGGTCTCCACCGACGGCCTCCTGGGCCGCGTGCTGTCGGGCTTCCGCGGGATGTTCCGCCGCGAGTCCGCGCCGGTGCCGCGCGAGGTGCCGGTCGAGACGCCCCAGGAATTCGAGGCGCGCGCCGCGCTCGCGCCGCCCGGGGTCACGGTCACGACCTATCGCGACGAGGTGAGCGTCGAGCAGGAGGTGCCGCGCGCGCGCGAGCTGGTGCAGCGATCCACCGACCTGCTCGAAAAGCTCGCCTCCGACATCCGCCTGGGACAGAGCTTCGAGGTCGAGCGCGTCGAGGAAATCGTCGACGACATGGTCGAGAGCATCGTGCGCAACCCCGATGCGCTGATGTGGGTCGCGCGGCTGCGCGAGCAGGACATCGGCACCTACGGCCACGGGCTGCAGGTCTCGGTGTACCTCACCGCGTTCGGGCGCCACCTCGGCTTCCCCAAGGCGCACCTCGCCATCCTCGCGCAGGTGGGGCTGCTGCTCGACGTGGGCAAGATCCGCCTGCCGCGCGAGCTGCTCGACAAGCAGGGCCGCCTCACCGGCGACGAGTTCGAGGCGGTGAAGGCGCACGTGCAGCACGGCCTGGACATCCTGTCCCAGACGCCCAATTTCCATTCCGAAGTGATCGAGGGCATTGCGCAGCACCACGAGCGCATGAACGGCAGCGGGTATCCGCGCGGACTGATGGGCGACGAGATCGGAGTGATCGGGCGCATGGCCGGCATCGTCGACTGCTTCGCGGCGCTCACCAACCACCGGCCCTACGCCGCGGCCGTGTCCTCGTACGAGGCGCTGCGCAACATCACGGGATGGGCCGGCGAATACTTCCACGAGCCCCTGGTGCAGCAGTTCGTGTCCTCGGTGGGCGTCTTCCCGGTGGGCTCGCTGATCGAGCTGTCGACGGGCGAGGTGGCGGTCGTGGTGTCGCACAACAAGCTGCGGCGCCTGAAGCCGCGCGTGCTCGTCGTCACCGGCCCCGACAAGACGCCCCTTCCCCACCCGGCGATGGTCGACCTGCTCTACGACCCGAAGGTCGGCGGGGAGGAAGGCGTCTTCATCAAGCGCGGCCTCGCGAGCGGCGCCTACGGACTCGACATGCACGACTACTACCTGAACTGAGGCTCCTTGTCCGCCACCACGCCCCCCGTGCCGCCGCCCCAGGTGGTGCCCGACGCCGCCCGTCCCGAGACCCGCGACGAGCTGTTGCGGCTGCTCGACCGCGAGGCGGCGATCGCGCGCGCGACCGAGGGCAGGCTCGCGGTGCTGATCCTGGAGCTGCGCCGGGTCGATCGCCTGCACGCGCTGCTCCGGGGCCCCGACAGCACGATGACGATGGCGCTCGTCTTGGAGCGCCTGCGCAAGGCGCTGCGCCCCGAGGACCGGGTGGCGCCCATCGGCGAGGAGCAGGTGTGCATCGTGCTGCCGCGACTGGCGCACCCGAGCCAGGCCGTGCTCGCCGCCGTGAAGCTGCTGCGCGCCCTCGACCGGCCCATCGTGCACGAGGGCGGCTCCGCGGTCCTGCGCCCCTGCGTGGGCATCGCGACCCTGCCCGAGCACGGCTTCGATCCGGCGGAGCTGCTGATGGGCGCGGACGTCTCGCGCCACATCGCCGCGACCCGCGAGGAGGGCTACCACGTCTTCCAGGGCGACGAGGCGGTCGAGACCGAGGTGTACCGCGGACTCGACCTCGATCTCGAGCGCGCGATCCGCGCCAACGAGCTCGAGCTGCACTACCAGCCGCTGGTGGACCTGTCGACCGGGCGCGCCTTCGGCGCCGAGGCCCTGCTGCGCTGGAGGCACGCGCAGGGAACGGGCGTTCCACCGCTCACCATCGTGGGCATCGCCGAGCGCACCGGGCTCATCGGCTCGCTCACCTACTGGGTGCTCAACGCGGCGCTGCGGCAGGCCGCGGAATGGAAGGCGCAGGGGAACAGGATCCGGCTGTCGGTCAACCTGTCGGTGAGCACCCTCACCGACCGCGAGCTGCCGGCGGTCGTGGACCAGAGCGTCAAGACCTGGGGGATCGACCCGCGCGAGCTCATGCTCGAGATCGCGGAGAGCTCCATGATCTCCGACGCGGAGCGCTCGATGGCCATCCTCACGCGCCTGAAGGCCGTCGGCGTGGGGCTCGCCATCGACGACTTCGGCTCCGGATTCTCGTCGCTCTCGCACCTCAAGCGCTTCCCCATCGACGAGCTCAAGATCGACCGGCCGTTCATCTCGGGGATGATCACCGACCCGGGCAACCGGGCGCTCGTGCGCAGCGTGATCGACCTGGGCCACCACTTCGGCATGCGCGTGGTGGGCGAAGGCGTGCACAGCGAGGAGATCCGCGCGGCGCTCGGCGCCCTGGGCTGCGATTTCGCGCAGGGCCACGCCCTCAGTCCCGCGCTGCCCGCGGCGCAACTGCGCGAATGGTGGGCCGTGCACGGCTCCACCGCTTGACCCGGCACCACGGGCGGGCGCCATGAAGCGCGGCTTCTACACGATCATGGCGGCGCAGTTCTTCTCGTCGCTCGCCGACAACGCGCTGCTCATCGCCGCCATCGCGATGCTCGCCGAGCTCCAGGGCCCCCCCTGGCTCACGCCGCTGCTCAAGTTCTTCTTCACCATCTCGTACGTGCTGCTCGCGTTCCTGGTGGGCGCGTTCGCCGACTCGATGCCCAAGGGGCGCGTGATGTTCGCCACCAACATGGTCAAGGTGGTGGGCTGCGCGCTCATCCTCTTCAACGAGTTCCTGCGCGTGGGCCAGATGCCGGCCTACTGGCTGGTCCTTTTCGCCTACGCCGTGGTGGGCCTGGGCGCGGCCGCCTACTCGCCGGCGAAGTACGGCATCCTCACCGAGCTGCTCCCCCCGGAGATGCTGGTCGTGGCCAACGCGTGGATCGAGGGGCTCACGGTGGCCTCCATCGTGATCGGCAACGTGGTGGGCGGCCTGCTCATCGGGCCGCGCATCTCGAAGGCGCTGCTGTCGATCGACTTCCCCTTCATCGATACCAGCGTGGACACCCCGCCCGAGGCCGCGATCGTCGTGATCGCGCTGATCTACCTGGTCGCCGCGATCTTCAACCTCGCCATCCCGGACACCGGCGCGCGCTATTCCCACCAGGAGCGCAATCCCGCGCGGCTGCTGGTGGATTTCTCGCGCTGCTTCGTGACCCTGTGGCGCGACAAGCTGGGGCAGATCTCGCTCGCGGTGACGACGCTCTTCTGGGGCGCCGGCGCCTGCCTGCAGTTCATCGTCATCAAGTGGGCCGAGCGCCAGCTGCACCTGCCCCTCGAAAAAGGGGCGATGCTCTCCGGGATCTCGGCCGTGGGTATCGCGTTGGGCGCCATCCTCGCCGCACGCCTGGTGCCGCTCAGGCGCGCCGTGCACACGCTGCCCATGGGCATCGCGATGGGCATCGCGGTGATCGCGATGGTGTCGCTCAAGTGGATGCCCGCGGTCTACGTGGTGCTGGTGCTGATCGGGGCCTGCGCCGGCTTCTTCGTGGTGCCGATGAACGCCCTGCTGCAGCACCGCGGCCACGTGCTCATGTCCGCGGGGCATTCGATCGCGGTGCAGAACTTCAACGAGAACGTGAGCATCCTGGTGATGCTCGCGATCTACTCGGTCATGATCCGGCTCGACCTGCGCATCCACTCGGTGGTGGTCATCTTCGGCCTTTTCATTTCCGGCTCGATGTACCTCGTCATGCGCTGGAACGCCGCCAACCACCGCGCCGATCCGCACCTGGACCGGCTCATCGGCGAGGCGAAGCACTGAGGCGCTCGCGCGCCCTCACTTGGCTGCGCGACCGAGCGGCGCCGGCTTCGCTTCCCCCGGCAAGCGCTGCGCCAGGGCCACGGCCGCGAGCAGCGCGAGGCCGAGGGCGTCGGACAGGTACCCGGGCTTGATGAGCAGGATCGCGGCGACCACCAGCACCGCCCTTTCCCACGGGCGCGTCTCGCGCACGAGGTAGCCCTGCAGCCCGGCGGCGAAGCACACGACGCCGATGGTGGCGGAAATCGAGGATGTGAGGATCGTCAGCGGGTCCCCGATCATCAGCAGCGAGGGCTCGTAGACGAACATGAACGGGACGATGTAAGTGGGCGCGGCGATGCGCATCGATTCCCAGCCGGCCTGCCATATGTTGCACCGCGCAAGCCCGGAGGCGGCGTACACCGCGAGCGCCACCGGCGGGGTGATCGCGGAAAGCGTGGAGAAATAGAACGCGAACATGTGCGCGGCTGGCGTCGTCGCCCCGAGCTTGATGATCGCCGGCACCAGCAGCGAGACCATCACGATGTAGGACGGCGTCGTCGGCATGCCCATGCCCAGCACGATGCCGGCGACGGCCGTGAGCACGAGCGCGAGCACCAGCCAGTTGCGCGCGAGCTCGATCACGAATTGCGTGAAGACGATGCCCAGGCCGGTGATGGTCACGCAGCCGATCACGATGCCGGCGCAGGCGCACGCCATGGCCACCGAGAGCGTGTTGCGGGCGCCATCCTCCAGCGCCTCGACGAGGCTCTTCCAGCCGATCCCCTCGCGTGTGAGCTTGCGCGCGAGCGCCAGCGGCAGGCAGGCGAGCGAGCCGGCCAGCGCGCACAGCGGCCCCGAGTAGCCGAACATGAGCCCGAAGAGCACGATCAGCGCCGGGACGAAGAGGTGGCCGCGATCGGCGAGCACCCTGCCAAGACGGGGCAGCTGCGCCTTGGGCACGCCGGCGAGCCCGTAGCGCTTGGCCTCGAAGTGGACCGCGCAGAACACGGCGACGTAATAGAGCACCGCGGGAATCGCGGCCCACAGCGCGACCTGCGCGTACGGCACCACCAGGAACTCGGCCATCACGAATGCGGCCGCCCCCATCACGGGCGGCATGATCTGCCCGCCCGTGGAGGCGACGGCCTCGACGGCGGCCGCGAACGGCGGGCGGAACCCCGTGCGCTTCATGAGCGGGATCGTGATCGGGCCGTCCACCATGACGTTGGCTACCGCGCTGCCCGACACGGTGCCGAAGAGGCACGAGGAAATGATGGAGACCTTGCCGGGCCCGCCCGCCGTGTGGCCGGTGATCGACATCGCGAAATCCATGAAGAGCTGCCCCGCCCCGCTCTTCTCCATGAAGGTCCCGAACAGCACGAAGAGCATTACGTAGCTCGCCGACACGCCGAGGGTTGAGCCGAAGATGCCTTCCGTGGACAGGTAGACCTGTTCCAGCAGGACCTGGGTCGTTACGTGGGTGGAGGCCGCATAGGCGAGGAAGGCGAGCGCGGTCACCGGCAGCGGCCAGCCGATCACGCGCCGCGTGGCTTCGAGCACGACCACGATGGAGCCCACCGCGTAGAACTTGTCCGCGGCGGTGAGGTCGTCGATGTAGATGATGCGGTTGATGAAGTATTCGTAGTTGAGGAAGATGTGCAGCACGCACGCCCACCCCAGGACCAGCAGGGCCGCATCGAGGGCGCGCCACGCGCCCGGCCCGCCGGGCCGCAGCGGATACAGGATGAAGACCAGGGTGAGCGCGAACAGCAGGTGCGTGCCGCGGAAGATCACCGCCTCCGGCGGGCCGAATGCCGCCGCGTACATGTGGTACAGCGACATCGAGACGGCGATCAGCGTGACCGCCAGGACGAGCGCCCGCGACTTCGGCTTCGTCGCGAGCGCCTCGTCGGAGAAGATCTGGGTGGTGTCGCTTCCGGCCAAAGGACTGCTACACCCGGATTACAGCGCGCCGACTTCCTTGTAGTACTTGAGGGCGCCCTTGTGGAAGGGCACGCCGATGTCGGCGGCCATCATCTTGGGCGTGAGGCCGTGTATAGGCTTCACCACCGCGGACATGGTGTCCACGTGCGTGGCCATCTCCTTGGTCATCTTGTAGACCGTTTCCTCGGGCAAGTCGCATGCCGCGACGATGTGCGTCGAGTAGCCGATCACGTGCACGTCCTTCTTCTGGTTCGGGTAGGTGCCGGCCTTGATCGTGAGTTCCTGGTAGCCGGGGTTCTCCTGGCGCAGGGCCTTCATGGTCTTCTCGTCCACCGGCACGATCGTGATGTCGCGCGCGCTCGCCAGGTCCATGATCGCCGAGGCCGGCGCCGTGGTCCCGAGCGTCATCACCTGGGCGTGGCCGTCCTTCATGAGCGATACCGCGTCGGTGTACGAGGCCTGGAAGTTCGCCTTCGCGAGGGACTGGTAGCTCATGCCGTTCAGCTTGAGGATCGCGGCGGTGAGCGCCTCGGCGGTGTTGCCGCGCGGCTGCGTGACCAGGGTCTTGCCCTTGAGGTCCGCGTAGGACTTGATGTTCGCATCGGCGAGCGCCGCGACCTGGAAGTATTGCGGGTACAGGTTCGCCACCTGGCACACCTTCGTGGTCTTGTGGGGATACGGCGGGCGTCCCGCCATGCCGTCGGCGGTGGTCGACGAGTTGGCAAAGCCGATCTGCGCCTTGCCCTCGTCCACGCCGCGCACGTTGGCGATGCCCGCGCCCGGCGTCTCCTGGATCTTCAATCCCGGGATCGCCTTCTCCCACAGGCTTTTCAGCGCTCCACCCAGGGGGACCCACGATCCGCCCTGGGGTCCGGTCATGAACGTCACCTGCTGGGCGGCGGCGGGCAGTGCGGCGGCGAGCGCGGCGGCGAGCGCGACGAGCTGCATACGCGTGAAGACTTGCATGGGCTTCCTCCTCGATGGGTTTTCCGGGTCGCGCTCTATCCGTCGCGTTCTGGGCCGATTCTGTGGCCCCGCCCGGGGTCCGTCAAGCGCCCGCGCCCGCCGCGCACCCGGCCGGCTCAGGACTCGAAATTGAGCTCCACGCCGTTGCCGGCGGGGTCCTCGAGGAAGATCTGGCGTTGCCGGCGCGCCGGGACCTCGGCCACCCGGTAGGCGATGCCGCGGGCGACAAGGCGCGCGCGCATGGCCTCGAAGTCGGTGCACGTGAATGCCACGTGGTCGACGCTGCCCCGCCCCGCGGCCGGGGCAGGATCGTCCGCGCCGGCGGCGCTCAGGTGCACGAGGGGACGCTGCCCGGCATAGAGCCAGTAGCCGGCGTTGGCGAACGGGGGACGCTCGCCCACGGCAAGCCCCAGGACGTCGCGATACCAGTCGCGCACGCGCCCGAGCATCTCGGTGCCCGCACGCAGGTTGTAGTGGTTCAGCTCGACGACGGCCATGGGCGCGAGGCCTCCCGCGCGCTCACTCGTCCGGGCCCGCGTAGTTCAGGAATTGCTCGGGGCTCACCCGGATCGCGGCGCCCGTCGGGCAGGCGCGCACGCACGCCGCACCGCCCGGCAGGTCCTTGCACATGTCGCACTTCACCGCCTTCTTGGCCAGCTCCTTCGACTTCAACTTCGGTTCCATGCCCGGCTCTGGCCCGGAGCCCAGCAGCAGCCACGACCACAGGCTCGGACGGCGCCGCTGCGGATCGATCGCCGCGAGCTGGATCACGCCGTACGGGCAGTTGCGCTCGCAATTGCCGCAGCCGATGCAGGTGTCGTTGATGAAGACCTCGCCTTCGGCGGAGCGGTGGATCGCATCCGGCGGGCACTCCTTCATGCAGTGCGGGTGCTCGCAGTGGCGGCACGAAGTGGGCACGTGGATCTGCGCGAACGTCGGCCCGGCCTCGCGATTCAGGCGCGAGGTCCCGTCGTGCACGTCGGCGCAGGCCTTCTCGCAGTTGTTGCAGCGCACGCACAGCGTCTCGTCGATCAGCAGCACGTCGGTGGCCTCGCCCACGCCCTGCTGCATCAGGAAGGAGATGATGTTGCCGGGATCGGGCTGCGCCTCCATCGCCGCGTTGGCGCGCAGCCGGTCGAGGAAGCGCGCCTCCATCTCCTCGCGCCACTGGGGATTGCGCGCGAGCACCTTGCGGAAGGCTTGCGCGTCCAGGATCACGGCCTCGGTGGTCACGGCGGCCTTCACGGTGGCGCTGCGGGGCGACTCCGAGATGAGCGCCATCTCCCCCACGTAGTTGCCCGCCGACAGGTACGACAGCACCACCTCGCGCCCCGCGATGCGCCGCGAGATCGTCACCGAGCCGCGCCGGATGAGGTACAGGCCGTCGGGTTGGTCGTTCTCCGCGAACAGCACCTCGCCGCCGCCGAAGGTCTTGGCGCGCACACCCGCCGCGAGCAGCTCGTCGAGCTCGCTTTCGGGGAGCATGGGCGCGAGGTAGGTGCGCACCGCGCGCTTGAGGAAGGTCTCGTCCACCTGCTTGCGGATCGACTCGACCGAGGCGATGAGCTTCAACATCGCGCGGCGCGGCGCCTCGATCAGCACCGTGTTGCGACCCGCCTTCACCGTGCTCGAGCGCCGCCGGCCGGAGATGAGCCCGAGCTCGCCGAAGAACTGGCCCGGCCCGAGGGGGAACCAGCGCTGCGGTCCGCGCTCCTGCGGCACCTCCACCAGCACCTCGCCGCCCACCACCATGAAGAACGAGTTCGTGTAGTCGTTGCGCTGGAAGATGACCTCGCCCTCGGCCGGCGTGCGCAGGTCGCTCTCCAGCATGAACTCGCGCAGCTGCAGGCGGTTGATGCCGGCGAGCAGCGGAACGTTTTCCTGGATCACGTCGAGCACCTGCGACACCGATTTGCTGCGCGAGAAGTTGGAGAACTTCCTTTCCAGCAGCGGCTCGTCGGCGGGGGCGATCGTGCGCCCGAGCGCGAACTCCACCACCTCGTAGCCCTGGTTCATCGCCTGCTTGATGAGCGGGTAGCCGCCCAGCGCGCCGATGATGTACAGGCCCTTCACGTTCGATTCGTAGGTGTCCGAAAGCCGCGGCACGGCGCCGGGATCGGCGCTGGGGAATTTCACCCCGAAGCCCTCGACCAGCTTGCGCGGCGGGACGGCGCCCAGGCGCGCGATGATGCGGTGGCATTCGATCACGTCGGGTCCCGCGGGCGTCTTCACGTTGAAGGCCAGCGGAGCGTCGCCTTCCACGGCCTCGACCTTGAGGGCGGAGGAGCCGTAGCGGCACTCGATGCGGCCCTCCTTGATGGCGGACAGGACCAGCGAGAGGTTGCCCTCCTTGCAGCGCGCGAACTCCTCGTTGCGGTTGATGAGGATCACGCGGTTCTTCTCCGCGAGCGCGATGGCGTTCTCGATCGCCGCGTCGCCCGCCCCCACCACGACGATGGTCTCGCCGGTGTACTCGTCCGGGTCGTCGAGCTGGTACTGCACGCGCTCGTGCTCCTCGCCCGCGACGCCCAGCTTGCGCAGGTTGCCCTGCACGCCGATGGCGAGCACGAGCTTGCGGCAGAAGAACGTCTCGCCGCCCTTCGTCTTCACCTCGAAATTGCCGTCCTCGCCGCCGATCGCCGTCACCTCGCAGCCGTGGCGGATGTTGACGCCGAGCTTCTCGATCTCCTGGTTCCAGGCCTCCAGCACCGCCTCGCGCTTGCCGGCGGTGAACGACATGGGGCTGCGCAGCGGCAGGATCTGCGGCTCGGCCATCACGTGCTTGCCCTTCTGGTACTTGTAGATCGTGTTCGAGGGGTGGCCCTCGGCCTCGAGCAGCACATGGGAGACGCCCAGCTCCGCGGCGTGCGCGGCCGCCGACAGGCCCGCCGGCCCGGAGCCGACGATGCCGACCTTGAGCCAGCGGAATTCGGTGCGTTGGTCGAAGGAAGCGGCCATCAGCGCATCACCGTCGTTCGCAGTTGCCCGAGCGCGGACTGGAAGCGCGCGGGGTTGAACTTCTCGTCGTCGTGCACCGCGTCGTAGACGCGGTCCAGGGCATCGTTGGCGGCGCGGAAGTCCTTGATCGCGCCGTGCTTGCCGAGAAACTGGAGCAGGCCCGCGATCGCCATCGTCGCCTGCTCGGCCCCGGCGTAGTCATGGTAGCTCCCGTCGAGCCCGTCCTGCACCAGACCGGCGAGCATGGCACGCAGGTCCTCGGCGCGGAAGGAGCGGGTCACGAGCTGCCCCGTCACCTTGTCGAGCAGGGCGCGCATGGCGCGCGCGGCCTCGAGCGGGTCGCCGCCGTCGCCCGCCACGGCCCGGCGCAGGCCGAGCACGTGCGCGTCGAACGCGTTGGCGTCGGCCGCGGGAAGCATGCGCCGCACGATCTGGCGCAGCATGAGCAGGCTCGAGTCGTTCAGGCGCACGCGCCCGGGACTCAGCCCGCTGAGCGGGGTCCAGCGCTTGTCCGACATCGGGTGATGGCAGGCGTGGCAGTCGAAGACCACCAGCTCGGGGAAGAGCCCGTCGTGGTTGCGCTTCGGGTCGACCAGCACGTCGAGCAGCTCGGAGGCGGCCAGGGCCTGCCCGATCGCCCAGACGCGCGTCGGGTCCCAGCTGCCCTTGCGCCGGTGCCAGTCGTCGTCGATCACGAAGTGCGGCGGCTCGGTCTGCTCGAAGGTCTCGAGCTCGAAGCTCATGCGCGGGTGCCCCGCGCCCATCATGCGGTGGGTCACGAACTTGTCCTTGTTCCCGAAGTGGCACGACAGGCACAGTCGGGCCTGGGCCACCGGGTTGCTCGTGGGATACAGGCCGTGGTCGAGGTTGTCCGCGTGCGTCGCGCCGGGAGCGGTGTGGGACTCGATCCAGTGCTCGGCCGGGCCATGGCAGGCCTCGCAGCTCACCCCGTCGCTCACCTTGAAGCGCTCCCCGCGCCACTCGGGCGGCGGATCGTAGGCGTGGCAGTCCAGGCACAGCTTCGCCTTCTGCGGCGCCTCCTTGAGGCCCAGGTTGCGCGCGATGCGCTGCGAGCGCTCGGTGAGCAGCGCCTGGTAGGCGCGCGTGGCGTGCTTGTCCACGCGCGACCAGGTGATGTATTCGTTCTGCAGGATGTCCGAATCCTTCCAGCGCGAGATCGAGCCGTGGCACAGGCTGTTGGCGCAGTTGACCACGCCCAGGTTCATCGCGTGCACCTGGTAGGGCAAGGCCTGCGCGTGCGCGCCGGCCGCGGCGAGCACCAGCGCGGCGGCCAGGGCGATTCTCATGGCGCGTCCTTCACTGTCCAGAGCTTGCCTTCGGGCGTCAGGTAGAAGCGCCCCTGCTCCGCGCGCGTGAAGGGGCGCGAGCCGATGCGGCCGAAGACCGCGATCTGCCCGCCGGTCTCGTCCACCGCGCGGTCGCGGTCGAGCCCCTTCGAGAGCGCCGTGGCGGGCGAGGTCGTCTCCTTCCACGCGATGAGCTGGGGGCGCGGCGCGGGGCTGAAGCCGTAGAAGCGCGGCTGCGTGTCGGGTGCGGTGAGCTGGAGCACCTTCAGGCCGTTGCGCCCGTCGGCAACGTAGGCGAAGAGCGAGGCGTTGGTGGAGCCCACGATCACGTCGCGGGCATCGCTGATCCGGCCCTCGGCGGTGTACTTGGCGTAGAGCCGCGGATGCTCGGGGCGCTCGACGTCGACGATCGCGAGCCCCTCGCGGCCCGCCGCCACATAGGCGTAGGTGCGCGCGACGTACACGCGGTGGGCGTCGGCCAGCGCGACCAGGGCGCCGTCCACGCGCTGCGCGCGCTCCGGAACGGTCACGTCCACCACTTCGAGGCCCTTGCTCGTCACGACGAAAAGATAGCGGAATTGCAGCGCCGAAGCGCGCGGCCCGTCCATCGGGACCCGGGCGGCGAGCGTGGGCTTGAGCGGATCGGCGAGATTCACGATGACCAGCGCGGAGTCCGTGGAAACGTAGGCGTAGTCCCCGCCCAGGGTCACGTGGCGGGCGCCGTTGAGGATCCCGCCGGGGTTCCAGGTGAGCGCGCGCGCGAGGAAGTTGTTGCGCGGCTCGCCGTCGGCGAGCGTGTCCACGTTCACCAGGATCAGCCCTTCCTTCGCATCGACCACCGCCGCGTAGTGGTAGATCGGATGGAACGCCTGCTCCTCGTTCACCTTGCGCATGAGCTCGCTCGTGTTGCGCGCGGGGTTGATCGGCTGGTTGGTCGGCAGCGCCACGCAGGTGGCGTCGCTCGAGGCGACGTGCGTGTCGTCGCCCAGGGGCGAGAACGGCGCCGTGACGATGCGCTGCGAGACGCCCTTGTTGGCGATCGAGGCCACGTCGTAGACCCGAAGGCCCCCCGCCCCTTCGGCCGAGTACAGGTACTCGCCGCGCAGGGCCACGCACCCCACCGTGCCACCCGAGCGGTGGTGGTGCGCCTCGGGCAGGCGCAGGCCCCGCTTCTCGTGCGCCTCGAAGTAGTCCGGGTAGGCGTAGCGGTGCAGGTAGCTGCCGATCACCGCCTGGGGCTCGTCCCATTCGGTGACCTGCACCGCCTCCACGTCGCGCTCTTCCCCGAGCCAGGCGTTGAAGCCGACGAAATTCACGAAGTTCGTACCCTGCAGTAGGAGTTGCGCCATGATCGCATTGTTGTCGTCGGCGGCCGAGACGTGGCAGTCGGTGCAGGTCTTGGTCTCGGTCTTGCGCACGGTGTGCGGGAAGTGGGGCGCGAACGCCTGCGAGGAGAATCCGCTCGCCGACACCGGCGGCTGCTGGATGTAGATGTGCTCGCGGTTGGCGTTGGTCGACGAGAGCACCAGCGCCGAGGACGATCGTATGGGTGCGATCCGGGCGCCCTTGACCGGCCCGTGGATTCCCAGCTGGAATGCGTCGGCGCGCGCCACCTGCGGGTTGTAGGTCGCGAAGTTGCGCGTCTCCCCGCCCTCGTAGTGCAGCCGCACCGTCTTCCAGTTGGCCTGGATCGGCAAGTGGCAGCCCGCGCAGCTCGTGGTCCAGGAAAGGTGGCACGTGTAGCAGGTCATCTTGTCGTTGGAGTGGGCGTACTCGCTCGCGCCCGACCCCCACTTGCCCTCGCGGCCCTGCTCCCCCGCGTACATCAGCTTGGCGCGCGCCGCCTTCTCGTTGTACTTCGGGTTGCCGGGCGTGACCGTGTCTTTCACCAGCGTCATCTGCCACTCGAGCTTCGGGTCCACGGCGGAGCGCTGGTAGAGCTTGCCGGCGCGCCACTCGAAGCGCCGGCGTCCGTCCTGCGTGCGCAGCAGCGCCATGTCCGTGCCTCCGGGCGGCGCGGCGGGACCGGAGGTGCGCAGCGTCGGGTAGCGATCGACGGTCCCGTGGCAGTCGGCGCAATCGATCTCCACCGCCGCGGCCACCTCGCCGTAGATGTGGCCGGTGCCGTGGGCGTCGTGCTCGAAGTGGCAATCGACGCACTGGAAGCCGAGGTCGAGGTGGATCGAGGTGAGGTGCACCGCCTTCTTGAACTTGTCCGGGTCGTCGTCGGGGACGACGTGGCCGTCACGGTCGAGCAGCGCCCCCGCGCGGTCGCGCTTGAACACGTAGCGGAAATTCCAGCCGTGGCCGTGGTAGTCGGCGAACTGGGTGTCCTTGAGCTGCGGATCGAGCTTCGAGACGTCGCGCAGGAACTTGGGATCCCCCCACTTGCCCCGGATCGAGGCCTCCTCCGGGTTGCGGTCGAGGATGCGCCGCGCTTCGTCCGCGCTCGGATACTTCTGCTTCTTCGGCCACATGAAGGGCGCATCGGACTCGTAGTCCCACATGATCGTGCCGTAGTAGCTGTTCACGAACACGTTGGGCTGGTGCATGTGGCACACCATGCACTGCGAGGACGGGATCGCGCGCGTGAAGCCGTGGCGGATGGGATGACCCGGCTCGTCGTGCGCGATGGTCGGATCCCGGGTCGCCGTCTCGCCGTCGTGGCCGTAGCGCGCGTAGGGTCCGGAATGCGCTGGGTCGCGATCGTTGGCGTACACCACGTGGCACGCGCTGCAGCCCGAGGAACGGTAGTCGCCGGGCTGGTCGTTGGTGCCGAGGAACCACAGGTGCGGGTCATTGAGCCGCGTCTTGGTGATGTTGATCACCGGCACCCCGATGCGGCTTCCGGTGCCCAGGCCGCGCACGGACTGGCGGATGTCGGGGCGACCGGGCTCGTCGAGCTTTTGCAGCGCACCGCTCGAATTCGGCAGGCCCACCTCCGGGAACTGGGAGGAGATCACCTTGCCGCCGCGCTCGAAGACGCGGAAGACGTCGGAGGGCGGAACCGTCTCCCAGGCGGGCATCGCGGTGATCGACGGCAGGATGCCCTTCGAAACCATGAAGGGATCGGGCTTGACCGGATTCACCAGCGAGGCCCCGAGGCCCTCCCGCGTGTACGCCTCGCCCAGGATATAGCGCTTGAACGGCAGCAGGCCGTTGTTGTACGAGGCCCCGCCCCAGAGCATCGCCGAGGTTGCCATGAGGCTGCGCTCGGAAGCCTGGATGATGGCGAGGTGGCACGCGCCGCAGGCCTCGCGCGCCACGCGCAGGTCGCCCGGGTTCACGAAGCGGATGTACTCGGGGTCCTCGCGATTGAGCAGCGTATAGCTGCGCTCCGGGTTGGCGCTCGAGGGCCAGCGCCAAGCCTTCGGGTAGCGCGGCAGCACGTGGGCCTTCTCGAGCGCGGCTTCGTACGCCTTGTCGCCGCGCTTCAGGCCGCGGGCGTCGACGCGCGCATCGCCCCCGTGGCAATCGGTGCAACCGAGCACCACGCCCGGGTTCTGGTGCATCGTGGGGCGATCGGTCTGCGTGTGGCAGCTCGCGCAGCCGGCGCTCTTCGCCTGCGCCTGCGCGACGCTCTGCGCGGCCGGCGCTTCCGGGTAGACCGCCGTCTTCGCGGAAGCCCAGGAGGCGCACGCGACGCAGAGCGACAACGGGAGCCGGCCGACAAGACGCGCCGCGGCCCGGAGGGCCGGCCGGAGTGCTTCGCCGTGGGGGGGCCGGGTCATGTCAGAAAGTGGCCACGAAGTCGACGAGCATCGAATACTGGGGCCCGCGCAGGCTCTCGTCGTAGAGCTGCTTGAGCCCCCTTCCCGGGAGCAGCATGGCCGCCGAGGCGTTGAGCACGATGTTCTGGCTCATGAACGGGCGCCACTGCACGCCGGCCGACACGTCCCAGCCGATCTCGCGTGAAGGCGGGGCCTGGTTGCGCAGCACGCCCAGCACCGTCGTGTTCGCGAACTGCAGGTGCGACAGGTTGCCGATCACGCGCACCTGCGGCGTGAGGTCCACGTCCGCGCCCACGCCCAGCAGCGTGAGCCCCGGGTTCACGAAGTTCGATTGCCCCTCGTCCTTCGACGAGCGCAGGCTCGCCAGCACGCCGTTGCGCCCCGAGAGCGCCACCCCGCCCCCGCCCACGAGCGGCACCGCCTGGCGGATCCAGAAGCTCGTGTCCGCCCCCGCGAACTGCGGGTTCTCGAGGATCGCGTCGAAGCCCGTGGCCTTGCCGTCGAAGGGATCCTTGTCGCCCGACTGGAAGAGCGCGTTCAGGCGCAGGCGCACCCAGCTGAAGTCGCGCGAGAGCTCCGCGGCGGCGAGCCCGGCACGGATCGCGAGCGGCTTCTGCGCGATCGGATTGCGCTCGTCGCGGCCGATCGCGGCGTAGAGCGTCGCGGTGAGGTTCCAGCGCCCGAAATGGCCGTCGCCGTTGTAGCCCAGGTAGCACACGCGATAGTCGTGCCCGCGCGCGTCGCCCTGCACGGCGGGGCGCACGAGGAAGCCGTTGGCGTCGTAGGCTTCCTCCCCGCCCTCGCGGTTCACGTTGAGCACGACCGTGCCCTGCGAGGTGAACCCGGGCCGGGGAAAATCCTGGCGATAGGCGTTGGCCACGAACACGTCGTCGCGGCGCGGCGCGCGGCCCAGGTCGTTCAGGCCGGAGTTGGTGTCCTTCTCGAGGCGCCGGAACCAGGCGAGGTTGTACTGCCAGCGGTTGTCGTCGCGCGTGCCGAACAGGCGCACTCCGACCGGCACGTCCTGGAAGAGGAACCCGCGGAAATCCGAGGTGAAGGGCTGGATGCCGGCGCGCAGCGAGTCGAAATCGTAGCGCGCGGACACGTTGCGCAGGTGCAGGTCGACGAATGCCTCCTGCAGCGTGGCGTGGTGGTCGCTGCGCGTCTCGCCCGCGCCGGGGTCGGCGCGCAGCACGCGGTTCTCCTCGACGTGGGATCGATTCAGGTCGAATGCCGGCGCGATGCGAAATTCGTAGTCCGGCGGGCGGAACGTGGTGTCGCCCTTGATCAGCGACGCGGTGACGACGACGGTCTGCGCAATGCTCGATTGCTTGCCGTAGCCGAAGACGTCGGAGCTGCCCGGGCGCACCGAGGTCTGCGGCGCGACCGGCGTGGGCAGCCGGCGCGCCTCGACGAGCGTATCGGAGACGACGCCGAGGTTCACGAACCATTCGTTGCCGAGCCGCTCGGCCAGCGCCGGAAAATGCTCCTGCACCCAGGGCTCGCGTGCGATCGGCAGGTCGCCCTTGAGCACGTTCTGGTCGTAGGGATCGAACCAGCGGAAGTGGAAGCCAAGCGCCTGCATGATGCGCCAGCGATCGGGCACCGGCAGGGTTTCCCGCGGCGAGGCGGGGGAAGGCGCGGGCACCAGCAGCGGGTTCACGGGCGGCGGGATGTACTGCTCGGGAACGCTCGGACCGGGACGGCGCGGCACGATCTCGCGGTCGCGGTCGGGCAGCGGCGGATTCGGCACGTCGTCGGCCAGCGCCGCGAAGGCGGCCAGCACCGCCGCGCCAACGCAGCAGCGCCCGGCCCCGAGGATCGGCCTTGGTGGTTTCGCGCTAGAGCCCGGCGCACACATTCTGCTCGGTCGAATCGTTGAACGGGGACTGCGGGCATTGCACGTAGCGCAGGCGCACGCCCATCGGCGCGAGGTTGTCGGCGCGCATGGCCGGCGGGGCGTTGCCCAGGTTCGTGCCCAGCGCCGCGCCGGCGCGGGCGAGGCCCAGGAAGGAGACCATGTCGTCCTGGTCGACGCCGTCCCCGGAGACGCCGACACCTCCCACCAGCGTGTCGCCGCGATAGATCGGCATCCCGCCCGGGAAGATCTGCACGCCGTCGCGCAGCTTCGCGACACCCGTGTCGGGCCCGCCTGCCCCGGCCGGCTGGCGGCTCGCACAACCCGTCGAGGCATCGCCGCCGATCGCCTTCACGATCTGGTTGTATACGAGGTCGAGCTGGAAGCCCACGTTGAACGGGCTCCAGCGCTCGAAGGGCGTGGAGTATGGCCCGGGCGGCGTGCCCTCGATGCCGTCGGGATAGTACGGGCGATGCAGGTTGCTCACCGCGCGCGCGCTCCACGCCGTGTGCCCCGTGAACTGGGTCGGGTCGCCCAGGAAGCGCTTCGCATCGTCGAAGTACCCCGCCACCGGGACGCCGGGCGATCCGTCGAGAGGACGTGCAGCCACGAACGCGGCCGCCGCATCAGCCGCCCCCGGGTCGCTGAAGAACATCACCGTGCGAGCCTTCTGCACTGCCACGTCGATGCCGAAGAGCGGCGCGTCCGGCGAGCGCGCGAACGCGAGGATCTCGCCGTTCAGGTCCACCACCACGACGCTCACCTCGGCGGGAGCGCCGAGCGGGCGCCGGATCTGGCCGCGCGCGCGATTCGCGATCTTGAGCCCCTCGAGCACGATGGTCTTCGCTTCGTTGGCGGTGAGCGAACCGCCGCCCGGCTGCGTGGCGCCGCGGCTGGGGTAGCGCGGGGCGTTGTTCGCGTCCACGAGCACCCACGCGCCCACCGAGGTGAAATCACCCGCGTCGGGACGCAAGCCCGATTCGGGCGCGCCGAACACGATTCCCGCCCGGATCGCGCCCGCGTTATACCCGTCCACCGCCGCCAGCGCCCCCGGCAGGGCGTCGAATGCCGGAGCGCGCGCGGGATCCGACACGATCGCCTCGGAGTCGACATAGCGGAAGGTGCGCCCGTCGCCGGTGATGCGATCGCCGCGGATATCCGCGGGGGCATCGAATCCACGCGCGCCGGCCACCGCCACCAGCTCCTCGGCATTCTGGTCGACGTCGTCGATGTCCAGATCGATGCCGTACACACCGTCCGCTTCCACGCCGATGCCGCCCACCAGCACGCCATCCTTGTACAGCGGCAAGCCGCCCGGGTCTGCGGCGAGTCCCAGCGGGGAGCGCTTCGGGCCGAGGCGTCCCGCGTCCGCGGGCAGGTTCACGTCGGAGCACGGGAGCTGCGAGAACTGCACGCCGTAGAGGGGGCCCGAAGGCTGGTGGGCTTCGCCCGGGTTGAAGTGCTCCTGGATGATCTGGCCGGCGGTGCGCGACGAGAACGCGTTGCCTCCCGACGAGAGATAGGATCCGGTAATCGCTTTCGTGATCGCGGCCAGCGTGGCCGGCACCACGCCCTGGCGCAAGCCGTCCAACCCGCCATTCACTCCGCGACCGCCGTCGATCGCGATGGTCGCGGGCGCGCCGTCCATGCGGAAGACGGCGAGCACGTTGCCCACGCGGTCGGCCACCGCGATGTCGGCGTGCAGCCCGCGCGCGCTCGCCTCCCCGACCGCCTGGGCGATGACGCGCTTCACGTCCTCCTGCGAGAGGAAGGCCTGGGGCGCCGCAGCGCATCCCGGCACACAGGTCGCGGTGCCGCTCGAGGAACCCGAGCATCCCGCCAGCAAGGCGAGGAGCGCGGCAAGTACCAGGCGCGCGCTAGCGGCCAAGGACTTGCGCCTCCACGACCCGCGCGGGGCCGCGCGGCTTCCACTGCGGGTCCCAGGGATGCCTGGCCACGTGGAACCCGTGGCAGAGCATGCAGTTCGAGGTCACCTTCTTCTCGACCGGGCGCGAGCCGCCGTGGCACTTGCGGCAGCCTTCGACGGTGGGCATCGAGACGTCGGAGGCCTTCTTCGAGCTGGTGACGTCGTGACAATCCGCGCACTTCGAGGAGGAATGGGCCTTGTGGTCGAAGATCGCGTGCGGCATCCAGCGGTTGCGGAGGTGCACGGGCACCACGTTCCAGGGCGTGGTGGCCCCGGGATGCAAGTCCCTCAGGACGACGTGGCAGGTCTTGCACACCCGCACCTCGAACAGGTCGGCGGCGACCCGCTTGGCCTTGAGGCTCGCCATGCGCAGCGCGCCCTGGCGTTGCGCGGTGTCGGGCTCGCCGACGCGGCGCAGCAGCCCTTCGCCCGGAACGCCGAACGCTTTCTGGAAGCTGTCGGGGGTGCCGTTGAGCGCCAGGTTGGCGTAGAACTCCTCGATCACCGTGACCGCGCCGGCGGGCTTGCCGTGGGGCACCTCGCGCGTGGTGACCGCGGGCTCGAACTGCAGCGTGTGGCACTCCTGGCAATGCTTGCCCATCGAGATCGGCTCGAAGTCGCGCCGCGACGCATCGGGCCGGTGGCAATTCGAGCACTCGAGCTTCACGCGTCCCTTGTCGGGCGACTTGACTCCCTTGGGATCGAGGTGCTTCGCGTGCGGGAAAGTGAGGTTGGTCTTCTGCACGATCGGTGCGGAGCCCTGGCGCACGCGCGCCACTGCGTCGCCCTCCGGGACCGAGAGGCGGAACGCGGGATGCTCCCGGGTGAAATCCGAGACGTTGCGCGACTCCGCCTTGGGATCGCGTGCCCGGATGTCGCGATGGCAGTCGACACAGAAGCCATCGTCATCGCGAAACGTCGCCTTCACCCCCATGTGGTCGCGGTGGCACGCGGTGCAGCGCTTGCCGGCGAACAGCCCCGCCTGCAGCAACGCGGGCTCGATGTGCTGGCCGATCCCGCCATGGCACTCGAGGCAGGCGCGGTCGCGCACGTGCCGGAAGGCGAGCTCGTGGCAGCTCGCGCAGCGCTGCGCGATCGGTTCGTGCGCGAGCATCAGGGGGCCCGGGTTCCAGATGCGGTCGCCGATGTTCTCGTGCTGCGAAGCGAACTTCCATGGCAGGTCGAGCACCCGTCCGGCGGGGATGACGAGGCCCAGCAGCAGCAGGGCGATCGCGAGTCCCCAGGCCACCCCGCGCTTCGACAGTCCGACGGTGGAGAGCGTGAGCCTGGCGGTGCGGCTGCGCAGGTCCGGGGCGATCTCGGCCGGCCTCACGAGCTCCACCGTGAGCGCCCCGTCGTATCCGGCGGGGGCAGCGATCGACTCGAGCCGGTAGGGGCCGATCTCGATCGGCTCGCCCTGCTTCAGGCGCACGGCGTGCACGCTCTTGCGCGTGATGTTCTGGCTTCCGGCCTCGCCCTCGACGTAGACCAGGCCGTCGCGCTGGACGATGAGGCCCTGCTCGAGCTGGATGCGCGGGTCCGGCAGGTGGATCTCGCAGCTCGCGTTGCGCCCGACCCGCATCCAGTCCGCCACCACGGTCTTCTTGGTCTGCGAGGCGGGAGCCTCGCCGCGTGGCGGGATGCGATGGACGATGAGCAGCTTCAAGGCGCGGCGCTACCAGTAAATGAAGACGGAGACGATGTGCGCGGTGAGCGCGGCCAGCAGCGCGAACGCGAGGGGCACGTGCACGTAGAGCCACAGGTCGAGGATCGCCTTGTGGCGCAGGTCGCGCCGTGCGCGGGCGAGCAGCTCGTTCTTCTGAAGCAGCAGCGCGAAGACATCCTTGCCCAGCTTGGCCACGTCGCCGGTGAGGCGACGCGCGTGTTCCGACCATTCGCGCACCGCCGCCGCGGTCGGGCACTGCCGGTCGCGCCCCGAGATCAGGCGCACCACGTTTCCGCCCAGCCGCGTGCCCGTCACCGACCGGTCCACGAGCGCGAAGAGCGTATCGGGCAGCGACAGCGCCTTTTCGCGCATCTCGCGATCCAGGTCCGCCACCCGCAGCAGGATCGACTCGAGCGTGTCCTCGCCCAGGTTGTCGGTCATCGCGCCCGGCACCCGCAGGTACACGAAGACGCCATAGAAGCCGCTCGCCACCACCAGCAGCATGAGCACGTAGGCGAGCGTATGAATGTTCCAGCCCAGCTGGAACCCGGTGTGCAGCGTGGCCACCACGACCAGCGCCGTGCCCAGGTACACGTGCGCCGAGAGCCATCCCTGGACCGTGCCGGCGTTCGAGCGGTAACTGCGCTTGCGCACGCCGAACCAGAGCAGCCACAGGATGAGCAGCGCGCCGATGGTACCCAGCGTGTAGCCGAGCCAGGTGCCCCCGGAGGGCACGATCGGCGGTTCGTGCCAGAGGTACGCGGCGGCGCAAAGCGCCGACAGCGCGAGGGCTACCTTGAACCACCGGAACCGCGCGTACTCGAGAATCGAGTAGTGCCTCACCTGTCCGCCGCCGAGCTGGTCGAAGGCCCATTCTAGCGAACACGCCCGAAGCCCGTCACCGGCCGCAGCGAAATCGGCGCCTCGGGCGCCTTATCTACGCCGAAAAGCGCGTCTCATTTGCGCCATCTCAAACGGGGAGGCAGGGTCGGCTTCGGTATAATCTGGCCTGACGATTCAAAGGCTTCTCGCCCCTCCCCGATGCTTGTCTTCTGGCTCCTGGCCGCGCTCATGACCGCCGTGGCGCTCGCCTTCGTGCTTGTTCCCCTGCTGCGTTCGCGCCCTTCGGCCGGCCGCAGCGTCGCCGAGGCCAACCTCGAAGTGCTGCGCAGCCAGCGGCGCGAGATCGAGGCCGACCTCGCCAACGGCACGCTGCCGGCCGACGCGCGCGAAGAAGCCCTCGCCGATCTCGTGGACCGGGCGCAGGGCGACCTCGCGGCCCGACCGACCCCGACGCCTGCCGCCGCTGCGCGCCGGCCCTGGGTCGCCGCCGCGGTGGTCACGATCGCCATCCCCGCCATCGCCTTCGGCACGTATTTCGCCGTGGGCACGCCCGATGCCGCCGACGCGAGCCTCGCCGTGCACGAAGGCTCGCCCATGAACGAACGCCAGCTCACGGCCTTGGCGGAGAACCTCGCGCGCAAGGTGCGCGAACGGCCCACCGATCCCGACGGCTGGTCGCTGCTCGCGCGCTCCATGGCCGCGCTGGGCCGGTTCCGGGAATCGGCCGACGCCTACGAGCATCTCGCGAAGCTCGTTCCCGGCGATGCGAACGTGCTCGCGGATTACGCCGATGCCCTGGGCATGGCGCAGAACCGCTCGCTTGCGGGCCGCCCGCTCGAGTTGATTCGGGAGGCGCTCCAGATAGATCCGAAGCAGCGCAAGGCCCTCGCGCTCGCGGGTACCGCGGCCCTCGATGCGGGAGACTTCAAGCAAGCCGCCTCCCATTGGCAGACGCTCGCCGACCAGCTGGCGCCCGGATCCGAGGAAGAGGGCCAGGTGAAGGCGGTCCTGGCCGAGATCCGCGCGCGCGCCGCGGCCGCGGGGCAGTCTCTGCCCGCCCCTGCTGCGCCGGTGGCGGCAGCGATGACGAAGCCGTCCCCGGCGGCGTCAGTGACCGGCTCGGTGGCGATCGCACCGGCCATAGCCTCGAAGGTCCAGGGCAGCGATACGCTCTTCATCTTCGCGCGCGCCGAGACGGGGCCGCGCATGCCGCTCGCCGTGGTGCGGGGCACCGCGAGCCAGTTGCCGATGAAATTCTCACTCGACGACTCGCAGGCGATGGCGCCGAACCTGAAGCTGTCAAGCGCCGCGGCGGTGCGCATCGAGGCGCACATCTCGCACTCGGGCAACGCCATCGCGCAACCCGGCGACCTGGTCGGGACGAGCGCCGTGGTGAAGCCGGGCGCGCGCGATGTGAAGATCGTCGTGGACAAGGTGGTGCCGTGAGCGGCGTGCGCCTGGCGGCCAGGGGACTCGCCTGCACGCGCGGCCCGGCGCGCCTGTTCCGCGATGTGTCCTTCGACGTGGCCGCGGGCGAATGGCTCGCCTTGCGCGGTCCCAACGGCAGCGGCAAGACCACGTTGCTGCGCTGCGTGGCGGGCCTCACGCGCCTGGATGCGGGCGAGGTGCTCTGGGACGGCGAGTCCACGCGCCGCGACTCGACGTCGTTTCGGGCGAGCCTGCTCTACGCGGGCCACGCGGCCGGCATCAAGGACGACCTGTCCGCGGAGGAGAACCTGCAGTGCTCGCTCGCGCTGCGCGGCTTCGTGTCGAGCGCGCAGGCGATCGAGGGCGCGCTCGCCGACGTGGGCCTCGCCAGGCGCCGCCGGCTGCCGGCGCGGCGCCTGTCCGCGGGACAGCGCCGGCGCATCGGCCTCGCCCGACTCGCCCTCGATCCGGCGGTGCTGTGGGCGCTCGACGAGCCCCTCACCGCGCTCGACGACGAGGGCCAGCGCCTGTTCGGCCGGCTGCTCGAGCGCCATCTGGCCGCCGGCGGCCTCGCGGTGATGGCCACCCACCACGACCTCGCGCCGGCGCCGGCGCGCGAGCTGAGGATCGGGGGATGAACGTCGCCGCCGCGCAATTGTCCGCAACGCAGCCCCCGGGCTCCTTCACCGGCGGCTTCGCGTGGGCATTCTCGCGCGACCTCAGGCTTGCGATGCGCCATCCCGGCGAGACGATGCTGGTGGTCGCGTTCTTCATCCTGGTGGCTTCCCTCTTTCCGCTCGGCGTGGGCGCCGAGCCGCAGCTGCTGCAGCGCATCGGCCCGGGCGTGATCTGGGTCTGCGCGCTGCTCGCCGCCTTCCTGTCGCTGCCGGGCATGTTCGCCTCGGACTACGCGGACGGCTCGCTCGAGCAGATGACGCTTTCTCCCCATCCGATGCCGGGCTGGGCGAGCGGCAAGATCGCCGCGCACTGGGTCGCCACGGGCTTGCCGCTCACGGTCCTCTCGCCGCTGCTGGGGCTGCAGTACGGGCTCGCCGGGGACACCCTGTTCGCGCTTGCCTGCGCGCTCGCCCTCGGCACCCCGGTGCTCTCGCTGCTGGGCGCCGCGTGCACCGCGCTCGCCCTGGGCGCGCGCGGCGGCGGCATGCTGCTCGCCCTGCTCGCGCTGCCGCTGTTCGTGCCGGTGCTCGTGTTCGGCGCGGGCGCCGCCGAGGCGCAGGCGGCCGGGCTTTCTCCTGCGCCTCACCTGTCGATCCTCGGCGCGGGCCTGATCGTCGCCGTCATGGGACTGCCCGCGGCGGTATGCACCGCGGTGCGCATCGCGGTGGACTGACGATGAACTGGTTCTATTTCGCCTCGCCGTCCACCTTCTACCGGCTCGCCGGCCGGCTGGCGCCCTGGTTCTTCGCGCTCGCCGCGGTCACCGGCGTCGCCGGGCTCTACGTGGGCCTCGTCGTGGCCCCCACCGACGCCCAGCAGGGCGAGGTCTACCGCATCATCTTCATCCACGTGCCCGCCTCCTGGATGTCGATGTTCATCTACTTCGTGATGGCCTGCTACGGCGGGGTGTCGCTCACCTTCAACACCCGGCTCGCGGCGATGATGGCGCGCGCGCTCGCCCCCACGGGGGCGATGTTCACCTTCGTGGCGCTGTGGACGGGCTCGTTCTGGGGCCGGCCCACCTGGGGCACCTACTGGGTCTGGGACGCACGCATCACCTCGGAGCTCGTGCTGCTGTTCCTGTATTTCGGCTTCATCGCGCTCTCCAATGCGTTCGAGGATCCGCGGCGCGGCGACCGCGCGGCGGCGTTGCTCGCCCTGATCGGGCTGGTGAACCTGCCCATCATCTATTTTTCGGTGCGCTGGTGGAACACGCTGCACCAGGGGTCGAGCGTAAGCTTCAAGGGTACGACCATGCACATCGCCATGCTGTGGGGCATGCTGCTGGTGGCGATCTCGTTCTGGATGTACTCGATCGGCGCGTCGCTCACGCGGGTGCGCGCGATCATCCTGGATCGCGAATGCCGGACCCACTGGGTGCGGGAGCTGGCGACATGAAGCCGCACGAGTTCTACATCTGGATGTCGTATGGAATGACCGCAATCGCGCTGGTCGCGGAGATCGTCGCGCTGCGCATCCGCCGCGCCCGCTCGCTGCGCAGAATCGAGGAGGAGAGAGATCTTGAAGCCCAGGACTAAGCGCGCGCTGTGGATCGTCTCGGGGCTGGCCGCCCTGGGCGTGGCCTCGGCGCTCGTGCTGAACGCATTCCAGTCGAACCTCGTGTTCTTCTTCACCCCGAGCCAGGTGGCCTCCCACGAGGCGCCCCAGGATCGCTCCTTCCGCATCGGCGGGCTGGTGGTTGCCGGCAGCGTCGTGCGCGACAAGGACGCGCTCACGGTGCACTTCCGCGTGACCGACACGGCGAAGACCATCCCGGTGACCTACACCGGCATCCTCCCGGACCTGTTCCGCGAGGGCAAGGGCGTGGTGGCGCAGGGCAAGCTCGGCGCCGACGGCACCTTCCACGCCAACGAGGTGCTCGCCAAGCACGACGAGAACTACATGCCCCCCGAGGCCGCCGAGGCGCTCAAGCGGGCGGGCCATCCGATCGACAAGACCGCGTTCGCGGGCCAGGGAGGCAAGCTGAGATGATTCCCGAACTCGGGCACTTCGCGCTCGTGATCGCGCTCGCGCTGGCGATCACGCAGACCGCGCTTTCGTTCGTGGGCGCGGCTACCGGGCGCTACTCGCTGATGGCCACCGTGCGGCCCGTCGCCGTGGGGCAGTGGCTGTTCGTCACCGCCGCGTTCGCCGCCCTCGCCTATTCGTTCGTCACCAGCGATTTCTCCGTCGCCAACGTGGCGGCCAACTCCAACTCGAAGCTGCCCGTGCAGTATCGCTTCGCCGCCACCTGGGGCTCCCATGAGGGCTCGATGCTGCTGTGGGTCTTCATGCTGGGAAACTGGACGCTCGCGGTGACCATCTTCAGCCGCCATTTGCCCGAGCGCATGCTCGCGCGCGTGATCGGCGTGATGGGGCTGGTGAGCGCGGGGTTCCTGCTCTTCATCCTGCTCACGTCCAACCCTTTCGAGCGGCTCTTTCCCGCGGCCGAGGAAGGCCGCGACCTGAATCCGCTGCTGCAGGATCCGGGGATGGTGAGCCATCCCCCGATGCTCTACATGGGCTACGTGGGCTTCTCCGTCGCGTTCGCGTTCGCGATCGCGGCGCTGCTCGAGGGACGGCTCGACGCCGCCTGGGCGCGCTGGTCGCGCCCCTGGACCACCGCGGCCTGGTGCTTCCTCACGATCGGCATCGCGCTGGGCAGCCTGTGGGCGTACTACGAGCTCGGCTGGGGCGGCTGGTGGTTCTGGGACCCGGTGGAGAACGCTTCCTTCATGCCCTGGCTCGTGGGCACGGCGCTGATCCATTCGCTCGCGGTCACCGAGAAGCGCGGTACGTTCCGCAGCTGGACGGTCCTGCTGGCGATCATCGCCTTCTCGCTCTCGCTCGTAGGCACCTTCCTCGTGCGCTCCGGCGTGCTCACCTCCGTGCACGCGTTCGCAACCGATCCGCGCCGCGGCATCTTCATCCTGCTCTTCCTGGTCGCCGTCGTGGGCGGCTCGCTCGCGGTCTTCGCGTGGCGCGCGCCGCGCGTGGGCCTGGGCAGCGCATTCGCGCCGGTCTCGCGCGAATCGATGCTGCTTGCCAACAACGTGCTGCTCGCGGTGGCGATGGCCGCGGTGTTCCTCGGGACGCTCTATCCGCTCTTCCTCGACGCGCTCCACCTCGGCAAGATCTCGGTGGGCCCGCCGTACTTCGACGCGGTGTTCGTCCCCCTCATGGCCCCGGCCGTGTTCCTCATGGCGATCGGGCCCGTGGCGAGCTGGAAGCACGCGCAACTGCCCGATCTCTGGGTGCGCCTGCGCTGGGCGCTCGGTGTGGCGGTGGCCGCCGCGCTCGTGCTGCCCTTCGCGCTCGGACACTGGTCGGCGCTGGTCGCCCTCGGGCTGTGGCTCGCGATCTGGATCGTGGTCGCCTCGGCCGTGCAGCTGGTCCAGCGCCTGAAGACGGCTCCGCAAGCCGGGCTGCTCGCGAAGCTGCGCGCGCAGCCGTGGTCGTGGTACGGGATGACCGTGGCGCATCTCGGCGTCGCCGTCTTCATCGTGGGCGTCACCATCGTGCGCGGCTACGAGACGGAGCGCGACCTGCGCATGGCGCCCGGCGATCGCACCACGATCGGCGGCTACGAGTTCACCTTCCGGGGCACGCGGGAGCTGCCGGGGCCCAACTACACCGCGATCCAGGGCACGTTCGAGGTGCGCCACGCCGGCTCGCCGGACGTGGTGCGCACGCTCCATCCCCAGAAGCGCAAGTACGCGGCGTCCGGGCAGGTCATGACCGAAGCCGACATCGACACCGGCCTTACCCGTGACCTCTACGTCTCCCTGGGCGAGCCCGTCGAGGGGCAGGCGTGGGGCGTGCGCGTGTACCACAAGCCCTTCGTCGACTGGATCTGGGGCGGTTGCTTCATCATGGCGCTGGGCGGGGCCATGGCCCTGTCCGATCGCCGCTACCGCTCGCGGCGCACGGCGAGCGTCCCGGATGCGCTCGCGGCGCAGGCCCTCACCCCATGAAGGCCCTCAAGTACGGCATCCCGCTCGCGGTCTTCGCGCTGCTGGTGGCCTTCTTCGCCGTGGGCCTGAACCGCGACCCGCGCGAGGTGCCCTCCCCGCTCATCGGAAAGGCCGCCCCCGACTTCCGGCTGCAGCGCCTGCACGACGCCGGCCTCGCGTTCACCCCGGCGGAGATGAAGGGCAAGGTGTGGCTGCTCAACGTCTGGGCGTCCTGGTGCGTGACGTGCCGCGCCGAGCACCCGCTGCTGGTGCAGATGTCGCGCACGGTCGGCGTGCCGATCGTCGGCCTCGATTACAAGGACACCCGCGAGGACGGCCTGCAATGGCTCGCCAAGCTGGGCAATCCCTACCACGTCTCGGCCTTCGACGTCGAAGGCAAGGTGGGGATCGACTACGGCGTCTACGGCGTGCCGGAGACCTTCGTGATCGACAAGCAGGGCGTGATCCGCTACAAGCAGATCGGCGCGATCACGCAGGAATCGCTCGACAAGACCATCCTGCCGCTGGTGAGGAAGCTCAACGGATGAAGGCCCTCTTCCTCGCCGCCGTCGTGCTCGCGCTTTCCACCTGCGCCTTCGGGCAGGCGGAGGAAGTGGCCCATCCGGACGCGCGCGTCGAGCAGCGCCTGAAGGAGCTTGGCGAGCAGCTGCGCTGCCTCGTGTGCCAGAACCAGACCATCGCCGATTCGGCCGCGCCGCTCGCCCTCGACCTGCGCAACGAGATCCGCGCGATGGTCGCGCAGGGCAAGAGCGACGACGAGATCCGCGCGTACATGGTGGCGCGCTACGGCGACTTCGTGCTCTATCGACCGCCGTTCAAGGCGACGACCGTGCTGCTGTGGGTGGGACCGTTCGTGCTGCTCGGCGTGGGCCTCGCCTCGATCATCGTGCTGGTGCGCCGGCGCCGTCCCGCGGCCGGCGCGCAGGCACCCGCTTCCCCGCGCCGCGCGGAGGTCGCCGCCTTGCTCGAGGGCGAGGACCGACCAGCGCCCCCGCGCAGGAAGGGCTAGGCCCCGGTCGATTCGGGGGCGTGCGCCGCGACCGCCGGCGCCTCGATGAATCCCAGGTCCCGCGACACGTCGCGCGCCGCCTGGCCCACCTGCCCCGCGAGCTCGTCGCAGCGCGCCCCGAGTATCGACTTCTCCGCTCCCCATACCCCGATCGAGGCCACTACGGTCCCGGCGCGATCGCGCACCGGGGCCGCGATGCCCCCAACCCCGGTGCGGAACTCGCCGCGGTTGATCGCGTAGCCGCGCTTGCGCACCTGCGCGAGGTCGTCCTCGATGTCCTTGCGCCGCGTGAGCGTGAGCGGCGTGTAGCGCTTCACGTGCGCCATCGCCTGGTCGAGCGCTTCCGGCGGAAGCCACGCCAGCAGTGCCTTGCCCGTGGAGATCACCGTCGCCGGCACGCGGGAGCCGATCGTCGTCATGGCCTTGAGCGGTTGCGGGCTGTCGACCTTGTCCACGTAGACCGCGAAGCCCGAGTCGAACACCGCGAGCTGGACCGATTCGTGGGTTTCCGCGCACAGCTGCCGCAGCCGGGGCTGCGCCACGCTCGCGAGGTCCACGTCGCGCACCAGCAGCGAGCCCAGCTCCCAGATCTTGAGCGTCGGCGAATAGAGCGTGGTGACGGGATCCTTCTTCACGTAGCCCAGCGCCGACAACGTGGACAGCAGCCGGTACACGTTGGGCTTCGTGAGCTTGAGCTGCCGTGCCAGCTCCGTGAGGCGCCGCGGTTGCCCCGAGCGCACCAAGGCCTCGAGGAGGTTCAGCGCCTTCTGAACCGTCTGTTCCATCGCGGGTACGTCCGGTCGGGCAGTGCGGCATATCGTACGCCCTGCCGGACGATCCCGCCGCCGGGCGCTAGATCAGGACCGGACGGTCAGCGAGCTCGTTGCCGCCCTCGGCGCGCCCGGGGAAGTGCCGCGCGAGCAGCGCGGAAACCGCCCGCACGCCGTCGATGGCGCCCGCCTCGAACCGCCCGGCGGCGAAATGGCGCTCCATCATGCGGCAGATCTCCTGCCACTCCTGCTGCGGGACCTTCGCGTCGATGCCGCGGTCGGCCACGATCTCGACCCGGCGGTCGGCGAGCAGCAGGTAGATCAGCACGCCGTTGTTGTGCTCGGTGTTCCAGACGCCGTGCCGCGCGAACACTTCGCGCGCCCGCTCGCGCGATCGCACGCCGCGCCACAGCTCCCCCGACGTGAGCTCCGCTTCGACGACGAGCACCACCTGTCCGCGGTGTCCCTGCTCCAGCGTGGCGATCTCGCGCTGGATCGCGTCCAGCGTCGCGCGCGGAAACGCCCGCCGTTCGCGCGTGGGAGACATCAGCACATGACGCCAGAAGCGCGCGAGATCCATCACCAGCTCCCGGAGGCCCCGCCGCCGTCGAAGCCGCCGCCCCCGCCGCTGAATCCGCCACCCCCGCCGCTGAATCCGCCGCCCCCGAACCCACCCCCGGTGAATCCACCGCCGCCCCAGCCTCCTGGCCGCCCGCCACGCGCCGCGACGTTGCCGGCGAGCAGCGTGAAGACGAACGCGAGCAGCGCGGCGACGATGCCGAAGGCGAGGCTGCCGAAGATGAGCCATGCAGCCAGCCCGGTCACGCCGGAGGTGGCGCCGGCGCCGAGGAATCGACCCAGCACGCTGCGCAGGATCACCCCGGCGACGGGCACGACGAAAAAGGCGACCCAGATGAAGTCCGTGAACGATCCGAAGCCGCTCGACCCGTGGGCCGGCTTGCGCGCCGCCGGCAGCGGGAGCTCCTCGCCCGCGACGGCCTTGAGGATCGCGTCCGTACCGGCGTCGATGCCCCCGGCGAAATCCCCGCCGCGGAAGCGCGGCGCGACGATTTCGTCGATGATGCGCCTGGACAACGCGTCGGTGAGTGTGCCCTGGACGCCGCGCCCGCTCTGGATGCGCATCTTGTGGTCCTGCTTGGCGATCACGAAGAGCACGCCGTCGTCGACGTCCTTGCGCCCGAGCTTCCACGCGTCGGTCACGCGCGTGGAGAAATCCTCGATCGGCTCGCCGCCGAGGGTGGGCACCAGGAGGATGGCCACCTGCGAGCCGCGCGCCTGCTCGAAAGCACGCAGCTTCGCCTCGAGCGCGTCGCGCTGCTGCGTCGAGAGCGTGCCGGTTTGGTCGACCACCCGCGCGCTGAGCCTGGGAACCGCGACGGGATCGCCCGGCGCCGCGAACGCGAGCAACGCCGGGAAGAGCGCGGCGGCCGCGCCCGCGAGGAGGCGGCCGGGCAGTCGCGTCATGTCACTTGCCCGGGGCCGCAGGCGCCGGCTTCGGCGCGAAATCGACCTTCGGCGGCTCGGCGATCACCTTTTCGTTCTCGACCGTGAAGCCTTCCTTGGGCTTGTAGCTGAACAACATCGCGGTGAGGTTGGTCGGGAACTGGCGCACGAGGATGTTGTAGTCCTGGGTCGCCTTGATGAAGCGGTTGCGCGCGGTGGTGATGCGATTCTCGGTTCCCTCGAGCTGCGCCTGCAGCTCGCGGAAGTTCGCGTCGCTCTTGAGCTGCGGATAGTTCTCGGCGACCACGAGCAGCCGCGACAGCGCGCTCGTGAGCTCGCCTTGCGCGGCCTGGAACTTCTGCATCGCCTGCGGATCGTTGAGCGCCTCCGGTGTGAGCTGCACGGAGCCAACCCGCGCACGCGCCTGGGTCACGCCCAGCAGGACATCCTTCTCCTGGGACGCATACCCCTGCACCGTCGCCACCAGGTTCGGAATCAGGTCGGCGCGCCGCTTGTACTGGTTCAGCACCTCGGACCAGGCCGCCTTCACCTGCTCGTCCTTGGTCTGAAAGTCGTTGTAGCCGCAGCCCGAGAGCGTGAGCGCCGCGAGCAGCGGCAGGGCCCACAGTAGCTTGCGCATTGTTTCTTCTCCTGGAAGCAGGCGATGGAGCCTGCGCGAATGATGGGGGCCGCCCTGCCCTATTTCAAGCCGCCGTGCTCAGCGTTCGGCGCGCGAGCAGCAGGTCCTCCCACGACTTCGCCTTCTCGGGCGGCGTGCGCAGGAGATAGGAGGGGTGGTAGGTCACGATAAGCGGGATGCCCCGGTAGCGGTGCACCCTTCCGCGCAGGCTGCCAAGGCTCGCTTCCGTTGCGAGCAGCCGCATCGCGGCCGTCTTGCCGAGCGCGACCAGGATGCGCGGCTGTACGAGCTCGATCTGGCGCTCGAGGAATGGCGCGCACGCCGCCGACTCCTCGAGCGTGGGCGTGCGGTTTCCCGGGGGACGGCACTTCACCACGTTGGCGATGTAAACGTCGCGGCCGCGCTGCAGCCCGGCTGCGGCGAGCATGGCGTCGAGCAGCTTGCCCGCCTGGCCCACGAACGGCTCGCCCTGCTCGTCCTCGTCCGCGCCGGGGCCCTCGCCGATGAACATCCAGGGTCCCGACTCGCTGCCGACACCGAACACCGCCTGCTTGCGCTTGGCGCACAACCCGCACGCCGTGCAGGTGCGAACCACTTCGCGCAGCCCGTCCCACCCCAGGGGCGAGGCCGGGCCGGACGGCGCGCGCCCGATCGTCACGGGTTCGCTCCTCGCCCCACGTGCGGGCACGGCCAGGTTGTAGAGCTGCGCGACCGGCATCAGCTCGAGCTCGCGCAGCGCGCGCGGATCCCTCACAGCGTGAGCCCGAGGAAGAGCGCGTCCTCGCGCCCCGACATCGCCGGGTAGTACTCGGGCCGGATGGCGATCTGCTGGAATCCCATCTTGCGATAGAGGTGGCGCGCCGATTCGTTCGAGGGACGCACCTCCAGGTAGATGATCTGGCAGCCGGCGTCGCGCGCCACCTCGATCATGTGCGAGAGGAAGGCGCGCCCGATGCCCAGGTTCTGCCATTCCGAGGCGATCGCGAAATTGAGCAGATGGGCCTCGTCCAGGGCGATCATCAGGATCGCGTAGCCGATCACCGACTCGCCGTGAGTCACCGTCCAGCAGTCGTAGCCCGCGGTGATCGAGTCGCGGAAATTGCCGATGCTCCACGGGAACGCGTAGAGCGACTTCTCCAGGTATGCGACCTCCGACAGGTCGGCCGGGCGCATGCGGCGATAGTGGATCTGCGGAATCGGGACCGCGCTCACCGTCGTGCCCTTCGTTCCTCGGTCGTGAGAGCCACCTTGTCGCGCAAGTATAGGGGCGCAGCCCGCTCCGCGGCGACCGCTGCGCCGCGCACGTACGCGCGGGCCGCCAGCCGTGCGACCGCGCCGGCACGCGGCAAGTCGCCGGAAAAGCGCATCTCCACCGTCTCGCGGTATGCATCGCGCAGCCACGGCAGGCGCTCGAAGCCGCTGCCGGTGGCCGACCAGCGCCTGCCGGGAAGCGCGGGAAGCGTCGCGGCGTCGGCCACGCGCGGCGCGATGATCTCGTCCCAGTCCTCCCCGTTGCGCGCGTAGGCCGCGAGGTACGCCTCGTTCATGCGTGCATCGAGCGCGGCCACGACGCGGCGTTCGTTGGACTGCTCCGCCAGCGTGAGCAGGGACGGCACCGGCACGACCGGGCGGCCCGCGGCGAAGGCGAGGCCCTGCACGATCCCGCAGGCGATGCGGATGCCGGTGAAGGATCCCGGCCCCTGGCCGAAAGCGAAGGCGTCCACGTGTCCCGACTTCAGGCGCGAGCGCTCGAACAGGCGGCCGAGCATCGGCACCAACAACTCGGAATGGCGATTCTCGGCCATCGCCTCCTCGACGAAGAGCTCGTCCCCTCGCAGCAGGGCGACCGAACACAGCTCGGAGGACGTCTCGACGGCCAGGATGTTCACGGGCGCATTATACTCGACCCAGGCGTTTCGAAGCGCGAGTATAACTTATTATATAATAATAAGTTGCGATATCTTTCTAAAGTGAATTCTTTGATTGTATGGCGCAATCGCACCGGGCAGGGCAGGACGGAGAAGCGCCAGCCGCCCGCGGGAATGTGCCTCCCGAGGGAAGCCGGCGCCGAGTGCGCGGCAGCTATTGCACCGGGCGGCGGTGGGCATGAGCCGCCCTCAACTCCTCGGGCGTGAGGAACCCGTCGTGGTTGGCGTCGAGTTGGTCGAAGCGGCGCGCCAGGCGCGGCGCGTTCGCCTGGGCTTCGGCCTTGCTGATGCGCCCGTCGCCGTCGGTGTCGATCTTCTTCCAGTAGGCCACGCGCACGTTTTGCCGGCGCGCCTGCAGCTCGTCGGCGCTGATCTGCCCATCGCCGTTGGCGTCGATCTGGTCGAAGTGCCTGGCGAGTCCCGGTAGCGCGGCCGCTTCCTCGCGGCTGATCATGCCGTCGCCGTTGGTGTCCGCGGCCTTGAAGTGCTCGAACCGGGGGCCGTTCGGCGGGCCGGCGCCCTCCGGTGCTGCCAGGGCGGGAATCGCCGTGGCGGCGAGGCCCAGCGCGGTGAGGATGACTGCGTATTTCATGGATTGCTCCTGTTCGGGTGTGGGAATCGGGGATGCGGCCCGGCGCGGTTGCTCCGAGCGTAAGCGAATCAACGCGCCAGGTCGCAAGCCGGCGCACGCACGGAGGTAACGGGTTGTAAGCGCGGGGGCGCCCGCGTCGCCGCTGTTAACATTCCCTTACATCTCGCAGGCGAAGCGCGCGCCGGCACGCTTACGATCGATTCCATGCAAAGCCCACAACGCCAGAAGATCCTTGTCGTCGACGACGACCTGCGCCTGCGCGACCTGCTCAAGCGCTACCTCACCGAGCAGGGATTCGTGGTGGACACGGTGCCCGATGCGCCGGCGATGGATCGCAACCTCTCGCGCATGCGCTACGACCTGATGGTCCTCGACCTCATGCTGCCGGGCGAGGACGGGCTCGCGATCTGCCGCCGCCTTCGCTCCGCGGGCCAGGGCATCGCGGTCATCATGCTCACCGCCAAGGGCGACGACGTGGACCGCATCGTGGGGCTCGAGATGGGCGCCGACGACTACCTCGCCAAGCCGTTCAACCCGCGCGAGCTGGTGGCGCGCATTCACGCGGTGCTGCGCCGACAGGCTCCCTCCGAAACGCCGGGCGCGCCCAGCACGCAGGCCAAGGTGGTCGAGTTCGGCCCCTTCGCCCTGCACCTGGCCAGCCGCGCGCTCACCCGCGATGGCAAGCCGCTGCCCCTCACCACCGGCGAATTCGCGCTGCTCAAGGCGCTCGCGCAGCATCCGCGCGAGCCGATGTCGCGCGACAAGCTGATGGAGCTCGCGCGCGGCCGCGAGCACGAAAGCTACGACCGCTCGATCGACGTGCAGGTCTCGCGGCTGCGCAAGCTGCTCGGCGAGGATCCGCAGAGCCCGCGCTACATCCAGACGGTGTGGGGCTTCGGCTACGTGTTCATCCCCGACGGGGGCGCGGCGGCGTGAAGCTGCTTCCGGCCTCCCTGCTGTGGCGCACGCTCGTCGTCCTCATCGCGGCGCTGATCCTGTCCCAGGTCGCCGCGGTCTGGCTGCTGCAGCACTACGTGACGCAGCCGCGCCACGCCGCGGGCATCGGCCAGTTCGTGAACCACCTGAAGACGATCAGCGCCGCGTTGAACACGATGGGCCCCGTGCAGCAGGAGGAGTTCATCGGACGCATCGCCGAAAAGGAGGGCATCCGGATCCTGCCGGTGCAGGGCGACGAGGACATGCGCCCGGCCGAGGACCTGCGCCTGCTGCGCGAGCGCATGCACGAGATCTTCGGGCCCCAGGCCGAGATCTACGTGCGCAGACCGAGCGGGCCGCGCGTCCTGCCCGGGCGCTTCCGGCCGCATGACCTGTGGTTCCGGCTTCCCGCGGGCAGGCGCGACTACTGGGTGGCGTTTCCGCGCGGCCGGGTGGAGCGCGATCCCCTCGATGCCCTCATCGCGTGGGGCGCGGCCGGGTTGGCGATCGCGGTGACCGCCACTTTCCTGCTGATGTGGCGGCTCAACCGGCCGCTGGAGGAGCTCGCGCGCGCCGCGGGCAAGATCGGCCAGGGCGGCGATCCGCCCCCGGTCTCGGAGACCGGGCCGTCCGAGATCCGCTCGGTAGCGCGCGCGTTCAACCAGATGAAGGAGGACCTGCAGAGGAGCCAGCGCGAGCGCGCGACTTTCCTCGCCGGCATCTCCCACGACCTGCGCACGCCCCTTTCGCGCCTGCGGCTGGAAGTCGAGATGCTCGGCGCGAGGGTCGATGCGGGCACGCAGCGCGGCATCGTCCAGGACCTCGACGACATGAACGCGATCATCGACCAGTTCATCGACTTCACCCGCAGCGAAGCCGCCGAGCCGCTCTCGGCGGTGAATCTCGCGGAGCTCGCGCGCGCGTGCGCCGAGCGCGCGGCGCGCACAGGGGCGATGGTGCGCTGCGAGCTGGGCGAGGTGCCGCTGCTGATGGTGCGCCCGCTTGCCCTGCAGCGCATGGTGGACAACCTGCTTGCCAACGCGGTGCGCCATGCCGGCGGGGAAGTGATCCTGCGCACTGCAGCGGTCCCCGGCTCGGTCATCCTGTCCGTGCTCGATCGGGGACCGGGCATCCCGGCGACGCTCGTGGAGCACCTGAAGCAGCCGTTCACCCGCCGCGACGAGGCGCGCAGCGGCTCATCCGGGGCCGGGTTGGGGCTCGCGATCGCCAACCGCGTGGCCACCCTGCATGGCGGGCGCCTGGAGCTGCTCGCCCGCGAAGGCGGTGGCCTCGAGGCGCGGGTCGCGCTGCCTTGTTCGGAGTAGCCGCAGGAGCTTGCCCGGGCGAAATCAATGGGCCGAATGGCGGTCAAAGTCCCAGGAAAGGCGCCAATCGTGTCATCCGGACTTTGGCGTCATCCGTTTAATGAAGGTCGAGTGGGATTTCCACAGGACGTGGCAAGGAGCATGAAATGAAATCGACGAGAACCCTCTTGGTCGCGGTGCTGGCCGCCGTCGGCCTGGCAGTGACGGGACCGGCGCTGGCGGACCGGGGTGGGCACGGCGGCGGGCACTGGTCGGGCGGCTCCCACGGCGGCAACTGGTCCGGAGGCGGGCATTGGTCCGGAGGCGGCCACTGGGGCGGCTCGCGCTACGGGTGGGGCCCGGGCCTGGCGTTCTACCTCGGCGTTCCGCTGCTTTGGTCCGCCTACTACTGGGACGCGCCCTACTACTATCAGCCCTACTACTATCCGTATCCGCGCGAGACCGTGGTCTATCCCGACGAGGATGCCACTCCACGCCCGGTTCCCGACGCGCCGGGAGCACCCACCACCGAGGCCGCGCCGGGCGAGGGAATGCCCGCGCAAGGCCCGACCTACATGAACTATTGCGCGTCGGCCAAGGCGTACTACCCGAAGGTCACCAAGTGCCCGGAAGGCTGGCGGTTCATCCCTTCGCGCTAGGACCCTTGGCACCGGCGGCGAAGAACGCTTCGACGTCCTCGAGGGCGCGCGTGCGGCGGAATGGCGGCAGCGCACGCCAGATGCGCTTGCCGTAGTGCTTTTCCACCAGCCGCGGGTCGCAGATCATCAGCGCCCCGCGGTCGGTCTCGTCGCGAATGAGCCGTCCGGCGCCCTGCTTCAGGGTGATCACCGCGCGCGGGAGCTGGTAATCCATGAAGGCGTTCCCGCCGGCGCGGTTGATGCGCTCGATGCACGCGGCGAGCACCGGATCGTCCGGGGGGCTGAACGGAAGGCGATCGATCACCACCACCGAGAGCTGATCGCCCTTCACGTCGACCCCTTCCCAGAACGATTGCGAGCCCACCAGGATCGCGTGGGGCGAGCGGCGAAAGCGCTCGAGCAGCTCGTTCTTCGCCCCGCTGCCTTGCAGCAGTAGCGGCCATTCCAGCGCCTCCGACTTGAGCTTCGCCGCGAGGCGGCCGTAGCCGCGTTCCATCGCGCGCAGGCTGGTGAACAGCAGGAAGGCGTGCCCGCCGCTCGCGCGCACCACCGGCCACGCGGCGTCGATCACCGCGTCCGCGTAGCCCTCCGCGTTGGGATCGGGCAGGCCTTCCGGAACGTAGAGCAGCGCCTGGCTCTCGAAATCGTAGGGACTGGGCCAGCTGAGCGCCCGCGCCTCGCCGAGGCCCATCTCCGCCTGGAAATGGGAAAAGTCGCCGTTCACCGAAAGGGTCGCGGAGGTGAAGATCCATGCGCGCCCGGCGTCCTGCATCTGGCCGCGGAAGATACGCGCCACGTCGAGCGGGGTCACGTACAACGCCGCCGAATGGGGGTAGGCCTCGATCCAGCGCACGAACTCGGCGCCGCCCGCCTCTTCGGGCGCGTCTTCCCGCGGTCGGGCGTCGGCTTCGCGCCATTCGTGCACGCGCGCGAGGAACGCGTCGGCGCGCGCCCGGCAGTTGCGGATCTCCTCGGCCCGCTCCTCCTGTGCCCCCAGCGTGACGGACAGCTCCGAGAGCGTCTCCCCGAGCGCGTCGAGGGCGCGATCAAATCCCGCGCGATCACCGATGGCCGAGAGCGCCGTGCGCCCCGCGGCCGCTCCGAGCGCGAGGCGCAGGTCGCGCGCGGCGCGCTCCAGCCGCGCCGCGGCCTCTCCCATGGCAGTGCCCTCGCGAGCGTGCTGCGCCTCGACCATGCGCACGTCCCGGGCGAGCTCGATCGCCTGGGTCGTGGACAGCGATTGCCCGAAGAACAGGCGCGCGAGGTCCGGCAGGTGGTGCGCCTCGTCGAAGATCACCGTGTCGGCCACCGGCAGCAGGTCCGCCGCGCCCTCGTCGCGCAGCACCATGTCGGCAAAGAAGAGGTGGTGATTCACCACGACCACGTCCGCCTCGGCGGCGCGCTTGCGCGCCTTCATCACGAAGCAGTCCTGGTAGTGCCCGCAGGCCGAGCCCAGGCAGTTCTCGCGCGTCGAGGTGGCCTGCGCCCACGCGGGCGACGACTCCGGGACGTCGGCGCAGTCGCCCTTGTCGCCGGTGACGGTGCGCGCGGCGAAGCTGCGGATCCGATGCAGATGCACCACCTCCTCGCGCGCCGTGAAGCTCCCGTGGGCTGCCGCCAGCTCGAGGTGGTGCAGGCACACGTAGTTGGCGCGCCCCTTGAGCAGCGCCGTATCCACGCCGAGGCCCAGCGCCCGGCGCACCAGCGGCAGGTCGCGGTGGAAGAGCTGGTCCTGCAAGGTCTTGGTGCCGGTCGAGACGATCACCCGCCCGCCGGCGAGCAACGCCGGCACGAGATACGCGAAGGTCTTGCCCGTGCCCGTGCCCGCCTCCGCGATGAGCACGCCCGCGGACTCGATCGCCTCGAGCACCGCGCGGGCGAACTCCACCTGCTGTGGCCGCTGCCGGAAGCCCGCCACGGCGCGCTCAAGTGCCGCGCCGGACGCGAACGGGGCCTCGATGTCGACGCCCGCGCGGGTGCGGTCGTTCACGATCGCCCGAACACGATGCGCTCGTCGGCGAGCAGGCGCGCGAGCAGCGCGAGGCAGAGCGCGGCGATGGCCGCGGACACGAGCGAGGGCACGGCCCAGTCGGCGAGCCCGACGGCGTCGCCGCGCAGCAGGCGCGAGAGCACCGACTGCTGGCCCAGCACCGGCACGTACAGGTGCCACGGCTTTTCCTTGAGGCCGGTGAACAGGACGATCGCCGGCACGAAGGACACCGCAGTGGCGAGGTAGCTCACGTAGGTCTGCGCCTCGCGATACGAACGCCCGTAGGTGCAGATCAGCATCTGCAGCGCCGAGGTCATGGCCGCGAACGGGACGATCATCGCGACGAACTGCAGGAACTCCGGCGTGCCGAAAGCCATCATCGCGGCCAGTTTCTTCTGCGCGTACAGGACCGCGGCGGTGACGAAACCCGCGAGCGTAATCACCGCCACCCCGGAGGCGAAGGTCCACGCCGCGAGCCACTTGCCCGCGATGATCTGCGCCGGCGGCACCGGGTTGCCCAGCAGCGGCTCGAGCGAGCCGCGCTCGCGCTCACCGGCGGTCGAGTCGATGGCCACCGCCATGCCGCCCAGCAGCGGCGAGAGCAGCGCGAACATCGGGATCAGGAAGAGCAGGAACGCGCCCCGCTGGCGCGGGGTGGCGGTGTTGATGCGCTCGATCTCCACGGGCTGGCCCAGCTCGGGACTCACGCCGCGCGCCATCATGCGCAGCATCCCCGTCTCGCGGTTGAACCCGCGCAGCAGCCGCTCCACCCGGCGGATGGCCGGGCCCGCGTCGCTGCGCGAGTCGTCGAAGACGACCTTCAGCTTCGCCCCGTCGCCCTCGCGCCAGCGCGCGTCGAAATCATCCGGCACCACGATCACCGCGTCCAGGCGCCCGTCGCGCACCCGCGCTTCGTAGTCGTCCGGGGCGCGCTCGATCTGCACGTCGTTGCGCTGCAGGAAGTTCACCAGCGCCGGGGCGTGCTCTTGGTGGGCGACGACCACCGTCAGCGTGGCGCCCTTCTCCTCCAGGCTCGACACGAAGTGCGCGAGCAGCACGAGCGTGAGGGGGCCGGTGAGCAGCGAGGCCACGAGCACCATGAGCACCGTGCGCCGGTCGCGCAGGCCATCGCGCAGCTCCTTCAGGAAGACCGTGAGGATGGGCGCCCTCACGGCTCGACCGCCTCGCCCGACAGGTGCACGAATGCGTCCTCGAGGCTCGAGCAGCCGCTCGCGGCAAGCAGCTCCTTCGCCGTGCCGCGCGCCGCCACCGCCCCCCGCGCCACGATCACGATCTCGTCGCACAGGGCGGAGACTTCCTGCATCACGTGGCTCGAGAAGAGCACGCACTTGCCGGCGTCGCGCAGGCGCCGGATCACGTCGCGCAGGTTGCGCGTTGTCATCACGTCGAGCCCGTTGCCGGGCTCGTCGAGGATCACGTTGGGCGGGTCGTGCACGAGCGCGCGCGCGATGGCGACCTTCATCCGCTCGCCTTGCGAGAAGCCGTCGGTGCGCCGGTCCAGGAGCGGCGTGAGCTCGAGCAGCTCCGCGAGGCGCGCGAGCGACGCGTCGAGCTCCGGGCGGGCGAGGCCGCGCAGCGCGCCGTAATAGGCGATGTTCTCGCGCGCGGTGAGCCGGCCGTAGAGGCCGCGTGCGTCCGACAGCAGGCCGATGCGCGCGCGCACGGCGAGCGCGTCGCGCCTCACGTCCAGGTCGTCGACCCGTGCCGTGCCCCGGGTAGGCGCCACGAGCGTGGAGATCATGCGCAGCGTGGTGGTCTTGCCCGCGCCATTGGGCCCGAGCAAGCCGGTGATGGAGCCGTCCGGCGCGGTGAACGAGACGCCGCGCACGGCCTGCACGTCGCCGAAGCGCTTCGCGAGGTCCTCGGCGACGATCATGGCGACGGTCCCAGGGGCAGCACGAAGAGCGGGCGCGGAATGCGCTCGAGGCACTTGCCGTCGAGTGCGCGTGCGTTGCCCTGGCGCACGAACGCCTCGATCAGACGCGGGGCGCAGCCGCGTTCGCTCACGCCGTGGCCCACCTCGGGGGCGACGAGTTGCATGGCGTTGGGCAGCGTGGCGGCCACCTGCTCGGCGTAATGCGGCGGCGTGGCGGGATCGATGCCACCCGAGAGCAGCAGCGCCGGCACGTCGGAGCGCACCGGGTCGTAGTAGTCGGCCGGCACGCGTCCGCGCGGCCAGATCCGGCAGGCGGCGATGTAGTCGTCGACCAGCGCGCGGCCGAAGAAGGATTGCTCCGCCGCGGCCAGGTCCCGTGCCGTGATGCGCGCAACGTCTTCCGAGCAGATCACGGAGAGGTGCATGCCGAGCGAGAGGTTCTCCGAGACGTCGTCGGCGAACTCGAGGTTCTGCGCGAGCAGCGGATTGAAGTCTCCGCGCGAGGCTGCCTGGACGCCGTACGGCAGCAGGCTGGCGAGCTCCGCCACGTACAGCGGCCGGAACAGGCCCGAGAGGAAGACGTTCTGCGTGACGCGGATCGTCTCCTGCTCGCCGGTGCGCGGATCCTCGATGTCCACGCGCTCCGGGCGCCGCGCGAAGCCGGCGCGCAGGCTGCGGATCGTGGCGCCCAACTGCGGGTAGGCGCGCCGGCAGGGCGCCTGCTCCTCGCACCCGGCCACCAGCTTGCCGAGCGCGGCCTCCCCGTCGGCCACGAACGAGAGCGGCATCTTCATGGTGGAGGGCGCCACGCCGTCCAGCACCACGGCGCGGACATGCGCGGCGTGCCGGCGCACGTATTCGAGGGCGGCGCGGGTGCCGTAGGAGCCCGCCCAGATGTCGATCTTCCCGTAGCCCAGCGCCGCGCGCACCTCGTCGAAGTCCTCGACGGCGATCGAGGTGACGTACTGGCGTGGATCGGCGTCGAGGCCGGCCAGGCACTTGCGCACCACGTCGCCCGGCAGGGTGTCCTCGAAGAGCGATTGGACCGGAGCATCCTCGTCCTCGCAATCGAGCGGGTTGGACTCGCCCGTGCCGCGCTGGTCGACCAGGACCACATCGCGCGTGTCGTTGAGCTTGGCGAACAGAGGCATGACCGTGGCGGCGAGCGAGACCGCGCCCTGGCCCGGCCCGCCCGCGAACACGAAGATCGGGTCCGGCTCCGGCGAACGCATCCGCGCGGGAATCACGGCGATGTTGATCGGGATGCGCCGCCCCGTCCGCGCGGCGCGGTCCTCCCAGACCTCGTACTTGCCGCACTGCGCTTCGGTTTCGACGCCTGGCAGCCGGCACGCGGCCAGGCGCACGACGCGGCGCGGAGCTTCGGTACCGGGGTTGCAGGAAGCCAGCGCGAGGCCGGCGGCAATGCAAAGCAGGAGGCGCTTCATCTCGAGGAACGCAGGGTGCGGCGCGAAGTATATCCGTTCGGGCCTACCATTCGGGGGTGAGCACGCCGAGCTTCCCCAAACGCGACCCCTCCGGGGCGGAATTCTGGGATCTGCGCTACGGCGCGGGCTTCGCGCCGTGGGACGCGGGCAAGGTGCCCGCGCGCCTGCGCGCGTACGTGGCTTCCCGCGCGGCGCCCGCCGGCGTGCTCGTGCCCGGTTGCGGCAGCGCGCACGACGTGCGCTTCCTCGCCGAAAGCGGCTGGCCCGTCGTCGGCATCGACTTCAGCGCCGAGGCGCTCGCGATGGCGCGGCGCGAGTTGGGAAGCCACGCGGGCCTCGTGCGCCAGGCGGACTTCTTCGCGCCGATCGCCGAGGCGCCTTTCGACGTGGTGTACGAGCGCGCTTTCCTCTGCGCCCTCCCGCGCAGCCGATGGGAGGATTGGGCGCGGCGCGTGGCGCAACTCGCCGCGCCTGCAGGCGTGCTCGCGGGCTTCTTCTATTTCGACGCCGGCGAGCGCGGCCCGCCCTTCGCCCTGCACGCGCAGGCGGAGCTCGACGCGCTGCTCGGGCGGGCGTTCGAGCGCGTCGAGGACGCCCCGGTCGACGACTCGATCGCGGTGTTCCGGGGCAAGGAGCGTTGGCAGGTCTGGAAGCGCCGCGCGCTCTAGTCCCGCGGGGACTCGAACAGCAGCGATTGAGGGTAGGCGTTGGCGTGCTGCTCGTCCACGTGCAGCGCGCTTCCCGCTCGGGCCATGGCCGCTTCCGCGGCACGCTTGGCGACCGCCACCACCTCGTGGCGCGTCTCGAACACGCCCGGCAGCACCGGCACGATGCCGATCACGAGGCGGGGCATCGGGCGCACGCTCTGGTGGCCGTCGCGCTGCGTGAGCGTGAAGTAGCCGCGTGCGAAGGCGTCGGCCGGGACTTGCGCCTCGACCAGCGACGGGAACCTGTCGACCAGGCCCTGCGCGCGCGCGCGCCAGTCTTCGCTTTGCGCGAGCACGACGAAGCGCCCGCCCGCCACGTGCCCGGCGAAATCCACCCCCGGCGCGCACGCCTCCTCGAGCAGCCGCGCGCACGCGTGGATCAGCGCGTCGCCGCGGGCGAACCCCCCGCATCGTTCAGCCCGCGCATCTGGTCGACCTCGATGAACCACGCGCTGAAGGCGACGCGGCGCGCGAGCAGGCGCTCGAGATGCTCGTTGATGGGCACCTGGCCGGGCAGCAGCGTGAGCGGATTGGTGTAGCGCGCGGCGAGCACGCGCGAGCTCTGCAGCGAGCGCATCACGTCGCGGCTGGTGCCCATGCCGAGGTAGCGGCCGCGCGAGACGAGCACGAAGCCGTCGGCGAAGCGCCGCGAGTCGGATTCGACCAGGATCGCCGCCAGGTCCGCGAGGTCCAGGTCCGCTTCCACCCGGATCGGGGCGCGGTCGGCGAAATCGAGGCATGGGCGGGCCTCGAGCGCCGCGGCATCGGAGCTCGCCGCGACGAGCGCGAGCCACATCCTCGACACCACCCCCTCGACGCCCGACGCACCGATCACCGGAATTGCCGCGAGCGAGGGCGAGGCGGCGAAGCGCTCGAGGATCGCCCCCAGCGTTGCCTGGGGCGTCGCGGCATCCACGGCGCGCACGAAGTCGTGCGCATGCGGCTCGGTGCCGGCCCGCAACCGCGGCGCCGGCACGACCGGCAGGCGCGCGTCGGCCTGGGCCCGCCGCGCCGCTTCGGGGAGCTCCTGCGCGGGCTCCTCGGCGGGCCGGCCGATGAACCAGCCCTGGCCGCAGGCGATGCCGATGTCCTTCACCACCCTGAAGTCGGCCGCGTTCTCGATGCCTTCAGCGATCACGAGCGAGCCGCAGTTGTCGGCGATGTGCTGGATCGCCCGCAGGAACTGCACCTTCACCGGGTCGTCGGCGATCCCGGTCACGAAATGCTTGTCCGCCTTCACGAACTCGGGGCGCAGCTCCGACCAGAGGCGCAGGCTCGCGAACCCCTCGCCCAGGTCGTCGATGGCGATGCGAAAGCCCATCGAGCGATAGAGCATCAGCGACTCGTGGACGAAGCGGAAATCCACCGTCGGATAGTCCTCGGTGAGCTCGATCACCACGCGCTCGGGCTCGAGCCCGAGCTGCGCCATGAACCGCGCCGCGCGCTCCTGGTCGTGCCCGCGCTGCGAGATGAGCTGCGGCGAGACGTTGAGGAAGACGCTGCCGGCGAGGCCGCTGGCGGCGAAGTCGCCCAGGATCTGGCGGATGCAGGCGAGGTTCAGCTCGACGGCGAGGTTCTCGGCCTGGGCGGCGGCGAAGAGCTCGGCCGGCGCCTGGATGAGCGAGCCCTCGGGGCCCCGCACGAGCGCCTCGTAGCCCAGCATGCGACCCTCGCGGAAGCCGAAGATGGGCTGGAACACGGTCGTGAGGGCATGGTCGTCCAGCGCCCGGTGCAGCTGCAGCGACGCGTCCTCGCGAACCCGGGTGGCCTCGTCGTTCACGCCTTGTCCCGCGCGCTCCTCGAGCGTCCGCTATGCGACGCCGTACTTGCGCAGCCAGCCGAGCATTCGCTGCCAGCCGTCCTCGGCAGCCTGCTGGCGGTACGATGGCCGGTAGTCGGCGAAGAAGGCATGGGGCGCGTCCGGATAGGTGTGGATCTCGGCCGGCTTGCCCGCGGCCCGGAGCGCGGCGCGCATGCGTTCCACGCCCTCGCTCGGGATCCCGGCGTCCGCGCCGCCGTAAAGGCCCAGCACCGGCGCGTGGAGGTCCTGCACGAGGTCGATGGGGTTCTTCGGCTGCAACTCCGTGGCGGCGCCCTCGACGCGTCCGTACCACGCCACACCCGCGTTGAGCCGCGGGTTATGCGCGGCGTAAAGCCACACGATGCGCCCTCCCCAGCAAAAGCCGGTGATCGCGAGCCTGCGCGCGTCGCCTCCGTTGTCCGCCGCCCAGGCCGCCGCCGCGTCCAGGTCCGACATGACCTGCGCGTCGGGCACTCGGGCCACGATCGGGCGGATCTCGTCGATGCTCGAGAGCTTCGACACGTCGCCCTGTCGGGCGTAGAGCTCGGGCGCTACCGCAAGGTAGCCCGCCTTCGCGAACCTGCGCGTGACGTCCTTGATGTGCTCGTGCACGCCGAAGATCTCCTGCACCACGAGCACCGTGGGAAGGCCCTTGCCGTCGGCGGGCATGGCGCGGTACGCGGGCAGCCGCCCATCCTTCAACGCGATCGTCACCTCGCCGGCGGCCAGCCCGCGCGCGTCGGTGGTGATCTGCGTCTGCGCCGAAACCGGCTGCACGGCGGCGGCGAAGCCCGTGGCGAATTCGCCCCGCGAAGAGCCTGCCCCGGGATCGAGGGGAATGAAATCGGATTTGCGCATCGCCGGCTCTCCTGGGGCCAAGGGAATGCGAGGTTTCCCGATTATAGGACCGCGTGCGGCGGCTTCGCCGCGGCGAATTCGCCGCTGATGTGCGGGGAATTCCGGCGCCGGGGCCCCGCGGGCGCGGCCGGGGCTATTCGCCGTAGAGCTTCTGCTTGAGCTCCCGGCGCTCCTGCGCCTCGATGGTGAGCGTCGCGGTCGGGCGGGCGAGCAGGCGCTGGATCCCGATGGGCTCGCCGGTCTCCTCGCAGTAGCCGTAGCTGCCGTCGTCTATGCGCGCCAGGGCCTGGTCGATCTTCTTCAGCAGCTTGCGCTCGCGGTCGCGGGTGCGCAGTTCGAGCGCGTGCTCCTCCTCGAGGGTGGCGCGATCGGCGGGGTCGGGCGCGAAGGAAAGCTCACGCAAGTGCTCGGTCGTCGCCCCGGCGTTCTCGCGCAGCTGCTTCTGCAGGTCGAGAAGCCGCTCGCGGAAGAACCGGAGCTGCGCCGCGTTCATGTAGTCCGACTTCGGCATCCTGGTGATTTCCGCCTCGGTCAGAATCTTTGCTTTGCTCGCCATTGAACCTCGCTGCGTGGACTCGATGGCCAAGGGCCCGGAGTCCCGGGGAAGCGGCCATCAAAAGCCCGTTAGTTTAGCCCACGGGCGAAGCCTAATCAAACCATGAACAGCGGCCCCTGGCAGTCATTCGCGCAGGGGGGTTCTTACATTTATTTAACTGTTTACTTACAAATAGTTAGTGCACATACCTAATGTAATTTCGAAGGCATGTGCGTGGCGGACTGCCGTGCCGCCGCTACCTCAGTGGGACCCACCCGGCATCGGCATCGGCATCTGGGGGGTGAGCACGGGGCCTTCGCGGTCGAGCTGTTCCCTGGTCACCGTGGATACCCCGTAGGCCTCCCCGACGTGGTGGCGCGGAATGTTGCTGCCGGTGACGTATACCGCCTCGCCGCGCTCCTTGGTCGACGTCTCGTCGGGGGGAGTCGTCGCGCAGCCCGCGCAGAACAGCGCGGCGGCGGCGCACGACGACAGGATGAGCTTGCTCTTCGGAAGGCTGTTCTTCATGGTCCGCGGCTCCTGTGAGGGGGCAAAAGGCGTACATCATAGCCGCGAATCCCGCTCAGGAATACTTGCGCGCGTCCTCGATCACCTTGCCGTCGTTCGGGAGCGATCCGGGCGCGAGCCACACTACCCCGCCGCGCACCTTCATGACTTCGCGCACGGTGGCCTCCAGGGCGCCGGCGAGCGCCACGTCGGCCGATTCGCGCTCCACGCGCAGCGTCATGCGATCCTCTCCGGCCTCGTTCTCGACCACGAGGCGGGCGCGTGCGAGCCCATGGCGGCGCAGCACCTCCGCCACCTGGTGCGGATGCACGAACATGCCGCGCACCTTGGTCGTCTGGTCGGCACGCCCCATCCAGCCCTTGATGCGCACATTGGTGCGCCCGCAGGGGCTCGCCCCGGCGAGCAGCGCGGAAAGATCCCCGGTCGCGAAGCGCAGCAGCGGATAGTCGGCGTTGAAAGTCGTCACCACGATCTCCCCCACCTCTCCTTCGGGCACCGGGTCGCCCGTCCCGGGCCGCACGATCTCGAGGATCATGTCCTCGTTCAGCACCAGGCCCGAGCGGGCGGCGGTCTCGTAGGCGACCATGCCGAGGTCTGCGGTGCCGTAGGCCTGGAACGCATCGATGCCCCGTGCCGCGAGCAGCTCGCGCACGGGAGGCAGGAACGCCTCGCCGGAAACGAGGGCGCGGCGAATGCTCGCCGCGGGCAATTCCAGCTCATCGCATTTCTCGACGATGAGCTTGAGGAACGAGGGCGTGCCCACGTAGCCCGAGGGCTCCAGGTCCGCGATGACGCGTGCCTGCAGCTCCGTCTGACCCACGCCGCCCGGGATGACCGCGCAGCCCAGGTGGTGCAGGCCGGTCTCGAACATGCTGCCCGCCGGGGTGAGGTGGTAGGAGAAGCAATTGAGCACCACGTCGGCGCGCCGGAAGCCCGCGGCGAAGAGCGTTCGCGCCCCGTGCCAGTAGTCGGGACGGCGGCCCTCGGGGTCGTAGATCGGCCCGGGCGACATGAAGATGCGCGCGAGCCCCGAGGCCGGGGTCGCGTTGAGGCCGCCGAAGGGCCGCTCGGCGCGCTGCAGCTCGAGCAGGTCGGACTTGCGGGTGACCGGCAGCTCCGCCAGGGCCGCGCGCGAGCGCACGCCTTCCGGGTCGACGGCCTGCAGCACGCGGCGGTAGTAGGCGCTGTGCTCGCGCGCGTGCCGGACCTGCGCCGGCAATCGGTCGAGGAGAGCGCGCTCGCGCTCGGCCGGATCGCGCACCTCGAGCGCATCGTAGTAGTCCGCCATGGCTTCAGGCGAGCCAGCGCTTGCGCCGGCGATAGTTCTTCGTCTCGCGAAAGCTGCGCCGGCCGCCGCTCGAGATGCCGAGGTAGAACTCCTTCACGTCCTCGTTGTCGGAAAGCGCCTTCGCATTGCCCTCCATCACGACGCGGCCGTTCTCGAGGATGTAGCCGAAGTCCGCGAAGCGCAGCGCCACCATCGTGTTCTGCTCGGCGAGCAGGAAGCTGGTCTTGGCGGCGGAGTTAAGGCTACGCACGATCTCGAAGATCTCCTCGACGATCTGCGGGGCGAGACCCATCGACGGCTCGTCGAGCAGGATCATGCGCGGCTGCGCCATGAGGGCGCGGCCGATCGCGGTCATCTGCTGCTCGCCGCCCGAGGTGTAGCCGGCGAGGGATGCGCGGCGTTGCTTGAGCCGCGGGAAGAATGCGTAGACCTTCTCCAGGTCCGCGCGCACCTCGGCGCGCGAAGCGCGGCGCGTATAAGCGCCGGTGAGCAGGTTGTCCTCCACGGTGAGGTGCGCGAAGCAGTGCCGGCCCTCCATCACCTGAATCACGCCGCGGCGCACCAGTTCGGAGGGGTTCAGGCGGTCGACGCGCTTGCCGCCGAATTCGATGTGGCCCTTGGTGACCTCGCCGCGCTCGGCGTGCAGCAGGTTCGAGATCGCCTTGAGCGTCGTCGTCTTGCCGGCGCCGTTGGCCCCGAGGAGGGCGACGATGCCCCCCTCGGGAACCTTCAGCGACACGCCCTTCAGCACGAGGATCACGTGGTTGTAGATCACCTCGATGCCGTTGACCTCGAGCAGAGGCCGGGACGTCTCGGACACGACGGCTACTTCTCCTTCGAGCAGTCGCGCGGAGTGATGCCCTTCTCCTTCGCGTACTCCAGCGCGTGCTTCTCGACGATCGGCCGCAGGAACTTGTTGTCGGCCGTGTACCAGTCGGACGTGTAGCTCCAGGTGGTCCCGTCCCAGGTGTGGATGCGGAAGGAGCGCGAGCCCTCGTGGTCCTTGCACGAGGTGTGCAGCGGCTGCATCATCCCCTCGACCCCGAGCGCCTTGATGCGCGCGTTGTCGATGTTCAGGTGCTCCGCGCCCCAGCGAACCTCCTCTCCCGTCACCACGCGCTTGCCGTACTTGCCCTGCGCGGAGCGGATCGATTCGACCAGGAGCAGCGCCGAGAGCATGCCGCGGTTGTAGAGCACCTGGCCCACCTCGGCCTTGTTGGCCGCGGTGCCCTGCCCCTTGTCATAGAGGTACTTGAACATCGCCTGGTGGATCGGGCGGTCGTTCTCGTTGGAGTGGCCCAGCGCCAGGCCGTTGTAGCCCTTGGCCGCCATCTCGGCCGGGATCACGTCGGGCTCGGCCGCCGACCACCACACGCCGTACATCTGCAGGCGCGGGTAGCCCACGGCGATCGCTTCCTTGATCGCGGTGGAGTTCATGACGCCCCAGCCCCAGAGGAAGACGAAGTCCGGGCGCTGCTGGCGGATCTGCAGCCAGGTCGCCTTCTGCTCGATCCCCGGGTGCGTGACCGGCAGCTTCAACAGCGTGAAGCCCTCGCGCTTGGCGAGCGCCTCCAGCACCAGGATCGGCTCCTTGCCGTAGGGCGAGTCGTGGTAGACGAGCGCGATCTTCTTGCCGTGGAGGTTGCCGTGCTCCTTCTTCTTCACATGCTGCACCAGCACGTCGGCCGCGCTCCAGTAGGTGCCCATGAACGGGAAGTTCCACTTGAACACCGCCCCGTCGGCCGAATCCGCGCGGCCGTAGCCCGTCGTCATGAGCACTATCTTGTCGTTGGGCACCTTGTCGGTGAGCGCGAAGGTGATTCCCGTGGACAGCGGGTTCACCGCCACCGGGTGCTTGCTCTTCAGGCGCTCGTAGCACTCCACGCCGCGATCCGTCGCGTAGCCGGTCTCGCACTCCTCATAGGAGATCTTGATGCCGTTCACGCCGCCGTCGCGGGCGTTGGTGAGCTTGAGGTAATCCACGAAGCCGTCGGCCCAGGGCACGCCGTTGGGCGCGTAAGGCCCGCTGCGGTATACCAGGACCGGCACAAAGATCTCGTTCGATTGCGCGGCTGCGTCCAGGGCGAGCCCCAGGGCGCTCCCCGCGGCCAGCGCCAGGGCTGCCGCCTTGATTCGAAAACTGCTTTTCATCTCCATCCTCCTTGTCGTCTTGCGCTACGGGTTGGGTTTCAGTGGGGAAACGGCCACAGGCGCAGCTTTTCCTTGCCGATGGCCCAGAGCCGCGCCAATCCGCGCGGCTCCACGATGAGGAAGAACACGATCAGCGTGCCGAACGTCATCACCTCGACGTGCGAGATGGTCGCGGTCGACAAGTGGATGCCCAGGAGCGTGGGCAGCTGGTTCAGGAAGAGCGGCAGGATCACGATGAACGCCGCGCCCAGGAACGACCCCAGGATCGAGCCCAGCCCGCCGATGATCACCATGAACAGCAGCTCGAACGAGCGGTTCACGTCGAATGCCAGGGGCTCCCAGGAGCCCAGGTAGACGAATGCCCACAACGCCCCGGCGAGGCCGATGAAGAACGAGCTCACGGCGAAGGCCGACAGCTTGGCCGACAGGGGCCGGATGCCGATCACCTCCGCGGCCACGTCCATGTCGCGCGTGGCCATCCACGAGCGGCCGATCGCCCCGCGCGTGAGGTTCTTGGCCACCAGCGCGAACACGCACACGAACGAGAGCACCAGGAGGTATTTCTCCACCGGGCCGCGGATCGGGTAGCCGAACAGCGCCAGCGGCGGGGCGCTCACCGAGCCGGAGGACTCGTTGTTGGTGAACCACCCGATGTGCCCGAAGGCCCAGTCGAGGAAGAACTGCGCCGCCAGCGTCGTCACCGCGAGGTAGAAGCCCTTGATGCGCAGGCTGGGGACGCCGAAGAGCACGCCCACCAGCGTCGCGCACGCGCCGGCGAGCAGGAACACCACCAGCAGGTTCAGGTCCGGAAGGCGCAACGCCAGGTTGTACGCCGCGTAGGCCCCGACCGCCATGAAGCCGCCGGTTCCCAGGGACACCTGCCCGCAATACCCCACCAGGATGTTCAGCCCGATGGCCGCGAGCGACAGGATGAGGAACGGCGTGAGGATCGCGCGGAAGAAGTATTCGGAGGCGAGCAGCGGCACCGCGACGTAGGCGAAGGCGATCACCGCCACGACGAAGAAGCGGTCCTGCACGATCGGGAAGAGCTGCTGGTCCGAGGCATACGAGGTCTTGAACTGGCCGGTCTCGCGATAGATCATCGGGCGTCCCTAGACACGTTCGATCCGCCGCTCGCCGAACAGCCCCTCGGGCCGGAAGAGCAGGAACACGAGTGCGAGCACGTAGGCGAACCAGTTCTCGATGCCGCCGCCGAAGACCGGTCCCAGGTAGACCTCGGAGAGCTTCTCGCCCAGCCCGATGATGAGGCCGCCGATGATGGCGCCGGGGATCGAGGTGAAGCCGCCGAGGATCACCACCGGCAGCGCCTTGAGTGCAATCAGCGAAAGCGAGAACTGCACGCCCAGCTTCGAACCCCACACCACGCCGGACACCAGGGCGACGAGGCCGGCCACGCTCCAGACGATCACCCAGATGCGATTGAGCGGGATGCCTACCGATTGCGCGGCCTGGTGGTCGTCGGCCACCGCGCGCAGCGCCCGCCCGGTCGCGGTCTTCTGGAAGAAGAGCGCGAGCGCGGCCACGAGCAGCGCGGCGATGAGCGCGGCGATGAGGTCCTCCGTGTTCACGAGGATCCCGCCCTCGAAGGTCTTCTGGAGGATGAACGTCGGCTCCTTGGGCATGCCCACGTCGAGCGTGTAGATGTCGCTGCCCCAGACGAGCTGGCCGAGCCCGTCGAGCACGTTGGCGATGCCCAGCGTGGCCATGAAGAGCACGATGTCGGCCTGGTTCACGAGCGGGCGCAGCACCAGCCGCTCGACCAGCCACGCGAATGCCACCATGATGGCGAGCGTGGCCGCCAGGGCCAGCGGCAGCGGCACCTTCTCGAGGATGCGCACGAGCGAGAGCGCCGCGAACAGCACCATCGAACCCTGGGCGAAATTGAACACCCCCGAGGCCTTGAAGATGAGCACCAGCCCGATCGCCACGAGCGAATAGAGCACGCCCGACATGAGGCCGCCCAGGGCCACTTCTGCCCACTGCGGGAATCCGGCGACTCCCAGCACCATCGGCGACACCGCCCCCGCCACGAGCAGCGCGAAGAACGCGATGGTGAGGTTGCGGGCGGCCTTGCTCATCCGTGCGGCCTCAGTGCTTCACGCCCAGGTAGGCGTCTATCACCGCCTGGCTCGCGCGCACCTGCTCGGGCGTGCCGTCGGCGATCATGCGGCCGTAGTCCAGCACCACGACGCGGTCCGAGAGGTCCATCACCACGCCCATATCGTGTTCGATGAGCACGATGGTGGTGCCGAATTCGTCGTTCACGTCGAGGACGAAGCGGCACATGTCCTGTTTTTCCTCGACGTTCATCCCGGCCATCGGCTCGTCCAGGAGCAGCACCCGGGGCTCCGCGGCGAGCGCGCGCCCGAGGTCGACGCGCTTCTGCAGCCCGTAGGGGAGGCTTCCCACTGCAGTCTTGCGCACGTGCTGGATCTCGAGGAAATCGATGACCTGCTCGACGCGCTCGCGGTGCGCGATTTCCTCGCGCAGCGCCGGCCCCACCCGCAGCGCCTGCAGGAAGAGGTTGGACTTCATCATCAGGTTGCGCCCCGCCAGGATGTTGTCCAGCACCGACATGCCCTTGAAGAGCGCGAGGCTCTGGAACGTGCGCGCGATGCCCATCGCAGCGGCGCGGTGCGGGTCCATCGCCGTGCACCGCTCGCCGAGGAAGGTGATCGCGCCCTGCTGCGGGCGGTAGACGCCGTTGATCACGTTCAGCAGCGAGCTCTTGCCGGCGCCGTTGGGGCCGATGATGGCGCGGATCTCGTGCTCGCGCACGTCGAAGCTCACTTCGGAGAGCGCCTTCACGCCGCCGAAGGCGAGCGAGACGCCGTCCAGCGCGAGGATCACCTCGCCCACCCTGCGCTCGACCGCGCCCGGCTCGAGCTCGCGCAGGTTCATCGCGTCCCCGCCTTCACGCGGCCGCCTTCGCGGCTTCGTGAGCGAACGTGCGCGCATCGGTCACCGGGAGCTCCGCGCGCACCACGCCCGTGCGGCCGTCCTCGAAGCGCACCTGCGCATCGATCACGCAGCGCGGCACTCCCGAGTACAGCGCTTCGACGATGGCCGCGTACTTCTCCGCGATGTAGCGCCGGCGCACCTTGCGCGTGCGCGTGAGCTCGCCGTCGTCGGCGTCGAGTTCCTTGTGCAGGATCACGAAGCGGTGCACCTGGCTGCCGGCGAGCTTGGGATCGCGGGCGAGGTCGGCGTTCACCTGCTCCACGCACTCGCGCACCAGCTCGACCACCTGGGGCTTGGCCGCGAGGTCGGTGTAGCCCGAGTACGGGATGCCGCGGCGCTCGGCCCAGTCGCCCACCGCCTGCATGTCGATGTTGATCATCGCGGTGGCCTCCCGGCGCGCATCGCCGAAGGCCACGGCCTCCTTCACGTGGGGAAAGAACTTGAGCTTGTTCTCGAGGTACTTGGGCGCGAAGAGCGTGCCGTCGGCGAGCTTGCCCACGTCCTTGGCCCGGTCGATGATCTTCAGGTGGCCGGTGGCGTCGAAGAAGCCGGCGTCGCCCGTGTGGAACCAGCCCTCGCCGTCCTTCGCCTCGCGCGTGGCGTCCTCGTTCTTGTAGTACGCGCGGAACAGGCCGGGGCAGCGCAGCAGGATCTCGCCGCTGTCGAGGATGCGCACCTCCACGCCCTTCATGGGCGGGCCCACGGTATCGGGCTTCACCGCGCCGTTGGGCTGCACGCACACCATGACCGAAGTCTCCGTCGAGCCGTAGAGCTGCTTCAGGTTGATGCCGAGCGAGCGATAGAAGACGAAGAGATCGGGCCCGATGGCCTCGCCGGCGGTGTAGGCCACGCGCACCCGCGACATGCCGAGCGTGTTGCGCAGCGGCGCGTAGATCACCAGGTTGCCGAGGGCGTAAAGGAAGCGATCGAGCGCGCCCACGGGCCGGCCGTCCAGGATCTGCGCGCCGACGCGCCGCGCGAGCGCCATGGAGCGGCGGAAGAGCCAGCGCTTCACCCGGCTCGCGTCCTCCATGCGGATCGTGACCTGCGTGAGCAGCGCCTCGAGCACGCGCGGCGGGGCGAAGTAGTACGTGGGGCCGATCTCGCGCATGTCGGTGAGCACGGTCTCGGCCGACTCGATGCAGTTGATGCGGAAGCCCACCGCCATCCACTGCGCGTAGGAGAACAGGTTCTGCCCGATCCACGCCATGGGCAGGTAGGCGAGCACCTCCTCGTCGTCGCGCAGTCCCTCGAGCTCCGCGTACGCGTGGCTCGCCGCGAGGAGGTTTTCGTGCGACAGGACCACCCCCTTCGGATGCCCCGTGGTGCCGGACGTGTAGAGCATGATCGCGGTGTCCTCGCCGCGCCCGCGCGCGATCTCGCCCTCGGCGAAGCCGGGCTGCTCGCGGGCGAACGCGCGTCCCGCCTCGCGCAGGCTTTCGTAGCTCGCGAGCTCGGCTTGCGCGTAGCGGCGCAGGCCCCGCGGCTGGTCGTACCAGATGTGCTTCAACTTCGGGCATTCGGGCAGGATCTCCAGGAGCTTGTCGGCCTGCTCCTGGTCCTCGACCACCGCGAAGGCGATCTCCGCGTTCTGGAACACGTAGACCATCTCCTGGGCGACCGCGTCCTCGTAGAACGGCACCGGGATCGCGCCCAGGCACTGGGCGGCGGTGAGGGTCCAGTACAGGCGCGGGCGGTTCGCGCCGATCACCGCGATGTGGTCGCCGCGTCCGAGCCCCGCTTGCGCCAGGCCGCAGGCGAGCCAAGCGACTTCCTCGCGCACCTGCTCCCACGACCAGCTCTGCCAGATGCCGAGATCCTTTTCGCGGATCGCCGGGTGATCCCCCCGGACGCGGGCATGGTGCAGCAGCAGCTTCGGGAACGTGTCGGGCGTCCCGGTTTGCACCGCCATGGATTGGGCCTCCCCCTGTTTGGGCCTAGTGTAGCCGCACGGCCTCACGCGGGAGTGTCTTTTCGTTGACAATCTCCGGGTGGAGACCCTGTCCGAACTGCTGCGGGCGTCCCTCTGGACCCGCACCCTCACCCGCGCGCAACTCGATCGCATCGAGGCGGAAACCGTGGTGCGCGACTTTCCGGCCGGCACCTACGTCTGCCGCAAGGGCGAGGCCGTGGAGCACTGGATCGGCGTGGTCGACGGGCTGGTCAAGATGACGAGCGTGAATTCCCAGGGCAAGACCACCACGTTCACCGGCGTGACGAGCGGCGGCTGGTTCGGCGAAGGCTCGATCCTCAAGGATCCCACGCGCCGCTACGACATCGAGACCCTGCGCACGAGCCGCATGGCGCTCATGCCGCGCGCCACCTTCCAGTGGCTGCTCGACACCGATATCGCCTTCAATCGCTTCCTGCTCATGCAGCTGAACGAGCGGCTGTCGCAGTTCATCGCGATGGTGGAGCACGAGCGGCTGCTCGGCCCCGACGCGCGCGTGGCCCGCTCGCTCGCCGCCCTGTTCAATCCGGTGCTCTATCCGGAACAGGCCACCGACGTGCAGATCTCGCAGGAGGAGCTGGGCTATCTCTCGGGCGTCTCCCGCCAGCGCGTGAACCAGGCGCTCCAGGTGCTCGAGAAGGCGGGGCTGCTCAAGGTCGAATACGGGCGCATCCGCATCGTCGACCTGGCGGGGCTGCGCGGCTTCGGCTAGGCCGGCAAGGTCGGCCGCACGACGCCGTCGCGGATCGCGACCACGCCCGCTCGCTCGAGGTCGGCGAGCATCCACGCGGCGAGCGCCGCGTCGTCCAGTCCCAGGAAGCGCCGCGAGGTCTCCCCGTAGCACGGCACCCGCGCGAGATAGGCCGGCACGTCGGCCGCGGCCATCGCCTGGCGCTCGAGCAGCGCGAAGACGAACAGCGCCCGCAGCATGTGGCGCGCGTTCTTCGCCGGGTCACCGGCGTACGCGTCGAGCCTGGAGCGCACCGCGCCGACGGCCGCGCGGACATCGGCGAACGGTTCCCCGTGCCCCGGGATCACGATCGCCGGATCGAGCCGCCCGATGGCCTCGAGCGTCTCCCGCGCCGCATCGAGGTACGGATTGGCGCCCTCCAGCGGCCACACGAATCCCATCCCGCGTTCCCACAAGGCGTCGCCGGAGACGAGGATGCGGTGCGCCGGCTCGAAGAACATGAGCGCATCCATGTCGTGTCCCGGCGCCGCATGGACCTCCCAGGTGAAGCTGCCCGCCTCGAAGGCGTCGCCGGGTGAGAGCGTATCGTCGAATCGGAACGGATCGGCGCGCTGGTCGAACTGCGCCATCCAGACGCTTTGCGGCGTCCAGGGCTCAACGTGCTTCACTTCGCCCCGCGGGATGCTTACGCGGCAGCCATAGGCACTCGCGACGGCCGCGTTGCCGCCCATGTGGTCGGAGTGGCAATGGGTGTTCACGAGGCGTTCGAGCGGCTGGCGATCGAGGCCCTCGGGGCCCGCCAGCAATTCGAGCGTGCGCTCGCGATGCGTGCAATAGCCCGAATCGACCAGCACGTTGTCGCCGGGAGCGAGCAGCACCACCTGGTTGCAGTTGAGCCAGCCGCGCACCAGCACGCGCACGGAGGGGGGAAGCGAAGGACGCGCCGACACGGCCGATATAATCGTGATCGTTCGATCCCCGATCTTATCGCGGCGGGCCTGTGAAACTCCTCGAGGACGTGCGCGTGGTCTCCATGGCGCTCAACCTGCCGGGCCCGGTGGCGTGCGCGCGGCTGCGCGACCTGGGCGCGGCGGTGGCCAAGGTGGAGCCGCCCGCGGGCGACCCGTTCGAGGGCTATTGCCCCGGGTGGTACCGGCGCCTGCACGCGGGCGTGGACGTGTGCCGCGCGGACTTGAAGACCGACGCGGGGCGCGCCATGCTCGCGGGGTTGCTCGATCGCGCCGACCTCTTCGTCACGGCGCAGCGCCCCGCGGCGCTCGCGCGCCTCGGGCTCGATCCGGAGTCGCTCGCCGCGCGCCACCCGCGCCTCTGCCACGCGGCGATCATCGGCCACGCCCCCCCGGGAGAACAGACCGCCGGCCACGACCTCACCTACCTCGCGCAACACGGCCTCGTCGCTCCACCCAACCTGCCCGCGACCCTGTTCGCCGACATGGCCGGGGCCGAGCGCGTGGTGTCCACGGCGCTGGCACTGGTGCATGCGCGCGATCGCACGGGTCGGGCGGCCGCGTGTGCGGTCGCGCTCGCCGATGCGGCGGCGTTCCTCGCGCAGCCGCTCGACGAGGGTCTCACCCGCCCCGGCGCGCTCCTCGGCGGAGGGCTCGCCGGATATAATCTCTACCGGGCGCGCGAGGGCTGGATCGCGGTAGCGGCGCTCGAGGAGCACTTCGCGCGGCGCCTGGCCGGGGCGCTCGGCCTGCCCGCGCTCGACGCGGAAACTCTCGCGGCACGTTTCCTCGAGCACGACGCGGCGCGCTGGGAAGCCTGGGCGGGCGCGCTCGACCTTCCCATCGTCGCCGTGAAGACTCCCACTGCCTAGGACGCCATGCAGATCGAGAACCACGCATTCCTCGTCACCGGCGGGGGCTCCGGCCTCGGCGCCGCCACCGCGAAGATGCTCGCCGACGCGGGCGGCAAGGTCGTGATCGCCGACCTGAACGACGCCGGCGATTGGGTGGCCCGGCAGCTGGGCGGCGCGGGACGCTTCGTGAAGGCGGACGTGACCGACGAGGCCTCGATGCAGGCCGCCGTGGACCTGTGCATCGCCGCCTTCGGGGCCATCCACGGCCTGGTGAACTGCGCGGGAGTGGCACCCGGCGAGCGCGTGGTGGGCCGCAACGGTCCGCACGCCCTGGCGAGCTTCGAGCGCGCGGTGGCGATCAACCTCGTCGGCACCTTCAACGCGATACGCCTGGCCGCCGCGAAGATGAGCGTGCAGCCCGCGATGGCCGGCGGCGAGCGCGGCGTGATCGTCAACACTTCCTCGGTGGCCTCGTTCGAGGGCCAGATCGGCCAGGCGGCCTACAGCGCCTCCAAGGCGGGCGTGAACGGCATGACGCTGCCCATCGCGCGCGAGCTCGCGCGCTTCGGCATCCGGGTGATGACCATCGCGCCGGGCATCTTCGACACGCCGATGCTGCAGGGCATGAGCGAGGAGGTGCGCGCCTCGCTCGGCCAGCAGGTCCCCTTCCCTTCGCGGCTCGGCCGTCCGGACGAATACGCCGCGCTGGTGCGCCACATTTTCGAGAACGAAGTGCTCAATGGAGAGGTGATCCGTCTCGACGGCGCGATACGGATGAGCGCCAAATGAGCGATAATTAGAGTTCGGCGCCCCACGAGGGCCGCCGCCACGCAGCCCGGGGCACCACCGGGCGGACGACCTTCCACCCAGGGGAGCCGGCATGCTGTTCGATACCCATCTCACCGAGGAATTCGACGCGCTTCGCGACACGGTGAAGAGGATGTGCGACGTGGAGCTCGCTCCGCGCGCGGCGGGGATCGACGCGAGCAACGAGTTTCCCGCCGACATGTGGGGCAAGCTCGGCGAGCTGGGGCTGCTCGGCATGACGGTGCCCGAGGCCTACGGCGGCACCGGCCTGGGCTACCTCGCGCACGTGGTGGCGATGGAGGAAGTCTCGCGCGCGTCGGCCTCGGTGGGACTTTCGTACGGCGCCCACTCGAACCTGTGCGTGAACAACCTGCACCTGAACGGCAGCGAGGCGCAGCGGCGCAAGTACCTGCCGAAGCTCTGCACCGGCGAGTTCGTGGGCGCGCTCGCGATGAGCGAGCCGGGCGCCGGCTCCGACGTCGTCGGCTCCATGGCCTGCCGCGCCGAGAAGAAGGGCGATCGTTGGATCGCCAACGGCACGAAGATGTGGATCACCAACGGTCCCGATGCCGACGTGTTGATCGTCTATATGCGCACTGCCCCGAAGGACCAGGGCTCGCGCGCGATGACCGCCTTCGTGGTCGAGAAGGGCATGGCGGGTTTCTCGACCGCGCAGAAGCTCGACAAGCTCGGCATGCGCGGCTCCAACACCTGCGAGCTGGTGTTCCGGGATTGCGAGATCCCGGCCGAGAACGTGCTGGGAGAGGTGAACGGCGGCTCGCGCGTGCTGATGCGCGGCCTCGATACGGAGCGCTGCGTGCTCTCGGGCGGGCCCATCGGCATCATGCAGTCCGCCATGGACCTCGTGCTGCCGTACGTGCACGAAAGGAAACAGTTCGGCGAGGCCATCGGCACCTTCGAGCTCATGCAGGGCAAGGTGGCCGACATGTACACGAAGCTGCAGGCCGCGCGCGCCTTCAGCTACCGCGTGGCCACCGCCCTCGACCAGGGTCGCGGCCGCGCCGCGCGCAAGGACGCCGCGGCCTGCCTGCTCTTCTCCTCGGAGAACGCGGTGCAGGTGGCGCTGGAAGCGATCCAGGCCCTCGGCGGCAACGGCTACATCAACGAGTTCCCCGCGGGGCGCTTGCTCCGCGACGCCAAGCTCTACGACATCGGTGCGGGCACCAACGAGATCCGCCGCATGCTGATCGGGCGCGAGCTCTTCGAAGAATCGGTCTGAAGGAAAGGCAACAGGAGAAAGTCATGGAGAACATCGTCATCGTCGGCGCCAAGCGCACTCCCATCGGCGCCATGCAGGGCAAGTTCAATACCGTCACCGCCTCCCAGCTGGGCGCCACGGCGATCAAGGCCGCCGTCGCGCAGGCGGGCGTGAAGTCCGGCGAGGTCGACGACCTGATCTTCGGCTGCGTGCTGCCCGCGGGCCAGGGCCAGGCGCCCGCCCGCCAGGCCGCGATCTATGCGGGGCTGGACAACACCACGCCCGCCACGACGGTGAACAAGATGTGCGGCTCGGGCATGAAGGCGGCGATGATGGCGTTCGACCAGCTCTGCGCGGGCCAGTCGAAGGTGATCGTGGCCGGCGGCATGGAATCCATGACCAACGCCCCGTTCATGCTGCCCAAGGCGCGCGGAGGCTATCGCTACGGAACCCAGCAGCTCCTCGACCACATGGCCACCGACGGCCTCGAGGATGCCTACCAGGGCAAGCCCATGGGCTTCTACGCCGACAAGACCGCGGAGAAGTACGGCTTCACACGCGAGCAGATGGACGCTTACGCGACGGAATCGACCGAGCGCGCGCTCAGGGCCGAGAAGTCCGGCGCCTTCGCCGACGAGATCGCGCCGGTCACGGTCAAGGGACGCGGCGGCGAGGAGATCGTGAAGGACGACGAGACGCCGTTCACCGTGAAGCTCGACAAGATCACGACGCTGCGCCCGGCGTTCAACAAGGACGGCACCGTGACCGCGGCCACGTCCTCGTCGATCTCCGACGGGGCTGCGGCCCTGGTGATGATGACCGAATCGGAAGCCAAGAAGCGCGGCGCCAAGCCGCTCGCGCGCATCGTCGCCTACGCGAGCAATGCCCACGAGCCGGAGTGGTTCACCACCGCGCCGGTGGGCGCCATCCGCAAGGTGCTCGACAAGGCCGGCTGGAAGGCCGGCGACGTGGACCTGTACGAGGTGAACGAGGCCTTCGCCGTGGTCACCATGGCGGCGATGAAGGACATCGGCATCCCGCACGACAAGGTGAACGTGAACGGGGGAGCCTGCGCGCTGGGGCATCCGATCGGCGCCACCGGGGCGCGCATCATGACCACCTTGATCTACGCGCTCAAGAAGCGCGGGTTGAAGAAGGGGATCGCCGCGCTATGCATCGGCGGCGGTGAAGCAACGGCAATCGCACTGGAGGTCCTGTAATGGCAACGAATCTCGCTACTCCGATCGAACACACGCCCAACATCGGCCGCTCGCTCGCCGCGGAGCTGCGCTCCATGGGCATCGACTCCCTCGAGGCGCTGATGCGCGTCGGCTTCTGGGACGCGTGGCTGCAGCTGCGCCGCGCGAACCCGGAGCGCGACGGCGTGCCGGCCTGCCTCGCGCTCGCGGGCGCGGTCGCCGGGGTGCGCTGGAACCACCTGCCGCCGAAGGTGCGCGCCGACATCCGTCAGCGCGTGAAAGCGGTGCGCGCGTGAAGAGCGCCCTCCTCGCGGCGGCCTGCGCCGCGCTGCTGCTGGGCGCGTGCAGCAAGACCGACGCGCCGAAGGCCGACGCGGCCACGGAGCAGAAGCAGGCGACCGAGCGCGCCGAGAAGGGACCGTTCGGGACCCAGGTCAAGGCATACGAGACAGCCAAGGGCATGGGCGACGAGTTGAACAAGAAGGCGCAGGCGGAAGTCGAGAACGCCGAGAAGGCCGCGAAGTAGGTTCCATGCTCACGCGCGCCCACGCGGACTTCCTCACCGAAGAGCAGCGCATGGTGCGCGACATGGCCCGCGAGTTCGCGCAGGCCGAGCTCGCGCCCCACGCGGGCCGCTGGGAGGAGGAAGGCTGGATTCCCGACGCGGTCGTGGCCAAGCTGGGCGCGCTGGGCCTGCTCGGCATGGTGGTGCCGGAGGAATGGGGCGGCTCGTATTCGGACTACGTCGCCTACGCGCTCGCGATGGAGGAGATCGCCGCCGGCTGCGCCGCGACCGCGACCCTCATGAGCGTGCACAACTCCGTGGGCTGCGGCCCGATCCTGGCGTGGGGCAGCGACGAGCAGAAGAAGGCGTGGCTGCCCGACATGGCCGCGGGCAGGAAGATCGGCTGCTTCTGCCTCACCGAGCCCCAGGCGGGCAGCGAAGCGAACAACCTCAAGACGCGCGCCGTGCTGAAGGGCGGGCGCTGGATCCTCGACGGGTCCAAGCAATTCGTCACCAACGGCAAGCGCGCAGCGGTGGCCATCGTCTTCGCGGTCACCGACCCCGCGCTCGGCAAGAAGGGCCTGTCCGCGTTCGTGGTCCCGACCGACACGCGCGGCTTCAACCCGCAAAAGCTCGAGGACAAGCTCGGCATCCGTGCTTCCGACACCTGCGCCATCGCGCTCGAGGGTTGCGCGATCCCCGAGGACCATCTGCTGGGCCCGCGCGGCAAGGGGCTCGCCATCGCGCTGTCGAACCTCGAGGGCGGGCGCATCGGGATCGCCGCGCAGGCCGTCGGGATCGCGCGCGCCGCCTTCGACGCCGCCCTCGCCTACGCGAAGGAGCGCACCCAGTTCGGCAAGAAGCTCGTCGAGCACGCTTCGATCGGCAACATGCTGGCCGACATGCATACGCGCATCAACGCCGCGCGCCTGCTGATCCTGCACGCGGCGCGGCTGCGCACCGAGGGCGTGCCGTGCCTGTCGGAAGCCTCCCAGGCGAAGCTCTATGCCTCCGAGCTCGCGGAGTGGGTGTGCTCGAAGGCGATCCAGATCCACGGCGGCTACGGCTACCTGCGCGACTATCCGGTCGAGCGCCATTACCGCGACGCCCGCATCACCCAGATCTACGAAGGCACCAGCGAGATCCAGCGCCTGCTCATCGCACGCGGACTCGCCGAATGAGCGGACGCACCGCCCGGCCCCGGCGCTCCCCGATGGCCATCCGGCTTTCGGCGGGCCGGCCGGTCGCCGGCCCGGCACGCTGATCGCCGCCATGCCGCGCATCCATTCGAAGCTCGATCCGGCCTCGCCCGCGTTCCGCGCCAACGCCGAGCACCATCGCGCGCTCGTTGCGGACCTGCGCGCGCAGGTGGCGCGCGTGGCGCAGGGCGGAGGCGCCGAGGCGCAGAAGAAGCACACGGCGCGCGGCAAGCTCCTGCCGCGCGAGCGCGTGCGCGGGCTGCTAGATCCGGGCACGCCGTTCCTGGAGCTGTCCCAGCTCGCCGCCTTCGGGATGTACGGCGACGATGCGCCCAGCGCGGGCCTGGTCACCGGCATCGGGCGCGTCGAGGGGCGCGTGGTCGTCGTTGTCGCCAACGACGCCACGGTGAAGGGCGGCACCTACTACCCCATGACCGTGAAGAAGCACCTGCGTGCCCAGGAGATCGCCGCGCAGAACGCCCTGCCCTGCGTCTACCTGGTCGATTCCGGCGGCGCCTTCCTGCCGCTGCAGGACGAGGTCTTTCCCGACCGCGAGCATTTCGGGCGCATCTTCTACAACCAGGCCAACCTCTCGGCGCGGGGCATAGCGCAGGTGGCCGTGGTCATGGGCTCGTGCACGGCGGGGGGCGCGTACGTGCCCGCCATGTGCGACGAGTCGGTCATCGTGAAGAACCAGGGCACCATCTTCCTGGGCGGCCCGCCGCTGGTGAAGGCGGCCACCGGCGAAGTGGTGAGCGCCGAGGAGCTGGGTGGCGGGGAGGTGCATTCGCGTACCTCCGGCGTCACCGACCACCTCGCCGACGACGACCGCCACGCGCTTGCCATCGCGCGCGAGATCATCCGGCATACGCGCGATCCCGCCCCGGCGCCGTCCGCCGCGTTCGAGGAGCCGCTGCATCCGGCCGAGGAGCTCTACGGGATCATCCCGAAGGATCCGCGGCAGCCCTTCGACGTGCGCGAGATCATCGCGCGCCTCGTCGACGGCAGCGACTTCCACGAGTTCAAGGCGCTCTACGGCACGACGCTCGTGACGGGATTCGCCCACGTGCACGGCTTTCCCGTGGGCATCCTCGCCAACAACGGCATCCTCTTTTCCGAATCCGCCCTCAAGGGCACGCACTTCATCGAGCTCGCCACCCAGCGCGGCATCCCGCTGCTCTTCCTGCAGAACATCACCGGGTTCATGGTGGGCCGGAAGTACGAAAGCGGCGGCATCGCCAAGGACGGCGCGAAGATGGTCACCGCCGTCTCCTGCGCCCGGGTGCCGAAGCTCACGGTGATCCTCGGCGGATCCTTCGGCGCGGGCAACTACGGCATGTGCGGGCGCGCGTTCGATCCGCGCTTCCTCTGGACCTGGCCCAACGCACGCATCTCGGTGATGGGCGGCGAGCAGGCCGCCAGCGTGCTCGCCACGGTCAGGCGCGACGGCATCGAGGCGAAGGGCGGAACGTGGTCGCAGGACGAGGAGGAAGCGTTCAAGTCGCCGATCCGGGATCAATACGAGCGCCAGGGGCATCCGTACTACGCCACCGCGCGCCTCTGGGACGACGGCGTGATCGACCCCGCGGAGACGCGCCGCGTGCTGGCCCTGGGCCTCGCAGCCGCCTCGCACGCGCCCGTCGAGGCAACGCGCTTCGGCGTCTTGCGCATGTAGCCTTCGGGAAGCGACATGACCTCGCTCGTGATCGAACGCCAGGGCCCTCTCGGCCTGGTCACCATGAACCGCCCCGAACGCCACAACGCGTTCGACGACGAGCTCATCGGGGAGCTCACCGAGGCGCTGCGCTCGATGGAGGCCGAGGAGGGCATCCGCGTCGTGGTGCTCTCGGGCGCGGGCAAGTCGTTCTGCGCCGGCGCGGACCTGAACTGGATGAAGCGCATCGCGGGCTTCTCCATGGACGAGAACCGCCGCGACGCCATGGGGCTCGCGGCCCTCATGCGCACCCTCGCCCACCTGCGCAAGCCGACGATCGCGCGCGTGCACGGCGCGGCGTACGGCGGCGGCGTGGGCCTCGTGGCGTGCTGCGACGTCGCGGTGGCGAGCCACGCGACGATCTTCTCCCTTTCGGAGGCGAAGCTGGGGCTGGTTCCCGCGGTGATCTCGCCCTACGTGATCGCCGCGATCGGCGAGCGCGCGGCGCGGCGCTATTTCCTCTCCGCCGAGCGCTTCGACGCCGCCGAGGCCCGCCGCCTGGGGCTGGTGCACGAGGTGACGGCGGGTGAAGGCGAGATGGACCGCAAGATCGGCCTCATCGCCGATGCGATGCTCGCGTGCGGCCCCGCGGCGCAGCGCGAGGCGAAGGAGCTCATCCGCGCCGTGGCCAACCGCCCGGTCACGAGCGAGCTGATCCAGGACACGGCCGAGCGCATCGCGAAGATCCGCTCCTCGCCCGAGGGGCGCGAGGGCGTGGCGGCCTTCCTCGACAAGCGCCGCGCCGCCTGGGTCCCGCCCGAGCCCGAGCCCGAAGTCCCCGCCGATCCGATGCCGGGCATCTAGCGCGGCCATGTTCTCCAAGGTCCTCATCGCCAACCGCGGGGAGATCGCCTGCCGCGTGATGCGCACGTGCCGGCGCATGGCCATCCGCACCGTCGCGGTCCATTCGTCGATCGACGCCCACGCCCTGCACGTCGAGCAGGCCGACGAGGCGTATCTCATCGGCGGGCCGCGGCCGGCCGAATCGTACCTGCGCGGCGAGGCGATCATCGAGGTGGCGAAAGCGTGCGGCGCCGAGGCGATCCACCCCGGCTACGGCTTCCTCTCGGAGAACGAGGACTTCGCGCGCGCCGTGGAGGCGGCCGGCCTCGCCTTCATCGGCCCCACCCCAGAGGCGATCGGGCAGATGGGCCTCAAGGATCGCGCGAAGGCCATCATGGAGCAGGCCGGGGTGCCCATCGTGCCCGGCTATCACGGCAAGGAGCAGGACGCGGCAGCGCTGCGCAAGGCGGCGAAGCAGGTGGGATACCCGCTGCTCATCAAGGCGGTGGCCGGCGGCGGCGGCAAGGGCATGCGGCTCGTCGCACGCGACGCCGAGTTCGTCGAGCAGCTCGAGGGCGCGCGGCGCGAGGCGAAGAGCGCCTTCGGCGACGAGCGCGTGCTGCTCGAGCGCTACGTCGAGGGAGCGCACCACATCGAATTCCAGGTCTTCGGCGATACCCACGGCCACTACGTGCACCTCTTCGAGCGCGAGTGCTCGATCCAGCGCCGACACCAGAAGGTGCTCGAGGAGACGCCCTCGCCTTTCGTGGACGACGCGATGCGCCTGCGCATGGGAGAGGCGGCGGTCGCCGCGGCGCGCGCGATTGCCTACCGCGGCGCCGGCACCATCGAATTCATCGCCGGGGCCGACCGCAAGTTCTATTTCATGGAGATGAACACGCGCCTGCAGGTCGAGCATCCCGTGACCGAGATGATCACCGGCGAGGACCTGGTGGAATGGCAGCTGCGGGTCGCGGCCGGGGAGGCGCTGCCGCTCACGCAGGGCGAGATCCACGCCGCGGGACACGCGATCGAGGTCCGGCTGTGCGCGGAGAATCCGGCCAACGCGTTCCTGCCCGAGACCGGGCGCATCGGCGTGCTGCGCGCCCCGCTCGAAGACGCTGACGTGCGCCTCGATACGGGAGTACGCGAAGGCGACGTGGTGAGCGTCTATTACGATCCGATGATCGCCAAGCTCGTCGCCTGGGGCGACGATCGCCGCGAGGCGGCTCGACGCCTGCAATCGGCGCTCGCCGAGACCTCGATCCTGGGCGTGAAGACGAACCTCGCCTTCCTCGAGCGCCTGGCGGCACACCCGGCGTTCCTCGCGGGCGACACCGATACCGGCTTCATCGAGCGGCATCGCGCGCAGCTGCTTCCCGCCGCGGGCGACGTCCCCGCGGAGGCGCTGGTCGCGTGCGCCGTGCGCGTGTTCCTCGACGAGCTGCAGGCCCACGCGGGCGAGGCGCGTTCGCCCTGGAGCGATACCACGGGGTGGCGGCTGAACCAGCCCGCGCTGCGGCGCATGGAATTCCGCCTGCCCGGCGGACGCGAGGTGGCGCTGGACGCCGAGCGGCGCGGCGATCACGCCATCGCGACGATCGAGGGCCGCCGGCGCGAGGTGCGCATCGGGCCCGCGGACGGCGAGCGCCTGCAGATCGCCCTCGATGGCGAGACGTATTTCGCGCGGGTCGCACGCCTCGGCGACACGCTTTCAGCCACGACGCCGCTGGGCCGCCACGACCTCGAGCTGGTGGATCCCTTCCACTACGAGCCCACGGACGCCCTCCCCGACGCGCGCCTCACCGCCCTCATGCCCGGGCGCGTGGTGAAGGTGATGGCATCGGAAGGCGAGAGCGTCGCCAAGGGGCAGGCGCTCATGATCCTCGAGGCCATGAAGATGGAGCACACGATCACGAGCCCGCGCGAGGGCGTGATCGAGCGCGTGGCGTACCGCGAGAACGACCTGGTGCCGGCCGATGCGGTGCTGTTCGCGTTTCGCGACTAGCGCCGCGATTTCCTCCGCCGGCCGCGCGCCCTAGGCTTCCTGCAGCGGGTGCGCGAGCGGCTTGCCGTCGAGCCACGCGAGGAGGTTCGCGACCACCCCGGGCCCGAACTTGCTGAACACCGGATCGTTCACGAAGCCCAGGTGCGGCGTGAGGACCACGTTCGGGCGCTCGAGGAGCGCGAAATCGGCGGGCAGCGGCTCATCGTCGAATACGTCGAGCGCCGCCATGCCGGGACGTCCTGCATCGAGCGCGGCGGGCAGCGCCGCCATGTCTACCAGCGCCGAGCGTGCGGTGTTCACGAGGATGGAATCGGGGCGCATGGTGGCCAGGCGCGCGGCGTTGATGAGCTTGCGCGTCTCGGGCGAAGGCACCAGGTGCAGGCTCACCACCTTCGAGGTGGAAAGCAGCTCCTCGAGGCTCACCGACTTCGCCCCGCCCTTCTCGGCGCGCTCCGCCGTCATGTGCGGGCTCCAGGTGACGACCTCCATCCCGAAGGCCTTGCCCACCCGCCCCACCCGCGAGCCGATGCTGCCGTAGCCGATCACGCCCAGGCGCTGGCCCGCGAGCACCACGGGCAGCGCACCGCCGTCACGCCAGCGCCCGCCCCGCACGAGGACGAGGTAGGCCTCGAGGCGCTTCGCCGCCGCCAGGATGAGCGCCCAGGCGAGCTCCGTCGTGCTGTCCTTCGAGCCGCCCATCTCGGTGTTTCCCACCGGGATGCCGCGCGCCTTGAGCGCCGCGGCGTCGAACTGGGTGTTGCGCGCGCCGGTGAACAGGAAGAGCTTGAGCTTCGGCAGCTGCGCGATGAGATCCGCCTTGAACGGCGTGCGATCACGCACGACCACGATCACCTCGGCATCGGAGATCGCGCCCAGCAGCGCCGGTCCGCGCAGGCGCGCGTGGTGCACCCGGACCTCGGCGCGCGCATCGACCGCGCTCCAGTCGGCGGTCTTGCGCAGGGATTGCTCGTAGTCGTCGAGGACGACGATCTTCGGGCGCGCGCTCATGGGGATCCCCGCAGGGCGAGAGGGGCGTCGGGGAATTCGGCCATCTGCTTGATTCCGGTCATGGATAGTGCGCCACGGGGGATCGAGCGAGCGATTATAATTGCATCGCGTGATGAAAGGCCGTTCGAGCGGACGCAAAGCGCCGCTCAACGGCCGGTCGGGGCTGTTCCAAGGGCGACGACGCAATGAGCCCACCAGAGAAGATTTCGAGGAGGTCGACCATGGCCGCAAATCCAAAGCCGAATTCCGGTGCCGTTCCGACGGTGAAGCTGCTCATCAACGGCCAGTTCGTCGAATCGAAGGCCCGCGAGTGGCGCGACGTGGTCAATCCCGCGACCCAGGAAGTCCTGGCGCGCGTACCGATGTGCGGCGCCGGCGAGGTCGACCAGGCGGTCAAGGCGGCGGCGGAAGCGTTCAAGACCTGGCGCAACGTCCCCATCGCCGCGCGCGCGCGGATCATGCTGAAGCTCCAGGAGTTCATTCGCCGCGACATGAAGAAGCTCGCCGCGACGCTCACCAACGAGCAGGGCAAGACGCTCCCGGATGCCGAGGGCGACGTCTTCCGCGGCCTGGAGGTGGTCGAGCACGCCTGCTCCATCGGCACGCTCACGTTGGGCGAGATCGCCGAGAACGTGGCGGGCGGCGTGGACACGTACTTCATCCGCCAGCCGATCGGCGTGTGCGCCGGCATCACGCCGTTCAACTTCCCCGCGATGATCCCGCTGTGGATGTTTCCCATGGCGATCGTGTGCGGCAATACCTTCGTGCTCAAGCCCTCGGAGCAGGATCCGATGACACCAATGCTGCTCGCCGAGCTCGCGCTCGAGGCGGGCGTGCCGGCCGGCGTGCTCAACGTCGTGCACGGCGGCAAGGAAGCGGTGGACGCGATCTGCTCGCATCCGGACGTGAAGGCGGTCTCGTTCGTGGGCTCCTGCCACGTGGGCGAGCACGTCTACAAGCTCGCGAGCCAGCACGGCAAGCGCGCGCAATGCATGATGGGAGCCAAGAACCACGCCGTGCTGATGCCCGACGCGAACAAGGAGCAGTCGCTCAACGCCCTGGTGGGCGCGGGCTTCGGCGCCGCGGGCCAGCGCTGCATGGCCACGAGCGTCGCGGTGCTCGTGGGCGAGGCGAACCGGTGGATCCCCGACATCGTGGCCAAGGCCAAGACGCTCAAGGTGAGCGGCGGCACGGAAAAGGGCGCGGACCTGGGTCCGCTCATCTCGAAGCAGGCGAAGGAGCGCATCGAAGGCCTGATCGAGCAGGGCGTGAAGGAAGGCGCCAAGCTCGAGCTCGACGGGCGCCACCCGAAAGTCCCCGGCTACGAGAGCGGCAACTTCATGGCGCCGACCATCTTCTCCGGCGTGAAGCCGGGCCACAAGGTGTACACCACGGAAATCTTCGGCCCGGTGCTCGTGATCGTGAGCGTGGACACCCTCGACGAGGCGATCGAGCTCATCAACAAGAATCCCTACGGCAACGGCACGGGGATCTTCACGCAGTCGGGTGCGGCCGCGCGCAAGTTCCAGAACGAGATCGACGTGGGCCAGGTGGGCATCAACGTCCCGATCCCCGTGCCGGTGCCCTACTTCAGCTTCACCGGCTCGCGCGGATCCAAGCTGGGTGACCTGGGGCCCTACGGCAAGCAGGTGATCCAGTTCTACACCCAGGTGAAGACGGTCACCGCGCGCTGGTTCGACGACGCGGCGACCAGCCCGGGGATCCACACCACCATCAGCCTCAAGTGAAGCCCATGAAGATCGGCTTCATCGGCCTGGGTCACATGGGCAATCCCATGGCGCGCAACCTCGCGAAGCACGGGCATGCGCTCAAGGTCTACGACGTCGTGCCGGAGCTCGCGCGCAAGCTGGGCGAGCAGGGCTGCGAGGTGGCCTCCTCCGCGTCCGAATGCGCGCGCGGCGTGGACCTCGTGATCACGATGCTGCCCTCCTCGCCCCACGTGCGCTCGGTCTACGAGGGCGAGTACGGCGTGCTCGCCGCCGTGGCGCGGGGCATGCCCCTCATCGACTGCTCGACGATCGACCCGCTCACCGCGCGTGAAGTGGCGATGGACGCCAAGGCCAAGGGCTGCCCGATGATCGACGCGCCGGTCTCCGGCGGCGTGGCCGGCGCGGAGGGGGCGACCCTCACCTTCATGGTGGGCGGGGAGGCCGCCGATTTCGAGGCCGCGAAGCCGGTGCTGCAATGCATGGGCAAGAACGTCGTGCATTGCGGCGGCTCGGGCAACGGCCAGGTGGCCAAGATCTGCAACAACATGATGCTCGCCGTCGAGATGATCGCAACCGCCGAGGGCATGACCCTCGCCGCGAAGCTCGGCATGGATCCGAAGGTCTTCGCCTCGATCGTGAACACCTCGAGCGGCCGGTGCTGGAGCTCCGACACCTACAATCCGTTTCCCGGGGTGCTCGAGAACGTCCCCGCCTCGCGCGGCTACGCGGGCGGATTCGGCGCGGACCTGATGCTGAAGGACCTCACCCTGGTCACCGAAGCGGCCAAGTCCGCGCGCCAGCCGGTGCTGCTCGGCGCGCTCGCGCAGCAGATCTACCAGAAGCACTCGGTGGACGGCCATGGCGGCAAGGACTTCTCCAGCATCATCCTGCAGTACATGAAGGCATGATCCAGCACCGCACGCAGGGTCACACCGCCTTCATCACCATCGACCATCCGCCGGCCAACACCTGGACGCCGGAGGACCTGCGCGCGCTCGAAGCGCTCGTGGGCGCCCTGAACGCGGATCGCAGCGTGTACGCGGCGGTGCTCACCGGGGCGGGGGAGAAGTTCTTCTCCGCGGGCGCGGACCTGAAGAGCTTCCAGTCCGACAAGGTGCTCGCGCGCCATTTCATCGCCTGCTTCGGCGCCGCGTTCGAGGCGCTGATGAATGCGCGCTTCGTGACGATCGCCGCCATCAACGGCTACGCGATGGGCGGGGGGCTCGAGTGCACCCTCGCCTGCGACGTGCGCATCGCCGAGGCCCACGCGCAGATGGCGCTCCCGGAGCCGGCTGTGGGCTTGCTGCCCGCCGGCTGCGGCACGCAGATGCTGCCCTGGCTCGTCGGCGAAGGCTGGGCCAAGCGCATCATCCTCACCAACGAGCGCATCGACGCCGCGACGGCGCTGCGCATCGGGCTGGTGCAGGAGGTGGTCGACAAGGGCCGCTCGCTCGCCGCGGCCACCGCGATGGCCGAGCGCGTGGCCACCCTCTCGCCACGGGCGCTCGAGTACTGCAAATCCCTCGTCCACAATGCCCGCAACGGCATTCCGCGGCGCGCGGGCCTCGCCCTCGAGCGCGAGCGCTTCATGGACCTGTTCGATCACGGCGACCAGGCCGAGGGCGTGACGGCGTTCCTCGAGAAGCGCAAGCCCGAATGGAAGAACGACTGACCGCGGCGGGCGGCGAGTTGCTCGCCCACGTCCGCGGCAAGGTGGCGACGGTCACCCTGAACCGCCCGGCTGCGTTGAACGCCCTGTCGATGGGCATGCTCGAGGGCCTCGCCGCATGGCTCGACGCGTGGGCGCACGACGAGCGGATCGCCACCATCGTGCTGCGCGGGGCAGGCGAGAAGGCCTTCTGCGCCGGCGGCGACATCCGCGCGCTGCACGCGAACTTCTCCTCCGGCGCGCGGGAGCATCATGCGTTCTTCGAGGTGGAGTACGCGCTCGACTTCCGCATCCACACCTATCCCAAGCCCGTCGCCGCGGTGATGGACGGCATCGTGATGGGCGGCGGGATGGGTCTCGCGCAGGGCGCGGGGCTGCGCATCGTGGGTTCGCGCACGAAGATGGCGATGCCCGAGACCGCGATCGGGCTCTTTCCCGACGTGGGCGGCAGCTACTTCCTTTCGCGCCTGCCCGGCGGGCTGGGCGCCTACCTGGGTCTCGCCGGCCCCTCGCTCGACGCGGCCGACGCGCTCTACTGCGGGCTCGCCGACCTGTACGTCGGCGCGGCGCCCCAGCCCGCCTCGGCGATCGAGGCCTTGCGCCCCGCCATCGACCTGCATTTCACGCGCGACTCGGTTGCGGCGATCGCCGCCTCGCTCGAAGGCGAGCAGCGCCCCGAGTACCGCGACTGGGCGGTGAGGACCCGCGCGGCGCTCGACCAGCGCTCTCCCACCATGCTCGCGGTGACCCTCGAGCAGCTCAAGCGCGGCGCCACGCTCCCGCTCGCCGATTGCTTCCGCATGGAGTTGAACCTCATCCACGCCTGCTTCGAGCAGGGCGATTTCGTCGAGGGCATTCGCGCCCTCATCGTGGAGAAGGACATGCGCCCGCGCTGGAACCCGGCCCGTCTCGCCGACGTGCAGGCCTCCTCGGTGGAGGCGTTCTTCGCGCCCCGCTGGACTCCCGCGCGGCATCCCCTCGCCTCGCTTCGATGAAGAGGATCCGATGAAACTGGCTACCTACTCCCCGCTGCCTTCCGGCGATCCGCGCCCCGGCCTCGTCGTCGAAGGACAGCGCGTCGTGGACATTCCCGCGGCCCTCGGCGCCGACGCCGACACCACCACGATGCTCGGCATCATCCGCGCGGGCGCGCCGATGCTCGACCGGCTGCGCGAACTGGCCGGCAAATCCCCCGTGGGCTCGCTCGCGCTCGACGACGTGAAGCTGCATGCGCCGATACCGCGCCCGGCGAAGAACGTCTTCTGCGTCGGCTGGAACTACCTCGAGCACTTCGAGGAGGGCGCGAAGAAGCTGCAGGACAATCGCGAGCTGCCGAAGTGGCCGGTGTTCTTCAGCAAGGCAGTGACGGCGGTCACCGGGCCGTTCGACTCGGTGCCCTTCGACGCGCGGATCTCCACCTCCCTCGACTGGGAAGTCGAGCTGGGCATGGTCATCGGCACCGGCGGCAAGGACATTTCCGAGGGCGACGCGATGCGCCACGTGTTCGGGTACACGGTCGTGAACGACGTGTCCTGGCGCGACCTGCAGCGTCGCCACGGCGGGCAATGGCACAAGGGCAAGAGCCTCGACGGCACCTGCCCCATGGGCCCCTGGATCGTGACCGCCGACGCGCTCGAGCCCAACCACCTGCGCGTGAGCTGCCGCGTGAACGGCGTCACCAAGCAGGATTCGAACACGAAGTTCCTCTACTTCAAGCTGCCGCGGCTCATCGCCGATCTCTCCCTGGGCATGACCCTCGAGCCGGGAGACATCATCTCCACGGGCACCCCCGAAGGGGTGGGCTTCGCGCGCACCCCGCCGGAATTCATGCGGCCTGGCGACCTGCTGGAGACCGAGATCGAGGGTATCGGCGTGATGCGCAACCCCATCGGCTGATGCGCGCGATTGGCACCCGGTCTAGAATGCCCCCTGGAGGAACAACCGCATGGTAAGCAAGGTCCAGCCGGGCCGGACCGTCATCGGCCGGATGGCTATCTACCGCCTGCTTTCGCGCGTGGCTCCCGTGCGCGCCAGCTACGCGGGCAAGTTCGTGCTGGCCGCCTTCGTGGGCGTGCTCGTGCCGCTCGCGATCTTCATCCTCTACCTGCTGATAGCGCGTGCCGACTGGCAGACGATGTACCCGGTGCTCGCCGCCCTGGTGCTCGCCTCGTTCATGGGCTTCCTCGGCACGCTCTGGGTCCTGAAGGAGCTCCTCGTGCCCATCGACCTCACCGCCGAGGCCCTGCACGACTACATCGACCGGCGCAAGGTGCCCGACCTGCCGATCGATTTCCCGGACCGGGCCGGGCGCCTGATGGAAGGCACGCAATACACGCTCATGCAGCTGCACGAGACCATCAACCGCCTCGAGCGCGTCTCCGATTCGGACGAGCTCACCGGGCTGTACAACCGCCGCGCGGGCGACAAGCGCCTCGCCGAGGAGGTCGCGCGCGCAGAGCGCGACCTGCAGACGTTCCAGATCGCCATGTTCGACATCAACGAGTTCAAGTCCCTGAACGAGCGCTTCGGGCATAGCGCCGGGGACGCGTGCATCTCCCACCTGGCCGCGCTGCTGCAGCTCAATACCCGGCGCGGCGACTGGGTCGCGCGCTGGGGCGGAGACGAGTTCGTGATCGGCCTGCACCGCAATCGCGCCCTCAAATTGGTGGTGGGGCGCATCGTGAAGGCGATCGAGACCAGCCCATGCGAGATCTCGCCCGGCGTGGAGCTGCGCCTGAAGCTGAGCTGCGGAGTGGCGGACTATCGCTTCGGGAGCGGCTCGGCGGGGCTCACGGCGGACGCCGAGGCGGCGATGTATGCCGCCAAGGAGTTCGCCCGCCACGACGGCCAGTCCCACGTCTGCTATCGCAGCGAGCTCGACCTCCCCGAGCGCCTGGCGAAGCCCGAGGGCGTGGCGATCTCGGCCTAGAGCAGCGCGTCCTCGACCGCGAGCACGCTGTCGGCTCCGCGCACGGCGCTCATGGCGAGCCCCGCCGTCTGGGGCAGGATGTGCTCGGCGTAGAAGCGCGCGGTCAACACCTTCGCGCGCAGGAACTCCCCGTCCCCCTCCCCCGCCGCGAGCTGGCGCGCGGCGATCAGCGCCGAGCGCGCCATCATCCAGCCGCCGCAGGCGATGCCCATGAGCTTGAGGTAGTACACGGAGGCCGAGGCGACCGCGGCGGGATTCGCGGCGTAGCTCACCACGATCCACTGCGTGGCTTCCTTGAGCCGCGCGACGGCCGCCGAGAAGCGATCCGCGATCGCGGCCAGGTGCGCGTCCCGCGAGCCCGCCAGCTCGCCGGCGAGCGCTTCCATGTCGGCAATGATCGCGAACGCCGTGCGGCCCGACTCGCGCCCCACCTTGCGTCCCGCGAGGTCGTTGGCCTGGATCCCCGTGGTGCCTTCGTAGATGGTCGTGATGCGCGCATCGCGCAGGTGCTGCGCCGCGCCGGTCTCCTCGATGTAGCCCATGCCGCCGTGCACCTGGATCCCGAGGGAGGCGATGTCGATGCCGTTTTCGGTGCACCAGCCCTTCACGACCGGGATCAGCAGATCCACGAGCGCCTGGCTGCGGCGCCGCTCCTGCTCGTCGGGATGATGGCGTGCGCGGTCCAGCACGGCGGAGGTCCAGTAGGCCAGCGCGCGCATCGCCTCGGTGAGCGACTTCATCGTGAGCAGCATGCGCTTCACGTCGGGGTGCTGGACGATGGGCGCGGTCTTCACGCCGGTGGAGCCCACGGGCTTGCCCTGCAGGCGCTCGCGCGACCAGGCGAGCGCGCGCTGGTAGGCGCGCTCCGAGACCGCCACGCCCTCGAGGCCCACCGACAGGCGCGCCGCGTTCATCATGATGAACATGTACTCGAGGCCGCGATTGGCCTCGCCCACCAGGTAGCCCACGGCGCCATCCTTCTCGCCGTAGATCATGACCGCGGTGGGGCTGGCATGGATCCCGAGCTTGTGCTCGATCGAGGCGCACTTCACGTCGTTGCGCGCGCCCGGGCTGCCGTCGGCATTCACCAGGACCTTCGGTACGACGAACAGCGAGATGCCCTTCACGCCCTCCGGGGCGCCCTCCATGCGCGCGAGCACCATGTGCACGATGTTGTCCGTGTAGTCGTGCTCGCCGTAGGTGATGAAGATCTTCTGCCCGTGCAGCCGCCAGGTGCCGTCCTTCCGGCCCACCGCCTTCGTGCGCACGAGCGAGAGGTCGCTGCCGGCCTGCGGCTCCGTGAGGTTCATCGTGCCGGTCCATTCGCCGGACACCATCTTCGGCAGGAAGCGCTGCTTGATCTCTTCCGAGGCCACCGTCTCGAGCGCCTCGATGGCGCCCTGGGTGAGCATCGGGCAGAGCTTGAACGCGAGGTTGGCCGCGCCCCACATCTCCTCCACCGGTGTGGCCAGGAGGTGCGGCAAGCCCTGGCCGCCGAATTGCGGCGGCGACATGATGTTCCCCCAGCCGGCCTTCACGAACTGCCAGTAGGCGTCGCGAAATCCTGCCGGCATCGTGACCTGTCCATCCTTCGATACGGCTCCCTGGCGGTCCCCCGTCGCGTTGAGGGGAGACAGCACTTCCGAGGCGAACCTGCCGGCCTCCTCGAGGATCGCGTCCACCACGTCCTCGGTGACCTCTCCCCAGCCGGGAAGCTGGTTCACCTGGTCGAGACCCACGACGTGCTTGAGCACGAACCGCATGTCCTTCAGGGGAGCGACGTATTCGGCCATCGATTTCCTTTCGCCCGCGTGACGATCAGATCTTCGCGCTGAGCTCCGGCACGATCTGGAAGAGATCCCCGACCAATCCGTAGTCGGCGACCTGGAAGATGGGCGCCTCGGGGTCCTTGTTGATGGCCACGATCACCTTGCTGTCCTTCATGCCCGCGAGGTGCTGGATCGCGCCCGAGATGCCCACGGCGATGTAGAGCTCGGGGGCCACGATCTTTCCGGTCTGCCCCACCTGGCAGTCGTTGGGCACGAATCCCGAATCGACCGCGGCGCGCGAGGCGCCGATCGCCGCGCCCAGCTTGTCGGCGAGGGTCTCGAGCAGCTTGAAATTCTCCCCGCTCGCCAGGCCCCGTCCGCCCGAGACCACGCGCCGCGCGCCCGCGAGCTCGGGGCGCGCCGACTTCGTGAGCTCCTGGGAGATCACCTTCGACTGCTTCCTGTCCGGGCCCGGGGCCGCGGTCTCCACCGGCGCCGAGCCGGTGGCGGGTGCGGCATCGAATCCCGTCGCGCGCACGGTGACCACTTTCACCGAATCGGACGATTGCACCGTCGCGAACGCGTTGCCGGCGTAGATCGGGCGCACGAACGTGTCGGCCGATTCCACCGCGGTGATCTCGGAGACCTGAGCCACGTCCAGGAGCGCCGCCACCCGCGGCATGAGGTTCTTGCCGAAGGCCGACGCGCTCGCCACGAGGTGGGAGTAGCCCTTCGCCATCGGGACCACGAGCGCGGCGTAGTTTTCCGCGAGGCCGCCGTCATAGTGCGCCGCGTCCACGTGAAGCACCTTGGTCACGCCGGCGAGCTTCGCGGCCGCCCCGGCCGCGGCCTTCGATTGCGACCCGGCGACGAGAACGTGCACCTCGCCGCCCATCTTCGCCGCGGCGGCGACCGCGTTGGCGGTTCCGCCCTTCAGCTGCGCACCGTCATGTTCGGCGATGACGAGGGCGGCCATCAGATCACCTTCGCTTCGTTCTTGAGCTTGTCGACCAGCTCGGCCACGTCCTTCACCATGACGCCCGCCTTGCGCTTGCCCGGCTCGGCGACCTGGAGGGTCTTCAGGCGCGGGGCAACGTCCACGCCGAGATCCGCGGGCTTCACCACGTCCAGCGGCTTCTTCTTCGCCTTCATGATGTTGGGCAGCGTCGCGTAGCGCGGCGTGTTCAGGCGCAGGTCGGTGGTCACGATGGCCGGCAGCGCCACCTCGATCGTCTCCAGCCCGCCGTCGATCTCGCGCGTGACGCGCGCCGTGGCGCCGTCGACCTGCACCTTGCTCGCGAAGGTCGCCTGCGGCCAGTCGAGCAGCGCGGCGAGCATCTGTCCGGTCTGGTTGGCGTCGTCGTCGATCGCCTGCTTGCCGAGGATCACGAGTCCCGCGGACTCCTTCTGCGCGAGGGCCTTCAGCAGCTTGGCCACCGCGAGCGGTTGCAGCTCGACGTCGGTCTCGACCAGGATCGCGCGGTCCGCACCCATGGCGAGCGCCGTGCGCAGCGTCTCCTGGCAGGCCGCGGTGCCGGCGGAAACGATGACCACCTCGGTGGCCTTGCCGCCTTCCTTGAGCTTCAGGGCTTCCTCGACGGCGATCTCGTCGAAGGGGTTCATCGACATCTTCACGTTGGCGAGCTCCACGCCGCTGCGGTCCGCCTTCACGCGGACCTTGACGTTGAAGTCGACCACGCGCTTCACGGGCACCAGGATTTTCATGGGGAGCGGCGCGGATTCAAACGAGTGTTTGAATTATACCGCTATCGCGGTACGCGCGATAATCGGGGCATGCTGCGCTTCGTCCTCATGTTCCTCGCCGCGGTGGCGATCCTCTTCGCCGCCGAGCTTACCGCGCCGATCCAGCGCATGGTGGTCGCGCCCTGGACCGCATCGCTCACCGCGATCTGCGCGCACCTCGTGACGCTCTTCGACGGGCACGCGGCGGCCAGCGGCAACGTGCTGCGCAGCACCGTCAACGGCTTCGCGGTCTCGATCGAAGCGGGATGCAACGGCGTGGAGGCCGCCCTCGTCCTCGTGGCCGCCATGCTCGCCTTCCGTGCCTCGTGGAAGGCGCGCCTGGCGGGGATCGCCACGGGGCTCGTCGCGGTCCAAGCGCTCAACGTGGTGCGCGTCGTGAGCCTGTTCTACATCGGCCAGTGGAGCCCGCGCGCCTTCGAGTGGGCGCACCTGTACCTGTGGCAGGCGCTCATCATGCTCGACGTGCTGGTCGTGTGGCTGCTGTGGCTGCGCTGGGTCGCGGCGAGCCCGGAACGCTCCCTTGTCTCCGCGTAACGCGATCTGGCCCTTCGCGCTGCGCGTGCTGGCGTGGCTGGTACCCAGCCTTGCCGCCTGGTACTGGATCGCGCCCTGGCTCGCGCGCCCCGCGGCGTGGCTCGCGCGCGGCATCGTGGGCCTTTGCGCCTACGACGTCGTGAGCGGCCTCGAATTCCAGGCGCGCACCCTGGTCTTCGTCACCTCGATCGAGGTGCGCCAGGGCGCGGGCGCGGTGGCAACGCTGATCGTGGAGGTGAATCCGCTGCTCTACACCTACGGCATCGCGCTCTTCGTGGCGTTGATGCTCGCCAGCCGCGCGCGGCCGTGGCCGATCGTGGCGGGGCTGGCGCTGCTGCTCCCGTTCCAGGCCTGGGGCATCGCGTTCGACTTCCTCGTGAACGTGGGCGTGCGTTCCGGTGCCGAGGTGGCGTCCCAGGCCGGGGTGGTGGGCGGGATGCGCGAGTTCGTCGCGCTCGCCTACCAGCTCGGGACGCTGATCTTTCCCGCGCTCGCGCCCGTGCTGGTGTGGGCTGCGATGCAGCGACGCTTCATCGCCGGGCTGGTGCGGCCCGCATCCGGCGCAGTCCCAGCATGAGGAGCGAAGCCGCGAGGAGCCACATGGCCCAGCTCGAGAGCGTGGGCGCGCCGACGGGAGCCAACGGCGCCGGCGCCAGGCCGCCGATGAAGGCTCCCAGCGCCAGGGGTTGGGCGACGGCGATGCTCGTCGTCACGGTATTGGTCGCCACGTCGATCACGGACACGCTCCCGGCGATCTGGTTGGCCACGTAGGCAAACGTGCCCGCGGGATTGACCGCGACGCCGTAGGGCCCGGCTCCCGTCGCGACCGTCGCCACCACGGTGTTGGTCGCGGTGTCGATCACCGACACGTTGCCGCTGCCGGAATTGGCCACGTAGGCGAACGAGCCGGTCGGATCGATCGCGACCCCGATCGGAGAATTCCCCACCGCAACGGTTGCCACCACCGTATTGGTCGCCGTAGCGATGACGGAGACGGTGTTGGAACCGTTGTTGGCGACGTAGGCGAAGGTGCCCGCCGGGTTGACGGCAACGCCCAGGGGAATCGTACCCACCGGGACCGCCGTCACCACCGTGTTGGTCGCCAGGTCGATCACGGTCACGTCGTTGGGGCCGCGGTCGGTTACGTAGGCAAGGGTGCCCGCCGCATTGACCGCGATGCCGAAGGGATTCACGCCTACCGGGACCGTGGCCACGACCGTGTTGCTGGCGGTGTCGATCACCGAGACCGTGCTGCCGTTGCTATTGACCGCGTACGCGAAGGTGCCCGCCGCGTTCAACGCAATGCCCACCGGATTGTTTCCCACCGGCACGGTCGCCACTACCGTGTTGGTGGCCACGCTGATCACCGAGACGCTGGCTGAGTTGTCGTTGGCCACGTAGGCGAATGCGCCCGCCGGATTGATCGCGACTCCTATCGGGAGGGCGCCGACGGGCACGGTCGCCACCGTCGCGTTGGTCGCGGTGTCGATCACCACGACATCGTTGCCGATGACATCCGAGACGTAGGCGAACGGGGCGGCGCCCGCGGCCGGGATCGCGCAGGCCGCGAGAAGCGCGCACCAGGCGAGCATGCGGCGTGGAATCCATCGTGCGCTGCGAATCGTCATTCCCGCCTCCCCGGTATGCCCGCAAAAAAAGAAGCAGGACCTCGCTCACCCCGGGATCCTGCCGTTGTCGTCGTCGTGATCCCTGCACTCTAAAGCAAAGGCGCTGCGCCTTCAAACGCCGCGAGCTTCATCCGCGCCCTTCACCGAGGCCCCGGGCGCGCTCGCGCAGCACGAACTTCTGGATCTTCCCGGTCGAGGTCTTGGGCAAATCCCCGAAGACGACCGTGTGCGGGATCTTGTAGTGCGCGATGTGCGCGCGGCACCAGGCCGTGATGTCTTCCGCGGAAACCGGGGCCGCGCCGGGCTTCAGGACCACGAACGCGCACGGCGTCTCGCCCCACTTCTCGTCGGGACGCGCGACGACCGCCGCCTCCATCACCTGCGGGTGGCGGTAGAGGCACTCCTCCACCTCGAGCGAGGAGATGTTCTCCCCGCCCGAGATGATGATGTCCTTCGAGCGGTCCTTCACCTCGATGTAGCCGTCGGGGTGCCACACCGCAAGGTCGCCCGTGTGATACCAGCCCGCGCGGAACGCCGCGTCCGTGGCGCGCTCGTTCTTGAGGTAGCCCTTCATGATCGTATTCCCGCGCAGCATCACCTCGCCCAGGGTGGCGCCGTCGCGCGGCACGGGAACGTGGGTCTGCGGGTCGGCTACCTGCATGCCCTCGAGCGTGGGATAGCGCACGCCCTGGCGCGCCATGAGGCGCGAGCGCGCCGTGAGCTCGAGCGCGTCCCACTCGTCCTGCCACGCGCACAGCGTTGCCGGCCCGTAGCTCTCCGTGAGGCCGTAGAGATGCGTCACGCGAAAACCCATCGCTTCCATCGCCTCGATGACCGCCGAGGGCGGCGCGGCCCCGCCGGTCGCCACTTCGACCGGATGGCCGAATCGCCGCTGCACGTTGGCCGGCGCGTGCACCAGCATGTTGAGCACGATGGGAGCCCCGCACAGGTGGGTCACGCGGTGGCGCTCGATCGCCGGGAAGATCAGCGCGGGATCGACCTTGCGCAGGCACACGTGGGTGCCGCCCGCCGCGGTCACCGCCCAGGTGTACGTCCACCCGCTGCAATGGAACATCGGCAGCGTCCACAGGTACACCGAGCGCGGCGTGAGCCCGAAGGCAAGCGCGTTGCCCAGCGCGTTGAGGTAGGCGCCGCGGTGGTGGTACACCACGCCCTTCGGGTCGCCCGTGGTGCCGGAGGTGTAGAGCAGGGCGAGCGAATCCCATTCGTCCTCCGGCCCGGGCAGGGCGAAGGCCGGGTCCCCGCCCGCGATCCACGCCTCGTAGCCCGTGGCGCCCAGCCGCTCGCCGCTGGCGAGCGCATCGTCGATGTCCACCACGAAGATCTCGCGACCGAGGCGCGCGAGCGCGGCCTTCACGACCGGCGAGAAATCGCGATCCGTGATCAGCACCTTCGCCTCGCCGTGCGCGAGGCAGAAGGCGATGGTGGCGGCGTCGAGCCGGTAGTTGAGCGCGTTCAACACCGCGCCCAGCCCCGGCACCGCGTAGTGGGCCTCGAGCAGCGCGGGCACGTTCGGCGCCATGATCGCCACGGTGTCGCCGCGCCCGACGCCGCGCGCCGACAACACCGAGGCGAGGCGGCGCACGCGCTCTCCGAGCTCCCGGTAGCTGTACTCGAGCTCGCCGTGGATCACGGCAGTCTTGTCCGGATAGACTTCCGCGGCCCGCGCGAGGAACGAGACCGGCGTGAGCGGCACGAAGTTGGCCGCGTTGCGATCGAGGCCGGTGCGGAAGGGATGTCCGGGGGAACTCACCCCGCCATTATGGCCCGAGTCTCCCGGGCGGCGCGGGGACGGCGGCGGCTACGACTTGCGCCGCTTGCGCAGCCAGGCCTCGAGCTCGCCCACGATGCCGCGGCGGAAGGCGAGCACGCACACGACGAAGACGCCGCCCTGCACGATCGTGATCCAGGCGCCGAGCTCGGACAGGTAGTTCTCCATCGAGGCGATGACGAAGGCTCCGGCCACCGGGCCGAACACCGTTCCCAACCCGCCCAGCAGCGTCATCAGCACCACCTCGCCCGACATGGTCCAGTGCACGTCGGTGAGCGAGGCGAGCTGGAAGACGATCGCCTTGGTGGCTCCCGCAAGGCCCGCGAGCCCCGCCGAAAGCACGAATGCCGCGAGCTTGTAGCGCTCCGTGCGGTAGCCCAGCGAGATGGCGCGCGGCTCGTTCTCACGGATCGCCTTGAGCACCTGGCCGAACGGCGAATGGATGATGCGGTGGATCAGGAAGAATCCGGCGCCGAAGATCGCGAGCACGGTGTAGTACATCGGCAATTGCGTAAGGGGCAGCAGGCCGAGCAGCTTGCCGCGTGGCACCGCCTGGATGCCGTCCTCGCCTCCCGTGAACGGGACCTGGAGGCAGAAGAAGTACACCATCTGCGCGAGCGCGAGGGTGATCATCGCGAAGTAGATCCCCTGCCGGCGGATGGCGAGCAGCCCCGTCACCGCGCCGAGCAGCGTGGCCGCGGCAGTGCCGGCGAGGATCGCGAGCTCGGGCGACAGGCCCCAGTGCTTGGCGGCGTAGGCCGAGACGTATCCCGCCATGCCGAGGAACATCGCGTGGCCGAACGAGAGCAGCCCACCGAAGCCGATGAGCAGGTTGAAGGCACACGCGAAGAGCGCGAAGCACAGCGCCTTCATCAGGAAGACGGGGTAGACCACGGCGGGAGCGACCAGCAGCAGCGCGAAAAGCGCGATCGATCCGATGCGCTGGTAGCGGGCCTCCGAGGCCTCGTCGTGGGCGGCCGGCGCGGAAGGGGTCGGTTCGTCCAAGCTAGCGCTGCCCGAACAGGCCCTGGGGCCGAATTATCAGGACGATCGCCATCACCACGAAGATCACGGTGTTCGACGCCTCGGGATAGAAGTACTTGGTGAGCCCCTCGATGACCCCGAGGCCGAAGCCCGTCAGCACCGAGCCCATGATGGAGCCCATGCCCCCGATCACCACCACCGCGAACACCACGATGATGAGCGAGGAGCCCATCTGCGGGGCCACCTGGTAGATGGGCGCGGCGAAGACTCCCGCGAGCGCCGCGAGCGCCACGCCGAGGCCGTAGGTGAGCGTGACCATGCGCGGCACGTTGATGCCGAAGGCCTGCACGAGGGACGCGTTCTCGGTGGCCGCGCGCAGGTAGGCGCCGAGCTTGGTGCGCTCGATCAGGAACCAGGTGCCGAGGCAGATGCCGATCGAGGCGGCGATGACCCAGCCGCGATAGATGGGCAGGAACATGAAGCCCAGGTTCCACACGCCGGTGAGGGCCTCGGGCATCGAGTAAGGCAGCCCCGCCGATCCGAACTCGTTGCGGAAAACGCCCTCGATCACCAGCGCGAGCCCGAAGGTGAGCAGCAGGCCGTACAGGTGGTCGAGCTTGTAGAGCCGCTTGAGCATGAGCCGCTCGATAGCGACGCCGAGGGCGCCGACCGCGATGGGCGTGATGATCAGGGCCCACCAGTAGCCCAGGCCGGCCTTGTTCAGCAGGAAATAGGCCACGAACGCGCCCAGCATGTACAGCGCGCCGTGGGTGAAGTTGATGATGTTGAGCAGCCCGAAGATCACCGCGAGCCCCAGTGACAGCAGCGCATAGAACGAGCCGTTGATCAGCCCGATCAGCAGTTGCCCGAAGAGAGCCTGTGTGCTCATGCAGACGTGTCCGCAGGACAGAGCAGCCGCCCGGAGGGGAGGAGCGGCACCCGAGGTGTCCGCTCCATCCCCGTCCCCGCGGCTATCTCATCCTCCTCATTTGACCAGTGGGCAATGACCCTCGCTCAGCGGGCGGAACGCCTCGTCGGCGGGGATCGTCGCGCGGATCTTGTAGTAGTCGTACGGCCCGTGCGATTCCGCGGGAGATTTCACCTGGACCAGGTAGGCGGGGTGGATGGTGCGGCCATCCTCGCGGACGTATCCCTTGCCGAAGAGCGGATCGTCCGTGGGCAGCTTCTTCATCTCCGCGACCACCTTGGTGCCGTCGTCGCTCTTGATCGCCTCCACGGCCTTCAGGTAGTGCAGCACGCCGGAATACACGCCAGCCTGCACCATCGTCGGATACTTGCCGCTGTTCAGCGCCGCGAAGCGCTTGCTCCACGCCCGGGTCTTGTCGTTCAGGTCCCAGTAGAACGTGTTGGTGAGGATGAGGCCCTGGGCCTTCTCGAGCCCCAGCCCGTGCACGTCGGTGAGGAACACCAGCAACCCGGCGAGGTTTTGGCCGCCCTTCACGATGCCGAACTCGGCCGCCTGCTTGATCGAGTTGATGGTGTCGCCGCCGGCGTTCGCCAGGCCGATGATCTTGGCCTTCGAAGCCTGCGCCTGCAGCAGGAACGAGGAGAAGTCCTGCGTGTTGAGCGGATGGCGCACTTTGCCGACCACCTTGCCACCGTTCTTGAGCACGACTGCCTCGGTGTCGCGCTCGAGCGCGTGCCCGAATGCGTAGTCGGAGGTAAGGAAGAACCAGGTGTCGCCGCCCGTCTTGACGATGGCCTTCCCGGTGCCGTTGGCGAGCATCCAGGTGTCGTAGGTCCAGTGCACCGTGTTGGGCGAGCATTTCGGCCCGGTCAGGTCCGAGGTCGCGGCGCCGGAATCGATGAACGCCTTCTTCTTCTCGCGCGTGATCTCGTTGATCGCCAGCGCCACGCCCGAGTTGGGCACGTCCACGATCACGTCCACGCCCTCCTCGTCGTACCACTTGCGCGCGATCTGCGAGCCGACGTCGGGCTTGTTCAGGTGGTCCGCGTAGACCACCTCGACGTTGAGGCCCTTCTTCTTCGCGCCGAAGTCCTCGATGGCCATCTTCGCGGCGGTGACCGAACCCATACCGCCCAGGTCGGCATACAGGCCCGACATGTCGTTCAGCACGCCGATCTTCACGACGTTGCCGGAAATCTGCGCCTGGGCGACTCCGCCCGTGAGCGCCAGCGCCGCGGCCGCGGCGAGGATATTTCGCTTGATTGTCATTGCAATAGCTCCTTTTGAACTGCCGTTTCGATCACACACCCAGGTACTCGTGCAGCATTTGCGTCTTCGAGTCGAGTTGCGCCGCGGCGAAAGTCTCCGCGATCCGTCCATGCTCCATCACGTAGTGCCGGTCCGCCAGCGGCGCCGCGAACCGGAAATTCTGCTCCACCAGCACGATCGTGAAGCCGCGCTCCTTGAGCTTCACGATCACGCGCCCCAGCGACTGCACGATGACCGGGGCGAGGCCCTCGGTGATCTCGTCGAGCAGCAGCAGGTTCGCGCCGGTGCGCAGGATCCGCGCCATGGCGAGCATCTGCTGCTCGCCACCGGAGAGCTTCGTGCCCTGCGCGGTCGCGCGCCGCTCGCGCAGGTTGGGAAACATCTCGTAGATCTCGGCGACGCTCATGCCGCCCTCGCCGATCTGCGGGGGCAGCGTCAGATTCTCCTCCACCGAGAGGCTCGAGAATATCCCGCGCTCCTCGGGACAATAGCCGATCCCCAGGTGCGCGATGCGATAGGTGGGCCAGCCCACGGTCTCGACGCCGTTCACGACGATGGATCCCGTGCGCCGCCCCACCAGCCCCAGGATGGACTTGAGCGTCGAGGTCCTCCCGGCGCCGTTGCGCCCGAGCAGCGTCACCACCTCGCCGCGGCGCACGCTGAAGTCCACCCCGTGCAGCACGTGGGATTCGCCGTACCACGCGTGCAGGCCCGAGACGCGCAGGACCTCGTCAGCCATGGGCCTGCCCGGCGGCCTCGGTCGACCCCATGTACGCCTCGATCACCCTGGGATCGGCCGACACTTCCGAATAGGGGCCCTCGGCGAGCACCGCGCCACGTTGCAGCACCGTGATGGTGTGGCAGATGTCGGAGACCACGCTCATGTTGTGCTCCACCATGAGCACGGTGCGGCCGACGGCGACTTCCTGGATGAGTTCCTTCACGCGATCCACGTCTTCGTGGCCCATGCCCGCGGTGGGCTCGTCGAGCAGCATCAGCTCCGGGTCCATCGCGAGGGTGGTGGCGATCTCGAGCGTGCGCTTGCGGCCGTAGGCGAGCTCCCCGGCATGGATGCGCGCGAATTTCGCCAGCCCCACGCGCTCGAGCAACGCCATCGCGCGCCCGTTGAGCACCTCGAGCGTCCGCTCGCGCTTCCAGAAGTGAAAACTGGTGCCGAGCGTGCGCTGCAAGGCGATGCGCACATTCTCGAGCACGGTGAGATTGGGGAAGACCGCGGAGATCTGGAAGGACCGGATCACCCCCCTGCGCGCGATATCCGCGGGCATTTCACGGGTGATGTCGTGGCCGTTGTACAGGATCGTGCCCGAGGTCGGGACGAGGAACTTGGTGAGCAGGTTGAACGTCGTGGTCTTGCCGGCGCCGTTGGGTCCGATCAGCGCGTGGATGGCCCCGCGGCGAACCATGAGGTTCACATTGTCGACTGCAACGAAACCCTTGAACTCCTTGGTGAGTCCGCGGGTTTCGAGGATGGTGTCGCCGGTCATCGAGGCCTGGGAGGGCGCGCCCGCCTCGTCTTGCCGCGAGGTATGCGCGCCGTGGATGGTCCGCGCATGCTACCGCAGCGGCGCCCGGGCGGGCAAGGCGCCCGCCGGCGAATTGTCCCGAAAAAATCGGGATTTACGTCGGAAGTGTCCGGCGGGCCAGACAGTCCGCGCCCGAATCGGGCGCCGCTGCGTTCAGCCCCCGCCGCGGCGCCCGAAGGCGACTGCGCCCTGGTTGCCGCCGAGGTTGTACAGCAGCCCCGCCCCCTCCCCGGTGCGGCCGGTGAAGAAGCCGTCGAAGCTGCCGCTGGCACCCACGCCGCACGAGGGCGAGCAGCCGATCGTGAGCGGCGCGGGGTTGACCGCCCCGGGGATCGGCGAGCCCGAGTATGCGGAGAAATACTGGTCGCGATAGATCGGCACGTTGTTCGCGGTGCCGGACCAGGACTGGCCGTTGATCGCGATGTTCACCGAGGTATCCACGCTGCGGGTGGTGAAGTTCGCGTCGAGCGTCGCGGAGGCGAGCGTGCCGACGTGGCCCGCCGCGTCCGTCGGGCTGGTGCTGCCGATCACGTCGTAGGCGGCGCTGCCGGTGAGCGGCAGGCTCACCGGACCGCTCTGCGAGGCGGCGAAGACGTAGTGCAGGCTCGCGTTGGACAGGAAGATCGTGGCCGACTGCCCGCCGCCAGCGACCTGCGCGTTGCCGCCGCTCCAGCGGCCCCAGACGAGGCCCGTCACCGGATCGAGGCCCGACTCCACCACCTGCGCCGTTCCGATCGAATAGGTGGCGTGGGAGCCCATTTGCGGGTACGGCGCGGTGAATCCGGTCACGTGGCCGAGCGCGTCCCCCAAGACCTCGTCCGGCCGGTCCGTGGTGGCATAGCTCTCGACGAAGTCGCTGAGGAAGCCGGCCGGATCGGACACGCGCCCCTCGCGATATGGCGCGAGCCCGTCCTGTGCCGGTCCAGTGAAGCCGGCCACGCCGCTCACGAAGCTCCAGTTGGCCGCATTGGCCGAGGTCTCGTCGGCAATGCCATAGCCCAGGATCGCGCCCGACAGGCTCGTGCCCACGAAGCTGCCCTCGAAGCTTCCCGTGAGGTTTGCGTTCGAGGAGGAATTCTGGCCGGTGCCGCTGACGATCACCAGGCGGTCGGCGGTCGAGCCGAAGAAGCGGTTGAGCGCCAAGGGAACGTCGTTCGCGGTCATTTGCCATGAACCGCCCGCGTTTCCGGGCACGGACACGGAAAGCCCCAGGCCCACGGTACGGTTGGTGAAGTTCACGTTGAGCGTCGCGGAGTCGAGACTGCCGGTGGTGCCGTTCTGGTTCGTGGGCCTGGTCGCGCCCGCGAGCGCGTAGGTGGCCGTGCCGGTGAGCACGTCGGCGAGGTACATCGGGTATCCCGACGGGCCCGTGATCCAGTGCACGCTGCCCGGCACCGCGGCGGCGGAGCTCGGGCCGAAGAAGCCCAGCGCGGCGCCGTCCCAGCGCCCAAGGCTGATGGCGCCGAAGCCCAGCGGTATGGTGGTGACGTCGAGCGCCGTTCCGCCCGTGATGGCGGGACTCAGGGCCGATTGCGGCGGGCCGTACGACGTGTAGCCGCGCAGCAGGCCGTTCTCGGTCGTGACGTCCGCTTGCGTCGCCTGGCCGGGAATCGGCGAGGCGTTCAGCACCAGCGTCACGTCCTGGAGGTGCACCGGGTCCAGGGCGAGGTTCTGCGAAGCGTCGATGGTGACGAACCCGAGGCCGTTGTTGCCCAGCACCGGTGAGGAGTTCGTCTGGCCGCTCGTGAGGGCCTGGGCGTCGTCCGGCGAGAAGCTGCGCACATCGCCCGTCGCCGTCGAAGCCGCGCTCGCCTCCGGCTTCGCGTTGACCATGTTGGTGGCGACATCGCTGATGAACTGCGGCGTCGGGATGAAGCGCGGCGCCGCGCTGCCGGCCACGAGGACCGACTGCCCCGGGCCGGTGATGAGCGTCTGCTCGGCGGACTGATCGGAAAGGATGTTGGTGACGGCGTGGCTGCCCTCGATCGTGTAGTTCACGGTGATCGGCGTGTCGCCGGTGGCGTCGCCCGCCACGCTCGCGTCGCAGTCCTTGCCCTCGCACGCATACAGGATGTTGCCGGAGCCGCGGATGCCCACGGTGGCCACGCGCGTCTTCATCACGAAGCGGTCGCGGTTGGAAGCGGCGATGAGGCCGGTGAAGGCGCGCAGCGTCCCGCGCAGCAGGCTCAGCACGACGCCTTCGGTCGATTCCTTGCGCTCCGGGTAGCGCTCGATGGAGAACTGGGTATTGGGCCGCAGCGACAGGCGCGCCTGGTCGACCATGGTGAGCTGCGCCATGCCGTTGGTGCCCGTCACGATGCGATCGCCCGAATCCACCGGCGTGCCCCGGGTGGGCGCCACGCGCTGGCCGTTCACCTTCACGAGGCTTACCTCGCCCACCACGAACGTGAACTGCCCGGCGGCGGCGGCGGCGGCAAGCGGCACCAGCGCGACGAAGGTCGCGGCGAGCAGGCGCAGCAGTCGGCGGAAGCGGATTCGATTCATGGCGGTTCTCCGGTCGCTAGCTCATGTCGCAGCGGATCGTGGACGAGACTTCGTGGCGCTCGAAGTCGTAGATGTCGATGTTCGAGTCGTTGCGTGAATATCCGTATTGCAGGCGCAGCGCGCACTTCTCCCGAAACCGCCAGGACAGGCCCAGCGTCGCATCGGAATACGTATCGCGCCCCTTCTCCACCGTGGTCGAGCGCGCGAAGGAATCCTTGTCACGGCGCTGCAGCACTCCCAGCGCGCCGTAGGCCTGCACCTTGGCGGACAGGGAATACTGCAGGACGGCGCGCACGCCCGCGAGGTTCTTGCTCTTGGACGTCGTGGTGCCCGGGATCGCCCCGGTAAAGCTGTTGCGCGCGTGATCGTCGGTGACGAACGCCGCGACGTAGAGTAGCGGGACGCCGGGGCGCTCGAAGCTGTGCAGCCACGAGGCCGACAGGTAGACCTGGTCGAAGTCCTCGACCGAATTCGCGGGGAAGCGCACGTCGTTCAGCTGCACGCCCAATCCCACCTGGGTCTTGGTGTCGAGCGCGTGGCGCCAGTCGACGGTGAGCGCGCCCATGCGCCGGTCGTTGGTGGGCTGCGGGTTGCCGGGCGCATCGCCCTGCTGCCAGTACGCGTTGTAGTCGGCGCCGATGCGCCACTGGTTCGGGCCTTCGTTCAACGCGCCGCCGCCGTGCAGGTCGCCCGAATACGAGTCGAAGTCCGATTCGTTGTTGTAGCCGCGTCCGCGCGCCTCGCCGCCCCCGTACAGGCTCCAGCCGCGCGTGAGGGGCTGGAAGTAGTCCGCCCCGGCGCCGCCCTGCACGTAGGCGGCCGAGCGCTTGATCGCATTGCCAGTGGGCTCGATGCCGACCAGGTTGAACGATTGCTGCGCGGCCGCCCCGAAGTTCACGGGCACGCCGGTGATGTTGGAGTCGTAGCCGAGCCCCATCTCGCCGAAGCCCGACCAGCCCGCCTGCGTCTCGTGCTTGCGCGCCGCGATCGCGTCGAGGTAGCGGCCGATGGCCTGCTGGGCGGCGGGCGGCGGGTTCGCATCGCGCAGCTTCTTGAAGGCGGCCTCGGCGAGGTCGAACGAACCCGCGGCGTAATACGCCCGCGCGAGGTCCATCTGGGCGCCGGCATGGTTGGGCATCAGCGCGAGCACGCGCTCGAAGGCGATGATCGCCTCGTCGATGTGCCCGCTGTCCAGCGCCGCCACGCCGAGCAGGTAGTCGAATTCGGGCTGGCCGGACAGGCGGTCCTGGGCGGCGGAAAGTTCCTCGTAGGCCTGCTTGGCATTGCCGGCCGCGAGCAGCGCCCGGGCCTGCCCGATGGGGGCCGGCTCCTGGGCGCAGGCGACGGCGGGAGCCAACGCCGAGGCAAGGGCGACCAGTGCCACTGCACAGAGCCGTGCGCGCTCCTTCATGGCGGATTTTCCTTGTTATTGAGTCGAGAAGCCGCCCTTTCCCAGGGCTCAGGATTCGCGCCAAGGCGGCTCCGGCCGATGTTATTCCTGTTGTTTCCCCAAGGCAACGAAGGCGACGGGTGCGATAATCGGCGGACCCCACCGTGCAAAGGCGCCCCATGAACGATCGCACCCGGGATCCCGCGCCCGACCGCGCCGAACCGGTGCTCGCGACCCGCGTGCAGGACGGCGTCGCGCTGCTCACGCTCAATCGCCCGCGCCAGTACAACGCCTTGTCGGCCGCGCTGCTGCAGGCCTTGCACGAAGCGCTCGACGCGCTCGCGGACGACGCCGCGGTGCGCGTGGTGACGATCACCGGCGCGGGCCCGGCGTTCTGTTCCGGCCACGACTTGAAGGAGATGCGCGCGCTCGGCTCCCAGGGTGAGGTCGAGGCGCTGTTCCGCTCGTGCAGCGCGATGATGCAGAAGCTCACGGCCCTCCCGCAACCCGTCATCGCCGTGGTGAACGGGATCGCCACGGCGGCGGGCTGCCAGCTCGTCGCGCAATGCGACCTCGCCGTGGCCGCGGAAGACGCCCGCTTTGCGGCCTCCGGAATCAACCTCGGGCTCTTCTGCTCCACGCCGGCGGTGGCCATCTCGCGCAACATCGGGCGCAAGCGCGCCGCCGAGATGCTCTTCACCGGGGAATTCATCGACGCGCGCCAGGCGCTGGACTGGGGACTCGTGAACCGGGTCGTGCCGGCGGCGCAGCTGGGCGAGGCCGTGCGCGCGCTCGCCGCCGCGCTCACGGCCAAGCCGAGGGATTCCCTCGCGCTCGGCAAGGCGCTCTTCTACCGCCAGCTCGAGGAGGGGCTCGCGGCAGCCTACGAGGACGCCTCGTGCACCATTTCGGCCAACATGGACACCGACACGGCACGCGAGGGCGTGGACGCCTTCTTCGCCAAGCGCGCGCCGAGGTGGGAGCCGTAGCATCCGGCTACGGTAGCAGGGAGGATCTTTCGCGCCGAGCGCATGTTCCGCGCACGAAGTGCCGAATATTCCCTACGCGCGCCGTCGCCAGGCCCGGTCGCGGATGACCTCCCGGGCCGCGTTGTGGCCCGGCACGCCCGTCACGCCGCCGCCCGGATGGGCGCCCGCCCCGCACAGGTACAGGCCCGCCAGCGGCATGCGGTAGTTGCCGTGCCCGAGCACCGGGCGCGCGCTGAAGAGCTGGTTCAGTGTGAGCTTGCCGTGGAAGATGTCGCCGCCCACCAGGCCGAACTCGCGCTCGAGGTCGAGCGGAGAAAGCACGCGCCGGCCGAGCACCGCGGACTTGAAGTTGGGCGCGAACCGGGTCACGTGCTCGATGATCGCGTCGGCGGCGCGCTCGCGCTCCTGGTCCCAGTGCCGGCCGTCCGGAAGCGCATAGCGGAAGTGCTGGCAGAACAGGCTCGCCACGTGCTTGCCCGGCGGGGCGAGGGAATCGTCCACGGTGCTGGGGATGAGGATCTCGACGATGGGCTCGCCCGACCAGCCGGTCTCCCGCGCCGTCGCGTAGGCGCGGTCCATGTATTCGAGCGACGGGGCGAGGATGATGCCGGAGCGGTGGTGCGGCTGGACCTGCCGGCCCGGCAGGCAGGTGAAATCGGGCAGCTCCGCGAGCGCCACGTTCATGCGCAAGGTCGCCGATTCCGAGCGGTACGCGGCGAAGGGCTCGCGCCACGGGCCGCTCGCGTCGGCGAGCAGTTGCAGCAGGCTCTGCGGATGGGCATTGGATACCACGCAGCGCGCGGCGATCTCGGTGCCGTCGTCGAGCGCCACGCCGGCCGCGCGCCCGCGGCGCTCGAGGATGCGCGCCACACCGGCGCCGGTGCGGATCTCGACGCCGCGCGCCTCGGCCTCCCGGCGCATCGCCTGCGTGATCGCGCCCATGCCCCCGATCGCGTGTCCCCATGCGCCCCGCTTGCCGTTCACCTCGCCGAACACATGGTGCAGCAGCACGTAGGCGCTGCCGGGCGACCAGGGGCTCGCGAAGTGGCCCACCACGCTGTCGAACCCGAAGCACGCCTTGAGCGGCCCGGACTCGAACCAGCGCTCGAGCCACTCGGCCGCCGAAAGGGTGAAGAGGTCGAGCACGTCGCGTTGCGCGGCGAGCGGCAGCCGCGCGAGTCGCCGGCCCGCCCGCCACGCGCGGAAAAGCTCCGGCAGACCGCCGCCCGCGTTGGGCGGGGTCTCGAGCAGCAGGCCGCGCAGCGCCCCGGCGGCGACCTCGAGGCGCGCGTAGTACTCGGGCAGGCGCCGCGCGTCGGCCTTCGAGTAGCGCGCCACCTCGCGCTGGGTGGCTTCGAGGCCGCCGCCGACCTGGAGGTAGCCCTCGTCCGGAAGCGGAAGGAAGTTGGCGAACGGGCGCTCGACGATGCGCAATCCGTGCTCGGCCAGGCGCAGGTCCCGGATCACCTTCGGGTGCAGCAGGCTCACGGTGTAGCTCGCCGTGGAATTGCGGAATCCCGGGTGGAATTCCTCCGTCACCGCGGCCCCGCCCACGACCGCGCGGCGCTCCAGGACGCACACGCGCGCCCCGGCTGCGGCGAGGTAGGCCGCGCATACCAGGCCGTTGTGGCCGGCCCCGACGACCACGGCGTCGTAATCGCCGCAGGCCCGGGCCATGGGATCAGGCGAGCAGGAAATGCCGGACGGCGCCGGCCTGGGCATCGTCCATCAGCATCGGCGCGTGCCCGGTGCGTGGCACGACGTAGGCCTCGGTGTGGGGGCGTTGCCGCATCTCGGCGAGGGTTTGCGGCAGCAGCAGGTCGGAGTCCTCGCCGCGGATCACCAGCACCGGGCCGTGCAGCGCGTTCCAGTAGGCGCGCAGGTCGATGTCGACTAGCGCCGCGGCGCGAAAATTCACCGCGATCCCGGGATCGTAACGGGGGCGCCAGCGCCCGTCCTCGCCCTGGCGCGCGGCGCTGATCGCGAGGTGGCGCCACTGCGCGGCAGACAGCTCGCCGAACGGGCTCACCGCGCGCATCGCCGCCTCGTAGGCTTCGAGCGAATCGTAGGTCGGCTCCGTGCCGACGTAGCGCCCGATGCGCTCGAGCGCCGCCTTGGGAATGAGGCAGCCGACGTCGTTCAGCACCAGGCGGCGCACCGGCGAGCCCGGGACGCTCGCGAGGATCATGCCGATGATGCCGCCCATCGAGGTGCCCAGCCAATCGACCGAGTCGGCGTGCAGGCTCGCGATGAGGGCGGCCATGTCCTGGCAGTAGACCGAGTACGTGTAGTCCACCGGGTCGCGCAGCCAGTCGCTGCGACCGCGCCCGACCACGTCGGGGCAGACCACGCGATAGGCGTCTGCGAGGCGTTCGGCGATGTGGTCGAAGTCGCGGGAGTTGCGCGTGAGGCCGTGCACGCACAGAAGCACGCGCGGATTGTGCGCGTCCCCCCACTCCGTGTAGCGCATCCGGTGGAACCCGTGCGGGTCCAGGCACAGCAGCGAGGCCTCGCGCATGGCATTCATTCGATCGCGGCCGCGCTCTTCGCGCGCTCCCGCAGCAGGAACTTCTGGATCTTGCCGGTGGAGGTCCTCGGCAGGGGGCCGAAGACCACGGACTTCGGCGCCTTGAAGCGGGCCATGCGCGCGCGGCAGTACTCGATGATCTCCTCGGCCGTCGCCGAGGCGCCTTCCTTGAGCTCCACGAACGCGCATGGCGTCTCGCCCCATTTCGGGTCTGGCTGCGCCACGACCGCGGCGAGCATCACCGACGGATGGCCATGGAGCACGTCCTCGATTTCCTGCGAGGAGATGTTCTCCCCGCCGGAGATGATGACGTCCTTCGAGCGGTCCTTGATCTTCACGTAGCCGTCCGGCTGCATGACCGCGAGGTCGCCGGAATGGAACCAGCCGCCGCGGAAGGCCTCCTCGGTGGCGCGCGGATTGCCGAGATAGCCCTTCATGGTGATGTTGCCGCGGAACATGATCTCGCCCATGGTCTCGCCGTCGGCGGGCACCGGGCGCATCGTCTCGGGATCCATCACCGCCATGCCTTCCTGGAGCAGGTACGCGACGCCCTGGCGCCCGTTGCGGCGCACCTGCTCCTCGAGCGCGAGCTCTCTCCACTCCGGGTGCTTCGCGCACACCGCGGCGGGACCGTAGGTCTCGGTGAGGCCGTACACGTGTGTGATGTCGAACCCCATGCGCCCCATGCCCTCGATCACGGCCGCCGGCGGCGGGGCCGCGGCCACCAGGCAATGCACCTCGTGGTCGATCCCCCGCCTCCACTCGGCGGGCGCGTTGAGCAGCATCGAGTGCACGATCGGCGCCCCGCAGTAGTGGGTGACCTTGTGCTCGCGGATGAGATCGAGGATCGCCTTCGCCTCGACCCGGCGCAGGCACACGCTGGTGCCCGCGGCCGCGGCCATGGTCCAGTTGAAGCACCAGCCGTTGCAGTGGAACATCGGCAGCGTCCACAGGTAGACCGCGTGCTTGGGCATCGACCAGTCGAGGATGTTGTTGATGGCGTTCAGGTACGCGCCGCGGTAGTGGTACACGACGCCCTTGGGATTGCCCGTCGTGCCGGAGGTGTAGTTGAGCGCTATCGCGTCCCACTCGTCGGGCGGCGGCGACCACTCGTAGGCCGGGTCGCCCTCCGCGAGGAACGCCTCGTACTCCACCTCGCCCACCGCCTGCCCGCCGCCGAAAAGCGCGTCGTCCACGTCGATCACGAGCGGGCGCGATTTCACGAGCTCCAGTGCCCGGGCCACCGTCGCGAAGAACTCGCGGTCGGTGAACAGCACCCTCGCCCGGCCGTGGTCGAGCATGAAGGCGATCGCCTCGGCGTCCAGGCGCGTGTTGAGCGTGTTCACCACCGCGCCCAGCATGGCGGGGCCGAAATGCAGCTCGAGCATGGCCGGCACGTTGGGCAGCATCGCCGCCACCGTGTCGCCGCGCCCGATGCCGCGGCGCTCGAGCGCCGAGGCGAGCCGGCGGCAGCGCGCGTAGGTCTCGCCCCAGGTGCGGCGCACCGCGCCGTGGATCACGGCCGTGCGTTCGGGATAGACGTAGGCGGCCTTGGCAAGGAAGGACACAGGTGTCAGCGCGGCGTAGTTGGCTGCGTTGCGGTCCAGCCCGTGCTCGTAGACGCTCGTCATGGCGGCTTCCCCCTCCTCAGGCGATGCGCGTTTCGCCGGCGGCAGCGAGTCCCGCCACGCGCTCGGCAGAGCGCACCGCGTTGGCGAGCAGCATCGCGATGGTCATGGGCCCGACGCCCCCGGGCACGGGGGTGATGCGCGAAGCCACCTGAGCGACCGATGCGAAGTCCACGTCGCCGGCGAGCTTGCCGCCGGGAAGGCGGTTGATGCCCACGTCGATCACGACCGCTCCGGGCTTCACCATGTCGCCGCGAATGATCCCCGGCTTGCCCGCCGCCGCCACGAGCACGTCGCCCTGGCGCGTGATCTGCGCGAGGTCGCGGGTGCGCGAGTGGCACACCGTCACGGTGGCGCTCGCGTTCAGCAGCATCAGCGCCATGGGCTTGCCCACGATCGTGGAGCGCCCCACCACCACCGCATGGGCGCCGGCGAGCTCCACGCCCTCGTGCTCGAGCATCTTCATCACGCCCCACGGCGTGCATGGGTAGAACGCGGGCTCGCCCACCACCAGCGCGCCCACGTTCTGGTAGTGGAACCCGTCCACGTCCTTTTCGGGCGCGATGGCCTCGATCACGCCGCGGCTGTCGAGGCCGCGCGGCAGCGGCATCTGCACCAGGATGCCGTGGATGCCCGGGTCGTCGTTGAGCCGGCGCACGAAGGCAACGAGCTGGGCTTGCGGGGTTTGCGCCGAGAGCGCGTGCACCTCGGAGTGCATGCCGATTTCCTGGCAGGCGAGCGTCTTGTTGCGCACGTACACGTGGCTCGCCGGGTCGTCGCCGACGATCACGACCGCGATTCCCGCCACGACGCCCGCCTCGCGCAACCGGGCCACGCGGATCCTCAGCTCCGCCCGGAACCCCTGGGCGATCGCCTTGCCGTCGATGAGGCGCGCGCTCACGCCGGTGCGCGGCGCACGGCGACCGGCGCGCGGCGCTCGTCGAGCACCAGGTCCACGGCGATGTCGTGCGCTTCGCGCGGCAGGCGCTCGACCACGAATGCCGCGGGAAGCGCGGTCACGCAGAAGGAGCGCGGCGAGCGCGCGTGCAGCAGGCGGTCGAAGTATCCCGCGCCGTAGCCCAGCCGGAACCCGCCCAGGTCGACGGCGAGCGCCGGCACCAGCGCGAAGTCGACGTCCGCCATCGAGAGCACGGGGCAGCGCGCGGGATCGGGCTCGGGGATGTCCCACACGCCCGGCACGAGGTCGTGGTCCAGGTCGTGCACGGCGTGCAGCGCGAGCCGGCGCGGCACCGCGGTCACGCGCGGGAGCACGACGGTCTTGCCGTCGGCACGCGCGCGCTCGAGGAACGGGCGCGTGTTCCACTCGCTGCCGATCGCCATGGTGGCGAGCACCGAGCGCGCCGCAGCGTACTGGGGAAGGCCCACGAGGCGCTCGACGAGGGACGCGGCGATGCGCGCGCGCTCCGCCGCGGGAAGGCCGTCGCGCCGGGCGATCAGCTCGCGGCGCAGGCCCGCCTTCTCGGCGGGGATGGTGGTCGTATCCATGCCGCTATTCTAGATGGCCCGGCGGTCCGGATCGCGCGGGGATCGGTTATTCTCGCCTTTTCAACAGCGCAAGGTGCCCCGCGATGAGAATCGTTCCCCTGCTCGCCCTGGCCTGCGCCGCGTCGTTCTCCGTGGCCGCGGCCGCCGCCGACAATCCCTTCGAAGCCTTCCGCGGCAAGATCAAGGCCGGAATGTACGAGTACAAGATAGACATGGACATGGGGCAGATTCCCGGCCTGCCCCCGGGCATGGGCCACCAGACCCACACGTTCCAGCATTGCGTGACGGAAGAGGACATCAACCGGGGACGCATGAGCCGTGACGATGCCAAAGGGGCGCCGAAGGACTGCCAGATCGAGAACTTCCGCATGTCGGGCAACAGTGCCGACTACACCATGGTCTGCAGCGGCCGCGTTCAAATGAGGGCCGACAACCACATCACGTTCACCGGCGACGGCTACAAGATGGACATGAAGATGGCCATGAACCAGGGCGGCCGGCCGATGAACGTGAAGCAGCACATGGAGGGCCGCTACGTAGGCGCTTGCAGCAAATAGCGCGCGCGGCTCAGGCGGTGGTCTTCCCCGGGGCCACCGCCCCCCGGATCTGCTCGAGCGCGCCCGGGTCCTCGATGGTGGTGAGGTCGCCCGGGTCGCGACCCTCGCAGATCGCCTGGATCGAGCGGCGCAGCAGCTTGCCGGAGCGCGTCTTGGGCAGCACCGTCACGAAGCAGACCTTCGCCGGGCGGGCGATCGCCCCGAGCTGGCGATCGACCGTCGCCATGATCTCCTTCTCCTCGGCCGCCGCGAGCGCCTTCGTGGCCGTGCGCGAGGCATCCTTCACCACGGCGAAGGCGACCGGCACCTGCCCCTTCACCGCGTCGGCCACGCCGACCACCGCCACCTCGGCGACGTTCGGGTGGGCCTGCACCGCCTCCTCGATCTCGCGCGTGCCCAGGCGATGCCCGGCCACGTTGATCACGTCGTCGGTGCGCCCGAGCACGAAGTAGTAGCCCTCCTCGTCGCGCGTGGCCCAGTCGAAGGTGGTGTAGACCATCTCGTCGGCGAAGGACTTGTAGTACGTCGCGACGTAGCGCGCGTCGTCGCCCCATATGGTGGTCATGGCCCCGGGGGGCAGCGGCGGCAAGATGCACAGCACGCCCTTCTCGTTGGCGCCCACCTCCTTGCCCGTCTCCTCGTGCTTGAGCTTGACCCGGTAGCCGTAGGCCGCGAACGAGGGCGAGCCGAACTTGCGCGGCGTGTCCTCGACGCCTGGGCAGGCGGTGAGGATCGGCCAGCCGGTCTCGGTCTGCCAGTAGTTGTCGACCACCTCGCAGCCGAGCGACTCCGACACCCAGCGCGCGGTGGGCTCGTCGAGCGGCTCGCCGGCGAGGAACAGGTAGCGCAGGCTCGACGTGTCGTACTTGCCCATCCATGCCGCGTCCTGTTTCTTCAGCACGCGGATCGCGGTGGGCGAGGTGAACATCGAGGTCACGCGGTAGTCCTGCACGATCTTCCACCAGATGCCCGCATCGGGGCGGATCGGCACGCCCTCGTACATGATCGTGGTGGAGCCGTTGATGAGCGGTCCGTACACGATGTACGAGTGGCCCACGACCCAGCCGATGTCCGAGGTGGAGAAATACGCTTCGCCCGGCTTCGAGCAGAAGATGTGCTGCATCGAGGCGGCGAGCGCCACCGCGTAGCCGCCCGTGTCGCGCTGCACGCCCTTGGGGTTGCCCGTGGTGCCGCTGGTGTAGAGGATGTACGAGGGCGCGTTGGACTCGAGCCAGGTCACCGGCACCTTCGCTCCGCGCTGCTCCTCGCGCGCCCGGGCGTAGTCCACGTCGCGCCCCGCCACGCGGCTCATCGACTTGTCGATCCCGCGGTCGACCACCAGTACGTGCGCGGGCGGGGACTTGGCGAGCCGGATCGACTCGTCCGCAAGCGGCTTCAACGGGATCATCTTGCCCATGCGCATGCCGGCGTCGCTCACGATCATCACCTTGGGCTGCGCGTCGTCGATGCGCGCGGCGAGGCTGGCGGCGGCGAAGCCGCCGAAGACGACCGAGTGGATCGCGCCCAGGCGCACCGTGGCGAGCATCGCGAACACCGCCTCGGGCACCATCGGCATGTAGATGAGGACGCGGTCGCCCTTGCCCACGCCCAGCGAGCGCAGCACCGCGGCGAAGCGGTTCACCTCCTCGTGCAACTGCGTGAACGTGTAGGCGCGCTTCTCGTCGACCTCGGTCGAGATCCACACCAGCGCGAGCTGGTGCGCGCGGGTGGCGAGGTGGCGGTCCACCGCGTTGTGGCAGAGGTTGGTCTCGCCCCCGACGAACCACGAGCAAAACGGCGGATGCGAGTAGTCGAGCACCTTGGTGAAAGGCTTGTGCCAGTCGATGAGCTTCGCCTGCTCGGCCCAGAAGCCCTCGGGATCGTTCACCGAGCGCGCATGGAACTGCCGGTACGTGGTCGCGGATGCTTCGACGGTCGTCATGGTCCCCTCCTAGCGATTCACGTCCACGACCAGGCGGCCGCGGATCCTTCCGGCGATGACGTCGGGCGCGCGCGCGATGGCCTCGCCGAGGCCGACCTCGTGCACCATCGATTCGAGCTTCGCGGCGTCGAGCTCGCGCGCGAGCGCCCGCCAGGCCTCGCGCCGGCGCTCGAGCGGCGCCGTCACGCTGTTGATGCCGGCGAGCGTGACCCCGCGCAGGATGAACGGGGCGACGGTCACGGGAAAATCCATCCCCTGCGCGAGGCCGCACGCGGTGACCACGCCCTCGGCCATGGTCTGCGCGCAGGCGTTGGCGAGGGTGTGGCTGCCGACGCAGTCCACCACGCCCGCCCAGCGCTCCTTCTGCAGCGGCTTGCCCGGCTCCGAGAGCGTCGCGCGATCGACGACTTCGGCCGCGCCGAGCGATTTCAGGTATGCCTCCTCGCCGAGCTTGCCGGTGGAGGCGACGACGCGGTAGCCGCGGTGGGCGAGGATCGCCACCGCGACGCTGCCCACCCCGCCCGTGGCGCCGGTCACGAGCACGTCGCCGCGCGCCTTCGCCACCCCCAGGCGATCGAGGCTCATCGCGCACAGCATTGCGGTGTAGCCGGCGGTGCCGATGGCCATGGCCTGGCGGCTCGTCATCGATGCGGGCAGCGCTACCAGCCAGTCGCCGCGCAGGCGCGCCTTCTGCGCGAGGCATCCCCAGTGGCTCTCGCCCACGCCCCAGCCGTTGAGGATCGCCCGGTCGCCGGGCTTCCAGGCCGGGTGCGAGCTCGCTTCCACCACGCCCGCGCCGTCGATGCCCGCCACCATCGGCCATTTGCGCACGATGGGCGACTTGTCGGTGATCGCGAGCGCGTCCTTGTAGTTGATCGTGGAGTACTCGATGCGCAGCGTCACGTCGCCCTCGGGCAGCGCGCCGTCCTCGACGTCCGCCACGCGCGCCTGGAACGGCGCACCGTCCTTCGAGAGCAGGATCGCCTTCATCTCTGGCCTGGCTCCGGAACCATGGGGTCTGAGGCCCCATTATCATGAAATCGGCCCGGCGTCACCCTGCTAATTGGCAAGGACGCGCGGATTTTCCGCCGAGGCGTGCTTGCGCGAGAAGTAGTCGCGCGACTGCATCTCGCGCAGGCGGCTCGCGGTGCGCGCGAACTCCCGGCGCACCATGCGCTCGGCGCCCGACTTCTCGTCGCCCGGGGCGAGCAGCTCCTCCGGCAGCGCCTCGGCCGAGAGCACGAGCTTCACGCGCTGGTCGTAGAAGACGTCCACCAGCCAGGTGAACCGGCGCACGACGTCGGTCTGCGCGGGCGTCATGCGCTTCACGCCGGAGACCAGCACCGTATGGTAGGCGCTGGCCACCTCGAGGTAGTCCACCTGCGAGCGCGCCTTCTCGAAGAGCTCGGCGAAATCGAACCAGATGACGCCCTTGGCGCGGCGGCGGAACGCGAGCGCCCGCGCGCCCACCTCGATCGTCCCATGCTCGGCGTAGCTCGCCTTGGTCATGGCCTCGAAGAAGCGGGCCAGGTGCTCGTCGGCGTTCGCGTCGATCGGGGCGTAGTAGACGCTCAGCGCGTCGAGCAGGCGCCGGCGGTGGTCGGTGGCGCCCCCCAGCTCCACCACCTCGAGCTCGCGCTGGAGGATCTCGATGGCGGGCAGGAAGCGCGCGCGCTGCAGCCCGTCGGGATACAGGGTGTCGGGGCGGTAGTTGGAAGTCATCACCAGGACCACTCCCTTGGCGGTGAGCAGCTCGAGCAGGCGCGCGAGGATCATCGCGTCGGCGATGTCGGCCACGTGGAACTCGTCGAACGCGAGCAGGCGAAGCTCGCGCGCGATCTCGGTCGAGATCACGTCGAGCGGATCCTCCTGGCCCGGGAGCGCGCGCATCCGGGCGTGGATCTCGCGCATGAACTCGTGGAAGTGCACCCGGCGCTTGCGGCGGTGGCGCGACACCTTGAAGAAGGCGTCCATCATGAGCGACTTGCCGCGCCCCACCCCGCCCCAGATGTACATCCCCCGCGGCGGCTTGCGCCCGGCGCCCAGGTTGGTCACCAGGCGGTTGATCTTCCCGGCGCGGTATTGCCGGTAGTCCTCGAGCTCCTCGAAGAGGCGCTGCAGCTCTTCCAGCACGCGCAACTGCGCGCTGTCGGTCTGGAAATCCGCGCGCTGGCTGTAGTGCCAGTACCACTCGAGCGGGCCGGAGAACTCCGAGGCATCGACTTCCTCGTCGCGGCCGTCGTTCGGGATCTCGAGGCTTTCGGCGGGCTGCATGTCCCGCCTACATGTTGAGCGAACGCTTGTCCACGTTGAGCGCCGCTTCCTTCACGACCTCGGAGAGCGTGGGATGGCCGTGCACGATGCGCGCGATGTCCTCGCGCGGCGCCCGCGAATTCCATGGTGGTGACGCCCTCCTGGATCACGTCGGAGGCCCGCGCGTGGATGATGTGCACCCCCAGCACCCGGTCGGTGGCGGCGTCGGCCACCACCTTCGCGAACCCCGCGGGCTCGTTGATGCCCAGCGCCCGCCCGTTGGCGGAGAAGGGAAACTGCCCCGTCTTCACCGCGATGCCCTCGGCCCGGGCTTGCTGCTCGCTCTTGCCCACCCAGGCGATCTCGGGATGGGTGTAGATGATCCAGGGAATGCTGGCGTAGTCGATGTGCGGCTTCTGTCCCGCGATGAGCTCGGCCGCCATCACGCCCTCGTCCTCGGCCTTGTGGGCGAGCATCGGGCCGCGCACCACGTCGCCGATGGCGTAGACGTTGGGCAGGTTGGTCCGGCACTGCGCGTCGACCTCGATGAAGCCGCGCGCGTCGAGCCTGAGCCCCACCGCCTCCGCGCCCAGGCCGTCGGTATTGGGCACGCGGCCGATCGACACCACGAGCCGGTCGCACTCGAGTTTCTGCGCCCCGCCCTTGTCGTCGGCGTACTCGACCACGACCCCGCCCTTGCGTGCGGCGACCTTGCCGATCGTCACGCCCAGGCGGATGTCGAGGCCCTGGACTTTCGTGAACTGCTTCCAGGCCTCCTTCTGCACCGCCTCGTCGCAGGCGCCGAGGAAGGCGGGCAGCGCCTCGAGGATGGTGACCTCCGCACCCAGGCGTCGCCAGACGCTGCCCAGCTCCAGCCCGATCACGCCCGCGCCGATCACGCCCAGGCGCCTGGGCACCGCACCGAACGCGAGCGCGCCCTCGTTGTCGCAGACGATCTCGTTGTCGACCGCGACGCCGGGCAGGTGGCGCGCCTTCGATCCCGTGGCGACGATCACGTGCCTCGCCTGCACCGTCTCGCCGCCGACCTCGATCGCGTAGGCCTCGCCGCCCGCCACGAGCCTGCCGAAGCCCTGCAGCCAGGTGATCTTGTTCTTCTTGAAGAGGAACTCGATGCCCTTGGTCATCTTGGCGACGATCGCGTCCTTGCGCGCCTGCATCTTCGCCACGTCGATCGTCACGCCCGCCACGCCGATGCCGTGGGCGTCCAGGTGGCGGCTCGCCTTCTCGAATTCCTCCGACGAGGCGAGCAGCGCCTTGGACGGGATGCAGCCCACGTTCAGGCACGTGCCGCCCAGCGCGAGCTCCCCGCGCGCGTTCTTCCACCCGTCGATGCAGGCGGTGCGCAAGCCCAGCTGCGCCGCGCGGATGGCGGCGATGTAGCCGCCGGGCCCGGCACCGATCACCACCACGTCGAATGCTTGCGCCATGGATTTCCCGTTCATCTCAGCCAGAATTTCGCGATATGCACGCCCAGCCCGGCGCACAGGCCCGCCGCGAGCGGCGGGACGTCACGCAGGAGCAGCGGGGGATGCTTGAGCAGCCGCAGCAGCCAGAAGGTGACGCCGACGGCGATCCCCACCGCGAGCGACACGGCGAAATGGCGCGGCAGGTAGATGCCCAGCTCCGCGTCCAGGAACACCGTGAGGAACCCCACCAGCAGCGAGCCCGCGACGAAGAAGAAGATCCTCCACGCGATGGCCCGGGCCGTGATCCGCTTCTTCCTGCGCGCCACGCATCGGCCCTAGAGGTCCAGCAGCAGGCGCGCGGGATCCTCGAGCGCCTCCTTCATCGCCACGAGCGCGAGCACCGCCTCGCGCCCGTCGATGATGCGGTGGTCGTAGGAGAGCGCCAGGTAGTTCATCGGCCGGATCACGACCTGCCCGTTCTCCGCCACCGGCCGGTCCTTGGTCGCGTGGATGCCGAGGATCGCGCTCTGCGGCGGATTGATGATCGGCGTGGAGAGCATCGAGCCGAAGACCCCGCCGTTGGAGATCGAGAACGTGCCGCCGGTGAGCTCCTCGATGGTGATCTTGCCGTCCTTCGCGCGCCGGCCGAAGTCGGCGATGGCCTGCTCGATCTCCGCGATCGACATCGCATCGGCGTCGCGCAGGATCGGCACCACGAGGCCGCGCTCGCTGCCCACGGCGATGCCGATGTCGTAGTAGCCGTGGTAGACGATGTCGTGGCCGTCGATGGAGGCGTTCACCACCGGGTACTTGCGCAGCGCGTGCACCGCCGCCTTCACGAAGAAGGACATGAAGCCCAGCTTCACGCCGTGCTCCTTCTCGAAGCGGTCCTTGTAGCGCGCCCGCAGCTCCATCACCGGCGCCATGTTGACCTCGTTGAAGGTCGTGAGGATCGCCGCGGTCGACTGCGATTGCACCAGGCGCTCGGCCACGCGCTGGCGCAGGCGCGACATCGGCACGCGCTGCTCGGTGCGCGCGCCCACGGGGACCCGGATCGCGGGCGTGGGCCTGGCCGCGGCGGGGGCGGGAGCGGGCGATGCGGCGGGAGCGGGGGTGGCGGTGGCCGCCAGCACGTCGCCCTTGGTGATGCGCCCGTCGCGCCCCGTGCCCGCGAGCGCCGCGGCGTCGAGGCCTTTCTCGGCGGCGATCTTCGCGGCGGCGGGCGATGCGGCCTTCGCCGCGGCCGGCACCGGCGCGGCGGCCGGCGCGGGGACTTTCTCCGCCTTCGGCGTCGGACGCCACCGTGGCCTTCGCCTCGGTGTCTATCAGCGCGATCAGCTCGCCGCTCGTCACGCTCTCGCCGTCGTTCTTCACGATCTTCGCGAGCACGCCGTCGGCCGGCGCGGGCAGCTCGAGCACCACCTTGTCGGTCTCGATGTCGATCAGGTTCTCGTCGCGCTTGACCGCCTCGCCCGCCTTCTTGCGCCAGGAGACGAGGGTGGCCTCGGAAACCGATTCCGACAGCTGGGGGACTTTCACTTCGACTTGCATGGTCGTGGCCTCTCGTCGTTCGGGCTCAGGCGGCCTGCTTGCGGGAACCGGACTCGAGGCTCAGCGCCGCCTCGACCAGGGCCTTCTGCTGCTCGTTGTGCAGCTGCAGGTAGCCCACGGCGGGCGAGGCCGCCGAGGCGCGCCCCGCGTACGACAGCGTCTGGTCCGGCCGCAGGTGGCGCTGCAGGTAGTGCTGGATGCGGTGCCACGCGCCCTGGTTGCCGGGCTCCTCCTGGCACCACACCACGCTCTTCGCGTTGGCGTAGAGGTCGATCTGCGCGACGAACTCGTCGTGCGGGAAGGGATAGAGCTGCTCGATGCGCACGAGCGCGATGTCGTCCACGCCGCGCTTGGCGCGCTCGGCGGCGAGGTCGTAGTAGACCTTGCCCGCAGCACAACACCACGCGCCGCACCTTCTTCGGAGCGAGCTTCTCGGTTTCCGGGACGATCACCTGGAAGCCGCCGGTCGCGAGGTCGGCGAGCGGCGAGGTGGCCTCCTTCTTGCGCAGCAGGCTCTTGGGCGTCATCACGATGAGGGGCTTGCGCATCGGACGCTCGATCTGGCGGCGGATCATGTGGAAGAACTGCGCCGCGGTCGAGGGCACGCACACCTGGATGTTGTGCTCCGCGCACAGCTGCAGGTAGCGCTCGAGGCGCGCGGAGGAGTGCTCCGGCCCCTGGCCCTCGTAGCCGTGGGGCAGGAACATCGTGAGGCCGCACATGCGCCCCCACTTCGCCTCGCCCGAGGCGATGAACTGGTCGATCACCACCTGCGCCCCGTTGGCGAAGTCGCCGAACTGCGCCTCCCAGATCACCAGCTCGAAGGGCTGCGCGGTGGCGTAGCCGTACTCGAAGCCGAGCACCGCCTCCTCGGAGAGCACCGAGTCGATCACCACGAAGTTGCCCTGGCCGCTGCGGATGTTCTGCAGCGGGATGTAGACGCCGGAATCCCAGCGCTCGCGGTTCTGGTCGTGCAGCACCGCGTGGCGGTGCGCGAACGTGCCGCGGCCCGAATCCTGCCCGGACAGGCGCACCGGGTGGCCATCGTTCACGAGCGAGGCGTAGGCGAGGTTCTCCGCCATGCCCCAGTCGAGCGCCACCTTGCCCTCGCCCATCTCCCGGCGTGCGGCGAGCAGCCGCTCGACCGAGGGGTGCAGCTTGAAGTCGGGGGGGACGTCGGTCAGGCGCGAGGCGAGGTGCTTCAGCTTGGCGAGCGGCACCGCGGTCTGCGCGGGCTGGCGCCAGCCCACGCCGATGTAGGGCGCCCAGTCGATCGCGAGCGCGGGCTTCAGCCCGTAGAGGATCTTCGGGTTGGTGCCCTTGCCCGCGTCGAGCGCGGCGCGCACGCTCGTCACCAGCTCGTCGGCGAGGCCTTCCTGGATCACGCCCTCGCGCTCGAGCCTGTCGGCGTAGAGCTTGCGGGTTCCCGCGTGCTGGGCGATCTTCTTGTACATGAGCGGCTGGGTCACGAACGGCTCGTCCTGCTCGTTGTGCCCCAGGCGGCGGAAGCACACCAGGTCGATCACCACGTCCTTGCGGAACGCGCTGGCGGAAATCGAGCGCGATCTCGGTCGAGACCATGACGCACGCCTCCGGATCGTCGCCGTTCACGTGGAACACCGGCGCCTCGATCATCTTCGCGACGTCGGTGCAGTACAGCGAGCGAACGCGCGTCGCGCGTATCCGAGGTGGTGAATCCGATCTGGTTGTTCACGACGATGTGCACCGTGCCGCCGGTGCGATAGCCGCGCGTCTGCGACAGGGCGAGCGTCTCCATCACGACGCCCTGCCCCGCGAAGGCCGCGTCGCCGTGGATCAGCAGCGGCAGCACCTGGTCGCCGGTCGTGGTCGCCGCGGCGGTGCTGGCGGGCGCGCACCGAGCCCTCGACCACCGGGTTCACGATCTCGAGGTGCGAGGGATTGAATGCGAGCGTGAGGTGCACCGCACCGCCGGCGGAGCGGATGTCGGAGGAAAAGCCCTGGTGGTACTTCACGTCGCCCGACTGCAGCTCGAGCGCGTGCTTGCCCTCGAACTCGGAGAAGAGCTCCGCCGGAATCTTGCCGAGGTTGTTCACGAGCACGTTCAGGCGCCCGCGGTGGGCCATGCCGATCACGACTTCCTTGCGCGCCCTGGGCGCCGGCGTTCTCGATGATCGTGTCGAGCATCGGGATCATGCTCTCGCCGCCCTCGCCGCGAGAAGCGCTTCTGGCCCACGTAGCGCGTGTGCAGGTAGCGCTCGAGGGTCTCCGCGGCGGTGATGCGCTCGAGGATCGCCCGCTTGCGCTCGGAGGAGAAGCTCGGCGTGGAAAGCGTGCCCTCGAAGCGCTGCTGGATCCAGCGCTTCTGCTCCGTCGACGAGATGTACATGTACTCCAGGCCGATGGTGCCGCAGTAGGTCTTCTTCACCGCGGCCACGATGTCGCGCAGCTTCATCTTGCCCTTGGCGCCCTGCCAGGACCCGGGCGAGAACTCGCGGTCCATGTCGGCCTCGCCCAGCCCGTAGTACGAGAGCTCGAGCTCCGGGACGGGCGTGCGCTCCAGGCGCTTCAACGGATCGAGCTGCGAATAGCGCGAGCCCATCACGCGGTGCGCGCGGATGAACTGCAGCACCTTGAGGGACTTCTCGTCGGCGCCCGCCGCCGGGGCCCCGGGCTGCGCGGCGCCGCGCGCGAGGTTGCGGAAGGCCGCGATGACGGGCCCGTGGGCCACGTCGGGGCCGTCGCCGCGCTGCTGCCACCCGTCGAACCGTGCGCGCCATTCGGGGCTCACCGAGGCCGGGTCGCCGAGGTAGCGCTCGTAGAGCTCCTCGACGAAGGGCGCGTTGGCCCCGTACAGGAGCGAGGAGTCCTCGAGGTCCTTCATCACGCTTGACATGTCTACTTCCTCTTGCCGATCGGGGTGACGCTGCGCTGGGTGGGGCCGTTGTAGAGCTGGCGCGGGCGGCCGATCTTCTGCTCGGGATCGGAGATCATCTCGTTCCATTGCGCGATCCATCCCACGGTGCGCGCGAGCGAGAAGATGCAGGTGAACATCGAGGTGGGGATGCCGAGCGCGCTCTGCACGATGCCGGAGTAGAAGTCGACGTTCGGATAGAGCTTGCGCGACACGAAGTACTCGTCCTCGAGCGCGATCTTCTCCAGCGCCATCGCGAGCTTGAGCAGCGGCGCGTCGTGGATGTCGAGCGCGTCGAGCACCTCGCGGGTGGTCTCCTGCATGAGCTTGGCGCGCGGGTCGTAGTTCTTGTACACGCGATGCCCGAAGCCCATCAGCTTCACCCCGGAGTTCTTGTCCTTCGCCTTCTTGATGAACTCGCCCAGCTTCGCCACGCCGCCCTCGCGCTCGAGGTCGATCAGCATCTGCAGCGCGGCCTCGTTCGCGCCCCCGTGGGCCGGGCCCCAGAGGCAGGCGATGCCCGCGGCGATGCACGCGAAGGGGTTGGCGCCGGAGGAGCCCGCGAGGCGCACCGTCGAGGTCGAGGCGTTCTGCTCGTGGTCGGCGTGCAGGATGAAGATGCGGTCCAGCGCGCGCACCAGCACGTCCTTCACCTCGTACTCCTCCGCCGGCACGCCGAACATCATGCGCATGAAGTTCGCGGTGTAGCCCAGGTCGTTGCGCGGGTACATGAACGGCTGGCCCATGTTGTACTTGTAGGCCATGGCGACGATGGTCGGCAGCTTCGCGATCAGGCGGAAGGCCGAGATCTCGCGGTGCTCCGGGTTCGTGATGTCGAGCGAGTCGTGGTAGAAGGCCGAGAGCGCGCCCGTCACGCCCACCATCACCGCCATCGGGTGCGAGTCGCGCCGGAAGCCCGAGTACAGGCGCACCAGCTGCTCGTGCACCATCGTGTGGCGCGTGACGGTGTACACGAACTTGTCCTTCTGCTCCTGGGTGGGCAGCTCCCCGTTGAGCAGCAGGTAGCACACCTCGAGGAAGTCGCAGTGCACGGCGAGCTGCTCGATCGGGTAGCCGCGGTAGAGCAGCACGCCCTGGTCGCCGTCGATGTAGGTGATCTTCGAGGCGCAGCTCGCGGTGGAGAGGAAGCCCGGATCGTAGGTGAACATCCCCGTCTTGCCGTAGAGCGCGCGGATGTCGACCACGTCGGGCCCGATGGTGCCCTGGTAGACCGGAAATTCGAGCGCCTTGCCGCCGTCGTAGTTCAGTGTCGCCTTGCCTTTGGCTTCCATCTGGGTGGCTCCGTCGTTCTCGCGCCGACTCTCACGCCGCGCGCAGTTGTTCCAGCAGTGCCCGGAGGTGCGCATCCGGGGCCTCGGCCCGCCCCATCACGAGGTCGAGCAGGTCGTTGTCGCCCAAGGCGAGCAGGCGCTCCATCGCCACCGCCTCGCCTTGCGTCATCTCCAGCCCCGGTCCCGCCCAGTAGCGGTCGAGCACCAGGTCCAGCTCCAGCAAGCCCCGGCGGCTGCGCCAGCGCAGCCGCTGCAGGATCCGGGAATCCATCGCAGGCGGCCTACACCGCCCTGCGCACGAGCAGCTCGCGGATCCGCGCGATCGCGAGCGCCGGGTTGAGTCCCTTCGGGCACACGTCCACGCAGTTCATGATCGTGTGACAGCGGAAGAGCCGGTAAGGATCCTCGAGGTCGTCCAGGCGCTGGTTGGCCGCCTTGTCGCGGCTGTCGGCGATGAAGCGGTAGGCCTGCAGCAGCCCCGCGGGACCCACGAACTTGTCCGGGCTCCACCAGAAGCTCGGGCACGCGGTCGAGCAGCATGCGCACAGGATGCATTCGTACAGGCCGTCGAGCGCCTCGCGCTCGCGCGGCGACTGCAGCCGCTCGCGCTCCGGCGGCGGGTCGTCGTCGATCACGTAGGGCTTCACCGAATGGTATTGCGCGAAGAACTGCGTCATGTCGACGATGAGGTCGCGCACGATCGGCAGCCCCGGCAACGGCCGGATCACCACCGGCTCCTTCAGCTCGGTGAGCTTGGTGGTGCAGGCGAGGCCGTTCTTGCCGTTGATGTTCATCGCGTCGCTGCCGCACACGCCCTCGCGGCACGAACGGCGCAGCGACAGCGTGTCGTCGACCGTCTTGATGCGCACGAGCGCGTCCAGGAGCATGCGGTCGGCGGGGCCCATCTCCACGTCGTAGTCCTGGAAGTAGGGCTTGGCGTCCCGCTCGGGGTTGTAGCGCTGGATGCGGAATCTCATGGGATCCTTCAGTAGACGCGTGCCTTGGGCACGAACGTCTCCACGGTGAGGGGCTTCAAGTGCACGGGCTTGTACTCGAGCCGGTCGCCGTCGCGCGACCAGAGCGTGTGCTTGAGCCAGTTCACGTCGTCGCGCTTGGGATGGTCGGCGCGGTCGTGCGCGCCGCGGCTTTCCTCGCGCGCCGCGGCCGAGACCATGGCCGCCCGCGCGGTCTCCACGAGGTTGTCCAGCTCGAGGGCCTCGATGCGCGCGGTGTTGAACACCTTCGACTTGTCCTTGATGCGGGTGCGCGCGGCGCGCTCCGCGACCGCCTTGATCCTGGCCACGCCCTGCGCGAGCAGGTCGGGAAAGCGGAACACCCCGCAATGCGCCTGCATGGTGCGCTGGATCTCGGCGCGCACTTCGTGCACCTCCTCGCCGTCCACCTGGGAGTCGAGGCGGCTTACGCGAGCGCGCGAGTAGTCGGCGGCGTCCTTCGGCAGCTCGCGCAGCTCGCGCGGCTCGGAGCGGATGAACTCGATCATGCGCTGACCCGAGCTCTTGCCCATCACGAGCAGGTCGGTGAGCGAGTTGGTGCCGAGGCGGTTGGCGCCGTGGATCGACGCGCAGCCGCACTCGCCCGCGGCGTAGAAGCCCGGCACCGGCACCGCCGGGTCGCCCCCGCGGGGCACCACCACCTCGCCGTGGTAGTTGGTCGGGATGCCGCCCATCTGGTAGTGGGCCGTCGGGACCACCGGGATCGGCTGCTTCACCGGGTCCACGTTGGCGAATTTGATTGCGATTTCGCGGATGCCGGGCAGGCGCTTCTCGATCGTCTCCAGCCCGAGATGGTCGAGCTTGAGCAGCACGTGCTCGCCGTGCTCGCCCAGCCCGCGGCCTTCCTTGATCTCGGTGGCCATGGCGCGCGACACCACGTCGCGGGAGGCCAGGTCCTTCATCGTGGGCGCGTAGCGCTCCATGAAGCGCTCGCCGTTCTTGTTGAGCAGGTAGCCGCCCTCCCCGCGCACGCCCTCGGTGATGAGCACGCCGGCGCCCGCGACGCCGGTCGGGTGGAACTGCCAGAACTCCATGTCCTCGAGGGGGATGCCCGCGCGCGCGGCCATGCCCAGCCCGTCGCCCGTATTGATGAATGCGTTGGTGGAGGAGGCGTAGATGCGCCCCGCCCCGCCGGTGGCGAAGAGCGTCGCCTTGGCGTGGAAGATCGCCATCTCGCCGCTCTCCATCTCGAGGGCGGTCACGCCGAGCACGCGGCCCTCGGCGTCGCGGATGAGGTCGAGCGCCATCCACTCGACGAAGAACTGGGTCCTGGCGAGGACGTTGCGCTGGTAGAGCGTGTGCAGCATCGCGTGGCCGGTGCGGTCGGCGGCGCACGAGCTCCTCTGCACCGACTTCTCCCCGAAGTTGGCCGAGTGGCCCCCGAACGGGCGCTGGTAGATGGTGCCGTTCTCGTTGCGGTCGAACGGCATGCCGTAGTGCTCGAGCTCGAACACCACCTCGGGGGCCATGCGGCACATGAACTCGATCGCGTCCTGGTCGCCGAGGTAGTCGGAGCCCTTGATCGTGTCGTACATGTGCCAGATCCAGTGATCCTCCCCCATGTTGCCCAGCGCCGCGCCGATGCCGCCCTGGGCGGCCACCGTGTGCGAGCGGGTCGGAAAGACCTTCGAGAGCACCGCCACCTTGAGGCCGGCGTGGGCGAGCTCGAGGGAGGCGCGCATGCCCGAGCCCCCGGCCCCCACGATGACGGCGTCGAACCTGCGCACCGGGATCGTCATCGTCAGCGCCCCCACAGGATCGCGGCCGACCACACGAGGTAGCCCACGAGCACCATGCCCACCGCGCCCTCGAGCGCGAGGCGCGCGAGCGCCGGCTTCACGTAGTCCATGAGGATGTCGCGCATGCCGACCCACGCGTGGTAGAGCAGCGCCGCCATGAACACCATCGTGCACACGCGCACGAGATCGCCGGAGAAGAGCGCCTTCCAGTCGGCATAGGTGGCGGGCGCGCGCCAGCACACGAGCGCGAAGGCGAGCACGGTGTAGGCCGCCATGAGCGCCGCGGTGAGGCGTTGCAGCAGCCAGTCGGCCAGCCCGTAGTGCGCGCCGACCGGGGATTTCACGGGGCCGCTCACCAGAGACTCCAGGCGGCGAGCGCGGTGGCGAGCGCCTCGAGCGCGAAGACCACGATCGCGCTCGCGCGCGCCGCGGACTTGGACGAGCCCACGTGCATGTCGAGCAGCAGGTAGCGGATGCCGGCGAAGAAATGGTGCGCGTACGCCCAGGCGATCCCCACCGCCACCAGCCGGGCAAGCGGGTGCGCGAGCAGCGCGCGGCATTGGGCATAGCCCGCCTCGGAGCCCAGGCTCGCCTGCATCGCGTAGAGCAGCGCGGGAAGCACCGGGAAGAAGAGCGCGAGCCCGGTGATGCGGTGGAAGATCGACAGGACGGCCGGCGGCCAATGGTGCAGGAGGTTGAACTCGTAGTATTTCGGGCGTGGCTTGGGTGCGGAGCTCATGTTCTGTTCTTGTCCTGTCGGCACATGTCGATTTTAAGCCCATTTGCTGCGACCGCACATGACACGCGGCGCGCCGTTGCCCTCAGCTGAGGTCATTGTGATAGGAAAAACCGTCGGTCACGCACAGCCCCCGGCGCCATTCGACCGGCTTGTCTCCGTAGGTGAACGCCACGCGGTCCACGCACAGCAGCGCGGCGCCCGGCGCCACCCGCAGGTGCGTGGCGGCCACGCCGTCGGCGGGTACCGCGCGCAGCCGCTCCTCGGCGCGGATCATGCGCACGCCGAACACCGACTCGTAGAAGCTGTAGACCGAGCCGCCGAACTCCTCGAGCTCCGCAAGCGTGAGCCCCGGGAAGCGGCTCGCGTCGAGCACGATGTCGTCGAGGATCATCGGCCGGCCGGCGAAGGACATCACGCGCTTGAACTCGATCACCGGCGCACCGGGCTTCAACCGCAGCGCGCGCGCCGCCTCCCCGCCTCCCTTGTGGCGCTCGAGGCCGAAGAACAGGTTCTGCGGATGCAGCTTCTCCCCCGAGTCCGGGATCACGCGCAGGAAGCGGTACTGGTACGAGGGCTCGCTGTGGGAGGCGACGAAGGTGCCCTTGCCCTGGCGGCGCAGCAGGATGTGCTCCGAGGCGAGCTCGTCGATCGCCTTGCGCACCGTCCCCTGGCTTACCTGGAAGCGCGAGGCGAGCTCGAGCTCGGAGGGAATCGCCTCGCCGGGCTTCCATTCGCCCGCCACCAGGCTCTGCGTGAGCAGGATCTTGATCTGCTCGTATAGTGGCCTGAACGAAGGGGTGGCCGCGGCTCGCCTCATGGCTCGTCATCGTACCATAGCAATTTCCTCGTGTCTTATATAAGATAGACGTTTACCGTGGATGGCCGTCTTGGCATTCACGCATGATTTCAATGTGTTGACTACATGAATCCCTATTACCGCCCGCGCCGATCGATGCTTTACGTCCCGGGGTGCAATCCGCGCTACCTGAACAAGGCGCGCACCCTGCGGGTGGATTCGGTGATCCTCGACCTGGGCGACCCGATCCTGGTGGAAAAGAAGATCGAATCGCGCCGCTTCGTGCTCGAGGCGGTGCTCGCGGGCGGATACGGACGGCGCGAGGTGGTGGTGCGCGTGAACGACCTCGATTCCCCCTGGGGGCGCGACGACGTGAAGGCGGTGGCGGGTGCCGGCGCCGATGCGATGCTCTTCCCCAACATCGAGTCGCGCGCCGACGTGGAAGAAGCGCTCGGGCTGCTCGATGCCTCGGGCGCGAGCCACCTCCCGGTCATGCTGATGATCGAAAGCCCCATCGGCGTGCTGCGCGCCGAGGAGATCGCCGCGGCCTCCGATCGCATCGCGTGCATCGTGATGGCCACCTCGGACCTGCTGAACCAGCTGCACGGCCGGCGCACGCCCGATCGCGTCGCCGTGGTCCACAGCCTTTCGCACGTGCTGCTCGCGGGGCGCGCACACGACCGCTCGGTGGTCGACGGCATCTCGACGGACTTGAAGGACATGCAGTCGTTCGAATACGGCTGCCGCCTCGCGCGCGACCTCGGCTTCGACGGCAAGAGCCTGGTGCACCCGTTCCAGCTCCCCTATTGCAACGACGCGTTCACGCCCAAGCCGCACGATCTCGCGGCGGCCAACGAGGTGATCGAAGCGCTCGAGCAGGCCCATCGCGAGGGCCGCGGGACGGTAGTGGTGAACGGCCGGCTCGTCGAAGGCCACCACGTGAAGGCCGCGCGGCGCCTGCTCGCCCTGGCCGACATGATCGAGAAGCTGGAGGCGGGCCAATGAACGACCGCGCGAGCCCGCGCCGGCGCCCCATCGAAGGATGGTTCTTCGAGGACTACGCCGTCGGCCAGCGCTTCGTGCACCCGATCCCGCGCACGCTGGGCGAGGGCGACGCCTGCGTGTACATCGCGCTCACCGGCGCGCGCCAGCCGGTGCACTGCTCGGCCCCGCTCGCCCGCGCGCTCGGCCACCGCGCCTGCCCGCTCGACGACCTGCTGGTCTTCAACGTCGCATTCGGAAAGACCGTGGGCGACATCTCGTACAACGCCGTGGCGAACCTGGGCTACGCCGACGTGCGCTTCCTCGCGCCCGTGTACGCGGGCGACACGCTCGCGTGCGAATCGGAAGTGATCGGCGTGAAGGCCAACTCGAGCGGCAAGAGCGGCGTCGTGTACGTGCGTTCGCGCGCGTTCAACCAGGATCGCGCCGAGGTGCTGCGCTGGATCCGCTGGGTGATGGTCGCCGCGCGCGGCGTGGGTGCAGTTGCGCTCGCGAGTGTGCCGGCGCTGCCGCGCGAGGTGCCGCCCGCCGAGCTGTGCCTGCCCGCGGGGCTGCGCCCGCAGGCGCTGGCGCGCGAGGCGACCGGCGGCGCGCGCCGCTGGGAGGACTACGAGCCCGGCGAGGTGATCGACCATCCGGGCGGTATGACCGTGGAGGAGTCCGACGCGATGAGCGCCACGCGCCTGTACCAGAACACCGCGCGCCTGCACTTCGACGCGCACGGCGCGGCGGCCACCGCCTTCGGCCGGCGCCTGGTGTACGGCGGGCACGTGATCTCGCTCTGCCGCGCCCTGTCCCACGACGGCCTCGAGAACGCGTTCGCCATCGCGGCGATCCACGGCGGCACCCATGCCAACCCCACCTTCGCGCTCGACACGCTGCGCTGCCGCCACGTGGTCACGGCGCGCGACACGCTGCCCGGACGCCCCGATGCGGGCGCGCTGCGCCTGCGCATGCTGGGCGCGAGGAACGTGGCGCTCGCGCAGCTGCCGGCGCTCGCCGCGGGCGAAAGGCATCCCGACGTGGTGCTCGACCTCGACTATTCGGTGCTCATTCCGCGCCGCCAAAACGCCTAAAATGAGGGTCCCTTCCGGAGTGCGCATGCGTTCCCCCCCGAAATCGGCCGCCGTTGCCCATCCGCGCGATGCCCTCTTCGCCGGCGAGAAGCCCTTCCCCGCGATCCCGGCGTGCGAGCACTTCGCGGGCAGCGAGAAGCTCATCGCGAAGGCGCTCGAGCTGCAGGGGCAGCTGGGGCCCGTGTTCGACGTGACCTGCGATTGTGAAGACGGCGCCCCGGCGGGCAAGGAGCGTGAGCACGCCGCGATGATCGCCGAGACGCTCGCCTCGCCGGCCAACGTGCACGGCATGGCCGGCGCGCGCATCCACGACTACACCCACGAGCACTGGCGCAAGGACGTGGACATCCTCGTGGGCGGCGCGGGCGAGCGGCTCGCCTACCTCACGCTGCCCAAGTCCACCTCGGTGGCGCAGGTGGCCGAGATGATCGCCTACGTGCGCGGCGCGGAGAAGAAGCGCCGGGTGAAGCGCGCGATCCCCGTGCACGTGCTGGTCGAGACCCACGGCGCGCTGCACGATGCCTGGGACATCGCGCGCCTGGACGGCGTGCAGGTGCTCGACTTCGGCCTCATGGATTTCGTGAGCGGGCACCATGGCGCGGTGAGCTCGTCGAACATGCGCTCGCCCGGGCAATTCGAGCACCCGCTGATCGTGCGCGCCAAGACCGCGATCGTGGCCGCGGCGCTGGCCCACGGCGTGGTGCCGGCCCACAACGTCTCCCTGGACCTGAAGAGCCCCTACAACGTGTTCCGCGACGCGTGGCGCGCGCGCAACGAGTTCGGCTTCCTGCGCATGTGGAGCATCCACCCTTCCCAGATCCGGCCCATCGTCGACGCGATGAAGCCCGACCTGGGCGAAGTCGCCGATGCCGCGCAGATCCTGCTCGCCGCCCAGCGCGCCCGCTGGGGCCCGATCCAGTACCAGGGCGAGCTGCACGACCGCGCGACCTACCGCTATTTCTGGGAGCTGCTGCAGAAGGCGAAGGTCACGGGCGTGCCGATTCCGCAGGAGGCCGACGCGGCCTTCTTCCACGAGGCATAAGCCTGCGACGAGCGATGGGACCCCCATGACCCCCGGTGCGAAATTCAGGCAGGCGCTGCAAGACGAGAAGCCGCTGCAGGTTCCCGGCGCGATCAACGCCTACCACGCGATCCTCGCCAAGGCGAGCGGCTATCGCGCGCTCTACCTCTCCGGCGGCGGCGTGGCGGCCGGCTCCCTCGGGCTGCCGGACCTGGGCATCTCCAACCTCGACGACGTGCTCACGGACGTGCGCCGCATCACCGACGCCTGCGACCTGCCGCTGCTGGTGGACGTGGACACGGGCTTCGGCGCGAGCGCCTTCAACGTCGCGCGCACCGTGAAGTCCCTGGTCAAGTTCGGCGCGGCGGGCGATGCACATCGAGGACCAGGTCGGGGCCAAGCGCTGCGGCCACCGCCCCGGCAAGGAGCTCGTGAGCGCGGCAGAGATGGTCGATCGCATCAAGGCCGCGGTGGATGCGCGCACCGACCCGGCGTTCTTCGTGATGGCGCGCACCGATGCGCTCGCCGTCGAGGGGCTCGAGCGCGCGATCGAGCGCGCGGTTGCGTGCGTCGAGGCCGGCGCCGACATGATCTTCCCCGAGGCGATCACCGAGCTCGACATGTACCGGCGCTTCAAGCAGGCGGTGAAGGTGCCGGTGCTGGCCAACATCACCGAGTTCGGCAAGACGCCGCTCTTCACCGTGGAGGAGCTGCGCGGGGCCGGCGTGGACATCGTGCTCTACCCGCTGTCGGCCTTCCGCGCGATGAACGCCGCGGCGCTCGCCGTCTACTCGACGCTGCGCCGCGACGGCACCCAGAAGGCCGTGCTCGGCACCATGCAGACGCGCGACGAGCTCTACCGCTACCTCGGCTACCACGACTACGAGCGAAAGCTCGACGCGCTGTTCGCCAAGACCAAGTGAGGCCCCCATGAGCCAGACCGCAACCGCACCCGCAGCCGTCGCCCCGAAGCCGAAGAAATCCGTCGCCCTGTCGGGCGTGACGGCGGGCAACACGGCGCTGTGCACCGTCGGACGCACCGGCAACGACCTGCACTACCGCGGCTACGACATCCTGGACATCGCCGAGCAGTGCGAATTCGAGGAGATCGCCCACCTGCTGGTCCACGGCAAGCTGCCCAACGCGGCCGAGCTCGCGGCGTACAAGCGCAAGCTTGCCGCCCTGCGCGGCATCCCCGCCGCGGTGCAGGACATCCTGGAGACCATCCCCGCCACCACGCACCCGATGGACGTGATGCGCACGGCCTGCTCCGCGCTCGGGGCGGTGCTGCCGGAGGGCGACGACCACAAGCTCGCGCCCTCGCGCGACATCGCCGACCGGCTGATGGCCTCGCTGGGCTCGATGCTGCTCTACTGGTACCACTTCGCCCACTCGGGCCGGCGCATCGAGGTCGAGACCGACGACGACTCCATCGGCGGGCATTTCCTGCACCTGCTGCACGGGCGCACGCCCTCGGAGCTGTGGGTGCGCGCGATGCACACCTCGCTCATCCTCTACGCCGAGCACGAGTTCAACGCCTCGACCTTCACCGCGCGCGTGATCGCCGGCACGGGCTCCGACATGTATTCGGCCATCACCGGCGCCATCGGCGCGCTCAAGGGCCCGAAGCACGGCGGCGCCAACGAGTTCGCGTTCGACATCCATCGGACGCTACGACAACCCGGACGAGGCCGAGCGCGACATCGCCAGCCGCGTCGCGGACAAGCAGATCATCATCGGCTTCGGCCATCCGGTCTACACCATCGCCGACCCGCGCAACCAGGTCATCAAGGACGTGGCGCGGCGCCTGTCGCAGGATGCGGAGAACATGAAGCTGTACGACATCTCGGCCGCGCATCGAGGAAGTGATGTGGCGGGAGAAGAAGATGTTCCCCAACCTCGACTGGTACAGCGCGACCTCGTACCACATGATGGGCGTGCCCACCGGCGATGTTCACGCCGCTGTTCGTGATCTCGCGCACCGCCGGCTGGTGCGCGCACGTCATCGAGCAGCGCATCGACGGCAAGATCATCCGCCCGCGCGCCAACTACACCGGCCCCGAGAACCTCGAGTTCGTTCCGATTGCCAAACGCAGGTGACCGGGGCATCCCGCCCGGCAGGAAGAGACAGCGCACCATGTCCGCCCACATCAGCAACGTCCGCCCCGATCCCGACCGCGTCCTGGTCGACATCGTCGACTACGCCCGCAAATACAAGATCGCCTCGAGGCAGGCCTACGAGACCGCGCGCTACTGCCTGATGGACACGCTGGGCTGCGGCTTCGAGGCGCTGGAGTATCCCCGCCTGCACCAAGCTGCTCGGCCCGATCGTTCCCGGCACGATCGTGCCGCACGGCGCGAAGGTGCCCGGCACGCCGTTCCAGCTCGACCCGGTGCAGGCCGCGTTCAACATCGGCGCGATGATGCGCTGGCTCGACTTCAACGACACCTGGCTCGCCGCCGAATGGGGCCATCCCTCCGACAACCTCGGCGGCATCCTCTGGCCGCCGACTGGCTCTCGCGCAACGCCGCGGCCGCGGGCAAGCCGCCGCTCACCGTGCGCGACGTGCTCACGGGCATGATCAAGGCGCACGAGATCCAGGGCTGCATCGCGCTGGAGAACAGCTTCAACCGGGTGGGGCTCGACCACGTGGTGCTGGTGAAGGTCGCCTCCACGGCCGTGGTGTCCACGCATGCTCGGCCTCACGCGCGAGGAGATCGATCAACGCGGTGTCCAACGCCTGGGTCGACGGGCAGTCGCTGCGCACCTACCGCCACGCGCCCAACACCGGCTCGCGCAAGAGCTGGGCCGCGGGCGACGCCACCAGCCGCGCGGTGCGCCTGGCGCTGATCGCGCGCACGGGCGAGATGGGCTATCCGTCGGTGCTCACCGCGAAGACCTGGGGCTTCTACGACGTGCTCTTCAAGGGCAAGCGAGTTCAAGTTCCAGCGCCCCTACGGCAGCTACGTGATGGAGAACGTGCTGTTCAAGATCTCCTTCCCGGCGGAGTTCCATGCGCAGACCGCGGTGGAGGCGCGATGACGCATGCACGGCGAGCTCGCGCGCAAGGGCCGCAAGCCGGAGGAGATCAAGAAGATCACCATCCGCACGCACGAGGCGTGCATCCGCATCATCGACAAGAAGGGCCCGCTCGACAATCCCGCCGACCGCGACCATTGCATCCAGTACATGGTGGCGGTGCCGATCCTCTTCGGCCGCCTCACCGCGGGGGACTACGAGGACCACGTCGCCCGCGATCCGCGCATCGACGCGCTGCGCGACAGGATCGTGTGCGTCGAGGACAAGCAGTTCACGCAGGACTACCACGACCCGAAAAAGCGCTCCATCGCCAACGCCCTCACCGTCGAGTTCAGCGACGGCAAGAAGATGAAGGAGATCGTGGTGGAGTACCCGATCGGCCACAAGCGCCGCCGCAAGGAAGGCATGCCGATGCTGGTCGAGAAGTTCAGGACCAACCTCGCGCGCTGCTTCGCCGAGAAGCAGCGCGCGGCCATCCTCGAGCTGTGCCTGGACCCGAAGCGGCTCGAGGCGACCGCCGTCCACGAGTTCGTCGACCTGATGGCGGTCCCGCCTTCATGAAAGGAGTAGCCATGCGTCCATTGCTCCTGGCGGCCGCGCTCGCGCTCGGCGGCTGCGCCGCGACCTACGACCTCACGCTCATGCCGCGCGACAGCGGCAAGCTCTACACCGGCGTCGCGCGTGACGACGGCCACGGCGAAGGTCCGATCTCCATCACCATCGAGGGCAAGGCCTACTCCGGCACCTGGGTGCAGGCGAGCCCCGACCGCACCAACGCCTACGTGAGCGGCGGGGTGGGCTGGGGCTGGCGCCGCGGCGGCGGGCTCGGCGCCATGGTGACGATGGACAACCCGCAGGGCGCCGAGGCCAAGGCCCTGCTCAGCGCCTCCGACGGCTCGGGCCTGCGTTGCGACCTGCACGGCGCGGGCGGCCACGGCGGCGGCGTGTGCCGGGACGATCAAGGCCGCGAGTTCGACGTTCAGGTCAGGCCCGCCCCGCGCGCCTGAAGCATTCAATCCCACCGAGGTGACCACCACCATGCCCCACAATTCCTTCGACACCCTCAAGACCTTCCAGCCCGCCGCGGGCAAGACGGGCCAGTACTATTCGCTGCCGGCGCTCGCCGCGACCTTCCCGAACGTGAAGCGCCTGCCGGTGTCGATCCGCGTCGTGCTCGAATCGGTGCTGCGCAACGTGCGACGGCAGGAAAATCACCGAGGAGCACGTGAAGGAGCTGGCGGACTGGGCGCCGAAGGGGGCGCGCACCGGGGAGGTTCCCTTCGTCCTCGCGCGCATCCTGCTGCAGGACTTCACCGGGGTGCCGCTGCTGGTGGACCTCGCCGCCATGCGCAACGTGGCCGCGCGCATCGGCAAGAACCCGAAGGTGATCGAGCCGCTGGTGCCGGTGGACCTGGTGGTCGACCACTCGGTGCAGATCGACTATTTCGGCGCGCCCAACGTGCTCGACCTCAACATGAAGCTCGAGTTCTCGCGCAACCGCGAGCGCTACCAGTTCATGAAATGGGGCATGCAGGCCTTCGACACCTTCAAGGTCGTCCCGCCCGGCATCGGCATCGTGCACCAGGTGAACCTCGAGTACCTCGCGCGCGGCGTATTCCGCAAGGACGGCGTCTACTACCCCGACACGCTCGTGGGCACCGACAGCCACACCACCATGGTCAACGGCATCGGCGTGGTGGGCTGGGGCGTGGGCGGGATCGAGGCCGAGGCCGGCATGCTCGGCCAGCCGGTCTACATGCTCGCCCCGGACGTGGTGGGCGTGAACCTCAACGGCAAGGTGCGCGAGGGCGTGACCGCCACCGACGTCGTGCTCACCGTGACCGAGATGCTGCGCAAGGCGAAGGTGGTGGGCAAGTTCGTCGAGTTCTTCGGCGAGGGCACGGCCTCGCTCGCGGTGCCCGATCGCGCGACGATCGCGAACATGGCGCCGGAATACGGCGCGACCATGGGCTTCTTCCCGATCGACGACAAGACCATCGACTATTTCCGCGCGCACGGGCCGCTCCGCCGAGACCGTTTCCGCCCTCGAGGCCTACTTCAAGGCGCAGGGGCTCTTCGGCGTGTCGAAGAAGGGCGACATCGACTACAGCGAGACCCTCGAGCTCGACCTGGGCAGCGTCGCGCCCTCGGTGGCCGGACCCAAGCGCCCGCAGGACCGCATCGAGCTGGGCGGGCTGAAGGCGAAGTTCACCGAGCTCTTCTCCCAGCCGGTGGCCGCGAGCGGCTTCTCCAAGAAGCCCGAGGACCTCGCCAGGCGCTTCAAGGCCAAGGACGGCCGCGACATCGGCTCGGGCGACATGCTGATCGCCGCGATCACCTCGTGCACCAACACCTCGAACCCGAGCGTGCTGATCGCCGCGGGCCTGCTCGCGAAGAAGGCGGTGGAAAAGGGACTCACCGTCAAGCCGCACATGAAGACCTCGCTCGCGCCGGGATCGCGCGTGGTGACCGAGTACCTACAAGGCCTCGGGGCTGCTGCCCTACCTCGAGAAGCTCGGCTTCTACGTCTCCGGCTACGGCTGCACCACCTGCATCGGCAACGCCGGGCCGCTGCCCGAGGCGATCGACGAGGCGATCGTCGACAACGACCTCGTGTGCGCCGCGGTGCTTTCGGGCAACCGCAACTTCGAGGCGCGCATCCATCCGAACCTGCGCGCCAATTTCCTCGCCTCGCCGCCGCTGGTGGTCGCCTACGCCATCGCGGGCACGGTGCTGAAGGACCTCGAGACCGAGCCGCTGGGCAAGGGCAAGGACGGCCCGGTGTACCTCGAGCGACATCTGGCCGACCTCCGACGAGGTGCAGGCGCTGATCCACTACGCGACGCGACCCGAAGGTCTTCGGGCGAGCTGTATGCGGACTTCTCGAAGGACAACCCGATGTGGGCGGCCATTCCGACCGCCACCGGCCAGGTATACAACTGGCCGAAGTCCACCTACATCGCCGAGCCGCCTTTCTTCGAGGGCTTCGGCATGAGCGTGGGCAAGGCGGGCGACGTGAAGGGCGCGCGCGCCCTCGGGCGTCTTCGGCGACTCGGTCACCACCGACCACATCCGCCCTGCGGGCTCGATCAAGGAGGCCTCGCCCGCCGGCCAGTACCTCGTCGGCCACGGCGTGCAGAAGGCCGACTTCAACAGCTACGGCGCGCGCCGCGGCAACCACGAGGTGATGATGCGCGGCACCTTCGCCAACGTGCGCATCAAGAACCTGATGCTGCCGCACGCGCGCCGACGGCACCCGGGTCGAGGGCGGCATCACGCGCTTCCAGCCCTCGGGCGAGGAGATGCCGATCTACGACGCCGCGATGAAGTACGTCGCCCAGGGCACGCCCACCGTGGTCTTCGGCGGCGAGGAGTACGGCTCCGGCTCGTCGCGCGACTGGGCGGCCAAGGGCACGCGCCTGCTCGGCGTGAAGGCGGTGATCGTGCGCTCCTACGAGCGCATCCACCGCTCCAACCTGGTCGGCATGGGCGTGCTGCCGCTGCAGTTCAAGGGCGCCGACTCGGTGGCGAGCCTCGGCATCCAGGGCGACGAGACTTTCGACGTCGTGGGCGTCGAGAAGGGAATCCGACCGCAGATGGACGTGACCCTCGTGATCCACCGCAAGGACGGCACGAAGAAGGAGGTCCCGGTGCTGCTGCGCATCGACACGCCGGTCGAGGTGGATTACTACCTCCACGGCGGGATCCTGCCGTATGTGCTGCGCGACCTGGTGAGCAATGCGCCCGCCGCGGCCACCGCCTGAACCCTCGACCACCCGCCCGCCGCGTCGAGCGATGCGGCGGAGCCCACCGCCATGATCTTTCCGACCCGCCAGGAAGAAACGCTGCTCACGAGCCTCGGCATCGAGGTGGTCGAGGCCACCAAGGAGCGCGTGGTCGCGCGCATGCCCGTCGGGCCCCGGGTGCACCAGCCGTTCGGGGTGCTGCACGGCGGCGCCTCGGTCGCGCTCGCCGAGACCGTGGCCTCCACCGGGGGATGGATGAACGTGGACCAGGAAAAGGAGCGCGTGGTGGGCATCGAGATCAACGCCAACCACCTGCGCGCCAAGCGCGACGGCGTGGTCACCGCGGTGGCCACTCCGGTGCACATCGGGCGGCGCACGCACGTGTGGGACGTGCGCATCACCGACGAGCAGGACAAGCTCGTGTGCGTGTCGCGCTGCACGCTCGCGATCGTCCCCGCGTAAGCCAACCCGGAGGAAAGATGGCCGAGGAAGCCCATTTCGACGGCGGCTGCACCTGCGGGACGATCCGCTACCGCATGGCCTCGCGGCCGATGTTCGTGCATTGCTGCCACTGCCGCTGGTGCCAGCGCGAGACCGGCGCCTCCTTCGCCCTGAACGCGCTGATCGAGTCCGACCGCGTCACGCTGCTCGAGGGCGAGCCGGAGGTGGTGGACACGCCCTCCAACAGCGGCAAGGGCCAGAAGATCACGCGCTGCCCGAAGTGCCGCATCGCGCTCTGGAGCAACTACGGCGGCGCGGGCGACCTGGTGCGCTTCGTGCGCGTAGGAACGCTCGACGAGCCCGATCGCTTCCCGCCCGACATCCACATCTTCACCGCCTCGAAGCAGCCCTGGGTAGTGCTCCCGCCCGGCATGCCCGCCGTCGCGGAGTACTACAAGAGCGCCGAATACTGGCCCAGGGAAAGCCTCGAGCGCCGTACCGCCGCGCTCGGCCGCTAACCCCGAAAGATGGCGAAAGATGGGGTCAGGTACATTTTTGAACCTGTCCCCTTTTGTCCTCCCGGCGGCCGCCAGGAAAACGGGACAGGTTCAAAAATGTACCTGACCCCGTTATTTCCATTACTTAAGGAGTCCTTCGGACTCGACGAAGCGGATCACCACGTCGAGTCCCACGCCGGTCTTGAGGTTGGTGAAGACGAAGGGGCGCTCGCCGCGCATGCGGCGCGCGTCGCGCTCCATCACTTCGAGCGAGGCGCCGACCATGGGCGCCAGGTCGATCTTGTTGATCACCAGCAGGTCGGACTTGGTGATGCCGGGGCCGCCCTTGCGCGGGATCTTGTCGCCCGCGGCCACGTCGATCACGTAGAGCGTGAGATCCGAGAGCTCCGGGCTGAAGGTCGCGGCGAGGTTGTCGCCGCCGGACTCGATGAACACGATCTCGAGCGCCGGGAAGCGCCGTACCAGCCGCGCCACCGCCTCGAGGTTGATCGAGGCGTCTTCGCGGATCGCGGTGTGCGGGCAGCCGCCGGTCTCGACGCCGAGGATGCGCTCCGGGGCGAGCGCCTCGTTGCGCACCAGGAACTGCGCGTCCTCCTCGGTGTAGATGTCGTTGGTCACGGCGGCGATCTCGTAGCGCTCGCGCAGCGCCTTGCACAGCGCGAGCGTGAGCGCGGTCTTGCCCGAGCCGACCGGCCCGCCGATGCCCACGCGCAGCGCGGCGCGCTCGCTCACGAGCGGAACAGCCGGCTGTACTGCGTCTCGTGGCGCGAGCAGAGCAGCGCGAGGCCGGGCGCGAAATTCGAAAGCTCCGCCTCGGGCGCCGCGCAGGCGTGGGCGAGCGCCTCGGGAATGCCCGCGGCGAGCCCGAGCAGCATGCGCTGCCCGTCGGTCTGGCCGAGCGGCACGCATTTCACGGCGGCGAGCACCTGGTTCTCGAGCCACGAGAAGAGATACGCCGCCAGCGCCTCGGCCGCATCGATCTTCCATGCGCTCGCCGCGAAGGCGAATGCGGTGGGATATGCGAGCTCGTCGATCGCCTCGAGCGCGGCGGCACCCTCGACGCCCAGATCGCGCAGCAGCGTGCGCAGCGAGGCGCCCATCTGCAGGGTCTCGGCGCGCAGCTCCGCGGTCTCGCGGCTGGCGACAAGCTCCGCGTTCCAGCGCGCGGCCGCTTCGCCGTCGCCGCGCTCCCACGCTGCCGCGATGCGCGCGAAGAGCGGCGCTTCCAGCGAGCGCACACCGAGCGCGAACACTTCGCCGATCCAGGCCGCGGCGCTTTGCGCGTCGCGCACCACGCCTGCTTCCACCGCCGCCTCCAGCCCCTGCGAATAGCTGTACGCGCCCACCGGAAGCGCGGGGCTCGCGAGCTGCAGCAGGCGCAGCCGCGCGGCGAGCCCGCCGGGCGCCGGCGCCTCAGTCATGGTCGTGCTGCCCGCCGAACTCGTGGATCCGCCCGCCATGCCCGGACTCGTTGTCGTGGCGGTGGTGGGCGCCGTACGCGCCCGCCTCGGGCTCGAACGGCTCTTCGAGGACCGCGATCGTCGCGCCCAGGCCCTCGAGCATGCGCTCGAGCACCGGGTCGGCCGCGATGCGCAGCCACTCCTCTCCCACCTGCACCGCGACGTGGCGGTTGCCCAGGTGATAGGCGGCGCGTGTGAGCAGCCGCGACGACTCGCACATGACGTGCGCCACCCGCTCGCGCTGCGCCACGACCTCGATCACGCGCCCGTCGGAAGCGAGGACCCGGTCGCCGCCGCGCAGCACCTGGCCGCGCGGCAGCTCGATCGCGACCTCCTCGCCCGAATCGAGCACCGCGCGCTGGCGGCTCTTCTGCCGGCGCTCGAACGGCAGCTCGAGCCGGCCCGCGACGGGCGCCGCGCGCGCGGGATCGGGCGACGCGGGCGCGAACGAGCGGATCTCGATCATCAGAACAGGAAGTAGCGCTGCGCCATCGGCAGCTGCTTGGCCGGCTCGCACGTGAGCAGCTCGCCGTCGGCGCGCACTTCGTAGGTCTCCGGATCGACCTCGAGCATGGGCTGCGCGTCGTTGTGCACCATGTCGCGCTTGCCGATGGCGCGCGTGCCGCGCACCGCCTCCAGCGGCTGGCGCAGCCCCAGCCCCTGCAACGCGGGATTGGCGAGCGCCGCCTGCGAGACGAAGGTGACCGAGGTGCGCAGCGCCGCGCCGAACGCGCCGAACATCGGGCGGTAGTGCACCGGCTGCGGCGTCGGGATCGACGCGTTGGGATCGCCCATGGCGGCGGCGGCGATCATGCCGCCCTTGAGGATCAGCGCCGGCTTCACGCCGAAGAAGGCCGGCTTCCACAGCACGAGGTCGGCGAGCTTGCCCGCCTCCACCGAGCCCACCGCGTGCGCGATGCCGTGGGCGATCGCCGGGTTGATGGTGTACTTGGCGACGTAGCGCTTCACCCGCGCGTTGTCGTGCGCGGCGGGGTCGCCCGCCAGGCTGCCGCGCTGCACCTTCATCTTGTGCGCCGTCTGCCAGGTGCGCAGGATCACCTCGCCCACGCGCCCCATGGCCTGCGAATCGGAGGACATCATCGAGAACGCGCCCAGGTCGTGCAGGATGTCCTCGGCGGCGATGGTCTCGCGCCGGATGCGCGACTCGGCGAAGGCGACGTCCTCGGCGATCGCGGGATCGAGGTGGTGGCACACCATCAGCATGTCGAGATGCTCGTCGATCGTGTTGACCGTGTACGGGCGCGTCGGGTTGGTCGACGAGGGCAGCACGTTGGGCAGCGCGGCGACCTTGATGATGTCGGGCGCGTGCCCGCCGCCGGCGCCTTCGGTGTGGTAGGTGTGGATCGTGCGGCCCTTGAACGCCGCGATGCGTCGCCTCGACGAAGCCGGACTCGTTCAGCGTGTCGGTGTGGATCGCCACCTGCACGTCCATCGCCTCGGCGACGGTGAGGCAGTTGTCGATCGCCGCCGGCGTGGTGCCCCAGTCCTCGTGCAGCTTGAGGCCCATCGCGCCGGCTTCGACCTGCTCGCGCAGCGGCAGCGGCCGGCTCGACGTTGCCCTTGCCGAGGAAGCCGAGGTTCATCGGGAACGCCTCGGCGGCGCAGAGCATCGCGTGGATGTGCCAGGGGCCCGGCGTGCAGGTGGTGGCGGCGGTGCCGGTGGCCGGTCCCGTGCCGCCGCCGAGCATGGTGGTGACGCCGCGACATCAGCGCCTCCTCGATCTGCTGCGGGCAGATGAAGTGGATGTGGCTGTCGATGCCGCCCGGCGGTGACGATCATGCCCTCGCCGGCGATCATCTCGGTGCCCGCGCCGATCGGGATCGTGACGCCGGGCTGGATGTCGGGATTGCCGGCCTTGCCGATGCGCCAGATGCGCCCGTCCTTGATGCCGATGTCGGCCTTGACGATGCCCCAGTGGTCGACGATCAGCGCGTTGGTGATCACGGTGTCGGCCACCTCGGCGGCGGCGCGCTGGCTCTGGCCCATGCCGTCGCGGATCACCTTGCCGCCGCCGAACTTCACCTCCTCGCCGTAGACCGTGAAGTCGCGCTCGACCTCGATGAAGAGCTCGGTGTCGGCGAGCCGCACGCGGTCGCCCGTCGTCGGGCCGAACATCTCCGCGTAGGCCTGGCGCGACATGGCGCGTCACTTCGAGCTTCCCCATGACCTTGCCCTGGAAGCCGAACACGCGCCGCGCCCCGGCGAGCGCCACCAGCTCCACGGTGCGCGACTGGCCCGGCTCGAAGCGCACGGCGGTGCCCGCGGCGATGTTCAGGCGCATGCCGTAGGCGCGCTCGCGATCGAAGCGCAGCGCCTCGTTGGTCTCGAAGAAGTGGTAGTGCGAGCCCACCTGGATCGGGCGGTCGCCGCCGTTGGCCACGCTCACCGTGACCACCTTGCGGCCGGCGTTGAGCTCGATGGCGCCGGCGGCGCACGAAGACTTCGCCGGGAATCATCAACGGTCGCCTCAGACGATGGGGTGGTGCACGGTGACGAGCTTGGTGCCGTCGGGAAACGTGGCCTCGACCTGGATCTCGGGGATCATCTCCGGCACGCCTTCCATCACCTCGGCGCGCGTGAGCAGCGTGGCGCCGTAGCCCATGAGCTCGGCGACGCTGCGGCCGTCGCGCGCGCCCTCCAGGATCGCGGCGCTGATGAACGCCACCGCCTCCGGGTAGTTGAGCTTGAGCCCGCGCGCCTTGCGCCGCTCGGCGAGCAGCGCGGCGGTGAAGAGCAGCAGCTTGTCCTTCTCCCTCGGGGTGAGCTCCACGCTGCCCGCCTAGGTGCGCCAGATGCGCGGCTCGACCGGGGCGCGGCCCGCCACCGGCTCGCGCAGCCGCTTCCACAGCGCGACGAAATACGCGCGCGCCGATTCGCCCGAATCGCCGCGGTAGCGCGCGAGCAGCACGCCCGGCAGGCGCGTCACGGCCGCCTCGCCGGAGCCGGGCGCCTCGGCCCGGCAGGCCCCGACCCAGGCGTCCTCGATCGCCGGCGCGCTCGCCATGAAGGTCCCGAACACGGTGCAGCCGTTCAGCCCGGCGGCCGCGGCCGCCACCGGCGAGTCCGGCCCGATCGATCCGCGCTCCATCCACGCGAGGCGTCCATCGCGCCACAGGCGCGCGTGCAGGCGCAGCCGCCCGCGCGCGAAGCGCTCGCCGGAGCCGGTGCGCCCGAGGCAGTAGATGTCCCAGGCGAGCAGGCGCGCGTCACCTTCGATGCGCGCCTCCCATGCGATGTCGGCAAGGGCCCCGTCGTACACGATGGTCTCCTGCGGCAGCCATTCGACGCGGCTCGATGCGCGGGCCGCGATCGTCACGCGCTGGCGCGCCCACGCCCCGGCCGAGCGATACCATTTCGCTGCGCCCGGCGTCGTGAGCACCACCGATGCGCCCGGACCCGCCTCGGCATCGAGGACCAGGTCGTCGCCACCGGCGATGCCCGCCGGCGGGTGCACTACGATCGCATGGCACGTCGCGTCGCCTTCCGGGTAGAGGGGCTTCTGCACCACGAGCGGCCCGTCGTGGCGCCGCGAAGCGAGCACGGTGCGCGTTTCGCGGCGCTCGAACGCGAGGGCGAGGTTCGCGTGCCAGCGCGCGGCTGCGGGGGCGGCATCCAGGGGCATGGGGACATCATACTGCGAGCATTGCGCGCACGCCGTCGCGCTCCATGTCGGCGCCCGCGCCGCGCGCGACGATCTCGCCGCGCTCCATCACGAGATAGTGGTCGGCGAGCGAGCGCGCGAAATCGTAGTACTGCTCGACCAGCAGGATCGCAATCTCGCCCGTGGCGGCGAGCGCGCGGATCGCGCGCTCGATGTCCTTGATGATCGAGGGCTGGATGCCCTCCGTGGGCTCGTCGAGGATCAGCAGCTTCGGCCCCATCGCGAGCGCCCGGCCGATGGCGAGCTGCTGCTGCTGCCCGCCCGACAGGTCGCCCCCGCGCCGGCGCATCATCTGGCCGAGCACCGGGAACATCTCGAAGATCCGCTGCGGGAGCGCGGCGCCGCGCTCCCGCGTGGCCATTCCCATCGCGAGGTTCTCGGCGACGGTGAGGCGGGCGAAGATCTCGCGCCCCTGCGGCACGTAGCCGATGCCGGCCCGGGCGCGCTGGTCGGGGCGCGCGCGCGTGAGGTCCGCGCCCGCGAAGCGCACGCTCCCGGTCTTCGCGGGCACGAGGCCCATGAGCGTGCGCAGCAGCGTGGTCTTGCCGACGCCGTTGCGCCCGAGCAGCACCGTGACCCGGGCGGACGGCAGCTCGAAGCTCACGTCGCGCAGGATGTGGCTGCCGCCATAGAACTGGTTGAGCTCCCGGACCTCGAGCATGCCGTCAGCCTTTCGCGCCGATGCGTCTCATCGGCCCAGGTACACTTCGATCACGCGCGGGTCGTTCTGCACCACGTCCAGCGTCCCCTCCGCGAGCACGCTGCCTTCGTGCAGCACGGTCACCGTGCGCGCGATGCTGGCGATGAACGCCATGTCGTGCTCGACCACCACCAGCGAGTGCTCCCCGGCGAGCGAGACGAAAAGCTCGGCGGTGCGCTGCGTCTCCTCGTCGCTCATGCCGGCCACCGGCTCGTCGAGCAGCAGCAGCTTCGGCTCCTGCATGAGGAGCATGGCGATCTCGAGCCATTGCTTCTGGCCATGGGACAGCAGCCCCGCCGGGCGGTCGGCGCTCGCCTGCAGGCGCACGCGCTCGAGGGTCGCGGCGATGCGATCGCCCTCCTCGCTCGCGAGCCTGGCGAAGAGCGTGCGGCGCACGCGCTTGTCGGCCTTCATCGCGAGCTCCAGGTTCTCGAACGCGCTGTGGTGCTCGAAGATGGTCGGCTTCTGGAACTTGCGCCCGATCCCGGCGTGCGCGATCTGCGCCTCCGCCAGGCGCGTCAAGTCGATGGTCTGGCCGAAGAAGGCGCTGCCCTCGTCGGGCCGGGTCTTGCCGGTGATGACGTCCATCATCGTGGTCTTGCCCGCGCCGTTGGGGCCGATCACGCAGCGCAGCTCCCCCGCGTCGATCGCGAGCGACAGTTTGTTCAGCGCCTTGAAGCCGTCGAAGCTGACCGAGATGTCCTCCAGGTACAGCACGACGCCGTGCGTGACGTCGAGCTCGGCGGCGTCCACGCTGTGCCCGAAGCTGGCGTCGCTCGAGGGGCCGGGCGGCGGCACGGCCGGGCGCGGGGGCGCCGGCCACCACGGCCACGCCCGGCGCTCGGGATCGCCGAGGCGCTTGTCGCCCGCGGGAAGCGCGCTCATCTTCAAGCCCGCCCTCCCGCGCGCAAGCGCGCGTTCCACACCCGCCTCACCCAGCCCACCACGCCGTCCGGGAGGAACAGGGTCACGACGATGAAGAGCGTTCCGAGCACGTAGAGCCAGTACTCGGGGAACACGTCCGTGAAGACGCTCTTCGCGCCGTTCACGAGCCCCGCGCCGATGATCGGGCCGATGAGCGTCCCGCGCCCTCCCACCGCCGTCCAGATCGCGATCTCGATCGAGTTGGCGGGCGACATCTCGCTCGGGTTGATGATGCCGACCTGCGGGACGTACAACGCGCCCGCGATGCCGCACAGCACCGCGGACAGCGTCCAGATGAAGAGCTTGTACCAGAGCGTGTCGTAGCCGCAGAACATCACCCGCGCCTCGGCGTCGCGGATCGCCGCCAGCACGCGGCCGAATTTCGAGGCCGCGATGAAGCGGCCGAGCAGCAGGGTCGCGATCAGCGTGGCCCCGGTGAGCGCGAAGAGCGCCATGCGGGCCTCGGGCGTGGCGATCGGGATGCCGAGGATGCGCTTGAAGTCGGTGAAGCCGTTATTGCCGCCGAACCCGGTCGCGTTGCGGAAGAAGAGCAGCATCGCCGCATAGGTGAGCGCCTGCGTGATGATCGAGAAGTACACGCCCTTCACGCGCGAGCGGAAGGCGAAGTAGCCGAACACGAAGGCGAGCAACCCCGGCACCGCCACCACGAGGAAGAGCGCCCACAGGAAGCTGTCCGAGTTCCACCATTGCCAGGGGAACTCCTTCCAGTCGAGGAACACCATGAAGTCCGGCATGTCCACGTGGTACTGGCCGTCGGCGCCGATCTGGCGCATCAGGTACATGCCGAACGCGTAGCCCCCGAGCGCGAAGAAGAGCCCGTGGCCAAGCGAGAGGATGCCCGCGAAGCCCCACACCAGGTCCATCGCGACGGCCACGATCATGTAGCACATGATCTTGCCCCCCAGCCCCACGCCGAAGGCGGAGACGTGGAACGCACTTCCCGCGGGCACCACCAGGTTCATCACCGGGAAGGCCACGAACACGATCGCCGCGGCGATCGCGAGCGCGATCCATCCCTTCGGGCCGTACATGCGCCGCGAGCTCACGATTCGAGCGCCCTGCCCTTGAGCGCGAACAGGCCCTGCGGGCGCTTCTGGATGAACACGATGATGAAGGCGAGCACCGCGATCTTGGCGATCACGGCGCCCGACCACGACTCGAGCAGCTTGTTCGCGAAGCCCAGGCCGAGCGCCGCGTAGACCGTGCCGGCGAGCTGGCCGACGCCCCCCAGCACCACCACCATGAACGAATCGACGATGTACGACTGGCCGAGGTCGGGACCGACGTTGCCGATCTGGGAGAGCGCGCAGCCGGCGAGCCCCGCGAGGCCGGAGCCCAGGCCAAAGGCCCACATGTCCACGCGTGCCGTGGGCACGCCCATGCACGCGGCCATGGCGCGGTTCTGCGTCACCCCGCGCACGAAGAGACCGATGCGCGTGCGCGAGAGCAGCAGCGCGATCCCCGCGACCACCGCGGCGGCGAAGGCGACGATCGCGATGCGGCTGTAGGGAAGCACGATCCCCGAAAGGATCTCGACGCCGCCCGACATGAACGCCGGATTCTCCACCTGCACGTTCTGGGCGCCGAAGATCGTGCGCACGGACTGGATCAGCACGAGGCTGATGCCCCAGGTCGCGAGCAGCGTCTCGAGCGGGCGCCCGTAGAGCCAGCGGATGACGCTCCTTTCGAGCACCATCCCCACCAGCCCGGAAACCATGAACGAAGCCGGCACGGCCATGGCCAGGTACCAGTCGAAGGCGCCCGGCAAATGCGCCCGGAACAGGTTCTGCACCACGTAGGTCGTGTAGGCGCCGATCATGATGAGCTCGCCGTGCGCCATGTTGATGACGCCCATCAGGCCGTACGTGATCGCGAGCCCCAGCGCGGCGAGCAGCAGGATCGATCCGAGGCTCACGCCGGAGAATGCGAGGCCCACGAATTCGGCGCGCGACAGGCGCGCCTGGATGGCCTTCAACGCGTCGTGCGCCTCGCGCCGGACGTCCGGGTCGGGCTCGCTCGCGTCCGCGAGCGGAATGAGCAGCGTCTTGGCCGCGGGATTGCTCGAGCCGGAAAGCTGGCGCACCGCGGCGATGCGCGTCGCCTTGTCCACGCCCTTCAGGTCGAGCCCGGCGGCGACCATCTCGAGCGAAGCCTTGATCCCGGGGTCCTTTTCGGCCGCGAGCGCCTTGCGCACCAGCGGCGCCATCGATTCGTCGAGCGTGCCGAAGAGCTCCTTCACCGCCGCGCGCCGCACCCCGGGATCGGGCGCGAGCAGCCGCATCGCGGCCATCGCCCGGTCGATCTCGCCGCGCAGGCGATTGTTCACCATCACGTCCTCGAGGGTATCGGGCACCGGCTCGACCGCGGCTCCCGTGGCGGCGTCGACCGCGGTCGTGCCGTTCACGATCAGTGCCCTTCCCGCCGCCATGTGCAGGTCGCCGTTGGAAAGCGCCTGCAGCACCTGGGGAACGCGCGGGTCGCCGGACGCCACCAGGGCGCGCACGGCCGCCGCACGCTCGTCGCCGTCGCCCGAAGCCAGCTTGGCGAGGACCGCCGCGTCCAGCGCCCAGGCCCGCGTGCCCGCGCCTGCCGCGAACACACACAGGACGAGCACGAGCGAGCGCAGCATCGTTGCCTTCAATGCGTACCTCCAAACGACAGCGGCGCTTGCGCGCCGCCGTCCTTGCGAAATTGCGGCAGCGTCCCCGCTACTTCTTGGCGATGACCGGCTCATCCTTCTTCTTGTCGTTGCCGGCGATGAACGGGCTCCACGGCTGCGCCTTGATGGGGCCCTTCGTCTTCCACACGACGTTGAACTGCCCGTCGGCCTGGACCTCGCCGATGAACACCGGCTTGTGCAGGTGGTGGTTCTTCGCGTCCATCGTGATGACGAACCCGTCCGGCCCCTTGAACGTCTGCCCGGCCATCGCCGCGATCACCTTGTCGGTGTCGAAGCTCTTGGCCTTCTCGACCGCCTGTTTCCACATGTGGATGCCGATGTAGGTGGCTTCCATCGGGTCGTTGGTGAGGGGCTTGTCCATCTGCCCGGGGATCTTCATCTTCTTCGCGTAGGCCGCCCACTCCTTCTTGAACGCGGAGTTCGTGGGGTTCTTGAGCGACATGAAGTAGTTCCACGCCGCGAGGTGGCCCACCAGGGGCTTGGTGTCGACGCCACGCAGCTCTTCCTCGCCCACGGAGAACGCCACCACCGGCACGTCGGTAGCCTTGATGCCCTGGGCGCCGAGCTCCTTGTAGAACGGCACGTTCGAGTCGCCGTTGATGGTGGAGATCACCGCGGTCTTGCCGCCGGCGGCGAACTTCTTGATGTCGGCCACGATGGTCTGGTAGTCGCTGAAGCCGAAGGGCGTGTACTTCTCGTCGATGTCCTTGTCCGGGATGCCCTTGGAGTGCAGGAAGGCGCGCAGGATCTTGTTGGTCGTGCGCGGATAGACGTAGTCGGTGCCGAGCAGCACGAAGCGCTTGGCCCCGCCGCCATCCTTGCTCATGAGGTATTCGACCGCCGGGATCGCCTGCTGGTTGGGCGCCGCACCGGTGTAGAAGACGTTCTTCGACAGCTCCTCGCCTTCGTACTGGACCGGGTAGAAGAGCAGCCCGTTCAGCTCCTCGAAGACCGGCAGCACCGATTTACGCGACACCGAGGTCCAGCACCCGAACACGACCTTGACCTTGTCCTGGGTGAGGAGCTGGCGCGCCTTCTCGGCGAACAGCGGCCAGTTGGACGCGGGATCGACCACCACCGCCTCGATCTTGTAGCCCATGACCCCGCCGTGGGCGTTGATCTCGTCGATCGTCATCAGCGCCACGTCCTTCAGCGCCGTCTCGCTGATGGCCATGGTGCCCGAGAGCGAATGCAGGATGCCGACCTTCACGACCTTCTGCTCGGCGAACGCGCTGGAGGGGCCGAAGCCCAGGCCGGCGGTGGCGAGGGCGGCGCCCGCAGCGAGCGCCTTGAAGAATGAACGACGTTTCATTGAAATCCTTCCCCAGGAAGTGGATGAGTCGCGCCGGACGATCGCGCGGTGACAACGGTGTCCGCCTGGTTCTTAGCGACATTTGTGCCAAGCGGCGCGCGCGCGGCCAAACGGCGATTTCCCCCGGTGCCAGAGGAGAAGGGAGGCGGATGGGCACCCCGGGAGGGCCTGGCCGTGCTCCGCGGGAGGGCGCCGGGCGGTTTCGCGCCCCGAAAGGGTGCGCGGGTCCTAGAAGTCGGCGACGTTCTCGGCGAGCGCCGCCGCATGCGCCGCGAGCTTGCGCTGGGTGCGCCGATGCTGCCACAGCGCGAACACCACGGAGACGACCGAGGCGCCGAGCAAGGCTCCGGAGATCGGCCGCGTCACGAAGAGCCAGGGATTCGCGTCGGTCATGATGGAGCGCACCAGGTTCACCTCGATCTGGTCGCCGAGGATCACCCCGAGGATGAAGGGGGCGAGCGGGATGCCCGCCTTCACCATGAGGTAGCCCAGCACGCCGAAGACCAGCAGCACGTAGACCGTGGACATCGAGTTGTCCAGCGCATAAGCGCCGATCACGCACAGCACCAGCACCACGGGAAACAGGATCGACTTGGGGATCGTCATGATGCGCATCGCCCAGCGCGCGCCCACGCCCATGATGAGCACCATGATGGGATGCGCGAGGATATAGGCGGCGAAGATGCCGTAGGCGAGGTCCGGGTGCTGCGAGATGAACAGCGGCCCCGACTGGATGCCGTGGATGGTGAGCGCGCCCAGCATCACCGCCGTCACCGCGTCGCCGGGGATGCCGAACGCCATGATCGTGACGAGCGAGCCGCCCACGTTGGCGTTGTTGGCCGATTCGGAGGCGATGATGCCCTCGGGGATGCCGGTGCCGAATTTCTCCGGGTGCTTGGAGAACTTCTTGGCCTGGTCGTAGGACATGATGTTGGCCGCGCTCCCGCCGATGGCCGGCAGCACGCCGATCCACACGCCGACGATCGAGGACCACAGCAGCAGGAACGGCCGCGAGAGGATCTCGCGGATCACCTTGACGTGCGAGACCGCGAGGTTCGCAGCGGCGTCGAGAGCGCGCGCCGCCGCGGAGCCCCCGCCCATCTTCTCGACGTCCGACATGATCTGCGCGAAGGCGAAGACGCCGATCAGCACCGGCAGGAAAGGCACGCCACCCTCGAGGAACGGGATGCCGAGCGTGAGGCGCGGCGCCCCGAGCATCGGATCGTTGCCGAGCACCGTGACGATGAGGCCCAGCAGGCCGGACAGCAGCCCCTTCAGCAGCGAGGCTTCCACCAGTCCCGCCACCATCGATAGCGCCAGCACGAAGAGCGAGAAGTACTCCCACGGCCCGAACGCGAGCGCGAACTCGGCGAGCGGGCCGGTGGTGAAGACGAGGAACAGTCCGCCCAGCAGGCCGCCGAAGAACGATGACCAGATGCCGAGCCAGACCGCCCGCCCCGCCTCGCCGTTGCGCCGCATCGGGAAGCCGTCGAAGGTGGTCGCCACCGCCGAGGGCGTGCCGGGGATTCCGAGCAGGACGGCGGTGATGAGCCCGCCCGCGGAGCCGCCGACGTACAGTCCCGCCATCGCCGTGAGGCCCTGCAGCGGATCGAGGCCGAAGGTGAAGGGCAGCGCCACGATGATGGTCATCGTGATGGTGACGCCCGGCAGCGCGCCGCCGATCACGCCAGCCAGCGTGCCGAGGAAGAGCGGCACCAGGTATTTCACCTGCGCGAGGTGCACGATGGAGTTGCCGAGGAGCTCGAGCATTTCCTAGAACTCCGTCCAGAGCCCGCGCGGCAGCAGCACCTGCAGGTAGGTGTCGAACGTGTAATAGGTGAGGAGCGTGGTGGCGAGCGCCACCACCGCCACCAGGACCGCGCGACGCCAGCCTTTCGGCGGTTCGATCGCCGACTGCATGACGACGAGGAACGCGAACGTGGCGATGCGAAAGCCCAGGTACGGCAGCGCGAGCACGTACACGGCGAAGATGGCGAACAGGACCGCCACCAGGCCGTAACGCAGCCGTTGCGGCGTGCCGGAAGGACGGCGTCCCGCGCGCGCCGCCAGCACGTCCGACACCAGGAGCGCGAAGCTCAGGATCGCGGTCATCCCGAGGACGAGGCGCGGATAGAAGGCCGGGCTCACCGGAACGAGCGGGTTGGACTCGATGGCGAACGTCGCCCGGTACAGGGCGAGGCTCGCCACCAGCACGACGAGACCGGCGATTCCGTCGCGGCCCATGGTCGCGGCGGGGAAGCGCTTTAGCGCTTGAGCAGGCCGAGATCCTCCGCGAGGTCGTGGTTGAGCTTGTCGTCGGCCTTGAGGAAGTGCGTGTACTGTTCCGCGCCGAGGTAATGCACGAGGGTGCCCTGCAGCTTCATCGCCGCGGCGAATCCGGGCTCTGCCACCGATGCCTTGCACGCCGCGCGCAGCTTGGCGAGCACCTCCGGCGGCGTGCCCTTCGGCGCCACCATCCCGCGGTTGACGGCGTAGGTCACGTTGACGCCGGACTCCTTGAGCGTCGGAACGTTCGGAATGTCGGGGCTGCGCTCGTCGGTGGCGATTGCGAGGAAGTGGATGTGCCCCGCATCGGCCTTGCCCTTCTGCGTGAGGTTCGATTCCCCGAGGTCGATGTGGCTGCCCAGCAGCGCGTTCATGCGCGCCGCGGTGCCGTCATAGGGGACGTACTTGAACTTGATGCCCGCCGCCTGCTCGACGAGCGCCGGGAAGAAGTGGCTGGTGGAGCCGAGGGAAGCGCCGACGGTGATCTGGCCGGGCCGCTTCTTCGCGTCGGCGAGCAGCTCCTTGATGTCCTTCCACGGCGTCTTCGGCGCCGCAGTGAGGATGGAAGGCGTCGAGGACACGAGGCAGATGCGCTCGAAGTCGCTCCAGTCCACGTCCGCCACGCCGGTCCAGTAGGTCGAGTGGATCGAGTCGTGCATCGCGAACAGGGTGTAGCCGTCGGGCGGGGAGCTCTTCGCCTCCTTGGCGCCCTTGGTGCCCGAGGCGCCGCCCACGTTGGCGATCACGACCGTCGCACCGAGGTGCTTCTGCAGGAACGGCTGCAGCGCGCGATAGATCACGTCGGTGTCGCCGCCTGCGCCCCAGGGCACGATGAGCTTCACCGGGCGATCGGGATACACGGCGAGCGCGGATGCGGGGCCGAGAACGACGCAGGCCAGCAGGATGGCGGCGACGCGATTCATGGGTCTCTCCTCAGGACGGGCCGAGGGGGCATAGTAAGCCACGGCGCGGTGGCCGCCAATCGCCGTGGCAGAATCCCCTCTTTTCCAGGGATATCCCCATGCGCGTCGCGATCCTCGGCGGCGGCGTCATCGCGAGGCTGTTGCTCGAGCACGTGCGCGACGGGCGCATGGGCCCCGCCGAGGTGGTGGCCATCGCGGGGCGCGGCGAGCGCTCCCGCGGGCGGGCGCTCGCGCGCGAGTTCGGCGTTGCCTATGCCGCCGACCGCGCGGCGCTGCTCGCGGCGCGCCCCGAGGTGGTGGTCGAGGCCGCCTCCCACGACGCGGTACGCGAGCACGCCCAGGCGCTGCTCGAGCACGGCATCGCGCTGATCGTGCTCTCGGGCGGCGCGCTCGCCGACGAGGCCCTGCGCGCGCGCCTGGAGCACGCGGCCGCCGCGCATCGCGCGCTCCTGTACCTGCCCTCGGGCGGCATCGGCGGCCTGGACGCGCTCAAGGCCGCCTGCGCCGCCGGGGTGGAAGAGGTGAGCATCGCGGTGACCAAGCCGCCGCACGCCTGGAAGGGCATCGCCTACGTGGAGCGCCTCGGCATCGACCTCGACCGCCTGGAGGCCGCGGTCACCCTGTTCGAGGGCAGCGCGCGCGAGGGCGTGCCGCATTTCCCCGCCAACGTGAACATCGCGGCGGTGCTGGCGCTCGCCGGCGCGGGGTTCGAGCGCACGCGCCTGAAGGTGGTCGCCGATCCCGCACTGGAATTCAACACGCACTTTATCCGCATCCGGGGAGCCACCGGCACGATCGACCTGCGATTCGAGAGCGTGCCCGCGCCGGACAACCCGAAGACCGCGCTGCTCGCCTGCTACAGCGCGCTCGCGGCGCTGCGCGAATTCGCCTCCCCGGTGCGCTACGGCACCTAGGCGGTGGCATACTCGCGCATCGCCCTACGCCAAGGAGCGCAGATGAAAGACGACCTCCGCAATGCCCGCTACGTGATCGACATCGGCCCGGTGCCCTCGCTGCCGGTGGCGGGCAGCGAATTGCGCTTTCCCGTGGGGCGCATCTATTGCGTGGGCCGCAACTACGCGGACCATGCGCGCGAGATGGGCCACGACCCCGACCGCGAGCCGCCGTTCTTCTTCATGAAGCCGGCCAACTCGATCGTGCAGGACGCTTCGACCATCGGCTATCCCGTCGCGACCAAGGACGTGCACCACGAGATCGAGATGGTGGTGGCGATCGGCAAGGGCGGCCGCGGCATCCCGGTGGACAAGGCGCTGGAGCACGTCTGGGGCTACGGCGTGGGGCTGGACATGACCCGGCGCGACGTCCAGGGCGAGGCGAAGAAGATGGGCCGGCCATGGGAGATGGGCAAGGGATTCGACGAATCCGCGCCCTGCTCCGCGCTGCAGCCCGCCTCGGCCATCGGCCATCCGGCCAAGGGCGCCATCTGGGTCAAGGTGAACGGGGAAGTGAAGCAGAAGGGCGATCTCGCGCAGCAGATCTGGAACGTGCAGGAGCAGATCTCCTACCTGTCGAACCTCATCACGCTGCAGCCCGGAGACCTGATCTACACCGGCACGCCGGCGGGAGTCGGCCCGATCAAGCCTGGCGACAAGCTCGAGGGCCATGTCGACGGCGTGGGCGATCTCTCCATCACCTACCGCTGAGCCCGAAGGCCGGCGCCCGCGCCGGCCGCTGATCTTCACCCGCGGCGCCGGCGAGCGCGGAGCGTCGCGTCGTCGATCGCCGCGCGCGATATAATCCGCCACCTTCCGCCCCTGCCCGTTCGCCCGCGGACCCGGTTTTCGAGCGGCGCGACAAGACGATGGCCACCCTGCTGCGCACCCTCCACCCCGCCCGCTGGCTCACGGGGCTGTGGCGCAATCCCGACTTCGTGAAGCTGTGGGGATCGCTCACGGTGACCCACTTCGGCGGGCAGATCACCTTCCTCGCGCTGCCGCTCACCGCGGCGCTGCTGCTCGACGCATCCCCGTTCGAGGTGGGGGTGCTCACGGCCATGGGCGCGGCGCCCTACCCCATCTTCGGCCTGTTCGCGGGCGTGCTCGTGGACCGCGCGCGCAAGCTGCCGGTCATCGTCGCCTGCGACATCGGCCGCGGGCTCGCGCTGCTCGCGATCCCGCTGTGCGCCTGGTTGGGCGTGCTCACCATGCCGCTGCTGTGCGCGGTCAACTTTCTCGTGGGCCTCGGGAGCGTGATCGGCTGGCCCGCCTACCAGGTCTTCATGACCGAGCGCGTCGGGCGCGAGCAGCTGGTCGAGGCGAACGCCAAGATCGGCGTGGCGGATTCCGCGGCCCAGCTCCTCGGCCCGGGCATCGCGGGCGCGGCGATCCAGTGGCTCACCGCTCCCTTCGCGATCCTCATGGACGCGATCTCGTTCTTCCTCTCGGCATGGATGCTGCGCGGCATTCCCCCGCGCGCCTCCGATGCGCCGAAATCGCGTCCGCGCTCGATGGGGCGCGAGATCCGCGAGGGTCTGGACGTGGTGTGGCGCAACCGCACGCTGCGCGCGCTGGCGTGGTCGATCGGGCTGTGGCAGCTCTTCCGCCACGCCTTCGTCGCCATCGTCGTGCTGTTCGGGGCTCGCGAGCTCGGATTCTCCGCGGGCCAGGTCGGCCTGCTCTTCATGGCCGCCGGCCCGGGCTCGCTCATGGCCGCGAGCGTCACGACGCGGCTGAATGCGCGCTTCGGCATGGGGCCCACGATGCTGGGCGGCATTGCCGGATGCGGGATCGCCTGGCTCGTGATCGCGGCGGCGACCGGCCCGCATTGGCTGGCGGGCGTCCTCATGGGCGCGGGCCTGTTCCTGCTCGACCTCGCGGCGATGACCTTCTTCATCAACTACCTGTCCCTGCGCCAGGCCGTCACGCCCGACGCGCTGCTGGGACGCGTGACCGCGACCATGATCTGCCTCACCATTTCGGCCGCTCCCCTGGGCGGAGTGGCGGGCGGATGGATCGCCGATCACTTCGGCTTGCGCGTGGCGATGACCTGCGTGGGCGCGGGTGCCCTGCTGCTCGCGCCGCTCGTGACCTGGCTCTCGCCTCTCGCGGACATGCGCGAGCTCCCCGGGCCGCAGGAGCCCGCCCTCACGGAAAGCGTGGCCGAGGAAGCCACGGCGTAGCGCGCTCCGGGACGGCCCCGGAGCGCATGCGTCACTTGAGCAGGTGCTCGATGGCCGCGCGCTCCTCGGTGAGCTCCTTGCGGGTCGCGGCGATCTTCGCCTTGGCGAAGTCGTTGTGCTCGAGCCCCTGCACGATCTCGTAGCGCCCCCCGGAGCATCGCACCGGAAAGCCGAACATCAGCCCCTCGGCGATGCCGTAGCTGCCCTCGGAGGGGACGCCCATCGAGACCCAGTCGTCCGCGGGCGTGCCGTGCACCCAGTCGCGCACGTGGTCGATCGCCGCGTTGGCGGCCGAGGCCGCCGAGGAAAGCCCGCGCGCCTCGATGATCGCCGCGCCGCGCTTCTGCACCGTGGGAATGAACGCACCCTCGATCCACGCCTGGTCGTTGATGCGCCGCGCCGCGGGCTCGCCCTCGACCAGCGCGTTGAACACGTCCGGATACTGCGTCGCGGAGTGGTTGCCCCAGATCGACATGTGCTTCACCGAGGTGACGGGGCAGCGCGTCTTCTGCGCGACCTGCGTGAGCGAGCGGTTGTGGTCGAGGCGCATCATCGCGGTGAACTGCGTGGGCTTGAGTCCGGGCGCGTTCTTCATCGCGATCAGGGCATTGGTGTTGGCGGGATTGCCCACCACCAGAACCTTCACGTCGCGCGCGGCCGCCTCGTCGAGCGCCTTGCCCTGGGGCACGAAGATCGCTCCGTTGGCCTCGAGCAGGTCCTTCCTCTCCATGCCGGGGCCGCGCGGACGCGCGCCCACGAGCAGCGCCACGTCGATGTCGCGGAACGCCACCTTCGGGTCGGAGGCGCCCGCCATCGACTGCAGCAGCGGGAAGGCGCAGTCGTCGAGCTCCATCATGACGCCCTTGAGCGCCTTCTGCGCCTTCTCGTCCGGGATCTCGAGCAGTTGGAGGATCACCGGCTGGTCCTTGCCGAGCATTTCGCCGCTCGCGATGCGGAACAACAGGCTGTAGCCGATCTGGCCGGCGGCGCCGGTGACGGCGACGCGCATGGGCTTCTTCATGGGGGCTCCTTGGACGTTCTGGATGGCGGGAAAGCGTCGCCGGAATTATACGGCCGGGATGCGGCGATTTGTCTTTCGGGGCCCTTGAAACCGCGACCCGACCGGCCGGTCGCAAATTCGGGGGTTGGCGTGTTTGCCCACCCCCGAATTTGCGATCAGCAGCCCGGATGGGTCACGCATGCGGTTTCCGGGGCCCGAAAGACAAATCGCCGCATCACGGCCCCTCCTCCCCGACACCTATTTGCGCGCGAGCAAGATGGCGAGCACCCCGGCCAGCACGAGCGCGGCGCCCGCGAGCTGCACCGTGGTGATTTCCTCGTCGAGGAAGATCGCGCCGAGGAAGATGGTCGCGATCGGCCCCACCGACCCGATGATCGAGGCGTGGCTCGAGCCGATGCGCCGGATGCCCTCGCTGGTGAGCACGATCGGCAGCACGGTCGAGACGGCGGCCATCAGCAGGCCCAGCCCGTAGACCGGCGCGGGCTGCGAGAAGATGAGCGCGGCATCGCGCGTCACGAGGAAGTGCGCCACCACCGCTACGCACGAGACCAGCCCCGCATAGCTCGCGAAGCGCAGGCTGCCCACGCGGCCCACGAGCCGCCCGCTGCCGAGCAGGTAGGCCGCGTAGAAGAGCGCCGAGAGCAGCACCCACGAGGCGCCCAGGACGACGTTGCCCGGCTGCGTCGCGAGGTCGTTGGCGAACACGAGCGCGATGCCGAGGTAGGACAGGCCGACCGCCACCACGTCGCGGCGCGTCACGGGCCGCTGGAACAGCAGCGCGGACATCAGCAGCACGAACGTGGGATAGAGGAACAGCAGCAGGCGCTCGAGGGCGGCTGTGATGTACTGCAATCCGAGGAAATCGAAATAGCTCGCGAGGTAGTAGCCCACGAGCCCCAAGACCGCCACCGCGCGCGCGTCGGCGCGGCTGAGGGGCACGGCGCGCCCGCCGCGCCCGGCCCACCACGCGAGCACGCCGAACAGCGGCGCGCTGAACAACATGCGCAACGCGAGCAGCGTCACCGCGTCCACGCCGTGGCGATAGGCGAGCTTGATGATCACCGCCTTGCCGGAAAAGGCGACCGCGGCAACACCCACCAGGAGCGCGCCGGTGAGGCGCGCGGAGCGCTCGACCGAGCTCATCGCCTCAGATGCGGTCGGCGGGCCCCGTGACGCGCTCGCCGCCGGCAAGGGACTTCGCGTTCGCAAGCGAGCTGTCCGCGGCCATCAGCAGCGACTCGATGGCGTGGGCGTCGCGCGGGAAGCGCGCGTAACCCGCGGCGTTGCGCACCGAGACTCCCGAGTACTCGAAGGTGAGCGCGGCGTGGATCGCCCGGGCGAGCTCGCCCGCGGCGGCATCGGCCGTCAGGCCGAGCGCCAGCACCGCGAACTCGTCGTCGCCCACGCGTGCGACGAGGTGCGCTCCGGCTGCGCGGCGCACGCGCTCGGCCGCCTCGCGCAGCACCGCGTCGGCGGCGCGGTGCCCCACCACCAGGTTCATGCGCCGGAAGTTGTCGAGGTCGACCAGCACGAGCGCGCCGCGCTCCTGGCTGGACTGCGCGATGGCGAGGCGCGCCGAGGCCTGCGCGATGAATGCCGCGCGGTTGGGGAATCCCGTCACCGGATCGCCCGCGGAAGCGAGGTGCGCGTCCCCGAGGCTGCCCAGCAGATGCTCGGAAGCCACGCGTCCGATGGTCGCGAAGAGCGCCGTCACCACGAGGAACTCCGCCAGCTGCGGCCAGCCGGAGTAATGCGCGATCTGGCTGTGGGTCATGCCCTTCATGTCGAGCACGAACACGGCGACGGCCGCGATCAGCGTGAGTCCCGTCACGAGGAAGAACGAACGGCGCGAGAGCACGAGCGCGCCCACCAGCACCGTTCCGCTGTAGGCGGCGACCACCGGGTCGTGCACTCCGAGGGGATTGAGCACGAGCACGAGGGAGACCACCGTGATCAGCACGCACGACAGCAGCACGATCGCGGCCTCGTGGTGCCCCGCGCGCGCGAAGCCCCAGGCGGAAATGCCCAGCGGGGTGGCGAGGGCGAGCATCACCGCGATGTCGCGATGCCCCAGCAGGGCGTGAAACGAGGACGCGAAGAAGAGCGCGATCGTGACCGCGATGATCGCGACCCGGACGATCGTGGTCATCGGCGCGGCGGCCGGGCCGGTGGAGCGCCCGGCGCTCATCAGGGCGAGACCCGGACCTGGTAGACGACAGTGCCGCTGCCGCCCGACAGCAGCGTCCCGCCGAGGGTCCACACCACCGAGCCGGAGGCGCCCACGGCCGGCTGCGCGCTCACCACGCAGCTCGCGATGTTGCCCGGCAGCGGCGCGCCGCAGGCGGCGGACTCGAACGTCGTGAAGGCCGGCGTGGCGTCGGTGACGACGAGCGTCGAGAGCGTGCCGGAGCCGGTGTTGTTGTAGGTCACGGTGTACTCGAGGATGTCGTTGGGACGGGCGGTGTTGGCGGTGCCCGGGCCGCTGCCGAGCGTCACGTTGCGCACGGTCTTGGAAAGCACCAGGCCCGCCCCCCCGACCGCGCCGACCGTGGTGGTGTCGTGGCGCGTGATGGTCTGGACGCCGTCGAACGTGGAAGTGACCGAGATGACCGCCTGGCCATTGTACGGCGCGCTCGCGGGGACGGAGTCCTTCACGAGGATGCAGATCACGTCGCCCGCGTTCACCGCGATGGTCGTCGTGAGCGGCGTCACGCCTTCCCCGCCGTTGAGCGCGCCGTTGCAGTCGAGATCGCGGTAGATGATCTGCGACCAGCCCGGGACCGCCGGCGTGATCACCGCCGTGGTGGAGAAGCCCACCGTGCCCGCCGAACCGGCGGTGAACGTATGCGGATAGAGGACGAACGTCCCGGGCGCCGTGGTCTGGGCTCCGTCGGGCTGGAACACGTTGACGCCGGCGGACACCACGATGGTGTTGTCCGAGGCCGTGTTGTTGCCCATGGTCCCGGCGGGCTCCCCTCCCCCGCTCACCGTCGCGAAGTTCGTGACCGCCGGCACCGCGGTCGAGGCGACCGAGACCACGAGCGTGATCGGATTGGCGGAGGTTCCCGCGGCGATCACGCTCGCGGTGGTGCAGGTCACGGTGGACCCGGCGGCGCCGCATGCCCATCCGGTGCCCGTGGCGGACACGTATCCCAGACCGACCGGCAGGGTGTCGACGACGGTGACGGTCCCGCTCGTCGACAGCGAGCCGGGCGAGTTCGACACCGTGATCGTGTAGGTGCCGTTGACCCCGACCGTGAAGCTGCCGCCATGCGTCTTCGTGATGGACAGGTCCGGCGCCAGGATATTGGTCGTGACGCTGGCGGAATTGTTGCCGGGCACCGGATCGGGCACGCCGCCGGGCGCGGTGATCGTCGCGGTATTGGTGACGCTGCCCACTCCGCTCGCCGTACCCGAGACGGTGATCGATACCGAGCCGCCCGCAGGCAGCGTCGGGATGGTGCTCGTCACCGCGTTGCCGACGACGCCCATCGCGCCGCAGGCGGCCCCGCCCGCCGCGCCCGTGCACAGCGCCGACACGGCGCTGATTCCCGCCGGCACCGTGTCGGCGAAGGTGGCGCCGTTGGCCGCATCCGGGCCCGCGTTGGTGACCGTGATCGTGTAGTTGACCGCGGCTCCGGTCGCGACCGACGCGGGACCGAGCTTCGTGATGCCCAGGTTGGCGAGCGGATTGACCGTGAGGGTCGCGCTTCCCGGCGCCGTATTGGATCCGGCGCTCGAGGCGAGCGCGCCGGCCGCGATGGTGTTCACGTAGGATCCGGCCGTCGGCGCCGTGACGTCGATCTGGAAGGTACACGAGGCGCCGGCCGCGATCGTGGCGCCCGCGAGGGTCACGCTGGCCGCGGTCGAGGTGACGCTGCCGCCCGGACACGTCGTCGAGGCATTCGGCGTGGCGGCGCGCGCAAGCCCCGTGCCCGGCGTGGCCGGGAACGCGTCCGTCACGCCCACGCCGGTGATCGGCGAGCCGTTCGGGTTCTGCACCGTGATCGTGAGCGTGGACACGCCGCCCGAATTGATCGTGGCGGGCGCGAAGGCCTTCGTGACCACCGGCGCCGCGGCATTGACCACCAGGTTCGCAATGTTGGATGCCCCGCCCGTCGCCGCCTCGTTCGACGACACGCCGCTCGCCTGGTTCGGGTGCGTGCCGATCTGGGCGCTGGTGACCACGATCGTGACCGTGCATGAGCCGTTGGCGGGGACGGTGAGGCCCGCGAAGGTGAGGAGGCCCGTCTGCCCGTCGACGAAGCTGTTCGTGCCGGCGCCCGTACACGTGCCCCCCGCCGACTGCGCGCCCGAGACCGCGATCGCGGCGAGCGTGTCGGTGAATCCCGCGCCGGTGAGCGGCACGCCGTTGGTGTTGGCGAGCGTGAAGGTGATCGTGCTCGCGGCGCCGTAGACGATCGGGCTCGTGCCGAATGCCTTGGCGATGGTCGGGGACGCTGCCGTGACCGTGAGCACGGCGACGTTGGATGCGGCGCCGGTCGGGGCCTGGGCGCTCGCCACGCCGCTCGCCTGGTTGTTGTGAGGCCCGGGCACGTCGCTCGTGACGACGAAGGTCACGGTGCAGCTTCCGGGCGTCGCCCCCGCGGCGGCCGGGATGGTGAGCCCCGCGAAGGTGATGAGGCCCGTCTGCCCGTCGACGAAGCTGTTGCCCGCCGCCCCGGCGCACGTGCCCCCGGCCGACTGCGCGCCCGACACCGCCATGCTTGCGAGCGTGTCGGTGAAGGTCGCCGAGGTGAGCGCCGTCGCGTTGGAACTCGAGAGGGTGAACGTCACGATGCTGGTCGCGTCCGCGGCGATGGGCGAGGTGCCGAACGCCTTGGCGATGGTCGGCGCGACCGCATTGACCACGAGGTTGGCATTGGCCGCCCCCGCGTTGTTGCCGTTGGAGGTCTGCAGCGCGCCCGCGGCGATCGTGTTGCCGAACGTGCCTCCGATGGACGAAACGACGTCGACCGTGATCGTGCACGTCCCGGGCGTCGCGCCCACCGCCGCGGGAATCGAGCGCGTGGCCGGCAGCGTCACCGAGCCGGTGCCGGCCACCGCCGTCACCGCACCCGCACCGGAGCACGTGGTGGCGGCGTTGGGGGTCGGCGCGACCACGACGGGCACGGGGAAGGTATCCGTGAGCGCGGCGGTAAGGTTCGCGGCACTCGCGTTGGAATTGCTGAGGGTGATGGTGAGGGTCGAAGGCGTGCCCGCGTTCACCGGCGTGGGCAGGAACGCCTTCGCAATGGTCGGCGCCGCCGCGTTCACCGTGAGGTTCGCAGTGGCGGCCGCAGCATTGTTGCCGTTGGAAGTCTGCAGCGCGTTGGCCGCGATCGTATTGGTGTAAACCCCGCCCACCGCGGAAGTCACGTCGACGCTCACGGTGCAGCTGCCCGCGGTCGCGGAAATGCCCGCCGGGATCGAGCGCGTCGCGGGCAGCGTCACCGAGCCCGAGCCGGCCACCGCCGTGGGCGCGCCCGCTCCGGCGCACGTGGTCGAGGCGTTCGGCGTGGCGGCGATCACCACGCCGCTGGGCAAGGTGTCGGTCAGCGCCGCCGTCAGGTTCGCTGCCGAGGTGTTCGCGTTGCTGAGCGTGATGGTGAGCGTCGAGGTCCCGTTGGCGGCGATGGTGCTCGGAGCGAACGCCTTCGTGACCGTGGGTGCCACCGTGGTGACGGTCAAATTGGCCGCGGCCGCCGCGGCATTGTTGCCGTTGGAGGTCTGCAGCGCGTTGGCTGCGATCGTGTTGGCGTAGACACCACCCAGGGCCGCGGTCACGTCCACGCTCACGGTACAGCTGCCCGTCGGGATCGAGCGCGTGGCCGGCAGCGTCACCGAGCCCGAGCCGGCCACCGCCGTGGGCGCCCCCGCCCCGGAGCACGTGGTCGAAGCGTTCGGCGTGGCGGCGATCACCACACCCGCAGGCAGCGTGTCGGTGAGCGCCGCCGTGAGGCTCGCCACCGAGGTGTTGGCATTGCTGAGCGTGACGGTGAGCGTCGAGGTCCCGTTGGCCGCGATCGTGCTCGGCGCGAACGCCTTGGCCACCGTCGGGGTCACCGTGGTCACGGTGAGGTTCGCAGTGGCGGCCGCGGCATTGTTGCCGTTGGAAGTCTGCAGCGCGTTGGCCGCGATCGTGTTGGCGTAGACGCCACCCAGGGACGCGGTCACGTCCACGCTCAACGTGCACGATCCCGGTGTGACTCCCACCGCGGCCGGGATCGCGCGCGTAGTGGGCAGTGTCACCGAGCCCGATCCGGCCACCGCCGTGGGCGCCCCTGCTCCAGAGCAGGTAGTCGAAGCATTCGGCGTCGCGGCGATCACCACGCCGCTGGGCAAGGTGTCGGTCAGCGCAGCGGACAGGCTCGCTACCGAGGTGTTCGCGTTGCTGAGCGTGATCGTCAACGTGGACACGCCGTTGGCCGCGATCGTGCTCGGCGCGAACGCCTTGGCCACCGTCGGGGTCACCGTGGTCACGGTGAGGTTCGCAGTGGCGGCCGCGGCATTGTTGCCGTTGGAAGTCTGCAGCGCGTTGGCCGCGATCGTGTTGGCGTAGACGCCACCCAGGGACGCGGTCACGTCCACGCTCAACGTGCACGATCCCGGTGTGACTCCCACCGCGGCCGGGATCGAGCGCGTCGCAGGCAACGTCACCGAGCCCGATCCGGCCACCGCCGTGGGCGCCCCCGCCCCGGAGCACGTGGTCGAAGCGTTCGGCGTCGCCGCGATCACCACCCCGCTGGGCAAGGTGTCGGTCAGCGCCCCGGTCAGGTTCGCCGCCGAGGTATTCGCATTGGTGAGCGTGACGGTGAGCGTCGAAGTTGCGTTCGCGGCGATGGTGCTCGGCGCGAACGCCTTGGCCACCGTCGGGGTCACCGTTGTGACCGTGAGGTTGGCCGTGGCCGCAGCAGCGTTGTTGCCGTTGGAGGTCTGCAGCGCATTGGCCGCGATCGTGTTGGTGTAGACGCCACCCAGGGACGCGGTCACATCGACGCTCAACGTGCACGATCCCGGTGTGACTCCCACCGCGGCCGGGATCGAGCGCGTCGCAGGCAATGTCACCGAACCCGAGCCGGCCACCGCCGTGGGCGCCCCCGCCCCGGAGCACGTGGTCGAGGCGTTCGGCGTGGCAGCGATCACCACACCCGCAGGCAGCGTGTCGGTCAGCGCCGCGGTCAGGCTCGCCGCGGAGGTATTCGCGTTGGTGAGCGTGACGGTGAGCGTCGAGGTCCCGTTGGCGGCGATCGTGCTCGGCGCGAACGCCTTCGCGATCGTGGGCGTGACGGTTGTGACCGTGAGGTTCGCCGTGGCCGCAGCAGCGTTGTTGCCATTCGAGGTCTGCAGCGCATTGGCCGCGATCGTGTTGGTGTAGACCCCGCCCAGGGAGGCGGTCACATCGACGCTCACCGTGCAGCTGCCCGTCGGGATCGAGCGCGTCGCGGGCAAGGTCACCGAGCTCGAGCCGGCCACCGCCGTGGGCGCCCCGGCCCCCGAGCAAGTGGTCGCAGCATTCGGCGTGGCGGCGATCACCACGCCGCCGGGCAAGGTGTCGGTCAACGCCACGGTCAGGTTCGCTGCCGAGGCGTTGGCATTGCTGAGCGTGATCGTCAACGTGGACACGCCGTTGGCAGCGATCGTGCTGGGCGCGAACGCCTTGGCCACCGTCGGGGTCACCGTGGTGACGGTCAAGTTGGCCGTGGCGGCCGCGGCATTGTTGCCGTTGGAGGTCTGCAGCGCGTTGGCCGCGATCGTGTTGGCGTAGACACCACCCAGGGCCGCGGTCACGTCCACGCTCACCGTGCAGCTGCCCGCCGTCGCGGCACTGCCCGCCGGGATCGAGCGCGTGGCCGGCAAGGTCACCGTCGAGCCGCCGGCAGCGGCAGCCACCGCCCCCGCTCCGGAGCACGTGGTCGAAGCGTTCGGCGTCGCCGCGATCACCACTCCGCCGGGCAAGGTGTCGGTCAGCGCCGCGGTCAGGTTCGCCGCCGAGGTATTCGCATTGGTGAGCGTGACGGTGAGCGTCGAGGTCCCGTTGGCGGCGATGGTGCTGGGCGCGAACGCCTTCGCGATCGTGGGCGTGACGGTTGTGACCGTGAGGTTCGCCGTGGCCGCAGCAGCGTTGTTGCCGTTGGAGGTCTGCAGCGCATTGGCCGCGATCGTGTTGGTGTAGACCCCGCCCAGCGATGCCGTCACATCCACGCTCACCGTGCAGCTGCCCGTCGGGATCGAGCGCGTCGCGGGCAAAGTGATGGTCCCCGTTCCGGCCGCCGCGACGACGGCGCCTGCGCCGGAACACGTCGTGGACGCATTCGGCGTAGCGGCGATCACCACTCCGCTGGGCAGCGTGTCGGTCAACGCCGCGGTCAGGCTCGCCGCCGAGGTGTTGGCGTTGCTGAGCGTGATGGTCAACGTGGACACGCCGTTGGCAGCGATCGTGCTCGGCGCAAACGCCTTGGCGATCGTAGGCGTGACGGTTGTGACCGTGAGGTTCGCCGTGGCCGCCACGGCATTGTTGCCGTTGGAGGTCTGCAGCGCGTTGGCCGCGATCGTGTTGGCGTAGACGCCACCCAGGGCCGCGGTCACGTCCACGCTCACGGTGCAGCTGCCCGCGGTCACGGCACTGCCCGCCGGGATCGAGCGCGTGGCCGGCAAGGTCACCGTCGAGCCGCCGGCAGCGGCAGCCACCGCCCCCGCTCCGGAGCACGTGGTCGAAGCATTCGGCGTGGCCGCAATCAGCACCCCCGCGGGCAGCGTGTCGGTCAGCGCCGCGGACAGGCTCGCTACCGAGGTGTTCGCGTTGCTGAGCGTGATCGTCAACGTGGACACGCCGTTGGCCGCGATCGTGCTCGGCGCGAACGCCTTGGCGACCGTCGGGCGTGACCGTGGTCACGGTGAGGTTCGCAGTGGCGGCAGCGGCATTGTTGCCGTTCGAGGTCTGCAGCGCGTTGGCCGCGATCGTGTTGGCGTAGACGCCACCCAGGGACGCGGTCACGTCCACGCTCAGCGTGCAACGATGCCAGGTGTCGACTCCTACCGCGGCCGGGATCGAGCGCGTCGCAGGCAACGTCACCGAGCCCGAGCCGGCCACCGCCGTGGGCGCCCCCGCCCCGGAGCACGTGGTCGAAGCGTTCGGCGTGGCGGCGATCACCACGCCGCTGGGCAAGGTGTCGGTCAACGCCGCGGTCAGGCTCGCCGCCGAGGTGTTGGCGTTGCTCAGCGTGACGGTGAGCGTCGAAGTTGCGTTCGCGGCGATGGTGCTCGGCGCGAACGCCTTGGCAACGGTCGGGGTCACCGTGGTGACGGTCAAATTGGCCGTGGCCGCGGCAGCGTTGTTGCCGTTGGAGGTCTGCAGTGCGTTGGCCGCGATCGTGTTGGTGTACACCCCGCCTATCGCGGAGGTCACATCCACACTCACGGTGCAGCTACCCGCCGGGATCGAGCGCGTGGTGGGCAGCGTCACCGAGCCCGAGCCGGCGACCGCCGTGGGCCCGCCCGCTCCGGCGCACGTGGTCGAAGCATTCGGCGTCGCCGCGATCACCACTCCGCTGGGCAAGGTGTCGGTCAACGCCGCGGTGAGGCTCGCGGCGCTCGCGTTGGCGTTGCTGAGCGTGATGGTGAGCGTCGAGACGGCGTTGGCCGCGATGGTGTTCGGCGCGAAGGCCTTCGCGACCGTCGGTGCCACGGTATTGACGGCCAGGGTCGCGCTTGCCGCCGCCGCATTGTTGCCGTTGGAGGTCTGCAGCGCGTTGGCCGCGATCGTGTTGACGAATGCGCCGCCGGAAGGCGACACCACGTCGACCGTTACCGTGCACGAGCCTGGCGTCGCGCCCACCGCGGCGGGAATCGAGCGCGTGGCCGGCAGCGTCACCGAGCCCGTGCCGGCGACCGCCGTCACTGCACCCGCTCCGGAGCAGGTGGTGGCGGCGTTGGGCGTGGGCGCCACCACGACGGGCACCGGCAACGTGTCGGTCAACGCGGCGGTGAGGCTGGCTACGCTCGTGTTGGCGTTGGTGAGCGTGATCGTGAGCGTCGAGGGCGTGCCTGCGTTCACCGGCGTGGGCAGGAACGCCTTGGCGATGGTCGGGGCCGTCGTGTTGACGGTGAGGTTCGCCGTGGCCGCCGCGGCATTGTTGCCGTTGGAGGTCTGCAGCGCGTTGGCCGCGATCGTGTTGGTGTATACCCCGCCTACCGCGGAGGTCACGTCCACGCTCACCGTGCAGCTGCCCGTCGGGATCGAGCGCGTCGCCGGCAACGTGATGGTTCCGGTTCCCGCCGCCGCCACAACAGCGCCCGCGCCGGCGCACGTGGTCGAGGCGTTCGGTGTGGCAGCAACCACCACTCCCGCTGGCAGCGTGTCGGTCAACGCCGCGGTCAGGCTCGCCGCGGAGGTATTCGCGTTGCTGAGCGTGATGGTCAACGTGGACACGCCGTTGGCAGCGATCGTGCTCGGCGCGAACGCCTTGGCGATCGTGGGCGTGACGGTTGTGACCGTGAGGTTCGCCGTGGCCGCCACGGCATTGTTGCCGTTGGAGGTCTGCAGCGCGTTGGCCGCGATCGTGTTGGCGTAGACGCCACCCAGGGCCGCGGTCACGTCCACGCTCACCGTGCAGCTGCCCGCGGTCACGGCACTGCCCGCCGGGATCGAACGCGTGGCCGGCAAGGTCACCGTCGAGCCGCCGGCAGCGGCAGCCACCGCCCCCGCTCCGGAGCACGTGGTCGAAGCATTCGGCGTGGCCGCAATCAGCACCCCCGCGGGCAGCGTGTCGGTCAGCGCCGCGGACAGGCTCGCCGCCGAGGTGTTGGCATTGCTGAGCGTGACGGTGAGCGTGGAGGTCCCGTTGGCCGCGATGGTGCCGGGCGCGAACGCTTTCGCGACCGTCGGGCGTGACCGTTGTGACCGTGAGGTTCGCCGTGGCCGCAGCAGCGTTGTTGCCATTCGAGGTCTGCAGCGCGTTGGCCGCGATCGTGTTGGCGTAGACGCCACCCAGGGACGCGGTCACGTCCACGCTCAGTGTGCAACTGCCAGCGGTCGCCGCGCTACCCGCCGGGATCGAGCGCGTCGCGGGCAGCGTCACCGAGCCCGAGCCGGCCACCGCCGTGGGCGCCCCCGCCCCGGAGCACGTGGTTGAAGCGTTCGGCGTCGCCGCGATCACCACTCCGCTGGGCAAGGTGTCGGTCAGCGCCGCGGTCAGGTTCGCCGCCGAGGTATTCGCATTGGTGAGCGTGACGGTGAGTGTGGAGGTCCCATTGGCGGCGATCGTGCTCGGCGCGAACGCCTTGGCCATCGTCGGGGTTACCGTTGTGACCGTGAGGTTCGCCGTGGCCGCAGCAGCGTTGTTGCCGTTGGAGGTCTGCAGCGCATTGGCCGCGATCGTGTTGGTGTAGACCCCGCCCAGCGATGCCGTCACATCCACGCTCACCGTGCAGCTGCCCGTCGGGATCGAGCGCGTCGCGGGCAAAGTGATGGTCCCCGCTCCGGCCGCCGCGACGACGGCGCCTGCGCCGGAACACGTCGTGGACGCATTCGGCGTAGCCGCGATCACCACTCCGCTGGGCAAGGTGTCGGTCAACGCCGCGGTCAGGTTCGCCGCCGAGGCGTTGGCATTGCTGAGCGTGATGGTCAACGTGGACACGCCGTTGGCAGCGATCGTGCTCGGCGCGAACGCCTTGGCGACCGTCGGGCGTCACCGTGGTGACGGTCAAGTTGGCCGTGGCGGCCGCGGCATTGTTGCCGTTCGAAGTCTGCAGCGCGTTGGCCGCGATCGTGTTGGCGTAGACGCCACCCAGGGACGCGGTCACGTCCACGCTCACCGTGCAGCTGCCCGCCGTCGCGGCACTGCCCGCCGGGATCGAGCGCGTGGCCGGCAAGGTCACCGTCGAGCCGCCGGCAGCGGCAGCCACCGCCCCCGCTCCGGAGCACGTGGTCGAAGCATTCGGCGTGGCCGCAATCAGCACCCCCGCGGGCAGCGTGTCGGTCAGCGCCGCGGACAGGCTCGCCGCCGAGGTGTTGGCGTTGCTGAGCGTGACGGTCAGCGTGGAGGTCCCGTTGGCGGCGATCGTGCTCGGCGCGAACGCCTTCGCGATCGTGGGCGTGACGGTTGTGACGGTGAGGTTCGCCGTGGCCGCAGCAGCGTTGTTGCCATTCGAGGTCTGCAGCGCGTTGGCCGCGATCGTGTTGGCGTAGACGCCACCCAGGGACGCGGTCACGTCCACGCTCACGGTGCAGCTGCCCGCGGTCGCGGAAATGCCCGCCGGGATCGAGCGCGTCGCGGGCAGCGTCACCGAGCCCGAGCCGGCCACCGCCGTGGGCGCCCCCGCCCCGGAGCACGTGGTTGAAGCGTTCGGCGTCGCCGCGATCACCACTCCGCTGGGCAAGGTGTCGGTCAGCGCCGCGGTCAGGTTCGCCGCCGAGGTATTCGCATTGGTGAGCGTGACGGTGAGTGTGGAGGTCCCATTGGCGGCGATCGTGCTCGGCGCGAACGCCTTGGCCATCGTCGGGGTTACCGTTGTGACCGTGAGGTTCGCCGTGGCCGCAGCAGCGTTGTTGCCGTTGGAGGTCTGCAGCGCATTGGCCGCGATCGTGTTGGTGTAGACCCCGCCCAGCGATGCCGTCACATCCACGCTCACCGTGCAGCTGCCCGTCGGGATCGAGCGCGTCGCGGGCAAAGTGATGGTCCCCGCTCCGGCCGCCGCGACGACGGCGCCTGCGCCGGAACACGTCGTGGACGCATTCGGCGTAGCCGCGATCACCACGCCGCTGGGCAAGGTGTCGGTCAACGCCGCGGTCAGGCTCGCCGCCGAGGTGTTGGCGTTGCTGAGCGTGATGGTGAGTGTGGAGGTCCCGTTGGCGGCGATGGTGCTCGGCGCGAACGCCTTGGCCACCGTCGGGGTCACCGTGGTGACCGTGAGGTTGGCCGTGGCCGCCACGGCATTGTTGCCGTTGGAGGTCTGCAGCGCGTTGGCCGCGATCGTGTTGGTGTAGACGCCACCCAGCGCCGCGGTCACGTCCACGCTCACCGTGCAGCTGCCCGCGGTCACGGCACTGCCCGCCGGGATCGAACGCGTGGCCGGCAAGGTCACCGTCGAACCGCCGGCAGCGGCAGCCACCGCCCCCGCTCCGGAGCACGTGGTCGAAGCGTTCGGCGTGGCCGCAATCAGCACCCCCGCGGGCAGCGTGTCGGTCAGCGCCGCGGACAGGCTCGCCGCCGAGGTGTTGGCGTTGCTGAGCGTGACGGTAAGCGTGGAGGTCCCGTTGGCCGCGATGGTGCTCGGCGCGAACGCCTTGGCGATCGTGGGCGTGACGGTTGTGACCGTGAGGTTGGCCGTGGCCGCAGCGGCATTGTTGCCGTTGGAGGTCTGCAGCGCGTTGGCCGCGATCGTGTTGGCGTAGACGCCCCCCAGGGCCGCGGTCACGTCCACGGTGAGCGTGCAGCTACCCGCCGTCGCGGCACTGCCCGCCGGGATCGAGCGCGTCGCGGGCAGCGTCACCGAACCCGAGCCGGCCACCGCCGTGGGCGCCCCCGCCCCGGAGCACGTGGTTGAAGCGTTCGGCGTCGCCGCGATCACTACTCCGCTGGGCAAGGTGTCGGTCAGCGCCGCGGTCAGGCTCGCCGCCGAGGTGTTCGCGTTGGTGAGCGTGACGGTGAGCGTGGAGGTCCCATTGGCCGCGATCGTGCTCGGCGCGAACGCCTTGGCCACCGTCGGGGTCACCGTTGTGACCGTGAGGTTCGCCGTGGCCGCAGCAGCGTTGTTGCCGTTGGAGGTCTGCAGCGCATTGGCCGCGATCGTGTTGGTGTAGACGCCACCCAGGGACGCGGTCACATCGACGCTCAACGTGCACGATCCCGGTGTGACTCCCACCGCGGCCGGGATCGAGCGCGTCGCGGGCAGCGTCACCGAGCCCGAGCCGGCCACCGCCGTGGGCGCCCCCGCCCCGGCGCACGTGGTCGAAGCATTCGGCGTGGCGGCGATCACCACGCCGCTGGCAAGGTGTCGGTCAGCGCCGCGGTCAGGCTCGCCGCGGAGGTATTCGCGTTGGTGAGCGTGACGGTGAGCGTCGAGGTCCCGTTCGCGGCGATGGTGCTCGGCGCGAACGCCTTCGCGATCGTGGGCGTGGCGCCGGTCACGGTGAGCGTGTGCGAGGTCACCGCATTGGCCACGCGGGCCGCGCCGGTGATGTTCGTCGAGTCGTTGGTGTACACGCCTCCGATGGAAGACGTGACGTCGACCCTCACGCTGCAACTGGCCACCGCCGCGCTCATGGACGCGCCGCTCACGCTGACGAGCGCGCTGCCCGCCGCGGCGGTCACGGTGAAGCCCGGGGCGGCGAAGGCGCCGCCCGCCGGGCAATTGGTCTGCACGTTGGGCGCCGCCGCCACGCGCACGTTGCCCGGGAGATTGTCCGTGAAGGCGACGCCGGCCTCGGCCGGATTGCCGGCGCCATTGGACAGGGTGAAGGTGAGCGTGGAGGTTGCGCCGACCGCGATCGACACGGGATTGAACGCCTTGTCGAGGCTCGCCTGCACCACCGTCACGACCTGGGGAGTGACCCCGTTCGTGGTACCTGAGACCGTCATCGATCCGGCGTTGTTGGTCTTCGCCCCCAACGTGGTCGCGCGCACCGTGAAGGTCACGACGCAGGTCTGCCCGGAGTTCACGCCGACCGTCGTGGCGCCCGGGGTGGTCGACGTGTCCGCCGTGCCCGCCAGGGTGGGCGCAACGCATCCCGCGCTGGTGGTGGCCGCCGGCGGATTCGCCACCTCGAGGCCCGCGGGCAGCGCGTCGCTGAAGGAAATCCCGGAGCGGCTCACGGGCCCCGCGGAATTGTCGAGGGTGAAGGCGAGCGTCGTGGTCTGGCCCAGGCCCAGGCTGGCGCTCCCGAAAGCCTTGGTCAGCACGGGCAGCGCCTGCACCACGAGCTGCGCGCTCAGGCCCGCGGTGGTGACATTGGCCGTCCCGCTGATATTGGCGGCGTTGGTATTGAGGTAGGTGCCCGGGACGTTCGAGGTCACGTTCACGCGGATCTCGCAGCTCGCGACACCGGCGTTGATCGCGGCGCCCGTCACCGTGATCGACGCGGCCCCCGTCGAGACGAAGGCCGGGCTCGGCACCAGCGCCCCGCCCGCCGGGCAGTTGGACTGCACGCTCGGGGTGCCTGCCACGAGCACACCGCCCGGCGTGAACGTGTCGGTGAAATTGATGCCGGACTGGGCCGGGTTCGAGCCGCTGTTGGCGAGCGTGAAGACGAGCGTCGAGGTGCCGCCCTGGTCGATGGTGGCCGGCGCGAAGGCCTTGGTGAGGACGGAATTCACGCGCGATACGACCAGGCACTGGTCGCTCGAGCCGTTGGTGGCGTTGGTCGTGGTGACGTTGGCCGCGAGGTTGGTGAACGCCGCCGGATTGCCCGCGCAGCTCGCGTTCAGCTGCGTCGCCTGGTTCGTGAGGCCCGAGACGGTCACCGTGCAGCTCGCAGTGCCGGCGGTCATCGTGATGCCGGTGAGGCCCGAAAGCACGCGCGTGCCGCCGTTGTAGGCCGCCGCGAAGGGTCCCGCGCAGCCCGCCGAGTACCCCACGGCCGGAGTCGCGGAGTTGAGCGCAAGGCCGCTGGGCAGCGTGTCGCCGAGCGCGATGCCCGACTGCGCCGGGTTGCCCGCGCCGTTGGTGAGCGTGAAGACGAGCGTCGTCGCCGCCGCATCGTTGATCGAGGCCGCCCCGAACGTCTTCGCCGCGCTCGGCTGAACCACCGCCAGCGACTGGTTGGTGACGCCGTTGGTGAGGCCGCTCGAGGCCGTGATCTGGGCCGCGCCGTTGACGGAGGTGCCGAGCGTGGTGCCGCGCACGGTGAGCGTGATCGTGCAGATCTGCCCCGCGTTCACCGCGAGAGCGCTCGCCGTGAAGGGCTGGCTGGCGTTCACGGCCGTGAAGGTCGGGGCCCCGCAGTTGGCCGTGGCCGCGGGCACCGGCGGATTGGCGATGGAGATTCCCGCGGGCAACGTATCGGTGAAGCTCATCCCGGCGCGGTTCACCGCGTTGGCGCCCGTGTTGTCGACGGTGAAGACGAGCGTGGTGGTGAGCCCGAGGCCGACGCTGGACGCGGCGAACGCCTTCGTGAGCGTCGGCAGCGAGCGCACCGTCAGCGTCGCGTTGACGCCCGTGGTGTCGATGCGCTGCACCGCGCTGATGTTGGCGGCATTGGTGTTGTTGTAGGTGCCGGCGACGGTGCCGTGGACGTCGACGCTGATGGTGCACGCGGCCTGCCCGCCGCTCATCGTGGCGCCGGTCACCGTGATGGTGGTGCTGTTGGTGAGCGCCGCCACCACGCCCGCGCCGCTCGGGCAGGTGGAGGAGATATTGAGGGGCGAGCCCGTGAGCACTCCGGCCGGCAGCGTCTCGGTGAAGTTGATGCCCGACTGCGCGGGATTGCCGGCGCCGTTGGTCAGCGTGAAGGTGAGCACCGAGACGACGTTCACGTCCACCGTGGCGGGGGCGAACGCCTTGGTGAGAGCGGGCTGGACCACCGAGAGCGAGGCGCTCGCCGTGCCCCCGGTGAGCGCGACCGGTCCCGTGGCGCTCACCGTTCCGCTCGTGTTGTTGTACGTTCCCGGCGAGGGGACGGTGACATCCACGGTCACCGTGCAGGTGCCGGAGGCGGCGATGGTCCCGGCGCTGAAGGCGATCGAGGCGGCGCCTCCCGCCGGCGCGAAGGTCGGCGCCCCGCACCCGCTCGTCGTGGCGTTGGGCGCGGCGGCCACCACCATCGCCGCCGGGGCCACGGGGAAGGTGTCCGCGAACGCGACGCCGGAAAGCGCAGTCCCCGCGTTCGGGTTGGTGAGCGTGAAGGTGAGCGTCACGGTGCGGCCCGCACCGCTCGGTCCCGCGAAGGACTTCGCGATCGTGGGCGCGGAAGGCACCGTGAGCGACGCGCTGGTCGCGGTGGGCACCGTGCCGCCGTTGGTGGTCGTGATCGTGTTCGCGGCGAGCGTGTTGGTGTAGGTCCCCGCGGTGGGCACGGTGATGTTCACGCTCACCGTGCACGAGCCGGTCGCCGGGATGCTGCCCCCGGAAAGCTTGATGCCGGCCGATCCTATCGCCAGCGCCCCGCCCGCGTTGTTGGTGAGCGAGCCGCCGCAGGTGTTGGTCGTGGTGACGTTGGCGAGCGTCATCGCGCCCGGCGCCACGGGGAACGTGTCGGTGAAGGCGAGCCCGGTCACCGCCGCGCCGTTTCCGTTGGTGAAGGTGAGCGTGAGGCTCGTCGTGCCGCCGGGGGCGAGGAAGGCGGCGCCGAACGCCTTCGCCGCGGTCGGATTGTCGAGCACGCTGAGCGTCGCGTTCACGCCGCTCGTGTCCATGGTCGCGGACTGCCCCGAGATGTTCGTGGACGTGTTCGGGTAGACGCCGGTGACCGCCGAGGTCACGTTCACCGCGATCGTGCAGCTCGCCTGCGCGGCCGCGAGCGCGCCGCCGGAGAGCGCGATCGAGCCCGCGCCGGCCACCGCGGTCACCGCGCCGCCGCAGGTGTTGGCCACCGAGGGCGGGCTCGCCACCACGAGGCTCGCGGGCAGCGTGTCGGTGAAGGCGAGCCCCGATTGCGCCGGGTTGCCAGTGCCGTTGGCGATGGTGAAGGTGAGCGTGGAGACCGCGTTGCGGCCCACCGTGGTGGGCGCAAACGCCTTGGTGAGCACGGTGCCCACGACGGAGAAGGACGCGTTGGCCGTGGCCGCGGTGAGCCCCCCGGTGAGCGCGCCCACGTTCGAGCTGTTGTTCACGTAGGTGCCCAGCACGCTCGAGGTCACGTTGACCGACGCGGTGCAGCTCGCGACGCCCGCCCCGAGCGAGCCGCCCGACAGCGTGACGCTCGCGCTGCCCGCGCCCGGCGCGAAGGTGGCGCCGCAGGTATTGCTCGCGGCCGGTACCGCGGCCACGACGACGTTGGTGGGCAGCGTATCGGTGAAGCCCAGCCCCGATACCGCGAGCGATCCCGCCGGGTTGGTGAGCGTGAAGGTGAGCGTGGTCGTGCCGCCCGCGGCGATCGCGGCCGGCGCGAACGCCTTGGTGAGCGCCGCGTTGTTGAAGTACTGCACGGTGGCGGCCGCGCCCGAGAAGGCAAGGCCCGGCGAAGGCAACGTGATGTTCGCGGCGTTGTTGGTGTACGTGTTGGCGACCGCGCTCACCACGTCGAAGCTCACCGTGCACGGTCCCCCGCCCGAGGCCATCGTGCCGCCCGTGAGCGTCACCACGCCGCTGCCCGGGGTCGCCCCCACCACGCCCGCACCGCAGGTCGTGACGGCGTTGGCCGGATTGGCCACGACGAGGTTGGCCGGCAAGGTGTCCGTGAACCCGAGCCCGGTCCAGTTCACCGCCTGGGTGCTGGTGAGCGTGAGGGTCGCCGTCGAGGCCGCTCCGAGCGGGCGGGTGGTCGGGCTGAAGGCCTTGGTGAGGTTGATGCCGCCGACCGTCAGGTTCACCGCGCCGGAGTTGGCACCGACGGTTGGAGTCTGCGTCGTGGTGATCCCGGAAGCGGTGTTGGGCTGCACGCCCACCGTCGAGCTGCCGACCACGAGCGTCACCGTGCAGCTCCCCCCCGCGGGAATCGTGATGCCGCTGAAGGAAAGCGCGGTGGCGCCATTGGTGAGCGACGAGGGCGTGGTCCCCGCGCAGGTGCCGCCCACGCTCTGGGCCCCGGACACCGCCATGTTGGCGAGCGTGTCGGTGAACGCCGCGCCGCTGAGCGCGGCGAAGCCGTTCGGGTTGGTGAGCGTGAAGGTGAGCGTCGAGGTGCCGCCCGCCGGAATGGTCGCCGGCGCGAACGCCTTCGCGATCGTGGGCGCATCGAACACCGTGATCGTCGCCGAATCGGTCGAGCCGTTGAACTGGCTGGGCGCCGTGCCGGTCACCGTGTTCGTCTTGGCGCCGGCCGTGGTGCCCCTCACCGCGAACGAAATGGTGCAGGTCACGCCGCTGTTGAGGTTGAGCGCGGTGAGGTTGTACGCGGTTGCGTTCGCGGTGACGGTGGTGGGCGCCAACGCGGTGCAGGTGCCCCCTGTTGTGACCGCGCCGCCCACGGCGACGAGGCCCGCCGGGAAGGCGTCGGTGAACGTGAGGCCGGTGCGGTTGGCGCCGCTGTTGTTGAAGATCGAGAAGGTCATCGTCGCCGTGCCGTTGGTCTGCACCGTGGCGGCGGAGAACGACTTCGTGACCTGGATGCGCCCCACCGAGAGCGAGTCGCTGCCGCCGGCGGTCGGGGTGGGCGTCTGGTTCGACGTGATGTTGGTGACGGCGTTGGTGTAGAAGCCCACCGTGCCCGAGGTCACGTCCATGAGGATCGTGCAGCTCGCCCCGGCGGCCAGGTTGGTGCTCGTGAACGTGATCGGGTCGATCAGGCCTGCGACCTTGCTGTTGGGGATCGTCCCCATGCAGGTGCCGCGGGCCCCGCCGATGAAGCTCTGCGCCGCGGTGTTGGAGAGGTTCGTCGGCAGGTTGTCGGTGATGCGGATGTCGGTGAGCCCCAGCGCGTTGGGGTTGGTGATCGTGAACGTGATGGTGGACGTGCCGCCGCTCGCGATCGAGTTGGGCGAGAACGTCTTGGTCACCGTAGGCGCAACGTAGACGACGAGGTTGCCGGTCGCGGCCGCGCCGGGGTTCACCGCGGTCTGCGTGCTGCTCACCGTGCTCGTGGTGTTGGGGTGTCCCGCGGCCGGGCTCATCACGCTCGAGGTCACCGTCACCGTGATGGTGCAGCTCGCGCCCGCGGCAATCGTGGGCACCTTGAGGTTGAGGCTCGTCGCACCGACCGTCAGCGCCGGGGTGTTCGTGGTGCCCGCGCAGGTGCCCCCGATCGTGGTGCTCGCCACCGACATGTTGGTGAGCGCGTCGGTGAAAGTCACGTTGGTGAGCGCCGAGGCGTTGGGGTTGGTGAGCGTGAAGGTCATCGCGCTCGTGCCTCCCGCCTCGATCGAGCCCGGCACGAAATTCTTCGCGAGCGAAGGCGGCGAGAGCACGACGAGGCTCGCGGTATTCGACGCCGCCCCGGCTGCCGGCGTCTGCGTGGCGCTCACTCCGCTGGTGGTGTTGTTCCAGGTCCCGGAGACGCTCGAGGTGACCGACACCGTGACCGTGCAGCTCGCGCCCGCCGCGAGCGTCGGGACCGTGAGGTTCAACGCCGTCGCGCCGGCCACGAGCGCCGGCGCATTGGTGGTGCCCGCGCAGGTGCCGCCAATGGTGGGCGGGCTCGCCACCGACATGTTGGTGAGCGCGTCGGTGAAATTGAGGCTGGTGAGCGCGATGGTGTTGCCGTTGGCGAGCGTGAAGGTGACCAGGCTCGTGCCGCCCTGCGCGATCGGGCTCGTGCCGAAGGCCTTGGTGATGGTGGGCGGATTGGCGACGTTCAACGTCGCGGTGTTGGAGCCCGTGCCCGCCGCGCCGGTCTGCGTGGTCGCCACGCCCGAGGACGTGTTGTTGTAGCTGCCCGTGGAGGCCGCCGTGACCGCGACCGTGATGGTGCAGCTCGCGCTGGCGGGGATGTTGCCGGCCGTGACGTTGAACGTGTTGCCGCCCGCGGCCGCGGTCGTCGTGACGCCCGTGCAGCTTCCGCCCACGGTGAGCGGCGTGGCGTTGACCAGGCCCGACGCGCCGTAGCTGTCGGTGAAGCTCATCCCGGAGAGTGCCGCGGGCCCGGGGTTGGTGATGGTGAACGTGAGCGTGCTCGTCGCCCCGGGGGTGATCGTGGACGGGGCGAAGGCCTTCGCGATGGTCGGCTTGCCGAGCACCGTGAGCGTGGCGGTATTCGACGCCGGGCCGGCGGGCAGCAGCGCGGTCGCCACGCCGCCCGAGGTGTTGGTCTGCGAGCCGACCGTCGAGCTGGTCACCACGAGCGTGATGGTGCAGCCCGCCGCGGGCACGTTGATCCCGGAGAAGCTGAGCACCGTCTGCCCGTTGGCGAGCGCGGTGACGGGCACGCAGGTTCCGCCCGTGTTCTGGTTCCCGCTCACCGACATGTTGGTGAGCGTGTCGGCGAAGGTGCCGTTGGTCTGCGCCACGCCCGTCGGGTTGGTGAGCGTGAAGGTGAGCACCGAGGTGCCGGTGGCGAGGATCTGCGCCGGCGCGAAGGCCTTCGCGATGTTGATCAGGCCCACGCCCAGGTTGGCGGAGTTGGACGCGGGTCCGGTCGTGCCCGTCTCCACCGTGGTGACGCCCGAGGTCGTGTTGCTGTAGATGCCGGTGACCGCGCTGTGGACCGCGAACGAGACGGTGCAGCTCGCGTTCGCGGGCAGCGTCCCCGCGGTGAGCGTGATGCCGGTCGCGTTGGAGCCGACCGCGGCCGGCGCGAATCCGGTGCAACCCGCGCCCGTGACGCTCACCGTGCCGCCGCTCGCCACGAGGTTGGCGGGGAAGCTGTCCGTGAGGCCCGGGTTCGCGAGCGTGAGCGCGGAGGCGTTCGGGTTCGTGAGGACGATGGAGAGCGTGCTGTCCGCCCCCGGCGCCACCGCGTTGGGCGAGAACGACTTCGCGACGGTCACGTTGGTGAAGAGCGTGGCCGACGCGCTCGCGGGGTTGCTCACGTTCTGGGTATCGGTGAGCGCGCCGGCGGCGATCGTGTTCGTGAACGAGCCCGCCGAGGTGAGCTTCACGTTCACCGTCACGGTGCACGAGGTCACCGCGGCGAACGTGGCGCCCGAGAGCGTGAAGCCGGTGCCGCCGGGCGCCGCGGTCACGCTGCCGCCGCACGTCGTGGCGCCGCCCGGGGCGGCGGTGTTCACCATCCCCGCGGGATAGTTGTCGACGAGGCCGCCGCCGGTGAGCGTCGTGGAGCTCGGGTTGTTGATCGTGACGGTCATCACGCTCGCCGCGCCCACCGTCACCGCCGACGGATTGAACGACTTCGAGATCGTCGGCGCCGCGAGCACGGTGACGTCCTCGTTGGTGCTCGAGGCCGGGTTGTAGTTGCTGCCGCCCACCGTGCCGCCGGCGGTGTAGGTGCCGCCGGGCGAGACCGTCTGCGACGCGGTGCGCGTCGGATCGTCGTAGCTCACCGTGGCGGGGTTCTGGTAGACGCCGGGCGTGATGGCCGGCAGCGTGCTCGCGACGAAGGTAAGCGCCACGCTGCCGCCGCCGGGAATGGTGAACTTGCCCCACGCGGGCGACGTGGCGCCGACCACCGGATCGACGGTCGAGGTGCGCGTCGAGCCTCCCGCGAGCACCGGCAGCGGAATTGCTCGCGAACTTCATGTTCGGATTCGCGGGCAGCACGTCGGAGAGCGTGACGCCGGTGGCCGAGCTCTTGCCCGCGGCGTTGCTCACGGTGATCGTGTAGGTGGCAGGCGCTCCCGCGGCGATGAACGGCGTCGAGGTGGACTTGGTGACGGTGAGCTGCGGGAAGCACGCGGTGGAGGAGCCCGAGCCGGTGATCTGGCCCGCCGTGAGGCTCACGATCTGGAAGCCGCCCACCGAGCTGGTCGAGCCGTAGTCCGGCGTCGAGGTCGCGCTGCCCGCGGTGACGCCGAACGCGCCGCCGGCCGCGTTGACCGTCGCATTGCCGGAAAGGATCGCGAAGCCGCCGCTGCCGCCGCCGCCCGGGCCGTGCGGCGAGCCGCCGGTGGGCGTGAGGCACGTGCCGGTGAAGGTGCCGCCGCCGGTGTTGCAGCCGCCGTTGCCCCCCTGGATGTTGATCGTGGCCCCGACGCCGGCGCCGCCGTTGTTCACGAAGACGAGCACGCTGCCCCCCGCGCCGCCGCCGCCCGACGCGTCGTTCAGCACGGTCGTGTTGCCCGCGGTGCCGCGCGCGTTGATGGTGGCCGAACTGGTGGTCGTTCCGGCGCGCACGAAGACCAGGCCGCCGCCGGGCGCGCCCGAGTCCGCCGCGCCGTTACCTGGCGTGCCCGTGGAGTTATTCGAGGAGCCCGCGCCACCGCCTCCGCCGAGGAAGAGGCGCGTCGTGCCCCCCGGGACCGACATGCCGCCGAAGCCGCCGCCGTCCCATCCGGGTGGCGTGCCCGGCGTCCAGCCGAATCCGCCCTTGCCGCCGATACCGTAGTTGCCGCCGCCCGCGCCACCCGTGTTCTGGTCGTTCGCGGGCTCGTCGCCGTCGGTGCCGCCGCCGCCGCCGTTGCCGGGCGCGCCGCGCCCGAAGCTGCCCCCGGGGTAGCCGCCCGAGATACCGTCCGTCCCGCCGGTGTTGGTGACGGTGCCCGCGGCAGTGCTGTTCGGATTCGTCGGCGTGAAGACGATGATCGGCGTGCCGGCAATGCCCTCGCCCTTCGCGCCGTTGGGCACGCTGCCGACCGCGGTGGGCGCAACGCCGAGCGTTCCGGAGCCCACGTTGCTCACGTAGTCCGTGCTCGCGTTGACCGGCGCCCCGGTGCCGTCGGTCGTCGAGTTCTGGCCGCCGCCGCCGCGGAAGCCGCGCCCGTCCACGTCGATGGTCTGGCCGTTCCAGTTGAGGTTGCCCGCGACGTCGACCGCCACGATGCCGCCGGTGTTGCCGTCCCACGGCGGCGCGGTGAGCGTGCCGGTGAGCGTGGCCGACGATGCCTGGGGAACGCGGATCACCTGGTAGCGCTTCTGGCCGTCGCTCGAGTTGGCCGAACCCGTGTGGTACGTATTGACCAATGCGGTGGCGAGCGGAATCGATCCCCCGGATACCGGCCCCGCCGCGACCGCGTATTCGTAGAGGCCGCTCGAATTCAGGCTGGTATAGCCCTGCCCGCTGCCGCTGCCGCCGTAGGCGGCGCTGTTCGAGCTGCTGATGGACGCGTCCTGGACCTGCACGATCAGCAGCAGGTCCCCGACCGCGACGGCAGCGATCGCGCCCCGGCCGTCGATGGCGCCCACGCCGATGGAAGTGGAGCCCGCCGAGGCGACCGAGCTCGTGCCGGGGTAGTAGGTATTGACGATGCCGGTCCACGTGGCGCTGCCCTGGACGAGCGGCGCGCAGGTGAGCTGCGCCCATGCGGGAGCCGCGGCCAGGGCCAGCGCCGCCAGCGCGAGGGCGAAGAGCCCGCGGACCCGCCTCATGGTGTCTTGCCCTCCCCGGCCCTGTCGTTCATCGGCTTCTTGTCGGCGCCCGCGGCGCCCTGCAGCAGCGACTCGTCGAACTTGTAGCGCAGGCGCACGTACGGCCCCTTCGCCGTATAGTCCGCGCCCGAGAGATCCGCGTCACGATAACCGAAGAAGTTGTATCCCGCCGAAACCCAGAGGTTCGTGGCCGCGAGGTAGCCCAGCTCGAAGCCCACGCCGTACTGCCGCGAGCTCGCGTCCGCACCCATCAGCGCGCTCGCCACGATGCCCGCGTCCCAGCGCGGCGCGAACTCCCAGGTGAGGCGCCCGCCCACGGCCTGCGCGCGGTAGCGCGTGGCAAGCCCGTTCGAGGTATCCGAGGACCACTTGGCCGCGTAGCGGGCGGTCACGAGGAACGGGCGGCTCAGTTGCCAGTCCGCGTTCACGGACAGCAGCTGCGTCGAGGTCCTCAGCGCGATGCCCGGCTGCGTGGTGTCGTTCTCGAGGCGATCCTCGACGCGCGCGAGCACGTTCCAGCGGTTCGTGTCGTTGTCGCGCCACGCGAGGCCGGCCTGCATGCGCTCGATCACGTGCTCGCCGCTGTCGGCGCGATTGCGCGTCACATTGTAGGAGTTGCGCGCGAGCGCGGTGAGGTCGTCCTTCACGCGCGCGGCGAGCCCGACGGTGAAGAGCAGCGTTTCCTGCGCGGCGCCGCGCTGCAGCTCGAGGCGCGTGCTGCCCTTCCACGACTCGCTCCCCGTGTACTCGAGGGCGAGCGCGATCGCGGTGTTCTCGGCCTGGCTCGTGCCCGAGATCGCATGCACCCGCTCGAGCGAGGTGCCCAGGCGCACGCCGGGGGCGATCGACCAGAGGTTCTTCAGTCCGAGGGCCGCCTCCGCATCCCCGCCCGACATCGCGTCGCGGATGCGGTACTCGCTGAACAGGTGCCCGTCCTTCATGTACTCGCTGTCGACGCCCACCGCGGTGGTGTTCTGGCGATCGGCCTGGTTGAGCGCATAGGGGCCGGAAATCGACGAGATGAATTCGTGGCGCGCGTAAAGGCGGCTCTTGTCCGGCAGCTGGTACTCGCCGCCCACGGCGAGCACCTTGCGCTGCGAGTCCTTCACGTCCACTTCGGCCTCGCCGTACATCGTCGCGCCCTTGACGCCGGGCACCGGGCCAGTCATGCGCGCGTGCGCGGTGGTGACCTGGTCCGGCACCGACTGCTCCGTGGGCTGGCCTTCGACCGGCGGCACGGCGGAAGTGGTCCCCTTCTGCGCGGCGTGGCGCAATCCCACCTCGAGGGTGAGCCCCGCTTGCAGCTGGTGCTGGACCGTGACCGACGCGCCGTCGAGCACCGCGCCGCTGGTGACGTCCTCGGTGCGCAGCGCCTCGCCCTTGATGGTCGTGTCCTTGCTCAGCTTGTAGTCGAAGCGCCCGCCGGCTTCCCCGCGGCCCTGGCTCAGGTACGCGCCCGGATTGTTGAAGTCCTTGTCGGTGCGCGCGACGTAGGCCTGCGCCTTGAGCCGGGCGGAATCGTGCTTCACCTCGACGCGCCCGGCGTTGCCCTTCACCTCGTCCACGCCGTTCTCGGTGTGGGCGATCTCCGAGATGAGGTACGTCCCCTCGCCCACCTTGACCGTGGCGTTGGCCCCTTCGAGGGTGAAGGGCGCGAGCGGATTCTTGTCCTTCACGTACGTGCCGCCGACCTCGACGCGGTCGGTGACCTTCACCTGGCCGTCCACGCCGACCACCCAGAACTGCTCGCCGCCCTGGTCGACCTCGTAGGTCACGCGCACGAACACGGGGTTCAGGTTCTGGTCGACGCTGGGCACCGGCGCCTTGAAGAGGATGCGTCCCGTGAGCACCTCGATCTCGTAGTCGCTGAAGCGCGATTGCGGCACCGTGGACAGGACGAGCGCGGGCTGGTTGCGGTCGCGCGTGACGATCTCCACCGTCTCGCTGTTGATGAGCGCGCCCTGCGTGCCGAGCTGGAACGGCCCGGAGGTGCCGTTCGCGCGCAGCTCCTCGACCACCTGGCGCGTCGTGTCGCGGCTGGCGAAGGCGTTCACGCTCACGCGCGAATTCTCGTAGTGCTCGCGCACGCCCGTGAGCGAGCGGGTGTAGTTGGTGAGCTTGCGCGCCTCCGAGGTCGACGCGGTGGTGAAGTCGCCCCACAGCAGGTAGGAGCGGTTGTGGTCGACGCGCACGTAGAGCTTGCTCGTCGATTGCGCGTCGTAGCCGCGCACGCCCGAGTCGCCGTAGACGGGGTAGAACTCGTCGGGCTGAATGTCGCGGAAGAGCCGCTCCTGGGTGTCCTTGTCGGAATCGTAGGCCGCGGTGAGCAGGTATTCGCCCTTGATCTTGCCCTTCAGGTAGAACGCCGCGCGCGCCCCCGCCTGGGTGCGCCCGGCGTTCCAGTCGCGCGACAGGTGGGAGAGCTCCTGCTCGAAGCCGTCGGAAGCGCGCGCGGGCGTGAGCGCGCGTGTGTTGATGTTGCGCATGTTGACGATGCCCTCGAGCACGCCCGCGGCCACGAGCTTGCGCAGCTCGGGCAGGAAGTCCAGGCGCGCCTCGGCCTTGAGCGCTCCGCTCGTGGCCACGATGCGGCTCTCGCCGGGCTCGAGCGGCGGCTCCAGGCCGAACTCGCCGCGGCCGCCCTCGACGAACACCTGCACGCCGGGCTGCGTCGGATCGAGGTCCTTCGCCTGCCACTTGCCGCGCGAGGCCTCGAGCGTGACCGCGGTGCGGCTGGTGACCGGCACGCCGTGCGCGTCGGCCAGCCGCACGACCACCTTCGCCGGCGTCCTGCCGTCGGCGACCGCGCCGGCGGCGGGCAGCTCGAGGGAGACCTTGGCGAGCTCGCCGGGCGCGACCACGTGGATCGTCTGCGAGCCACGCGCGTTGCCGAACTGGTCGACCTGCGAGACGGTGAGCGTGTTCTCGCCGGGCTTGAGCGCCACGCCGACGTATTCCCACGCCTGCACCTGCTTCTCGGCCAGCGTCGAGCGCTTGCCCACGTGCTTGTCGCTCACTTCCTCCCCGTTCACCGCGAGGTGCAGCATGCTGCCGGAGCTGCCTTTCACGCGCACCGTGGCCTGCGCGAACGCGAGCGTATCGCCGTCGGCGATGCCCACGAAGCCCAGCTTGTTGTCGAGCGTGGGCACGAGCTTCTCGAGCGCCACCGCGGCGGGCTTCTCCTTGCTTTCCGCGAGGGTGGGCGCGGGGCCCGGATGTTGCGGCGCGGGCGTCGGCGCGAGCGCGGCGAACGTGGCGCCGGGCACGGCCGGGCCGCCCGCGATCGGCGGCGCGGACGGCAACGGCGTCGTCGTCGAGGTGCCCACCAGCCCGCTCGCCGGAAGCGCCTTCACGTCCGTGATGACCGTCGGCTGCGTGGGGAGCTGCGTGCCGGCCATCGTGGCCAGGTGGTCCGACTTCGCGGCGTTGTGCACCCGCGCCTTCACTTCGCTCACGACGCCGTCCGCGCATCCGTCGATGGCGAAGTCGGCGCGATGCATCTCGCCCGCCTTCAGGTCGACGATGCGGCTGCCGCCGTCGCCCAGGTTGCGCGCGCTGATCGCCTCGAGCCGGCTGCCCACGGGCAGCGTCGTGCGATCCACCTTGACCACGTGGGTGCGGTTGTCGATGCCGTAGAAGCTGAACTTGCCGCCCCCGTCGGTGATCACGTAGGTGCCGTCCTCGAGCAGGATGCGCACGCCCGGGACGCCGATCTCGCCATGGTCCTTGAGGCCGTTGGCGTTGCAGTCCATGTAGATGCGCCCGACGATGAAGCCCTGGTCGCTGAAGACGCCGCCGGAGACGCGCACCTTGGCCATCGCGACGTTCGAGACGGTCGAGGTGCCGTTCGCCACGTAGCTCGCCTGCGCGCGGTTCACGCCGTCTCCCTGCATCGCGCCGGGGCCGACGCGCACGCGGTAGGTGAGCGTGGCCTGGGCGTCGCGGTCGAGCGCGCCCAGCGAGAAGGTGAGGCGCGGGCCCTGGCCGCCGGCCGGATCGTCGATGCGGGTCGCGTCGCGCCGCGCCGTGCCGGGCATGTAGCCGAATCCCGCGGGCAGGTTGTCGGTGAGCGTCACGCTCGCGCGGTCGAGCGCGTTGCCGGTCCCGTTCCTCACGCGCACCGTGTAGTCGATGAAATCGCCCACCTCGGCCGTGGCGCGCGAGGCATCCTTCTGCACGAACAGCCCGTCCTGCGGGATGCCGTCGAGCGGGACGTCGACCACGATGAGCCCGCCCGCGGCCGCGACGAAGGGGTTGCCGTAGGAGCCGCCGCTCGTGAGGCCGGTCACGTTGAGGTTGCGGCCCTGCGGCAGGAGCGTCCACGGCACCTGGGAGGGGAAGTGATATCCGTTGGGCGCCTGCACCGACAGGCAGTAGCTGCCGGGCGGCACCGGCGGGAACGCGAAGCGGCCGTCGGCGTCCGAGGTCGCCGGATTGCCGCTCACCGCCGCGGGAGTCGACGAGCATTGCGCGCCCGAGGCGCCCACCAGCGTCACCACCGCGCCCGGCACCGGGCGATTGTCGTGGCTGTCGAACACCGCGCTCGTGGGCGCCATCAGCGTCACGACCGTGGCGATCGTCCTGCCGCAGCCCTGCACCGCGACGTCGTACACCTCGCCCGCCTGTCCCTCGAGGACGTGGTCGCCGGCCACCACGGGCGGGGCGCGCACCGCGAGCGCCGGCGCGACGAAGATGCCGGTGTCCACGCCGGTCTCGACCGCCGTGACCTCCTCGCGCTCGCCGCCGGGCCCGGTGATTACCACGACGCGCGATTCGATCGTGCCCGGATCGGCGTTGCACGCCGCCGCGTCGGCGCGCAGCCAGAGATTGCCGCCCACCACGCCCCAGGGAGTCGCCGACGCGTAGGTCGCGTCGGTGAAGTTGCGGATCACGTTGTCCGTCTGCTGCGGAATGTCCTGGTCGTCCACCGAGGTGGTGTCGTTCACGAGGAGCGCGCCGGAGCCGGAGCTCATGACCGAGAGCGTCGTCACGTTGCTGTCGAAGACCGCCTTGGCCTGCGTGGCCTTCGACTCCGGCGCCAGCACGTCGATCAGCACGCGCTTGGTCTCGCCGGGCGCGAGCGTCGTGCTCCAGCCGCGCGTGACCTGCGTGTCGGTCGGGTCGATCACGCCCGGGATCGACACGCCTGCGGCGGCCGGATTGTCGATGTAGGCCGCCGAGACCCAGCCCGCCGAGGCGTGACTGTCGACGAGGTAGCCCGTGAGCGCCTGCGCGGTCTCGGTGCAGTTGCCGCGGTTGGTGAGGAAGTGCGTGTAGGTCACGTGCTGGCCGCGGCCGACGTGCGCCTGGTGCTCGGGCTCGAGCACCATCATGCACTTCGAGGCGATGGTATCGACCGCATCGTCGGCGGAAGCCGAGGCCATCGGCGCGGAGGCTGCCCGCGCGGTCTTGGTCACCTTGTAGGCGCCCGGGGCCGCGATGGCGGGAATCGCCGCCTTCACCACGATCGTGTACGAGGCGCCCGGCGCGACGGGACCGGTGTCGGGCGTGCCGTCGCCGTCGGTGTCGGCCAGCGGCGTCGTGCCGTCGCCCTTGTAGAGCGCGAAGCTCGTCCCCGCCGGGAAAGTGCTGGCGTCGAGCGTGATGTCGAAGGTGTCGGTCGCGGTGCCGCGGTTCGTGAGCACGTTGTGGAACGAAGCGGTCGATCCCGGATCGACCGTCGGCAGGCGCTGCCCCGTGAGCTCGAGGCTCACGGCACCGGTGACGCGATAGTTGGCGGTGTCGGTGAACTGGCGCCCGCCGTAGGTGCCGGAGGCGTCGTAGAACACGTATTCGGCCGTGTTGGGCACGATGGTGCCGATGGCGAGGCCGGCATCGATGCCGACCTGGAACTCCACCTGCCCCGAGCCGCCCGCCGGGAGGTCGAAGACGGTCGCGGTGATCGCGCCCGGCTTGGTCGCGTCGTAGTCGTAGGCGATCTGCGTGGAGCCCGTGCCTTCGCGATCGGAGCCCACGATGGCGTCGGAGAGCGCCGCCGCGCCGGTGCCGGTCCAACGTCCGCTGCCGGCGACGTAGTGCATCCCCGCGGGAAGCGCGTCGGTGATCTGCAGCTTGGCGCGCGCCTTGTCGCACGGGGTATAGGACAGCATCACCGTGATCGGGCCGGCGGGCGAGGGTCCGCTCGGGCGGGAAATGAACTTCGTCACGTGCGCGCAGTCGAGCGTCCCCACCTCGAGCACGCCCACCGTGTCGGTGTTCGGCGCGATCGCGCCGGCGCCGGCGCCCACGACGTTCACCCGCGCGGCGCCGTTGGTGCGCGCCGGGGCGGAACTGGGCACCGTGAGCTGCACGACGAATCGGAACGCCTGTCCCGGGTTGAGGGCGACCGGATTGGCGAGCGGGACGGCGCTGTCGGGCTTGCCGTCGCCGTTGGCGTCGGCGAAGAGCACGATCGAGGCGAAGCTGTACGACTGGTTCAGGTCGGTCACGGTGATGGTGAAGCTGTCGGCCGCGGCGCCCGTGTTGGTGAGGACGTGAGGCAGGTACACCACGCTGCCCGGGGTGGTCTGCACGAAGTTGTTGGGAGTGAGCGTCGCGCTCGTGGGCGGAACCACGACCGGCGCGCTGACCGTGAGCGAGACGATGTTCGACGTGCCCGACACCGCGAGCGCGCCTACCATGCCGGATGCGCCCGCCTGGTTCTGGATGATCGTGCCGGGCGCGGGCGCAGCGTGGACAACGCACGCGGCGAGCGCGAGCACAAAGGCGGCCAGGCGCGCGATGCGCCCCGCCATCCTGCCGCCGCCCATGTCACCCGTGGTCTTCACGCTGTCTTTTCGCTTCCCGTTTCTCTGGTCGCTGGCCCCTCGATGCGAAGGGCCAGGGAAAAGAGGAGGCGCCCTGGAGGACGCCTCCGAAAATCACCCGGGAGCCGTCAGGGATGCACGGCCTCCCGAGCGGAGTGACACGGTTGTCACGGGTTGATCTGCACGCAGAAGTACAGGACCGCCGACTGCGTCGAGGTGAGCGGTCCCACGTTGGCGATCACCGTTCCCGTGGCGCCGTCGGCCGCAGAGCCGCCGGCGATCGAGCCCACCGTCACCGTCGGAGTCGCCGAGCCGTTGCCGCTGCACGAGAACTTCATCGTCGTGTTCGCGGGAACGACGTCGCTGATCACGACGTTGGTGATGGTGCCTGCGGTGGAGTTGCTGCCCGTGATGCGGTAGGCGATGCACTGCCCGGGCGCCGTCGACGGGCCCGCGGGAATCGCCGCGGTGCTGTAGCCCGCATGCGGGCCCGCCGCCGCGCACGCCACCGCGACCTGGTCCTTCGTGAGCACGAGGCCGTCCGTCACCGACGTGGAGTCGGTGGCGTTGGTCGTCGCGACCCCGTAGGTGGCCGTGATGGTCGTCACGTTGGCCGGATCCGCGCCCGTGGCCGAGCCCGGGGCGAAGACGCGCACGAACACCGAGCGCGATTCGCCCACGTTCAGCGAGAGCGAGGTCGAGCCGCAGACCACCAGCGTGTCGGTACCTACGTCGAGTACGCCGTTCGCATTCGCGTCGATGTACGCGGTCGAGGTCCAGCCCTGCGCCGTGCGGCTGTCCGCGAGGCATCCGGCGGTGAAGTTCGCCGTGTCCGTCGCGTTGCCCGTGTTGGTGATCGTGTGCGTGTAGGTCACCGACCCGCCCGGGAACGTCTGCTGCGTGTTGTTGGGCGTGATGGTGATGCTGCGCGCGACGTTCACCGTGATGCGATCACGCTTCGAATCGCTCACCGCCCCGTTGGTGGACGAGGTGGCGACGAAATCGAAGTCGTAGTTGCCGGGAATCGCCTGGCCGCTGGTCGTGGCGGGGATGGTCACCTCCGCGCAGACCAGCCGGTTGGCTCCGGCCGCGAGCGCACCCGTGGTGGTGACCGTACCGCCCACCGTCGAGCAGTTGGCCGCGCCGCCGTCTGCACGGAACACCACCGACCAGCCCGCGGGCAGCGTCGGGGGCGTGACACCCGCCGCCGTCGTCGCCGCGAACGTCGTCGACAGGTTGAAGCTGTCGGAGACGAAGCCGGTGTTGTTCACGTACAGCTGGAAGCGCGAGGTCGTCGTGCCCGAGGTGCTCGGCGTGACCACGTTGGTCGTGATCACCGCCGCGCCCGTTGCGCCGAAGCCCGTCGTCGCGGCGTTGCCCGCGTTGGCGGTACCGGCCGGCGAGGAGTCCGAGCGCGCCGAGTTGTTGGTGACGTCGACCGTGTTGGCCGCTACCAGCGTGAGCGTGTCGATCACATCGTCGAACACGGTGTTGTTGAACACCGAGGTCGCGCGCTTGGTGATCGAGTACGGACCGCCGCTCGCGTTGGACGGGAGCGTGACCTTCGCCACGACCTTGTAGCCGCAATACGTGCCGTCACTCACCAGCGGCGGAGCGCACGCCTGGCCCGCTCCCGGGATGGGTCCCGTGTCGGGCGCGGCGGAGCCGGCGCTGTTGATGAGCGAGGTGACGCCGTCCTGCTGCAGCAGGGTCACCGAGGTGCCGACCGGGAAGTTGTTGATCTGGATCGTGATGTCGAACGTGTCCGTGCCGTTGCCGCGGTTCCAGATGTAGTTGTTGAACGTGAAGGTCGATCCGGCCGCCGCGGAGGCGACGGTCACCGGCTCGTTGGTGCCGTTCACCGAGCTCGTGTTCGACCCGTTCGCGACCACCGCCGCGGTCTGCAGCACCGTGTAGCTCGCCGCGTTGGTATTCGACGAGGTCTGCGTCGCGGTCTGGTACTGCGCGGTGTTGTTGATGGTCTGCGGCGGCAGGTTCGCGTTCACGTTGACCTGGAACGTGACCGTGCCCGATACGCCCGCGCCCACCGACGGCATGATCGCCGTCACCGTGCCCGCAGCCGAGCGGAAGTCGATGCCCGGCGGGAACGTGCCCGCCTGCTCGACGCCGTCGGAGGCGTCCGTGAGCACCGTGGCCCCCGATACGCTCCAGCGGCCCGAACCGGCCACATACGTCATGCCCGCGGGCAGCGCGTCGGTAATCTGCACGTTGGTCGCGGTGGCGGTTCCGGAGTTGGTGTATGACAGGGTCACCGTGATCGGCGCCGCCGAAGGTGACGGACCGCTGTTCACGGACAGCGACTTCGTCAGGCTGATCACCGAGTTCGCGACCGTGGTCGTGTCGGTGTTGGTGAGCGTCGTGGGCGTCGTGTCCGCGACCGTCACGGTGATGCTCGCCGTGTCGCCGCTGTTGGCCGCCCCGGGCACCGTGCCCGCCACCACGAAGCGGAAGATCCCGCCCGCGGCGATCGGCCCGGTCGTGACGATCGGGGTGCCGTTGTCCGGCACGCCGTCGCCGTTCGCGTCGATGTAGTACGCGAGCGAGCCATGGGGTGCGGCCGCTCCGGCGAAGTTGGTCGACGACGGACCGGTCAGCGTGTAAGTGTCCGTGCCGTTGCCGGTGTTGGTGATGGTGTGCGGGTAGTAGACCGTCTGCCCGGGCGCCGCGGTGCGCGCACCGTTGGCGGTCAGGGTGAAGATCTTCACCTGCGAGACCGTGGTGGTCACCAGGTTGGACGTCGCTAAGCGCGGCGTGCCGCCGGCGTCGTTGTACGTCGCGGTGGCCTGGTTCCCGATCACGGTACCGGCCGCGGGCGCCGCATGCGCGCTCGTCGAACCCAGCGCCAACAGCGCGCCGGCGACGAAGACGAGCGATGCGGCGATCCACGTGCGAAGGGTTTCCCCTTGGCTCTTGGCTTGCGTGGTCGCGTTCATGTTTTCTCCTTGACTGTTTCGGTTGCTTCGTACTTGAAATTCCTGCTCTTGAATGCGAAGAAACCGGCGCGAGGCCGATTCCGGTGTGAATCGTCAGGTGCCATTCATGTCCCGCCTCCCTTGGCTCCCGGCTCCCCCGGGGACTGGCCGTCGAGCACCCTCACGCGGGCGGTGAAGCGCACCGTCTTCTCACCGCCCAATTCGCCGGGGAACCAGCGCAGGAAGCGGTATTCGCGCAGCGGCACCGGTTCCTCGATCGTCTTGCCCTCGCGCACGACCTTGCGCACGAGCGGCATGTCGCCGAAGGCGCCCGTGCCGATGCTCGCTTTGGCATCGGCGGGCCGGGCGCTGCCGGCGACGTATTCGGTGTTGGCCGGGATGGGCAGCGTGGCGACGAGTTTCTCCACCGCCCGCTGGCCGGTGTTGCGATAGCTCGCGACGTACTCGATCACGTCGCCGGGTCGCGCGTCCTGGGCCGAGGCGAAGGTCTCGCCGCCGTCGGCCGCGCGCACGACCTTGCGCGCCTCGAGATGCGACTCGACCGCGGCGCGTTGCGCCATCGCCGGCAGGGCGACCACGAGGGCCGCCACAGCAAGCGCTTTCCACATCGATTTCATCGGGTCACTCCGGAAAAGTTGTTTTCTGATCAAACTCTTGTGCTGCAAGGATACGGCCCCCTCCCCCCACCCCCTATGACGGAAGTCACATGGGGTCGCGAACGGCTTTACAGATGCAACCGCAGGGGCTATTCGCACGGTTTCAGACGCAAGATTCCTCCCAGCGCGTGGTCGGTAATGCGCCCGGCGAGCGAGCGGCAGGCGTCCGGGCCGCTCGCCAGGCCGGGATGGATGCGCTCGAGGGTGGGCCGGGCGAAGAGGAAGAGCAGGCATTGGCCCATGACGGCAAGGGCCGCGTGGGCGAGGTCGGGTTCGGGCACCCCGGGACCCGTGATCTCGGAGATCACGACCCGCAGCCTGGCCAGCTCGGGACGCATCATGGCCTCGATGAGCGGCTCGAGGTGGACCGTCGGATGCATCGATTCGTGGGCGAGGATGCGGCCGAGGGGCGAGGGCCGCTCGCCCCCGATGTAGCGCTCGACGATGGCGTAGACCTGCCGGCGCAGGCGCTCCTCGGCGGACTGGCCACGGCGGTTGCGCGGCGCCTTCGCGGGCACCTGCCGCGCCAGGAAGCGCAGGGTGGCGCGGTAGAGGCCTTCCTTGCCGCCGAAGTAGTAATTCACCGCGGCCAGGTTTGCGTTGGCCGCGACGACGATCTGGCGGATCCGGGCGCTCGCGAACCCGTGTTGCGCGAATTCCTCCGACGCCGCCGCGAGCAGGCGGCGCGTCGTCTCGTTGCCCTGATCCCCCTGGTCACGGGCCTGCATCGCTTGCCCCCCCTGGTTAACAAGCGTTTAAAAACCTTGTTTGAAACGCAATTCTCCGCGTAATTACAATGCTTTGCAACGCCTTTTTAAGACGCCGCGCGAAGTATTGCAAACAGCCGCGTACGGGCGCGCGAAACGGGGCGTGCTAGGCGCCGGCGGACGGGAAATCCAGGGGGAGGCTCGGGAGGCCGGGACGGACTCTACGGGCAGGTGTTGCCGACCGTCGCCAGGGTGGTGGTGCAGCTCGCCGCGGTGGCGGCGCAGCTTGCGAATTCGGACACGTAGAATCGGGAATCGAGGAAGGCGAGGGTCGCCGGGAGGGCCTTTATCTCCACCGTATCGAAATCGGCCGCCGCGGTGACCGAATAGCTCGCGACCGCGTTCACGGAGCTGCACGCCTGCTTCGTAACGCCGTCCACCGTGACACCGCCCTTGAGGAAGTTGAGCTGCACCTGCTCGGCGTAGGGAGTCCCGAAGTACGAACTCTTCCGGAAGCTCTTGAGCGTCACCGCGAACTTGCGCGCGGTCTGGGTCAGGGCGATGCGAATCCCCTCTCCCGCCAGGCCGCCCAGGGAATTGCTGCCGCCGCCGGCCTCGCCGATGCCCTCGTTGCCACCCGACGTGGAGAACGAGATATCGCCCGCCGTGCCCGAGTTGAACGCGGTGACTGTAACCCCTGCGAACGTGATGCTGGTGTGTCCAGTATCGCTGCCAGGAGCGCTTCCGAGCGCGTTGGCGAGGGTCTGGGTGTCGAACTTGACCCCTTCCAGCACATCGTCATACCAGTCGCGGGCGGCGAGATTCGCACGCTTCGCAAGATCGGTCACGGTCCGGTACAGCAGCAGGTCATCGAAATGAGTGGCATCGCCCGCCGAAACGTCGGTACTCGACGCGGCTTTCGCTACGAACGGGCCAGTGGCCGCCGTGTTGCTCAACTCGTCGGCCGAAGTGGGCAGCGGCTGCTGCGCACCCGATGCCGTGTACGCACCGAGACCAGTGGGCCCGTGGCTGATGAGTACGTACGCCGCGCCGCCGGTAGTTTTCGTCGCGTCGTATTGAGTGCCAAAGTCGACCACGACGAGTCCCTTGCCTTCCGGGATCCCCGTCCCCGCGACGAAATAGGCATCGGTGGTGTCATGGGCCGCGGGGCAAAGCCCGCTGCCGTCGAGGGGCTGGCGCAGGCTCAACGCCTGGACCGTGTCGCAGTTCACCATGCTCGCCCCGTTGTCCTGGGTGAAGCTGCCCACGCCCGACGGAGAATTGGTCCAGACGCGGTACGAAATCTTCCATCCCCACGGGTCGAACGAATCGTCGCGGCGCATGCCGATGGTGCGCCACGGCAGCGTGCCCTGGGGATACGTGCAGGTGACGAACGAGGGTCCCGCGCGTACTTCGTCGCCGGTATCGGCGGCGGGATCCGCCGGGCAAGGCAGGCGGCCCGATGCGCCGGCGAACTGGTCGAGCGCGGCGGCGGCGGCGGCGAGGTGCGCGGTGCTCTGCCCGAGATCGCTCACGGCGTTGGACGAGCGCACGAAGGCGCCCACCGCGAGCACCACGAGCGCCGCGATCACCAGGACGATGACGATGAAGACGGCGCCCGCGCCTCGCTGCGCGCGCTTCATGCTCAGTGGACTGCGGGGACCGAGGCCCGCCTTGTTGATCACCGCGAGCAGCGAGGGGCGCGAGACGACGTCGTCGAAGTGCGTCGCGCCCGACGTGTCGCTCAGCGAGTCGTCGACGTAGTAGGTGACCACCGCCGTGTACGGCAGGCTCGCGTAGTTCTTCAATTCCTCGGTGCCGTCCACGACCGTGCTTGCCCCGAGGACGCCCGAGCCCAGGTAGGCACCGCCGCCGGTCTCGCCTGCGCTGATGACGAGGTAGCCAGCTCCTATCGGCGGAGTGATTGTCGGATCCATGACGATTGCTCCGCCGACGTTGTGGACTGCGAGTCCCTTGTTCAGGAGAAAATCGGCGGGCGCCGTGCACGCAGCGAGGTTTGCCGAAGTGCACCCTGCCGCGCAGGAGGCAACCCCGGCGCCTCCGACGATCGGGGCCGCAGGGTCGCATCCCGACATGTCGAGTGCATTGTTCGCGGCAAGGCCCGGCTGGATGCGATAGGTCAATCGGTGATCCCATCCGTCCGTCGCATCCGTCTCCGACAACCCGAGCGTGCGCCACGGCACCACTCCATTTTGCAGGTTGGCGGGAATGCACGCGCCGGTGCCAGCGTTGCGGTTCTCGTTGCCCGCATTGGCGTCCGTCGAAAGCAAGGTCCCGTCCGCGGGGCACGGCAGCCGCTTCTGCTGCATCACGTACTGGATGAGCGCGCTGTCCACCGTCGCCATGCGCGTGGTCGTGAGCGCGCGTTTCTGGGTGCCGATCACGGCGCGCGTGATGGCGGCGGCCATGCCGATCACCACCGCGAGGATGAACAGCACCACCACGATCTCGATGAGGGTGAAACCGCGGGGCGCGGAGGGGGGACGAGCGGGCGTGGACGACGCAGTCATGGCCGCCGTAATGATACCGGCTGCGGCGCCCTGCCCGCTGTGAACCGGCGCACTCGCCGGCCTACTTGACGGCGACCAGCTCCACGTCGAAGACGAGCGTCGCGTTGGGCGGGATGACGCCGCCCGCCCCGCGCGTGCCGTACGCCATCTCGGGCGGGATCACGAGCGTGCGCTTGCCGCCCACCTTCATGCCCGCCACGCCTTCATCCCAGCCCCGGATCACCTGTCCCGCGCCCAGCACGAACTCGAACGGCGAATGGCGATCGACGGAGCTGTCGAACTTGCGCCCGTGGCCATCGGCCTGGCCCGGATCGTGCAGCCATCCGGTGTAGTGGACGACGACGGTGCCGGGGCGCGCCTCGGCTCCGGTTCCTTCGACCACGTCGATCTTCTTGAGCTCAGGCATGCGAACCTCGGGAAATGGGTGGCGGAGAGGGAGGGATTCGAACCCCCGGTACGGAAACCGTACAACAGATTTCGAGTCTGCCGCATTCGACCACTCTGCCACCTCTCCGGTGACGATCGAAAGAGGGCGATTTTAGCAGCTTTGCTAAGCTCTTTCGATTCACCTGGAGGCCGACATCATGCGAATCCCCGCCTGGACGCGCGAATCCGCGCCGCGCGATCCCGCCCTCATCGAGGCGATCCTCGCGCGCCGCGGCGGGCGCCTGCTCAACCTCGACCTCGCGCTGCTGTGGAGCGAGCCCCTCGCCCGCGGCTGGAACGCGCTGCTGGGCGCGGTGCGCCGCGAGTTCGCCTTTCCGCCCCGGCTGCGGGAGATCGCGATCTGCGCCGTCGCCCGGCTCACCTACGCCGACTACGAGTTCAGCCACCACTGGCCCGAGTACGTGAAGGCGGGCGGGGACAACGGGATGCGCTCGCGCCTCGAGGATCCCTTCCGCGCCTCCTCCGATCCCGTGTTCGACGCCGACGAGCGCCTCGTGATGCGCTACGCGATCGCGATGACGCGCGAGGTGCGCGTTTCCCCGGCGCTCTTCGCCGAGGTGCGCGGCCGCTTCTCCACCTCCGAGATCGTGGAGCTCACGGCGACCATCGCCACCTACAACCTGGTGGCGCGCCTGCTGGTCGCGCTCGAAGTCGATCCCGAGCCCTGAACGGCGGGCTTGCGCGTAGAATCCCGGTCCTTTCCCGCGTCCGCCGCAATGAAATACGACGAACAATCCATCAAGGTGCTCAAGGGCCTGGAGCCGGTGCGCGCCCGCCCGGGCATGTACACGCGCACCGACAGCCCGCTGCACATCGTGCAGGAGATGATCGACAACGCGGCCGACGAGGCGCTCGCGGGATTCGCGCACCGTCTCGACGTGACCATGCATGCCGACGGTTCCGTGAGCGTCGAGGACGACGGGCGCGGGATCCCGGTGGGCCCGCACCCGGTCGAGAAGGCGCCCACCGTCGAGGTGGTCTTCACGCGGCTGCACGCGGGGGGCAAATTCGACAAGAAGGCAGGCGGGGCCTACGCGTTCTCCGGCGGGCTGCACGGCGTGGGCGTGTCGGTGACCAACGCGCTCTCCAGGCGGCTCGAGGTGCGCGTCAAGCGCGACGGCGCGGCCTACGAGATGGCCTTCGCGGGGGGCGAAGTCGCCTCGAAATTGCGCAAGACCGGCAAGGCGGCGGCGAAGGATACGGGCACCTGGGTGCGTGCCTGGCCCGACCCGAAGTATTTCGACAGCCCGCGCGTGCGCCGCGTCGACATGGAGATGCTGCTGCGCGCCAAGGCCGTGCTGCTCCCGGGGCTCACGGTCACCCTCGCCGACGAGGCCGCGAAGGACCAACGCGAGTGGCGCTACGAGGGCGGCCTGTCCGCGTACCTGCGCGAGCGCCTCGACGACTCCGGGGACTACGTGAGCCCCATCTTCGCCGGCGAGTCCTATTGCGGCGCCGACGACGCCCAGTACGCGCAGGGCGAAGGCGCGGCGTGGGCGATCGCCTGGGCCGAGGCGGGCGGCGAAGGCGAATCGTTCGTGAACCTCATCCCGACCTCCCTCGGCGGCACCCACGAGGCGGGACTGCGCAATGCCGTGTACGAGTCGGTGAAGGAATTCTGCGAGCACCACGAGCTGCTCGCGCGCGGGGTGAGCCTGCAATCGGAAGACGCGTGGAAGCCGCTGCGCTACGTGCTTTCGGCGCGGCTGCTCGATCCCCAGTTCCAGGGCCAGACCAAGGAGCGCCTGTCGTCGCGCGAGGCGCTGAAGCTCATCGCCTCGCGCGTGAAGGACCCGCTCGACGCCTGGCTCAACCAGAACGCCGAGGAAGGCAAGAAGATCGCGCAGCTCGCGATCAATGCGGCCGCCGCCCGGCAGAAAGCCGGCAAGATCGTCGAGAAGCGGCGCGGGAGCGGCGTGGCGGTGCTGCCCGGCAAGCTCACCGATTGCGAGAGCCAGGACATGACGCGCAACGAGGTGTTCCTGGTCGAGGGCGATTCCGCGGGCGGCTCGGCCAAGCAGGGGCGCGACCGCCAGTACCAGGCGATCCTGCCGCTCAAGGGCAAGGTGCTCAACACCTTCGAGGTGGACGCGAAGGAGCTCTACGCGAACACCGAGGTGCACGACATCGCGGTGGCCCTGGGCATCGACCCGCACGAGCCTGCGGCGCCCGATTCGGTGCTCGACGGGCTGCGCTACGGCAAGGTCATCATCATGGCCGACGCGGACGTGGACGGCGCGCACATCCAGACGCTCCTGCTCACGCTCTTCTACCGCCATTTTCCGAAATTGATCGAGCGCGAGCATGTCTTCATCGCGCAGGCGCCGCTCTACAGCATCCGCATCGCGCCGCACGGCAAGGTGAAGGGCGAGAAGCGCCTCTATGCGCTGGATGAGCGCGAGCGCGACCAGATCCTCGAGAAGCTGCGCGACGAGGGCCTGCGCGACGCCTCGATCCACGTGGGCCGCTTCAAGGGCCTGGGCGAGATGAATCCCGACCAGCTCAAGGAAACGACGATGAACCCGGACACGCGGCGGCTGATCGAGATGCGCCTCGATGCGGCCGAGCACGCGGCCGCGCCCCCGGTGTTCAAGCTCCTCATGGGCAAGACGGAAGCGGCCGGACGCCGCGCGTGGATGGAGAAGGAAGGACACACCATCGAGGCCGACCTGTGAGCGCGGCCAGGGCGAGGAAGAAGGCGCCCCGCGCGGAGGATCTCTCCGGCGACCTCTTCTCGCAGCCGCCCACCCCTCCTCCCGGCGGCGGCGCGCAGCCGCCGCAGCGCACGCCCGACAATCCTTCCCTTTCCGAGTTCGCCTCCCGCGCCTACCTCGCCTACGCGATGAGCGTGGTGAAGGGCCGCGCGCTGCCGAGCGTCGAGGACGGGCAGAAGCCGGTGCAGCGGCGCATCCTCTACGCCATGCGCGAGATGGGCAACCGCCACGACGCGCCGTTCAAGAAGAGCGCGCGCATCGTGGGCGACGTGATCGGCAAGTTCCATCCGCACGGCGACGTCGCGGTGTACGAAGCGGCGGTGCGCATGGCGCAGGACTTCACGCTGCGCTATCCCCTGATCGAGGGCCAGGGCAATTTCGGCTCGCGCGACGGCGACAGCCCGGCGGCGATGCGCTACACCGAGGTGCGCCTCACCCGCTTCGCCGAGCAGGTGCTGCTCGCCGAACTCGAGCGCGGCACCGTCGACTTCACCGACAACTATGACGGCTCGTTCCGGGAGCCGAAGCTCCTGCCCGCGCGTCTGCCCCTGGTGCTGCTGAACGGCGCCTCGGGCATCGCGGTGGGCATGGCGACCGAGATCCCGCCCCACAACCTGCGCGAGGTAGCGGAGGCCTGCGCGCTCACGCTCGAGGCCGGCGACGGCGCGAAGCCGGTGGTGCGCGGCATCCGCGGTCCCGACTTCCCCGGCGGCGGGCAGATCATCTCGGCGCGCGAGGAGATCAAGCGCGCCTACGAGACGGGCCGCGGGAGCGTGCGCGTGCGCGCCCGCTGGCAGGTGGAGAAGCTCGCGCGCGGGCAGTACCGCATCGCCGTCTTCCAGCTGCCGCCGAACACCTCGGCCGCGCGCGTGCTCGCCGACATCGAGGAGATCACCAACCCGAAGACGCGCGCCGGCAAGAAATCGCTCACGACGGATCAGGCGAGCCTCAAGGGCTCGGCGCTCGCGCTGCTCGAAAGCGCCCGCGACGATTCCGACGGCGAGCATCCGGTGCGCCTGGTCTTCGAGCCGCGCACGAGCCGCGTGGAGCCCGGCGAGCTGATGGCCTTCCTGCTCGCCCATACCTCGATGGAAGCCAACGTGGCGCTGAACCTGGTTGCGATCGGCCGCGACGCGCGCCCGCGCCAGATGGGCCTCGCCGAGGTGATCGGCGACTGGGCGCACTTCCGCCTCGAAGTGATCGAGCGGCGCCTGCGCCACCGTGCGGACGAGGTGGCGGACCGCATCCACATCCTCGACGGGCGGATGATCGCGTTCCTGAGGATCGAGCAGGTGATCAAGGTGATCCGCAATGCCGACGAGCCCAGGCCCGAGCTCATGAAGAAGTTCGGGCTCTCGGAGCGCCAGGCCGAGGACATCCTCGAAATCCGGCTGCGCCAGCTCGCGCGCCTCGAGGGCATCCGCATCGAACAGGAGCTCGCGGAGCTGCGCAAGGAGGCCGCGTCTCTGAAGAAACTCCTGGCTTCCCCCGCCGAGCGGCGCAAGCTCGCGGCGAAGGAAGTACGCGAGGACGCGGAGCATTTCGGCGACGCGCGCCGCACCGTGATCGAGGAGGCCGAGCGCATCACCGTCTCGATGGTGGAGACGATCACCGACGAGCCGGTGACGGTGATCGTCTCGCGCAACGGCTTCCTGCGCTCGCGATCCGGCCACGGCATCGACCAGGGGGCCCTCGGGTGGAAGGAAGGCGACGGGCCTCTCGCGATCCGGGAGACGCGCACCGTGCACCCCGTGGTGCTCTTCGGGGCCAACGGGCGCGTTTTCAATGTGCGTGCCGGCGACATCCCGGGCGGCAAGGGCGACGGCGTGCCCGCGAGCTCGCTCGCCGAGACACAGGGCAGCCCCATCGTCGGCATGCTCTCCGGGCCCGGCGAGGCCGCGGTGCTCATGGCGACCAGCGGCGGCAACGCGCTGCGCGCGCGCATGGAGCATTTCGTCACGCGCCAGCGCGCCGGCAAGCAGTTCGTGTCGATGGACGAGGGCGAAGCCCTCCTCGCTCCGGCAGTCATTCCCGAGGGCGCATCGGAATTGGCGGCGCTATCCCAGGAGGGACGCCTGCTGGTCTTTGCGCTCGAGGAAGTAAAGGAGCTCGCCGCGGGCGGCAAGGGCGTGATGGCGATGCGCCTGCACGAAGGCGAGCGCCTTCTCGCGCTCGCGGCCGTGGCGGGCGGCGTGAAGGTCGCGGTCGTGGGACGCGGCGACAAGCGCTCGGTCGTCGCGGTGAGCGCCGCGGCCCTCGAGCACTACCGCGGGCCGCGCGCGCGCACCGGGCGCGTCCTCCAGGGATCGTTCAAGCGCGTGGAAGGACTCGAATAGTGTCCAGGCGCTTCATTGCCGCGGCCGTGCCCACAGCACCGCGAGCACCAGGGACAGCACGGCACCGATGGCCACGGTGGCGCCTATCGCGTGCAGCACCGGGGTTGCGGACAGCGAGAGGCAGCTGAAGGTGATCACGGTGGAAGTGCTGCAAAGAGCGAGCGCGAGGCGCGTCTGCTCGCGCTCCGCTTCGTCCGCCGGGGGCCGCTCGTAGAAGAGCGCGTAGTTGAGGCCGACGCCGAGCACCAGCAGCAAGGCCACCAGGTGGAAGACGCCGATGCGCTGGCCCGCGGCAACCAGCAGCGCCACCGTGAGCAGCAATGCCGCCCCGGTGGGCGCCGAAACCCGCGCGGCGCGCCTGAGCGAGCGCAGGCCGACCACGAGCAGCACGAAGATCAGCAGTGCGCCCACCGACGCCTGGCGCAGCGCTTCGCGGCGAAAGCCGTCGAGCATCTCCTCGGAGACCCGCTTCAGGTCGACAAGCTGCGTCTTCGCGCCCGGAAGCGCGGCCACAGCGGCGCGTACGCGATCGGTGTGGCTCACGCCGCCCAGCGAGGTGAGCACCAGCCACTGGCCGTCGAGCGACAGCACCTGCGCATCGAGCTTCGTGCCCAGGGGCGTGCCGGCGTACGCTGCACGGGTAAGCAAGGGCGCGTCGCGCGCGGCGGCGGCCTCGCGCAGGAACGGCTCGAACGCATCGGGGCGGAACGCGAGGCCTTTGAGGGCTTGCCGCAAGTTCGCCGCCAGCGTGGCCGCATCCGGCAGCGCGCGCAACCGCGCGGCCTGGGTCGCCGGCGACGGCAGGTAGCGCGCCGGAGAATCGAAGCTGCGGACCAGGCCCTCGCCCTGCCAGCGCTCGAGGACGGGCAGCATCGCTTCGGCGGCCGCGAGCGCCGCGGCCTCGCTCGCGCCGTGGCTGGCGAGGAAGACGCTCACCTCCGGCGCGTCCATCTCGCGGCGCAGGCTCGCATCCTGCGCGCGCATCGCGGCCGGCACCGGGCTGATATTGGCCAGGTCGGTCTCCCACCATCGCGGATGCGTAGCTACGAGCCCGGCGCCGGCGGCGGCAATGGCCAGCAGCGAGCGATGCGCGGCCACCGGGCGTTGGCCAAGGCGGCACTCACGGGCACGCGAAGTCGCGGAAAGACGAGCACGCGCTCGCCGAGCAGCCACGGGATCAGGCGGTGCGATGCGAGACCCGCGACCACTACGCCGACCATGGTGAGCACGCCCAGCTGCGCGAGTCCGGTGAAGCTGGAAAGCGTCAGCGCCAGTGCGCTTGCGACCGTCGTCAGCACCGCCAGCAGGAGCGTGCGGCCGACACGGTGCGCGGCCCGCCGCGCCGTCTCGGCCGGCAACGTATTCAACAGGACGTAGCTCGGATAATCGACGGACTCGCCCACCAGCGTCGCGGCGAAGCCGAGCGTGATCGCATGCACGGTGCCGAAGGCCGCCTGGACGACGAGCACGCCCGCGAGCAGGCCCAAGGCCGTCGGCACAAGCACCAACGCCACCGCGAGCGGCGATCGATAGACGAACGCGAGCAGCACCACGATCGCAAGGGTGGATAGCGCGCCGAGGCGCCGGGCATCGGCTCGGATCAGCCGTCGCGACTCCGCCGCAAACACGCCCGGACCCGAAAGCGTGGCCCGCACCTGCGGCGCCACCTGCGCGAGCACGGCGCGCACGCGGGCCATCGCGGCCGCCTGGCCTACGCTGTCGAATCCCGCCGCGCGCGTCTGCGCGATGAGGAAGGCTTGCGTGCCGTCGGCGCTGAACCACACGCCCTGGCGCCGGGCAGGCGCGGCCGTCGGCTCCAACAGGCGCAGCGTCGCGAGGAACTCGCCCGTGGGATCGCGCGGAAGGGTGGCGCGCACGAGCACGCCGGCGGGAGAAGCCATCCGGGCGAGGTCCTCTTCCAGCGCCGCGCGAAGGGCGCTCGCCGAGAAGCGCTCCGCGGACATGGCGGGGCTCAGGTTGTAGCGATAGCGCATCAGGACCTCGCGCTGTGCCGCGAACTGCCCGATGGCGCCGTTGGCGGCATAGTCGAATGCCGGATCGTGATCGAGGCGCTCGGCCAGCGCACGGCTCGCCCGCGCGAGCGCCTTCTCGTCTGCGCCGTGCAGCGCCACCAGCATGAGGCGCGCGACCAGCCCCTCGCGCAATTGCGACACCAGCAGCCGCTGCGCAGGCGTGGCCGACGGGGGCAGGAACGCCGAGAAATCGGCCTCGATGCGCACGGCGCGCCAGGCGAGCGCACCGAGCGCCGCCAGCAGCAGCAGCACCGTGAAATAGCGCGCTCCGGCTCGCGGTAACGGCATGCCTAGCCCACCGTCAGGACCGATCGATCGCCGCCGGTTTCGCGCACCTCGATGCTGCGAACGCGACCGCCGCTCCCGGAGACGACGATGCGTTCCACGTACTGGGAGATCTGCTCGTCGATGGGCGTCATCTCCAGGTTCCAGCCGCCCTCGGTGCCGTCGAGCGCGAGGCGATAGTACTCACGCAGGAGCGCCGTGTTCCCCGACAGCACGCCGCGCAGGCTCGCGGCGAAGGCCGCGAGCAGCGGCTCGTCGGAAAGCGCCATGCGTTTCTGCGCGCCATTGCGCGTGAGCGTGATCTCCCCGCCCGCGATGCGCAGGCTCTCGTGACGCGGCGCCCGCATGCGCTTCTCCACCACGTCGGGTCGGCGATAGACGAGCGTGCCGGAGCTCACCACCGGCTCGGAGAGCAGCGCCGAGAATTTCTTCTCGACGTACGGCACTTCTCCCGGCGGGGACGCGGCGAGCAGCTCCATCAATCTCGCCAGGTCGAATGCCGGCGCCGCCCGCGCCATTGCGGCAACGAGGACGAGGATCGCCAGGCCTGCTCGCCTCATCGCCTAGGCCGCCCAGAAATCGTAGAAGTTGAACCAGTTGAAGGGCGAGCGGCGCGCCTCGCGTTCGAGAATGGCCGCGTAGGCGGCGAGCTCCGGCGCGCGGAGTGCCTCGAACACGATCTCGTAGCGCTGGCCGCCCCGGAACAGGCCGAAGGCCGTCACGGCCGGCGCGCCGGTGATGCGCGCCAGGCGAAACGGGCTCAGGGAAAAGCGTGCGGTCGACCCGAGGAAGGCCACGTCCTGCGTGGCTTCCTGGCCATAGGCGCGGTCGGCGAGGATACCCACCACTTCGCCGCGCTCGAGGCATTCCTTCACGCGCAGCATCGACTCGGGGTGGCCGAGGGCGATCACGTTATAGGGCAGGTCATTGCCGGAGCCCGCGAGCAGCTCGCGCAGGTCCGTGCCTTCCTCGAGGTTCATCACCATGTTGATCACGAGCCCTCGCTCGACGCTGCCCACGACGCCCAGCATCTCGAAGCTGCCGAGGTGCGAGCCCAGCAGCAGGCACCCGCGGCCCGCGGCGATCGCTTCCTCGAATGCCCTCGCGTTGGTCACTTCCACCGCGAGGTCCCGGTGCCGGCCGCGCAGGAGGAATACCCGGTCGAGCAACGTCGTGGCGAACACGAACAGGTGCCGGAATGTGTCGCGCCACGTGGCCGGCCGGCCCAGCGCGCGCGTGAGGAATTCCCGCGACGACCTCCGGGCGCGCGGCGCCGTCGCCAGGAAGTACGCGCTGATCGGCACCAGCAGCACGCGGCACAGGGGTCTGCCGGCGTGCAGCGCGAGCCAGATGATGAGGCGCTTCATGCCCGGAGTGCCGCGCTCGCGGCGATGGCGCCAGGCGATGCTCATGGACGGGGCGTGCCCGCGATGGCGCTCAGAAGCGTCCACTCGCCGCTCGCGATCACGCCGCCCTGCTCTTCGCTCTCCTCGCTCTCGCCCGCGCGCCGCACTTCGAACCGTGCCCGCCCTCCTTCCACGCGGGTCACGATGGCGAACGGCTCGCCCGGGCGGAGCGGTCGGTGAAATCGCGCGTGCACCAGCTCGCCGGGCACGCAGTCCCCGAACCGTGCGCGCAGAACGTCGGCCACGCGAGCGAGCACCGTCACGCCCGGCACCAGGGGTTCGCCCGGAAAATGGCCGGGCAATGCGGGATGGTCCGGGGCGATCGCCTGGGCGCCTTGCCACCGCGCGAACATTTCGTCGAGCGCCGAGCGGGGCAATTTTCCCGTGGCGTTGCGAGGCAGGCGGCGCACGCGATGGATCGGACGCGGCAGGAAGGCCGGATCGATTCGCGCCCGCAGCGCCTCCAGCACCTGTGCCGGTTCGAGCGCATCGGAGACGAAGAACGCGGCGAGGCGGGGCTCGCGCCCGGATGGGGCCTCGCCGGAGCGCGCTGCCGGCGGGAACGAGAAGACGCCGTCGGTGACGCCCGGAATGCCGGTGAGCGCGGTGTTGAGCGCGGAGAGCGACGCGCGCTTGCCGCCGACCTTCACCATGTCGCCGGAGCGACCCAGCCACCGGAAGCGCCCGTCCGCCTCGATCTCGAGGGAATCGCCGAGGACGGCGGGCGGATCGATGTGCGGGCCCTCGGCGAGGAAGCGTCGCGCCTCGCCCTCGCCCTGCGGCCGAAGGGCCACGCCCGGGAGCGGCGTCCACGCAATCTCCGATGCCGTGCGCCGGGTCGCGATCGCGCCGGTCTCGGTGGAACCGTAGACTTCGACCACCGGGACCCGCCACGCGCTCTCGCACGCGCTGGCGAGCGCGGCGGGCAGGCTCATGGTGGATGCGACGATGCCTTGCAACCCGGGCAGGAGCGCAGCCGCTTGCAACGGCGCCCGCATGTGCATGGGCGTCGTCATCCACCATGCGGGACGAGCGCATTCGCGCAGCGCGTTCTCCAGATCCGCGGCGAGCAGGGGGGTGTGCGCATGCACCGGAATGCCGGAACGCCATGGCAGCACGACGGTGCTCTCGAGGCCGAACATGTGCTGCGGCGGCACGCTGCCCACGATGGCCTGCGCGGGCCGCGCCTCCCAGCCGAGGGCAGCGGCAAGCAACGAGGCGCCGCGACAGAGTTGTCCCCAGGACTTGGCGTGCGCCGCGGGTTCTCCGGTGCTGCCCGAAGTGAAAAGAATCGCCGCGATCGCATCGGCATCGACCTCGGGAATTTCGAACCGGCCCGGGCCGCGGTCCTCGAGGAACGGGGCGATCGCGAGGCAACGCTCGCCGGGGACCGCCATTTCGCTCACCACGCAGGCTCCCGGGTATCGCCGCTGGAGCGCGCCCCAGACCTCCTGTCCGCGGGCGGGCGGCAGCAGCGAGACCCGCCCGCCCATGAGCGCCGCGGCGAATCCCAGCAGAAAGCCGTGCCGCGAATCGCACAGGTTGATGACGTGCCCGCCTTCGGGCAGCGCGGAGGCCAGTCGCGCGGCGGCCGCGAAGAACCGCGCCGCGCCCACCGCCCCGCCGGGACCGAGCAGGACCGCTGCGTCGGCCGTGGAATGGCGCGCGATCGCGAGCCTGCTCACCGCGACTCGGCTTCCGGAAGCAATCGCCCGCCGGAGTCCAGCGCGATTTCGCGGAACACGGCGATCACGTTCAGGATGACCATGGCGACGGAGCCCCGCTCGCGATCGGGGAAGCGATGACGGCGGTATGCGAATTCGACGAGGAAGAGCGACACGGGCACGAAGAAACCCAGGCCCGTGACCCAGCGGGACCACGATGCGACGGGAAGGAAAGTCGCAAGGCCGAGAGCAGCGACGAAGAGCGCCACGAAGCTTGCCGACCAGAGGCCCGTCAGCCGGCGCGTGTAGCGCGCGACCTCCGGAGTCACATCGGGATGCTCCTTGCGGGCGACGCGGCTGATCAGCGGCTCCGAGCCGGCGCGCAGCGTGCTGCCGAACAGCAACGCCATGAACGCGAAGGCGCAGAGCGGCGGAGCGAAGACGAGGAACGCAATGGCATCGGCGAAGCGCCAGGCCGCGGCCGCGAGCGCGACGCCGACGGCGAGGCCGACGAGCCTTCTTCCCGATGCCGCGACGAGCACGCCGGCCGCAAGGCCCAGTACCGCGAGCGCGACCGGTCGCAGGCCGAGCGCGGAAGCGACCAGGTAGGCCACCGCGAGCCCCGGCCAGAGCAGCCCGAAGACCGGGATGCGGATTGCGGGCATGGCCGGCGGCCTTAGCTGGCGCGCGACTGTTGGAGGTACCCGGCGAGGCTGCGCAACGTGGCGAAGATCTTCTCGTTGTCCGGATCGTCCGAGCGCAGCTTCACCCCGTACTTCTGCTCGATGGACATCGACAGCTCCAGCATGTCGAGGGAATCGAGGCCGAGCCCGGTGCCGAAGAGCGGTGCTTCGGGCGCGATGTCCTCGGGCTTGACGTCCTCCAGGTGAAGCGTCTCGACGATCAGGCTCGCGAGCTCAGCTTCGCCGGCCAGCATGACGTGTCCGGGCGCACCCATCAGGCAATCCCTGCTCCATCCACATGCATCGCACATTCTCCGTAAGGAACGATTGCGGGCATCCGACATGGTCGCAAAATGGCCGGATCGCCGCCATTTCCGCCCGGCAGCCATTATAGGCTCGCGCCCGGAGCGCCTCTGTGCGGTAAAGTGCGCACGGGGGCAAGGCCCTTGCATTCCGATGGCGATCCGCCCGCAAGGCTACGGCATTCGCCGCGCCCTCGCGGCGGCTGCGAAAGGACACCCCGATCCGATGGAGCCGCTAGCAGTCCGTTCCTACACGATCACCAGCGCCGCCGGGCTCGGCAGGGCGCGCACCGCGCGCTCGCTGCGCGAGGAGCGAAGCGGGCTGGTGCGCAATGACCTCGACTGGGCGCCGCTCGATTGCTGGATCGGCCGCGTCGGGGCCGCGGAATCCGTGTCCCTGCCCGCCTCCCTCGGCGCGTTCGAATGCCGCAACAACCGGCTCGCCCTCCTCGCGCTCGAGCAGGACGGTTTTCTCGACGCGGTCGCCTGCGCGCGCGAGCGTCACGGCGCGGCGCGCATCGCCGTCTTCCTGGGGACCAGCACATCGGGAATCCTCTCCACGGAGCTCGCGTACCAGGGCCGCGACCCGGCCACCGGCCGCTTGCCCGGGGCGTTTCGCTACGACACGGTCCACAACCTCGATGCGACCACCGAGTTCGTGCGCCGCGTGCTGGGAGCCACCGGACCGGCCATGACCATCTCCACGGCCTGCTCGTCCAGCGCGAAGGTGTTCTGCCTCGCCGAGCGATTCCTGCGGCTGGGCCTGGTCGATGCCGCGGTGGTGGGCGGCGTGGACAGCCTCTGCCACACGACGCTCTACGGCTTCAGCAGCCTGCAGCTGGTCTCCACCGACATCTGCCGCCCATTCGACGCCGCGCGCCGCGGCCTGAGCATCGGGGAGGCCGCCGGGTTCGCGCTGCTCGAGCGTGGCGCCGGCGACCTGCAGCTCCTGGGGTACGGGGAGACGAGCGATGCGCACCACATGTCCGCGCCGCATCCCGAGGGCGATGGCGCCCGCCGCGCGATGCTCGATGCGCTCGCGCGGTCCCGCCTTTCGCCCTCGGACATCGACTACGTGAATCTCCACGGCACGGCCACTCCCGCGAACGATCGCAGCGAAGGCCGCGCCGTGCACGAGGTCTTCGGCTCGGGCACGCCCTGCTCGTCGACCAAGGGCATCACCGGGCATGCGCTGGGGGCGGCGGGCATCACGGAGGCGGCCATTGCGCTGCTCAGCCTCGAGCAGGCATTCCTCCCCGGCAACGCCAATACGACCGCGGTCGATCCCGAGACGCGATGCGCGATCGCGCTGCGCGGCGAGGCGCGCAAGCTCGACCGCGTGATGAGCAACAGCTTCGGCTTCGGCGGCAGCAATTGCGCCCTGGTCTTCGGCAGGGCCGCGTGATGCGCATCGCCATCGAGTCGGTGGGCGTGCTCGCTCCCGGACTGCCCGATTGGGACGGCGCGGCGGCGGTGCTCGCCGGGCGCCGCCCGTTCGCCCCCGCGCCGCTCGCTGCGTGCGCCCCGGCCTGCCTGCCGCCGTCCGAACGCCGGCGCAGCTCTCCCACGGTGCGCCTCGCCATCGCCGGAGTGGAACAGGCGTTGTCGCGCACCGCGATCGCCCCCCAGGACATGGCGGCGGTGTTCTCCTCGTCCGAAGCGGAGGGCGCCATCACGCACCAGCTGTGCGAGATCCTCGCGGGCAGCCGCGAAGTCTCGCCCACCCAATTCCAGAATTCCGTGCACAACGCGCCCAGCGGGTACTACAGCATCGCGATGAACGCGCAGCGGGGCGCGGCGAGCGTCTGCCGCGGCCCCTGGAGCTTCGCCGCGGGGCTCCTGGCCGCCGCCGTGCAGGCTCTCGCCGACGAGGTGCCGGTGCTCTTCGCCTGCTATGACAGCCCGCTGCCGTCGCCGCTTTGCGACGCGATGCCGGTCGTCGTGCCGAGCGTGATCGCCATGGTGATCGCGCCGGGGCCCGGCCCGGCGACGCTCGCCACGTGGGACCTCGCGCTCGCACCTGCCGCCGGCGATGTTCCCTGGCCCGACTGGATGCCTCCCGCCTGGCGTGCCAACGCCTCCGCCCGGGGCTTCGAGGCGCTCGCCACGCTCTGTGGAAGTGCCGCCGCAAGCGCGCTCCTGCCCTTTTCCCCGGAGCTCGACGTCCAGGTGAATCGATGCTAGGCCGCGCCGAGATCGCCGCGCGCGTTCCCCATGCGGGGCGCATGTGCCTGCTCGACCGCGTGCTCGACTGGGACGCGGGGCACATACGGTGCGCAACCGAAAGCCACCGCGCCGCGGATCACCCCCTGCGCGAGCGCGGCGGGCTGCCGGTCTGGGCCGCCATCGAGTATGCGGCCCAGGCGGCGGCCGTGCACGTGGCGCTGCTGCAACCGAGTGCCCAGCCTCGCCTCGGCGTGCTGGGCAGGCTTCGCGACGTGCGGCCCGGATGCGAGTGGCTCGACCGCATCGCCTCGGAGCTGCTGATCGAGGCCACCCTGATGCACGGCGATCCCTCCGGCGGCATCTACGCGTTCGAGGCCCGTGGCGACGGACGCCAGCTGCTGCGAGGGCGCATCACCATCGCATTCAGCGGCCGCGCAACCTCCGATGCCTAGGCTCGACATTCGCGCCAGCGCGGCCGGGCAGCGCCGGTGCGAGGTGTTCGTGATCGGCTGCGGCCCCGCGGGCTCGACGATGGGCGCGCTGCTTTCCGCGCGCGGGCGCGACGTCGCCGTCGTCGACAAGGACCGCCATCCACGCTTCCACATCGGCGAATCGCTCCTGCCGCTCAACATGCCGATCCTCGAGCGCCTCGGCGTCTGGGACGGCCTGGTGCGGATCGGCATGCGCAAGGACGCGGCCGAGTTCGAGTCGCGCGCCGCGGGCAAGACCGTCGAGTTCCGGTTCGACAGCGCATTCGACAAGCGCTGGCCCCATGCCTTCCAGGTGCGCCGTTCCGAGTTCGACCACATGCTGCTCGCCAACTGCGCCGCCAAGGGCGCGCGCGTGTACGAAGGCGCGCGGGTGACCGCGGTGGACTTCGGCGATCTCGCGCGCGGGGTGGACACGGTGGCGCACCTGCAGCTGGAGGACGGCAGCCGGCAGGAGTGGCGCACGCGCTTCGTGGTCGATGCTTCCGGGCGCGACACCTTCCTCGCCGATCGCCTCGCCATCAAGCGCAGGAACCGCGAGCATGCGAGCGCGGCGATCTTCGGCCACTTCCGCAACGCGCGCCGCAACCCGGGCAGCGCGGAGGGCAATATCACCATCGCCTGGTTCGAGCATGGCTGGTTCTGGTTCATCCCGCTGAAGGACGGCACGACCAGCGTGGGCGCCGTGTGCTGGCCGGCATACCTCAAGTCGCGCAGGACCGATCCGACCACGTTCCTCATGCAGACCATCGCGATGGCGCCCGAGATCGCGGATCGCCTGAAGGGCGCCGAGCTCACCGCCCCGGTGACGGCGACCGGCAACTACTCCTACGCGGCAACGCGCATGACCGGTCCCGGATACCTCATGGTGGGGGATGCCTGGGCGTTCATCGACCCGGTGTTCTCGAGCGGAGTCTACCTCGCCATGAACAGCGCGATGCTCGGCGCGGACGTGGTCGACGCGGTGCTCGCGGATCCCGCGCGGGCGCCACGGCTCTACCGCCGGTTCGAGCGCACGATCCGGCGCGGCGCGGGCACCTTTTCGTGGATCATCTACCGCATGACCCACCCGGTGGTGCGCAAGCTCTTCATGGCGCCGCGCAACTTCCTCGGCGTGCAATCCGCGATGGTCTCGCTGCTTGCCGGCGACGTCTTTCGCTCCGGGCCCGTGCGCCCGCGCCTGTATCTTTTCCGCGCGATCTACTACATGAACTTCATCGCCCAATGGCCCACGGCCTTTCGCGCGTGGCGCAAGCGCCGGCAGGACATCCGCGTGCCGGGCGAGCCCGCGTGAAGGCGATCGCGCTGGTGTTCGCCCTGGTCGCGCTCCCCGCCCACGGCGACGAGCTGCCGCTCTGGGAGCTGGGCATCGGCGCCGCCGCGATCTCCTTTCCGGATTACCGCGGGTCGAGCAGGCAACGCGGCTACTTCCTCCCGGTGCCGGCATTCGCCTATCGCGGCGAATTCCTCCAGGTCGATCGCGAGAGACTGCGCGGGCTCATCTTCCGATCCGAGCGCGTCGAGGTGGAATTGTCGGTGAACGGCTCGGTGCCCGTGCGCAGCAGCGACAATCCCGTGCGCGAAGGCATGCCGAACCTGGATCCCACGGTCGAGCTGGGACCCTCGCTCAACTTCCGCCTCGCGCATTCGCAGCGCCGGACGCTGCGCCTGCGCCTGCCCGTGCGCGCGCAGATCGCCACCGATTTGCGCTCGGCCCACGACGCCGGCTGGGTCGCCAACCCGAACCTGGCCCTCGATGTGCGACTGGACGGGGGATGGCGCCTGGGCCTGGTGGCCGGCGCGCTGTTCGGCGACCGCCGCAACCACGGCTATTACTACGGCGTCGCGCCGGAATTCGCCCGCGCGGGCCGGCCCGCCTACGACGCGCCCGCAGGCTACTCCGGCGCGCAGGCGATCGTCGCGCTCTCGAAGCGCTTCGGTCCCTGGTTCCTGGGCGGATTCGTGAAGCAGGATTTCCTGGATGGCGCCGCGTTCGAGGCGAGCCCGCTGGTGGAGCGGCGCAACAACATCTCGGCCGGTATCGCGCTCACGTGGACATTCGCGCGGTCCGAAAAGCGCGTGACGGTACCCAACTAGGCCGATGCGGGTTAACCTCGACACCATCGGGAAACGCAACCGGGCCGCAACCTCCGTGCACGCGCCTGCCGACATTTTCGTCGTCATCCCCGCCTTCAACGAGGCGGCCACCATCCGCGACGTCGCGCGGCGCGCCCTGGCGGCCGTGCCGCGCGTGATCGTCGTGGACGACGGTTCCACCGATGGCACGCGCGCCGAGCTCGCGCGCCTGCCGATCACCTTGCTCGCCAATGCGCGCAACCTCGGCAAGGCCGCAAGCCTGTGGCGCGGCCTGGATCACGCCATGGCGCAAGGTGCGAAGCGCGTGGTGACCCTCGACGGGGACGGGCAGCACAACCCGCAGGACATCTGCCGCCTGCTCCGCGTGGCCGACGATTTCCCGCGGCGAATCGTCATCGGCGCGCGCCTGCACGACAAGAGGAACTTCCCCGCCAGCCGCTACTACGCCAACCAGTTCGCGCGCTTCTGGATCTCCTGGGCGGCGGGCTATCCCATCGCCGACACGCAATCCGGGTTTCGCGTCTACCCGGCCACGCTGCTGGAGCAGCTGCGGCACGAGGATGTCTCGTGGGGCCGATTCGTCTTCGAAAGCGAGGTCCTGATCGCCGCGGGCGCCCTCGGTGTACGCAGCGTCGCCGTGCCCATCCCGGGCATCTACCCAACCGCGGCCCGCCGCAGCCATTTCCGCCCGGTCGTGGACATCGTGCGCATCGTGGCCATGGTCGCCGGGCGCCTCATTCGCCGCGGCATGTATCCCGCGGGATTGTGGCGCAGCCTGAAGCTGCCGATGGCGATCGAGGTCGTGCCGGATTCGGCGCTTGGCCGCAACGTCACGTTGCGCTCAGATCCTTCTCCCGTCCCAACCAGCGGCCCAGCTCCGTAAGCTGCTTCTTCGCCGACATGCGGTCGAGCTTCTCGGCGGGAAGGCTCACCAGCAGCTCGATCGCGAACGGGTTCACCTTGCCTGCGGGATGGCTCCCCGCAGAATAGGCCCGAGCACTATCGCGGCCCCCGCGCGCGCACCGGGCGCGTCCTGCACGCTACTTCAAGCGCGTGGAGGGATCGAGTGACGTCTTAACCCGGCGGTGGCTCCTTCCCCTCCTGGCGAAGGCCGTTCGCCGGCACGGCAAGGTTCAGCCGTCGCATGCGCTCCCACAGGTTCTTGCGGCTGATTCCGATGGCGCTCGCGGTCTTTGTCATGTGCCAATCGTGCCGGGCGAGCTCCTGCAAGAGGTAGTGGCGTTCGCACTCCTCCAGGCAGTTGCTGAGCGTCGGCTGCTCCGCTCCAATGCAATTGGCCGCCATGTCGCAGTCCCCGCACGCCTGCTCTTCGTCAAAGAGCATGTGCGGGTCGAGCGTACTGCCGGGCGTGAGCACATAGGCGCGCTCGATGCAGTGGCGCAGCTCCCGTACGTTACCCGGCCACAAGTGATTGAGCAACGCCCGTTCCGCCCCGGGCGACAGAAATTTGTGCGGCCCCAGGTTCTTCCGGGCGACTTCGCGCAGGAACCGCTGCGCGTACCAGAGAATATCCTCCGGGCGCTCGCGCAGCGGGGGAACACGCAGATGCACTACGTTCACGCGATAGAACAGGTCCTCGCGAAATGTTCCCTGCTCGACCAGCCCCTTGAGGTCCCGATGCGTGGCGCAGATGAGGCGAAAGTCCACGGGAACGCTTTGTTCCCCGCCGAGCCTCGTTACCCTGCGCTCCTGCAGCACACGCAGGAGCTTGATCTGCATCGCCATCGGCATGTCGCCGATCTCGTCGAGGAAGAGCGTGCCGTCCTTTGCCTGCTCCAATAGTCCATGCTTGAGCCGTATGGCCCCGGTGAATGCGCCCCGCTCGTGCCCGAACAATTCGGCCTCCAGCAAGCTCTCCGGGATCCCGCCGCAGTTCACCGCGATGAAGGGCTTGATCGAGCGCAACCTGTCCAGGCGGTGAATCTCGCGCGCGACCACTTCCTTGCCGACCCCCGACTGCCCGGTGATCAGGACCGTCGTCGATTGCGCGGCCAGTCTCGGCAGCATGTCCTCGATGCGCCGCATGCCCGTGGAAAGCCCCAGCGTCGGCAACCGTTCGTCATGCGGCGATGACGGGATATAGGCACGCAGCTTGGCGACAAGCTCGTCCAGATCGAATGGCTTCGTCACGTAGTCGACGGCCCCCATTTTCATCAATGCGATGGCCCGTTCGATGGTTCCGTAGCCGGTGATGAAGAGCCACGGCGGGACATACAGCTGCTCGGCCTGCAGCTTCTCGAACAGCTCATCGCCGTCATGGTCGGGCAGCCGGATATCGCTCACCACGACGTCATAGCGCTTCTCCTTGAGCTCGCACGCCGCACTCTGCGCCGATTTGTGCCAATCACAGCTGAAGCCCTCGAGCGCGAAGCGGTCGACGAGGGATTCGCCCATGATGTCGTCGTCCTCGACGAGGCACACCTGCACGGCGCAGGTCGGCATCATGCCGCGATCGGCAACGTCACGGTGAATACGGTGTGACCGGGTTTGCTCTGCGCCTCGATACGGCCGCGGAGCTGGGTCGCCAACTGGTATGTCATCCATAGCCCAAGTCCTTTACCCTTACGTCGCGATTGCGCGAATGGTTCGAACAGGTGTTGCAGCTGATTGTCGTTGAGCCCGGCCCCGTCGTTCTCGACGCGCACCTCGAGCTCCGTTTCCGACGGCGTCACCGCGGAGCTCACGCGTCCACGCTCGTCGACGGCTTCCACTGCGTTCAACAGCAGGTTGAGCAAGATCTGGCGCACTTCCGTGGACGGCAACGGGATCGGCGCGGTCACGCCGTTGCGCCAATCGAGGCGGATGTGCTTGCCCTGCACATTGGGAAGCAGCAACGTGTGAACGTCCTCGATATCGTGCGGCGTGAGGGCCCGGCTTTCCAGCCGCGCCTCCACCAGGAGGGCGGCGACCGTCTCGCGAATCTGCGTGAGGCCGCGCTCCAGGAGCGACATCGTGTGATCGACGAAGGCCGGAACCCCGCTGCGTTGCCGCTTGTAGGTGCTGATCGCGTTCAACATTCCGCCAAGCGGATTGTTGATTTCGTGCGCAATCCCCGCCGTGAGCCGGCCGATCGCAGCGAGACGCTCGGACGCCATGACCTCTTCCTTGAGCGCCTCGCGCTCACGCATGCCGTCGACCATATTGTTGAATGTCGCGCCGAGCTCGGCGATTTCATCGTTTCCCGCCGGCGCCTGGAATGCCACGATCGAGGCGGGCGCACGCGCGACCTGGCGGATGGCAGACGAGAGGCGCACAAGCGGGTTGGCAATCTGCTTTCCCCAGAGCCAGCCCAGCGGCACCAGGATCGCCAGCGTAATCGCGGTTGAGGCAGCGACCTTGCGAATGGTCTCCAGGACGCGTTGGCTGTAGATATCCTGGGAATACTCGAGTATGACCGTGCCAAGCTGCGTGTTGTCGTTGGATAGCACGGGCACGACCATGATCGAGAGCTTCGGGTCGAGGGCCTCCAGCACCATGGGCGAGTGGATCGGACGCGAAATGATCTCTGCGAGCCTGCTGGACATCGCTCCAAGGCTCGCCAACTGGTGCGTCGCCGGGAATCGCTTGGGGTCGCTTGCGACGTAGATCGCGCCCAGCGCGTCCACGACCACGATCGTCGGCTGGCCCAGGCGCTGCTGCAGTGCGCGATCGTAAGGCGTCGTGATGATTTCGTATGCCTGCCACATATCGTCGTGCAGCAGCGCAGGCTGAACCGCGCCCGCCAGCGTCTTGCCGAGCGACAGGGCATGGTCGATGAGATCGCGCTTGGTGGTCTGCTTGGCGCCGGAAATCAATGGCGCCGCCACCGCCAGGGCGGTCACGACGATCACCAGGCTGAGGCTGGCGGGAATCTTGTAGCGATAGCTGATGTTGCTGAGCATGGCCTAGCCCAGGTGCAACATCCGCATGTTTTCGGCGATGCCGTTGAAGACGCTTTCCGGGGCAACCTGGAACCCATCGAGATTGAGCTTGTGCAGCAGCGCTTGTCCCGCGGCATTGGTTCGCATGGCGACCAGGACCTCCTGGAGTTGCCGGAAATCGCCTGCCGGGAGGAGCGAGCGCGTCACGAAAGGGGGGAAGCCATACTTCTGCGAGCGTTGGGCGACCCGGGTCTGATCGGTGATCTCGGGATGCTGCAGCTTCAGGGTGTCCCACACGTAGCCGTCGACCGAGCCGCCCTGGGCGAGCCCGACAGCGACCGCATCCACCACTCGGCGGTGGCCCCACGTGAAGAAGCTTTTGCGAAAGAATGTCGCGGCATCCTTGCCGAGCCGGAACAACAGCGAGTTGGGCACCAGCCACCCCGAGTTCGAATCGGGGTCCGAGAACGCATAGATCTTCCCGCCCAGGTCGCCGATCGAATGCGTCGTCCGGTCACTGCTGGGCACGATCACGTAGGAGCGGTACAGCGGCTCTCCTTCGTAGGTCGGGACCGCAAGCAGCCGCATGCGGTCGCGAAAGCGCACGTAGGGGAAGCCGCAGATCCAGGCCGCGTCGAGATTCTCCGCCAACAGCAGTTCGCTTACTTCGCGGTAGCTCCTGCGCTGCACGAAGGCGACTGGACGACCGAGTTCCTTCTGCAGGTAGGCCTGCCAATCGCGCAGGAACGCGACGTCGTCATCCAGGAAGACCGGTGTCGTGCCGATCGAAAGCGGCCGCGGCTCTTCGCTTCTCCCGAAGCGCGGCGCGAGCGAAGCGCAGGCCAGGCCGTAACCCAGGAAGCGACGGCGCCGCATCATGTGCCTCCACCGCCTGGCGACGAACGCGGGCCCCCGACAGCGTCGAATCGAGCGTCGTATGGCTCATGCCTTCGCATGGTTCCTCCTGCCCGGCGATGCACTCTTGTTCAGTGCTTGCGGAGGGCGGTCATCAGGTTACCAAAAAACGCAATTCCGGGCGGGCTTTCCCACACGCCTTACGTCAATCGCGTTACCGCGGAGTAACAGCCGGTGCGGCACGGGGCCGCGGGAAGTTACCGATGGGTAACGCTCGTACTGCCCCGACTCGGCGGAAAGTGCGCAACCACATGTTTTTCCTGCCTCCAGGTGCAATGGGCCTTGATCTTGCATCCCGCCTGCGCAGCGCACCCGGTCGGGTGCCCGATACGCATCGAAAAGGGGGAGATCGATGGGCAATCTGGTTTCGCGTCGAGAATTTCTGAAGTTCTCCGGCGGCGTGGCGGCGGGCGCGGCTGCATTGCCAACGGCGGCGGAAGCGGCGCCGAGCGCGGACGGCGGTAACGCCGTGCTGGCTTACAAGGCGAAACACGTCGGGAAGGCCGCTTCGCTGGCAGTCAACCAGGCCGTGCACTTCACCTTTCCCGATGCGTCCTCGCCCTGCGCCCTGCTCAAGATGGGATCTCCCGTGCCGGGCGGCGTGGGACCCGGCCAGGATATCGTCGCGTACAGCACGATGTGCACGCACATGGGGTGCCCGGTGAGCTATGACCCCGCGGACCGGGTATTCAAGTGCCCATGCCACTTCAGCATGTTCGACGCCGAGAAGGCGGGCGAGATGATATGCGGCCAGGCGACCGAGAACCTGCCGCGGATCGTGCTCAAGTACAACGACAAGGACGATACCGTCGCTGCCGTGTCTATCGTCGGCCTGCTCTATGGCCGCCAATCGAACATCCTGTGACTGCGAGAGGAGACGAGCATGACCACTGAAGATCGCGTGGCGCTGCCTCCGGTCAACGCGCAGCGCACCAACCTCACCTGCCATTTCTGCATCGTCGGCTGCGGCTATCACGTCTACAAGTGGGATGCCGAAACGGAAGGCGGGCGCGCGCCGCACCAAAACGCGCTCGGCCTCGATTTCCGCAGGCAGCTTCCGCCGCTGGCGGTGATCATGACGCCCGCGATGACCAACGTCATCAAGGACAAGGATGGTCGCCGGCACAACATCATGATCGTTCCCGACAAGGGCTGTTCCGTGAATCAGGGCCTGTCGTCGACGCGCGGCGGGCAGCTCGCCAGGGTGATGTACACCGACTCGGGCGTTGGCAAGGACCGCCTGCGCAATCCGCGCGTCTACGTGGGCGACACCTGGTTCGACACGAGCTGGGATGACGCCCTGGCGCTGTACTGCGGCGTGACCAAGAAGATACTCGATACGGACGGTCCGGACGGGCTCGTTTTCGACTGTTTCGACCATGGAGGCGCCGGCGGCGGCTTCGAGAACACGTGGGGAACCGGAAAGCTGATGTTCACCGCGCTCAAGACGCAGATGGTGCGCATCCATAACCGCCCCGCCTACAACTCCGAATGCCACGCGACGCGCGAGATGGGCATCGGCGAGCTCAACAACAGCTACGAGGATGCGGAGCTAGCCGACGTGATCATGGCGATCGGCTGCAATTCCTACGAGACGCAGACCAACTACTTCCTGGCGCACTGGGTGCCCAACCTGCAGGGCGGCACGGTGGCCAAGAAGCGGAAGTGGTTCCCCGGCGAAACGGCAGGCAAGGGCCGGATCATCTTCGTCGATCCTCGCCGCACGCCGACGATCGCCGTTGCGGAAACGGTCGCGGGCAAAGACAACGTGCTCCACCTCGACATAGAGCCCGGCACCGACATCGCGCTGTTCAACGCCCTCTTCACCTACGTCCTCGAGCAGGGCTGGCAGGACAAGGATTTCATCGAGCAGCACACGCGCGACTTCGACGTCGCGGTCAAGGCCAACAAGCTGTCGCTGGAAGAAGCCAGCCGCATCACCGGCGTTCCTGCCGCGAAGATCCGCCAGGCTGCCGAATGGGCCTACATGCCGAAGGGCCCGGGCCAGCGCACGCGAACGATGCATGCCTACGAGAAGGGCATCATCTGGGGCAACGACAACTACCTGATCCAGTCGGCCCTGGTCGATGTCGTGCTGGCCACCCACAACGTCGGCCGGCGCGGCACCGGTGTGGTCCGCATGGGGGGCCACCAGGAAGGCTATACGCGCCCGCCTTACCCCGGCGACAAGAAGATCTACATCGACCAGGAAATCATCCAGGGTCGCGGCTTGATGTACACGTCGTGGGCCGCAAATCCGTTCCAGACCACGCTCAACGCCGAGCAGCATCGAGGCGTGATCCTGAAGCGTGCCGGCATCGTCCGGGAGGCGATCGGCCAGGCCCGCGGCGCGTCGACCAAGGAAATGGTCGGGGTCATCTATGATGCGGTGAAGAACAAGGGCGGACTTTTCGTTGCCGCGATCAACCTGTACCCGACCGCGCTTTCGCACGCGGCGCACGTGCTGCTTCCGGGTGCCCATCCGGGGGAAACCAACCTCACCTCGATGAACGGCGAGCGCCGCTGCCGCCTGTCGGAGAAGTTCATGGAGCCGCCGGGCGTGGCGAAGGCCGACTGCCTGATTGCCGCGGACATCGCCAACACCCTCAAGGCGATGTACAGCTCCGAGGGCAATGCGGGGATGGCGGCACGGTTCTCCGGGTTCGACTGGAAGACCGAGGAGGATGCCTTCAACGACGGCTTCCGCGTGGCGGGGACGCCCGGCGCGCCGCCCATCGACAGCCAGGGCGGAGGCACCGGGTATCTCGCGACCTATGAGCGCTTGCGCACCGCCGGCAACAACGGCGTTCAGCTGCCGATCAAGGAATACAAGGACGGGAAGCTGATCGGCACGGAGATGCTCTATACCGACGCCAAGTTCAGCACCGCGGACGGCAAGGCGATCTTCAAGCCATCCACCTGGCCCGGACTGCCGCAAGTGGTCGCCGACCAGAAGGCGAAGCACCGGTTCTGGATCAACAACGGCCGGGTCAACGAAGTCTGGCAGACCGGTTACCACGACATGTACAACGCATTCGTGCGCGATCGCTGGCCAATGGCGTTCGTCGAGCTCAATCCCGAAGATGCCCGGTCGATGGGGGTTTCGTCGGGGGACGTGATCGAGCTGTTCAACGACTACGGCTCGACCTACGCGATGGCCTATCTCGAGCCTTCGATCAAGACCAGCCAGACCTTCATGCAGTTCGGCTACTGGAACGGCATCGCGGGCGACGTGGTGACGCCCTGGACCGATCGCAACGTGATCCCGTATTACAAGGGAACGTGGGCCAGTATTCGGCGCGTGGGAACCGTGTCCGACTTCAAGGAAACGGTGACCTTCAAGCAACGGCGGTTTGCATAGGAATCCGGCCCGAAGAGCACGGAGATGGACCATCCTCCTCGTTACGCCCGGTCACCGGGCGTTGTTTTTGACGTGCGGGCGACGCGCGCGGCTGCGGGCGCTTCACGCACCCACGATGCCGGTCTGTTCGCCTTTGAATCGGAACTGGAAGCCGATCTGACCTACATTCCCATGGCCGTGCGGTTCAAGCTCGACAAGTGCGGAATCAAGTTGTCACTGGACGACTGGCAACTATTGGCAAAACACAGGCGGCGCGAGCTCTTGCATGCGCCCTGCGAGGACGCGCCCGCCGTTGCGGACTTCCGACGGGCGCTGTGCTCCTTCGTCAAGGAAGCCGCGGGATGCGAGCCGCCGAGGATTGCGACGGCAGAGCATCCGGCGTGGGCCGACGACGATGTTCCTGAACAGGTGGTCAGGGCGACCGCGGCTACCGGCCTCGCTGCGCCCTCGCCCGCGCGCTGGCGCATGCTTACGGCGCTGCAAAGATTCGCCCTCGTGAAGCTGTCGCGCGAGGGCCGCGATCACCGCAACCTCGGTCCGGCCCTGCGTGAATTTGGACTGCTCTAGCGCTTACTTGCGGCCAATCTCCGTCAGTTGATTCTTGGCTGACATGCGGTCGAGCTTTTCCACCGGGAGGGCGACGAGCAGCTCGATGCGGCGCCGAAGGGCGGTCGCCGCGTCCCTGAATGCCGCACGCTTCTTCTCCTCCGAGCCCTCCACGGCGGCCGGATCCGGCACGCCCCAATGGGCCGTGATCGGCTTTCCGGGCCATACCGGGCATACCTCGCCAGCGGCGTTGTCGCAGACGGTGAGGATGAAATCCATCTGCGCTGCGCCGGGCTGGGCAAACTCGCTCCAGTCCTTGCTGCGGAATCCGTGGGCCGGAAGGCCGGCGTTCGCGATCACGTCGAGCGCGTACGGGTTCACCTTGCCGGTCGGGTGGCTGCCCGCCGAATAGGCGTGGAAGCGCCCCCGGCCGATGTGATTGAGCATCGCCTCGGCCATGATCGAGCGCGCCGAGTTGCCGGTGCACAGGAAGAGCACGTTGTATTCCGATCGCGACATGGCACCTCTCCTAGGAGCAGCACGTTGCCTTGGGTTGCGCCTGGGACTTGCCCTGCCCCTGCGGCGCCGAGCCGCAGCAGGCGGGAGCGGCTTCCTTCACCTCGCCGTGGAAGAAGGGAACGGTTCCCAGGCTGTGGAACGATTCCCACGGCACGCCCGCCGGATCCGTCACCCAGTACTTGTCGGAGCGCGCGTAGCAGCAGGCGACATCCTTTTCCTGCGTGACGCCGGCGTCGGCCGCGCCCAGGCGCGAGTGCAGCTCGTCCAGCTCGCCCGCCTCGTCCACCTGGAAGCCGAGGTGATTGATGCCCACGGTGCCGCCGCGCTGCGAGATGGCGAAGTTCACGCGCGGGTCCTCGAGCATCCACTTCGCGTAGTCGTCCTTCACGACCGCGGGCTCGGCGCCGAACATCGTGGAATAGAAGCGGATGCTTTGCGCGAGGTCGGGCACCGCCACGTGGACATGGAATCGCTTCATGGTTCGCTCCTTGGGATCAGGACTTCGGTTTCGCGCAGGACTTCGCGCATGATTTGGGGGCGCGAGCGGGCCGGCACTCGACGCCGTCGCTCGCGCAGCAGTTTTCCGTGAGGTAGCCGAGCACCTTGCGCATGTAGTCGTAGGTCGCGGAGTAGTAGATGAACCGCCCCTGCTGGCGCGCCTGGATGAGCCCGGCGTGGGCCAGCTCCTTCAGGTGGAACGAGAGCGTCGCCGGCGAGACGCGCAGCGACGCTCCGATCTCGCCCACGGAAAGCCCGGTCGGGCCGGCCTCCACCAGGAGACGGTAGATCGCGAGGCGGGATTCCTGGGCCAGGGCCCCCAGGGCGGCGATGACGCGGGCGGTCTGCATAATTAGATATTACTCGAACTATCGAACTTGGCAAGCCCCCCCCGGGACGCGGGCCCACACCCCGGCGCCTGCGGCGATCGCCTGCCCCCATGCGATAATTTCGTGGCGGCCATTCGGCCACGCTCCCGGCAAACGGGTGATCATGCGGTCGCTTCCGGTCGGAATGATGACAGTTGAAGCAGCGATTTAGGCACATACGCGAGCCGGGCAGGCCGGGACTGATCGATCTCCCCGCGACGGCGGCGTGCGAGGAGACGATCCGGGTCCTGGAGTCCCCCTTCGCCAATCGCAGCGCCTTGCTGGAGGCGATCCTCGCGGGGACCTACCCCAAGCCGTTCATCGGCGAGTCCGCGGAAGTCCGGACCCTGTACCTCTCGCTCGATTGCGTGCAGAGCCGCATGCGCCTGGACGATCCCTGGGCCCTGGACCTGCGCTACACGCAAAAGGCGATGGGCTTCCTGCTCTTCCGCCCCGACCCGCGCAAGATCCTAGTGCTCGGCCTCGGCGGCGGCTCCATGGCGAAGTACTGCTATCGGCACCTGCCTTCCGCGCGCGTGGACGCCGTCGAGATCAACGCCGACGTGCTCGCGCTGCGGGAATACTTCTTCGTTCCGCCACCTTCGAGCCGATTCGAGCTGATTCACGGCGACGCCGCGCAGTACGTGGCGCAGACCGACCGGACCTACGACGTGGTGATCGCCGACGCGTTCGACCGCGCGGGCATCACCGCCTCGATCCAGAGCGCCACGTTCTACGGGAAGGTCCGCTCCCGATTGCGCGCGGGCGGAATCCTGGTCGCGAATTTCGCCGGCTCGCGCGCGGAGCGCCTGGAGCATCTCGTCATGATGGCGCGGGCGTTTTCGGACAACGTGCTGCTGGTTCCGGTGGAAGGCGAAGGCAACGAGATCGCACTCGGGTTCAACCAAGGCCCCGTGAATCCGGGCTGGAAGTCGATCCACGAGCGCGCCTCTATCCTCGCGCAAACTCTCCGGCTCGATTTCCCGCGCTTCGCGACGCGCTTCGAACGCAGCCACAAGATCGGCTACGTGCGCCGCGCGCTTTCCCGTTCTGCTCGCGTGCGATAATTTCGCCGCAGCGCCCCGGTAGCTCAGTGGATAGAGCAGCCCCCTCCTAAGGGGCAGGTCGCACGTTCGATTCGTGTTCGGGGCGCCAACCTTCTAGAGATCGATCACCAGGCCGTCGCTCGCGCAGCGCTCCGGGATTTCCCCCGCGTGGCCGAGCATGTCCTCGGACATGTGGGTGAGGACCACCGATTTCGCCTTGAGCCGCGGCAGGTGCTGCCTCAACGTCGCGTAGTTCATGTGCATCTTTATCGGCTTGTCGTAGAAGTAGCACTCCGCGATCAGCAGGTCGGCGCCGTCGGCGGCCGCCACCAGGTCCTCGGTCCAATCGGTGTCACCCGTGTAGGTCACGATCTTCCCACCGCACTCGACCCGCAGCATGGTGGGGCTCGTCTCCGGGGTATGCAGCGCGGGGTAAGGCGTCACGGTGATTCCCGCCACGTCGTGCGCCTCTCGCACGGAAAGCTCCACGTACTCGTAGGGAAATTTCGGGCGCATCACGTGGCTGCCGGGGAAGAGCGCCTCGCGCAGCACCTCCATGCTCGCACGCGTTCCCGCCGGCCCTGCGACCGTGAGCGGGGTCTTGCGCCTGGCTCCGAGCATCGCGTCCACGAGCAGGAACGGCACGCCCGCGCAGTGGTCGCCGTGCATGTGGGTGAGCAGGATCGCGTCGATGCTGTTCGGATCGACGCCCTGGGCGCGCATCGCGATGAGGGACGACGCGCCGCAATCGATCAGGAAGCGCCTGCCGCCGAGGGAGCCCAGGATGCAGGTCTGGAAGCGGCCTCCGCTGCCGAAGGAATCGCCCGAGCCGAGGAAGCGCACGCTATCGCCCATGGATGGCGATTGTAGTGCTTCGGGCCTGCGACGCTAGGCGAGCCCCCGCTGGCGGCGCGTCGCGTCGAGCGTGTTCTTGAGCAGGCAGGCGATCGTCATGGGGCCTACGCCGCCGGGCACCGGTGTGATCGCTCCCGCGATCTTGACGGCGCTGTCGAAATCCACGTCGCCCACGAGGTGCGGCTTGCCGTCGGGCCCCGCGACGCGGTTGATGCCCACGTCGATCACGGTCGCGCCGGGCTTGATCCAGTTTCCCTTCACCATCTTCGCCCGCCCCACCGCCGCGATCACGATGTCCGCGCGACGGCACTCCTCCTCGAGGTTGCGCGTGCGCGAATGGGCGATCGTCACCGTGCAGTCCTCGCGCAGTAGCAGTTGCGCCACAGGCTTGCCCACGATGTTGGAGCGGCCGATCACGACGGCGCGCAGGCCCGCGAGGTTCCCGAGCTGGCGCTTGAGCAGCGCGATGCAGCCCATGGGCGTGCACGGAACGAGGCAGTCCTGGCCCGTGACGAGCGCTCCCACGTTGATCGGGTGGAAGCCGTCGACGTCCTTCCCCGGATCGAGCAGCTGCAGCACCGCGTCCGCGTCGATATGCCGCGGCAGGGGAAGCTGGACCAGGATCCCGTTCACGGACTCGTCCGCGTTGAGGCCGCGCAGGAGCGCCGAGAGCTGCTCCTGCGTCGCGCTCGCGGAAAGCCGGTGGATGAACGAGTTCATTCCCGCCTCCCGCGCCTGCTGGCCCTTGTTGCGCACGTAGACCTGGCTCGCGGGATCCTCGCCGACGAGCACGACCGCGAGCCCGGGCGTCACCGCGTGCTCGCGCTGCAGCTGGCGCACCGACTCGCCCACTTCCGCGCGCAGTTGCGCCGCGACTTCCTTGCCGTCGATGATCTCCGCGCTCGCCTTCACCGCGGACCTTGCCGTGTTCATGGCCTGCCTCCGGGACGATGGCGCCGCCGTCGCCTCCGGCGCGCCGCAGGCCCCACCATAGCGCGCCCGCTGGAAGCGTCAACGAGGGTTGCGGCATGGCGGCCATGCGGCCAGCACATGCCGAACGGATCGGGGGATGCGCCTCGGTCAGGCGGTGCTGGCGACGGGCTCCGCGGCCGATGCGCCGGCGGCGAAGACGCCCGCCTGCCACGCAAGGATGAAGGCCCTGCGTGCGTGGGTATCCGCGACCTCCTCGATGTAGCGGCCTTCCTGCGCGCGGCGCGCGAGGAGCAGCGGATCCGACGAGCTCCAGCGGCGCGAGGCTCTGGTTGATCACCCATGCGTAGGGCTCGATGCCCGCGCGGCGCAGGTCGCGCTGCAGCGCCGCCGCCTCGTGCACCGGTGTTGCCTCCGCCAGGGTGCACAGCACGATGCGCGTGAATTCCGGATCGCGCAGGCGCGGAAGCAGGTTGCGCACCGCCTGCGTCACGCTCTTCGCCTGGCGCATCACTTCCTTGTGGTACGCCTGCGCGGCGTCGAGCAGCAGGATCGTGTGTCCCGTGGGCGCGGTATCGACGACCACGAAGCGCTCGGCGGCCCCCTCGACCACGCGCGCGAACGCCTGGAACACCGCGATTTCCTCGGTGCACGGCGAGCTCAGGTCCTCCTGGAGCAGCGCGCGGCCGTTGGCGTCGAGCTTGGCGCCCGTCGTCGCCATCACCTCGGCGCGATAGCGCTCGACCTCGAGCCGCGGGTTGATCTCGCCGATGGTGAGGTTCGCGGGCACGCGGCCCACCGCGCCCGCGATATGCGCGGCGGGATCCGTGGTCGTGAGGTGCACGGGAAAGCCGCGCGCGGGCGAGCTCCACCGCGATGCGCGAGGCGAGAGTCGTCTTGCCCACTCCGCCCTTGCCCATCGTCATGACGAGCCCGCGTCCGCCGGCCTCGAGCTGCACGATGAGCTCGCCGAACTCGGGCAGCGCGCGCGGGCGCCTGGGCAGCGACAGCGTGCCCTCCGCGTCGAAGCGGGAGAAGAATCCGCGCAGCGCCTCGACGCCCACCACCTGGCGCGGCTTGAGCGGGATGATCGAGCGCTCGAGCGCGGCGATGCGCGGCGGCATGGCGGTGATCGCGGCGCGCTCCTGCTGGTGCATGGCGACGGCGACGGGATCGCCCTGGCCCTGCGGCTGGAACACGCCGTTCAACACGAGGGACTGGTTGCGTACGCCCAGCTCGGCGAGCTCCGCGCTCGTGCGTTCGGCTTCCGCCAGCGCCGAGCGCTCGGGCCGGCTCACCAGCGTCATCGTCGTGACCGAGGGATCGCGAAAGGGTCGCCACTGCCGCGGCGTAAAGATCGCGCTGCGCCGCCATGCCCTGCAATGGGCCCACGCAGGAGGTGCCGGAAACGCTGCTGCCGAAGAATCCGCTCCACGCCGCGGGCAGCGCCAGAAGGCGCAGGGTGTGGCCCGTGGGCGCGGTGTCGAAGACGATGTGGTCGTAGCGCGCGGCGACGTCGCGATCGCCGATCAGCTTGGCGAACTCGTCGAACGCGGCGATCTCCACCGTGCACGCCCCCGCGAGCTGCTCCTCGATGCTCGCCACCGCGTCGGCCGGCAGCAAGGCGCGATAGGGACCCACGACCCGCTCGCGATAGGCGGCCGCCGCGGCCTCGGGATCGACGTTCATCGCGTGCAGCCCCGGCACGGCGGCGATCGCCACCGGCCCGTTCGCAAGCGAGGTATCGAACACCTCGTCCAGATTGGAGGCGGGATCGGTGCTCACGAGCAGCACGGCCTTGCCCCGGTCGGCGAGCGCCACGGCGACCGCGCACGAAGTCGAAGTCTTGCCGACGCCGCCCTTGCCGGTGAAGAACAGGTTGCGCGTCGGGCGCTCGAGCACTCTCATCGATGCCCTCTTCAGCCGCAGCAGCGCTTGGCCCCGGGCGCCGCGGGCGCGCAGCCCGCCTGCTCGGCCACCCCCAGCTGCTCGCCCAGCTCGCCGCGGGTCGGATAGCGGCCCTTGCTCACGATCTTGCCGTCGGCGATCACGAGCGGCAGGCAGGCGATGCCGTCCTGCTCGATCGTGCCCTTGACCGTGGTGTTCTGCACGAAGGCCCCGGGCTGGTGGCCCAGGTTGTAGCGCGAGACGGCCACGCCGCGCTCCTTGAGCCATTCGAGCGAGGAGGCGAACTGCGCGAGCTCGTCGTCGGCGTCCGGGCTGCAGGCGCCGGTCGCACAGCACTGCGCGGGATCGTAGATGTCGAGGGTACTCATGGAATTCCTCCTTCGTGGGATGTCGACGTTCGGATGATCAACGGGCGCCGCCCCGCGCCGCGACGGGTTCGCTCTGCGCGCCGGCGGCATCGTCGTCGCCCTGGCAGCAGTTCTCCATCAGGTACGCGAGCAGGTCGCTCATGCGCGTGAAGTTCGCGGTGTAGATGATGGAGCGGCTCTGGCGCCGCGACGTGACGAGCCCGGCGTGGCGCAGCGCATTCAGATGGAAGGAGAGCGTGGCCGAATGCAGCGCGAGCTGCTCGCCGACCCGGCCCGCGCTGGCCCCGCAGGGTCCCACCCGAATGAGGTAACGGAAGATCTCGAGCCGGCTCTCCTGGGCCAGGGCGCCCAGCACACCGACCGCGTCCATCATTTTCATGGTCATGATAATGTCACGCCCCGAGGCTCAGTGCATTGAATAATTCGCGGACCCCGCTTGCACCGTACGCATGGGTGTCCGTCCGCGGCGCTCCCGCGGTCATGGTCCCCGCATCCGCGCGGCGGCGCGCAGCACGATCTCGCGCTTCTCCTCGTCGCTGCATCGCGTCCATTTCCAGATCTCGGCGCGCGTGCGCCCGCAGCCTACGCACCAGCCGATCTGCTCATCCAGGATGCAGACCTTGACGCAGGGCGACGCGACTGCCGGCGCAACATCCTCGTCTTCGTCCGTCATGGATTGCCTCCGGCTCCGATGAGCCCCGCGCCCAACGTGCGCCCGAACAGCGCCTCCAGGTCGACGTGGCCGGCGATGGCGTCGGCCAGCCGCTCGATGCTGTCCTCGCGAAGGGCACGATAGTCGATCCGCGCGGCACCTTCCAGCCCCGCCCATGCGAGCAGCGCGGCACAGGCCTCCGGCGCGTCGAAGAGCCCGTGCACGTAGGTCGCGAGGATCTGCCCGTCGGCGGAGAGCGCCCCGTCGCTTCGATCGGCGAGTTGCACCGCGGGCGATCGCAACGCCGGACCGTGCGAAGTCCCCGCATGGATCTCGTAGCCGCTCATCGCCACGCCCAGCACCGTGCCCGCGACGCGCTCGAGGTGCTTGTGCGCCGCGAGCGTGGTCTCGAAGTCGAGCAGCCCGAGCCCGGCGACGCTGCGCGCCGGTCCCTCGAGCCCGAGCGGATCGTGCACCGCGGTGCCGAGCATCTGCATGCCGCCGCAGACGCCGATCAGCTTTCCGCCGTAGCGCAGGTGCCGCAGGATGCCGGCATCCCAGCCCTGCGCGCGCAGCCACTCCAGGTCGGCCTGCACGTTCTTGCTGCCCGGCAGGACGACGAGGTCCGCGGGCGGGATCGCCATGCCGGGGCCCGCGAAGGTCACGTCGACTTGCGGATGCGCCCGCAGCGCGTCGAAATCCGTGTGGTTGCTGATGCGCGGGTACACGGGCACGGCCACCTTCAGGCGGCGCGCGCCGGGCTCGGCGGCGGCCTGCTGGGTCTGGATGGCGTCCTCGGCGTCGAGGTGCAATCCCTGCAGGTACGGCAGCACGCCGAACACGGGCTTGCCCGTGCGCTGCTCCAGCCACGCGAGTCCCGGCGCAAGCAGTGCGGGATCGCCCCGGAAGCGGTTGATGACGAACCCGTGCACGCGATCGCGTTCCGGCGCCGAAAGGCAGTCGAGCGTGCCCACGAGATGGGCGAATACGCCGCCGCGGTCGATGTCGGCGATCAGCACCACGGGACAATCGGCGGCGGTCGCGAAGCCCATGTTGGCGATGTCGCGCTCGCGCAGGTTCACTTCGGCGGGACTGCCCGCCCCCTCGACCACCAGCACGTCGTGCCGCAAGCGCAGGCGCTCGTAGGATTCCATCACGGCGCCGAGCGCGATCGCCTTGTAGTCGTGATAGTCGCGCGCGCTGAGCTCCAGGCGCGCGTGGCCGTGGATCACCACCTGGGCATGGGTGTCGGAAGTGGGCTTGAGCAGCACCGGGTTCATGTCCGTGTGCGGCTCGATGCCGGCGGCCTGCGCCTGCAGCGCCTGCGCGCGCCCGATCTCCCCGCCGTCGACCGTCACCGCGCTGTTGAGCGCCATGTTCTGCGGCTTGAACGGCGCCACGCTCACGCCCGCGCGGCGCAACAACCGGCACAGCCCCGTCACGAGCGTGCTCTTGCCCGCGTCGGAGGTCGTGCCCTGCACCATGAGCGTTCCGCACAATCGCATCGCCGGGGCGTTCATCATCCTTGCAGCCGGAAGCGGATCGGAACGTCGATCCACGATTCGATGGGATGCGATCCCCGCCGCGCCGCCACGAACGTCCAGCGCTGCACCGCGGCGATCGCGGCCCGATCGAGCACGCGCGAGCCCGAGGACCTGCGCAATGCGATATCCAACGGCAAGCCGTCGGCCGAGATGCGTACGCGCAGGATCACGAGGCCCTCCTGCCCGTCCTCGCGCGCCGCAGGGGGATACGTGGGCCCGGGCGCGCTCAGGTAGGCGGGCCCCATCGTACCCGCCGACGCCAGGGAGGGCGCTCGCGTCGCCTCGCCTCGATCGGCCCTCTCGGGCCCGATGGATTGCGCGATCGCCTCCATGGCCCCCGCCTGCACCGCGGCCGCTTCGGCGCGGACCGGCGGCCGCGCGATCGGCGGCGTCATGGCATCGACGAGCGGTGGCGCCGGAGCCGCGACGCGCCCCTTCGGAATGCGCGACGAGCCGGCGCACGGCACGGCGCGGGGAAACGTCCGCGTGCGGCGCCATCGCGCGCACCTGGCCCGTGGGTGGCGCGGCCTGGCCCGCGTGCATCGCCTGCGCGGGAATCAGCCGCACACGGACCGGGACGGATTCGCGCCGCGGCAGCGCGGGCCCTGCCTCGGGCCCGTGCATGGCCGAGCCGATCGCGATCAGCGCGACGCCGTGCACCGCGACCGACATCGCGAGGGCGACGCTGCCCTTGAGCGTCACGGCGTCCCGCGACGCCGATATCGCAGCAGCGTCATTGCGGAGTCCACTTCAGGGTGAGCAGCACGTTGCTGCCGGGCGTGTTGAAGCCTTGCGCCAGCTCGTACCTGGTGTCGCCCACGTTGTTCCAGCGCAGCTGGATCGCCCAATCGGTGCCCAGGCGACGCTCGGCGGTGAGGTTCACCAGCCCGTAGCCGTGCATGCGCGACGCGGGCGACTCGTCCGCCGAATCGAACCGCTCGCCATTGGCGTAGAGCTCAAGGCCGAACCGCCATGGGCCGGCATCGCGCGTCGCGGTCACGCTGGCACGGCGCTTCGCGCGGCGCTGGAGCAGCAGGCCGTCGGGCTCCGACCGGGGATCCTGCACGGTGAGCTGCGCGCGGACCCAGGTGCCGAGCCAGCGCCCGCTATAGGACAGCTCGAGCCCGTGGATCCTCGCCTTCGCGAGGTTCACGGGCGCGCCTTCGAACGTCACCGGATCGAACACGAACACGATCAGGTCGGAGATGCGGTTGTCGAAATAGGTGGCGGCGATGCGCTGGGTTCCGGACCCGTAATCGAAGCCGATCTCGCGACTGCGCGATTGCTCCGGCACCAATGCCGGGTTCGAGAATCCGGGATAGTAGAGATCGTTGAAGGTGGGCGCGTGGAAGGCCTTGCCGTAGGCGAGGCGCACCCTCGCCCCCGGCGCGAAGCGGTACCCGTAGGCGATCGAGCCGCTCGTCGGCGCCCCGAACTGGCTGTTGTCGTCGCGGCGCACGTTGGCCTGGATGCCGTGGTCGCCATAATCGCCGGTCACGCCCGCGAACACCGATCGGATGGTGCGTTTCGTCGTCGTGAAGTCCGCCGAGGCGGCGACCTCCTGCCCGAGGTATTCCGCGCCCGCGACGAGCGCCGTGCCGCCGAGCCGGTAGGTGTTCTGCCACAGCGCCTGGTCCTCGTCGGTGCGGAAGGCCCCTGGAAAAGCGGCGAAGCTCGTGCTGTCGTCGCGACCGGAACCGACGCGCAGCAGGCTCTCCCACGCGCCGGTGAGCTGGTTGCGGCTGTGGATCGACCAGGTGGTGAGGCTCTGGTCGGTATGACTGTCGTTCGCGGGGCCGTCGTCGAAATGCGCCGAGCCGCGGCTGTAGAGCGCCGCCGCCCCCAGCTCGTTCGCCGCGTCGAAGCGGTGCAGCACCTTCGCCGACAGGCTCGCATTGCGGTAGCCGTCGTCGTCGGGATTGTATTGGCCGAACGGGACGCCCGGGTTGGTCGCGCTGAAGCCATGGGTCCGGACGTCGGCCGCGGAGACGGTGTACTCGGTGCGCTCGCGCGCGCCGCTGAAGGAGGCGTCGAGCGAGCGCGTGCCGTAGCTGCCGACGGCCGCGGAGACGCTCGCGCCGGGCGAATGGCGAGCGCTCTTGGTGAAGATCTGGATCACGCCGCCGATGGCGTCCGATCCGTAGAGCCCGCTCACGGGCCCGGGGACGATCTCGATGCGCTCGATCTGGGAGAGCGGGATGTTCTCGAACGCGGTGGTCCCCGAGGTGGCGGACTGCAGGCGCATGCCGTCCACCATCACCAGCGTATGCGTGCTGTTGGCCCCGCGCATGAAGATCGCGACCGGGCTTCCCGGCCCGCCGTTGCTCGCCATCTCCACGCCGCCGTAGAGCTGCAGGACCTCGCCCAGGGTGAGCTGTCCGCTCGCCTCGATCTGGCTCGCGGTGATGACGACGACGCCGCGCAGCGCGTCGGAGAGCCTCTGCGGAATGCGCCCCGCCGTGACCACCGTCTCGCCGCCCGTGTAGACCGGCGACTGCTGGGCACCGGCCGGCTGCGCCAGCGTGAGCGCCGCGGACCCCGCGGCCAGGCATCGAAGAAGACGAAAGGACCGGCGCGGCGCCGGCGCGACATGCGAACGGGTGTGCATGGCATGCTCCCCAAGAGCCGGCGTCCCCGCGGGCCCAGGATGAAGGTTGAATGCCTCAGGCCGGTATCCGGGCTGGCATGTCCTGACCGGCTCGACCTTCCCGCGGCTTGGCGCCGCAGTGGTCCGGTGCCCAGGGCGGGCACCGAAGAGCCGATCCACACATGCTTACCGTTGCGGGGGCAGCACAGGTTGCCGGAATCCCGGCTCCTGTTTCCCGTTTACCCCGGGCCGCTTGGCGCGGTCCGGGCACCTGAAGTCAGTCGCAATCTTAGCAGCGGCGGCGGCGCCTGGCCATGCGCCGGAGTCGGTGGGCGCATGTCGCGCCCGCAGTCCCCGTCACAGGATCTTCCTGATGTCCTGGTTGCGCCGGGCGATATAGCTTTCCATGGCATGCCGCGCCTTGTCGGGGTCCCGGCGCTCGAGCGCGGCCACCACGTCGCGGGTCATCTCCTGGTGCGACGCGGCGATGGAATGCCAGCTTCCGACCTTCTCCGAGATGAAGAACCACAGGCGCAGGTGCAGGTTGAAGATGCGCGGGATCGAATCGGCGACCAGGTCGTTGTGGGCGGCCTCGGCGAGCAGGCGATAGAAGCGGCGATCGAGCGTCACGTACTCGTTCACGTCGTCGTCCTCGGTCGCCCGCAGCAGCTTCTTGTGCAGCAGCGCGAGGCCGCGGACCTGCTCCGGCGTGGCGCGCACCGCGGCGAGCGCCGCGGCATAGCCGTCCAGGATGGCGCGGAACTCGTAGATCTGCTGCACGTCCGTCGCGACGATCTCGGAGACGAACATGCCGCGGTTCGGGGAATGGTCGACCAGGCGCTCGATGGCGAGCCGCTGCATCGCTTCGCGGATCGGCGTGCGGCCGATGCCGAATTCCTCCATCAGGACCTTCTCCACCAGCACCGATCCCGGCGCCGCCTCGAGGCGGGTGATCTTGCGCACCAGCAGCTCGTACGCCCTTTCCGCGAGCGAGCGCGGTTCCGGCTCCGGGAGCGACCGGCGCGCGACGCGACCCTCCGCCTTGCGCGCGACGATGCTCATCGCTTGCCCACCAGGGCGAAGCGCGCCTCGATCTCCGTGCGGTCGAGGTCCTGCCCGATGAAGACGATCGCCTCGTTCGGCGCTTGCCCGCCGGGCGTGATCTCGAGCTGACCCAGGGAGTACTGGACCAGCCGCGGCTCGCCGTCGACGCGCAGGAAGCCCTTCGCGCGCCAGACGTTGTCCGGCAGCCCGGCGAAGAAGCGCTCCAGCCCCGCGCGGCGGGTGCCCCCCGCGCCGCGCAGGACGAACGACTGCGCCGGCGCGCCCGCGTGGGCATCGTGCTCGTGGCCGTCGTCATGCTGGTGATCGTGGTCATGCTGGTGGCCGTGGCCGTGGTCGTGACCGTGCCCGTCGTGCTCGTGCGCGGCCACGCGCTCACCGGCCAGCGCCAGGGCCCGTTCGACCAGCCCGTCGTCGCGTTCGTCGAACAGCTGCTCCGGCACGACCCGGCCCTGTTCGGCGAAGAGGATGTCGGCGTGCTCGTTGATCTCGCGCACCTGGCGCGAGACGGCCATGAGGTCCTCGGCGCTCACCAGGTCGATCTTGTTCACGATCACGAGGTCGGCGCTCTCGACCTGGTCCAGGTAGAAGTCGCCCAGCATCGCGAGGAGCTTGGGAAATTTGGCGGCGTCGACCACGGTGACCAGGGGACCCACCTTGAACTCGCCGCTGAGCGAGGAGTCGGCGAGGCTTTCGACCAGCTCGCCCGGCTGGGCCACGCCGGTCGCCTCGACGATGACGCGTTCCACCTGGGACTTCTCGCGCAGCTCCTCGACCGCCAGCATGAGCGAGCCGCGCAACGTGCAGCACAGGCAGCCCGAATTGAGCTCGACCACGTCCACGTTGTTGCCGCGCAGGATGTCGCCGTCCACGCCCACCTCGCCGAACTCGTTCACGATCACCGCGGTCTTCACGTCACGCCCGCGCTCGGCGAGCAGGTGCTTCGCGAGCGTGGTCTTGCCCGACCCGAGGAATCCGAAAAGCAGGTTGATCTGCATGGCCGGCTAGCCGCTTCCCACGGCCACGTCGCGGCTGCGCTTCGGCTTGCCGCGCTCCTGCGCGTCGAAGGGCGTGCCGGTGAAGTTCATCCCCTCGACGAAGATCGCCTGGAATTCGGGGCGCGCCGCGAGGGCCACGTGCTCGATGCCCTGCGCGAGCTCGAAGGCCCGCAGGCGCTCGGTCTCCGACAGCAGGGCCATCTGCGCGCCGATCGCGGCGGCGTTTCCCATGTAGGTGATCCGCTCGACGGGCAGCGGCGGCAGCAGCCGGATCTTCACCGAGCTCTCGATGCTGATGTAGTTGCCGAAGCCGCCGCACAGCATGAGCTCGCGGATCTGGTCGTCGGCGATTCCCATCACGTCGCGCAGCATCATGATCCCGGAGTAGATCGCGCTCTTGGCGAGCTGGAGCTGGCGGATGTCGGCCTGCGTGATGCTGATGTCGTGGTCGCGCCCCGCCTCGCCCTTGCGCACGAGGACGAACTGCCGGCCGCCCTCCCCCTGCACGATCCGGCTCTGCAGCGCGGGCGTCAGCGGCGGGCTTTCCTCGCGGCGCAGCAGCCCGTTCGCGTCGATGATGCGGGCGTCGAGCATCTTCGCGCACGCGTCGATCAATCCCGACCCGCAGATTCCCACCGCCGGCGCGTCGCCGATCACGCTGCAGGCGACGTCGTCGCCGATCTGCACCTTCTCGATCGCCCCCAGCGCCCCGCGCATGCCGTGGCGGATCTGCGCGCCCTCGAGCGCGGGACCGGCCGGCGCCGAGCACGCGAAGAGCTTGTCGCGCGAGCCCATCACCACTTCCCCGTTGGTCCCGATGTCCACGAGCGCGCGGATCTCCTCGCTTTCGTAGATGCGCGTGGCGAGCACGCAGGCCATCGTGTCGGCTCCCACGAACCCGGCCACGATCGGCAGCATGCATATCCTGGCGTTGGGAGCGGCCTTCAGCGGCAGCTCGCGCGCGGGATACACGAGCAGGTCGCGCACCGCGGGCGCGTAGGGCGCGAGCCCCACGTAGGTCACGTCGATCCCGAGGAAGATGTGGTGCATGCAGGTATTGCCCACCACGACGATCTTGTAGACGTTCTCGGCGCTCACGCCCGCCTTGCCGCATGCCTCCTTGATGAAATCGTTGATCGCCCCGAGGATCTTGGCACGCAGCGTGACGAGCTTCGCCGGATCGAACTGCGCGTACGCGATGCGCGACATGAGGTCGCCGCCGTACTGCGCCTGGGGATTGAGGCCTCCCACCGCGGCCAGCTGCTCGCCGCTGCCCAGGTCCATCAGCGTGCCCACGACGCTCGTCGTGCCGATGTCGAAGGCCATGCCGTAGGCGTGCGCCGTGGTGTCTCCCGCCTCGATGTCGACGATCTCGGAGTTGAACCGTCGTCACCGTGAGCCGGCCCTTGTCCTTGCGCAGGATGCCGGGGACCTTGCGCAGGACTTCGAGCGGCAAGCGCCGATCGGTATCCGCCGGGAGGCAGGCGAGGATCTCGTCCACGTCCGAAGTCTGGTGATGCTCTCCCGCGGGCGTCTTGGCGGTCACGAACAGCTTGCTCACGCCCGAATCGAGTCCCAGCCTGGAATCGCCCGCGAAGTCCACGTCGCCGGAGAGGATCTGGTAGCCCGATTCGGCCTTCGGCGGCATCGGCATCACCGTGCAATCGGCGATGACGCGCGTCTGGCAGGCGAGGCGGAAGCGCTCGTGCACCTCGTCGTGGCCCAGCTGGAGGGTGTCCTGCAGCGTGGGCGGCGGGATCTCGCCCGCCACGACCTTCACCCGGCAGCTGCGGCAGCGTCCGCGCCCGCCGCAGGTTGCGTCCATCTCCACGCGCGCCAGGCGCGCGGCGTCGAGGATCGTCGCCTCCGCGGGCGCGAGCGATCTGCCGGGACTCCCCGGCCGCGGTCACGAACTTGACGCTGATCCCCGCGGACACGGTTTCAGGCCCACGCCTCGCGCCGCTCGCCCACGAGCCTCAGCGCAAGCTTCACCGCCTCCACCGCGTCCTTGCCCCAGCCGTCGGCGCCGCAGCTGTCCGCCCATTCCTGGGAGGTGGGCGCGCCGCCGATCAGGATCTTCACCTTGTTGCGGTGCCCCGCCTTCTGGAATTCCTCGATCGTCACCTTCTGGTAGTACACCGTGGTCGACAGCAGGGCGGAGAATCCCACCAGGTCCGCCTTGTGCTCGAGGGCGGTCGAGATGAACCGGTCGGGATGCACGTCGGTGCCGAGGTTGATCACGTTGAACCCGGCGTTCTCGAGCATGATCGTCACGATCGACTGCCCGATGTCGTGCATGTCGCCCAGCACCGTGCCCATGACGAACGTCCCCACGGGCTTCTCCTTGTTCGCGGCGAGCAGCGGGCGGATGAGGGCGAGCCCGGCCTTCATGGCGCGCGCGGTGATGAGCATCTCCGGAATGAAGATGATCTGCGCGGTGAAGCGATTGCCCTGCAGGTTGAATCCCGGGAACAGGCCGTCGTCGAGGATCACGCGCGGGTTGATGCCCGCGGTGATCGCCTCCTTCGTGCGCAAGTCGGTGTACTTGTGGTCGCCTTCCTCGACCGCGGTCCAGAGCGATTGCCAATCCCACCCCGCCGGCGCGCGCGACTCCCAACCCGCTGGACTCTCGAATACCGGCTCTTCGATTTCAGACATGCCCTGCCTCCTGGAGGATGATTGCCGCGCCGGTCAGTTCAACGGGTACTTGCCGTACACGCCGAAGTCCTTCTGCGCCTCGAACATCGCCATGATGTTCTGGATCGGAACGTCGGCCATGATGTAGTGGGAGGGCGAGAAGATGTAGCCGCCGCCCGGGCCCAGGTTCTTGAAGCACTCGAACACGCCCTTGCGCACGTCCTCCACCTGTCCGCGCGGCAGGATGCGCTGCACGTCGAAGCCGCCCGCGAACACGATGTCGCTGCCGTACTTCGCCTTGACCGCGGCCTGGTCCTTCAGCCCGCCGGTGGGCTGCATGAGCCCCGAGAGGTGCGCGCCCAGCTCGATCTCGTCGGGCAGCACCGGCGAATAGTCGCCGCAGGAGTGGAACTTGATGAAGATCTCGGGGTTTTCCTTGCGGAAGACGTCGAACATGCGCTTGAAGCGCGGCTTGGCGTATTCGCGCCACGATTTCGGCGAGAGCATCATCGACTGCTGCGCGCCGATGTCGTCGCCCACGCGGATCATGTCGACGCCGAGCTTGATGGCGTTCCTGCCCAGCTCCGTGTAGTACTCGGTGAGCCCGTCCAGCACGCCGTGGATCAGCTCCGGCTCGTCGTGCATGTAGAGGAAGAAGTTCTGGGTGCCCACGAGGTGCGCGTACGCCGCCTCGATCAGCGTCGACGACAGGTCCACGATGATGAAGTAGTCCTTCTGGTAGCGCTCGCACAGGTCCCGGATCGGCTCGAGCATGGAGGGGTCGGCGGGATCGGGCCACTTGTAGGCCTTCAGGTCCTCGAGCGTCTTGATCGGGTGGATCTTGGGAAAGTTCTCCGGGACGACTTTCGCCGCCCCCCAGAACTCCTGGGTCTTCTTGAACTCCACTTCCTCCTCCGGCGTGCGGCCCTCCAGGCCGCTCTTGCCGTAGCCCACGCCGAAATGGTTGTACCAGGTCTCCCCGATATTGATGTGGCGGTGGGAGAAGTCGGCGTTGATCCCGATCTGGTAGATGATCGCGTCGTTGCCCAGGCGCAGCTCGAGGGTCGGGTCGTGCTTGCGGCCCGTGGCCGCGTTCTCGATGCCGAAGACGCGGGCGATCTTCTGCTTCGCCTCCGCCTTCATGCGATAGAGCGTGGAGACGCGGTCGACCGGCTCGCGGCGCAGCGTGCGGATGAAGCGTTCGCGGGGAAGCAGCTCTTTCATGGGGATCGCTCTCGTGGGTCCGATGCGTTCAGGCGGCCAGCGCCGCGGCCGCCTTCTTGGCCGCGGCGATGTTCGCGCGCGTGTACTTGAGGTACTTCACGGAGTACTCGTCCTTGCCCAGCAGGGCGTTGGCCGCGAACATGAAGTCGTTGAAGTCCTTCGCCGGGTTCATGATCGGGTCGATCATCAGCGCGTCGCACCCGGCGAGCACCGACAGCGCCACGAACGTGAAGTTGAGCATCCGGCGCTCCGGCAGGCCGAACGAGACGTTGCTGTGGCCGCCGAATATGTGCACCTGCGGGTAGCGCTCGCGGATGACGCGCACCGCGTCCACGTAGTGGCGCCCGAAGTCGGGACCGGCCCCGATGGGAAACACCAGCGGGTCCAGGTAGCGGTCGTCCATCGCGATGCCGCCCTTGTCCATCATCGCCATGCAGCCCTCGAGGTTCTCCACCCGCTGCTCGGCGTTCTGCGGCATGCCGTTCTGGCCGCTCGCGTTGGCGAAGAGGATGGCATTGCGCTCCCTGGCCATCTCCACCAGCACCTGGCGGCCCGCCTCGAGGTTCACCGAGTTGATCGCCGGGCGGCTCTTCGAGCTGTCGTGGGCTTCCAGGCCCGCGCGGATCGTCGCGGGGTCCGAGGAATCGATCGACAGGATCGAGTCGGTGATGCCCTGCGCCGTCTTCACCAGCCACGCCATCCACTCGAAGCGCTCCTCCGGGTAGACGCTCATCTCGTCGACGCACAGGTCGATGATGTGCGCCCCGTGCAGCTCCTGGTTCTTGATCGCCCAGCGGATGTAGTTCAGGTCCTTCTGCCGGCACGCCTCGCCGATGTGCGGGATGTTGAAGCCCTGGCGCTTGTTCGGCTCCTCGGGAATGACCTTCGTCACGTCCAGCACGCGCTTGTTGCCGTCCAGGTCCGTGTAGCCGATGCCCACCTTCCCGTCCTGCTGCACGACCCGCGGGCTGGTGATCTTGATCTTGCGCGTGGCGTTGAAGTTCTCGCCGATGATGATCAGCCCGTCGCCTGCAATCTTCATGGAAACCGCTCCTGTGTTGGAATGGGAAATCCGGCCGCGTCCGCAGGCCCGTCGGCGAGCGGCGCGATCCCGTACATGCCCGATCGCGAAAGCTTCGGCTGCATCGCGCAGCTGGACATGAGCGAGACCGGGAGGCGAGCGCCGCCCAGCAGCGCGAACAGCGCGCGCTGCTCTTCCAGCGGCCAATCGCAGGTCTCGCCGTCGATCTTGTAGCTGTAGCCGGGGCCCAGGCGCGAGGTGATGCGCCTGTTGCGGCGCAGGGTGGCCTCGCGCAGGCCGATCTTGAACTGTCGCGTCGCATCCTCGATGCACAGCCACCCGGCCGATTCCAGCAGGACCGCCTCGAGCAGGTCCCCCGCCTCGGCGAGCTCCACGATGCGTTGACCGAGTGGCTCCCCCACCGTGAGCGCAAAGGGGACGATCTCGGTGCAACCGGCCAGCATGCGCGGGAAGATCCTGCAATGCAGCTCGAGGCCGCCGGCGACCACGAGGGCCTGCGGACGATTTGCCTCGATCCGCACATGGCGAAAGGCTACGCACGGCGCGCTCAACGGCCCCGCGATCGCGGCCATCGCGTCGGCCGCCCGGCGTATCGCCGGACGCACGCGCGTGAGATCCGAGTAGCCCTGGATGCGCAGGATCCGGTCGCCGGAAACGACCGCGGCGCGCGGATGGAAAAGGGAGGGCTCCGGGCCGCGCGACATCCAGGGGTCCGCGACGGATGCCGGCCCATGCATCACATCTACGGCTTCCCCCGAGAGTCCCGTGTACATCCCCCTATAATATATTGGTGATATACCATCGCGTCATTCATTTTTCGCATGCACGGAATGCTTCAGGGCCTGGGCTCGGATGGCATCGTATTGGCCCTCCAACTCGGCCGCCACGGTCTTTGCGACATCCTGGGCCGAGCCTTCGCGCGGCGTCTTCTCGCCCTTGTGCCATTCATTGATGTAGGCATCGGACGAATCGAGCTTGCGCTTGGTCGCGGCGATGTCGATCAACTCCTGGAAGCGCTGGCTCAGCATTTCCTTGTGCGCCTTGCCGCCCTCGTCCCGGGCATCCACCTGCGAGGGAATTTCCTGCCAATACGTGACTTGGTATGTCGCCATCGATGCTCCTTTGGAAAACGTTCGGCACGCCGGAACCAGGATATATAGTCCATATTCCGTTGCCGCGCGACCGCCCGCGAACGCGACGCGGCGCATGAAATTGTCCCTTGGATGGCGTGCGAGGAGATGCGAGCGAATTGCATGCCTCCCCCGCCGGCCCGGCATGCCTCGCTTCGCCTTCGGGCGCGGACTTGCTGCTAGATTGCGACCACCGTATCCCTTGCATGCCGTGAAGACGGCATGCCCCGCGCACGCATGGTGCGAGCATCGATCCGTCCGTGATGGCGACCGAGGTCACGATGGCCCCCGACGCCGTCCTTTGTCTCGACGAGCCGTATTGCGACCCGGGCAGGACCGGCAGGACGCTCGTCTTCTTCCGGGGCACGCAGTTCTTCTGCTGGGACGTGGAGCGCGAGGCGATGCTCGACGGATATCCGCGCGAGATCGCCGCGGACTGGCCGGGCCTGCTCGAGGCCGCGCCGGGCGCCAGGCTGAGGGGCGCCCTGCACGTGCCGCAATGGGGTTCTGAGATTTACTTCTTCTTCGAGGGACAGAAGCAGGCGATCGTGTGGGACATGGCCGCACGCGCAACCGACGGGCGGCGGGTGGACGCCGGCGAGCTGCTGCCGAGTCGCCTCACGCAGGACGATTTCACGCCCGTGCAGGCGCAGCTTGCCGATTGCGCAACCGTGATCTACGCGTTCCGGGGCCTCGAGTACACCCGCTGGACGATCGGGGCCTCGCGGCCCGTCGCCGAAGACGATGGATTCCCGCGCAGGATCGAGCTCGACTGGAAGGACGGCCTGGTACTCGCGCCGCGATCCGGCGTCTACGTCGACTGGCCCAGCCGCAGCTCCGCCCACTCCAACCGCAAGATCTACTTCTTCATGGGCGACCTGTACCTGCGCTGGGATGTCCCCAGCCACACGCGCAACTACCGGCTGGACATCGCGACGGGGTGGAAAGGCTGGCCGCTCCGCGCGTGACGCGGGGTCTGTTCATTCCCCCGGCGCATCCCCACCATGCGCCCTCAACAACCCCCCAGCCCGGCGCTTACTGGGTATGAGCAGAACACATATCTTCTTGTCATTTCAATCAGTTAGGATCAATTCCTGCAGCGGCACGCGGCACGGTCTCAACCTGACAAGGGGGCATGATCTTGAAGAGCGCGGCACTCGCCGTCCAGGAAGATCAGCGGCAGGAAATCACGAGCTTCATGGCGGGCTTTTCGCTCGAGACGACACCGGGAGCGGCGGCCAAGATCGCCGACTTCCGCGAAGACGTGCGCGAGGGCGCCACGATCTACATCACGTTCCTTCCCGGCTCCGACCTGAAGGACACCATCGCGGTGGCGACGCGCCTGCGCAGGGAAGGATTCAATCCGGTCCCGCACCTTGCCGCTCGCAGCATCGCGACCCGCGCGGTATTCGAGACGACCCTCGAGCGCCTCGCCCAGGAGGCCGGGGTCACGCAGGTCCTGCTCATCGGCGGCGCGGTGCCCACGCCCCTCGGGGAATTCAGCGACACGATGCAATTGCTCGCGACCGGACTCTTCGACAAGCACGGCATCACGAGGATCGGCGTGGCGGGTCACCCGGAAGGCAGCCCCGATATCCCGGAGGAAGCCATTCGGCATGCGCTGCAGTGGAAGAACGACTTCGCGCGGCGCACCGGGGCACAGGCGTACGTGGTGACGCAGTTCTGCTTCGAGGCCGCGCCCATCATCCGTTGGGACCGGCATATCCAGGCGGAGGGCAACCGCCTGCCGGTCCACGTCGGCATCCCGGGACTCGCGACGCTGAAGACGCTCATGGCGCACGCGAAGGCCTGCGGCATCGGGCCGTCGATGCGCTTCCTCACCCGCCAGGCCATGAACGTCGCGAAGCTGCTGACCGTATCCGCGCCCGACAGACTGGTGGCGGAGCTGGCGGCCTACCGGGCGAACGAGCCGTCCTGCGGCATTCGCGGAGTGCACATGTATCCGCTGGGCGGATTGAAGAAATCCGCCGCATGGTCCTATGCCGTGGCGGACGGCGCATTCACGCTGAAGGACGACGGCGGTTTCTCCGTGGATCTGCCGGGCTGACGTTTGCGCGTGGCCGGGCCGCACGGCGCGGCCCGGGCGGTGGCGGACTCGGCCATGCGATCATGTCGGGGCCCCCTTCCCTCCAGGGATTCGAGGCGGCCATGCGATGCGCGGCGCGCCCGCGCGCTCTTCCCCTGCCGCAACGAGGATTGCCATGAGTCAATCGACGGACCACGACGACGAAGGCGCCCGATCCCGCTCGTGCGGCATCACGCGGCGCGAATTCGTGAAGATGGGGGGCGCGACCGTGTCGGGCACGCTCGCCGGCAGCCTGCTTCCCGCGATCGCCGCGGCCGCGCCGGCGGCGGGAGGCGAGCGCTTCCCGATCACCGAAGTCGCGCGGCTGTCGGCCATCAAGCCGGACGAGCCGGTCATGTTCACCTACCCCGACGAGAGCTCTCCGGCGGTGCTCGTGCGCCTGCGCGAGGCCGCGATCGGCGGCGTGGGCCCCGGGCAAAGCATCGTCGCCTACTCGGTGCTTTGCACCCACAAGGGCTGCCCGGTGTCCTATCGCCCCGAACGCAAGCTCCTCATCTGCCCCTGCCACTGGAGCAGCTTCGATCCGGCCAAGGCGGGCGAGATGGTGATCGGGCAAGGCAGCCAGGCCCTGCCGCGGATCGTGCTGCGCGTGCAGGGCGACGCGGTGCAGGCGGTGGGCGTCGAGGGTCTGATCTACGGGCGCGAAGTGAACATCCTCTAGCGCATGGCCCGCGTTCCCATTCCCCCCCGAAGCGCACAGCGTTTCAACACGGTGTGCCAGTTCTGCATCGTCGGGTGCGGCTACCGCGTCTACAAGTGGCCGCTCGCGCGCAGCGGCGGGCCCGCGCCCGAGGACAACGCCCTGGGACTGGACCTGCGCAAGCAGCAGCCGGCGATGGGCACCTGGATCTCGCCCAACATGCACTCGGTGGTGACGGACAAGGACGGCAGCCGCCATCACATCGCCATCGTCCCCGACAACTCGTGCCGGGTGAACGAGGGATTGGCCTCCGTTCGCGGCGCGGGCCTCGCGCAGACGCTCTACGCGCCCGACCGCGCGACCCGCGCGCGATTGACCGACCCGTTGATCGACGAGGGCGCGGGACAGTCGAAGGCGAGCTGGGAGCAGGCGGTGGACCTCGGCGCGCGCGTGATCAAGGCGGTGATCGACCGCTGGGGGCCCGATGCCGTCGGCATGAAGTTCTTCGACCACGGCGGCGGCGGCGGCGGCTTCGAGAACAACTGGGCGGTGGGCCGATTCTTCTTCTCGGGCATCGGAACCCGCTCCGCGTCGATCCACAATCGCCCGGCCTACAACAGCGAGGTGCACGCCGCGGGCGACGCCGGAGTCGCCGCGCTCACGCATTCCTACCTCGATGCCGAGCTCGCGGACACGATCCTCGTGGTCGGCGCGAACCCGTACGAGACCCAGACCAACTACTACCTCGCGCACATGGTGCCGAACCTGCAGGGCGCCACGCTCGCAACCAAGCGCGCCACCTTCGTGGACGAGACTGCCGAGGCGGGCCGGATGATCATCGTCGATCCGCGCCGGACCATGACGGTGTCCACCGCCGAAGCGGCGGGCGGGGCGGAGCGGGTGCTGCACCTGCAGATCGAGCCCGGCTCCGATATCGCGCTGCTGAACGCGATCGCGCGCATCGTGCTGCATCGCCGCTGGCACGACGTGGGATTCCTGCGCGAGCGCGTCGAGTGGCAGACGTTCGAGGCGTACCAGCGCTCTTCGCTCGACGTCGAAACACCGCTCGAGGAATTCGAGGCGAAGGCCGCCCGTATCACGGGGCTTGCCGTGGCGCAGATCCGCAAGGCCGCGGAATGGATCGCCGCGCCGAAGGCCGACGGTTCACGTCGCCGCACGCTGCTGCACTACGAGAAGGGCCTCATCTGGGGACTGAAGAACTACGAGAACGTCGCGGCGCTCGTGGACCTCGGGCTGCTTACGGGCAACGTGGGCAAGCCCGGAACCGGCATCAGCCGCCTGGGCGGGCATCAGGAAGCCTACGTGCGCCCGCCGTATCCCGGGGGCCGGCCGGCGCTCAACATCGATGAGGCCATGCGCCGCGGCGAGATCAAGTGTTTCTGGGTGGGTGGATGCAACCCCGTCCTCACGACGCTGCGCGCGGAGGCCTTCGAGGACGCGTTGAAGGAGCGCGGGGCGCCCGTTCGCGCGGCGTTGGCAGGCACCGTCGGTCGGCCGATCGGGGAGCGCGTCGCCGCGATCGTCGAGGCGATGAAGCATGGCGGCATGTTCCTCGCCGTGCAGGACATCTATCCGACGGCCACCACCCAACACGCGCATCTTGTGCTGCCGGCGGCGCAGTGGGGCGAGGTGAACCTCACTTCGATCAACGGCGAGCGCCGGCTGCGCCTCTACGCGAAGTTCATGGACCCGCCGGGAGAGGCGCTTGCCGACTGGGCCATCATCGCGCGCTTCGCGCGCAGGATCCGCCAGCTCTACCTCGACGACGACAATCCGCTCATGGCCAACCGGTTCCTCGACTTCGATTGGCGCACCGAGGAGGACGTGTTCATCCATGCGCGCTACCAGTTCAAGGGCGACGGCAGCGACGGCATGGAAGGCTACGCGGGCATCACCTACGAGCTGCTGCGCAAGCTCGGCAACAACGGGATCCAGACTCCGGTGCGCCTGGTGAGGGGCACGCCGGTGGGGACCGTGCGCATGCACGAGGACGGGCGCTTCGGCACGCCCTCCGGAAAGGCGCGTTTCATCCCGGCACCGCGCCCGTGGCCCGGCTACGCGGCGAAGGTGGCGCGCCAGCGCAAGAATTTCCGGTTCTGGGTCAACAACGGCCGCTCGAACCAGATCTGGCAGACGTCGTACCACCACCGCTATATCCCCTTCTACCAGGGCCGCTTTCCCATCCCTTTTCTCGAGATGCACGCGGACGACGCGCGCGGGCTCGGCATCGCCTCGGGCGACGTGGTCGAGGTCCGCAACGACATGGGCTCGGTGCACGCCATGGCGTACGTCTCGGACGCCGTGAAGAAGGGCCACACGTTCATGCTCTTCGGCCAGCCGCGCGGGGCCGCGGGCAATCTCGTGTCCGACCACGTCGACCCCAGCACGACGATCCCGTACTACAAGGGCGTGTGGGCCGACGTGAAGCGCATCGGGCCCATGACGGAGGAACTGCGCTCCGTGAGCCTCGCGCCGATGAACGTGGCGAGCTGAATGACGCGCCGCCCGAGCTTGCCCATCGCCCTGTTCCTGGCTGTGCTCGCCGCCTGGAGCCTTCCGGGGGCCGCCGCGCAGCCGATCGGGAAGGATTTTCGCGGCCGCAGCCTCCAGGGCGCCGACCTGCGCGGCGCCGCGCTGGCGGGAGCGACATTCGACGGCGTTACGCTCGCGGGTGCGAATCTCGTGGGCGCCGATCTCGCCGGGGCGAGCTTCAAGGGCGCCGACCTGCGCGAGGCCTACCTGCGCGACGTGAAGGCGCGGGGCGCGGATTTCACGGGCGCCTCGCTCGCGGCGGCCGACCTCACGCGAGCGGACCTGCGCGATGCGCGCTTCGATCGGGCGGACCTCAGCCGCGCGCACCTGGGGAATGCCCGCCTCGAGGGCGCGAGCCTGCGCGGCGCCTTCCTGCCGGGCGCCGACCTCGTGAAGGCGAACCTGGCCAGGGTCCACCTCGAAGGGGCGTTCCTTCCGGGAGCGGATCTCACCCAGGCGGTGCTCGCCGGGGCGATCGCGAGGAATGCGACTTTCGGCGCGCACGGATCAGGACAGCAAGCGCCGTCCGCGGCCACGATGGCGGGCGCGGACCTGCGTGGCGCCGATTTCGGCGGCGCCAACCTGGTGAGCGTGAACCTGCGCGAGGCGCGCCTGGAAGATGCGAAGTTCGTGGGCGCGCGCCTCGAGCACGCCGATCTTTCGTGGACGGACGCGCGCCGGACGGACTTCTCCCGCGCCTCCATGGGATGGATCCGCGCGTACGGCGTGGACCTGCGCGATGCGAAGCTGATCGGCGCACTACTCGAGCAGGCGCAGCTCGAGGGCTGCGACCTGAAGGGCGCGGACCTGAGCGGGTCGATCTTGGACGGCACCAACCTGAACCAAGCCGACATGTCCGGCGCGCGCATGGAGAAGGTCACCTTGCGCAACGTCCTGGCCAACGGCGTCGTGAACCTGCCTGCGAGCCCTCAAGGAGTCGAGATAATGTCCAACGGCAACACGATGCGGCGAATCGAGGATGGCGAGGCCGCACCGGGCCAGGAATCGAGGGCGCCATCGCCCGCGCACAGCCCCGCGCGCCGCGGCCTCGCGAGCATCGCCTGGCCCGCGATGGCTGGCGAGTTTCTCGGCACCTTCGTGCTGGTCTTCTTCGGCGTGGGCGTCGTGAACGCCGCGGTGGTCACGGGCTCCCAGGTGGGCCTGTGGCAAGTGGCGGTCGTGTGGGCCATCGGCGTGAGCCTGGGCATCTATTGCTCGGCGTCCCTTTCCGGCGCGCACATCAACCCGGCGATCACGATCACGGCCGTGGTGTACGACCGATTTCCGTTGCCCCGAGCGATCGGATACGTCCTGGCGCAGGTCGGGGGCGCGATGGCGGCCTCGCTGCTACTCTACGGGCTGTTCGGCGAGGCGATCCTGGAATTCGAGCGGCGCCACGGCCTGCTTCGTGGCGGCCCGGGCAGCGAGCTGAGCGCCATGGTCTTCGGAGAATACTTTCCGAACCCGGCGGTGTTCGGCACCGCCGAGGACGCCTGGCGCATCGTGGGATTGCAGACGGCGTTCCTCGGCGAGATGGTGGGCACCGCGTTCCTCGCCTTCATCGTCGCCGCCGTGACCCATCCGCGCAACGCCGCGAAGCCGCCGCCCGCCGTGCAGGCGCTGGTGATCGGCCTGGGCGTGGCGGCGATCATCTCCGTGATCGCGCCGCTCACGCAGGCCGGCCTCAATCCCGCGCGGGACTTCGGGCCGCGCGTGATCTCGTGGCTCATGGGCTGGGGGCGGATCGCCTTCCCGGGGCCGCGCGGCGGCTGGTTCACGGTGTATATCGCCGCTCCCGTGATCGGCGCGATCCTCGGAGGCGGCGTCTACCGCCTCGTGGCGGGGCAGCTGCTTCCCGCGCGCGCGCAGGCGGACCCGAGCGACGAGTCGCGGGATCGCTGAGCCCGGCGGCGCGCAGGCCGTAGAATATCCGGCGACCCCGCATTCTTCCGGGACCAGGAAACCGCCATGATGCTCACGCTGTCCGCCGACCTCGAGGAATTCGTTCGACAGAAGGTGCGATCGGGGCTCTACGAGTCGTCCACGCAGGTCGTGGAGGAAGCGCTGCTGCTGCTCGAGGAACGCGACCATCTCACGCAGGTCCGCCGCGAACGCCTGCTGCGCGAGCTTGCCAGCGGCGTCTTCCAGGCGAACAACCGGCAACTCGTCGACGGCGCCCAGGTGTTCGCGGGGCTGCAGAACCAGGCGAACGCGACCGGCGAATGAGCGCGACCGGCGAAATGCTGTTCACGTTCATCGCCTGCCAGGACCTCAAGCGGATCTGGGAATCCATCGCGATCCCCACGGATGTCTGGAGGCACACCAATTCGGACAACCTTGCGGCGGCCCAGGGCTTCGCGACCGACTTCTCGAGGCATTGCGCCTTGCTCGCGAAGAACCCGGATCTCGGGTTGCCGCGCGAGGAACTGCTCCACGAGCTGCGCAGCTCGACCTTCGAGAAATACGTGATCTTCTACCGCGTGCGGGGCAAGAGCGTGGAGGTGGTGCGCGTGCTTCGCAAGACGCGCGACATCGAGCCTTCGGCGTAGCCGGCGCCCGCGGTCAGGGCCCCGGATCGTCGGCGCGATACTCGGCCACGCCCGCGGGCAGCCCTTCGACCGCCCGCAGCCGCCTTTCCACGAGCGCCTTCGTGAATTCGAGGCAGAGCGCGGCGAAGGTCCTCGCGCGCTGCGGGTCGTCGAAATAGTAGCGTCCGTCGATGCATCCGTTCGCGCGATGGTTGGCTGCGAGCTCGCTGCTCACCTCCAGCGGCGTCGCGGGCACGGGCCGCGGCGCGGGCGCCTCCAGGCGCTCGATCGCCCGCACGAGGTTGCGCTCCACCACGACCGCGTAGTACTCAGGCATCGGATGGCGCCATGCCGTCGCCCCTCAAGGCGATCCGTCGTCGCGCGCCGGGCGCCGGTGACCACGGCAGGTCCCGAAGCAATACGGCGGGTTTTCCGAATGCTTGCAACCGCACATGAAGAACACCGCGCTGATCGGCGCCACGAACTCGATCGGCTCGAAGCCGGTCCCCGCGTGGGAGTCGTCGCACCAGGGTTGCGTGGCGCTCAGCCCGCAGCTGCACCAGCGATAACGCAGCCCTTCCTCGACCTTCACCTCGTAGGGACCGTTGCGCGCGGGCCTCGGCAGCGAGGCGGGCGCGGCTTGCGGCTCGTCGCTTTCGCCGCCCACGGCTCACGCCCCTGCCGGAAGCTTCTGCTCCTGCGGCGCAAGGTCCTGCTCCTCCTTCACCTGCTCGATCAGGAAGTCCCGGATCACCGCCACGCGCTTGGACCAGCGCAGCTCCTCGGGGTAGACGAAATAGGCGTCCATGCTGGGCCCCAGCACTTCGGGCAGGACATGCACCAGGTCGGGCGACTCGTCCATGATGTAGTAGGGAAGCGCCGCGATGCCCAGGCCGCTCTTCACCGCGCGGTAGATGCCGTAGATGCTGTTCACCCTCAGCGCGGGAGTGCGCTCCTTGCCGGGCTCGCATCCCAGCTCGAGCACCCAGTCCAGGTTCTTGAACGTCGAGTTGAATTCATCGCCGTAGACGATGAGCTCGTGGTTGTCGAGATCCTTCGTCGTGGCGGGCGAGCCGTGCTGGCGCAGGTACTCGCGGCTCGCGAAGAGCTGGTAGCGGATGGTCATCAGCTTGCGCTGGATCAGCTTGGAGTTGGTCTGCTCGGCGAAGCGGATCGCCACGTCCGCCTGGCGGGAGAAGAGATCGATCTCGGTCGAATCGACGAGGATGAGCGAGACCGCGATATGCGGGTACTGCTGGTGGAAGAGGTTGATGCGGGAGGTGAGCCAGGCCGAACCGAAGGTGACCGAGGTGGTGATCTTGAGCGGCCCCTCGGCCTGGCCGCGGCTTTCCGTGATGCGCGAGAGCCCCTGCGCGAGCTGGCTCTCCATCTCCTGCACGGACGCGGTAGAACCCCTCGCCCTGCTCGGTCAGCACGAGTCCGCGGGCGTGGCGGTAGAAGAGCGGGACGGTGAGCGATTCCTCCAGCGAGCAGATCTGCCGGCTCACCGCCGACTGGCTCAGCTGGAGCTTGCGCCCCGCCTGGGTGAAGCTGCCCGCCTCGACCACCGCGTGGAAGACGCGCAGGCGGTCCCAATCCACGATCTTCAGTCGCTTGCTCATGGCGCGGCGCGCGCGGCTCGGGAGTGCCGGATCATGGGGAGATCATGTCACAAGGCCCGCCACGGAGGGGAGTCCTACGCGGGGACCACCTTCGTCGCCTTGAAGCCGCCGAAGCTGTCGGCCACGATCTCGAACGCCACCTTCTGCCCGGCGAGGAGCTCCGCGCCGTCGGAGACCGCGGACTTGTGCACGTAGATGTCCTGCCCGCTGCGATCATCGGTGATGTAGCCGCCGAACGGGCGTCTGCTTCGCGTTGTAGCGCCGGACGCTTCCCGTCGCCGGCCCGGGGAAGATGCCGCGCGCCGCGGCCTTGTCCATCGCCGGCTTGTTCGGTGACTGCCTGGATGCCCGATTTCGCCTCGAACGTCTCCCAGATCTGCAGCGCCACCTCGACGGCGCCGTGCGCTGCGTGGTGTCGAGGTCGAGGACGGGCTTCGCCGCACTTTCGCGCCGCGCCGTAGAGCTTTGTGCGCAGCCCGGCGTCCTCCCGGTCGCGCTCGCGCACGCTTTCACCCAGCTGGCGCGTGCGCCCCCCGCCTTCCTCCTTGCGCGTCTTCCATCGTGCCTCGCGAACGTCGTCCGCGGCCCTCAGGCGCACCAGGAAGACGTTCGGGCGGCTCGCGAGGACGGCGTCCATGAAGCGCTTTCGAAGATCATCAGCTTCTCGTTCCACTCGGCCATGCGCAGGGTCTCCGTGTCGAGCTCCCGGTGGAACGACTCCGGGAGAGCGGCCGCGGTGGGGGTCCCGGTGTACTTTCGCCTCGTCGTGGCCTTTTCCCCGCGGTTGGCGAGCTTGAAGCCCGTGATCCGCGAGAGCTCCTGCGGCGACCTCCGTCTTGAGGGCGCAGGTCTGGCCGTAGATCGCGATGATGTTGTCCATGATGTGCCCGGTCCCGTGTTCTTGTTGGCCCGCCTAGCCGCGGGGCGATTCGACCGCGGCCGGCGAAACGACGACCGAGTCGGTACGCGCCCCGCCCCGCAGCATCGCGCCGAGGACGCTGCGCTTCTTGCGCCGCCAGGAGCAGGCCCTTCTGCGAATTCATGAGACGCCCGATCGGCGTCGCGCACGTATGGACGAGCCGCTTCACCGGGACGTAGGCGATGAAGGCGCACGCGCCGATCGACGTGCAACAGCCAGAGCGGCTGGTAGGCCGCCTCCCGGGCCATGCCGGCGCCCAGCAGCCCGCGCGCGAACACGACGCCCGACGAAGGAAGCCGCATGGGCGGGATCGCCGAGCGCAGGCGGCGATGCGCAGCCCCTCGACGACGAAGCCGCTCACCACGACGAACAGCAGGAACAGCGTGGTCGGCGTGTCGCTGAACTTCTGCTCCGGTGTACCGTTCACGGCGACGCGCCAGGCGAGCGCGATCGGCGCAACCCGCCATCACCATCAGTCCGGTGAGGTCGAACGCGGCGTCGAAGACGAGGCGCACCGGGTTTCCCGGCTCTCTCCAGACGTCGCGCCAGCCGAACGCCGGAAATCCCTCGCGCAGGAAGACGGCGGCCAGCTCGAACGCGAACATCCACGCGAAGCCCCAGAAGATGAGCGTGTGGCGCAGCCAGCGGATCTTGCTCGTCTCGAAGAGGCTGCGATGGACGATCACCTCGTCGACGAGCGTGCGGCGCATCGCCGCGGGGTCGGCTGCTCGCGCGAGATGAACTTGCCGTAGCGCCGCCACGTGGGCAGGTTGTTCTTCACCAGCTTGCGGTACAGGCCCGCGTCGAGCACCGCGAGGGCGGCGAGGACGGCCGGGCCGAACAGGATCCAGCGCAGCTCCATGCGCCCTTCGAAGGCCTCGCGGGTGAAGAACCCCGCGAACGCGCACAGGGCGAGCGCATAGGCGCCGATTCCCGACCAGAGCAACGCGGTGAGCGCGCGGCGCAGCAGCGCCGTGTCCCCGGCGCGGCTGAACGCGAAGATCCCGAAGCAGACGGCGGCGGCGCCGAGGAGTGACGCCGCCGCCGCGAAAAAAGCGTAACCCCAGGCAGCCGTCAGGCCGCCGGCGAAGCCCCGCGACGAGCAGCACGGCCGCGGCCGACCCGAGCGCCAGGAGGGCCGCGCTTCGGCCCGCTCCCGGCCGGTCCTCGGATTGCCCGATCATCGCAGCCCCGCCTTCCCCTTCATGCGCCGTGCGGCGCACTCAACCGACGACCGCCTTCGCCTTCATCGCTTCGCGCTCCGCATCGATCGCGAGCATGTTGGCGTGCAGCTGCGGGTCTCCGCCCTTGATTTCCCGGTACTTGAAGATGCAGGCCCGGGCCTTGTCCACCGCGATCAGCGCGTCCGAGGCATACGCGTCGGCGCCGATCTTGTCGCACCACGCCTGGCTGATCGGCGCGCCGCCGACGAATACCTTGACCACCTCGCGCAGTCCCTCGGCCTTGATCAGCTTCAGGGTCTCCCATTGCATGTTCATCGTCGTCGTGAGCAGCGCCGAGAAGCCCACGATCTGGGGCTTGTGCTTGCGGATCGCGGCGATGAAGTCCTCGGGCGGCACCGACACGCCCAGGTCGACGACGGTGAACCCGGCCGCTTCCATCATCATCCCGACGATCTTCTTGCCGATGTCGTGCAGGTCGCCCTGCACGGTGCCGACCACGACCGTGCCGATCTCCTCCGTCTTCTCGGCGATGATCAGCGGCTTCAGCAGGCCCAGGGCGGCCTGCATGCACTTGGCCGACATCATGACTTCCGGCAGGAAGTACTCGTCCATCTTGAAGCGCCGGCCGACTTCCGCGATGCCCGCGGCCATGGGGCCGGCGATCAGCGTGCGCGGCGAGACGTCCTTCGCGAGCAAGGCTTGATAGATTCGTTGGTTCCGGCGTGCTCGCCGTCGATGATGTTCCACTCGAGCACGTGGAAGAGGTCCTTGATTTCCGCGGGGGCATCGGACCAGCGATCGGTCTTGCGCGAGTCCTCGATGTCGTACTGGAGGTCCTCGAGGTCTTTTCCTTGTCGGTGTCGATAGCTAGTGCCATTGCCGCATCCTCGGTTCGGTCCTGGTTCGATACGCCGGCCGTGATCCTGCGGATGCGCTTGGTCAGCCGGCCGCTTCTTCGCGCCGGCGCCGCTTGGGCGCCTTCTCCGACCACGCCTCGTAGCCCTCCCCGGTGTCGGCCCCCGGAGGCGGCGCATCGGGCAGCGGATACACGCCGTACTCGTGCGCCTCGTCGATCATCGCGAGCACGTTCTCCGTGGGCACGTCGTGCTCGAGCCGGTGCGAGCTCGACAGCAGGTAGCCGCCGCCCTTGCCCATCTCCCAGATGCGCGCGCGCACCTCGGCGCGCACCTGCTCCATGGACCCCACGGCAGGGTCTCCTGCACGTCGATGCCGCCGTAGAAGAACAACTCCTTGCCGAGCAGGCGCTTCTTCGCCGCCGGGTTGGAGTGGCGCGCGACCTTGGGCGGCAGGCTGTCGGAGCCGTCCACGCCGCAGTCCATGAGCCCGCGCATGTACGGCTCGGCGAGCGCCCCGCAGCTGTGGAACTGGATCTTGCCCTGCGGGTTCTTCTTCAGGAAGTACTCCTTGGTCGCCTGGATCGAGCGCATGTAGTGCGGCTTGAGCTGCGCGTTGAACATCGCGAGGGACTGGAAGGCGGTCTTCTCGCTCGCCAGGTCCTCGGGACTCACGCGCATCCAGTCGAGGTACTCGCCGCACTGGTCGATCATCGCCTTGTTGGTCTCGATCTCGATGTCGACCAGCTTGGTCAGCAGGGCGTCGAGGAACTGCGGGGACTCGATGAAATCGGAGAAGATCTTCGCGTAGCCGACCATGTACTTCGCCTGCTCGTACAGCCCCCCGCGTCCGGCCTGCCCCATGAGCGCGAACGGCGTGTCCTCGCGCACGTGCCTGCAGTATTCGCGCAACGTCATGCCCGGGATCGGCGAGTCCTGCCACATCGCCGGGTCGCGCGGATCAGGCCACGGATATGCCTCGAGGATCTTCAGGCCCTCCTCGAGCGGCGCGCTGGTCGCATGGAAGAGCGGATAGCCGATCATCTCGTAGTAGCCGCCGCGCTCGTGCGGCGTCCACTTGCGGATCACGCCCCATTCGTCGACGTTGATCTCCGCGCTGGGCGGCGAGATGCCCATGTCGAACGGCACTTCCTCGAAGCGGATCGGGCGGAAGCCGGGCGAGCCGCCCGGGGCGCCCATCGAGATGCGCAGGAAGTCGAGATCGAGCTTCTCGGCCACGTCGATCTCGAAGCTCACGTCGGTGGTCCAGGTGGTGGACCCGGTGCGATAGTCCCGCGGATCCGCCTTGTAGTCCATGCCGAGGTGCTTGCGCAGGTTCTGGTAGCCCTCGGCCGTGCCCCAGAGCCCGATCGGCACCCGATCGGGCTCGCGCAGGTTCAGCGCGTCGAGGACGCGTTTCCTCTGCGGGGGAATCGCCTTGCCGATGATCGCAGCCATGTATCTCCCTCTCAACCAATACCTGCGAATTTACCGCGCCGGACCCCTGGGCCGGATACCGTTGCGCGCAAGTGCCTCATGCAAAAATAGCATGGCTCGCGACCGCCGGCCGCCGGAAAGAAATCGGCCCGCGAGGGCCGATTGATTCGCCGCGCACGCCGCGGTCACTTCATCCACGGCGGGATGAACTCCTCGAACTTGCCGTCCTTGACCACGACGTAGGACATGTCGCGCACGAGAAAATGCTGCGGTGCGTTGCCATGCTCGATGTTGATGACGGGCACGACGCTGCCCTTCCAACCCTTCATGCCCTCCAGCGTTTCCACCAGCCGATCGCGGGTGATGTTGTTCCTGCCCATGCGCTTGAGCGCCTCGGTGAACACTTCCGCCCCCGTGAATCCCCAGAGGTGGATCGCGTCCGGATCCTCCTGCGGATAGTATTTCTTCAGGATCTGCAGGGCCTGCTGGATCTGCGGCGCCGGCGAGTTGAAGTCGCGGAAGATCGTGGAGAAGTACACCCCCTCCACGGCGTCCTTGCCGGCGAGGTCCACCACCTTCGGGCTCTTGCCGAAGAAGACGTTCACCACCGGGACTTTCCAGCCGAGCTTCTTCCTCTCCGTGTAGAACTTGGCGGCGTGCTCGGGCGCGCAGGAGCAGATGACCGCGTCCGGATTGGCGTTCTTCATCGCCAGGACCTGGGAGCTCACGTCGATTTCCTTCAGCTCGTAGCCCTGCTCGGAGACGAGCTTCATGCCGTACTTGTCGAGGACGGACTTGATCCCCTGCGAGATGCGACTTGCCGGACGGGTCATTCTGGTAGAGCAGCGCGATGGTCTTCGCGTGGAAGACCTCGTGCGCGAAGCGCACCAGGTCGGCGCCCTCGTTGGTGTAGCTCGGATAGAGCGGGAATACCCACTTGCTCGGATACTCGACGACCTTCGCCGCGCCCGTGCCGGGACCGATGATGGGCACGTTCTGCGAGACGACGTAGTCGATCACCGCCACGGTGGGAGCGGAGCCGAGCGGAGAGACGAGGGCGAAGCAGTTGTCGCGCTCGATGAAGCGCTTGACGATCTGCGCCGTGCGCGCCGGCTCGTACTTGTCGTCGACCATCCGGTAGTCGATCTTGCGGCCGTTGATGCCGCCGCTCTCGTTCACGTGCTTGAAATAGGCGTCCGCGCCCTTGCCCATCCGGAAGTAGCTCGATTCGTTCCCGGTCATCGGTTGGTATGCGCAGACCAGGACGTCCTTGTCGGTGACGCCCGGCCCGTTCGCCGCCTGCGCCACGCCGGCACCCAGCGCGAGCAAGGCGACCCCTGCCACCGCCCATGTCAACTTCATCGAATGCTTCATCTTCTCCTCCTGCGGTAAGTGATGCGTAAGGAATCAGCCTTGACCACCCAGATACGATTCCACGACCTCCTTGTTGCGGCGCAACTGCTCCGATTCTCCGGACACCGCGACCTTCCCCACCTGCAATACGTAGCCGTACGTCGTGTTCTTCAGCGCCACGAGCGCGTTCTGCTCGACGATGAGCATGGTCATGCGCAGCTCCTGGTTGATCCGGCGCAGCGCCGCGAAGATATCCGCGACGAGGTTCGGGGCCATGCCGAGCGATGGCTCGTCGAGCAGGAGCAGCCTGGGGCGCGCCATCAGGCCGCGGGCGATCGCGAGCATCTGCTGCTCGCCGCCGGAGAGGTTGCCCCCGAGCTGCTTCCCGCGCTCGCGCAGCCGCGGGAACAGGTCGAGCACCAGGTCCAGATCGTGCCTGATCCCGGCGCCGTCCTTGCGCGTATAGGCGCCCATGCGCAGGTTCTCGAAGACGGCGAGGTCCTTGAAGATCCTGCGTCCCTCCGGGACGTGCGCGATGCCCATCTTCACCACCTGGTTCGGGGTCCTGCCCGCGAGCGGCTTGCCCTCGAAGCGGATGGTGCCGGACGTGGGCCGGACCATTCCCGATATCGCCTTCAGGGTGGTCGACTTGCCCGCTCCATTCACTCCGAGGAGCGCGACCATGGCGCCCTGCGCCACGTCGAAGGAGATGCCTTGCAGCGCGCGCACCGCCCCGTATCCGGCGTGCAGCGACTGCAGGCTGAGCAAGGTCACGCTTCCTCCTCCTCCCCAGGTAGGCGCTGATCACGTTCGGGTCCGCGCGGACCTGCGCGGGGTTGCCCTGAGCCAGGTTGGCGCCGAAGTTCACCACGTAGATGTACTCGCAGCAGTTCATCACCATCGACATGTCGTGCTCCACCATCAGGATGGTGACGTGGAGCTCCCGATTGATGCGCTGCACGACGTGGCGCAGCTCGGCGGTCTCCTCCTCGTTGCATCCGGCAACCGGTTCGTCGAGCAGGATGAGCGCCGGATTCGACGCGAGCGCCCGGGCTATCTCCACCCGCTTCTGGAGCCCGTACGGCAGGTTCTTCACGGCGTTGTCGAGCTGGTCGGACAGCCGGAGCATCTCGGCGATCTCGCCCGCACGCTGCGCCAGCTCACGCTCGCGGCGGCGCGCGCCCGGCAGCGAGTAGATGCTGGAGAAGGGCGAGCTCGTCAGGCGATGCGCCCCGATGAGGATGTTGTCGAGCGTGGACTGCTCGGCGAACAGGTTGATGTTCTGGAACGTCCGGGCCACCCCCAGCTCGACCATCTCGTGCGGGCGCTTCCGGTCGATGAGCTCGTCCTTGTAGTAGACGTGACCCGAGTCGTGCGCCTGGAAGCGCGTGAGCACATTGAACAACGTCGTCTTGCCCGCGCCGTTGGGCCCGATGAGCCCGACGATCTTTCCCTCCTCGACGTCGAGGCTCACCTTGTTGCAGGCGACCACGCCGCCGAAGTGCACCAGGACCTCCTCGCAGCGCAGGTGGCTGGCCATCAGGGATTGGCCTCGTTGCGCGCCAGCCCGACCGCGGGCGCGGGCCGCGCCTGCGGCTGCTCCCCGGCCGCCGCAAGCTCGAGGCGCCGGCGCCGGTATGCCCGGAAGGGGCGCGCGATCACCTCGCAGATGCCCGCCGGCGCGAACATCAGCACGGCGATGAGCACCACGCCCTTCAGGATGAAGGAGAAATCCGCGAGCGTCTCCAGGAAGAAGGGCAGCAGCGCCACGAACGCGCCGCCGACGATCGGTCCCATCAGCATGGCCGATCCGCCCACCACGGCGGCCACCAGGATGTCGACCGAGTACCAGATGTCGGAGTAGACCTCCGAGGACACGTAGTGCGTGATGAGGCCATTCAGCGCTCCCGCCACGCCGGTTATCGCGGCGCTGATCGTGAACGCCAGCGTCCGGTAGAAGAGCCGGTTCACGCCGCAGCTTTGCGCCGCCTTCTCCGAGTCGCGCAGCCCCTTCAACGCGCGCCCGACGCTCGAGCGCACCAGGCTGAAGATGAAGAGCGTGACCAGCGCGAGGAAGGCCAGGCAAACATAGTAGAAGCCGACATCGCCGATCTCCACGCCGAATACGTGGTTCGGCGGCAGCGAGATTCCGTCGCGCCCCTCGAATATCCCCACGTTGTTCACGATGGCGCCGACGAAGAAGGCGAAGCCCAGCGTGCCGATCGCCATGAAGGGGCCCGCGAGCCGGAGGAAGATCAATCCCATCAACATGCCCACGAACCCGGCCACCGCGCCGCCCGCGAGAACGCCGAGCGCGAGGTCGACGGCGAAATACTTCGTGAGCAGCGCGGCGGTGTACGCGCCGATGGCGAGGAAGCCGCCGTGGCCGACCGAGACCAGTCCGGTATAGCCCGTCAGGATGCTCACCCCCTGCGCGGCCAGGACGTAGATGATCACCAGCGCCGCCTGTCCCGCCATCCACCCCTTGAATCCCGGCGCCAGCGGCGAGAGCAGCAGCACGACGAAGAATAGCGCCACCAGGATGAAGTTCTGGGCCGCGAAGCTTCTCTTGAGGAGGGCGACCGCCGCCGCCTTGCGCACGTTCCCTGCCGGGCGCGCGTTTTCTTCCTGGTCGACCATCTCAGATCTCTCTTCTCTTCTGGATCCCGAACAGGCCCTGCGGGCGCACTGCGAGCAGCGCAACGATCATCACGAAGGCCGTGGCGGTCTTGTAGTGCGACCCGAGGTAGCCGCCGGCCAGGTTTTCGGTCACGCCGATCATCAGGGCTCCGACGATCGCGCCAGGGATGGAGTACAGGCCGCCGAAAACTGCCGCGACATAGCCCTTGATCAGGACCTCGTCCATCATTTGCGGCGACACGAAGAGGATCGGCGCGACGAGGATGCCGGCGAAGGCGCCGAGGAATCCCGCCATGCCCCAGGTGAGCAGCACGATGAACCGCACGGGTATACCCATCAGCTTCGCGGTCTCCGGATCGTCGGTGACCGCGCGCATGGCGATGCCCTGCTTCGTGAAGCGGAAGAAGACGAAGAGCACCAGGCCGATGCCCGCCGCCCAGACCATGTTGATCAGGTGTCCTTCGCTGATGATGGTCCCGAAGAGCTTGACGGGGGTGGGATCGAACGTGACCGGGAATGCCTTGGTGTCGCGGCCCCAGATCCACCCCGCGACGCCGTGCAGGATGTAGTAGACGCCCAGCGTGGCGGTGAAGAGCGTGAGCCAATCCGAATCGGCGATGGGACGCATCACCAGCCGCTCCACCGCCATGCCCAGTGCGACGGTGCAGACCACCGTGAGGGCGATGGTGAGGTAGTAGTTGATCCCGGCCTTGAGGAAGAACACCGCCAGGAACGCGGCGATCATCGAGAAGTCGCCCTGCGCGACGTTGATGGTCCGCGTGTTCCGGAAGACCACCACCACGGCGATGGCAGTGAGGGCGTAAAGACTGCCGGTTGCCAATCCGCTGATGATCTGCTGCGAAAGCAATCCATCCTCCTCGCTATTCTCGACCGCGGCCGTGTGTCCGGCCTGTGCGCCTGCTCCTGCCTGAAAGGCAATTTTCCGCAGCATACCTCCACAGAAGAAGAGATATCGAAGTCTTGCCGCGAATATGCAATGCTTGACCAGCATACCGCCCATGCGCCCGATACATGAGCCGCAGGCACCCGCACTGCTCCGGAACGTCGAAGCGCCGCTGCCCGTTGCGCCCCCTTGGTTTTGCATGCCTCCCCTGCCAAACAAGCATGCCTGCGCGGCCTTCGCCGGCGGGACCGATCTGCTAGATTCGCCATGTGCGGCGCGCTCCGGCGGCCTCGGCTCGACTCTCCCGCCAGGCACATGGCTCTGCCCGATCCCGGCGACCGGCCGCAAGACTCCACGAGGAGAAACGATGAGCAAACGCTTTCCCATTCCCGAGTTCGACCGTGACCAGTACAAGAACATGGAGTGGAAGGCGCCCAGGCTCCTGGCCAGGGACGCGCAGCAGAGCCTCATCGCGGCGGCGAAGAATGGAGACGAGAAGGCCTACGGCAGCTATCCGGTGGAAGCGGACCCCGCCTTCTTCGATCGCTTCCGGTTCGTGGGTCCGCACCGGCATGCGGTCATGTGCCTGGTGCCACCCGAGGGAGTGCACCTCGCCGGCCGGTCATGGGCCTGGCCGATCCAACGCGCGCTCCTGGTCGACTCGCTCGATCCGCAGCGCCTTTCGGTCCTGCAGGAATGGACCACGCCGCGCCCGATGAATACGCGGCTGGGCCCGGACGAGGGCGTGCCGCTCGAGGGCGGCGTGGCCTACGTGGTCTTCGGGCACCGCTACGGCAACGACTGGATCGTGAACCGCACGCTGGCCGGAGGCGCGACACCCGATGCAAAGGGCTTCTGCGTCCTCTCGGCCTCCGACGACGCGGCCAACGACTTCCACGCCTGCAACCTGTCGTTCACCTGGGCGTGACCGGCGATCGACACCTTCGCGGCTAACCCTCGCGGCCGGCCTCGAGGCACGGCAATGCCCGAAACCTTCGTGATCGTCGGTGCAGGCCAGGCGGGAGCGCAGGCCGCGTGCACGATGCGCGAGCACGGCTTCCGCGGCCGGGTGATCGTGGTCGGGGACGAATCGCTCCCTCCCTACCAGCGCCCTCCCCTGTCGAAGAAATTCCTCGAGCACCAGGTGAGCGTCGAGCGCCTCTACCTTCGTTCGGCCGGCTACTACGCGAAGCACAACATCGAGCTGCGCCTGCACGCGCCCGTGGAGCGCATCGATCGCGGCGCCGGCAGGGTGCACCTGCGCGGCGGGTCCCGGATCGCCTACGACAAGCTCCTGCTTTGCACCGGCAGCCGGCCGCGCGCGCTCGAGCTGCCGGGGAGCCAGTGCGCCGACGTCCACTACCTGCGCACGCTCCAGGATGCGTTGCGCCTGCGCGGCAAGATCGTCCGCGGCAGGCGCCTGGCGATCATCGGCGGCGGCTATGTCGGGCTCGAGGTCGCCGCCACCGCCTCGGCGGCGGGCGCCGCCGTGACGGTGTACGAGTCGGCCGAGCGCATCCTCGGCCGCGTGACGACCGGCAAGGTCTCGCGATTCTTCACCGACGCGCACCGGCTGCGCGGCGTCGACGTGCGCTGCAACGTGCGCGTGACGGGATTCGAGGGCGACGAGAGGCTCACCGGCGTGCGCTGCGGGAGCGGGCTCGAGACGGCCGACCTCGCCGTGGTCGGCGTGGGCTCCATCCCGAATGACGAGCTCGCGCGATCGGCCGGGCTGCCCTGCGACGGGGGCATCGTGGTCGACGAGAATTGCCGCACGGCGGACCCGGACATCTTCGCCGCCGGGGATTGCACGAGCCACCCCAATGCCCTTCTGAAGCGGCGACTGCGTCTCGAGTCGGTCCAGAACGCCGTCGACCAGGCGCAGGTGGCCGCGCTCAACATGTGCGGCGAGGCCCGCGTCTACGGCGAGGTCCCATGGTTCTGGTCCCAGCAGTACGAATTCAAGCTGCAGTCGGCCGGCATCCCGGACGGCTACGACGAGATCGAGGAGCGGGGCAGCGTGCCGGGCGGAACCTTCGCACTGCTGTACCGCAGGAACGGCGCCCTGCTCGCCGTCGACGCCGTCAACATGCCGCGCGAGTACATGGCCGCACGCAAGCGGATCGCGGAGCAGGGGTTTGCCGCGGCAGGCCCGGAAGCGCGGGCCCCGGCGGCGGCGTGCTCCGCCTACTGATCGGGCACGGACTCCACGCCTCGCCATGCCCAGGATCACCTTCGTGCAACCGGACGGGAGCCGGGAGACGATCGAGGCCGCGGCGGGCAGGAGCGCCATGCAGGCGGCGCGGGACAACGACATCCGCGGCATCCCCGCCGAATGCGGCGGCGAGTGCTCGTGCTCGACGTGCCATTGCTACGTGGAAGGCGCGTGGATCGACCGCTTGCCGCCGAAGAAGGACGACGAGGCGAGCCTCATCGAATTCGCCTGGGAGCCGCGGGCCGAAAGCCGGCTCGCGTGCCAGCTCCTCGTGACGGAGGCCCTGGACGGCCTGGTGCTCCACGTTCCGGAGCAGCAGCTTTGAGCGGCCCGATCACCTGGCACAAGGCCGCGGATCCCGGGGAGCTCGCCGACGGCGAGCTCAAGGCGGTGGTCGCCGCGCGCACGCAGATCGTGCTCGTTCGCCATGGCGAGCGCTACAGCGCGCTGCTCGACCGCTGCCCGCATGCCGGGGGCCCGCTTTCGCAGGGATGCATCGAGAACGGCCTGCTCGTATGTCCGTGGCATGGCCGGGAGTACGATCTCGTGACCGGGGAGTGCGCGGGCTTCCAGCCGGTGCCCGTCTTTCCGGTGGAGGTGCGCGCCGACGGCATCTTCGTGGCGACATGAGGCAGACCGCGCGCGTGAACCCGAGGCAAACCGAAAGGCGCCCATGAACGATCCCATCACCACCCTGCTCGCGAGTCGCGACGTGATCCTGGCCGATGGGGCCATGGGCACCAATCTCTTCGCGCTGGGGCTCGCCAACGGCGCGCCGGGCGAGTTGTGGAACGTCGAGCAGCCCGAGAGCGTGCGTTCGATCCACCAGGGATTCGTCGACGCGGGCTCCGACATCATTCTCACGAACACCTTCGGGGCCAACCGGTTCCGGTTCGCCCTGCACAAGCTCCAGGGGCGGGTGCGCGAATTGAACCGGGCCGCCGCGGCGCTGGCGCGCGAGGTCGCGGAATCGGCCGGCCGCCCGCTCGTGGTGGCGGGTTCGATGGGACCGACGGGCGACGTGCTCGAGCCGCTCGGGCCGCGCACGCTCGCCGAGGCGGAGGAAGCGTTCCACGAGCAGGCGGAGGCATTGCGCGATGGCGGCGCCCACGTGGCCTGGATCGAGACCATGTTCGCCGAGAACGAGCTCGAGGCGGCCGTGCGCGGCGCGATGCGCGCCGGATTGCCCTTCGTCGCGACGATGACGTTCGACATGGGCGGCCATACGATGATGGGCATCCGACCCTCGGAGGCCATGAAGCTGGCACGCGCCCTGCCCGGCAAGCCGATCGCCTTCGGCGCGAACTGCGGCGTGGGCCCGGCGCAGCTGCTGGATTCGGTGCTCGGCCTCGCCCAGGGTGCCGTGCCGGGAGACATCATCGTCGCGAAGAGCAACTGCGGCCTGCCCGCGATGGGCGACGACATGAAGGTGCGCTACGACGGGACCCCGGAGATCATGGCGTCCTATGCCCGCCTCGCCCGGGACGCCGGCGCACGCATCATCGGCGGCTGCTGCGGAACCACGCCGGCCCACCTGCGCGCGATGACCGAGGCGCTCTCCCGCATCCCGAAGGGCGCGCCGCCCGGCATCGAGGAGATCGAAAAGGCGCTGGGGCCGATTCCCAAAGTGACCACGGGGAGCGCCAAGCGCAGGCGTGCGCTCAAGCAGGCGTGAGCGATCCTCGCAGGCGAATCCCGCAACGGGGGGTTGCGCGAAACGCATATGGGGTCGCTTTGAGATAAACCATAATGTCCCGGCGCAGCGACATGGCGCACGGTGACTGGAAGAGCGCCGATCGAAGTGCGACGGAGCGAGAGCCGATGAATGCAAAAGTCGACGACCTGGGAGCCCGCCTGGCGCAGATCAAGGGCGCCAAGCTGATCAAGAGCTTCTGCTACACCTGCCCGTGGCAGTGCCCGACCGAAGTCCTGGTCCGCGACGGGAAGATCGTCTATCACAAGGGCAATCCCGAGTCGCCGAACAACATCGGCTCGCGCTGCGCGAAGGGAATGGCGAGCTCGTACCTGCCGCGCGATCCCGATCGCCTCAAGTACCCGATGCTGCGCACCAATCCCAAGGGCCAGCCGGGACAGTTCAAGCGCATTTCCTGGGACGAGGCGTTCACGTTCGTCGCGGACAAGCTGAAGTCGATCCGCGAGCAAGTGGGGACCGGAGGCCGTTGCCTACACCTGCCACCACGATCCCAACACCGTCTTCTTCCGCCACCTGCTGGGCGATCTCTACGGCTCGCCCAACAACTACACCCACACCTCGGGCTGCGAGCAGGATCGCCGCGCGGCCTGCCTCACCCTCTTCGGGCACGTGTTCCCGATGCACGACTTCGCGAATTCGCGCTACGTGATGCTCTGGGGCATGAACAACCTGGGCGCCAACCAGGGCCTCTGGGAGAGCCGCGCGCTGATCGAGGCCAAGAAGAAGGGCGCGCGCCTGGTCGTGGTCGACCCGAACTTCACGGAGACGGCGCAGAAGGCGAACGAGTGGGTCCCGATACGCCCGGGAACCGACGGCGCGATGGCGCTCGCGATGTGCCGCGTGATCATCGACGAGGACCTCTACGACCGCGACTTCGTGTCGCGCTACTGCGAGGGCTTCGACGGCTTCCGCGACCATCTGCGCGAGAAGGGCTACACGCCGGCGTGGGCCGAGGCGCATCTGCGGCATCGCCGCGGACACCATCACCCGGCTCGCGCGCGAATTCGCCCGGACCAAGCCTTCGATGTCCGCGATCTTCAAGGGCTCGGGCTACTACACGAACGGCGCCGACGCGGCGCGCGCCTGCTACATCCTCAACGCCCTCTGTGGCGAGGTGGACAAGCCGGGCAACCTGAACCTGAAGGACTGGGCGCCGCTGGCCGCGCCGGTCGTACATCCCCGACGCGGCCAAGGCGAAGCCGGGCAAGCCGCCGCTGCACATCGCGATGGGCTACCCGCTCGCGCCCGGACCTGCCGAACTCGCGCCTTCCCGACGCGGTGATCGACGGCAAGCCGTATCCGGTGAAGGGGCTGTTCGTGCAGTCCACCAACCCGGTGATGAGCGACCCGAACCGCGACCGCGTGCAGGAGATGTTCCGCCACCTCGAGCTGGGCGTGGCGATCGAGCTCTTCATGAGCGAGACCGCGCTCGAGTGCGACATCGTCCTGCCGGAAACCTCGTTCTACGAGCACGCCGAGATTCGCAACGGGATGTGGCTGGGCCCGGAGGTGGTGCTCTGCCAGCCCGCGGTGGCGCCCGTCGGCGAGGCCAAGCCGCTTGTACGAGATCGTGAAGGGGCATCGCCGCGAAGATGGGCTGGGCGCAGTACTTTCCCTACGAGAAGTGGGAGGACTGGGGCGAGCTCGTGATGAAGGACATCCCCATGTCCCTCGAGGAGCTCAAGCGCAAGGGCTTCTGGGCGGGACCGGTGCGCTACAACCGGGTGCCCGAGGGCCTGGCGACCCCCTCGGGCAAGGTGGAGATCCGCTCCCAGGCCTATGCCGACGCCGGGTTCGATCCCTACCCGGTCTTCGTCCGAGCGCAGCGTCGTCCCCGACGCGCGATTATCCGCTGCAGCTCACGCATTCGAAGCTCAGCATGCACTGCAACATCGTGACCCAGAACAATCCGCTCCTGATGGAGATCTGCGGCGAGAACTGGGTGGAGATCAACCGCGTCGACGCGCAGAAGTACGGGATCGTGGACGGCGCCTACGCGATCGTCGAGTCGCCGAAGGACCACATCCGCATCAAGGCGAAGGTCGTGGAGGGGCTGGTGCCCGGGCTGCATCAGCGTGCGCCACGGCCACGGCTTCGGCCATTGGGCGATGGGCTCGGTCGCCAAGGGCAAGGGCGCGCACTCGAACAACCTGATGGACACCCACACCAGCCCGATCACCGGGGCCAATTGCTACAACGAATGCAAGGTCCGGGTGCGTCCGGCCGAGCGCTGACGGTCCGCGGACTCCCGCGATCACAGGAGGACAACGTGCAACACGGCTTCTATTTCGATCACGAGCGCTGCGTGAAATGCCACGCCTGCGAGATCGCGTGCAAGACCTGGAACGAAGTCGAGATCGGTCCGCGCTGGCGCGAGGTGGTGAAGATCGAGACCGGGACGTTCCCGGCGGTGAAGGCCATGAACGTCTCGATGGCCTGCATGCACTGCGGCGACGCTCCGTGCCGCTCGGCGTGCCCCGTATCCGCGATCAGCAAGAGCGCGGAGAACGGGATCGTGACGGTCGACCAGAACAAATGCATCGGCTGCGGCTTCTGCGCCTGGGCGTGCCCCTTCGGCGCGCCCCAGCTCTCGGCGATCGCCGGCAAGATGGAGAAGTGCAACTTCTGCCAGACGCCCGGCAAGGACCGGCCGCTCGACATGCCGCGTGCCTGCGAGGAGATCTGCCCGACCGGCGCGATCCGCTCGGGACCCATGACGCTGCTGGCCACGCTGGAGCGGGAAAACGCGGCTCGCAGGACGGGCGGCAACATCGCGGGGCTTCCTCCCCTGATGCTGGATGCCGAGCGCCGGTTCGGGGCGGCTACGAGCGACTGACCTGCGCGCGGCGCCGGGGCGCTAGCCGTCGTGCGGCACGGGCCGCACCAGTACCTCGCCGCGCAATCCGTTGATGAACCATATCCGCGTCGCGCGCGGGAGGTCCTCGCGCCGGACGGTTCCCTCCTCTATTGCCCCGCTTTCGAGCAGCTCGCGGCGCAGGGTCCCGTCGAGCAAGCCGCACGACCGCCGCGGGGTGATCCGCCGCCCGTCGATCTCGACGACGACATTGCCGCGCGTGAATTCGGTGAGCTCTCCGGACTCGTTCCAGAGCAGGACATCGAACGCCCCGGGCCGCGACGCTTTCGCCCGCTCGTAGACCGAGCGCGCGGTCGTCTTGTGGAACAGGAACGGATCGGCGCTGGACACCGGCGCATCCGCGAGGGCGAACGGCGCCGGCTCGCTCACGGCCGCGGGGAACGCGGCGGTTTCGATCCCGAGCTCGCCGCCGCGGGACAGCATGAGCCTCACGCGCAGCCTGCCCGCCGGGTGCCGGGCTGCGTGCCGCGAGAGCAGCTCCCGGCATGCCGGATCATCGTAGCGATAGTCGAAGTAGGCGGCCGAGCGCGACAACCTGAGGAGATGACGTTCGAGCAGCCAGTAGCGGCCGTCCTCGAGGCGCATGGTCTCGAACAGGCGAAACGGCTCCGCTCGCCGCGCGAGGAATCGGGACTTGAGCAGGAGCTCGTCGTATTCCCCGCCCGCGGTCGACTCCCAGACCACGCCGCCGCCCACCCCGCAAGTGGCATCCCCCGTCTCGCGATCGAGCAGGACGGTGCGGATCGCCACGTTGAAGACCGCGTCGCCCCCGGGAGCGATGACGCCGATCGAGCCGCAATAGATCTGCCGCGGCGCGCGCTCGACGCTCGATATGATCTCCATCGCCTTGATCTTCGGCGCGCCGGTGACGGAGCCGCAGGGAAAGAGCGCCGCGAAGACATCGTCCAGGCCGATCCCGGGGCGCGCCGTGCCGGTGACCGTGGAGGTCATCTGCAGGACCGTGGGATAACGCTCCACCGAGAACGGCCGCTCCACGCGCACCGAATGCGGCAGCGAGACGCGCGACAGGTCGTTGCGCAGCAGGTCCACGATCATCAGGTTCTCGGCGCGGTTCTTCTCGGAAGCTGCGAGCCAGGCCGCGCGCTCGGCGTCTTCCTCGGGCCACCGCCCGCGCGGCGCGGTGCCTTTCATCGGCCGCGTCGTCAGGCGATCGCCGTCGCGGCGGAAGAAGAGCTCCGGGGACGCGGACAGGATCCGGTAGCGCCCGAGGTCCAAGTAGGCGCAATAGTCGCTCGCCTGCGCCTCGCGCAGCTGGAGGAACCAGGCCAGGTCGTCGCCGGCGAAGCCCGACAGGAGCCGGGACGTGTAGTTGACCTGGTAGACGTCGCCACGGGAGATCGCGCCCAGGATGGCCGCGACACCCTGGTCGTATTCCGGGCGGCCGCAGGCCAGGGTCCAGTGCTCGTGCTCGTGCGCGTGCGCGGGACCGCCGGGAAGCTGCGGATCCGACAGCGGCTGGTCGAATACGCCGAACCACGCGAGTGGAAACCCGCCGGAAGGGTGCACGCGGTGGGCGGGATCGAACGCCGGAGCGGCCTCGTATGAGACGAATCCCGCGACCCAGGCGCCGTCTCGCGCGCACCGCTCCGCGGCGCGAATGGTCGCTCTCACGTCGGCCGGGGAATCGGCGCACAGGACCTGTCGCGGCGCTCCGAAGCACAGCGCCCGACGCGCGTCGGCTCCGAGGGGAAAATCAAAAAGATGCCGTGGCCTCATTCGAAGCTCGAACGCGCGCTCCCGTTGCGTGGTCGGCCGGATTATGAAGGAGTAGTCGCGGCCGCGGCAGGCCGCGCAACATGCGCGCATCGCGCGGCCGCCCGCCGGGATTCGCATGGATCGCGTCGCCGCCGCGATGGGGATGCATCCTTTTGCGTCCCCGTACGTCTTCAGGTCATGGACGGGTTTCGGCCGTCCGCATCCGGGAGCGCGAACCTGATGGACCTCGACATGACGCTGCCTCGCCGCCATCCACGCGCCTTCCTGCTGCTCGGCGCGCTCGCTTGGCTTGCGCTGTACCGGGCGCTCGCCCCCGCCGCCGAGGCGCTGGTGGGTGCCCTGCCGGTCGACCGGGGAAGCCGGCTGGGCGACGCCCTGCAGTTCTTCTTCTACGACGCGCCGAAAGTCCTCCTCCTGCTCGCGGGCGTGGTGTTCGCGATGGGGATGGTCAATTCCTACTTCACGCCGGAGCGCACGCGGGCGCTGCTCGCGGGGCGTGCCGAGGGCGCCGCCAACGTCATGGCGGCGGGCCTGGGCATCGTCACGCCGTTCTGCTCCTGCTCGGCGGTGCCGCTCTTCATCGGCTTCGTGCAGGCGGGCGTGCCGCTCGGCGTGACCTTCTCCTTCCTCATCTCGGCGCCGATGGTGAACGAAGTGGCGCTCGCGCTGCTCCTTGGCCTCTTCGGCTGGAAGATCGCGCTTCTCTATGTCGGCCTCGGGCTTTCCGTGGCGATCGTCGCGGGGTGGACCATCGGGCGGCTGGGCATGGAGCGCTACCTCGAGGATTGGGTGCGCGAGATGCCGCGCGTGCATGCGGTCGTGGGCGGCGGCGCGGTCGCGCTGGGCGAGCGTATCGACGCCGGCTTCGCGAGCGTGCGCGAGATCGTGGGCAAGGTCTGGCCCTACGTCCTGGCCGGCATCGCGATCGGCGCGGGCATCCACGGCTGGGTCCCGGAAGATTTCATGGCCCGCATCATGGGCCGGGAGGCCTGGTGGTCGGTGCCGCTCGCCGTGGCGATCGGCGTGCCGATGTACTCCAACGCCGCCGGCATCATTCCCATCGTGCAGGCGCTGCTCGCCAAGGGAGCGGCCCTGGGCACGGTGCTCGCCTTCATGATGAGCGTGATCGCGCTTTCCGCGCCGGAGATGGTGATCCTGCGCAAGGTGCTCAAGCCGCGCCTCGTCGCCACCTTTGTGGGCATCGTCGCGACGGGCATCCTCGTCGTCGGCTATGTGTTCAACGCGGTGCTGTGACGCGAATCACGGCCCCTTCCACCATTCGTACGCAACGCAAGGAGAGACTCGATGGACATCAAGGTACTCGGACCCGGCTGCGCCAACTGCCGCGCGACCTACGCGCTGCTCGAGCAGGTCGCGCGGGACAGCAACGTGGCCATCTCGCTCACCAAGGTCGAGGACATGCGGGAGATCGTGGGCAGCGGCATCCTCGCCACCCCCGGCGTGGTGATCGACGGCAAGGTCGTCCATGCGGGCGGCATCCCCTCGCGCGCGAAGGCCGAGGAATGGATGCGCAACGGGGCGTCGGCGAGCGCGACGGCGGCGCCCGCAGGCTGCTGCAAGGGCGGCGCGAAAACGGGATGTTGCGGCTGAAGCGTCAGGCGGCCGGCCGCGGCACGTGGCAGCACACCAGGCCGGCGGGGTCGAAGCGCACCTGGCAGTTGCACACGAGGATTGCGCGCATGCGCCGGCGGGCGCGCTGGATGCGCGACTTGACGGCGGGAAGCGTGAGGCCGTGGGCCCTGGCGTAGGACTGCAGCTTCATGCCCTCGAGATCGCAGCGGCGGATCACGTCGCGGTCGACCGGCGATAGCGCGGCCAGCGATCGTTCCAGGCATCCGGCAAGCTCGTCGACGGGCGCGGCGGATTCCTTCTCGTCGGCCAGGTCGTCCGGCAGGGGCACGGTATTGCGCTGCGCGCGCACGTGATCGACGAGTGCGTTGCGCGCGACCTGGAACAGCCAGGCCCGCGGCTCGCCGATCGCGCAGAATTCCGCGCCCTGGCGCAGGGCCCTCAGAAAGACTTCCTGCACCAAGTCTTCCGCCGCGTTCCGGTCCGAGAGCCGATGGGCCAGGTAGCCCTTGATCTCGGCGCTATGTCGGCGCCACGCTTCCAGGGTGCAGCTGGGCGCGGCCCGGCTCATCGCGCCGCCTGGGAGAGCCGGCCGTCGCCCGCCTCGTACCAGCCGCGCGTCGAGTTCACCACGCGCACCACCAGCAGCATCACCGGCACCTCGATCAGCACGCCGACCACCGTCGCCAGGGCGGCGCCCGACTCGAAGCCGAACAGGCTGATCGCCGCCGCCACCGCGAGCTCGAAGAAGTTGCTGGCGCCGATGAGCGCGGACGGCCCGGCGATGGAGTGGCGCTCGCCGAGTTTCCGGTTGAGCCAGTACGCGAGCGCCGAATTGATCAGCACCTGGACCAGGATCGGAACGGCGAGGAGCGCGATCACGAGCGGCTGGGCGATGATCGCCTCGCCCTGGAACGCGAACAGGAGCACCAGGGTCGCCAGCAGCGCGGCGGTCGACCAGGGGCCGATCGTCGCCATCGCGGCCTCGAAGGCGGCCGCGCCGCGGGCGAGCAGCGCGTGGCGGATCGCCTGCGAGATGACCACCGGAACGACGATGTAGAGGGCCACCGAAACGAGCAGCGTGGCCCACGGCACGACGATGCTCGAGATGCCCAGGCGCGATCCGGGATGCGGTGAGCGTGCCGATTTTGGCCAACATGACCGAGTTTGGAAAGAGCGAACTGTTCACCACGCGCCAGCTCGCCGACGTCGGCGTGAACATCGTGATCTACCCGGTGTCGCTGTTGCGCCTGGCCATGGGCGCAGCCTCCCGAGGCCTTGATGCGCTGTTGGCGCGAGGGTTCACTGGTCCGCGAGGTGCCGCAGATGCAGACCCGCGCCGACCTGTACGAGTTGATCGACTACGAGGGGTATTCCGCATTCGATGCGGGCATCTATACGTTCGATCTTGACAACAACAGGAGCGGCGCATGAGCAGCGGTGACGAACGAGCAGCGACATCAAAAAGGGCCTTGCCGGAGTCGTCGTCGACACCACGTCGGTCTCGAAGGTGAACCCCGAGACCAACTCGCTGCTGTATCGCGGGTACCCCGTTCAGGAACTTGCCGACAGGTGCTCGTTCGAGGAAGTTGCCTACCTGCTCTGGTACGGCGAGTTGCCGACGCACGCGCAATTGGCCCAGTTCGAGCAGTTCGAACGCGCGCACCGCGACCTCGATCACCACGTCAAGCACGTCATCGACAGCTGCCGCTGACCGCGCACCCGATGGATGTGGTGCGCACGGCGGTGAGCGTGATCGGAGCGAGCGACCCCGAGACGCCCCACATGCGGCGGGACGAGAACCTCGACAAGGCCAAGCGCCTGTTCGCCAAGCTGCCCGCGATCATTGCCTACACGCAGCGTCGGTTGCGCGGCGAAGACGTCGTGCCGCCGCGCGACGACCTGGGCTACAGCGCCAACTTCCTGCACATGACCTTCGGCGAGGTGCCCGACCTGGTGGTCGTCAGCGCGTTCGACGTGTCGATGATCCTGTACGCCGAGCACTCGTTCAATGCGTCGACGTTCACCGCTCGTGTGGTCACCAGCACGCTGGCCGACATCTACTCGGCCGTCGTCGGCGGCGATCGGCGCGCTCAAGGGTCCGCTGCACGGCGGTGCGAACGAAGCGGTGATGCACGTCTTCGACGAGATCGGCAGCGCCGACAAGGCGGCCGGCTGGCTCACGACGGCGCTCGCCGAGAAGCGCAAGATCATGGGCTTCGGCCACCGGGTCTACAAGAACGGCGATTCGCGGGTGCCCGACCATGAAGAAGGCGCTCGACACCCTCGTCGAGCAGTATGGCGCGCAGGACCTGGCCGCGCTGTACGACGCGCTCGAGACGGCGATGGTGAGCACGAAAAACATCAAGCCGAACCTCGACTACCCGAGCGGTCCGGCCTATCACCTGATCGGGTTCGACACCGAGATCTTCACCCCGCTGTTCGTGGCGTCGCGGGTGACGGGGTGGACCGCCCACGTGATCGAGCAACTCGAAGCCAACGCCCTGATCCGACCGTTGTCTGAGTACATCGGCCCGGACGAGCCGGCCCACCGTGCCGGGGACCTGATACCGTCCGGCATGTCGCGAATCTGGCGGTCGCCCCCGCGCTGCCCGAGTTCGCGTACACCCAGAGCGAGATCACCGCCGAACTGAGCGAGCTGATCACCTCGGACGCGAAGCGGCGGGCCGTGCTCGAGCGTTTTCACGCCGCCAGCGGCATCGGCACGCGGCACACCGTGCTTCCGCTCGAGCGCTACCGCGACCTGGGCGACTTCGGCGCCGCCAACGACATCTGGATCGGCGAGGGCACCGCGCTCGCCGCCCGCGCCGTCGCCGCCGCGCTCTGCGCGGCCGGGCTCGAGGCCGACCGACGTCGACTATCTGCTGTTCACCTCGGTCACCGGCATCGCGGCTCCCTCGATCGACGCGCGCCTCGTGCCCGTGCTGGGCCTGCGCGGCGACATCAAGCGGATGCCGTCGTTCGGGCTCGGATGCGTCGCAGGGGCCGCGGGGCTGGCGCGCATCCACGACTACCTGCTCGGGCACCCCGACGAAATCGCGGTGCTGGTGTCGGTCGAACTGTGTTCGCTGACCCTGCAGCGCGGCGATGACTCGGTCGCCAACTTCGTCGCTAGCGGCCTGTTCGGCGACGGCGCCGCCGCGGTCGTCGTCGCCGGCGCGACGCCGTGCCGCCGAGCTCGGGCTGCCCGGGCCCGAAATCCTGGGAACTCGCGCCGAGCTCTACCCCGACAGCGAAAGCGTGATCGGCTGGGACATCGGCGGGACCGGATTCCGCATCGTGCTGACCGCCGCGGTCTCGGACACCATCGACGCCAACATCGAACACGACGTCGACGGCCTGCTGGCCGATCACGGACTCGGCCGTCGGACGATGTCGGGGCCTGGGTTGCGCATCCGGGCGGCCCCCGTGTGCTCGAGGCGTTCGAGCGTGGGCTGCACCTCGAGCGCAGCGACCTCGAGGCCAGCTGGCGGTCGCTGGATGCGGTCGGCAACCTGTCGTCGTCGTCGGTGCTGCACGTGCTCGTCGGACATGCTCGATACAACCCGAGGGCACCCACGGCGTGCTGTTCGCGCTCGGCCCGGGGTCACCAGCGAGTACGTGCTGCTGCGGTGGGCGGCCTGAGCATGACGCCCCGACGCTCAGCGTCGTGCTGTTCACCGTGTTCATCCTGCTCACCGGTGCCGAGCGGATCGTCGAGCTGTTCACCTCGCGCCGGAACGCGGCCTGGGCGTTCGCCCGCGGAGGAGTCGAGAGCGGCCGTGGGCACTTTCCCGCGATGGTCGCGCTGCACACCGGGCTGCTGGTCGGCGCGCTCGCCGAGGTGTGGCTGCTCGGCCGGCCGTTCATCGCGCTGCTGGGCTGGCCGATGTTCGCGGTCGCGATGCTCTGCCAGGTCGGTCGGGTCTGGATCATCCGCTCGCTCGGGCACGCAGTGGAACACCCGCATCATCGTCGTCCCGGGCGCTGCCAGCTCTCTCGGCGCGGGCCGTACCGCTGGCAGCGCCTGCCGCATCCCAACTACGTCCTGGTCGTCATCGAGGGCCTGGCCATCCCGCTCGTGCACACCGCCTGGATCACCGCCGCGGTCTTCGCGATCCTCAACGCCGTACTGTTGATCGGTTTTCGGATTCCGGCGGAAGACCGCGCGCTGCAGGCGGCGGTGCGCTGATGGGCCGTCGAGACGCAAATGCTCGTCGCCGGCGGCGGTCCGGTCGGGCTGGCCGCCGCCATCGAGGCGCGCCTTGCCGGGCTCGACGTCGTGGTCGTCGAACCGCGCGGTCGGCCCGATCGACAAAGCCTGCGGCGAGGGGTTGATGCCGGGCGCGATCCCCGCGCTCGAACGGCTCGGCGTACACCCGCGAGGTTTTCCGCTTCGCGGGGTCGACTACCGTGACGAGCGGCGCAACGCCGTCGTACCGGTTCATCGCGGGCAACGGGCTGGGTGTGCGGCGCACCACGCTGCATGCGGCTCTGCATGACCGGGCGGAAGAACTGGGTGCCCGGTTCGTGCGGGGCCGCGTCGAGACGATCGTGCAGGACAGGGTCGGCGTCGACGTCGGCCGGATTCCACGCCGACTGGCTGCTTGCCGCCGACGGGCTGCACTCGCACGTGGCGCGCGAGGTGGAGCTTGCGATCCCCGCCCCCGCCGCGCGACGCCGATACGGTCAGCGTCGGCACTACCGCATCGAACCGTGGTCGGATCTCATCGAAGTGCACTGGACCCGCGCCGGCGAGCTCTACGTCACGCCGACCGCTGATGGCATGGTCGGGATTGGCGCTGCTGGCGCGGCAGGGCGCGCACTTCGATGCCGCGCTGGCGGCGGCACCGCAACTCGCCGCGCGGCGTGCCGTGCGCAAATCCGGCGAGCGAGTTGCGCGGTGCGGGCCCGTTTCGGCAGAGGACACGTGCGCGCGTGGCGGGACGCACGATGCTGCTCGGTGACGCATCCGGCTATGTCGACGCGCTGACCGGGGAGGGGATCCGCATCGGACTGGATCAGGCTCGCGCTGCGGTCGCCGCCACGCAGAGCGATGACCCCTTGCGGCTATGAGAAGGAGTGGAAGCGCGTCACGCGTGACTTCCGCCGACTGACGGGCGCGGTCGTGCGGCTCGCGACCTCGCCCCTGCGACCCGCGATCGTGCCGATAGCGAAAGCCGCACCCGGGCATCTTCGACGGCGCGGTCGAGCGCCTCGCCCGCTAGCCCCGGACCGCTAGAGGCCCAGCAGACCCTGCAGCTGTTCGGCGTCGTCGGCCACCGCGAAGGCGCCCGCCGCCTCCGCGGGAGCGCCGTAGCCCCAGGTCACGTAGATCGCCGGGATGCCGTTGGCCGCGGCGCCCTCGATGTCGTGGATGCGGTCGCCGATCATGACCGGCGGGAAAGATCGGCATCGTCCGACACGCAACCGGCGCAGCGCCTCGGCGATCACATCCGCCTTCTTGCTGCGCGTCTCGTCTTCGCTGGCGCCGGTCAATTCATCGAAGTACCGCACCAGGTCGAAGTGCTGCAGCACCAGGGTCGCGGGCTTCTCGGGCTTGGAGGTCGCCAGCGACATCGGCGAACCCGGCCGCGTGGATCGCCTGCAGCACGGCGGCGACACCCGGGTAGACGGTCGCGTCGAACACTCCGCTTGCCAGGTACAGGCCCCGGTAGATGTCGAGGGCACGGTCGGAGGTTTCTTCGTCGAGGCCGGCCAGGTCACGAAACGAGTCCAGGATGGGTGGGCCGACATAGGCGAGCAGCTCTGCGGGCGTGGGCACGGGCAGGCTCATGCGCTCGAACGTGGCGGCGAGCGTCGCGGTGATGCCGGGAGCGGAGTCGACGATCGTGCCGTCGAGGTCGAACAGCACGGCGGTGTAGGGGCGGGACATCGCGACTAGCCTAGGCGGCATGAGCGAGAGCACCCCGGCCGCGGCCGCCCCCAGTCCTCTGCCGGTGCCGCCGCCAATCCGGCCAAGCCCGATAAGACCGAGAAGCCGGTGGCGAAGGTCATGCCGCGCGGCTCGTCGACCAGTCTGCTGTTCACCATCGCCGTCGTGCTTTCGTCGGTGGTGTTCGCCGTCCCGGTGACCGTTTCGCGCATCGTCGAGGGAATCCTCGACAGCACCAACCCCGACGGCATCAAGGACACGGGCGCCGGTCTTGCCTACCTGGGTCCGATCCTCGGCTGGAGTTTTGGTTCGCTCGGGGTGCTGTTCCTGCTGGTGATCATCGTCTACGTGCTGATCTACCGCCGCGAACGCACCCTCGATGCGCTCAAGCTGCCGTTGCTGCTGGTCGCCATCCAGATCGTGCTCGGCGTGATCTCGATCATCTTCAATGCGTTCACCAACGGCTCCCGCTGACTTTGCGGTGGATTGAAGCATCTGGCGCCGTTTGAACGGCCGAATCTGCTTCAAACTCCGCAATCTGCGGCCGCGACTCAGAACAGCCGGTTCTCCGACCGGTCGAGCCCGCGCATGGCGTCGTAATCCAGCAGCAGGCAGCGGATGCCGCGGTCGGTCGCGAGCGTGCGCGCCTGCGGTTTGATCTCTTGCGCCGCGAACACGCCGGTGACCGGTGCGAGAGCGGGGTCACGGTTCATCAGCTCGAGGTACCGGGTCAACTGCTCGACCCCGTCGATGTCGCCTCGCCGCTTGATCTCGACAGCCACCGAGGCCGCCGCCGCATCCCGAGCCAGGATGTCGACCGGCCCGATCGCCGTCATGAACTCGCGCCGCACCAGGGTGTAGCCCTCGCCGAGCAACTCGATCTGCTCGGCCAGGAGGCGCTGTAGGTCGGCTTCGACGCCGTCTTTCTGCAGACCCGGGTCGACGCCGAGGTCGTGTTGCGTGTCGTGCAGAATCTCGTGGATCGAGATCACCAGCAGGTCGGCGGTCTTCGCATGGGTGACCCGCCACAGCGCGGTGACCCCGGCGGCGGCGCGTTCCTCGTCGACCTCGTCGACGGTGAACACCGCCGGCGGGCTCATCCAGTTGAGCGGCTTGTAGCTCAACGAGTCGGAGTGCACCAGAACGCTGCCGTCGTTCTTCAGCACCAGCAACCGGGTCGCGAGGGGCAGGTGCGCGCTGAGTCGTCCGGCGTAATCCACGGAGCAGCGGGCAACCACGAGACGCACCAGCCGAGCGTAACGCGAGCGCCCGGGGGATGCTGCTCTATCGCTGCGACGCCGTGGCGGCTCCCGGTCGTGCCGCAGCGCCCTGTGGTTCGCGCGCGGCGGGAATGCACAGCGTGGCAACCACGATCATCCCGAGCACGA